>CANLRK010000037.1 GCA_947493535.1 uncultured Flavobacteriaceae bacterium | reverse complement strand
GTGTAAGTTTGGTTAGTAGCCCCAGGGATGTTTACTCCGTTTAAAGCCCATTGATAATCATACCCAGCACTTACTGGCGCTACATTGGCTGTTAATACAGGTAATGTAGCGTTGGCTAATGGTACACCATTTTCATCCACACAAAGTACTTGGTTACCAGTAATAAATACTTGTGGTACTGGTACGTATACTTGGAATTCTAC
>CANLRK010000036.1 GCA_947493535.1 uncultured Flavobacteriaceae bacterium | reverse complement strand
GTAGAATTCCAAGTATACGTACCAGTACCACAAGTATTTATTACTGGTAACCAAGTACTTTGTGTGGATGAAAATGGAGTACCATTAGCCAATGCTACATTACCAGTGTTAACAGCCAATATAACTCCAGTAAGTGCTGGGTATGATTATCAATGGGCTTTAAACGGAGTAAACATCCCTGGGGCTACTAACCAAACTTACAC
>CANLRK010000035.1 GCA_947493535.1 uncultured Flavobacteriaceae bacterium | reverse complement strand
TTAGCCACAGCCATATAAATTACTTGGTCTGGCGTACTGATATTGGTGTACGATGTAGGGTTAGGTATTAAACCTACAGGGTTACCTGAAGCATCTAAGTTGGTGTAGAACTCAATAGTTAATGTAGGGTCTATACCTAATACATTAGTTGCATAGTCTAGTAAATCAAACTGAACAAAACCATCGTCACTACCCGCATCTTCACA
>CANLRK010000034.1 GCA_947493535.1 uncultured Flavobacteriaceae bacterium | reverse complement strand
GCAGACGCTGTTGATTGACAGCTACCATTATCACCAATTACAGTATAAGAAGTCCCTACAGTCATTCCAGAGATTATACCCCCAGCACCTACAGTAGGTCCAGCCGGAGTAAACACATAAGTTAAGGTAGCATCATAGTTAGAAATTGTACTAGTCCCATCAGCAGCACAAGTAGGTGCTACCGAAGTTATCGTTGGTACCGCAGG
>CANLRK010000033.1 GCA_947493535.1 uncultured Flavobacteriaceae bacterium | reverse complement strand
GCTTCAATTACTGGCGCAATAGTATCGTCAATCGTAATGATTTGTGCTACTTCAATGGCATTGTTTCCGCAGCTATCAGCTACATTCCAAGTACGTGTAATGGTTCCTCCACAAGTATCACCTACAAGAGCACTATCCACACCAAGTACAGTACCACTAGCATCACAGTTATCAGAATAGTTCAAGCTAATCATGGCAGGAACATCC
>CANLRK010000032.1 GCA_947493535.1 uncultured Flavobacteriaceae bacterium | reverse complement strand
TATTCCACTTTGAACCAGTAATCAGTTGCAGGCATATTGGCACCGTTGTAAGTACCATCCCATCCTGGTCCATCAGGATCTAATTGTTTTAATAATTTTCCATAACGGTCAAAGATGTAAATAATTGAGATAGGTAAGTCTCTAATCCCTATAATTTGCCAAGTATCGTTTACACCATCACCATTAGGTGTAAAGAAGCGAGGGTAATC
>CANLRK010000031.1 GCA_947493535.1 uncultured Flavobacteriaceae bacterium | reverse complement strand
CTTGATTAGCAAGAGGAGTAATATCAGGTGTAGCATTGATGATTAACTCAAAGCTTTCCTCGTCACTACACATGTTTGTTGTTATATCATAAATATATAACGTAACAGGGTATGTAGCAAAGTCAGCATAGTTTAATGTTGTACCTTCAGCATACGCTGTACCAGTACCGTTAGTTCCAGTATAGTACATTTGGTTACCAGTAAGGTTAGTACCGTTAAT
>CANLRK010000030.1 GCA_947493535.1 uncultured Flavobacteriaceae bacterium | reverse complement strand
GTGTAATCTCTGGAATGACTGTAGGTACTTCGTATACTGTAACAGCAGCTAATGCCGACTGTACGTCTGCAGCTTCTGCTTCGTTTAGTAATACGGCGATGTACCCTACACCTGACATTACATTACTTACAAACCAAGAAGTTTGTGATAGCTATATGCTTCCAGTAATTAACGGTACTAACCTTACTGGTAACCAAATGTACTATACTGGAACTAACGG
>CANLRK010000029.1 GCA_947493535.1 uncultured Flavobacteriaceae bacterium | reverse complement strand
GAAGCTGCAGACGTACAGTCGGTATTCGCCGCTGTTACAGTATACGAAGTCCCTACAGTCATTCCAGAGATTGCTCCTCCAGCCCCTACAGTAGGTCCTGCCGGAGTAAAGGTATATGTTAGCGTACCATCATAGTTTGATATTGTACTAGTCCCATCAGCAGCACAAGTAGGCGCTACCGAAGATATAGTTGGAACAGCCGGTGTAATCAACATAGCTGCATTACTAAA
>CANLRK010000028.1 GCA_947493535.1 uncultured Flavobacteriaceae bacterium | reverse complement strand
GTAGGGACTTCGTATACCGTAACAGCAGCGAATACAGACTGTACGTCTGCAGCTTCTGCTTCGTTTAGTAATGCTGCGCAGTTGTCTGTGCCTGCCGTACCAACGATAACTTCGGTAGCACCTACTTGTGCTGCTGATGGAACCAGTACAATTTCGAACTATGATGGTACCTTAACTTATGTGTTTACTCCGGCAGGGCCTACTGTAGGTGCTGGGGGAGCAATCTCTGGGATGACT
>CANLRK010000027.1 GCA_947493535.1 uncultured Flavobacteriaceae bacterium | reverse complement strand
CCTGGAGTAGAATCTGGTGTATCTGCAGCATACTATACGAATTACGATGAAGCAGTAGCTCAGGAAAACCCTATTGCCACACCAGATAACTTTAACAATACGAGTAACCCACAAACTATTTATGTACGTGTTACTAATGATGGTACAGGTATTACTCCTGCTACTAATGGTTCTGGATGTTACACTATTGTAGAATTCCAAGTATACGTACCAGTACCACAAGTATTTATTACTGGTAACCAAGTACTTTGTGTGGATGAAAATGG
>CANLRK010000026.1 GCA_947493535.1 uncultured Flavobacteriaceae bacterium | reverse complement strand
AGTAGGTGCTACCGAAGTTATCGTTGGTACCGCAGGCACAGACAACTGCGCAGCATTACTAAACGAAGCAGAAGCTGCAGACGTACAGTCGGTATTCGCCGCTGTTACGGTATACGAAGTCCCTACGGTCATTCCAGAGATTGCTCCTCCAGCACCTACAGTAGGCCCTGCTGGCGTAAACACATAAGTTAAAGTACCATCATAGTTCGAAATTGTACTAGTACCATCAGCAGCACAAGTAGGCGCTACCGAAGTTATTGTTGGAACAGCCGGTGTAATCAACATAGCTGCATTACTAAA
>CANLRK010000025.1 GCA_947493535.1 uncultured Flavobacteriaceae bacterium | reverse complement strand
TTACACTATATTACCATTACTGATGGGGAAGGGTGTTGGTCAGATACAATTTCTGTACTGGTAATTGATTACCCTCGTTTCTTTACACCTAATGGTGATGGTGTAAACGATACTTGGCAAATTATAGGTATTAGAGACTTACCAATCTCAATTATTTACATCTTTGACCGCTATGGAAAATTATTAAAACAATTAGACCCTGATGGACCAGGATGGGATGGTACTTACAACGGTGCCAATATGCCTGCAACTGATTACTGGTTCAAAGTGGAATATGTAGAAGATGGTGCTACTAAAGAA
>CANLRK010000024.1 GCA_947493535.1 uncultured Flavobacteriaceae bacterium | reverse complement strand
TCTTGACCTACTATGGTACTACAACTTGACTCACAGCCATTGGCCGCTGTAACTACTAAGGTATATTCTCCTGGTTCACTCGCTACTGCATCTTGGGTATTGGCACTGAAGCCATTTGGACCACTCCATGCATAACTCGATGCACCATCTGGACCTCCACTTAAGTTCACACTTAATTTATCACAAGTCAATGGTCCATCATTGTCGGCCTCACACCCTGGTGGGGTAACGTCTTGACCTACTATGGTACTACAACTTGACTCACAGCCATTGGCCGCTGTAACTACTAAGGTATATTCTCCTGGTTC
>CANLRK010000023.1 GCA_947493535.1 uncultured Flavobacteriaceae bacterium | reverse complement strand
AGAAGCTGCAGACGTACAGTCGGCATTAGCTGCTGTTACAGTATACGAAGTACCTACAGTCATTCCAGAGATTACACCCCCAGCACCTACAGTAGGTCCAGCCGGAGTAAACACATAAGTTAGTGTACCATCATAGTTAGAAATTGTACTAGTCCCATCAGCAGCACACGTAGGCGCTACCGAAGTTATAGTTGGTACCGCAGGCACAGATAACTGTGCTAAGTTACTAAATGATGCAGAAGCTGCAGACGTACAGTCGGTATTCGCCGCTGTTACGGTATATGAAGTCCCTACAGTCATTCCAGAGATTGC
>CANLRK010000022.1 GCA_947493535.1 uncultured Flavobacteriaceae bacterium | reverse complement strand
TTGGGTAACCGTGTAAGTTTGGTTAGTAGCCCCAGGGATGTTTACTCCGTTTAAAGCCCATTGATAATCATACCCAGTACTTACTGGCGTTACATTAGCTGTTAACACTGGTAATGTAGCGTTGGCTAATGGCACACCATTTTCATCCACACATAATACTTGGTTACCAGTAATAAATACTTCTGGTACTGGTACGTATACTTGGAATTCTATGATAGTGTAACATCCAGAACCATCACCATCAATGTTAGTACCATCATTGGTAACACGTACATAAATAGTTTGTGGGTTACTCGTATTGTTAAAGTTATCTGGTGTAGCAATAGGGTTTTCCTGAGCTACTGCTTCATCGTAATT
>CANLRK010000021.1 GCA_947493535.1 uncultured Flavobacteriaceae bacterium | reverse complement strand
AAAGAGTAACGCTTCTTTTCATAGTATTAAGTGTTATTTTTTAAATATTATATAAGAATTTGCAAATACGCTAATAGAAATATTAGCTATGTAGGTGTAAGCTTTTTTGATCATAAAAATGGGTGTTAAAATTTTATAATTAAACCTTTCTTGGGTATGTACTATTTCGGTATTCACAAAATATTAACGCATAGATTAACATTTACCCTACCCTTAACATAGGTTTATTTAGCGTGAAATTAAGATAATTTTAAGATTTTTAAAGAATGTTCGTTAAAAGGTAAAATTACTCGTTAAAAGGAGTCTTGTTTTAATGTGGAATAATTTTTTTTGTTTCTAAAAATAAAAAGCCACTCATGTAGAGTGGCTTTTTAGTGTTTATAAAATAGTGTTATTTTATCGTTTAATCGAGAAGTGTGCT
>CANLRK010000020.1 GCA_947493535.1 uncultured Flavobacteriaceae bacterium | reverse complement strand
TGGCTGTGGCTAATGCCAATACAGACAGTTATGGTAATGCTTGTACTACGGTAAGACCGATTACATTACATGTAGACCTATTACCTGCTGTTCCGAATCCTTACTCTTTGTATGCTTGTGATGACGACTTTTTTGATGAAATGGATGGTGTTTACCCATTTGATTTAGATGCAGCTATACCTGAAATTACAAGCGGAGTTTCCGGATTAGAAGTTACTTTTCATGAAACTCCTAGTGATGCTGAAGCTGGAATTAATCCAATAACAAACACTGCAGCTTATGAAAATTCACCTGGAGCAGATGATGTTTATGCGCGTGTATTAGATGCCTCTACAGGATGTTATGTGATAGTACAGGTTACCCTTCACGTAGATGCTAACCCAACTCCATTAAGTAATGATGACATCATTGCACAATTAGGTAA
>CANLRK010000019.1 GCA_947493535.1 uncultured Flavobacteriaceae bacterium | reverse complement strand
CCACTATTGAGTCAAAACATATACAACTTAATTATAGAAAAAAGACAGTTTTCTCAAGATGTGTTTATTTCTATAGACGATAAATCTATTTTGTATTTACCTTCTAAAACCAAAATACAAAGACATGATTTTAAACCCTTAGAGGTTGCAACTTATAAACTAAATAATTAGAAGTATGATGTTAAAAAAACAATATTTAAAATCTATTGTAGTAATGCTACTTCTTTTAGTAGCATCTACTGCTTATGCTCAAGATGATTGTGCAACTGCCACTACTGTTACTGATTTAACGGGAGGTACTTGCGCAACTTCTTCTGTAGGAACCACAAGCACTATAGGTAATGGTGGTTGTGAAGAAGGAACCATTGATACATGGTTCTCTTTTGTTGCTCAAGGACCTTCTGCTACTATTGATGTGTCATCCACTACTGGAGGATTCAGACCTGAATATGTGGTAGCTTCTTCAAGTGATGGAACTTGTGGAGGAACATTTACAGTAGAAAACTGTATCGATCAAAACGGTAACTATGCTTCAATATCAGG
>CANLRK010000018.1 GCA_947493535.1 uncultured Flavobacteriaceae bacterium | reverse complement strand
ACTGAACAAAACCATCGTCACTACCCGCATCTTCACAAGAAGCATACACTAAATCACCATCTGGTAATTCTGGGCTATTATACACTACCAACTGAACAGTTTCTGCAGTGTTATAACATCCTGTTAATTGATTTGTTACGCGCACATATAAGGTTTGTAAGTATTCATTAACATTTTCATAAGGACTCTCTAGAGCTCCAAAACCTTCAACTGCTTGTACGAAAGTTTCAAAATAGGTTACAGTTAAGTCAGGATTTCCTCCAGTAATTTCATTTGATATATCTTCTAAATTATAAAAAACGTGTCCGTCGTTATCATCATCACAAGCTTCAAAAATAAAAGGTTCTAATGGGTTTGAAGCAGCAGGGATTGGGTTTATTGAAACCGTAACGATAGCATTAACACTTGGGCATGTTCCGTTTACAGGAAAAGTATACGTAAAGTCATAATCACCTACTGGTAATGAACTAAAGTCTACATTATTAACATCTGAAATATCAACACTTGTACTATGAGTCCATGTCCCTCCCCAATCAGGATCCCCTCCTAAGG
>CANLRK010000017.1 GCA_947493535.1 uncultured Flavobacteriaceae bacterium | reverse complement strand
ATTACGGTATATGAAGTCCCTACAGTCATTCCAGAGATTACACCCCCAGCACCTACAGTAGGTCCAGCCGGAGTAAACACATAAGTTAAGGTAGCATCATAGTTAGAAATTGTACTAGTCCCATCAGCAGCACAAGTAGGTGCTACCGAAGTTATCGTTGGTACCGCAGGCACAGACAACTGCGCAGCATTACTAAACGAAGCAGAAGCTGCAGACGTACAGTCTGTATTTGCTGCTGTTACGGTATACGAAGTCCCTACAGTCATTCCAGAGATTGCACCCCCAGCACCTACAGTAGGTCCAGCCGGAGTAAAGGTATACGTTAGCGTACCATCATAGTTCGAAATTGTACTAGTACCATCAGCAGCACAAGTAGGCGCTACCGAAGTTATTGTTGGTACCGCCGGTGTAATCAACATAGCTGCATTACTAAATGAAGCAGACGCTGTTGATTGACAGCTACCATTATCACCAATTACGGTATATGAAGTCCCTACAGTCATTCCAGAGATTACACCCCCAGCACCTACAGTAGGTCCAGCCGGAGTAAACACATAAGTTAAGGTACCATCATAGTTAGAAATTGTACTAGTCCCATCAGCAGCACAAGTAGGTGCTACCGAAGTTATCGTTGGTACCGCAGGCACAGATAACTGTGCTAAGTTACTAAACGAAGCAGAAGCTGCAGACGTACAGTCTGTATTTGCTGCTGTTACGGTATACGAAGTCCCTACAGTCATTCCAGAGATTGCTCCCCCAGCACCTACAGTAGGTCCTGCCGGAGTAAAGGTATACGTTAGCGTACCATCGTAGTTCGAAATTGTACTAGTTCCATCAGCAGCACAAGTAGGCGCTACCGAAGATATAGTTGGAACAGCCGGTGTAATCAACATAGCTGCATTACTAAATGAAGCAGACGCTGTTGATTGACAGCTACCAT
>CANLRK010000016.1 GCA_947493535.1 uncultured Flavobacteriaceae bacterium | reverse complement strand
AGTGATGGAACTTGTGGAGGAACATTTACAGTAGAAAACTGTATCGATCAAAACGGTAACTATGCTTCAATATCAGGGGTAACCAACGGTCTTACCGCGGGTACGACTTATTGGGTTATTGTTTCTAGTAATGGTAATGACACTAGCGGAACATTATCTGTTTGTGTAACCAACCCTGTTGTTTCTGCAACTTGTGTTGACAATGAAGATTGTGGTTCGCCTGCAACTTTAACACTAAATGCACCAGGTGGTGGAGCTGCCTGTGTAAACGATTGTAACACCGGTGCTACTGCTGGTCCTGACTTTGCAGGTGCTAACTGTCAAGATATGCCTAATAGTACCGTATGGTATTCTATTACAACTGATGCTAATACGGCTACACTAGATATCAATTTAACTAGTGGAGATATGACTACTCCAGAATTTGTTTTATTCTCTACGGCAGACTGTACAACATACACCACGGTTCATTGTAACGAAGGTACAGGAGGTACTGCTTCCTCTACTGGTATTGCTGTTTCTGCTGGAACAACATATTTAATTGCTGTTTCGAATGTTTCTGGTTCTTCCGGAAATTTTGATTTATGTGTAACTCAAAATGTTGACGCCAGTGCGTGTAATACTAATAGTAGCATCGCAGCTACAGCAACCTCTATGGGATCACCTTTAGCAGGACCTTATTTACCAGGTGAGCAAGTAACTTTTTGTTACAACCTTACCGACTGGGAGCAAGTAAACTGTAACTATATAGGAGCTTTTGTTCCTACATTTGGTGATTGTTGGGATCCAGCTTCTTTTGATGCAGATGGAATGCCTGTAAATATTGGAACTCCTTTAAATGTAAATGGAGTAATTCAAGCAACGGGTGCTCCAGGGCCTCCAGGACCACAAAATCCTTGTGCTGGTGAAGCTGCGGGTTCTTGGCAATGGTTTCCTGCAGGATCCGTAACTTATAATGTAAATGGGTATTATCCTGCGGGAACAGCAATGCCTGCTGGTTGGTATTTTTTATCTTCTTATGACCCTGCTACAGGACAATGTACCGGTAATGACCCAACTGACCCAGATGATTCTTTTGGAGATGGAGATTATCCAAATTGTGGAACAAACACTTTTGATTATACGCTTTGTTTTACCTTAACAGTTGGACCTGGTGGAAACTGTGGAGCTGGAACTACCGATTGCTCCGTTTCTATAAAAACTTTTGCTGATGGTGAATTTGGTGCATGGGGAGATATTGGTTGTACAATTGATGAAATTAAAACTGTTGCATCAACACAATTATGTTGTACACCTCCTGCAGTACCAACTATAACTTCGGTAGCGCCTACTTGTGCTGCTAATGGGACTAGTATAATTTCGAACTACGATGGTACCTTAACTTATGTGTTTACTCCGGCTGGACCTACTGTAGGTGCTGGTGGTGTAATCTCTGGAATGACTGTAGGGACTTCTTATACTGTAATTGGTGATAATGGTAGCTGTCAATCAACAGCGTCTGCATCATTTAGTAATGCAGCTATGTTGATTACACCTGCGGTACCAACGATAACTTCGGTAGCACCTACTTGTGCTGCTGATGGGACTAGTACAATTTCTAACTATGATGC
>CANLRK010000015.1 GCA_947493535.1 uncultured Flavobacteriaceae bacterium | reverse complement strand
CTTACAACGGTGCCAATATGCCTGCAACTGATTACTGGTTCAAAGTGGAATATGTAGAAGATGGTGCTACTAAAGAATTGAAAACACACTTCTCTATTAAACGATAAAATAACACTATTTTATAAACACTAAAAAAGCCACTCTACATGAGTGGCTTTTTATTTCTAAAACCACCTCTTTTCAACATAAAAAATAACGTTCACCTCACAACAATACCGTTTGTCTAATTTTTCAGCTCTTAGTCGAGCATATTTTTATTGCGTAAAAAAAGTATTATTTTCACGTCATTTAAATCTATTTCAGGTAGGGAATAATTCATTTTATGCGTTATAAAAAGTATAACCAATTATTTTTTGCTTTGAAAAAGCATATTTGCCAAAATACTAACACCCGAGTTATGAAAAAAAAACTTACACTATTTATTCTAACGTTTACATTAGCATCATCACTCCTTTATTCTCAAGATTTTGAAAAAGGAATACATTCAGATGAATTTATCAAAAACTGTATCACAGAAATTTTTCAAGATAAAACCACCGATTTAGTTTACAATAACAATTCTTACAGGTATACCCTACTGACAAACTTTTTAAAAAAACAAGTTGTTGTAGAGTATCGCCCTGAATATCAGGGTAAGAATTTCAAATCAACAAAATCTCTTCCATTAAATAACAAATACAACGCTTCAATTCAAAGAGATTACTCGTATCAAAAAGGCTCATTTAATCCTTTAAAATACGCAATATCAATGACTCCTAATAAGAAAATTATCTACAGGATTGCTGATTCTGATTATATAATGATTGTTTACCCTATTAACTAACCCACTCATGAAAAAAATACTATTCATTATAGCTGCCTTTACATTTTTTATAGGACAAGCACAAATTAATATTGCTTCAGAAGGAACTGTACTAACAGGGACCTGTGGAAATACCTTTGTTGACTCTGGGGGTGCTGGAGGAGACTATAGTCCTAATGAAAACTATCAAATCACAATATGTCCAGACACACCTGGAACTTATATTCAATTTGAATTTATCTCTTTTGACGTTGAAGGAGAACCTTGGGATTTTTTAACTTTCTATGAAGGAACAGGTACTGGAGGTACTGTAATAGGTACTTATGGAGATACAAGTCCACCAGATATAGGAGCTTGTACCTCAGGAACCTATATTGCCTCTAGTGATCCATCAGGATGTATCACCATTACATTTGAATCAGATGGATCAGTTAGTTATGGTGGTTGGGAAGCAGACATCACCTGTACAACTACACCTGGTGGTGATACCATCCCTGGTGGTGTAACACCTCCTGCAAATTCTGTTTGCGGTGGATCTGGTGCATTTTGTGCTGATGCTGGAGTTTTAGAATTTGAAAATACTGCTGATACTGATTGTGTTCCTGACGCTCCATCTGCAGTTGTAGATAATACATGTTTAGGTTCCGCACCTAACCCTGCATGGTATTTCATAGAAGTAGGACAAGCTGGTGATATTATTGTAGACATAGAACAAACTACAGGACCTGGAGGAACAGGAACGGGGTTAGATGTAGATTATGCCGTATGGGGCCCTTTTAATAGCCCTGGTGATGCGTGTTTAGATTTCACTACTGGAGATTGTACCGGAGCTCATAGCTGTACTGGTACCGCTGTAGATTGTAGCTATTCTATTGCTGCAATAGAAACAGCAACTATACCAAACGCTCAAGTAGGTGAATTTTATATGTTTTTAGTCACTAACTTTAACGGAGACCCTGGTTATATCACTTTAACACAAACAAATGCTGGTAACCCAGGAGCTGGGTCAACAGACTGTTGTCCATATGAAGTCGGATTAGACCCAACCTCTTGTGGCGCTACAGATGGTATCATTCAAATATCTCTTTTACTAGCTAACACATCATATACAGTAACTTATGATGATCCTTTAGGAAATCCACAATCCGTAAACCTAACAACCGACACTACAGGAACTTTATACATCACAGGTTTAGGTGCAGGAACATATACCAATATTGATACAGGAACAGCAGGTTGTTCTGTTGGATCAGTAACCTTAACTTCAGGAACTACACCACCTACTCCAACGATAACTTCTGTAGCGCCTACGTGTGCTGCTGATGGGACTAGTACAATTTCGAACTATGATGGTACTTTAACTTATGTATTTACTCCGGCTGGACCTACTGTAGGTGCTGGAGGTGCAATCTCTGGAATGACTGTAGGGACTTCATATACCGTAATTGGTGATAATGGTAGCTGTCAATCAACAGCGTCTGC
>CANLRK010000014.1 GCA_947493535.1 uncultured Flavobacteriaceae bacterium | reverse complement strand
AAACCATCGTCACTACCCGCATCTTCACAAGAAGCATACACTAAATCACCATCTGGTAATTCTGGGCTAGGAAGCACGTTTAATGTTAGGGTAGTGGTAGCTGGGTTTAAGAAATAACATCCAGTAGTAGGATCATCAACTCTAATATAAATAGTTTGTGTAATTCCTAAACCATCACCATCCGTATCAATGTTTTGATATGGTACACTTGTATCGATATTTGCTCCAGAAGCAGCACCTAATTCTGCTTGTGCAGCAGTTTCATAATAGGTAACAATTAAGTTAGGATCTCCACCAGTAATTTCATTGGTAGCATCTTCTAAGTTAAAGTATCCGAAAGTATCATTATCATCATCACAAGCATATAATGCTGTTGGTGCATTTGCAGTTAAGCTGTTTACTACTAAGTCAACAGTAGTCACAGTATAACAACCAGTAGCTCCATTTTCTAAACGCACATATATTGTTTGCGGATTAGCAATGTTAGCATAAGCAGTTTCATTGGTAATAGGGTTACTAGCTGCGTTAGCTTCTGCTGCAGTTAAGTAGTAACTCACGTTAATACCAGTTTGACCGTTTAATAAACTTGCATTATCGATAGTTAAGTCGAAAATAACATCAATTCCATCATTACTGTCTGGTGCATCACATAATGCAGGTATTGCGAATGGGAAAGCAGTAGGAGTTTCATTTAAGATTAACTCAAAGCTTTCTTCATCACTACACATGTTTCCAGTACCATTAGCATCGTAGATGTATAGCGTAACAGGATAGGTAGCAAAGTCAGCATAGTTTAATGTTGTGCCTTCAGCATATGCTGTACCTGTACCACCTGCAGCAGTATAGTACATTTGGTTACCAGAAAGGTCAGTACCATTAATTACTGGAAGCATATAGCTATCACAGTGCTCTTGATTAGCAAGAGGAGTAATATCAGGTGTAGCATTGATGATTAATTCAAAGCTTTCTTCATCACTACACATATTAGCTGTACCACTAGCATCGTAGATGTATAGCGTAACAGGGTATGTAGCAAAGTCAGCATAGTTTAATGTTGTACCTGCTGCGTAAGCTGTACCAGTACCGTTAGTTCCAGTATAGTACATTTGGTTACCAGTAAGGTCAGTACCATTAATCACAGGAAGTTCATAACTATCACAAACTTCTTGGTTAGCAAGTGGGCTTACATCAGGTGTAGCATTGATGATTAACTCAAAGCTTTCTTCATCGTTACACATGTTTCCTGTACCACTAGCATCGTAGATGTATAGCATAACAGGGTATGTAGCAAAGTCAGCATAGTTTAATGTTGTACCTGCTGCGTAAGCTGTACCAGTACCGTTAGTTCCAGTATAGTACATTTGGTTACCAGTAAGGTCAGTACCATTAATTACCGGAAGCATATAGCTATCACAGTGCTCTTGATTAGCAAGAGGAGTAATATCAGGTGTAGCATTGATGATTAACTCAAAGCTTTCCTCGTCACTACACATGTTTCCTGTGCCACTAGCATCGTAGATGTATAAGGTAACAGGGTATGTAGCAAAGTCAGCATAGTTTAATGTTGTGCCTTCAGCATACGCTGTACCAGTACCGTTAGTTCCAGTATAGTACATTTGGTTACCAGTAAGGTTAGTACCGTTAATTACTGGAAGCATATAGCTATCACAGTGCTCTTGATTGGCAAGAGGAGTAATAACAGGCGTAGCATTAATATTTACAGTTGCTGTACTTGAAACTGTTAAACAAGCATCAACCCCTAATATAGTATATTCAAAAGTACTTGTAGTAGCTCCTACTGCAGGGGTAAATGTACCTGCCGTAGCATCAAAAGTACCTCCTGTACCACCAGTTTGTGTCCATTCTCCACCAGTATCTTCACCAGTAATTAAACTGTATAAATCAATAACTGTGGTATCTGTTTCACAAACCTCAGTACTTCCATCAGTACCTGCTACAGGTTGTTCATGTACATATACAGTAACAATACTTACATCATCCGGACAAGGAGCTATACCAGGAGCGGTATATTCAAAAATAGCCGTTTGAGTACCTACTGAAGGAGTAAATATTGCAGACATTGGATTGAATGTTCCACCTATTCCTGCTAGTTGTACCCAAGTACCACCAGCATCTTCACCTATTAATAAGTCTTGTAAGTGTATAGCTGTAGCAGTTTGCGGACAAACATGCTCTTCAACATCTTCCCCAGCATAAGCATGAGGATTAACAGTTACAGTTTCAGAGTCTGCTAAGGCAGTATTACAACCTACCGCTAAGTCGTTAATATCACTTAAATCGATAGTTACACTTGTTGTGGTTAAAATAGTAGCTACAGTTATTGTAGCGTTACCAGTTCCATCTAATGTAACTGTTTGGTTCCCTCCGCCGTCAATAGTATAAGTTACTACTGCGTTAGGTGTTCCTTCAATATAGAATTCAGCATCATCCTCAGCACATATAGGCGAGTTAGATGTTAATGATGTTATAGCTGGATTAGCTAACTGCGCAGCATTACTAAACGAAGCAGAAGCTGCAGACGTACAGTCGGTATTCGCCGCTGTTACGGTATATGAAGTCCCTACAGTCAT
>CANLRK010000013.1 GCA_947493535.1 uncultured Flavobacteriaceae bacterium | reverse complement strand
AGTGATGGAACTTGTGGAGGAACATTTACAGTAGAAAACTGTATCGATCAAAACGGTAACTATGCTTCAATATCAGGAGTAACCAACGGTCTTACCGCGGGTACTACTTATTGGGTTATTGTTTCTAGTGATAGTAATGACACTAGCGGAACCTTATCTGTTTGTGTAACCAATCCTTTAGTTGTACCTGGTTGTGTTGACAATGAAGATTGTGGTTCGCCAGCAACTTTAACACTAAATGCACCAGGTGGTGGGGCTGCCTGTGTAAACGACTGTAACACCGGTGCTACTTCTGGACCGGATTTTGCAGGTGCTAACTGTCAAGATATGCCTAATAGTACCGTATGGTATTCTATTACAACTGATGCTAATACTGCTACATTAGATATCAATTTAACTAGTGGAGACATGACTACTCCAGAATTTGTTTTATTCTCTACGGCAGACTGTACAACATACACCACGGTTCATTGTAACGAAGGTACTGGAGGTACTGCTTCCTCTACTGGTGTTGCTGTTTCTGCTGGAACAACATATTTGATTGCTGTTTCGAATGTTTCTGGTTCTTCTGGAAATTTTGATTTATGTGTAACTCAAAATGTTGACGCCAGTGCCTGTAATACTAATAGTAGCATCGCAGCTACAGCAACTTCTATGGGATCACCTTTAGCAGGACCTTATTTACCTGGTGAGCAAGTAACTTTTTGTTATAACCTTACCGACTGGGAGCAAGTAAACTGTAACTATATAGGAGCTTTTGTTCCTACATTTGGTGATTGTTGGGATCCAGCTTCTTTTGATGCAGATGGAATGCCAGTAAATATTGGAACTCCTTTAAATGTAAATGGAGTAATTCAAGCAACGGGGCCTCCAGGGCCTGCAGGACCACAAAATCCTTGTGCTGGTGAAGCAGCAGGATCATGGCAATGGTTCCCTGCAGGGTCAGCCACTTATAATGTAAACGGATATTACCCTGCGGGAACACCTATGCCTGCAGGTTGGTATTTCTTGTCTTCTTATGACCCTGCTACAGGACAATGTACGGGTAATGATCCAACTGATCCAGATGATTCTTTTGGTGATGGAGATTATCCTAGTTGCGGGACAAATACTTTTGATTATACACTTTGTTTTACCTTAACGGTTGGACCTGGTGGAAACTGTGGAGCTGGAACAACTGATTGTTCCGTTTCTATAAAAACTTTTGCTGATGGTGAATTTGGAGCATGGGGAGATATCGGATGTACAATTGATGAAATCAAAACTGTAGCTTCAACACAATTATGTTGTACACCTCCTGTAATGACAAACTTAGCAACAGGAGCTATTTGTTCTAGTCAAAATACTAACTTTACATTAACTAGTGATATTCCAGCTACATTCACATGGATTGCAACCGACAACCCTAATGTAACGGGAGAAAGTTTAACTACACAAAATACTGCATTAATTAATGATGTATTAGTAAACACTACAAATGTTGTTCAAACGGTAACTTATACGGTTACACCTACTGGAACAACACCTATATGTGCTGGTATTCCTGAAACAGTTACTATTACTGTTAATCCAGTTCCAGCTGTACCAACGATAACTTCAGTAGCGCCTACTTGTGCTGCGGATGGTACCAGTACAATTTCGAACTATGATGGTACTTTAACTTATGTATTTACTCCGGCAGGACCTACTGTAGGGGCTGGAGGAGCTATCTCTGGAATGACTGTAGGGACTTCTTATACTGTAATTGGTGACAATGGTAGCTGTCAATCTACAGCATCGGCTTCATTTAGTAATGCAGCTATGTTGATTACACCGGCTACACCAACGATAACTTCGGTAGCGCCTACTTGTGCTGCGGATGGGACCAGTACTATTTCTAACTATGATGGTACATTAACTTATGTGTTTACACCAGCAGGACCTACTGTAGGGGCTGGAGGAGCTATCTCTGGAATGACTGTAGGTACTTCATATACCGTAACTGCAGCTAATGCTGACTGTACGTCTGCAGCTTCTGCTTCGTTTAGTAATGCAGCTATGTTGATTACACCGGCTACACCAACGATAACTTCAGTAGCGCCTACTTGTGCTGCGGATGGTACTAGTACAATATCAAACTATGATGGTACATTAACTTATGTCTTTACACCAGCAGGACCTACTGTAGGGGCTGGAGGAGCTATCTCTGGAATGACCGTAGGGACTTCATATACTGTAATTGGTGATAATGGTAGCTGTCAATCTACAGCATCGGCTTCATTTAGTAATGCAGCTATGTTGATTACACCGGCTACACCAACGATAACTTCAGTAGCGCCTACTTGTGCTGCGGATGGGACCAGTACTATTTCTAACTATGATGGTACATTAACTTATGTCTTTACACCAGCAGGACCTACTGTAGGGGCTGGAGGAGCTATCTCTGGAATGACTGTAGGTACTTCATATACCGTAACTGCAGCTAATGCTGACTGTACGTCTGCAGCTTCTGCTTCGTTTAGTAACTTAGCACAGTTGTCTGTGCCTGCGGTACCAACGATAACTTCAGTAGCGCCTACTTGTGCTGCGGATGGTACCAGTACAATATCAAACTATGATGGTACATTAACTTATGTATTTACTCCGGCAGGACCTACTGTAGGGGCTGGAGGAGCTATCTCTGGAATGACTGTAGGGACTTCATATACCGTAATTGGTGATAATGGTAGCTGTCAATCAACAGCGTCTGCTTCATTTAGTAATGCAGCTATGTTGATTACACCGGCTGTTCCAACTATATCTTCGGTAGCGCCTACTTGTGCTGCTGATGGAACTAGTACAATTTCGAACTACGATGGTACGCTAACGTATACCTTTACTCCGGCTGGACCTACTGTAGGTGCTGGGGGTGCAATCTCTGGAATGACTGTAGGGACTTCATATACCGTAACAGCGGCGAATACAGACTGTACGTCTGCAGCTTCTGCTTCGTTTAGTAACTTAGCGCAGTTGTCTGTGCCTGCGGTACCAACGATAACTTCGGTAGCACCTACTTGTGCTGCTGATGGGACTAGTACAATTTCGAACTATGATGGTACCTTAACTTATGTGTTTACTCCAGCAGGACCTACTGTAGGTGCTGGGGGTGTAATCTCTGGAATGACTGTAGGTACTTCATATACCGTAATTGGTGATAATGGTAGCTGTCAATCAACAGCGTCTGCTTCATTTAGTAATGCAGCTATGTT
>CANLRK010000012.1 GCA_947493535.1 uncultured Flavobacteriaceae bacterium | reverse complement strand
ACTCGACAAGAAAAAGCCTTTAAGAGGTTAGTTCATTGACATATTGATTGACAGCGCGTATTATTAGGAATAATAATACAATAATAATTAAAGTAAACCATTTTGAGTATATCAAAATTTCTTTTAGTTGTTAAGGTTTAATAATATTTAAAATTTAACGATGAAGAGTTTGATCCTGGCTCAGGATGAACGCTAGCGGCAGGCTTAACACATGCAAGTCGAGGGGTAACATTTTGTGCTTGCACAAAGATGACGACCGGCGCACGGGTGCGTAACGCGTATGCAATCTGCCTCATACTGAGGGATAGCCTTTGGAAACGAAGATTAATACCTCATGGTCTGTTATTTTGGCATCGGAATAACAGTAAAGGTTACGGTATGAGATGAGCATGCGTCCTATTAGCTAGTAGGTAAGGTAACGGCTTACCTAGGCAACGATAGGTAGGGGTCCTGAGAGGGAGATCCCCCACACTGGTACTGAGACACGGACCAGACTCCTACGGGAGGCAGCAGTGAGGAATATTGGACAATGGAGGCAACTCTGATCCAGCCATGCCGCGTGCAGGATGACTGCCCTATGGGTTGTAAACTGCTTTTATACAGGAAGAAACACTGGTACGTGTACCAGCTTGACGGTACTGTAAGAATAAGCACCGGCTAACTCCGTGCCAGCAGCCGCGGTAATACGGAGGGTGCAAGCGTTATCCGGAATCATTGGGTTTAAAGGGTCCGTAGGTGGACTGATAAGTCAGAGGTGAAATCCCGCAGCTTAACTGTGGAACTGCCTTTGATACTGTTAGTCTTGAATTATTGTGAAGTGGTTAGAATATGTAGTGTAGCGGTGAAATGCTTAGAGATTACATGGAATACCGATTGCGAAGGCAGATCACTAACAATATATTGACACTGATGGACGAAAGCGTGGGGAGCGAACGGGATTAGATACCCCGGTAGTCCACGCCGTAAACGATGGATACTAGCTGTTCGGAATTTATTCTGAGTGGCTAAGCGAAAGTGATAAGTATCCCACCTGGGGAGTACGTTCGCAAGAATGAAACTCAAAGGAATTGACGGGGGCCCGCACAAGCGGTGGAGCATGTGGTTTAATTCGATGATACGCGAGGAACCTTACCAGGGCTTAAATGTAGGTTGCATGATTTAGAGATAGATCTTTCTTCGGACTACTTACAAGGTGCTGCATGGTTGTCGTCAGCTCGTGCCGTGAGGTGTCAGGTTAAGTCCTATAACGAGCGCAACCCCTGTTGTTAGTTGCCATCGAGTAATGTCGGGAACTCTAACAAGACTGCCGGTGCAAACCGCGAGGAAGGTGGGGATGACGTCAAATCATCACGGCCCTTACGTCCTGGGCTACACACGTGCTACAATGGTAGGTACAGAGGGCAGCCACTACGCGAGTAGGAGCGAATCCTTAAAACCTATCTCAGTTCGGATCGGAGTCTGCAACTCGACTCCGTGAAGCTGGAATCGCTAGTAATCGGATATCAGCCATGATCCGGTGAATACGTTCCCGGGCCTTGTACACACCGCCCGTCAAGCCATGGAAGTTGGGGGTGCCTGAAGTCCGTCACCGAGAGGAGCGGCCTAGGGTAAAACTGATAACTAGGGCTAAGTCGTAACAAGGTAGCCGTACCGGAAGGTGCGGCTGGAACACCTCCTTTCTAGAGAAAGAATCTTACGATTAGAAGAATGATTTACGCATAATGTGTTTACTTTAGCTGTTAATTAAATAAAAAGAACGAAAGAAAATAGTAGAGTCTCATAGCTCAGCTGGTTAGAGCGCTACACTGATAATGTAGAGGTCGGCAGTTCGAGTCTGCCTGAGACTACAATTTTTTTTAAGGAAATTCTAGGAGTGAGAGGATTCTAAATTCGTAATTCTGAATTCAAAAATTCTGAATTTCAAATTGGGGGATTAGCTCAGCTGGCTAGAGCGCCTGCCTTGCACGCAGGAGGTCATCGGTTCGACTCCGATATTCTCCACGATTCTTTAGGTTTTTGTTTTTAGTTTATTAGAAGTAATGTTTTTAGTGCTTTCTAGTAAAAAAACAAGAGCTGTATAACAAGAAAAACGTTCATTGACATATTGAGATTAAAAAACACGAGCGATAGCTAGTTAAAGAACTAGTTATCAAATAAAAGTTAAATAAGAATAATAGAGTAATAAAAAGTACAATAAGCTAAATAAGGGCGCATGGGGAATGCCTAGGCTCTCAGAGGCGATGAAGGACGTGATAAGCTGCGATAAGCTACGGTGAGGGGCACATACCTTATGAACCGTAGATTTCCGAATGGGGCAACCCGGCATATTGAAGATATGTCATCCTTTCGAGGAAGCAAACCCGGAGAACTGAAACATCTAAGTACCCGGAGGAGAAGAAAACAAAAGTGATTCCGTTAGTAGTGGCGAGCGAACGCGGATTAGCCCAAACCAATGTTGTTACGGCAATGTTGGGGTTGTAGGACCACGATATTCGAGTGTTATTGAATTAGAACAGTTTGGAAAGACTGACCGCAGAGGGTGATAGTCCCGTATAAGTAAGAGCGCATTAGATAGTGGTATCCTGAGTAGTGCGGGACACGTGTAATCCTGTATGAATCTGGCGGGACCATCCGTTAAGGCTAAATACTCCTGAGAGACCGATAGTGAACCAGTACCGTGAGGGAAAGGTGAAAAGAACCCTGAATAAGGGAGTGAAAAAGATCCTGAAACCATGCGCTTACAAGCGGTCGGAGCCCATTAGGGTGACGGCGTGCCTTTTGCATAATGAGCCTACGAGTTACCGATATTAGCAAGGTTAAGCACTTCAGGTGCGGATCCGTAGCGAAAGCGAGTCTGAATAGGGCGACCATAGTTAGTATCGGTAGACGCGAAACCGTGTGATCTACCCATGGGCAGGTTGAAGCTTTGTTAACCCAAAGTGGAGGACCGAACCCGTTGACGTTGAAAAGTCTTGGGATGACCTGTGGGTAGGGGTGAAAGGCCAATCAAACTCGGAAATAGCTCGTACTCCCCGAAATGCATTTAGGTGCAGCGTTGATTTATAGTTTTATAGAGGTAGAGCTACTGATTGGATGCGGGGGCTTCACCGCCTACCAATTCCTGACAAACTCCGAATGCTATAAAATGTTCATCAGCAGTGAGGGCATGGGTGCTAAGGTCCATGTCCGAGAGGGAAAGAACCCAGACCATCAGCTAAGGTCCCCAAGTGTATATTAAGTTGAAAAAACGAGGTTTGTCTGCTTAGACAGCTAGGATGTTGGCTTGGAAGCAGCCATTCATTTAAAGAGTGCGTAACAGCTCACTAGTCGAGCGGACGAGCATGGATAATAATCGGGCATAAATATACCACCGAAGCTATGGACTTGAAAAAGTGGTAGGGGAGCATTGTAGTGGCGTAGAAGGTGTACTGCGAGGTATGCTGGAGCAGCTACAAAAGAAAATGTAGGCATAAGTAACGATAATGCGGGCGAGAAACCCGCACTCCGAAAGACTAAGGTTTCCTCAGCTATGCTAATCAGCTGAGGGTTAGTCGGGACCTAACGCGAACCCGAAAGGGGTAGTGGATGGACAACAGGTTAATATTCCTGTACCTGCTCACGATAAAAGTGACGGAGGCGAATAGTTAGTGCGCACTGACGGAATAGTGCGTTGAAGGGAGTGGTAACACCCCGATAGTACACTGAGGCTACGGCCAAGGTGATAATCTAGCGAATCGACTTCCAAGAAAAGCGAGTGAAGCAGCCCGTACCCTAAACCGACACAGGTAGTTGGGATGAGAATTCTAAGGAGCTCGAGAGATTCATGGCTAAGGAACTAGGCAAAATCGACGCGTAACTTCGGGAGAAGCGTCGCCCATCTTCGGATGGGCCGCAGTGAAAAGGTCCAGGCGACTGTTTATCAAAAACACAGGGCTCTGCTAAATCGAAAGATGATGTATAGGGCCTGACACCTGCCCGGTGCTGGAAGGTTAAGTGGAGTTGTTAGCTTCGGCGAAGCAATGAAATGAAGCCCCAGTAAACGGCGGCCGTAACTATAACGGTCCTAAGGTAGCGAAATTCCTTGTCGGGTAAGTTCCGACCTGCACGAATGGTGCAACGATCTGGACACTGTCTCAGCCATGAGCTCGGTGAAATTGTAGTATCGGTGAAGATGCCGATTACCCGCAGCGGGACGAAAAGACCCCGTGCACCTTTACTATAGCTTCGTATTGACTTTGGATAAGTAATGTGTAGGATAGGTCGGAGACTTTGAAGCGGCGTCGCCAGGCGTTGTGGAGTCATTGTTGAAATACGACCCTTTGCTTATCTGAAGCCTAACTCAGCAATGAGGACAGTGCGTGGTGGGTAGTTTGACTGGGGTGGTCGCCTCCAAAAGAGTAACGGAGGCTTCTAAAGGTTCCCTCAGCACGCTTGGTAACCGTGCGTAGAGTGCAATGGCATAAGGGAGCTTGACTGAGAGACATACAGGTCGACCAGGTACGAAAGTAGAGCATAGTGATCCGGTGGTTCCGCATGGAAGGGCCATCGCTCAAAGGATAAAAGGTACGCCGGGGATAACAGGCTGATCTCCCCCAAGAGCTCACATCGACGGGGGGGTTTGGCACCTCGATGTCGGCTCGTCACATCCTGGGGCTGGAGAAGGTCCCAAGGGTTGGGCTGTTCGCCCATTAAAGTGGCACGCGAGCTGGGTTCAGAACGTCGTGAGACAGTTCGGTCTCTATCTGCTGTGGGCGTTAGAAATTTGCGTGGATCTGACTCTAGTACGAGAGGACCGAGTTGGACGAACCTCTGGTGCATCAGTTGTTCCGCCAGGAGCATTGCTGAGTAGCTACGTTCGGAAGGGATAAGCGCTGAAAGCATATAAGCGCGAAACCCACCACAAGATGAGATTTCTTTAAAGGGTCGTTGGAGATGACAACGTTGATAGGTCATAGGTGTAAAGGCAGTAATGTCATAGCCGAGTGATACTAATAACCCGTAGGCTTATGTACGCTCTTTCTTATTATTTTATAGCTGTTTTTTATATCTCAATATGTTAACTTATTAGTTGCTTAAATTTTAGGTAACCGTGTTGTTAAAGTAACACGTAAAGCTTAAGGTGGTTATTGCAATGGGGCTCACCTCTTACCATTCCGAACAGAGAAGTTAAGTCCATTAGCGCCGATGGTACTGCAATTATGTGGGAGAGTAGGTCGCCGCCTTCTTTTATTAAATCCTCAAGATGATATCTTCTTGAGGATTTTTTTT
>CANLRK010000011.1 GCA_947493535.1 uncultured Flavobacteriaceae bacterium | reverse complement strand
GCAGGTGCCGCTTCAATTACTGGCGCAATAGTATCGTCAATCGTAATGATTTGTGCTACTTCAATGGCATTGTTTCCACAGCTATCAGCTACATTCCAAGTACGTGTAATGGTTCCACCACAAGTATCACCTACAAGAGTACTATCCACTCCAAGTACAGTACCACTGGCATCACAGTTATCAGAATAGTTCAAGCTAATCATAGCAGGAACATCCTCAATACATTCTACGGTAATGTTGGCAGGTGCCGTTTCAATTACTGGCGCAATAGTATCGTCAATCGTAATGATTTGAGTTACATTTATTGAATTGTTACATGCATCAGTAACTGTATATACACGCTCAATAGTTTCTGGACAA
Organism: uncultured Flavobacteriaceae bacterium; assembly: GCA_947493535.1. Classification (GTDB taxonomy): domain Bacteria; phylum Bacteroidota; class Bacteroidia; order Flavobacteriales; family Flavobacteriaceae. The sequence goes on along the minus strand of CANLRK010000011.1, from coordinate 14,528 downwards.
CTTAAGTTATTTGATGTATCTGAAACCCAAATAACTGTTGGTGGGTTACCACTATTGTCAGCTTCATCATCAACTACTAAAATATCAGGGTCTGGTACGTCATCACTACATTGTACATTTATTGGATCAGGTTTTGATGCGGTAGGAGGGGTGTTATCACCGTCTTCTATTATAACACTTAATTGATCTTCACAACCGTTAGCATCTGTAACAATTACTGTGTATGTTCCTGGAGAAAGGTTATTTAAGTCTTGTGAATCATTATCAGGATCTTCTAATCCATCATTGTCCCAATCATAAGTATAAGGAGCTAATCCTCCAGATACAGACAAATCGATACTTCCATTATTATCTCCTCCACAAGTAACATCAGTATGGGTTTCTGATAGAGATAATGAAGGGTATACAGTTACATCTTTTATAATAGTATCAGATTCTCCTGCTCCGTCATTAACTGTTAAAGTAACACTATATGTACCCGCGCTAGGAAAAGTATGTGTAAAAACAGCGTCGGCAGGAAGGAACGCACTTGGTCCTTCAACTGGCCCTGTACCAACACCACTGTGTCCCCAATCCCATGTATATTGATATGGATTCGGTATTAATACATCTATAGGGTCATTTGGGTTTCTAATTAATCCTCCTGAAGTTGTAGAGGTGAAATCTAGAGTAAAGTCCGATGAACAATCTACATCAGTAATATAATTTGCTACCAAAGGTGCGTCTACTACTATATCTCCTACGTTATCACATTGTGCTTTATTAAAGTCAGCTAAATCAACAATGGCACAAGTAGTACTGTTTGTTATCCACCCTAAAGTTGTGTTTGAAAGAATTATTTCGTCTCCACAAGTCCAGTTTATTACATCTACTAGTACTTCATTGACAACTCCTCCATTAGCACTTGGTAAATCCCCCATACAGTGTTGGTAAAAAGTAGTGTCGCTTGTTCCGTCTTGATGATTTAATATTAAATCAGAGAATATAGTAAAAGCATATACTGTTGAGTTTGAGTTTGAAGTATATCGTGCCCAAATATAAGCAACAACGGTGTCAGCTGGTGGGCCAACATCACATGGTGCTACTGGTATAGTTGGGTCTATAGGGCTACCCGATAAAAATACCTCTAATTGAGTGTAATTGTTAGAATTACACCCTAAATCTAAATCTCTTAAGTCATCGTCTGGCAACAATTGCGCATGTACGATGTTTGTAGAAAGCACTAAAAGAAAAAATGCTACGGCGGATAAATATAAATTTCTCATAACTCCAAATGATTTCATTAATTAAATGATAACATACGGAGGAAACATTCAAAGCTAAACTTGGGACGCTTTAATTTATTATTTAATGAAAAAGAAGTTTTTTTGTTTGTGGGAAAACAAAGGTAAGTTTAATATGAAAAATGTATGATTACATTTTCTAGGGAAGATAAATATACAACAAAAAGTGTTAATTTTTACAATAATATTTAATTTTTTAACAAAAAAAGTTAAAAATACCTATATTTAGTGATAAGTAAATAACTGATTTTATGTATTTGTAAATGAAACGATTATATATAGTAAGACATGCTAAATCTTCTTGGGAAAATCAACTTCCTGACGTGAAACGACCTTTAAAAAAGCGTGGTTTTTTTGATGCTAATCTTGTTTCAAAAAAAACAAAAGATATTATAGTGCCACCAGAAATGGTTTTATGTTCTCCTGCTAGAAGAACACAACAGACTGCAGAAGTATTTAAAGAAGTGTGGGGTTTTTCAGACACCATTTTTCATATTAAAAATGAATTGTATGATTTTTCAGGAGAAAAATTAATAAAAACGATACTTGAATGTAATGATAAGGTAAATATTTTAATGATTTTTGCTCATAATTTTGCAGTTACTGACTTTGTCAATACATTTGGTACAATAGATATAGATTCTGTACCTACCTGTGGTTTTATAGTAATTGATTTTAATATTGATTCTTGGAAAAACCTTAATAAAGGCAAAACAGTATATAAACTATTTCCGAAACAGCTTAAATACTAATTATAGTTTTTACACTACTATATGACAAATCAAAAAGAAAGGTATATAAACAGAGAGTTAAGTTGGTTGCAATTTAATGCCCGTGTACTGCAAGAAGCAGCAGATCCTTCGGTTCCTTTGTTAGAACGTTTACGTTTTATAGGAATATTTTCTAATAATTTAGATGAATTCTTTAAGGTACGTTATGCAACTGTTAAGCGTATTTCAGAAGCTGGTAAGGGCGGACGTAAGGCACTTGGAGTTTATAAAGCTAAGGAGTTACTCGAGTTAATAACAAAACAAGTTATTGCACAACAGTCAGAAAGCTTAGCCATTTTAGATGAGGTGTATTCTAAATTAGAAAAAGAAAACATATTTGTTTTAAATGAAACGAATATCACTAACACTTTACATAAAGAGTTTATACGTGACTTTTATTTGAATAAAGTAAGTCCAGCATTAATGGCTATTGTTTTAAATGATAATAAGCCAATGCCTAGACTAAAAGATTCTTCGGCTTATTTGGCAGTGAAAATGAAATTGTCAGCTACAGAAAATAAGTATGCGTTGCTAGAAATTCCGAGAAGCGTTTATCGTTTTGTTGTATTGCCTAAAGTGGAAGGGAAAGATTATATTATTCTTTTAGATGATTTAATTCGGTATAATCTTAATTCTATTTTTGATATTTTTAGTTATGAAAGTATTGAGGCGCACATGATAAAAATAACACGAGATGCTGAGTTAGATATTGAATCTGATTTAGGAGTTAGTTTTTTAGAAAAACTCTCTAAAAGCGTTAAAAATAGGGCAGATGGAGATCCTGTTCGTTTTGTGTATGATAAAAAAATAGCAGCAGATACACTTAGTTTTTTAATGCGTAAAATGGATGTTGAAACCAATGACAGTGTGATACCTGGAGGACGATATCATTTTAGAAGAGACTATATGAATTTTCCAAACTTAGGAAGGAAAGAGTTATTATATGCAAAGGAAAAACCTGTGCCAATAAAAGGAGTTTCTTTAAATGATAAACTATTTAAAAAGGTTGCTGAGAAAGATTTTTTGCAATATGCTCCCTATCATTCTTTTTCCTATATTATCAAATTTTTGCGAGAAGCTGCGTTAGATCCACAAGTAAAAACGATAAAAATAACTATTTACCGTTTGGCAAAAGTTTCGCATGTGGCTAGTTCTTTAATTAATGCCGCAAAAAACGGAAAGGATGTTACTGTGCAAATTGAATTGCAGGCTAGATTTGACGAAACGTCAAATATGGAGTATGCAAAAAAAATGCAAGATGAAGGTATTAAATTAATTTTTGGGGTTAAAGGATTAAAAGTACATAGTAAAGTGTGTTTGGTAGAGCGTTTTGAGGATAAAAAAATAAAACTTTATGGCTTTATTAGTACGGGTAACTTTAATAGTGCAACAGCAAAAATTTATACAGATTACACCCTGTTTACCTCCAATCAGCAAATTTTGAAAGACTTAAGGAAGGTGTTTAATTTTTTAGAAACTAATTATATAGTAAATAAATATAAACACTTATTAGTTTCTCCTCATTATGCTAAAAATGCATTTTTAAAACTAATAGATAAAGAAATTGCAAAAGCAAAAGCAGGTTTGCCTGCGGAAATAAAACTCAAACTGAATAGTATTACCAGTTATAAAATGGTTGACAAACTTTATGAAGCAAGTAATGCAGGTGTAAAAATACAAATGATTGTAAGAGGTATTTGTTGCTTAATACCTGGTGTAGAAGGAATGAGTGAAAATATTGAGGCAATAAGTATTGTTGATAAATATTTAGAGCATCCAAGATTAATGATTTTTGGAGCAAAAGGAGAAGAGAGTGTATATATATCGTCATCAGATTGGATGACAAGAAATTTAGATAATAGAGTAGAGGTGACCTGTCCAATTTATGATGAAGCTATAAAACAAGAATTGATTGATACATTTTTGATATGTTGGAATGATACTGTAAAGGCAAGAGTATATTCAAAAAAACAGGACAACTCTTACAGAAAACCAACTAAAAAACCAGTACGGTCACAAGTAGAAACATACGAATATTACATTAATAAACTACAATAGCAAAATGATAATAAAAAAATATGCTGCCATTGACGTGGGTTCTAATGCTGTTAGAATGCTAATTGCTAATGTTATAGAAGAAAAAGGAAAAGATCCTAAATTCAAAAAAAGTTCATTAGTACGTGTTCCAATTCGTTTAGGACAAGATGCTTTTACTTCCGGAGAAATCTCAGAAGCAAATATTACTAAAATGAAGGATACCATGAATGCGTTCAGGTTGTTAATGAAATCATATGGTGTTATAAAATATATGGCTTGTGCTACATCGGCTTTACGTGAAGCTAAAAATGGTGATAATGTTGTTAAGTTAATCAAAGAAGCTAGTAAAGTTAATATTGAAATTATTGATGGTAAAAAGGAAGCGGCAATTATAGCCTCAACAGATTTGAAAAACTTTATTAATCAAGACACCAATTATTTATACGTAGATGTTGGGGGGGGGAGTACCGAATTAACTATTTTCTCAAATGGAAGAATAATTAAATCAAAATCATTTAAAGTAGGTACCGTTCGTTTAATTAATAAAATGGATAATGAAGTAAAAATCTGGGAAAAAATTAAAGACTGGATTAAGGTAAATACCAAAGATTTGCATAAGGTTATAATGATTGGCTCTGGAGGAAACATAAATAAGATTCATAAGCTATCTGGCAAAGGAGTAGAAAAGCCATTGTCATATATCTTCTTAAATGCACAATATCATTTTTTTAATGCTATGTCTTATTCAGATAGAGTTTCTGAAATAGGTTTGAATCCAGATAGAGCAGATGTTATAATACCTGCTTTAAAAATTTATTTAAATGCCATGAAATGGTCGGGAGCGAAGAAAATATACGTACCTAAAATAGGTCTTTCCGATGGAATGGTAAAAACGTTATATTACAGTGATAATTAACAGTAATAAGTAGTTTTATTGTTTTAAATATACTGACCCAAATTTTGCGTTAACTATAATTTTTTGGGGAGTTGCAATATTACCTATACTATAATTAGTAACTTTTTCTTTTGTTGAATTATTTGGGTGTTTTAATAATGATTGCTTTCCGTTGTACTGCAAATTAAAGTCTGTTTTTGGTAATGTTAGTATTGCGTCACTATTTTCTATAATTAAATTTAAGTTGTTGAAATTTGAACCGAAAGATAAAATTTCTAATTCTCCAAAGCTATCATTAATGATAGCACTATTAATTAAATTATTAATTTTTGTTGTAGAAGAGTTGGATGTAAGAACAATGTTATTTGCATTCTCTAAAGTAGCATTTTTTACATAGTTTAAATTTAATTTCCCATAGTCCCATTGCTTAATTTGTATAGGAGCATAAGAAGCATTAATGGAAGTGTTACTTCCATTAATGCTATTTGCTAATAGTTTGGTGTATGCTAGGTTAGCTTTAATATTACTAATATTGGAAGCTAATGTAAGTTCACCATGACGTACATTTGCATTAATTTTGGCTTTTTTAGGCATTTTAATTTTAATAATTCTTTTTGCCTTAGGAGTATTAGTGTTTATAATACGCTCAATTTTCACACGTCGTTTTGATGCTAATTCCTCTTTTTCTTTTTCATGAAGCCTCCTTTTTTCTATATGTACAATTCTGTCTTGATGTCTTTTTTGTTGAGCTTCTATTCTTTTTTCAAGTAAATCATTTCTTCTTTCAACTTGTTCTTCTAGAAGTTTTATTTTAGACTCATGTTTTTTTACCCAATTATTTTCAATTTTCTCTGCCCATTGCTCCATTTTTTTAGAGAAGTCTTTCCCAAATTTTTTTTCAAATTGTTCACTCCATTTTTCTATATAAGCATCACCTTCTTTTTGATAAGTATCATAGTCAAAATTAAAACTATGTGTACCTTCAGGAAACTCAGGTAATTCAGGGAGCTCCGGGAGTTCGGGTAACTCATGTATGTCTTCAATTTGTTCAATATGTATCTCAGGCATGTCTGCCAGTTCATGTTTTAGCTCTTCAATAATTACTACATTGGCTTCAGGATCACTAATAATATCATTACTGTGCCATGTGTTCATTCCTTTATTTTTTGCAGAAATAGTTACTTCATCTGTAGAAGCGTCAATAGATAGCCTCCAATTTTTAAGTGCTTCTTCTAGTTCTTGCTTGCTAAGTTTTTCTCCTTCTACAAAGGCTTCAATTTCGATACTTTCTTTATTCCAGGTGTCTAATTCAATAGCACAATTATTCGTGTTTAAATTAAGAGTAACGTCTTTTGATGTTTTAATGGTTTGTGCCGTTTTTTGCAACCTTGTTTGTGCATTACTACTAATACTGATAATTAATAGTAGACTAATTAGTGTTTTGATTGTTTTCATTCTGTTTCGATTTTTGATTGATGATTAAATTGATGTTTGTGTTGTTTCTTTTTGTTGATTGTTTAAGGTGTTTAACTGATCCTTCAACCTATACAATAAGTTTAATCGGAATTTTAAATTGTCAATTAAAGCATTAATAGTAAGCTCGTTTGGTCCTGTGGATGTGAGCTCTTTGTTTAAATTATCATATTCTTGATTTAGGTCATTTAAACGCTGCAAGTAGCTATCAAACAGTACTTTTGTTTCTGAAGTGTATTTTAGTTTTGATAGTTCTAAATTGATGCTGGCTAAATAATAATCTTCTACTTTTTTTAAACTAGGTGATACGTCTCCTAATGTTTTTGTTAATTCGATAGGTTTAGGTTGAATAGTTTCGGTTTTATTTACAAATGATGTTTTTAAAAAGGTAAAACCACCGTAGCTGACTCCTAAAGCAACAAGTAAAATTGCAGCTATGTTTTGCCATTTAATAATAGAAGGTTTTTTAATCGTTTTACTTGTATTTAATTTTTGAATAAAACGTGCTTCATGACCTTCCGGCATTTTAGCAGTATTAATTAAGTCTTCCTTTAAGAGTTTTTTAATGTTTTGAGCCATGATATTTAGGTGTTAACATTTGTTGTAACTTTCGTTTGCCTCTAGATAATTGTGTACGCGATGCTGTTGTTGAAATTTGAAGAATACCAGCTATTTCATTATGATCGTACCCTTCAATTAAATACAATAACACTACATACTTATATTTGTCCGACAAATTATTAATTGCATTAATTACGTCATGTATTGTTACAGAATCATCCACTAACCACTCGTCGTCATTTGAACCATCAACTATAGTCATATGGTTTTCCTCAAGTGTTATGAGTTGTGCTTTTTTAGCTTTTAAAACATCTAAGCACTTATTGATTACAATACGTTTTAACCAAGCACCAAAGCTTACATCGGAATTAAATTGCCCAAGCTTAGTAAACGCTTTTATAAAAGCTTCTTGTACAGCATCTTCAGCTTCTGCATCATTTTTTAAGTATCTTTTAGCAACAATAAACATTCCATTACAATAGTTATTGTAGAGCTGCAGTTGTGCTTTACGATTATTACGTTTGCATTTTTCAATAATGTCTACTTGAAGCATGCTTTAAAAAATCTATTATTAGTTTTATTATTGTTTCTATACTACAGACGAGTAAAAAAAAGGAGTGTGACAAAATCGTTTTAAAAAAAAGCGAGCATATTGCTCGCTTTACTAAAATTATTTAACCTTCCGAAGGGAAAACACTTGCTTGATAAGCACCAATGTCATAGTTTCCTGTATTTCTAATATTATTTAGAATGTCGTTAAAACTAGGTGATAATTCCTGGCCAGTATTATCTGCTGGAGAAACTCCTTCTTCAATTTGAAATTGATTTTTTGATTTGTTTAAGAAAACAGGGTTTTGGTCGTAAATAATATTTTCAAAACGTGTGGTATTGTTAAAATCATACCAATTATATACTGGGTTGTTACGTTCGCTAAAACGAAGTAAGCAGTTTTTAAAACTATATTCAAAATTTGTATCATCTACTTTATCAAAAGTAAATTCAAGAAATTCATTTCCGTAAATAATACAGTTGGTAAAATTTGCGTTTAAATCTGCAGCAAATTCATCAAGCCAATTGCTTAAGGTTAATGTAGGGAAGGAGCGAAAGCTATTGTTCCAATAATTGGTTAAAGTACAGTGCTGAAAATCATAGGATCCTCCTAAAGTTAAAGCAACACTAGCTTGTCCGCAATTATTAACAACCATGTTTCTCGCTTCAATATTACCGTTTATGGCAAATAACGCATTTACTGAGTGATTGTATAATTGTGTATTGGTTATGGTGGTAGTTAAATCACCATCATTAAAGTCACTTCTAATACCAATAGTACCATTTTTAATAGTTACATAATCAAAAACATTATTAGTGCTTCCTTGTTGTAGCCATATAGTTCCCCATTGTCCTGGTATGTTACTAAAAAGAGGCTCTAATCGGTCTCCTTCAAAAATAATTTCGTTTTCTAAAGTTTCTTGATCACTACTTAAATTACCATCAGCAATAATTGTTGCACCATCACTAACAATTAATCCAGAATTTCTATGAAAATGTATTCTAGCTCCTGGATTTATAGTTAAGGTTTGCCCTGTAGGAACTTTTGGGTAACCATAAATTACATAAGGTTTGGTGTTGGTCCAGTTTAGTTGAGTTGGTGTCAATTCAAAATCATTAAGTTCTCCTTCGTTTAAAGTAGGAGGGAATATAAATTCTGCATCTTTAACTAAGGTAACTAGTTTAACATCTTGAAAATGGGCATTGGCATCAAAAACAATAGAGTCTTTGTATAAAAATTCTGTAGCGGTAGCTGAATAATCCAATATATCTACGGTGGTTTCAACAAAAATAAAAATACTGTCCTTGGCTTTTATTTCTACATTTTCAAAGTATTGGCCAGGTATACCATCTACCATTAATCTGAAGTTAGAATTGTTACCTCTTCCTAATCCAATTGTAGGAATATGTATATCGTCATCACTTTGATTGTATACTTTTAGGTTATAAGTACTAGAACCTATATTGGTAAAAATAGTATCTAGGTATACGGTATCTTTAGAAAAGCTTAGGTTTCCTGTGCTTGCTTCGGTACTAAAATCTTTTCGGCAGGAACCTAGAGAGATAATAGCTATTAAAAATGCCCCAATAATAATTATATTTTTCATAATAGTTTGAAATGCAATACAGTAAAAGTACTATTAATATTAGTAAAATCTATTGTTGTAGTATTTATTATAATTTTTCACCGTAGGCTAAATCACCAGCATCGCCTAATCCGGGAACAATATAAGCATGACTATTCAATGTTTCATCTACAGCGCCCACCCAAAGCGTAGCATTTTTAGGGAGGTTATTAAGCACATAATTAACCCCTTCCTTACTTGCAATTAAAGCGGCTATATGTATAGTATTAGCGTTACCTCTGGATTTTAATACATCTAGAGCTGTTACAATAGATTTTCCTGAGGCTAGCATAGGGTCGGATAAAATAAGTGTTTTTCCTTCTATTGACGGACATGCTAAATAATCGGCTTCTATGGTAAAGGTATGATTCTCTTCTGTGTTTCTAAAGGCACCAATAAATCCATTTTCTGCAGTGTCGAAATAATTTAAGAAACCCTGATGAAAAGGTAACCCAGCACGCATGATAGTGGTTAGTACAATATTATCTGTAGGCAAATCAATATTAGCTGTACCTAATGGGGTAGTTATTGTTTTAGATTCATAATTTAATTTTTTACTTATCTCGTAAGCAAAAATTTCCCCCATGCGTTCTAAATTTCGCCTAAATCGCATGGCGTCTTTTTGTATATTAATATCTCTAATTTCGGCAATAAAATTGTTGAAAATAGAGTGTTGTTCCCCAAGGTTACAATAATTCATAAGACTTTATTGGTTTTTAATTTTTATTTCAAACAATTTATCCCAGTTTTTTCCAGTCACAAAAAGAGTGTTGGTGTTTTTGTTATAAGCTATTCCGTTTAAAACATTTAGCTGTGGATGTTGTGTTACTTTTTTACGTAATGAGTTGCAATTAATTACTGCTTCAACTTCTCCATTTGTAGGGTTTATAATAGCAATGCCATTACGCTCGTATATATTTGCATATATTTTACCATTAATCCACTCTAATTCATTAACACTTTTAATTTTACTTGTGTTAGTGTAAATTTGAATGTAATCTTCTTCTTCAAGTGTATTAGGGTTTAGTCTCCATATTTTTTCAGTTCCGTCAGATTTATATAAGGTAGAGCCGTCATTACAAATCCCCCAACCTTCATTACTTTTTTTATATTTAAATGTTTTTATTTTAGTAAAATCAGTAGGGTTGTATATAAAACCAATTCCTTCTCGCCATGTTAATTGATATATGTTGTTGTTTAAAACGGTTAGCCCTTCGCCAAAGTGAGTAGGAGCTAAATCAACTTTTTGGAGTATTTTTCCAGTTTTATAGTCTACTTTTCTCAATGAAGATTTTTTATATTGACCTGTACTTTCGTAAAGTTCACCATTGTGAAATTCTAATCCTTGAGTATAAGCGTTTATATCATGCGGATACTCATTGATTATTTCAAATTCTAAAACTTTAGGAGCTTTTTTGGCTAAAATCTCTATATTCTTTTTTAGGACAATCCTATCATTATTATAAGAAAAGGTAGCTTTTATGGTTTTTATACCTAGCTTTCCAGAATTAAAAAGATGGTTATTCTCTTTTGTCTCAATATCATTTATGTAAAAAGCGAGGTCACTAATTTCTAAGTTTTTTTTATTGTTTAATTCAAATGACACTTTTTCTCCAAAGGTATACTTGGTCTTGTTATGCGTAGTTTTTATCGAAAATAATTTATTTATATCTTTTTCTTCTTCTGAACAAGAAATAAAAAAAATACTTAAAAATATGATTGTTAGTGTATTACCTAATTTCATGATTGTGATTTGAATTTTCAGCAAGTTAAATTAATTAAATCAGATTAAAAAATGATTGTGTACTATGAAAAAGGTTGTATATTTGCAGCGGCAAGTCCTACACAACTAGCTCCTGTTGAATCCTCCAGGGCGGGAACGCAGCAAAGGTAGATGGTTGAGCAGTGTGATGTAGGTCGCTTGCCTTTTTTTATTTCCAAAACTCTCGTAGTTCTTCTATTTTTTATAGGTTTAATATTTCTAAAACTTATTTAGGTTACTTCATTTCAAATAATGTATTTTTACATCGCTTTTTTAAGGAATAAAACCTTTGATTAGTTGTATAATAAACAATTGAAATGACAAAAGTTGTATTAATTACGGGTGCTTCTTCTGGAATAGGAAAAGCTATAGCTACTTTTTTATCAAGTAAAGGGTACGTGGTTTATGGTACCAGTAGAAATCCAAGTAAAATAACAGAAGATTTACCTTTTAACCTTATTGAGTTAGATGTAGCTAAATCTGAAACTATTAAAACCGCAGTGGATACAATTATAAACGAGAATGGACGTTTAGATGTTGTAATTAATAATGCTGGGGTTGGAATAACAGGACCAATTGAAGAAACCCCAGATTTAGAAATAAAAAAGGCTTTTCAGACAAATGTTTTTGGACCTATTGATGTTATTAAAGCTGCTTTACCACCAATGCGCGCACAAGGAGAAGGTTTGATTATTAATATTACTTCAATTGCTGGTTATATGGGGTTGCCTTATCGTGGAGTGTACTCAGCAACAAAAGGTACGCTTGAGTTGCTTACTGAGGCCTTTCGTATGGAAATAAAAGATTTTAATATTCAAATGTGTAATGTAGCTCCTGGCGATTTTGCTACGAATATAGCTTCTGGACGTTACCATGCGCCAGTATTAAATGAATCACCATATAAAAAGCCTTACGGAAATACTTTACGGTTGATGAATGAGCATGTGGATGAAGGTAACAATCCTATAGAAATGGCTGAGGCTATTTACAAAATAATGCTTACTAAAAAACCTAAAATACATTATAAAGTAGGGGCTTTTATGCAAAAATTCTCTATAGTGCTAAAGTGTATTTTACCTGATAAAACTTACGAAAAACTACTCTTAAATCATTATAAATTATAATACAAAAGCAAATTTTAAATCATAACTAAAAAAATATACAATGAAATTTTTTATTGATACCGCAAATTTAGATCAAATTAAAGAAGCTCAAGCTTTAGGAGTTTTAGATGGAGTAACCACAAATCCATCCCTAATGGCAAAGGAAGGAATAACAGGAGCTGAAAATATTAAAAATCATTACAAGGCAATATGTGATATTGTTACTGGAGACGTGAGTGCAGAGGTTATTGCTACTGATTATGAAGGAATGATTAAAGAAGGAGAGGAGTTAGCAGCATTAAATTCACAAATAGTTGTTAAGTTACCTATGATTAAAGATGGTGTTAAAGCAGCTAAATATTTTAGTGATAAAGGAATTAAAACAAATGTAACTTTAGTTTTTTCAGCAGGTCAAGCATTATTAGCTGCTAAAGCAGGAGCAACTTATGTGTCTCCATTTATTGGTAGGTTAGATGATGTATCTACAGATGGATTAAATTTAATTGCAGAAATAAGGCAAATATTTGATAATTATGGATTTGAAACAGAAATTTTAGCTGCATCCGTACGCCATACCATGCATATCATTGATTGCGCTAAAATTGGTTCAGATGTAATGACGGGGCCATTAAGTGCTATTGAAGGTTTATTAAAACATCCTTTAACAGATATAGGGTTAGCTAAGTTTTTAGAAGATTATAAAAAAGGAAATGCGTAAGTGTTTTTTTATTTAAAAAAATAAAAAACAGAACCTGTTTCACACAGTTTTAACATATATTTTTTTGAAGTTAAATCTAAAAGATTATATTAGTGGCAAATAACTAAATAATTAAATCAAAACTAAAATGAAAAAAGTAACAATAAGCTTAGCATTAGTTATGGCTTTAGGTATCGTTTCTTGTAGAGAGACAAAAAAAGAAGCTGACAAATTAGAAGATAAAATTGAAAATGCTGCTGATGCAACTAAGGATGCTGTTAATGATGCTGCTAACGCTACAGGAGACGCTGTAGAAAATGCTGTTGATGGAGTAAAAGATGCGGCTGGAGATGCAGTTGATTCAATGAAAGATGCAGCTGATGACGCTGTTGATTCTGCAAAGGATGCTGCTGGTAACGTTGTTGATGATGTAAAAGATGCTGCTGGTGATGCTGCTGATAAAGTAAAAGAAACTGCAGAAGATGCTGCTAAGGCAACTGAAGATAAAGCAAACGAATTACTTAATGATGCTAAAGATGCAATTAAAGAGTAATCGTATTTAATTCTAATGTAACAAAAAAGCCACTTTATTAAAGTGGCTTTTTTGTTACATTAGAATTATCAATTTTATTCTTTAGCTAAATTTTTCATTTCACTTTCAATCATATCATAAAACTGATCTATTTTTGGGAGAATGACAATTCTAGTTCTTCTATTTTTAGCTCTGTTTTCTGCAGTGTCATTTGGTACTAATGGAATATAGTGACTTCTACCTGAAGCAATAAGTTGTTCGGGTTTTACATTTAAGCTCTCAAGTACCCTAACAATAGATGTAGCTCTTTTAACACTTAAATCCCAGTTGTCTAGTAATACCCCACTTCGGTATGATTTATTATCAGTATGGCTTTCAACTAAACATTCAAAGTCAGGTTTGCTATTTACAACTTTAGCTACTTTAGCTAAAACATTTTTAGCTTTACTAGTTACGTTATAGCTACCACTTTTGAACAATAGTTTATCAGCTATAGAAATAAAAACGACCCCTTTTTCAACATTTACATTAATATCAGGGTCACTAATACCAACCTCTCTTTTTAAGCTAGTTACTAAAGCTAATGTTACACTATCTTTTTTGGTTAGCGCATCTTGTAAGCGAGAAATTTTTAAATCCTTTTCACGTAAGCTTTCTAACGATTTCTCAAGATTTTCTGCACCTTTAGTTGTTAGTATCGTTAAGTCTTTAGAACTTTGAATTAAATCACTATTGGTTTTCTTTAATTCTGCAAGTTGTTCTTCTAAAGCTTTAGCACGAGCTGAGAAGGATGCCTTATCTTCTAAACAACTATTTAATTTAACAGTAGCAGTGTTTAACAAGTCTTGTGTTTTTTTCTGTTTGTTTTCTAACTCTGTAAATTTCTTCTGAGAAACACATGAACTAAGCAGTGTTGCTACAGCAATAGGAAAAATCAATTTTGCTCTCATAAGTTAAGTTTTAAGTAAGTAACAAAGTTATAATTTAATAAGGGAAATAGGGGAGACTTAACAGTTTTTTAACCGTAACCAATGAAAGTGCGCACGAGAAGACTCGAACTTCCACGGAGTAATCTCCACTAACCCCTCAAGCTAGCGCGTCTACCAATTCCGCCACGTGCGCATTGTATTGCAAATAAAAAAAGTTAAGTGAAAACTTAACTTTTTTTTGTGATCTGGCTGGGGCTCGAACCCAGGACCCTCTCCTTAAAAGGGAGATGCTCTACCAACTGAGCTACCAGA
>CANLRK010000010.1 GCA_947493535.1 uncultured Flavobacteriaceae bacterium | reverse complement strand
TCTCCTGGTTCACTCGCTACTGCATCTTGGGTATTGGCACTGAAACCATTTGGACCACTCCATGCATAACTCGATGCGCCGTCTGGACCTCCACTTAAGCTTACACTTAACTTATCACAAGTCAATGGACCATCATTGTCGGCCTCACAGCCTGGTGGGGTATTATCTATATTTATTGTTACCTCATCTTCTGAAGTACATCCTCCTGGTATAGTTACAATTACACTATAATCTCCACTTGCGTTAACAGTTAGGTTCATAGCGGTTCCTTCAGGAGCTGGAATTGCAACATCATTTAAATACCATTGATAGGTTATTCCTTCTGTTACATTTGTTGATGCGGTAAGTACTGCTTCTGTGGTATTACAATCTAAGTCTGAAGCTCCAGTAATAGCAACATCTACTTCAGGTATTCTACCTAAATCAAAAGGTCCTGCCATATCCTTCAACTCTGATGTAAAAGAATCTGACGATCGTGTTTTTACTATTACACTACCTAATACCTCACCACAATCACCTCCTACTGCACCTCTATCAAATCCTAACTTTGTAAGATTCAAAGCAAATTCTGCAAAAGTATCTCCAAAATGTTCTGCTACAATATTTCCTCCTTTAGAGATTGTACCCCATGACGGGCCTATCCCTAAACCAGGACCAGCAGGTATACTTGTATCATTATTTATGGTAGCATAAACAGCATTAGCTCCTATTGGTATTTGTATTTTTGCATATCCGTATATACCAGCCCCTGCTCCTCCAGAATAGTTTACCCAATTGTTATTTTCTTTTACAAAAGTAAATGACCTACCTGGCTTAATTGGAGTACCAAAAGGTAATGAATTATAATTTTCAAAGAAGGAGTCAGGCACTCCCACTAATTCCATCCATATATATATGTTGGCTGTAGCTATATCTCCTCCGTTAGAATAATCAAAAGAAACAATAACGTCACCTAACTTTATCGATTGCCCCGTAACTGGGTCAAACTCCCATGCGGTATGTCCGCCATCAGGCCCAGTATTACCTAAAGGTTGTGCCAAACTTGTATCATAAGACACTTCTGATCTGAAGTACTCAAAATCTAAATAACTATCACCACTATCATTACGAGTAGAGGCTGCTAAGTAAGCCCACTCTTCATCTTGGATACTTGTTCCATCTCGTCTTAAATGTCCAAACACCTCAATAATGTCATTCTTCTGAGGCACATCGGCATTACCAATGGTCCATGTATTTGGATTATCAAAATTTTTATCACTACCAGATGTAAATACATTTTGATCTTTATTACTACCACTAGTATTTTGATCTCTTAAATACACCGCATCTATCCACAGTCTACCATCAATAACAGCAAACAAAGGTTCAGACATACGTAATTCAACTGGTGTATTATCAAGCCCCATGTTTAAGCTATTAATAAAACTTAATGCATCAGCAGAAGTAACATCTATAACCCCACGTCCTGTAGAAGAATTGAGAAACCAGTCATCTGTACCAGTACCTAATTGTGGTGGGTTTATAAAAGTAGTCACTCCCGCTCGCACATCGCCGTCAACTCCAAAATTTGCAGCGACAACTCCATCTTGATTTACTTGGGAAAGGGCAAAAAAGGAGTAAAAGACAAACAGATATGCTATCCATTTATTTTTTACTTTAAACTTTTTTTCATTGGTTTTGCTACAACAGTACCAATCTGGGTGACCGCTGCAACGAAGAATAGTTTTTTCCATAACTTAAAAATTAAAATTGGTTAATTTCAAAGTCTTTTTGGAGGCAGTTTTGGGTGTTTTTTTTGGGAAAAACTTACTACTAAAACTACATTCTATTCACTAAATAATTAGGAGAGAAAGGTTAAGTCATCACACTTTAAAAGTGTGTAATGGTTCATTTGTGTAATTACATTCTGAGTACAAAAAAAGCACCCAGTAGATTTAGGTGCTTATAAAATTACGAAATATTTGTCTGAAAATAAAATACTTAGAACTATTTATTTTTTCTTATTAGCTCTCTGTTGTTTTTCTGCTTCTTCCATCATTTGCTGCATTTTTCGCTGAAACTTATTTACTTTTTTCGGCTTCTTCTTATTTTCATTAATTTTTGCTAAAATCTTATCCTCATCAATAAAGAATTTTTTAATAGCTAACATTATGGTAATGGTTAATAAGTTAGAAACGAAGTAATACAAACTTAAACCACTTGCATAATTATTAAAGAAAATTAACATCATTAATGGCGACAAGTACAACATATACTTCATCATTTTTTGCATATCTGGCATTCCTTCTTGTACAGGCGCTTGCATGTTTGCTTGTTGACTTTGTGTCATACGCATATAAAAGAAAATGGCAACAGAAGCAAAAATCGGGAATAAACTAACATGATCTCCATAAAATGGTATGGTAAATGGTAATTTAATTACCTCATCATAAGCTGATAAATCTTCTGCCCATAAAAAGCTTTTTTGACGTAAACCAATTTCTGATGGAAAGAAACGGAATAATGCAAAGAAAATAGGCATTTGTAATAACGCAGGTATACAACCAGACATCATACTTACCCCAGATTCACGCTGCATCTTCATTACTTCTTGCTGACGCTTCATTGCATCCTTTTTATCAGGATATTTTGCGTTAATCTTTTCCATTTCTGGACGGATAACTTTCATTTTTGCACTTGACAAATATGATTTATACACCAATGGCGACATGAATATACGCACTACAATGGTCATTAAAATAATAATTAACCCATAGCCTAAAGCTGTTCCAAGATATTTACTTAACACTGCGAAAACAGGTATGAAAATTAGCTTGTTAATCCAACCAAAAATACCCCAACCTAAGTTTACGTTTTTATCTAACCCTAAATCATCGTATGATTTTAAAATATGATAATCATTAGGTCCGTAATACCATGCCATATCCTGGCTAATTTCACCTCCTGAAACTGCCAAGGAAGTTTGCAGCTCAAAGCCTTTTAGATATTCTGAAGTCTCTGTATCACGCTCTATATAATTGTCTTGCTTTACTGTAATTTTACTAAAAGTAGTATCGGCCAACAAAATTGAAGAAAAGAAATGTTGTTTAAACCCTACCCAATTAATATTTTCTGCAACATCATTGCCTTCTGTCATCCCTAAACACTCTAAATCACCATCTTCTAAATAATGAATTGCTGTGTTTTGGTTTTCATAACTTAAGCTCTTTTCGTTAACACGGGCTTTTAAATTCCAGTTTAAATCAATCGAATTTGCCGTATTGATTACATCTGATAAACCATGAGACTTTATACTAAAGTCAACCATATAATCATTCGGTTTAATTTCATAACGGTATTCTAAAAATTTCGTTTCAGAAACTTTTAAACGCATTGAAATTACTTGGTTTGCTCCATTCTTACTAATTGTTGGTTGAAAGTAAAGCTCGTTAGTATTTAAAACTCTATTATCTTTAGTTGTTAACTTGATATTTAGCGAGGCGTTATCATCCTTAACCAAGTACAATGGTTGCTGATCATGAGTTTTAAAATCTTTTAATTGTACTTCCTTTAAATACCCCCCTTTATTACTAAATGTTAACTTTAATACGTTATTTGTTATTTCAGTTATAGCCGCATCGTTTGCTGAAGAAAAACTAGCGCTGTATGCAAAAGCTCCTAAAGAACTTTTTAAATTAGCTAATGCAAGAGAATCTTGAGCTGTGTTGGCAGAAAAAGTATTTTGCTCTACTATTTTTTCTTCGGAAGTATTGGCGGTGTCAGTTACTACATCTTCTGTTTGTGGTGTTTTTTTTTGTGTTTCAGCTTCTTGAATTGATGAGTTATTCATCCACATCCACGTTAACAAACCTGCTATTAAAATATATCCTATAAACTGTTTAGGATCAAACTTTTTTTCTTCCATTCTATATGTATTAGTATACATAAAAAACACACTATCGTTAAAAGAAGTGTGCTTTTTACTAGTTCATTTTTTATTTTATCAAATAAAATTCCAAAATCATTTTTTATGACGTATTGGCACTTTATTTTTTTGTTTCGACTGCTGCTTTAACAAAATCAACAAATAATGGATGTGGGTTTGCTACAGTACTTTTGTACTCAGGGTGATATTGCACCCCTACAAACCAGGGATGAGCAGGGATTTCTATAATCTCTACTAGCCCCGTATCAGGATTTAATCCTGTAGCTTTCATTCCTGCAGCCTCAATTTGTTCTTTGTATGCATTATTAAATTCAAAACGATGCCTGTGGCGCTCATCTATCATAGTTGCTCCATACACCTCATAGGCTTTACTTTCTGGTAACACTTCACATTTCCACGCACCTAAACGCATCGTTCCACCTTTATCAACTACTGTTTTTTGCTCTTCCATTAAATTGATAACCGGATTAGTTGTTTGCTCATCCATTTCAACAGAATTTGCATCTGCAAGTTGCAATACATTTCTAGCAAATTCTATTACCGCCATTTGCATACCTAAACATATGCCTAAAAACGGAATATTATTTTCTCTCGCGTATTGTACAGCTATTATTTTACCCTCTATTCCTCTTCCTCCAAAACCAGGAGCTACTAAAATAGCATCTACTTCTTTTAAATCATTTTCAGTAACATGTTCTGAATGTATGGACTTAACATTTACCGTTACTTCGTTGGCTGCACCTGCATGAATAAAAGCTTCTAATATTGATTTATATGAATCTTGTAATTCTACATATTTACCTACTAAGCCAACTGTTATTTCTGATTTAGGATTTTTATAACGACGAACAAAATCGTTCCATTTTTCTAATTGAGGAGCACCATTTAATGGTAGTTTTAATTGATTCAATACTACAGTATCTAATCGTTCTTTTAACATTAAATTAGGTACATCGTAAATTGTTGAAGCATCAATTGACTGTATAACAGCTTCGGTTTTCACATTACAAAACAACGCTAGTTTATTTCGTATTTCATCAGAAAGTTCATGTTCAGTACGGCAAACCAACACATCTGCTTTTACTCCGCTTTCCATTAACGTTTTTACGGAATGTTGTGTAGGTTTTGTTTTCAACTCACCAGCAGCAGCCAAATAAGGCACTAAAGTTAAATGAATGGTGATAGCATTTTCATCTCCTAACTCCCATTTTAACTGACGTACAGCCTCTATGTATGGTAAGGATTCAATATCCCCAACAGTACCACCTATTTCGGTAATAACAATATCATAATCACCTGATTTTCCTAAAATCTGAATACGTTCTTTTATCTCGTTAGTAATATGAGGTACTACTTGAACTGTTTTACCTAAAAACTCTCCTCTACGTTCTTTTTGAATAACTGATTGGTAAATTCTACCTGTAGTTACATTATTAGCTTGCGAGGTGGTTACGTTTAAAAAACGCTCATAATGTCCTAAATCTAAATCGGTTTCTGCTCCATCATCTGTAACAAAACATTCTCCGTGTTCATACGGATTTAATGTTCCTGGATCTACATTTAAATATGGATCTAATTTTTGAATGGTAGTTCGATACCCTCTAGATTGAAGTAACTTTGCTAAAGATGCAGCAATAATCCCCTTTCCTAATGAAGAAGTTACCCCTCCCGTAACAAAAATATACTTTACATTTGACATAGTTTAGTTGTTGTTGTGTTGTTGAAATCTGCGCAAAAATACAGATTAAAACTTCAATTACAATAACTAATAAAAGTTATTTCAGAATAGCTTTTATTTTATTTTATCAGGGCGCTTGAAAAGTAAGCTTATTTAGGAAAGTTATTTTTTATATTTCTAACTATATCTTCTAAACCATTTAGCTGAAGCTCATGTACTAATTGTAGCATTTCACCTAATTGTCCTTTTGGAAATCCTTTATTTTTATACCAAACTATGTAATGTTCTGGTAAATTAATTAATTCATAACCTTTGTATTTCCCAAAGGGCATTTTTGTATGTGCTAATTTGACTAAATACTGTTGGTTATTTGCTAGCAAAACTGTTTAATTTTTGGAGTTGTGTTGCTATTTTGTTTTCCCACATTTTTTGGGCTTTTGCATTTTTTGAATGATCTGTCTCTACATCATACAACTCTTGAAGTTTTGCTTTTTCTTTAGTTATTTTATGATAAATAGCTTTAATTTCAGCCTTTACGTTTTTAGTAAAAACCATTTCACTTAATTCTTTTCTAAACTTACGAGCAAACAACTCGGTTATATCAAAATGTAATTGCTCATGCTCTAGCAATACATAATCTCTTACATAACGCCTTTTTACCCATGATTTATTGGCTACAAAAAAGGAGTTAACCGTATAGTTAACCGCTACTTTATCTCTAACAATTTCAGCAGAAAAACCATAGGACATACCTGAATAGGTTATTGCTGCATAAGGATGATTATAATCTGGTGTTGCTTGAAAATCATTCCATGTTAACTTTCTATCTTTAGTCCAAGGCAACTCTATATCTTGCGCGATAACGGTTTGACAAACGACAAATAAAACAACCCACCAACCTTTCATACTTACTTCCAATTAAAAACAATGTTTTTTTCAATATCCTCATGTAAGCTATAATAAACCGGACATGTTAAAGCTGCTTTTTCTAATGTTTTCTTAGTTACATTATCAAAAGCAAATGGTAAAGTAACAATCACATCTATTTTTGTAATACGTCGTGGATTTACTCCCATAGTTTTTGTAACCACAGCCGTAGTTCCTTCTATTTTAATATTTTTTTCCGCTGCTTTAATCCCCATAATGGTTAACATACAGCTAGCTAAAGCTGTAGCTACAGTATCTGTAGGCGAAAAAGCTTCTCCCTTTCCATTATTGTCAGTTGGAGCATCGGTAATTATTTCATTACCTGATTTTAAATGTACTGCTACCGTACGTAATTCTCCTTTATAGGTTACCTCAGATGTTGCCATAAATTATTGCTTTAATTCCTCTCCTTGAGCAGTATCAATTGTATTAGTTGCTTCTTCAATTTTAAAATCTGGAGTATATCGAAGAATATACATTGCTTTATTTACATAACCTCCTAAAGCAGACTTGTAGTAATTAAATTTATTTTCTGTATATGATGTTTCGCCTATACTTAATGTTGCTGTTTCAATATTATCTGCCACTGCCTGACGCAATAATACATCCATCACTAAATCATACCCTCTAAATACATAAATATTTGGAAAGCTCCCATAGGTATCTTTATACCTTTTAACAAAAACATTATCTTTTTCAAAGTGTTGTTCTTTGGTAACAGCTGGAAAATGAAAATTCAGTTTCGCTTTGTACCTGTTAGCTATTGCTTTATCTTCAAATATCTTTTTACTACTTGTTGTAAATAATGTTATTTGATGTGTTTTTATTTTTGTATCTAATATGCTTGTTACTGTAGCAGCTAAACTAACTTTCTTACCCTCTACAATTACAACATTTTCCTTTTCAGCACATAAAACCCCATTAAAATCTTTCGGAATAATTAAATCGCCTTCTCGAGGTGTTACAACCTTGGCATCAGGAAATTTTAAAAGCAACTCCTCTTTAATAGCTTTTTCTGCTTTTGAAACAATAATAATTACTTGCTTATTTTTCACATAGGTTTCTAAAAAAGATAAAGTGTTTTCCTTTTGAGCTTCAACAGATAAGGCTGTTTGGTATAAGTTTGCATAAGGCATTTCACCTCTTACAGGAAACGGAGCTAATACTGGAATATTTTTTTCTACTAAACCTTTTGCTATTCTATTAACATTTGATGCTACTAACGGACCTATAACAACTTCATTTTCTGCATATGTTTTATTTAGTAGATCCTCAATTCTTTGCTTACTATCTTTAGCATTACGTCCATTATACTCCGTGTCAAAAACGCGCAAATTAACCGAAACACCTAGTTTTTTTATAGAATCTATTGCCATTAATGCTCCTGAATAAAAATCTAATGCAGTATTTGTAGTTCTGTCTCTTAACACCCTATTTTTAAGGTTAGATGTTGAATCGGTTTCAACAATCATGTTTAAACGCAAAGGCAACATTAACGTTATGTTTTGTGTATTTAAGTTAGAGATACTATCTAACAAGTTAAACGATGGCACTTCTTGCTTTATAAGTTTATTAACAGGATATTTTAATTGCATACCAAGCTTGATTCCGTTAACTAACTCTGGGTTTAATACTAACAATGAATCTTTAGAAACCCCAAGTTTTTTAGTTAAACGATAAAATCCTTCCTTAGGCTGCACAGTATAATACGCATATTTATTTTCGGTGTTTTCTGATGTCTCTTCGGTTACTTCAATTGTTTTTTTAGTAGTAATTTGTAATACTTGACCAATCTTTAACCCTTCTTTTATATGCGGATTTTGTTGTTCTAACTCAGCTATAGTTAAACCATATTTTTTTGAAATACCGTATTTCCCTTCTTTTGGTTGTACTACGTGATTTATTTTTTCAGAAACAACTTTTGTTGTAGTTACTTCCAAAATTTCTTTAGGCTTTATTATTATATTACTTGTAATATTTTTATCAAACACAGGTATTTTTAATTGCATCCCTTTTTTAACTGGGTTTGCATATAAACTTGTGTTAAATTTTTTCATATCTGCCTCGGTCACTCCATGTGCTGTAGCTATATCAATAAGTGTTTCTTTTTTCTTTACCTTATACTTCTTCAAATCAATTAAAGTAGCATCAAACGGATATTGATTATTCTTTAATAACACCAACACATCCCCTACTTTTAACTCTTTTTCTACATCTGGATTTAATTGAAACAATTCATAAGGTGATACTTGATATTTTTGCACAATTGTGCTTAGAGTTTCATTTGCCATTACTGTATGCTCTCTAAAACCTTGTGCAAAAACATTAACCGAAACACCTATAAAAAAAAGTAAGCTTACTATATATTTTTTCATTGTATTAATTTATTTCATAAAACTTAAAAGCAATCTTCTTGCCAAAAATAAGTTAGTGTACAATATATAATTAAATTTAGTGTTACGAAAAACAAAACCACCAAATATTTGGTGGTTTTAGCTTTTTATAAACTATTTCTATTTACTCCCACTCTATTGTTGCTGGTGGTTTAGAGCTGATGTCATACACAACTCTATTAACTCCTCTAACTTTATTAATAATATCATTAGAAATTTTTTGTAAAAACTCATACGGTAAGTTTACCCAATCGGCAGTCATCCCATCAGTGCTTTCAACTGCTCTAAGCGCTACAGCTTTTTCATAAGTACGCTCATCACCCATTACTCCTACAGATTGTACTGGTAATAAAATAGCTCCAGCTTGCCATACTTTGTCGTATAAGCCCCATTCACGTAGCCCATTAATAAAAATAGCATCAACCTCTTGCAACATAGCTACTTTTTCTGGAGTAATATCGCCTAAAATCCTAATTGCTAACCCTGGCCCTGGAAATGGATGGCGTCCTAATAAATTTTTATCTATTCCCATTGCAGCACCTGCTCTACGTACTTCATCTTTAAAAATCATACGTAATGGTTCTACAATTTTTAACTTCATGAAATCTGGCAGCCCCCCTACATTGTGATGTGATTTTATGGTAGCTGATGGCCCTCCATCTGCCGAAACAGATTCAATTACATCTGGATAAATAGTTCCTTGTGCTAACCACTTCACTCCTTCTATTAAGTTAGCTTCATGATCAAAAACATCAATAAAAACTTTACCAATAGCCTTACGTTTGGCTTCAGGGTCTGATAAACCAGCTAACTCTTTATAGAATTGTTCTGAAGCATCAACTCCTTTTACATTCAACCCCATACCTTCATATTGCTTCAGTACTGAAGAGAATTCATCTTTACGCAACAAACCGTTGTTTACAAATACGCAGTATAAATTATCGCCAATTGCTTTATGCAATAAAACCGCGGCAACTGTAGAATCAACTCCTCCTGAAAGTCCTAAAACAACTTTGTCATTTCCTACTTTAGCTTTAATTTCTGCTACTGTAGCATCAACAAAATTATCTGGAGTCCATTCTTGAGTAACTCCAGCAATATGTACTAAAAAGTTTTCAAGTAATTGTTTCCCGTCTGTTGAATGATATACTTCGGGGTGAAACTGAATAGCATACGTTTGTTCTCCTTCAATTTCATAGGCTGCATTTTTCACATCATGTGTACTTGCAATGCATTTGTAATTTTCTGGTAATTTTAAAATAGTGTCTGAATGGCTCATCCATACTTGAGACCCTATTTTAATTCCTTTAAACAAAGGAGAATCTTCATTAATATAAGACAAGTTTGCTCTACCATACTCTCGTGTATTAGAAGCCCCTACTTCTCCGTTATAAAAATGAGCTAAGTATTGCGCACCATAGCAAATACCTAACAATGGTTTTTTACCTTTTACCGCAGACAAGTCTATTTTTGGCGGATTTTCTCCACGAACAGAATGAGGAGAACCTGATAAAATTACCGCTTTAAAATTGTCGAAGTTGTACTTTTTACTGTTATAAGGATGAATTTCACAGTAAATATTTAGCTCTCTAACTCTACGTGCTATTAGCTGTGTAACCTGAGAACCGAAGTCTAAAATAAGTATTTTGTTTTCCATGCGCAAAAATAAAAATTGAATTTTTACCCACCTAAAAAAACATTACTTTTTTACTCGGAAAATTCAGCTTTGCTTAGCTACAAACAAATAGTATAAATTTATCCCCATAATAGCGGCGTTCGTGATAATAATTGGCAACCCAACTCGTAAAGTTGGCATCATAAAACCATATATTACAAACAGTAAACACCCTACAATATTTACCATACGTAATTTTTTTACATCTTTCATGGTAAAAGAACACAACACACCTATTGAAGCTAAATACCCTACTATTTCTACTAATGTTAAGTCCATATTTTATATTAAGTTAAACCATGGCAATAGTACAAAAAAAATATCATTGTAAAGTTTACAATGATATTTTTATAGTTTTATTAAGTATGTATTTACCCTTATTTAATAGGATTACGTTTTCTTTCGTTCTCCGTTAAATGCACTTTACGTAAACGTAAGAAGTTTGGTGTAACTTCTACATATTCATCTTTTTGAATAAATTCTAAAGCTTCTTCTAAAGAGAATTTAATTGCCGGAGCAATTTTAGCTTTATCATCAGCTCCTGCAGAACGTACATTAGATAATTTTTTAGTTTTAGTAACATTTACTACTAAATCGTTACCTCGTGAATGCTCTCCAATTACTTGCCCTTCATAAATTTCTTCCCCTGGATCTACAAAGAACTTTCCTCTATCTTGTAGTTTATCTATTGAATAAGGTATAGCTGTACCTTTTTCCATAGAAATTAACGATCCGTTCTGACGCTCAGGAATACCTCCTTTTAATGGTTGATACTCTTTGTAACGGTGCGCCATAATTGCCTCTCCTGCTGTGGCAGTTAACAATTGGTTTCTTAAACCAATAATTCCTCGTGATGGAATTAAGAACTCACATATCATACGTTCACCTTTTGCTTCCATCGAAACCATTTCACCTTTACGTAAGGTAACCATTTCCACTGCTTTTCCAGAAACTGACTCTGGTAAATCTATGGTTAATTCTTCTACTGGCTCACATTTTTTACCGTCAATTTCTTTAATGATTACTTGTGGCTGACCAATTTGTAGCTCATACCCTTCACGACGCATAGTCTCAATCAATACCGACAAGTGTAATACTCCACGACCAAACACCAAGAATTTATCTGCGCTATCAGTTTCTTGCACACGTAAAGCCAAGTTTTTCTCTAATTCTTTAGTTAGCCTATCTTTAATATGACGAGAAGTTACATACTTACCATCTTTACCAAAAAACGGTGAATCATTAATTGTAAATAACATACTCATAGTAGGCTCATCTATAGCTATAGTTGCTAATGGCTCTGGGTTTTCAGCGTCTGCAATAGTATCACCTATTTCAAAACCTTCTAATCCTACAATAGCACAAATATCTCCTGTTTTTACTTCGGAAACCTTTACACGACCAATTCCTTCAAAAAGATGTAATTCTTTAATACGACTTTTTACAATTTTCCCGTCTCGTTTACAAAGCGATACTTGCATTCCTTCTTTTAAACCACCCCTTGTTAAACGTCCAATAGCAATTCTTCCTGTGAAAGAAGAATAGTCTAATGAGGTAATTAACATTTGAGTATTACCTTCTTTTGGTTCAAAATCAGGCACGTGCTCAATCACCATATCTAGCAATGGCTCAATATTTTCGGTTTGGTTCTGCCAATCATCACTCATCCAATTGTTTTTTGCCGAACCATATACTGTTGGGAAATCCATTTGCCACTCTTCTGCACCCAATTCAAACATTAGATCGAATACTTTTTCATGTACTTCGTCTGGCGTACAGTTTTCTTTATCTACTTTATTTACAACTACACAAGGTTTTAACCCTAAATCAATTGCTTTTTGTAGTACAAAACGGGTTTGTGGCATTGGTCCCTCAAAAGCATCTACTAAAAGTAAAACCCCATCGGCCATATTCAATACTCGCTCTACTTCTCCACCAAAATCGGCGTGACCAGGAGTGTCAATAATATTAATTTTTGTACCCTTGTATATTACCGATACGTTTTTAGAGGTAATAGTTATGCCTCGTTCTCTTTCTAAATCGTTGTTATCAAGAATTAAATCGCCAGTATTTTGATTTTCTCTAAATAGCTGACAGTGGTACATAATCTTATCTACCAACGTTGTTTTACCATGATCTACATGGGCAATAATTGCAATATTTTTTACAGAACTCATAACTATAAATCTCTATTTTAAGGGCGCAAAGGTACGCTTTTTTATTGGAAACAATTATTTTTCTACACTATTAAAGTGTTATAGCATGTTAAATACGAACTCAGTAAGTTTAAAATAGCTTATATTTGCGCAAATTTTGTGTACTATGAATTTAAATGTTATCCCCAATATTAAACATACAAACAGTAATAACTTTTTCTTACTTGCTGGTCCTTGTGCTATTGAAAGCGAAACTATGGCTTTACGTATAGCCGAAAAAGTAATTTCAATTACAGACAAGCTAGAGATTCCTTATGTTTTTAAAGGATCTTTTAAAAAAGCAAACAGAAGTAGAATTGATAGTTTTACAGGGATTGGAGATGAAAAAGCCTTAAAAATTTTACGCAAGGTATCTGAAACTTTTAACGTACCCACAGTAACAGATATACACGAAGTTTCTGATGCAATTATGGCAGCAGAGTATGTTGATGTATTACAAATACCTGCTTTCTTAGTACGTCAAACCGATTTAGTTGTAGCTGCTGCAAAAACTGGAAAAGTGGTAAACTTAAAAAAAGGACAGTTTATGAGCCCTGAAGCTATGCAACACGCTGCTCAAAAAGTAAAAGATTCAGGAAGTGATAAAGTGTGGATTACTGACAGGGGAACCATGTTTGGCTATCAAGATATGATTGTTGATTTTAGAGGCATTCCAACCATGCGTCAGTTTGCTCCAACAATTTTAGATGTTACCCACTCTTTACAACAACCTAACCAAAGTACAGGTGTTACTGGAGGAAGACCAGACATGATTGAAACAATTGCCCGCGCTGGTGTTGTTAATAAAGTAGATGGGTTATTTATTGAAACCCATTTTGACCCAGCAAACGCTAAAAGTGACGGAGCAAATATGTTGCATTTAAACCACCTTGAAAACCTACTTACTAACTTAGTTAAAATACGCAAAACGGTTAATGAACTATAAAGCATTAGTGCTTCTGCTATTTATAGCATTGGCAACTATTGGGCAAGCGCAAGAGTCAGCGCCCAATACCGAAGATAATTTTCAATATAATAAAAATAAAGGAAAAGCTTATGTGTATTGGGGAGGCAACAGGGCTAAGTATTCAAAATCTGACATTACATTTGAAGGGGAAAACTACAATTTCACACTATCTGATGTAAATGCAGAGGATAAACCTAAAGGATGGCATATAGACTATGTAAACCCTGCTAGAATGACCATTCCACAAACCAACTTTAGAATTGGTTATTTCTTTCATGACAACTACCAACTTTCACTAGGAGTTGATCATATGAAATATGTAGTCATCAGGCCACAACATGTACAAATTAACGGATATATTAATTTTGATGGTTCCGAAGGAGGTGACACCAATTATAATGGTGTGTATAATAATGAAATAATTAATTTAATAGATGACTCCGATATAAATGGCAACCCTACCTTTTTTGAGTTTGAGCACACCGATGGTTTAAACTATGTAAATATTGAACTTGCACGCATGGATGATTTAGGACAGTATTTTAAGTGGAACCCTAATAAAATACAAGTTAACCTATTAGAAGGTATTGGTATTGGAGCGCTATATCCAAAAACAAATGCAACTATTATTGGTAAACCTAGAAACGACGAGTTTCATTGGTCGGGTTATGGAGTAAGTGCTAAAGCAGGATTAAATCTTACTTTTTTTAAACACTTCATGATTCAAACAGAATTAAAAGGAGGCTTTATAAATATGCCATGGATTAAAACTACTGCTGATGGTGATAGTGCTAAACAACACTTTTGGTTTATACAGCATAATATTACCCTAGGGTATGTATTTCAACTCTTTAACCCAAACAACAAATAATTACTACAGCACATAAAACACCTCTAGTAAAAGCCAAGTTTTTTATATCGTATTATAACTGGCAGCAGTTATTAATAAAGCCACAAATTTATTTTCGTCAAAAACTTCAAGGTTTTTTACCTGAACTGACCGTACTCTTTTTCTATTACTGCCATTTACCAGTTCAGGAAAATCGACCGCTAAAGAAACACCTTCTATAAAGCCTACATCTACATAACTAGTCCCTTTCAACACATTTAAATAACATAAAGGTTTTTTGTTATAATAGTAAAAAGGAATTTTATAAGCAAAACGCTCTTCAATATTAGGCAAAGTTTTAAACAAAACACTGCGCAAATACATCATAATGGATTGGTAAGGCTGCTCTTGCTTTAAGATATAATTTTCTACCGGATTCATTTACTACCTGTTTGCATCAAATATAGCTATATCATAAATATTTCTAAAAATTTGCTTTTGAGTTTTGATATTAGTGAAAAACAATTAACTTTGTTTTTCAAAGTACTTTTATTATGACTCAGCAAGACTATCTAAAAGACCTTTCAGAAATCAAAGATTTAATGAATAAATCATCTAGGTTTATCTCACTTAGTGGTTTATCTGGTATACTAGCAGGAACTTATGCACTTATTGGAGCAGCTATCGCCTATTGGTTGGTAACTACTTACAGTAACGGTGTTTTAATTCTTGATGGTTGGATTTTTAGATCCTGTCTTTTAACCTTAGTACTAGTAGCTGCTTTTAGTATTATCACAGGTATTTTGTTAACCACTAGAAAAGCAAAAAAACAAGGCACTAAAATATGGGATAGCACTTCTAAACGCTTGGTCTTGAATTTTATAATTCCGTTAGTAGTAGGTGGTTTATATATTCTAATTATTCTAAGTCAAGGAAAGTATGGACAATCTGGTGGACTAATGCTTATCTTTTATGGTTTAGCTTTAGTAAACGCTTCAAAATATAGTATTGGAGATATTAGATACCTAGGATACATTCAAATTTTCTTAGGATTAATAGGTGCTTGGCAACCAGGTTTTGGTTTTTGGCTATGGGTTTTAGGTTTTGGAGTAATGCATATTATTTACGGTAGTTGGATGCATTTTAAATATGATATTAAATAATGACTAAAAGAACGTGTTTAACCTTATTACTTTTTACACTTATAACTTTATTAGTTGCTAACAAGTATCTTTATTTAACAAAATACCACATTCCTTTTTTTAGCGTGTCTAATAATAAAGTAAGAGTAGATATTGAAAATAAATCCGAAAAAAACATTGAACAAATAAAATTTTCACCTCAGAACATAACTGTCAAAAACATAGAAAAAGGAAAAAGAAAGACAGTAACTTTTAAACACAAGGGAGAAGGTTCTTATCAATTAGTTGTTAAATTTGAAGCCGAAAGAGATTCACTTATTACTACAAAATATATTGAAAGCGGGTATTTTATCACAGAAACTATTTTAAACAATACAATTCATAGCACCGCTGGCTTTTAAGCTTTATTATGTCTAAAAACATCATTCAACATATTAATAAAATTTTTGACCACAGAATTCGCTTAGGTATTATGTCTATTTTGATGGTTAACGACTATGCCGAGTTCAACACACTTAAAGAATTATTAGGCGCAACAGATGGTAATTTAGCTAGCCATATTAAAGCACTTGAAAAAGCCGAATTCATTATTATTGAAAAGCAATTTATTGGAAAAAAACCCAATACCAGATATAGTGCAAGTACACTTGGAAAAGCTGAGTTTAAAAAACACTTACAAGCTCTTGAAAAATTAATTAAACAATAATCACTTTTTTTTAATCAATTACTTTGAAATTCAAAGTTCTTTTAAATTATCAAAACTATGGAAAACTCTTCACAACAAAACAAATTCGTTCAATGGTTAAAAAATTCAATTACTGCAAGAATGATCATGATTATTACTATAATTTTAATTTTATTAATTCCTCTGGCCTACATTAAAGATTTGATTAGGGAGCGAGAATACCGACAAGATGATGTAATTAATGAGATAAACAACAAATGGGGAAAAGATGTATTGTTATACGGTCCCATTTTAAAGGTTCCGTATAAAACTTACAAAGAAAAATCAGTGTTTAATCAAGAGACTAAACAATATACTACTGAAAAAGAAGTTTTTGTTAATTATGCTTATTTCTTTCCTAGAACATTAGATATTGATGCTAATATCAATTCAAAAAAGAAAAAAAGAAACAACTACGAATCGGTAGTATATGAAAGCAACATCGTTTTAAATGGAACATTTAATAATCCGGATTTCAGTTCAAAATCAATCAATGAAAATGATATTATCTGGGATAAAACTTCAATTATTTTTAAAACCTCAAACTTAAAAGGTATTAGAAATGAGGTTAAAATTCAACTAAATAATAACAGCTATACCTTTCAAACAAATTATGATAGTAAAAGTAACGGTTATTTAGATGAACTTGAAAGCAACTACTTAAAAGAGGAAAATAGTGACTTTACAAAAAATCAAAACTTTAAACTTACTTTAAGTTATAACGGTAGTAAAAGCATGCAATTTATACCTATTGGTAAAACAACCACTGCACAAATGATTTCTAATTGGAAAAATCCAAGTTTTACAGGAAATTATCTACCAATAAATGAGGGTAAAAAAGTAACAACAAACGGATTTAAGGCTAACTGGAAAGTACTGGATATTAACCGCCCGTTTTCTCAACAATTCTTTGGTAATTTACCTAACCTAAGTGAATATGCTTTTGGTACAAATTTTATTGTTCCTGTGGATGAATATCAAAAAAGTAACCGCTCATCTAAATATGGCTTTATGGTTATTGGACTTACGTTTCTAGTCTTCTTTTTAATTCAAACCATGAGCAAAATACATATTCATCCATTTCAATATGTAATGATTGGTATTGCTTTAGTAATGTTTTACACCTTACTCATTTCAATTTCTGAGCACAGTAGCTTTTTAAAAGCTTATTTAATTTCAAGTATTGCTGTGGTAAGTTTAATTACATTATACTCAAAATCTATTCTTAAGAATTTAAAATTTGTGAGCTTAATAGGTGTTTGCCTAACGGCTTTATACGGCTTCATCTTTGTTATAATTCAATTAGAAAACTATGCTTTATTAGTTGGCAGTATTGGTTTGTTTATCATATTAGCCGCAGTAATGTATGTTTCAAGAAAAATTGACTGGCATAACTAGCAACGCTAGATACAAAAAAAGCGATTACTATAATTTTAGTAATCGCTTTTTGTTTATAACTATATTTCCCTATTCTTTTCCATCTACATAATCTTGTAAATAGGCATATCTAGGAGTTAACTTTCCATTTTGTGTCATACGTGCACGTTCTAAAATACCATCTTTATCATCATTAAAAAAAGCAGGAATAACATGTTCCAAAAACATTTCACCAAAACCTTCACTAGCATCTTTAGGCAGCTCGCATGGCAAATTATCTACAGCCATAACTACTATTGCTTTTTCATCCATAAAATCAATTTCAGATTCTGTTTCAGGATCATAGCCATAAATAGGATCCGCTATGGTTGAAGGCCTAATTGTAGAAGCAACTGGTCCATCAATATCACAAGAAACATCAGCCACTACTTTTATATTAAAATTAGGCGATTTACAATCTTCACGCGTATATAAATAAGGTGCACCATCTCCAAAAAAATGTCCTGCAATAAAATAATCAGTTACAGCTGCAAAACGCATAAAGTCCGACTCATAAGCTTCAGGGTTAGTATACATATCATACTTATCTAAAAGCTGTCCGTCCTTACGCTTGTTATAGTCTAACACATCAATCATACAATACACCGGTTCATTAAATGATGTATTTAAATACGTGTCAACATCAACTCTTTTTATATTTAGATGGTCTAAAATCTCTTTTGCTCCATGAGCCACCTTTCCATTACCTGTTAAACATATTTTAATGTTTGGCACCGTTATTTTATCTAATTCAGCTTTCATAGCATCTAAATCTGGTAAGTGCTCCGCTTTAGGCATTTGCCATAAACCATACTTTTTACCATAAGCAATAAAACCATTATAAGCCCCTACTATACCTGCATAACGACCAAAACCAATAAGCCTTCCTCCACTTTCCTTGGTTATAACTTCATGGTCATACATTTCAATATTTTTTTCCAACATAGCCTTTAACAATTCGCGGTTATAAGGTTGTTTTTTTATGGTATGCGAAAAAAAGAAGTACTTTTTATTAGGTATTAGTGCAGAAATTGGCACCTCTTTAACCCCTAACATTACATCACAATCCGACACAGAATCAGTAACCCTAAATCCCTTATCAGCATATGCATTATCATTAAAAAAACGCACCTCTGAATTTTCAATACTAAATTCAACTTCAGGATACTTTGCAACCACATTTTCACACAAACTTGGAGGAAATACAACTCTTCTATCTGGCGGGTTTTTACGTTCTTTAATAATGGCGAATTTCATATAATTTGGGTTTTTATTATTTCTTTGCTAAAATAGCATATTTAAACGCAATACCAAGAGTAAAAAAAACACAAATACAAAAAACTCATTCAAAAATACACTCAAATATTTGGAACAGTTTTTGTACTTTTGTTGCTACATTTATTGGGGTCGACTGGTTTTGACAGCGAGGTCAATAATATAGTAAGCATGTCGAGTGATGAAATACGACTCGTAAATCACGATTTCAACTTTTTAAACGGCGAAAATAATTACGCTCTTGCTGCTTAATCTGAATTATAGTAAGATTTTAAGCCTCGTCTGACAAGGTCAGAAAGCAGGATGTCTTAAGAAAGCGTTTGTTAACCGCGTTCTATTTAAAGACATCGTAAAAGTTAACATAGGATTATTAGTGCTTCGATAATAATTCGACAATTTATAGAAGATAAGGCTATTATTGGCAGTTTTTGGTCTAGTAATAGCATGAAAATTAAACAAAAACTAAACATGTAGAAAGCTATCTTATTGCTTGTTTGGACGAGAGTTCGATTCTCTCCGACTCCACATTATACAAAACAGTTCTTAGCGGAACTGTTTTTTGTTTTATCTACTTTTTTCTATAAGTTTCTAACAAAAAAAATCCTCAAGAAGATATCATCTTGAGGATTTAATAAAAGAAGGCGGCGACCTACTCTCCCACATAATTGCA
>CANLRK010000009.1 GCA_947493535.1 uncultured Flavobacteriaceae bacterium | reverse complement strand
TCTTCTTGAGGATTTTTTTTTATAATCTCACAAAGCAACTGTAGAATCAACTTTTCAATTATCTTTATTTGATTTTAATGTTTATTTGGTATATTGTATTTCATAATTGCTAAAAAGTGATTGAGCCCAAAAAAATACTTAACCTAAAAAATGCCATGAAATTAATTAAAAACATTACCCGAGTTTTTTTAATTATAACATTAAATTTCTCTTTTGCACAAACTCATGATTCATATTATCAATCTATTGTTGATAATTGTTCGTTGTCATCTATTCAAACAAATTTAGATGAGTTTGTTAATCATGGTGTAAAGTCTATTGGCTCTACAGAACTTGTTAATGCTAAAGATTGGTTAAAAGCAAAATATGCTAGTTATGGTTATACAGATATTGTTGAAGATGATTTTTCTGTAGGAGGAGGAAATACAGCCACAAATATTGTTGTTACAAAACAAGGTTTGGTTTACCCTGATACTTATGTAATTATTGATGGTCATTATGATACTATTAATGGTGTTGGAGCAAATGATAATGGAAGCGGTACTGTTTTAATTTTAGAAATTGCTCGTTTATTGGCAAATGTTCCAACAGAATATTCTATTAAATTTATTAATTTTTCTGCTGAGGAAGTTGGTTTAATTGGTAGTCAGCATTATGTAGATAATGTAGTGAATGCAACTACACCTAAAATGGATATTCGATTGGTTTTTAATATTGACGAAGTAGGTGGAATAAGTGGTATGACTAACGATACAATTGTTTGTGAAGAAGATACAAGTAATCCTCCAGGAAATAATTCTCAATCAAGCGTGATGACAAATGAATTGGCTACTTGTATAGGTTTGTACTCAAGTTTAAATACAGAAATATCGTATGCTTATGCATCAGACTATATACCTTTTGAAAACAATGGTGAAATAATTACTGGTTTATACGAAAAAAATGAAACGCCTCATGCGCATACTGCTACTGATATTATTGCAAATATGGATGTTAATTATGTTTATGAAATAACAAAAGGTTCTACAGGTGCATTGTTACATTTTGCAGTAGCTAATCAGTCCTTAACAGTTAGCGAAGAAGTAGATAATACTATTGATTTACGCTTCTTTCCTAATCCTACTCAAGGTATTTTATATATAAAGAGTAATGATCTTATAAATAAAGATTTAATAATTAACTTATATAGTATAGTTGGTAAGTTAGTTTTATCTAAGGAATTTGTACTAAAAGATGATGCAGCTAAAGATAGTATTTCGTTGAAAGGGATACAATCTGGGGTGTATATATTGGAGGCCATTACTAATGGAAATAAAACTACACAAAAAATTATTGTTAAATAAAAAAAGCCCTTTCAATTCGAAAGGGCTTTTTTTATCTTAACTCAGCTCCAAGTTGTTTTTCAAAATTAGATTGAAGTTTAGACATTATTTTATCAATTTGTTTATCAGTTAAAGTTTTATCGTTGTCTTGTAAGGTAAAACTTACTGCGTAACTTTTCTTTCCTTCAGGAAGATTTTTTCCTTGGTATACATCAAATAAACTAATGTTTTTAAGAAGCTTTTTTTCGCTTTGTTTAGCAAGGGTATATATTTCTTCAAAAGAAATATTTTCGTTTATTAACAAGGCAAAATCACGTTTAACTTCAGGGAATTTTGACATGTCTGCAAATTTAATTTTATTAAATTTTGCAACCTCTATTACATTATTCCAATTGAAATCTGCAAATAAGACCTCTTGCGATATGTTAAACGATTTAAGAATAGTTCGTTTTACAACACCAAACTCTACTAATTTTGTTTTACCTAAGCTAAATGCTAAACCTTCAGAAAGCATGTCTGATTTTATAGGAGAAGCCTTTAGTTTAACAACTCCTAAGCGAGAAAGTAGTTGTTCAATTATTCCTTTTAAGTAAAAAAAGTCACTTTGTTTTGTTGTATTTGTCCAGCTTTCAGTAGTTCTGTTACCTGTAATGAGTAATGATAAGTGTTTGTTTTCTGTATAGCCACTATCAAAATTATGATATGTTTTACCAAACTCAAAAAACCTTAAATTAGTTTGTTTTCGGTTTATATTGTAAGAAATAGCTTCTAAGCCTGAAAATAGTAATGATTGACGCATAACTGCTAAATCATTACTTAACGGATTAAGCATTTCTACATTATGATCGTTTTTTAATTGCTCAGATAATTCTATGTAATTAGCAGTAGTTAATGAGTTTGCCATTATTTCATTAAACCCTTGAGCAGTTAACTGAGTAGCAATAACATCTTGTAGTTTATGGTCGTCAAACTTTGAGGCATGAGACATTGTTGCGTTTAGCTTATCAGAAAATTCAATGTTATTATATCCGTAAACACGAAGTATTTCTTCTATGATATCAGCTTCGCGCTGTACATCCGTTCTATAAGAAGGAATGGTTAAGCCAATACCACCTTCAGTAACACTATTTACTTTAATCTCTAAAGAAGTTAATATGCTTTTAATAGTTTCTTTAGGTATTTCTTGCCCGATTATTTTTTTTGTGTTTTCAAATGATAAGAATACTTGAAAGTCTTCAATTTTATTTGGGTATAAATCTACAATTCCTGAAGTTATTTCTCCGCCAGCAATTTCCTGTATTAATAATGCGGCACGTTTTAATGCATATTCAGTAATGTTTGGGTCGATGCCTCTTTCAAAACGAAATGATGCATCGGTGTTTAACGCATGGCGTTTGGCTGTTTTTCTTATGCTAACAGGGTTAAAATAAGCGCTTTCTAAGAATATTGAGGTAGTATTTTCAGTAACTCCAGAGTCTATTCCGCCTAAAACACCTGCAATACACATTGGCTCTTCAGCGTTACAAATCATTAAATCATCTTCATGTAACTCACGTTCTACACCATCAAGCGTAGTAAATTTTGTTCCTGATGGAAGAGTTTTAACCTCAATTTTATTGCCTTTTATTTTTGTAGCATCAAATGCGTGTAGTGGTTGTCCTAATTCATGTAATACGTAGTTTGTAATATCTACTACATTATTTTTTGGTGTTAAGCCTATAGCTTTTAATCTGTTCTGAATCCACGAAGGAGAATCGGCTACAGTTATTCCTGAAATAGTAACTCCGCAATAACGAGGGGCTAATTGATTGTCATTAACTTCAACATCAATTTTTAAGGTTCTATTATCAATGTGAAAATCACTAACTGAAGGTGAAATCAACTCTAAGTTATGTCCTTGCTGTAACAAACCTGCCTTTAAATCGCGTGCTGTACCGAAGTGGCTCATAGCATCAGAACGGTTTGGAGTTAATCCAATTTCAAAAACTTGATCATTTTCGATATCGAATACTTCAGCACATGGTGTACCAGGTGTTAAGTTTTGGTCAAGTACCATAATACCATCATGACCTTTACCTAAGCCTAACTCATCTTCGGCACAAATCATCCCGGATGATTCCTCTCCACGAATTTTCCCTTTTTTTATTTTAAATGGATTTCCGTCATTATCATATAAAGTTGTACCTATTGTGGCTACAGGAACTTTTTGTCCCATTGCTACATTAGGAGCACCACAAACTATTTGTAATTGTTCTCCGGTACCAATATCAACTTTTGTTATTTTTAGTTTGTCTGCATTCGGATGTTGTTCACAGGTTAAAACATGTCCTACAACAATACCTTTTAAGCCACCTTTAACTGATTGATATGCAGAAATTCCCTCAATTTCCAGCCCTAAATCGGTTAATAAATCTCCTGTTTTTTCAGCTTCCCAATCGGTGTGGATAAACTGTTTTAACCAGTTGTATGATATCTTCATTTTAAGTGATAATTTTCTGAATGCAAATATAAGTAACCTCATGCTTATGCTAAAGCATTAAAGAGTATTATTTAAATGGAGATGAAACTTTTGTTAGAGAAGTATTTCTAGGAGCAATTACTCTCACAGCACTGATCATCTTTTACAAGCTTGCAAGTGATAACGGCTAATATAGCACCAACGATGGGTGCGGTGATGTATAACCATAAATACTCAGTATGCCCTGAGATTAAAGCAGGACCTAAAGATCGTGCAGGATTCATAGATGCTCCTGTAATTGGCCCTGCAAATTGTGCTTCTAGCCATACTACTCCTCCAATAGCAATACCAGCCATGACACCAGTTTCTTTTGATCCTGTTGAAACATTTATAATTACGAGCATTAAAAAGAATGTTAGTAATACTTCAAAGATAAACACTCTCCAGGTATCAATTTTGGGTAGAGTGGTGCCTAAAAAATCATCTTCAGGAAATAAAGTTAATAGCATTAGTGCGCCTAAAAGTGCACCCAAACATTGTGCTAATATATATACGGGAACTTCTTTTATAGGAAATTTTTTAGCATAGGAAAAAGCAATAGTTACAGCTGGGTTAAAATGAGCGCCAGATATTTCACCAAAGGCATATATTAATGCCATTACTATTAAGCCAAATGTTAAAGCTATACCAGAGTGGCTCACTATACCTTGTGAAAAATTATTTGTTACAATTGCTCCACAACCACAAAAAACTAAAGTAAAAGATCCAACTAGTTCAGCAATATATTTCTTCATAGGATTATTTTTTATTTGGATTTTTCCCTCGATGTTTCCAGCGCTTATGTGTCCATAAATAATACTCAGGAGCTTCGTGTAATTGCTTTTCTACTTCTTTAAAAAATAAATCAGTAATTTCAAAGTTATTATAGTCTTTAGGGTTTTCTGCTAACGGAATATATGTAGCTTTATAATAACCTCTTTTAACTTTTTCAACTTTAAGATAACATACGGCTAAATCACATTTTTTAGCTAACATTTCTGAGCCAGTAAATGCGGGTACGTTTATGTTCATAAAATCGACCCAATGCGTGGCTTTATGTAGTTTAGGCGATTGATCGCTAACAAAACCATACAAGGCTTTCACACCTTTTCTGTGATTACTTAAAACAGTAGGTATTGTTTCTTTAGTACTAATTAATTCAGAATTATATTTAGCGCGTATATTCCGTACTAGTTTATCAAAATAAGGGTTTTTTATTTTTTTATAAACTCCAAAAGCTTTCGATTTAATATCTTTTTGAAGTATAATACCCCATTCCCAACTTGCGTAATGAGAAGCCATCAACATTATATTTTTCCTTTGTTCTAGCTTAACTACATAATCAATATTAGTGATTTGAAACCTTTTACGCATTTCTTTTTCAGAAAGCGACATGGTTTTAATCATTTCTAAAAACATATCACACATATGTTTGTAGAAATGTTTACGTATGCGTACTATTTCTTTTTCAGGCTTATTAGGGAAAACTAATTTCAAGTTATTGGTAACTGTTTTTTTTCGGTAACCAATAACGTAGTAAACCAATAAAAAAATTAAATCTGAAAAAAGATAAAAAATCCTAAAAGGTAAAATAGAAATTAACCAAATAATAGGGAAAACTAGTATGTATACAATGAAATGCATTAAAAATAATTTTAGCAAATATAATGCATTTATAAATGGAAGAACTAAAATAAAATTATGTAGTTTTGAAATTATAAGTAACAGCATATGGGAGCCTTAAATATCTACTTAATAATAATTATTGCATTAAATGTTATCATCTCTTTAAAAGGGTTTAATGATTATTCTTTTTTTGAGAAATTTAAATTTAATGTAGCTGCTGTTAAGTCAGGGGAGCAGTATAGAAATATATCATCGGGTTTCTTACACGCGGATATGCAGCACTTATTGTTTAACATGATTACGCTATTCTTTTTTGCACCAATTACTATAGCTTATGTAGGAGCATATCATTTCATTTTAATTTATATAGTAAGTTTATTATTTGGTAGTTTGTTGTCATTGTATTTTCATAAAAATGAACCTCATTATAGTGCCATTGGCGCTAGTGGAGCAGTAACCGGAGTGCTTTTTTCGGCAATACTTTTTGAACCAATGATGACAATTAATTTCTTTATTCCTGGATGGTTATTTGGGATAGCCTATTTATTTTATTCTATGTATGGAATGAAAAATAAAACAGGAAATATTGGACATACAGCACATTTTGGAGGAGCTATAGGTGGTTATGTATTAACACTTTTGTTAGGAACTCAGTATATAATAGAAACCCCAATAACAACAGCGTTGATAGGAGTACCTATTTTAGTGTTATTTGTATTATTAAAGATGAAGAAATTATAAAATAAAAAAGCTTCAAGTAAACTTGAAGCTTTGTGGGGAGAGCAGGATTCGAACCTGCGAAGTCGAAAGACAACGGAGTTACAGTCCGTCCCATTTGGCCGCTCTGGAATCTCCCCAGAGCATTTATAATGCGGTTGCAAATATAGTACTGTTTTTAATATGTACAAACAATTTTAAAATTAAAATGTAAAAGAATTTATAACTCATTGAAACGAAAAAGATTATCATATAAAAAGTTTAATACGTTACGTGTTACTATCATACATAAGTATTGTATTTGTATAAAAATCGCAATTTTATTTTGGTCTTTTTCAGGGGTTTCACAAGAGCAACTTAAAGATTCTGTATGGATGTCAGTTTATACCAATAAATCAGAGTCAGTTAATAACACTTCTCCATATACAAGTTTATTTTATAATAATGTTTATATAGCATCATGTGATACTATTCCTGAAGGTTTTGAATTAGTGCCTTTGGCCTCTAGTTTAGATGATTTACTTAAGCAAACGCAGCTAAATAACTCTTACTCTAGCACAGAAATAGCTGGTACTGAATTAGAAAAATCACTAAGAACAGTTGAACGGTTTTCTTTTCCATATGCTAGTGTTGTAACGTCAGCTTTAGCAGAAAAGTTAAATTTAATAACAAACACTCCTAAATTAGTAGACTATAACAATTCAATACATCTATTGGTTGATACAACCAATAAAACATTAACCACAAAACAGTTGCTGAAGTATTTACACGATAATTCTACACATAAGCTTGATGAAAGGAAATATTTGCGTAAAAGATTATTAGATTTTTTGGTAGGTAACACTAATGTAGATATTGAAGAAGATAAATGGATTGTTGAGCAAACTCCTCAAGGTAAAAAAATACAACCGTACATTAGTTCATATCATAATCAATTTATGAGGTATGATGGTACGTATAAACTTATAACTAAATTAATAGAAGCATATAAACATTTAGAACCATATTCAGCTTCAATAAAAAATGTAAAAAAAACAAGTAAAAAATTTATTGGGTTTGATGTTAATATACTCAGTAGTTCAACATATGATTTATGGCAAGAAGAAGTTAATTATATAAAAGATAACTTAAATTCTTCTGTTTTAGAAATCATTAGAAAAGAACTCCCGAAAGGAGTACAATCTCAGGCTGTCGAAGAACTTTTTGAATATTTGACTAATAGAATAAATAACATACATCATATCGCTGAAGTATACTATAATTTAGTGTCAACAAATAAAATAATAACTGCTACAGATAAAAATGACTTAATAGAAATAAAGCGTAAAACAGATTCTATAGTTATAAAGATTTATGATGAGAAAAAAGGGAAGAGTGTAGCAAATAAGATTTATAATTTTCCAGTTAAAAACACTAAAGAAATTTGGGTATACGGATTAAACGGAAATGATTATTTTGAGGTTAAAGGTGAAGCTAAAAAATATATTCCAATAAAATTAATTGGAGGGGAAAATGGAGATAAATACGAGATAACGAACGGAAAAAAAGTACAGATTTTCGACAATAAAAGTCAAACATTTACGGTATTAAAACATCGTGCAAAATTAAAGCTTTCAGATGATACTAACACAACAGACTATCAGCCTCAAAAATATAAGCATATTCAAAACAAGATAAAACCAAAGCTAGGCGCTAACCCTGATGACGGAATATTTTTAGGACTAGTAAATGAGTATACTGTTAAGGGGGTTGAACAAAACCCTCATACACAGTTGCACCAATTAGCAGCTAATTTTTATTTAGGGAACTTTGGATTTAAATTTGGTTATTATGGAGAAAAAGCAAATGTGTATAAAAATTTTAATGCTTACCTAAACCTAGGGTATCAAAGCCCCAATTATAGCACAAATTTTTTTGGTTTTGGAAATGAAACACCAAACTTTGATGATAATTTAAAGCTAGATTATAATCGTGTGCGCATGGAAAATATTGATGTAAATCTAGGAATGTTTAAAAAGCATAAACATTATTTTGCGTCGGGGTATTTATTTTTTGAAAGTAGAAAGATTGATGAAACTCCCGATAGGTTTGTTGCGTCAGAAACCTTATTTTTTCCGAAAGAAGATTTTTTTGATCGTAAAAATTACGTTGGTGTTACTGCTATTTATGAATATACTAATATTGAAATCCCTTTTTTATCGAGTATTGAAATAAAACCAAAATTAGAAGTAAAAGCTACGGCTAATTTAAATGAATTTAGTACAACAAATATAGCTCTTTCTCCAAGTTTATTTTTAGCACACCCTTTGTATACAGATAAAATTTTTATAGATGCAACTATAGGTTATAAGCATGTTTTTGGCGAAGATGTTCCTTTTTATCAAGCCCCTAGTATTGGAGGTAGTTCAGGATTACGTGGTTATAGAAACCAACGATTTACTGGGCAATCATCACTTATAGCAACAACAAATTTTAAATGGCTTATTAAAGAGTTAGAGTCAGAGATATTACCCTTACAGTTAGGCGTTTTAGGAGGAGTTGATGCGGGAAGAGTTTGGGTTAAAAATGAAAATTCTTCAAAAATACATTCAGATTATGG
The DNA here is from genome assembly GCA_947493535.1 of uncultured Flavobacteriaceae bacterium. GTDB lineage: Bacteria > Bacteroidota > Bacteroidia > Flavobacteriales > Flavobacteriaceae. The sequence continues at coordinate 61,748 of CANLRK010000009.1, read as the reverse complement.
AGCAGGACTTTGGTTGCAAACATCTCAAATGATTAAGGCAGAACTACAAGCGTTTAATGGTAATGAAGGAATGCGTTTTTCTGTTCATGTTGCCATAGGTTTTTGAGCTACTTGTATAAGTTATATAAATCTTAGATATAACCGCTTTTAAGTACGAATAAAAGGTTATTTTTGTGTAAAATATCTTACCATGGTTACTAATGATACTATTGTTGCTTTAGCAACTGCTTCAGGAGCTGGGGCAATTGCTGTAATTCGTGTTTCAGGAAAGGAAGCACTAGAAATTACAGCCTCATGCTTCCAATCGGTTACAAAAGGCAAGTCGTTGTTAAATCAAAAATCTCATACGGTACATTTAGGTCATATAATTGATGGTCAGAAATATGTAGATGAAGTTTTAGTGTCAATTTTTAAAGGAACTAATTCATATACAGGAGAACCTGTTGCAGAAATATCTTGCCATGGTTCTATTTATATTCAGCAAGAGATTGTAAAACTATTAGTGCAAAAAGGTTGTAGGGTTGCTGAAGCAGGTGAATTTACATTGCGTGCTTTTTTAAACGGAAAGTTAGATCTAGCCCAAGCTGAAGCTGTAGCTGATCTGATAGCTAGTGATTCTGAAGCATCGCATCAAGTTGCAATGCAACAAATGAGAGGTGGATTTTCTAATGAATTACAAAATTTACGGCAAGAACTATTAAATTTTGCATCTTTAATTGAATTAGAGTTGGATTTTGCAGAAGAAGATGTAGAGTTTGCAGATAGAACACAGTTTACGGCTTTAGTTAATAAAATTTCCGAAATACTTAAAAAGTTAATTGACAGTTTTGCGATAGGTAACGTGCTAAAAAACGGAATTCCAATAGCTATTGTTGGTGAGCCTAATGTAGGGAAATCAACATTGTTAAACGCATTATTAAATGAAGAAAAAGCTATTGTAAGTGATATTGCAGGAACTACACGCGATGCTATTGAAGACCAATTGAATATTAATGGTATCATGTTTCGATTTATAGATACTGCAGGTATAAGAGATACCTCTGATGTCGTTGAAAATATAGGAATTCAGAAAACTTATGAAAACATTGAAAAAGCACAGTTAGTATTGTACTTGGTTAGTGGAGCAACTGTAAACGAGGAAGGTTTTAAGGTAGATGACTTGCTGAAAGAAGTGGAGCAACTTCAACATAAATATCCTCAAAAGAAAATTCAAGTTATCATCAATAAAAAAGATTTGTTATCGGTAACTGCACAGGAGCAGTTGCAAAGTCAAATTTCTAATGTAATTTTAATTGCTGCTAAACAAAAATCGGGAATAACAACATTAAAAGAAGAGCTAACTAAATTGGCTAATTTAGGAACTATTAGTAACAATCAGACCATAGTTAGCAATTCAAGACATTTTGAAGCTTTAACTAATGCCTTATCGGCTATTAAAGAAGTGCAAAAAGGAATCGATGCACAAATTTCATCAGATTTATTTGCTATTGATATTCGTGAAGCATTACATCATTTAGGTTTAATTTCTGGAGAAGTAACTACAGATGATTTATTAGGAAATATATTTGCTAATTTTTGTATCGGGAAGTAACTTACTTTCTTTTATTTGTTAATCCCTTGTTATTGTTTACTTTATAGTATTTTATCTTCTTTTATTTGTTGCTTTTTTGCTCTTTTTTGATTAAATTTGTTGTATATCTGTTGCCTTAAATACGGATTTGTTGCCCAAATCTGTTGGCGAAAATAAAGGCGAAATGATGCACCATAACGCACCACGTTGCACCATTACGCTACATAAAGCACCATTTATGAGCAGTAATTTATTCATTCCTAAAACTTGTAAGCATTGCGGTAATGCCTTCACAGCACGTACAACAGTTACTAAATACTGTGGCGATACTTGTGCAAAAAGAGCCTATAAGGCACGCAAACGTCAAGAAAAAATTCAAGCTACTCTTACTGAAGATATGCAACAACAAAAAGAAATTGTTGAAGTTCACAATCCTAATGCAGTAAACAACAAGGATTTTTTAAGTGTTACAGAAGCCTCACAACTTATTGGAGTAAGTAGATGGACCATTCAAAGAATGATACAACAAGGACGTTTAAAAGCAGTTCCTTTTGGTAGAAAGCGTATTGTGGCCAGATGGCAAATAGAAAACCTATTTAATTAATTCCATTATGAAAGTAACATTAAGACAACGTAAGAAGAACGATAAAATAAGCTTGTATTTAGATTACTATCATAAAGGCAAACGTAAAACCGAATACTTACGCTTGTACCTTACACCTAATCCTAAAACCAAATCGGAAAGAGAGGTCAACAAGAAAACCAAGCAATTGGCTGAAACTATTTGTGCTCAAAGACAGATTGAAATTCAAAACGGCATTTATGGATTTCAAGATATAGAGAAGTTAAAAGGTAGTTTTATTACTTATGTTACAGCACTAGCAGAAAAGAAAAATACAAGCTCTGGTAACTATGGGAATTGGAACAGTATGCTAAAGCATTTAAAAACCTTTTGTCCTACGGATGTAAGTTTTCAAGATTTAGACAAATCATTTGTAGAACGTTTCAAAGAGTATTTAGATAAAGATGCTATGGCAAGAGCAGGTAAAAAACTTTCTCAAAACTCTAAATATTCATACTTCGGGAAATTTAATGCAGCTTTAAAGCAAGCGGTTAAAGATGGAATTTTAAAAGTCAATCCTGCAAATGGCGTTGAATATTTTAAGCAAGGAGAACCTCAACGAGAATTTTTAACCCTTGACGAATTACAAAACGCCGTTAATACTGAATGTGAATTACCTGTATTAAAGAATGCATTTATTTTTTCTGCGCTTACTGGATTACGTTGGTCAGATATTGAAAAATTAGTATGGTCAGAAATACAGCATTCTAAAGAAATGGGGTATTATATACGCTTTAGACAAAAGAAAACAAAAGGTGCTGAAACCTTACCGGTATCAGACCAAGCAAAAGGATTATTAGGAGAGGAAGGGAAACCAGAAGAAAAAGTTTTCAAAGGTTTACATTATAGTGCCTGGTCTAATTTAAAGTTACAGCAATGGATAATGAAAGCAGGTATTTCAAAAGACATTACCTTCCATTGTGCGCGTCATACCTATGCGACATTGCAATTAACATTAGGAACAGATATTTACACAGTATCAAAATTATTAGGGCATAAAGAATTAAGAACAACACAGATATATGCCAAGGTAATTGATGATAAAAAGAAAGAAGCTGCTAACCGTATTCAACTGGATTTATAATGAAAGGAAGCATATTTTCAAGTTTGGTTTCAATTACCAATGGCTTACATAGAGATAATAGACAGGAAAAGGATTTTAAATACTTACTGTCTGATTTCAAATTAAATCCAAGAGCCACTAACGCAATTTTTAAAGTAAACTTTAAAAAGCCTTTAAATGCAAAGAAAGAATACTACCAAAAGCTAATTTTTAATGAAACAGAAAGTATAGTAGCATCATTTGTAAAGGAATTTCCTGAAAATGCAACTACACCAGAAAATAAATACAGCTTTACCCTTCTGCTTAATAAATTTGATAAGTACCTAAATGATATTGCAACTTATATAAATAAAAGAGGAATAACAGCAGATTTAAATAATGATGACAATTATATCATAAACTACTTAAAAGTATCAGCAATACGAATATATGCCGAACTTCAAGAGCAATACGGACAGTATTCAGAAACGCCTCAATTCACAATTCAAGAAATAGCCGAAAAGTATTTTAATGATATTGATTTTGATACATCTAAAATTGAAAAAGTAGATATTTCTAAAAAGGTTGCAGTTAAAAAAACTTCAAATCTGAAAAGGAAACCAAAAACCTCATTTGGTTATAAAAATAATGACACTTCAACTTTGCTAACTGTGCTCAAACTGGTAAATCTAAAAATAGATTTGTTAGATAACCGTACAACTGTAGAACAGTTGCACGAACTCTTATTAGCAAAAGATTTCACAAATACAGAATCGCAAATTTATCTTCAATGCGAGACGACACAGTTTAGTTACCTTGTAACAAAACTTAAACCATTTTTTATTTATTTCAATCCTACGGCAATAGAACGTTCTGGAAAATTTGTTACCAAAACAGGTACGCTATTAAAGGCTAATAATCTTCACAAAAACAAAGTTCATAACCCAAAAGAAAAGGAAGAAATAGATAAAATTATCCAACAACTGCAATAAAAAACAGTAAGAATAGTAAGAAACCTTACTGTTGTCTTACCCTTGTTTTACACTCTTACTAAAATCGAGAAGCCAATTTTGAACCTTTGTCCTGTTCTTGAAAACCAAGAATGACATTTGGCCAGATGTCCATTTACTATAAACTAAAATTTTATTAGTTATGGACGAAATATTAGAACGTCTCAAAATTATTGAACAGCACGTTTTAGACAGAAACATTATTGTAAAAAACGTATTGAGCTTCAACGAAGCGTGTAAGTTTTTGGAATTATCACAATCCCATTTATACAAACTTACAAGTACAGGAACCATTCCACATTATAAACCGAATGGAAAGAAAATTTATTTTAACAGAGTCGAATTAGAAGAATGGTTATTAAGTAACCGTGTTGATTCACAAGATGAAATCGAACAGCAAGCTGCCGATTACCTAATTAAGAAAGGAGCGGTGAAGTTATGACTGAAATAATCGATTTAATCTTGGCACTCTCGCAAGATATCAAGGACTTAAAAGCACGTATCGAATTGTTGCGACAATCGAGAGCAGAAGTATTAAAGGATACGTGGATAGACAATCAAGATGTATTGCAGACTTTACATATTAGTAAGCGTACGTTGCAAACTTTAAGAACCAATGGCACTTTGCCTTACAGCAAAGTAAAAGGTAAATTTTACTATAGAGTTGCTGACATAGAGCAATTGCTTCAAGATAACTACTACAACCATAATTTCAAGCAAGATGGAAATAAGTAGAGAAGCAATTTTAGACAAAACACATTATGGCTTAAAGATTTATGCCTATGTGTTAAGACAGTATTATCCTGATACAACAGTCCTTTCCGTAAAAGGAAGGGACTGCGGGATAACTCGTAACCCATTTAATGGTGGAAAAGAAACTTTACGGATTCATATTGATGGAGTGATTGCAACCCATAGAGATACCGAACTAAAAACCTTTAACGGTGATGTATTTGAATTTGCCAAATATCATTTTAAAACTATTGATGAAGCTGATTTATTGCAGAAAATAAATGAAGCAGTACATCTGAATTTAGAAATCAAAGAAAATGACGAGTTAGAATGGTTAAACGAACCAGACGATACCTGGTATGCTTACTGTAGCTTTTTCAAAGCACCTGTTCGTAATGTATTTCCTGCGGAAACATTGCGACTGCATCAAATATTTGCATTAATCACAAGTGATAAATACAAAAGGATTACTGAAGAATTAAGAGCAATTACCAATGTAAAAGAAGCACGTAAATTCAAAGCAAATCGCTTTGATTACGTAACACTTTCAGGAATATTTGAAAAACGAGGCGATAAAAATTTGCTAAAGCATTCTAATTTATTAACCATTGATTTTGACCATTTAGAGAATCTACAAGAGTTAAGAACACAGCTCTTAAATGATGAATATTTTGAAACCGAAATGCTATTCATATCACCATCTGGTGATGGTTTAAAATGGATTATTAGAATAGATATTTCAGAAGTATCACATTCAGAATATTTCACAGCAGTAGCAAATTACATTAAACACAATTATAACATTGAGGTTGACCAGTCAGGTAAAGACGTTTCCAGAGCGTGTTTTTTACCATACGACCCAACAGCCTTTTTACATAAAAGACATCAAGCATTATGACTAAAATATTTAACCCAAAAGATTGGTTAGAAGTTCCTAAAGAGCCAATAAAACCAAAAAGCAACAAGACAATAACTCACGTTGTTGCTGTTGCTGATAACGATATTGAATCCTACATTTCAGCAATCGAGCAATCAGGTACAGACATAACAGGAGGCTATGCCACTTGGAGAGATTTAGGTTTTGCTTTAGCTGAAGAATATGGAGAAACAGGAAGAGATTATTTCCACCGAATAAGCAAAAACTATGCGGGCTATGATTCAAAAGAATGTGATGAACAATTCAACAAATGCTTAAATGCAAAAGGACACGGAATTACTATTGCTACCTTTTACCATAACGCACATCAATCAGGTATCAAACCGACCAAACAACAGTACAACAACGAAGTTGCAACAAACGTTGCAACTATTGTTGATACACCCAACCAAGCAATGCCAACAATACCGGATGAGGTATTTAATACCTTACCGCAGTTTTTACAACAAGTTGTAAATCCAGCGAGCAGTCAAGAGGAAAAGGACATTTTGTTGTTAGGAGCTTTAACGGCTTTTAGTGCCTGCTTTCCTAAACTCTTTGGTATCTACGACCAACGTAAGGTGTTTGCTAATTTATATCTTTTTGTAACTGCACCTGCATCTGCAGGTAAAGGCAGGCTTAATCAAATTAAAAATTTGGTAGAACCTGTTCACAAGTTAAAACGTGAGCAAGCCAAAGTTCTAAAGCAACAATTTAATACAGAAATGGCAACTTATAATATGAACAAGGGTAAAGATGAAAACTTGGAAAAACCGAGTAAACCACCAGAACGAATGCTGTTTATTCCTGCTAACAATAGTGTAACAGGCGTATATCAATTAATTTCTGATAATGATGGTAGAGGATTAATTTTTGAAACCGAAGGAGATACATTAGCACAAGCCTTTAAAAGCGATTATGGTAATTATTCCGATGGATTTCGTAAAGCCTTTCATCACGAAACCATAAGCTATTATCGTAGAACCGATAGAGAATATGTAGATATTGAGAAACCGTGTTTATCAACAGTATTATCAGGGACACCAAAACAAGTGGCAACCTTAATACCCAATGCCGAAAATGGCTTGTTCAGTCGCTTTATGTTCTACTATATGAATATCAAACCAACTTGGAAAAACGTGTTTCAAAATAGCAATAAAGTAGGTTTAGACGATTACTACAACCAATTGGGTAGCGAGTTTTTAGAACTGTACAAAACCCTGAAAAACAATCCAGAGATTGAAATACGGTTAACTACAACCCAACAACAGCAATTCAATACGTTTTTTGAATCTTTACAGACCAAATACATCAACCTACAACCCGAAGAGTACATCGCAACGATAAGGCGTTTAGGCTTAATTGCGTTTAGGATAATGATGCTATTCACAGCATTTCGTATTATGGAAGATGGTGATGTAAACGCAACTAAAGAATGTGAGGATATGGATTTTAAAAACGCACTAACCATAATTTCAATTTTAGTAAAACACAGTAGTAAAGTTTTTAACGACTTACCTATTGAGCAAAAAGCAACAAAACGATTAAATAGAAAGGAACGCTTTTTAGAAAGTTTACCAAAGCAGTTTAGCAGACAAGAGTATTTAGATTTAGCCACAAAACAGAGCATACCACATAAAACCGCAGAAGGTTATATTACCAAATTTGTTGATGCAGGATTAATACACAGAGAAGCACACAATAACTACTCAAATCCTGCAAAGACATAGTTAAGGATTTCGAGGATTTAAGGAAATGATTAAATGGATTTCCTCAAATCCTCAACTTCCTCATTACCTGTTAATAACTGTTTATATCTTTTTACTTTCCTTTTGTTTCCTTTTATTAAATTAGACAAATATTGACAAGTCAAAATATCTCTAAAATGACATTTGGTAATTATATAAGGAAGTTAAGGGAAGAAAAGCAACTATTACTGCGTGAGGTTGCCTCTCAAATGAACATTGATACCGCCTTATTAAGTAAAATTGAACGTGGGACTCGTATTGCCAGAAAGGAACAAGTGGAAGATTTAGCAAAGGCTTTAAACAAAAGTGAAAGTGAGTTACTAAAGTTTTGGATGGCTGATAAAATTGTCAATATGCTTAAAGATGAATCCAACACTACGGAAATCCTCAAAAAAGTAGAAGAAGAAATTAAGAACTTAACCAACCAAAAAAAGTAGCTTTAAATGGCATTATTTCAAACATCAGTATTAAAAACATATCTGGCGCAACAAGATAATTCAGTAGTAGAACGTGCCTATAAAAAATATACCAAGTATTTTCATAATGCTACCATTCAAGAGAATATTAAAAACTCTAAAGAAGAGCAATACCAGGCAAAGTTTCTGGACGAGCTGTTTGTCAATGTCTTGGGTTATACGCTAAATCCAAAGCCTAATTTTAATATTACTACCGAGTTTAAAAACCAAAAAGGAGCAGGAAAAGCAGATGGAGCTATTTTAAAGGAAACCAAAGCTATTGGAGTTATTGAGCTAAAGGGAACCAACACCAAAGATTTAGAAAGCATCCGTAAACAGGCATTCGACTATAAAGCCAACCAAAAGGGTTGTGTGTATGTCATCACATCCAACTTTGAGAAGTTGCGGTTTTACATCAATGATGCTACCGAGTTTTTGGAGTTCAACCTGTTTCAGTTAGCGCCCGAAGAATTTGCTTTAATGCACCTGTGCTTACATAAGGATAACATTCTCAACAATCTACCATTAACCATTAAAGAAGCGTCTTTAGTTGAGGAAGACAAGATTACCAAACAGTTTTACAACGACTATTCCGTATTTAAACGCGAACTCTTTAGAGACCTCGTAAAACGAAATGCCAAACGCATTAAATCCGAAGCTGTCACATCGAGCACTACCGAAAAACTTAAAAATTTAAGTTTAGAAGGTACTAAAGCGAAGCTTTCCGAGATGTCTCAAGAAGTAGAAGAACTAAAAGCACTCGAAAAAAACGTAAAACTATCCCTATTCAAAAAATCACAGAAACTCATAGACCGTTTCCTGTTCATTTTCTTTGCGGAAGATAGAGACTTATTACCACCAAACTCAACAATACAGATATTAGATAAGTGGAAAGCCGACATCGATTTTGGTGATGAACGCCCATTATACAACCTCTTTAAACAATACTTTCATTTTTTAGATGAAGGTAGAAAAGGCACAACCTCAAGAGCAGAAATCTATGCCTACAATGGCGGATTGTTTAAACCGGATGCCATTCTCGATAGTTTAGAGATTGATGATGACTTACTTTATAAACACACCTACAAACTCGCTAAATACGATTTTAGCAGTCAAGTAGATGTTAATATTTTAGGTCACATTTTTGAAAACTCACTTAATGAAATTGAAAGCGTTAATGCTGAAATTGAAGGTGGCGAGTTCGATAAGCAAAAGAGCAAGCGTAAAAAAGATGGCGTGTTCTACACACCAAAATACATTACCAAATACATTGTAGAAAATACCATTGGTAAACTTTGCCAAGAGAAAAAAGACCAATTAGGTTTTAAGGAAGAAGCCTATTTCGAGATAAAAAAAGGGACACACCAAAACACCAAAAAGCAACTATTAGAGGTTTTAGATAATTACAGAGCGTGGTTACTGCAAATAACCATTTGTGACCCTGCTTGTGGCTCTGGAGCGTTTTTAAACCAAGCGTTAGATTTTCTTATTAAAGAACACCGCTACATCGATGAGCTAAAAGCAAAAGTATTAGGTGGTGGCCTTATATTAAGCGATATAGAAAACACCATTTTAGAAAACAATATTTATGGGGTTGACCTCAACGAAGAATCTGTAGAAATTGCCAAACTATCCCTTTGGTTACGTACAGCACAACCACGCCGTAAACTCAACGATTTAAGCAACAACATAAAATGTGGTAACTCATTAATTGATAGCAAAACCGTTGCAGGTGATAAAGCTTTTAATTGGCAACAAGAATTTCCACAGATATTTGATAAAGGTGGTTTTGATGTAATTATTGGAAATCCGCCTTATGTTAGACAAGAATTGTTTAAGGATATTAAACCATATTTAGAAAAGCATTATAAATGCTATAATAGTGTTGCCGATTTATACACTTATTTTATTGAAAAAGGGATTAATTTAATGAATGAAAGAGGACTATTTTCATTCATTTTACCAAACAAGTTTTTAAAAGCCACTTATGGTAAACAAATACGAAAAGTGATTAAAGAAGAATCCAATTTAGAATTACTTTTTGATTTTGATGATTACCCTGTTTTTGCAGATGCTACTACCTATCCAATTATCTATGTCTTGAACAAGAATAAAGAAGATAACAAAAAGTCGTTTGTATATTCTGAAATCAATAAAAGAACAAGTAGCTCTGACCCCATAAATACGCTTGAAACTAATAAAGTTGATGTGCTTTTTGGCTCATTAACTGATGATTCTTGGAATTTTGTTCCTCTCAAGAACCAGAAACTACTTGAAAAAATAAAGAACGACACAATTTCGTTATCGGAATTTGTTGATGGAAAAATTAATAGAGGAGTTTTAACAGGTAAAAATGAAGTTTTCATTTTTAACGAATCTAAAAAGCAAGAATTAGTTTCTAACGGTGCATCAGATGAAATAATCAAACCTATCTTATTGGGTTCAGCTATTAAAAGGTATTATATAGATTATGATAATGATTATATACTTTTCACGAGACGAGGTCTCGACATAAATAAATATCCAGTAATTCTTGAATACTTAACCCCATTTTATGAAGTATTAAAGCCACGAAATAATGGAGAGCAAATTGGTCGTAAAGCAGGACCTTATAAATGGTTTGAGATTCAAGATAATATTGCATACTACAAAGATTTTGAAGAAGTGAAGATTGTTTATCCTCGTACTAACAATCAATGTAATTTTCAATTAGACTCAAATGGATACTATTTATCTGATAATAACTTTTACATTAAAAATGGTAGCAAAGATTTACTGGGTTTATTAAATTCTAAACTTATTTTCTTCTATTTAAAAAATATATGCACGACTTTACAGGGAGGTTATTATGATTTTAGGAGAGACAAAATAGACACAATACCAATAAAAAAAATTATTCCTCAAGACTATCTTAAAGATTTAGTTGATGTAGTAATAGAACTTCATAGTAAATACAATAATTGTATTAGATTATTTTCTGTTTTCTACAAGAAAAAGAATCAACTTGAAAAACTAACTCGAAAACTACAAAACTGACACGAGTTAGACTTTGCAGACTTTATAAAAGAACTCAACAAAGCCATTAAAAAGGTAGAAGGCACACCACTCACCAAAAAAGACGAGTTTGAATGGCTCGAACTCTTTGAGGACAACAAGAAAAAAGCCCAAGACCTGCAAACCCAAATCACCCAAACAGAAAAAATAATTGACACGATGGTGTACGATTTATATGGTTTAACAGAAGAAGAACGAGAGATTGTAGAAAATAGTTAAGTATGGGAAAATCAGAAAAGGAAATAGAAGAGTGGAAAGAATACCGTCTATCAGTATTAGAGCAAAAAAGCAAAAGTGATGATGACTTTGAAAAGTATATAACTTTTATTGCATCAGGCGCGCTTGGATTGACAATCACGTTTATTGATAAAATAAGTCCTTTGAAAGAGTCTATTGTTATTTGGGTAATTGCATTAGGCTGGGTGTTATTGGCATTTACACTATTTATAAACTTACTATCTCATTTTTTGTCAAGTAAATACAATGAACAAACAATTCAAGATATAGACGATGAAATAGAATACGACAATTTGATAGACAGAATTGACAACCGAAATAGAATCATCTCTCGATTGAATTTATCATCCATAATCCTTTTAGGTTTAGGTATCATTTCAATATTAATTTATACAATCGTTAACGCATATCAATAATGGCTAAACAAAACAATCCAAGACCAAAACCAAGTCAAAAACCATCTGAACCTCGACACGGAGGTAATAAAGGACGTACAACGCCAAAACCACCTGTAAGACCAAAACAATCACCCTCTAAATAATGTAATTATGGCAAAGCAAAACAATTCAAGCAAAACAAAGACAGTAAAAATTGATTTAGGAAGAACTACTTCTAAACCGTCTAATTCGCTAAAACCAAAAGATAGTAAGCCGAAAAAATAATGAAAAAGTGTCATTGCGAGAAGCGTAGCGACGTGGCAATCTTTATAATAGAAAACAAAAAATATGGTAAAAAATAGTAAAATATGGTATAAAGTTTGTACTTTTGCAGTAACAGTACACACCACGCTACCCATTAGAACAGCGTCCCAGGGTGTGTCTTTTGCTTTATATACCTTCCTTTTGTTAAACAATAATACAACCTTCAATGTTTAGCAAAAAGCCAATTACCATACAACAACAGATTGCTCAATTACAAAAAAGAGGTTTGCAAATCTCTAATGTACCATTGGCAGAAAAATACTTGGCTAATATAAGTTACTACCGTCTCGGTGAATATTGGTATGTAATGCAAGAAGATAAAGAAAATCACACCTTTAAACCTAATAGCAGATTTAAAGACGTAATAGCATTATATAATTTTGATGCAGAATTACGCCTATTGTTATTTGATGTCATTGAAAAAATAGAAATTAGTTTACGAACCAAACTCATTTATAATCTTTCACACGAAATTGACCCTTGGTGGTTCTGCAATTCAGAGATTTTTATTGATAGATTACAGTTTACACGAACACTTGCAAAAATTGAAGAAGAAATCACCAGAGCAAGAAGCAAGGACATAACTATTAAAAATCATTTTAAAAAACATAAAGACGATTTAAGGTTTCCACCATCTTGGAAGTGTTTAGAGCAAGTAAGTTTCGGTAACTTATCAAAACTATATGGTAATTTAACACATAAGGTTAATTCTAAAGATAGTATTGCCCAAGAATTTGGTGCAGTTAATCATACCTATTTACCAAGTTGGTTGCAATCTATTGCACAGATACGCAACTTTTGTGCGCATCACTCACGTCTATGGAATCGTAATCTTCCAGGTACGGTAAAGCTGTTGCCAAAACCACCTAATCCTTGGATTACAGATATAGATAATGTACCAAAACAGCACGAGTTTAGTAAGCTGTATGTACATATGTGTTTAATGAAATATCTATTAAATACCATACAGCCTAACAACCAATTTACAACCCGTTTAAATGATTTATTTATAAAATATCCTAATGTAGACCCAAATGCATTGGGAATGAAACTTAATTGGCAAAAAGAACCTTTATGGCAATAATTTAAATACGAATACCAATGCAAGAACACCTCAAAACTAACATACTCAACTTTAAATGGCCTAATAGTGCGCCTACTATTTATTTAACTTTAGAGGATATGGAAGGCAGTCATCCCATCCATAAATCTAAATTTTCAAGGCAGATTAAAGAGGTGTTTCCAGACGCAGACTTATCTAATACAGACCAAATATTTACAACATTTACAACAGAAATACCCAATGCACCAAGCATTAAGCTGAATTTAGTAGATGGTAGAGAATTAAGAATATACAAGCAATTCCTTAAACACCAATTAAGAAGCTATTTTAAATTGAAAGACTATATAGTAGTAAAAAACTTCGTTGGTGATGTACAAGTGTGGATGCCTTCAAAAAAAGGGAATACAACAGACTATAACCTCTACTATAAATTTTCATTTAAAATACAGTTTGCAAAACTCACAGACTTACCAGAGTTAATTGTATCATACGATGGTACTTCAAAAGTCCTTACAACGTCGGTTAAGGATATAGAGGATTCAGAGCTAATAAAGCGTTGTGTATATGGTCAAAAAACGTTCAATTACCAAATGGACCTCGACACAGAGGAAAAAGAAGAATTTTACAATGCTATTCAGTTTGAGCAAGCATACCCAATTTTTAATTTGCCATTAGCACGAGTATTAGATATTCCTATTGAGGAACCTGTAAGGCCAGCCAACAAATACCAAAAGTATGTAGCACTTATTAATAATTTCGCTACCAATTATCTATTTACAGAAGATTTCAAAGCCATATTTCCATTTAAAAATGATGCTTTTATAGATGTGCCACTTAATCGTATCAACCATATCGACCCACAAGTAGGGTTATTAGAATTTGGTAAAGACCAATACGGTAACAAGAAAACCCATTTAGTGCCTAAAAAGGCAATGAACATTCTAAACCCTTACAGACGCCCAAGCAATCAAAATATAAAGTTTTTCTTTGTATATCATACCTCACACAAAGAAGCAATTAAAACCTTTTACAACAACCTCAAATTTGGGGTTAACTCTCAAAAAAAATATTTTAAAGGGATTGAAGCCTACGTAAATATCAAGGCAGCTACTTCTAAAGAACATTTTATAGAGTTTACTAACCAAAACGACCCAATACCTGAAATAACTGAACAGTTAGAAAACCTTTCGTTTGACCACGATAATATAAAATATGCAGCGTTCTATTTAAGTCCTTTCGATAAGTTTACACCAAATCCCGAAGACCGAGAAATCTATATTCAAATCAAAGAACTCTTTTTAAACGAAGGTATTGTTACACAGGTGGTTGATTATGAAAAAATGGTGGTCAATATCGAAAATCAATATAACTTCCAATTCTCATTACAAAATATGGCATTAGCAATACACGCCAAATTAGGTGGTGCACCTTGGAAACTTGCAGTAACCGACAAAAAAGAACTGGTAATTGGCGTAGGGGCATTTACTAATCAAGGAGAAAACAGGCGATACATAGCAAGTGCCTTTAGTTTTCAAAATAATGGACTATTTAGAAAATTTGAATATTTCGACCAAACAGAAACAGATTTATTAGCAGGTAGTATATGTAAAGCTATTAGAGATTTCACATCAGTAGCAGAAGCAGATAAAGTGGTTATTCATTTTTATAAGGAAATGAGTTATGAAGAATTAAAACCCATAATTGAAGGGATGCACTCGTTAGGCTTAAAAGTGCCTTTATATATTCTCAACATTAATAAAACCGAAGCTGAAGATATTATTGCTTACGACCTAAATTGGAATAAAAAATTAATGCCAGTAAGCGGTACATACATTCGTATAAGCGAAAATCAATTCTTACTGTTTAATAATGCACGTTATCTCAATTCACAACAATATTCAGATACAGATGGCTATCCATTTCCAATAAAAATTAAGATAAGTAGTCCAGATGAAGATGCTTTTGAAGATGCGGATGTAGTGTTAGAACTATTAACGCAAGTGTATCAGTTTAGCAGATTGTATTGGAAGTCGCTTCGACAACAAAATGTACCAATCACTATAAAATATCCAGAAATGGTAGCACAAATAGCACCGCGATTTAATAATGGAGTTCCAGACGATGCCAAGGATGCATTATGGTTTTTATAATTTACTAATCAATTTATTTGCACAACCATTGCATCAAAAAATTAGTATCTTTGCTTCAATGAAATTTTTAGCATTCATATTAGCTATAACAATGTTAGCATTATCTGCAATGCCTTGTTCAGATGGTCAAAATTTAGAAGACCAACAACACGAGGAAATTAGTGCTGAACATAATCATCAAAAAGATAGTGATGATTCTTGTCCTATAACTTGTATTTGTAATTGTTGCGGTATATCAATAACCTATGAGCCATTGGCGACATTTGAACTATTAAATTTTCATAAAATTTCGACTCAATTAATATCTACATATCAGTCGAATTATAGATTTGATTTCCATTCTAATATTTGGCAACCGCCACAAGTTTAATTCAGTTTTTATAGGATAACTATATCCTTTTTTAATGTTTTCACTATCAGGAAAGCATTTGCATTTTTTTTTAACTGAATTAATACATTTTATATGATTAATAAAATCATTGATTTTTCAATCAATAACAAATTTATTATTGGTTTGCTTACGCTTACCATAATTGGAGCAGGTATTTGGAGTATGACAAAAGTACCAATCGATGCTGTTCCAGATATTACTAACAACCAAGTGCAGGTCATTACGCAATCCCCAAATTTAGGAACAGAAGATATTGAACAAATAGTTACTTATCCAGTAGAGGTAGCAATGAGCAATCTTCCAAATGTAGAAGAAATTCGCTCAATTTCACGCTTTGGTTTATCGGTGGTTACCATTGTATTCGATGATGATATGGGTACGTATCTACCTCGCCAATTAGTAGCCGAAAAACTTAACGAAGTCAAAGAGCAAATTCCTGCTGGTTTTGGAGAACCTACTATGGGTCCTATTTCAACAGGTTTGGGAGAGATTTACCAATACACACTAAAAGTTGCACCAGAGTTTAAAGACAAATACAACATTGCAGATTTACGCTCAATGCAAGACTGGATTGTACAGCGTCAAATGGCAATGGTTCCTGGTGTGGTAGAAGTAAACGCTATTGGTGGTAAAATTAAACAATACGAGGTAGCGGTTGACCCAAACGATTTAAACGCAATTGGATTGACAATTACAGATGTGTTTAATGCACTCGAAGCTAATAATCAAAATACTGGTGGTGCTTATATTGAAAAAAACCATCAAGCTAATTTTATCCGAGGTGAAGGTTTGGTACGCAGTTTAGACGATATTAAAAAGATTACCGTTAAGAATATCAATAATATTCCCGTAACTATTGGTGATATTGCTACGGTACAATTTGGTTCTGCAATTCGTTATGGTGCATTAACCCAAGATGGTGAAGGAGAAGTTGTAGGTGGATTGGTAATGATGCTAAAAGGTGCTAATTCCAATGATGTTATTGCCAATGTAAAAGAGCGAATAACTCAAATTGAAAAGTCATTACCAGAAGGAGTAATTATTGAGCCATTATTAGACCGAAGTAAATTGATTGGAGAAACAACTTCTACTGTAACCACAAATCTTATTGAAGGTGCATTGATAGTCATTTTTGTACTTATCTTTTTATTAGGAAATTGGCGAGGTGGCTTAATCGTTGCTTCAACTATACCATTATCCTTGTTATTCGCATTTATTTTGATGAACGTTTTTGATGTTTGGGTAAACTTAATGAGTTTGGGTGCAATAGATTTCGGAATTATTGTAGATGGAGCTGTAATTATTGTAGAAAGTACTGTGTTTCTCATAGCATCACAGGTCTTGAAAAAGAAACAACTCACATCAAAAGAACGAGATAAAGTTGCTTCTAATGCTTCAAAGAAAATGATGAATGCTGCGTTCTTCGGTCAATTAATTATCCTTATCGTTTTTCTACCCATTTTAGCCTTACAAGGTATTGAAGGAAAGATGTTTAAGCCAATGGCATTGACCTTTATTTTCGCTATGATTGGTGCAATGGTACTGTGTTTAACGTATGTACCAATGATGTCTGCTTTAGTTTTAAGAGCACCTAAAAGTGATAAAAAATCCTATGGAGACCGATTTGTGCATTGGGTTGAAGATAAATACCAACCTTTATTGGTTAAAGCATTGCGAAAAGGTAAATGGGTTATTGGTATTGCAGTTGTGCTGTTCGGGATAACGGTTTTTATGTTTTCAAGAATGGGTGGCGAGTTTATCCCACAACTCGATGAAGGTGATATTGCATTTCACGCTATTTTAAAACCAGGTAGTTCACTTACAGAAACTATTGAGACCACTACCAAAATAGAACAAATAGTAAAAGCCAAATTTCCAGAAGTCGAAAAAATAGTCAGTCGTATTGGTGTTGCCGAAATTCCAACCGACCCAATGCCAATGGATATTGCCGATGTTTTTGTAATCCTGAAACCTAAAAGCGAATGGACAACAGCAGAATCAAAAGATGAATTGATTGAGGCAATGAAAGAAGCAGTTGAAATCGTTCCTGGTGTTAATTATGAGTTTACACAACCTATTGAAATGCGTTTTAACGAGTTATTAGAAGGTGTTCGTGAAGATATTGCTATAAAACTTTATGGTGAAGACATTGACATCCTATCTCAAAAAGCCGAAGAAATATCTAAAATTATTGCAGGTACTGAAGGTATTGGTGATATGAAAGCGGAAGCCACAACGGGTTTGCCACAAATGACCATTAATTACAATAGGAACAAATTGGCACAATACGGACTTCAAATAAACACACTAAATCAAACCGTACAATCTGCATTTGCAGGTGGTACAGCAGGTGTGATTTTTGAGGGTGAAAAGCGCTTTGATTTAGTGGTACGTTTAAGTTCTCAAAATCGAAAAGATATTACAGATGTTCAAAATCTGTACATCAATTTACCTTCAGGTGCTCAAATTCCTTTGCATGAAATTGCAGACGTAAGCTACAAAGCAGGACCAATGCAAATCAGTAGAGATAACACCAATAGAAGAACCTATGTAGGTGTTAATGTTAGAGGACGTGATGTAAAATCGCTGGTTACTGAAATTAAGTCAAAATTAGATGCACAACTGGAATTACCATCAGGTTATTTTATTCGTTATGGTGGTGCATTCGAAAATCTGGAACGTGCCAGCAACCGATTACAAACCGTTGTGCCTATTGCATTGTTACTCATATTTATACTGATATACTTTGCATTAAAATCACTACCTCAAACCTTAATGATTTATATAGCAATCCCTATGGCAACCATTGGAGGTGTAGTAGCATTATGGCTGCGTGATATGCCATTTAGTATTTCGGCAGGTGTTGGTTTTATTGTGTTGTTTGGTGTTGCGGTTTTAAATGGATTGGTAATGATAAGCGGTCTAAATGAGCTAAAAGAGGAAGGTGTAACTAACCTAAAGGATAGGATTGTAGAAGGTACTAAACGAAGAATCAGACCCATTATGCTAACTGCTTTTACAGATGTATTAGGCTTTCTACCAATGGCTATTTCAGCATCAGCAGGTGCAGAAGTACAGCGTCCTTTGGCAACTGTAGTTATTGGTGGATTATTAACTTCAACTTTGCTTACCTTATTTGTTTTACCAATTTTATATCATTGGGTAGAAAACAAATCTTTTACGTTTAAGCCAAATAAAAAGTTAGTAACAGCAACAGCAGTTGTATTATTACTATTTGGCTTTTCACCACAAAGTAATGCACAAGAGTTGAATGATACAATTCCCGAAATTTCATTACAGGAAGCTGTTAAACTCGCAAAAAGTAATTATCCATTATTGAAGCAAAAGCAGTTGGAAATTACAAAACAAGAACAATTAAAAGCGACTGCCTATGATTTCGGAACGACTCAAATTTTTACAGGTGGAGAAGAAGTTAATAGTGGCAATGGTATTTATACAACCATAGGTATTGGTCAATCTAATATTGATGTGTTTGGTATTGGTTCAAAAAGGAAGTTACAAGAACAACGCATTCAGTTAGCACAAAAAGCCTTTCAACTTTCCGAATTGGAACTGGAATTGGAAGTAAAAAAAGCGTGGTCTAAATGCTATCAAATGAAACGGAACTATAACTTGTATAAAGAACTGGATTCCATTTATTCCAAATTTGAACAAGCAGTAGCTTTAAATTATGAAGTCGAAGCCATTTCTAAATTAGAATATTCGGCAGCAAAAAATCAAGCGTTTCAAATTAAAAATAAAAAAGCGCAAGCCTATAGTGATTACCTTATTGCCTTACAGCAATTCAATTTGTGGTTGGTATCAGAAGAAATTTTTACAGTTTCAGATGAATTTGAGGTAGCGATAGATAGTGATATGGAAACGATTAGTATTGAAAACCATCCGTTGTACAGTATGTCGCAGAACATTGTAGATGAAGCGGAAGCTAAATATAAAGCTGCAAAAGCAGATAATTTGCCAAAGTTCAATCTTCAAGGTGGTATACAGAAAGTAAATGGCAATTCAGGATTTTACACCTATCAAGCAGGAATTTCAATTCCGTTTTTATCAGGTTCTAACAAAGCACAAGTTAGAAGTGCCAGAATTGATAAAGAAATAGCAGAAACCAACGTAGCGTTCAAAAAACAGGAAGTACAATCAAGGTTTGTTCAGGCTAAAGAAAATTATTTCAAATGGAAAACGTCTTGGGAGTTTTACAAAGACCAAGTTTTACCATTAACAAAAGAGCAAAAAACAGGTGCATTACTGGCATATAGAGAAGGCGAAATTGATTATACTGCATTTACGCAGTTGATAAAAGAAGCAATTCAATCGGAACTTGAAGCACAGACTGCATTAGTAAACTATTTAGAAAGCACATTTCAATTACAATATTTTAATCAATAAGACAATGAAAAATAAAATATATAAAATTCTTACCGTAATGGTGTTAACCATTTTTGTTTCAGCTTGCGGAAATAAAGAAAATCATAACGAGAATGATGGCCATTCCCACGATGAGGAAGAAAAAACAGAAGTTAATGAAGAACATAATGAAAGCGAAGAAGTAATGCTATCACAACAGCAATTCGATGCTTTAAAAATGAAAATAGATACGTTGGCATTACGTAATATGAGCGGCTATGTAGAAGCAAACGGAACGTTAGAAGTACCACCACAAAACGAAGCAGCTATTACTACTGTTGTTGGTGCAAATGTCGTTTCAATTGAAGTGATTGAAGGTGATAAGGTTAATAAAGGTCAAGTAGTGGCTTATCTATCGCACCCAAATATTATAAAATTACAAACGGATTATTTAAACGCTTATAGCAATAGTAATTTTCTAAAAAAGAATTATGAACGTCAACAAAAGCTGTATGAAGCAGGCGTTGGCTCTGGTGCTAATTTTCAAAAGGCAGAAGCAGAATATGATGCTTCAAAAGCAATAGTAAATGGTCTGCAAGCACAATTAAGAATATTGAACGTCAATACAACTTCTGTTCGTAATGGCACAATTTCACAGCGCATAGCATTGCGAAGTCCAATAGAAGGCTTTGTGCAAAAAGTTGAAGTAAAAACAGGTCAATATGTAGAACCGCAAACAGAGTTGTTTGAGGTAGTAAATACGCATCACGCTCACGCAGATTTTATGGTCTTTGAAAAAGATGTCCATAAAGTACAGAAGGGTCAAAGAGTAAACTTTACGGTACAATCCATACCAGATGCAGAGCTTATCGCAGAAATCTATTCCGTAAGCAAAACCTTTGAGGACAACCCAAAAGCAGTCCACGTTCACGCAGAAATAGAAAACAAAAAAGGTAACTTAATTCCTGGTATGTATATTCAAGGTAAAATTCAAGTAGATAATACCCAAACAAAAGCTTTACCAGAAAGTGCAATTATAAAAGAAGGCGAAAGATATTATGTGTTTTCAGTAGAAAAAGAAAATGACGATTGGAGCTTTAAACCTATCGAAGTTGTGTTAGGCACTAAAGATGGTGATTGGGTATCGGTTCAATTTACTGAAAACATAGAAAGTAATACAAAATTTGCTTATAACAATGCTTATTATCTTAACGCAGAAATGAAAAAAGGAGAAGCAGAACACGCACATTAATTATGGAAACAATTGAACAAGTATTAGAGTCAAAACAAATTCGTATTACAGCAATGCGTTTGCTTATATATAAGTTTCTTGCAGAAAAAGAAATAGCAGTAACATTAAGTGACATTGAAAATGCTTTTGAAAAAGCAGATAGAACTACCTTATACAGAACTATTAAAACATTTGAAGATAAAGGAATAGTCCATCAAATAGACGATGGCACAGGGATAACAAAATATGCGTTATGCGAAGAGGGATGTAATTGTGATATTAAAAACGATTTGCATTTACATTTTCATTGTAATAATTGTAATGAAACAACTTGTTTAACTGACCATAAAATTCCACAAATAAAAGTGCCAAATGGTTTTGTGTCAGAGAATGTAAATTTGGTGGTAAAAGGTATTTGCGATAAATGTAGTGGACAATAATTGCACTTCCATTGCACTGTTTTTAATTGCATTTTTGAAATCAAAGAATTAAGTAATTATGAAAAGTAAATTAGCGATAACAAGTTTGCTTACAGCAATTACAGCTTCATTATGTTGTATAACACCTGTTTTGGCTTTAATAGCAGGAACAAGCGGTGTAGCTTCAACTTTTTCTTGGATAGAACCATTTAGACCTTACTTAATTGGGCTAACAATAGTAGTTCTTCTCTTTGCTTGGTATCAAAAATTCAAGCCAGAAAAAGAAATAGACTGCGGCGAATGTGAAACGGATGAAAAACCAAAATTTATGCATTCAAAAACCTTTTTAGGAGTGGTAACAGCATTTGCAATTGTGATGTTGGCTTTCCCATACTACTCAAGTATGTTATATCCAAAAACCGAAAAACAAATCATAATAGTTAATAACTCAAATATCAAAACAACAGAGTATAAAATAAGTGGTATGACCTGTGCCAGTTGTGAAGCTCACGTAAACCACGAAGTAAATAAACTTAACGGAATTGTAAACTCAAAAACATCATACGAAAATGGTAACTCAATCATTGAGTTTGACGAAACTAAAACCAATGAATTGGAGATTGAGAAAGCAATTAATGCTACAGGTTATAAAGTAACTGATAAAAAAGAAAATTGATGCAAACCATATTAAAATCGGAAATCACTTGCCCTAACTGCGGTCATAAAAAAGTGGAAGATATGCCAACTAACGCTTGTCAATTCTTTTACGAGTGTGAGCATTGTAAAACGGTTCTAAAACCAAACGAAGGTGATTGTTGTGTGTATTGTTCTTATGGTACAGTTCCTTGTCCACCAATTCAACAAAACAAAAGTTGTTGCTAAAACAAAACTAAATGAAAAAAAAGAAAGTCAATTTAAGAGATTTAAAACCAAATTCAGAAGAACAACATTCTCACGATGATGGTCATAATCACGGTAATGGTAGTGCATTCAAAACCTATGTACCTGCAATCATAAGTTTTACAATGCTTATCATTGGTATAGGTTTAGATTATTTTGATGTTTCCTTCTTTAAGGATTGGATTCGTATTGCTTGGTATGGTATTGCATATTTACCTGTAGGCCTTCCTGTTGTGAAAGAGGGTTGGAATAGTATTAAAAAAGGTGATGTTTTTACAGAGTTCTTCTTAATGTCCATAGCCACTTTAGGTGCATTTGCCATTGGCGAATATCCCGAAGGTGTTGCAGTAATGCTATTTTATGCAGTAGGAGAATTATTTCAAAACGCAGCAGTTAATAGAGCAAAAGGAAATATTAAAGCCTTATTAGATGTTAGACCAAAAGAAGCTAATGTATTTCGTGATGGTGATTATATAAGTGTGTCGCCAGAAGCTGTAAATATTGGCGAGAAAATACAAATTCGAGTAGGTGAAAAAATTCCATTGGATGGTATTTTATTATCCGAAAAAGCATCTCTAAACACCGCAGCATTAACAGGCGAAAGCAAACCAGATTCTATTCAGAAAGATGCAAAGGTTTACGCAGGTAGTATCAATTTAGAAAGTGTTGTTGAAGTTGAGGTAACCAACACCTTTGAAGATAGTTCTATTGCGAGAATATTAGACTTGGTTCAAAATGCTACAGCTCGTAAGTCTAAAACAGAATTATTCATCAGACAGTTTGCTCGTATCTACACACCAATTGTAGTGTTTTTAGCTATTGGTGTAACTTTTATACCATACTTTTTTGTAGATGATTATGTGTTTAGAGATTGGTTATACAGAGCATTAATTTTCTTGGTAATATCTTGTCCTTGTGCGTTAGTGATTTCAATTCCATTAGGATATTTCGGTGGATTGGGAGCAGCTTCAAAAAATGGAATATTATTTAAAGGTGCTTCATTTTTAGATGCAATGACCAAGATAAATACTTTGGTAATGGACAAAACAGGAACCGTTACCAAAGGTGTTTTTAAAATCAAAGAAGTAAAAGCAATTGGTTGGAATGAAACCGAATTTATGCAATATTTAATGGCGATGGAAGAACAATCCACGCATCCAATTGCTAAAGCAATTTTAGAGTATAAAGCAGAAGGAGAAGATTTTGAAGCTCAAGACGTTTCTGAAATTGCAGGTAAAGGATTAAAAGGAATTGTAAATAGTAAAACAGTTTTAGTAGGTAATAAAGCCTTAATGACTGCGAATAATATAAATGTTCCAACGGAAACGGAATCTATTGTAGAATCGATAGTATTAGTTGCAATCGATAATCAATTTGCAGGTTATGTAGTCATAGCAGATGAATTAAAGGAAGATGCAAAAGAAACAATTACAGCATTACACAAAGTAGGCATTAAAAATATTATGATGCTTTCTGGTGATAAAGATTCCATTACTCAACAAGTCGCTAAAGAACTAAATATTGAAAATGCTAAAGGTGGTTTATTACCAGAAGATAAGTTAAACGAAGTTGAAATTTTAAAAAAGAATCCTGAAAATAAAGTAGCATTTATAGGGGATGGTATAAACGATGCGCCTGTTTTAGCAGCAAGTAACGTTGGAATTGCAATGGGTGGTTTGGGTAGTGATGTAGCTATTGAAACAGCAGATGTCATTATTCAAACCGACCAACCATCAAAAGTAGTGAGAGCCATTAAAATTAGTCGTTCTACACGCAAAGTAGTTTGGCAGAATATCATTTTAGCGTTTGGAGTTAAAGTTATTGTCTTGATATTAGGAGCAGGTGGTTTAGCCACAATGTGGGAAGCTGTTTTTGCAGATGTAGGAGTAGCATTATTAGCAATTTTAAATGCAGTTCGATTGCAGAAAATGAAATGGGATTAAGCAGATTAATCAATTAAACTTCTGTTAAACAAAATCAATAGTTGTTAAAATTTCGTAACTTCGTAATCAATATGAAGCAGATTTTCCATAAAATAATGTCTTTAGCAATGACTTTTGTAGTGTTATTCTCTACAATGTCATTTACTGTGAATATGCATTATTGTGGAGATACTTTAGTAGAATCTGCTATCTTTCAAAAAGCCAAAGGTTGCGGAATGGAAATGGAAAAGCCTTCAACCGAAGAATGTTCTATTACCAAGAAAAATTGTTGTGATGATAAACAATTAGCAATTGAAGGTCAAGACGAATTACAATTGCAAGTTGACAAAATCACGTTTGAGCAACAAGTATTCATCGCTTCATTTGTTTATACTTACATTAACCTTTTTGAAGGTTTAGACAGTAATGTATCTACCTACGAAGAATACAAACCACCACTCGTCATAAGGCAACTCTACAAGATTGACGAGACATACTTAATTTGATTTTTAAACAATAGACTCTTTTATCCTATGACTGCAATGTCGTAAGGATAATTTACTGTATTCGGTGTTTTTACAACACTATTGTCTAATTGTTTAAAATCAATCATATGCTAAATAAAAGCATCAAATTTTTAATAGAAAACAAACTCGTTGCAGTTTTACTACTTGTCCTTTTCGTAGGATGGGGAACTGTTAATGCACCATTTAATTGGGATACAGGTTTTTTACCAAGTAATCCTGTAGCTGTAGATGCAATTCCAGATATAGGTGAAAACCAACAAATTGTATTTACGAAATGGGACGGTCGTTCACCACAAGATATTGAAGACCAAATAACCTATCCATTAACCACATCATTATTGGGTATTCCTGGAGTGAAAACCATTCGTAGTTCCTCTATGTTTGGGTTTTCAAGCATCTATATCATTTTTGAAGAGGATATAGAATTTTACTGGAGCAGAAGTCGTATTCTCGAAAAACTCAATTCCTTACCAAGTGGTTTATTACCCGAAGGTGTTAATCCAGCGTTAGGTCCAGATGCCACAGGATTAGGACAAATATTTTGGTACACACTTGAAGGTCGTGATGAGAACGGTAATGTAACAGGTGGTTGGGATTTACACGAATTACGTAGTATTCAAGATTACTATGTTAAATATGCCTTGTCCTCTGCAAGCGGTGTTTCTGAAGTTGCATCAATTGGTGGTTATGTTCAAGAGTACCAAGTGGATGTAAACCCAGAACTAATGCGTCAATATAACATTGGGTTACATCATATTGTTAAAGCTGTAAAAGAAAGTAATAAGGATATTGGCGCACAAACCTTGGAAATTAACCAAGCTGAATATTTAGTTCGTGGTTTGGGGTATGTAAAATCCATTGCAGATATTGAAAATGCTGTAGTTGATTCTGAAAATTTCACTTCAATAAAAATTAAAGACATTGGAAAAGTTTCATTAGGTCCAGCAACAAGACGAGGTTTATTGGATAAAGAAGGTGCTGAAGTTGTTGGTGCTGTTGTGGTGGCTCGTTATGGAGCAAACCCAATGGAAGTCATTAATAACGTAAAGGAAAAAATTAATGAATTAAGTGCAGGATTACCTTCAAAAGTGTTAGCGGACGGTAGAACGTCACAAGTAACCATAGTACCTTTTTATGACAGAACAGAATTGATACAAGAAACTTTAGGTACACTCAATGAAGCCTTAACTCTTGAAATATTGATTACCATTTTGGTTATAATCATTATGGTGTTTAATCTTCGAGCTTCTGTCTTGATTTCAGGATTATTACCAGTTGCAGTCTTAATGGTATTTATTGCGATGAAACTCTTTGGCGTCGATGCTAATATTGTCGCATTATCTGGTATTGCAATTGCTATCGGAACAATGGTCGATGTTGGTGTTATACTATCAGAAAATATCATTCGGCATTTAGATGAAGATGATGGAACACAATCCATTAATACAGTAGTTTACAACGCAACAGCCGAAGTTTCTGGTGCAATCGTAACCGCAGTAATGACTACAATTATAAGTTTCATTCCTGTATTTACAATGATTGGCGCTGAAGGTAAATTGTTCAGACCATTAGCATTCACAAAAACCTTTGCATTAACAGCTTCTATAATAGTAGCGTTGTTTTTAATTCCACCGTTTGCTGCATTTTTATTCAGAAAGAAAAACATCAAAAACACTTTTAAATATGTTTTAAATGGTGTTTTAATAGCATTGGGAATCGTAGCCATAGTCTATGGATATTGGTTAGGATTAATTTTAATTGCGTTTGGGATTACAGCAGGTCTTAATCTTCAAAATAAGATAACAGACAAACAAGCGAATCTTACCAATATCATTATTTCAGCATCAGCAATAGTGTTCCTATTAGCGGAATATTGGAGACCTTTAGGAGTTGATAAAAGTATCTTCTGGAACCTCATCTTTGTTGGTGTCATTTGCTTTGGCTTATTGGGTGTTTTCTCATTGTTTATCAGGTATTATACACGAATTTTAAGATGGTGTTTAGATAATAAATTACTATTTCTTTCAATTCCAACTGCAATTGTCATTGCTGGTTTTTTCATTATGAAAAACACAGGCAAAGAATTTATGCCATCGTTAAATGAAGGTTCTTTTTTATTGATGCCTACTTCTATGCCACATTCTGGTGTAGAAGAAAATAAGCGTGTTTTACAGCAGTTAGATATGGCAGTTGCCAGTATTCCTGAAATCGAAACTGTAGTTGGAAAAGCAGGTCGTACAGAATCTGCATTAGACCCAGCACCACTATCAATGTATGAAAATGTTATTCAGTATAAGTCAGAATATATGCTGAATGAAAACCGAGAACGTCAACGCTACAAAGTGAATAATGATGGCTTGTTTGAATTAAAAGATGGTCGATTTATCGCAAATCCAAATAATACAGAAAATGTCACCTTGAGCACAGTCGAAAGGTCTCAACTCATTCCAGACAAT
Organism: uncultured Flavobacteriaceae bacterium; assembly: GCA_947493535.1. GTDB lineage: Bacteria > Bacteroidota > Bacteroidia > Flavobacteriales > Flavobacteriaceae. Next base: position 34,237 of record CANLRK010000009.1, on the reverse strand, counting down.
AATGGAGAGTTCTATCGAAATTGGAGACCTGAAATACAATCACCAGATGATATTTGGAACGAAATTGTAAAAGTGACCAAATTACCAGGCGTAACGTCTGCACCAAAGCTACAACCTATTGAAACCCGATTGGTAATGTTGCAAACAGGAATGCGAGCACCAATGGGTATTAAAATAAAAGGGCAAGATTTAAAGCAGATTGAAGCGTTTGGAATGCGATTAGAAGATATTTTAAAACAAGCTGAAGGTGTAAAAGATGAAGCTGTTTTTGCAGACCGTATTGTAGGTAAACCCTATTTGTTAATTGATATTGATAGAGAGAAAATTGCTCGTTATGGCGTAACCATTGAGGAAGTTCAAAATGTTTTGAAAGTGGCTGTTGGTGGTATGGTATTAACACAGACAGTAGAAGGTCGTGAGCGTTATGGTGTTAGAGTTCGTTACCCAAGAGAATTAAGAGCAAATCCAACCGATTTAAAACAAATCTATGTGCCTGTTGAAAAAGGAAGCCCTATTCCTTTAAGTGAATTAGCGACTATAAAATATGAACAAGGTCCACAAGTAATTAAAAGTGAAGACACTTTTTTAGTTGGCTATGTGTTATTTGATAAAATGGATGGTTTTGCAGAAGTCAATGTGGTAGAAAATGCACAAACCTTAATTCAAGAAAAGATAGATAGTGGCGAATTGGTAGTCCCAAAAGGTATCAACTACCAATTTACGGGAACGTATGAAAACCAATTAAGAGCAGAAAAAACCTTGTCGGTTGTTGTGCCTTTAGCGTTGGCAATCATTTTCTTAATTCTGTATTTCCAATTTCGTTCAGTAGGGACATCACTAATGGTATTCACAGGTATTGCAGTTGCTTTTGCTGGTGGTTTTGTAATGATATGGCTCTATGGTCAAGATTGGTTCTTAAACTTCAATGTCTTTGGTGAAAATCTGCGCGATTTATTTCAAATGCACCCCATTAATTTAAGTGTAGCGGTTTGGGTTGGGTTTATTGCACTATTTGGTATCGCAACCGATGATGGAGTTGTAATGGCAACTTATTTAACACAAACATTTGATAGAAATACACCAGAAAATAAAAAAGAAATCAGAGCATCAGTAGTAGAAGCAGGAGAAAAACGTATTAGACCTTGTTTAATGACAACTGCTACTACCATATTGGCATTATTACCAGTATTAACATCTACAGGAAGAGGTAGTGATATTATGATACCTATGGCAATACCAAGTTTTGGTGGAATGTTAATCGCTTTAATAACACTATTTGTAGTCCCTGTTTTATATAGTTGGAAATCAGAAGTTAAACTTAAAAGAACAGTATAATGAAACATATAAAATCACACATAAAGTCAGTCATTTTTCTTTGTTTTTTAATCTTTGTTCTCAAAGGAAATGCGCAACAATTAGATGTGCTCATTAATGAAGCATTAGATAACAATCCTGAAATTCAAAAATTTGAATTGCAATACAAAAGGGTTTCAGAAAAAGTAAATGAAGTAAATACGGTTCCTAATACAGAATTTGGTGTTGGTTATTTTGTAAGTGAACCAGAAACTCGAACAGGTGCTCAACGCTTTAAGGTGTCTGCAAAACAAATGTTACCGTGGTTTGGTAATATTTCGGCAAGAGAAAATTACGTTAGTTCGTTAGCAGATGTTAAGTATGAAGATATTGTAATTGCGAAGCGAAAACTAATGTCTTCAGTTTCACAATCTTATTATAGACTATATGCTAATAAAGCAAAACAAAAGGTATTAACAGAGAATATCAATCTGTTAGAAACTTATGAAACAATGGCTTTGACTTCTGTTGAGGTTGGTAAAGCATCAGCGGTTGATGTATTGCGTTTACAAATGCGTCAAAACGAAATGCAACAACTCAAAGATGTGTTGCAACAACAATTTTTAGCAGAACAAACTAACTTCAATAATCTATTGAATAGAGGTAATGATGTTACCGTGAATGTGGTAGATAGTTTAATGATACCTTCTGAAGACTTTGATATTACTTTTGAAAAATTAGTATTACATCCTGAATTACTAAAATTTGATAAACTCTATCAATCCATAGAGCAATCAGAATTATTGAATCAAAAAGAAAGCAGTCCAATGATTGGTTTTGGATTAGATTATATCAATGTTGCTGAAAGACCAAATATGGATTTCAGCGATAACGGAAAGGATATTGTAATGCCAATGGTTTCGGTATCTATCCCAATTTTCAATAAGAAATATAAATCCCAAACCAAACAAAATGATTTGCAACAGCAGGAAATTACTGCTCAAAAACAGGAACGTTTAAATGCATTGGAAACGCTTTTAGACAAAGCGAATAACGAACGCATTTCTGCAAGAATAAGTTATGCTACCCAAACCAAAAACCTACAGCAAGCCAAAGATGCAGAAGACATTTTAATCAAAAGCTATGAAACAGGAACGATTGATTTTAATGATGTTTTGGATATTCAAGAGTTGCAGCTAAAGTTTCAAATGAACCAAATAGAATCTGTGAAGACCTACTATGTGCAAAGTACAATCATTAATTATTTAATTCAGTAAAACAATGACACACACATATCACATACACGGAATGACCTGCAACGGTTGTCGCAGTCACGTTGAGGAAACGCTCTCTAAAGTAGGAGGTGTTTCAAAAGCAACAGTCGATTTAGATAAGGCAGAAGCTAACATAGAAATGGAATCACATATTCCCATAGAAACATTTCAAGAAGCCTTAAAAAAGGATGGTGGTACATATAGCATTCATAAACAAGGTGAACACCATCAGCATTCAGAAGCTAAAAAGGAAAAGCAACCTAAAGGTACAGGCACATTTTATTGTCCTATGCATTGCGAAGGCGATAAAATCTATAACAAACCAGGTGATTGTCCTGTTTGCGGAATGGATTTGGTGGAAGAACAAAATCTATCAGCAACTTCAAAGGAACAATGGACGTGTCCGATGCATCCAGAAATTGTAAAAGAAGAAGCAGGTTCGTGTCCTATTTGTGGGATGGATTTAGTGCCAATGGAAGCAGATAGTTCAGCAGAAGAAAAAACGTATAAAAAGCTATTAAAGAAATTTTGGATTGCCACAGCATTTACCTTGCCCATTTTCTTAATGGCTATGAGCGAAATGCTCAATAACAATCCGTTGTACGATATAATGGAACAGAAATATTGGAACTGGATTCAGTTTGCATTATCAATTCCAGTAGTGTTTTATGCCACTTGGATGTTCTTTGAACGTGCCTATAAAAGCATTAAGACTTGGAATCTCAATATGTTTACACTTATTGGGATTGGTGCAGGTGTGGCGTGGTCGTTTAGTGTTTTTGGTATGTTCTTTCCAGACGTATTTCCAAGTCAATTTAAAACAGAATCAGGTGCAGTTCACGTCTATTTTGAAGCAGCAACTGTGATTTTAACGTTAGTGCTTTTAGGTCAATTGTTAGAAGCTCGTGCACATAGTAAAACCAATTCGGCAGTAAAAGAACTGTTGAAATTAGCACCTAATAAAGCCATAAAAATAGTAGATGGTGAAGAAGTTGAAGTCAGTATTGACGAGATAGAACTTAATGATATTCTAAAAGTGAAACCAGGAGATAAAATTCCTGTGGATGGTGTGATAACTGAAGGCGAAACAACTATTGATGAATCTATGATTACAGGAGAACCTATTCCTGTAAACAAATCTCACGAAGATAAAGTAAGTAGCGGAACCATTAATGGGAATCAATCCTTTTTAATGAAAGCAGAAAAGGTAGGAAGTGACACTTTATTATCACAAATCATTCATATGGTTAATGATGCCAGTAGAAGTCGTGCACCTATTCAAAATTTAGCAGATAAAGTTTCAGGCTATTTTGTGCCAGTTGTAGTTCTTATTTCTATTATCACATTTATTGTATGGTCTATTTGGGGACCAGAACCAGTTTATGTGTATGCGTTTGTCAATGCAATTGCAGTACTAATCATTGCTTGTCCTTGTGCTTTAGGTTTAGCAACACCAATGTCTGTAATGGTTGGTGTGGGTAAAGGTGCTCAAAATGGTGTATTGATTAAAAATGCTGAAGCTCTTGAAAAAATGGATAAGGTAAATACGCTTATCGTTGACAAGACAGGAACAATTACCGAAGGAAAACCAACAGTTGAAACCGTTGGAGCTTTTAATGATGCTTTAAGCGAAAAAGAAGTGTTACAATACATCGTGTCATTAAATACAAATAGCGAACATCCTTTGGCAGAAGCGACAGTTAAATATGGCAAAGAACACAACGCAGAAATTTTAAAGTCCGAAGATTTTAGTGCTGTTACAGGAAAAGGTGTTGAAGCGACAATAAAAGATAAAAAAGTAACATTAGGTAATCCTAAAATGATGGAATATGCTAAAGCAGATGTTACATCGACAATGAAAGACGAAGCTAAATCTTACCAAAAACAGGGTAAAACAGTTTCTTATTTGTCAATAGATGAAACCGTCGTTGGATATGTAGTTATAGGCGATAAGATAAAAGAAACAAGTGCTAAAGCCATTAAAGCACTTCAAGATAAAGGGATAGATGTAATAATGCTAACAGGTGATAATCACAATACAGCACAAGCAGTAGCATCAGAACTAAATCTTGCAGATTTTAAAGCCAGTATGCTACCAGAAGACAAACTCAAAGAAGTAGAGAAACTACAAAAAAATGGAAAAGTAGTTGCTATGGCAGGTGATGGCATTAATGATGCACCAGCATTGGCAAAAAGTGATGTAGGTATTGCAATTGGTACGGGAACAGATGTAGCGATAGAAAGTGCTATGATAACACTCGTAAAAGGCGATTTACACGGTATTGTAAAAGCAAAAAATTTAAGTAATGCTGTAATGAAGAACATTAAGCAGAACCTATTTTTTGCACTTATTTATAACACTTTAGGTGTGCCTATTGCAGCAGGAGTTTTGTTTCCATTCTTTGGAATATTGCTCTCGCCAATGATAGCAGCTTTAGCAATGAGTTTTAGCTCTGTTTCAGTTATTGGAAATGCACTACGATTAAGAACAATTAAAGTTTAACTATAAAATCAAATAATTATGGAAAATTCAAAAGAACACTCAAACAAAGGAAATTACAAAACCTTCTTTATAATGTTGGCTTGCTCATTTGTAGCAATGTACATCACAATGTATCTAAACACCTATGCAATAGACCACGTGTGGTTTAGCTTAACCCGATTTTATATGACCTGTTTAGGTATTTCAGCAATGGCAGTAATAATGTGGTTTTTTATGCGAAAAATGTATAATGATAGAAAGAAAAACATAGCCATACTTGCAGGTAGTTTTATCCTGTTTGTAGGTGCATTAGGATTAGTAAGAACACAAGCACCAATCATTGGTGACGTACTATGGATGAAAGCAATGATACCACATCATTCTATCGCTATTTTAACAAGTGAAAGAGCAGATATTCAAGACCCAGAAGTTAAAAAATTAGCAGAAGACATTATAAAAGCACAACGTAAAGAAATAGAAGAAATGAAAGCAATGATAAAACGATTAGAGAATGAAAAATAATAAAATAGTCATATATATTGGCATACTCGTAGTAGGTGTGTTATTGGGTTGGTTGCTTTTTGGTGGCTCATCAAATGAAGAAATAGACCATAATCACGATGCGGTTGCAGCAACCAATCAAATGTGGACGTGTTCTATGCATCCACAGATTATGCAACCAGAGCCAGGCGACTGCCCCATTTGTGGTATGGATTTAATTCCTGCGGAAAGCGGAAGTGATGGCTTAATGGCAGACCAATTTAAACTAACAGAAAATGCGATGGCATTAGCCAATATTCAAACAACTGTTGTAGGCAAGGGAAATGTTGAAGGCAACACCATAAAGTTATCTGGTAAAATTGCTGAAAACGAAGAAGCCAATGCAGTACAGGTAAGTTATTTCGCTGGAAGAATTGAACGTTTGAATGTGAGTTTTACAGGCGAAGAAGTTCGTAAAGGTCAATTATTGGCAACCATTTATTCGCCAGAACTCTATGCAGCACAACAAGAATTAATCACAGCAGCTTCTTTAAAAGAATCTCAACCTGCTTTATACAAAGCAGTCCGTAATAAATTGAAATTATGGAAACTCTCTGAAAATCAAATCAACCAGATTGAAGAAACAGGAAAAGTAAAAGAAAACTTTCCTGTTTATGCAACCGTTTCGGGTACTGTTACAGAAAAATTGGTAGAGCAAGGCGATTACATCAAACAAGGACAACCCTTATTAAAAATTGCCAATCTCAACACAGTTTGGGGAAATTTTGATGTGTATGAAAATCAGATTGACCGCTTTAAAAAAGGACAGGAAGTGATGATTACAACCAACGCTTATCCTAACAAGGAATTTAAAGGTAAAGTTGATTTCATTGACCCAGTTTTAAACACGAAAACAAGAACTGTAACCTTACGTGTTGTTTTAAGCAATAAGGACGATGTATTTAAACCAGGAATGTTTGTAACCGCAAATATTGAAGGCAGTACAGCTAAAAATGATGAAGTATTATCAATTCCTGCATCTTCTGTATTATGGACAGGTGAACGTTCTGTGGTGTACCTTAAAACAAATCCAGACCAACCTATTTTTGAAATGCGTGAAATTAAATTAGGCAATCAAATTGGTAATGAATATGAAGTTGTAGAAGGTTTATTTGTTGGAAATGAAATAGTGACTAACGGAACATTTACGGTTGATGCAGCAGCACAATTACAAGGCAAAAAGTCTATGATGAATAAAGATGGTGGTAAAGTAATGACTGGACACGAAGGTCATTTAGGTATGGATAACAATGCATCTAACAAAGAAAGTGACCACACTAATATGAATGAGCGTTTGGAAGTATCAGAGAAATTTCAACAACAGTTAAATAGTGTTTACAATGCGTATATCAATTTAAAAGATGCTTTAGTAAAAGAAGATTCAATAAGTACTTCAGCAAACACAACAACTTTATTAAATAAATTGAACAAAGTAGATATGAAATTGTTGTCAGATAATAAGGCGCATAACCATTGGATGTCATTAGAAGGCGAAATAAAATCTTCTGCAACTTCAATTTCTGAAACGTCCGATATAAAATCACAAAGAGACCATTTTAAACATTTATCATCACATCTAATCAATGCTGTACAACTATTTGGTATCAATGAAAAGGTCTATGTAGAATTTTGTCCAATGGCAGATAACAATAATGGTGCTTATTGGTTAAGCAAAGAAGAAAAAGTAATCAATCCATATTTTGGCGAAGCAATGCTAACCTGTGGTGAAGTAAAACAAGTAATAGAATAATAAATCAAGTAATAACAATTAAATTTTAAACAATGAATTTTTCAAAGAAAAATCACGAACACAAAAACAAAAATGTAATCGACGTGAGTAAAAAAGTAATTTTAAGTGTAGCTGTAATAGCAGCATTAGGTTTAACAAGTTGTAAAAACGAAACCAAAAAAGAAACAGAAACCACAACTACTGAAATGTCAAAAGATATGGCAATGACAGACCTGTCTTTTGGTGTAAGAGGAAATTGCGGAATGTGTAAAAACACTATCGAAAAAGCAGCTAACGGTGTTGAAGGTGTTGCAAGTGCTAATTGGGATGTCGATAAAAAGAAGATTGATGTGTCTTTTGATGATACAAAAACCGATGCAATGGCAATCCATAAAGCAATCGCAGCTTCAGGATATGATACCGAAAAAGTAGCAGGTGATGAAGAAGCATATGATGGTTTACCAGGTTGTTGTAAATACGACCACGAAATGATGATGAATCAATCTGGTGAAGAAGAAAGTGATGACCATTCAAATCACGACCATTAAGCAATAATGAAAGAGTCTTTTTCGGAAGGCTCTTTTTTATTCCCCACAACCCAAAACCCAGTTTTTTCGCTTGCCTTGTCTTGAGCCTGACGAAAGCTCAAAATCCTCTGTCTTTTGTGTTGTTCCGCTCACCAAACAAGTTTAGCGTTTTTTTTGTCTTTAAGGTAATAGCATATTACAGCTTTGGTTTTCATAAAATCAAACCAAACTGCAAAAAGCTATTCTGTTATTATTTTATCATAAAACCCTAAACTCACCCAAGCTATGTTACATAATACAAGTTATAGTAGCAAACGGCACTTTTCAAAGGTTTGCTATCGCAGTATTAATGCATTTTGTAGCTATAACTGGTATTATGTAAAATATCCGCTATTCCAACGCGCACTTCCGTACATTAAACCACATTTTGAACTAACATTAAACATTTGAACATTTTAAGGTTTCCGTTAATTGATAATAATATTCGTTACCTCATTCAAGCTGCACAAAACCATCGTTAAGTCCAAGTATTCCTTACCTCAAGTCTTTGTTTGTTTCATTTCGTTAACAAATATAAAAGTCCACTTTTCCCCACCACCCAAGTCAGCGGTTATAAAAAAATAGGTTTATAAAGTGTAGTAATACCCCATAGCATATTGCTTTTTCTCGTGCCTCAAAAAAAGCAATTAGCTATTGTCTAAAAGTCCTGTATAAGTAGCTTGTTTAAATGCTGTTTTATCAAACAACTATTTAAAACGCTACCCATACAAACGCTTCATCCAACACTTAATAACAAAATGCAACCTATTTTTTTAAGTGTTAATTCCCCAGAAAAGTTAAAGGCAATTTCAATCAAGTTTAAACCAATTTGAAATATTAAAATAAAAAAAGATGGCAAATATATGTGGCTACCTCTGCCAACCGCACAAGGCTATAAAGGTCAAGCCCTACGGGTTTTGAATAAAACTTTTTTCAATACCTTTTTTTTTGATTTAGTCATTCAATAAAAAAACTTTTATCCAAAAACCTTGACAGCCTTACCCACGCCACAACAACTATGGCTATCTTTTTTCTTTTCAAAAAAAAATAATGGCGCGAAGCGTAGCGAAGCAATTTTAAATTGGATAGCTATGTCAACTTTTGAACTAAAAACACACCAAGTCGGAAAAGCTTACTCAAACCCTCATTTTTTTATACTAAACAAAGGGCTAAACAGCGGAAAACCACTCTTAAAATCCTGTGCTAACTGTTTCGTTGTCACTACTACAACAGAAGAGGTAAAACACACACTTTTTAACTTATCTATGATGTTACAAATAGGCGGTTTTTACGCTTACCATTTAAAAGGAAGTGTTATTCCGTTTATTTCAATAGATGATTGCAGAAATACTCTAAAAAATAGTTTTATATCATTAATAAATAATGAATTTCAATTGCAAAAGCATATTAATATAGTGTCAGCGATTAGTAAAAAAGAAGCCGAACTTCAAAAAGTCATTTCAAAAATGGCAGATTTGAAAGTATCATACATTCAAAGTTTATTTTCTAAAATGCAAAAAGAAGCAATCTAAAGCAACAAAATCCATATCTAACGAATAGCATAAAATTTGCCATATATTCAATCGGAAGGTACAACTTCGTGTTAAGTCCGTACCAAGTCCGAAGAAAAATAAGTTTCATTTAAATTATTTATGTTATGGGTAAAATTTCCCAAGGTATTTTAGGAGGGCTTTCAGGTAAGGTTGGAAACGTTATCGGTGGAAGCTGGAAAGGAATTGATTACATTAGAATTAAACCCTCAAGTGTAGCCAATCCAAGAACTGTTGGTCAAGTAAACCAAAGAACGAAGTTTACTGCCACTTTAGAATTTTTACAGGCTGTAAAGCCTTTTATTAAGTTAGGGTATAAAGGATTAGCTGTTAAGAAAACAGAATTTAATGCTGCAATGTCGTATGTGTTGAATAATGCGATTACAGGTACTGAACCTAACTTTGTTGTTGACTATCCAAACGCTTTAGTAAGTCGCGGAGGTTTATCTGGTGCGTTAAACCCGACGACTGATTTAGCAACTGCTGGAGAAGTAACTTTTGGGTGGGATGATAACTCTGCTGAAGGTAACGCAAATGCTACTGACAAGGCGATGTTATTGGTTTACAATCCATCAAAAAAGGAATCTATTTCTTTACTTGATGGAGCAGACAGAACAGTAGGTTCTCAAATTATTTCAATCCCTACAACTTATGCAGGAGATACGGTAGAGCTATTTATGGCTTTTATTACTGCTGATAGTAGTCAAGTATCAAACAGTATTTATTTAGGCTCTGGTACAGCTAATTAATGCTTGGTGTTTTTATTTGGAAACCGCTCTAATCGAGCGGTTTTTTTTATGCTATATTTGTAGCTCTATTTATTAATAGTTGTTGCTAATCTTCTCTTTTTATATGTTTTTTGTATGCTATTTGTTGCCCAAATGCAGTAGTACCAATGAATACAGGGTTAGTTAAATATTGTATCGGGAAGTAGGTAAAAAATAGTTTAGCGATATATTTTATCAATAAACTTAGAGCTTAATAATCGAGCTACTCCCATATAATTTAGTTTAAATTTAATTTTATCTCCTACTTTATATTTAGGTTTACCTGTTTTTTTATTTTTATTAAGGCCTACATCAATAACTAGCATGTCTGAAGTAATTCCTACAAAAGAAATGTCAGTATCGTCAGTATGTATATCATTTTTATCTACATCAAGCATCCCAAAGTCTAAAATAGCCTTATAGGAAGTTTCTTGCACATCATTTTCATTATAATCGGTTGTATGCCCTATATTGGCTTCGTTAATAACTCCGTCTGGTACGATTTTTTTTTCTTCTAATTCAATAATGTTTGCATAAAACTCAAAAGTTTCAGTGTATAGGTTGTGAAATTGTTTGTTTTCTAGCGGGCTTATTCCAAAAAAAGCAGCTTCTCCTATTCTGAAATGATTAATTTCTTTAGGAATACTTTTATTTTCTATTAGCGGTAGGGTAATAGATGTTCCGCCAGAAACATATTTCAAGTCTTTATTAAACTTAGCAGAAATCAATTCTTTGTATAGTGAAAGCTGCAGAAGTTTATCGTAAGTAGGTTCTACGCCATACATGCAGCCTAAGTTAGAACCAATACCAATAACTTCAATATTTGATAGTTCAAAAATTTGCTCGTAAAAACCAAGAATATCGTCTCTTTTAACACCTTCGCGTAGTTCGCCAAGCTCAATCATAATAATTATTTGATGTGTTTTTTTCTTCTTCTTAGCGGCTTCATTTAGACGCTTGATTGTAGTGAGGGAGCTGTTTAAGGAGATGTCTGCGTATTCCACCACATCATCAGCATATATATTTGCTGGCGGTTTAATATAAATTGTTCTTATGTTAGGGTTTACTTCTCTTAAGTTGCGCAAACTAGTTAACCTAGAGTCTCCTACTGAATTAATTTTTTTGGTGACATCTGGAGTTAGAATAGCTTTTAAAAAAGTTTTATCACCAGAAAAAACTTTAGTTACTAAGCTCCATTCTATATTATTTTTTTCAAAAAAACTGCTTAAGGTTTTTATATTGCTTTTTATCCGTTCTGCGTAAATAATTAATTCTGCCATATTATTTTATGATTATTCTTGGTAAGTTTTCTGGGAGTCGGGTTAATAGTTCGTAATTGATAAGTTGAATAGCGTCGTTAAATGACGAAATAGTAATTTCAGAATCACCTTGCTTACCTATAAGCACAACTTCATCGTTTTTTTCAATAGTTTCAGCATGGGTAATATCAATGGCCATCATATTCATGTTAATAGTGCCTATAACATCATACCTTTTTCCTCTAATAAGTACTTTTCCTTGATTACTTAATGAGCGGCTATACCCAGAAGAGTAGCCAACAGGTATTAATGCTATTTTTGTTTCTTGATTGGTAAAAAAAGAGGTGCCATAACCAATAAACTCTCCAGCTTTTATAGTTTTAACATCCATAACCTTGGTTTTCCATGAGATTACTCTTTGTAAAGGATTTTCGAAAGTTTTTTTCTTGGTAAGGTAGTGTACTAATATTTCTTTAGTAGGAAAAAAACCAAACTGAAGTATACCAACCCTAACCAAGTCTAAATGTGTTTTAGGGTATCGTATTGTTGCTGCAGAGCTAGCTAAGTGATACATTGGAGTTATAGCATAACTATGTTTTATTTTTTTTTTAAGTGTTTTAAACTTTTTTCTTTGTTTAGTAATTCTCTTGTAATTGGAAATACTTTCAGCACCAGCCAAATGAGAACAAATTCCTTCTACTATAAGATGCTTTTGGTTAGCTTTAATATATTTAAGTATTTCTGGTAAGTCTTTAAAAGCAATACCTGTGCGGTTCATTCCAGTTTCAACTTCAAGGTGTATTCTTGCAGGTTTATGTATTTTATTAGCGATTTTTAAAGCTTCTTGGAGCCTGTTTTTTTCAAAAACATAAAAAGAAATATCGTTTTCTATAGCCCATGATAATTGATCATTATCAATCATGCTCATAATCATAATATTTACATCGTTATATGGTAGGTTTTTTTTAACGAGGTAAGCTTCACTGGCATCGGCAACACTAAAATTACGAACACCATATTTATAGGCCAAAGGACAGTAAATATTAATTCCATGTCCGTAAGCATTACCCTTAACAACAGATGAAAAAATTGTTTCATCTCCTAAAATGTTTTGAATAAATTTAATATTGTTTTGTATAGCGTTTTCAGATATTTCTATATGAGAGGTGTATATCATGTATGTTGAATTTCGTGCACAATTGTATAAAATAAGTCTACTCCTGTTAAAGTAATTTTATCAGGAAAATCATAATCTGGGTTATGCAAAGCGGGGGTGTTTTTTCCAGCACCTAGACCAAACATAGCTCCTTTAAATTTTTGGGTGAATAAACCAAAATCTTCTCCCCATTTAAACGGATGATCAATTTTTTTAATTTTTAATTGCTGTTTTGTTGCTGCAGACTTAATGTGTTTTATAGCGTCTGGATTATTTTTATTTGAATAAAACTCTTCAAACCATAATGTATTGATTTGTAAATTTTCATCTTTTTCTAGTTTTTTGAGTAACTTTTGTAAATCGTCTTTTTTTTGTTTTATAATTTTTAAACTTCTGCTTCTTAATGTTAGGTGTATTTCACCACACCCAGCAGCAACACCATAAGATTTCGTACCCATATTTATATAGATTGGAGTAGCAAGAAAAAAATCTTGAGTATGAGGCGTGTTAATGGATTCTTGTTCAGTGAAAAGGAGTATTTCCGCAATTGCTTTAGCAGGGTTTATTCCTTTTTCTGGTTCGGCAGCATGTGCTGTTTTTCCTTGTAATGTAATAGAAGTACTAATTACATTAGCGGTAAATTCATGTTCTTTTATAATAACCTGATGTTTTGAAAAACCGGGTAAATTATGTAGTGCAAACACATAATCGATGTTAGTTTCTTTAAAAAAAGTATGCTCTAATACGTTTTTGGCTCCAGTTCCGTTTTCTTCTGCTGGTTGAAAAAGTAACACAACTGAACCTGTTTTTATAGGGGTTTCTGTTATTTTTTTTGCTAAACCAAGTAATATAGTAGTGTGCCCGTCATGCCCACATTTGTGTGCTACTCCTTTAATGGTTGATTTATGTTTAAATGTATTTTCTTCATGAATAGGAAGCGCATCAATATCTGCTCTGAACAGTATAGTTTGCCCTTTTTTATCACTATTAAAAATAGCTAATACTCCTGTTTTAGCTATAGGTGTAATTTGAGCGGAGCTATATTGTTGTAAAAAAGCAATAATTCTTTTTTGTGTTTCATATTCTTTGTTTGAAACTTCAGGAAAACGATGCAACTCATGCCGTATATATTGTAACAGTGTTTTAGTGTCATCCATAGCTGTTACTTAGCGCTTTAATCTCATTTCTAAATATGGATTGGTAAAACCTAATTTTTCATATAGAAATTTAGCGGGATTATCTTTTTCAACATGTAGCGCAATATCTCCTTTGGTATTATCTATTACGTATTGCATGAGTTTTTTACCAACACCTTTTCCTCTATACTCTTCATGAGTAGCAATATACACTAGTATATTTTCGGGTATATATTCATCCATTCCAGTTTTATTTACAACGCAGGCGGCTACAATAGTATCTTTATCTTCAAGAGTAAAAATATATCCTCCCAAACCTGTTCTTTCTTTAGCAGCATATTCAATGGCTTTTCTGATAGCAGCTGATGAATCGCCATATTCACCTAAATGCTTATATAAAAAAGCAGTAACTTTTTCTATCTCTAGTAATGAAATTCTGTTAAAAGCGTCGTAAGTATTAATTTTTAATTGTACGGTTTCCATTTAATGTATATATAGTGTTAAGGTTTATTAAAATATAACCTTATAGATTAAGTGATTTTTTTTGTATTATTATGTAAGTATATAAAGAGGTGAAGCTAATGTATATTACAAAGCTTATTTATATATAGAACACATATTTAAACTAAAATAGAGGGATTATTCTCCAGGAGGAATAAATTTATCGGACTGTACTCTGAATACTAGAAAGTTAAAATTAAAAACTCTTTTGTTCTTTTTATCTTTTAGTTTTTTTATCATACGTGCACAAAGGTACAAATTAAATAAGGATTCATAAAAGTTTTAGTAGTAATACCTAAATTATATAAGAGAATGCAGTATTTTTTTAAGATATGTAGTTTAAAAAGTAAAGTATATCAGATATAATTCTATTACTTTAGCTATATGGATTCACTTACTCAAATAGTTCTTGGTGCTGCTGTAGGAGAAGCGGTATTAGGGAAAAAAGTAGGAAATAAGGCTATGCTATATGGTGCTATTGCTGGAACTATACCAGATTTGGATGTATTAGCAGGTAAATTTTATGATACAGTTACAGCTTTAGAAATGCATCGGGGATTTACACACTCTATTGTTTTTTCAGTGGTTTTTGGGTGGTTTTTTGGATGGTTTATTTCGTTGTATGAAAAAAAAGCTACAGCTAAAGAATGGGCTAAATTAATGTTTTGGGGATTTTTAACTCATCCAATTTTAGATGCACATACTACTTGGGGAACACAGTTATTTTGGCCGTTTGATATTCGGTTAGCGTTTAAAAATATCTTTGTGGTCGATCCGCTATACACAATTCCTTTTTTATTATTCTTATTATTAGCCATGTTTCAACCGAAAAGCTCTATCAAAAGAAGAAAGCTTAATAATTGGGGGCTTATAATAAGTAGTGTATATATGGGTATAACTTTAGTTTTAAAAGGAATAACCTATACTAAATTTACTTCGGCATTGGATAAACAAGGAATAGTATATAAAGAAATTGAAACTAAACCTACGCCTTTAAATGCTATACTTTGGTCAGCTAATATAGAAACAGACAAAGATTTTTTAATAGGATATTACTCCTTGTTTGATACGCAACCAATAAAGTTTTATTCCTATCCCAAAAAACATTATTTGTTAAATGATTTCAATAAGGATAATACAGTGAAAAGACTCATTCATATAACAAATAATTGGTATACGGTTACAGAAAAAGAAGGAGAGCTACGTATTAATGATTTACGTTTTGGCTTATTGAGCGTTGCACCTAATGATCAGAATTTTGCATTCAGTTTTGAGATTTCTAAAGGACAAGATAAAACTATTATTACGGAAGTGCCTAGAGATCATAAAAAAGCAGTACAATCATTAAAAGATCTTTGGTGTAGAGTTAAGGGGAATTAATTAATGAGTTAGTTTTTTTCTTCAAATTCCGGGCAATCTAGTTTAATATCACTCGTACGTAATTTTTGTTCAAGTAAATTACAATAATGTGTGTCATTTTTATTTGAGTAAAATTTGCAACCAAAACAAGTGCGTTGAACGGAAAGAATACCGCTTTGGTTTAGTTTATAGATGAGCTGGGTTAATGTACTATAAACAGTTTCTAAGTTGTTAGGAGGTATTTGTAGGAGTTGTTTTTGCACAGGATTAGCAAAATTATTAGTTTCCGAAACTATTTTTTCTCCTTTTGCAGATAAGTGAATACTATAACTTCTGTTGTCAGTAGAAGAGTGATCTTTTACAATTAACCCTTTTCTTTCTAAAACCTTAACAGCATCACTAACAGTAGGTTTAGTTAAATTAAATTCTTTAGCTAGTTTACTTACATTACACAGGTTAACTTTATGGTAGGCAATAAATATTAGAAGTTGAATTTGTATAGGACTCAATCCAATTTGTTTAGCTTTTTCCCAAAGTAATGCTTTAAAAACTTCTGAAATACGTTCTAAACTAGCAACAATTTTACTTGAAATATCTTGTGGATGATTTGGATTAAAAATGGAACTGCTCATAATAGATTTATAATTACTTATGGCTAAGTTAGTAATCCTAATTAAATCTTTGCTGCTTCAAGTTTTTTAATTTTATAGTTAGGATTCGATAGTAAAATAGAATCCTAACTAAGTTTCCTCCAATTAGCCTCTTACATCATCCATTGATGCGCCAAAATTTATATGTAATACATTTCCGTTAGGTGTTACTAATGCAGGAACCGACTTTACCCCTAAACGTTCTGCTTCTTCAAACCTCGATTTATCTTCCGCAAAGTTTACAACATCTACTTTTGAGGCATCAACAAGGTTTAATATATCTTGCTCGGCACTAATACATACAGGACAACCTGCATGATAAAAAACTGACTTACTCATAGTTTTATTTTTTAATGATTAATAGTAATATTACCACTACAAATATAGTAAGGAATCCTAACTAATTAAAATATTTAGAGTTCATTTTTTAATTTAATATAAAAATAGAGTTATAGTTTAAGTGCTATGAAAGTATTGTATATTAAACATATACAAGCTTTGGGAGAGTAAAATTTAGCTTTTAATACGTTGATCTCTTCCAATTAAAAAATACAGAAAAGCACCAAAAATATTGGTAAGTACAACTATTAATAGCCATATTAGTTTACGATTACCATCAAACTGATTTTTTAAAATATCAATCAATGCAATAATTGTAGGTAAAATACCTAAGAGTAGTATGGTTAATATAATAACCAATTGCCAAGCTCCCATGGTTTCTAAAAAAATCATCTTATTTCAATATCGCTTATAAATACTAATTTACGGATAAACTGTTACATTTGATAAGTTTACTACATAAAATTAAGTTTGCTTTTGATTAATATAGTTTATAATGTCATCAAGCTGATAGCTATAATTAAACCATTGTGTTTCTGGGTTGCGCTTAAACCATGTTACTTGTCGTTTGGCAAAGCGTCGCGTATTTTTTTTAATTTCTGAAACGGCAAAGTCTAACTCCCATTCACCATCAAAATATTTCATAAGTTCTTTGTAGCCAACAGTATTAAGCGCGTTTAAGTGTTTGTAAGGATACAAGGTTTTTGCTTCTTCAAGTAATCCTTTTTCGAGCATAATATCTACTCTCTTATTTATCCGATCGTACATCAAAGATCTATCGGCAGTTAGCCCTACAGATATGGTACTAAACATTCGTGGGTTTTTCTTTTTATTTAGAAAAGAAGAATAAGGTCTGCCAGTACCAATACAAATTTCTAAAGCTCTGCTCAAGCGTTGCGGATTATCAATAGCTATATTTTTATAGCTTAACGGATCTAGCTGCTGTAATTGTTTTTGTAGCACTTCAATTCCATCTGTAGCCAATTGTTGTGTAAGTCGCTCTCTTATGGTAGTATCAACTTCAGGAAAGTTATCTAAACCATTAACTACAGCATTTACATACATTCCCGATCCTCCAACCATTATAACAACATCGTGTTTTATAAAAAGCTCGTTTAACTTGGCTAAGGCATCATGCTCAAAGCTTCCTACATTATAGCTATCAAAAATTGATTTGTTTTGGATAAAATAATGAGGAGCTGCAGTTAGTTCTTCCGGTTCAGGAACAGCTGTTCCGATAGTCATTTCTTTGTAAAATTGCCTAGAATCACAGGAAATAATTGCGGTATTGTACTGCTGTGCTAGTTTAATACTAAGAGCAGTTTTTCCTATTGCTGTGGCACCAACAATGCTTACTAAGTATTTTTGCTTTAAACTCAAGAGAATGATTTATTTATGTAGATGATGACCACATTCATGACAAAACTGAGCTTTATCTGTATGATTGTCATTATTACAGTTAGCACAATGCTGTGTATTTAAATTTACACGACCTTTATTTTTAGCCATTTCGGAAGTTACGATTCCTGTAGGTACCGCAATTATTGCATAACCTAAAATCATAATAATTGAAGCTACAAATTGTCCTAAAGATGTTGCAGGAGCAATATCACCATAACCTACCGTGGTTAAAGTAACAATAGACCAATACACACTTCTAGGGATGCTTGTAAAACCACTATCTGCATCACCTTCAATCATGTACATAATAGTACCCAAAATAACACATAACATGAAAACAGCTAGTAAAAACACTAAAATTTTTGCTCTACTGGCTTTTAAAGCTCTAATCATTAAGTTTCCTTCGCCTATAAATCGAGCGAGTTTTAAAATTCTAAAAACACGTAATAAGCGCAAGGCACGTAATGCAATTAATGCGTGTGAGCCCACAAGGAATAGTGATAAATATTTTGGTATGGTTGAAAAAAAATCAACAATACCGTAAAAGCTAAAAATATATTCTGATGGCTTTTTTATAACGGCCACACGAGCAATATATTCAATAGTAAATAAAATAGTAATAACCCACTCTATAATGTCAAGCTCTCTGTCATAATCTTGATGAATGTGAGCAACGCTTTCTAGCATTACAACAATAACGCTCGTAATGATTAAAAATAGTAGTACTATATCGAACCATTTTCCTGCAGTAGTGTCTGCTTCATAAATAATTTCATGAAGCCTTTTTTTCCATTTTTTTTGTGGGTTAATTGTTTCCAAAACTAATGGTTATTATTGATTAGGTAATTGAAGTATTTTTTTTACACGTTTCCTGCGTAAGAAACTTTGTATAATATGTTGGGTGTCTCTAGTATCTTCCATGGGAGTAATAACATCTCGTAAAATTTCAATATTGGTAATTTGGTGATTTAATTGATAAAATCCAAATCCTTTATAAACCCCATTTTCTATCAGAATAGCACTGCGCTCATCTGGTGTTCTTCCTGAGTCAATAATAATTTTATTAGCATTTTTATAGGTGTAATCGTCTAAAAAGAAATTAACACGTTTGTTGTATTCTTTTGGAGTTTCTTCTAAACAACAAGCGCCATTACATTCTTTTATTTTGTAAGGAAAACAAGTTCCTTTGGTTATAGTTAAATAGTTAACGGCTTGGCACAACTTGTAATTTTCTGTAATTTTTAATAAGAATTTTTGTGCTTCGCTAGCTGATGAAAATGCAGTTATTGCTTTTTTTCTATAATCTATTTTATCTAATTTTAAGCTTAAATATCCTTGTTCATTTTTAACTTTATATAAGCCTAACTCAAAAAATGTTTTGCGCTGTGCACGATTAAAAACAGGTTGATTTTTTTTAATTTCGTTACTTTCTTTTAATAGCGCAATAAGCTCATTTCCGGTTTCCTCATAAGTAACCGCTACTACTAGCTGTTGTATTCTTTTTGATTTTCTGTTAGTGCCTAAAAAATGTTGTGTAACCCTTTTTTTAATATTTTTACTTTTACCAATATAAATAATTTTTCCATCTGCTTTATGAATATAGTAAACTCCTGTTTTAGTAGGTAAGTTTTCTATAATAGCAGTTAGTTTAGGATTAATTTTCTTAGCTTTTTCTACACCGGATTTAATGGTTTTATTTACAATCTGTTTGGTCACATCTTTGTCAAGTAGTAACTTAAAAAGTTTAACAGTAGCTAAAGCATCACCAGATGCTCTGTGCCTGTTGGACATAGGTATACCTAGGGCTTTTACTAATGTGCCTAATTTGTATTTTTCTTGGCCAGGAATGAGTTTTTTACTTAGTTCAACAGTGCAAAGTGTTTTACGTTTATAATTATAACCTAAGCGCCTAAACTCAGTACGTAAAATTCGATAATCAAAAGAACTGTTATGCGCAACTAAAATACAATCTTCCGTAATTTCAACAATGCGTTTAGCAATTTCATGAAACTTTGGAGCATTGCGTAACATTTTATTGTTAATACCTGTTAAGTTAACTACAAAAGGTTGAATTTCTTTTTCAGGGTTTACTAAGGATATAAACTGATCAATAATTTCATGACCGTCATATTTGTATATGGCAATTTCAGTAATGCCTTCTTCATTAAATTTACCTCCAGTGGTTTCTATGTCAACAATTGCGTAAATAAGCTTTTAATTATAATTTCTATTACCAAATATACTACTTCCTATTCTAACCATGTTACTACCGCAATTTATGGCACTTTCATAATCGCCACTCATACCCATAGAAATGGTTTTTAAATTACAGTTGAATGTTTTATTAGTGTTTAATTTATCAAAAACAGTTTTCAAATAGTTAAACTCATTAATTATTTGCTGTTGGTTTTCAGTAAATGTTGCCATACCCATTAAACCAACAATGTTAATATGCTTGTAGTTAACAAGTTTATCTGAATTTAAAACTGCTATAAGTTCTGATTCATTCATACCATGTTTACTATCTTCCTCTGCAATTTTTAGTTGGAGTAAGCAATTTATTATTCTATTGTGTTTTTGAGCTTGCTTATTAATTTCTTCTAGGAGTTTTAAATTGTCTACAGCATGAATTAATGTAACAAAATGAGCCATGTACTTTACCTTATTGCGCTGCACATGACCAATCATGTGCCACTCTATATCTTTAGGTAATGCCTCATATTTTTTAGCCATTTCATGAATGCGGTTTTCACCAAAAACTCGTTGGCCAGCATTGTAGGCTTCTTGAATTGCAGTTGCGGGTTTGGTTTTAGAAACAGCAACTAAAGTTATTCCTTTAGGAATAGTTTTTTGAATGGTATTTAAGTTTTCTTTTATACTCATTTATGAGTTTGTGATTTTTATGTTAGTATATTACTAAAATTCATAAATAGTTAAACCACTTCGTAGTTTAGGTTCAATGTAAGTACTTTTAGGAGGCATGCTTAGGTTATTATTAGCAATTTCTTTCATTTGATTAATGCTAATAGGAAGCATACCAAAAGCTACCTGAAAACCTTCGGTGTCTGCTTTTCGTTTCAATTGAATTAAATCATTAGTACCAGGAAGATAGTCGAGCCTTTTTTCGTTTCTCAAATCATTTATGCCTAAAATAGGGTTTAGTACTAGTTTATAGAGTATTTGTGCATCAAGGGCTTCTAAGGCATTTTCAAAGTTTTTAAACTTTGAGCGTAAATGCAGTATGTAAAACTCTTCGTCAAGATACATGCTAAAATGATGTTGTTGTGATAGTTTTCTTGGGTTTAAGCCACAATTTTCAATAGTAAATATTGCGTCTAACTGAATTAAAAATTCTTTTTTAGATAAGCCATTTAAATCTTTAACAAGTCTGTAAAACTCATATATTTTTAAATTGTCTTCAGGAATAAGGCAACTCATAAAATACTTCTGAGAAGCATCTGTGCTAGGATAATCTTTAGCTAAAAGCGCAGAAGAAGCACTTCTGTGATGTCCGTCGGCTATATATAAGCTATCAATTGTTTTAAACTCTTGCTCAATAGTTTTTATTTTTTCAGGATCTTCAATGAGCCATAAAAAATGAGATATTCTGTCGGTTGTAGAAAACTCATACTCAGGGCGTTCTTGCATAATAATGTCATACAAATTGTCTAAAACTTTGTTTTTAGGATATGTTAGTAAAACAGGTTCTGCATTAAACCCCACAGTATCTATATATTCTTTAAAGAGTAATTCTCTTTTCTCAAGCGTATCTTCATGTATTTTAATAACGTTTTTTTCATAATCATCAACAGCAGTAGCTCCTATAATACCAATAAAAGAATCTTTTCGAGTAACCATTTTATATAAATAAAATTTAGGAACATTATCTTGAGTGAAAAAATTTTCATCTTTAAACTCATGATATCTATTACGTACTAAATTGAATTCTTTTTTGGTGGATATTTCTTGAGCAAATTTGTACCCAGGATTTAATATTTGTAAAAAAGAGTAGGGGTTGTTCTTTAATCGAAACTCTAAGCCTTCTTTATCGTATATATGATAGGATCTAGATACAACTAAATTAGCTTTATCACGTGTAGGTCTTACTGCTTTAAATGGTTTTACTTTAGCCATAATTTTGATACAAGAGCTTTATCAATATTAAAAATATGCTTTTTTTACTACAATGTTTGCTGTATAGCCGTATTATTATAATAAAACCTCATAACTTTCTGAAAAGTGTATGAGGTTTTTTGTGTAAGTTATAGAATAGTTACGCAAACATTTTTGCTACTTTTTCTGCTTTTCTACTTTCTGAATAATCGTAAAAACCTTCTTTCGATTTTACACCTAATTTACCAGCCATAACCATGTTTACTAATAGTGGGCATGGAGCATATTTAGGGTTTTTAAATCCGTCGTGCATTACGTTTAGGATAGATAAACACACATCTAAACCAATAAAATCTGCTAATTGTAATGGTCCCATAGGGTGTGCCATACCTAGTTTCATAACGGTGTCAATTTCTTCAACACCAGCAACTCCATTGTATAAGGTTTCGATGGCTTCGTTAATCATTGGCATTAAAATACGATTAGCAACAAAACCTGGATAATCATTTACTTCGGTAGGGATTTTATGTAATTTCTTAGAAAGCTCCATGATAGTATTTGTTACTTCATCAGAAGTATTATACCCTCTAATAATCTCTACCAATTTCATAATTGGTACGGGATTCATAAAGTGCATTCCGATAACCATTTCTGGTCTTGATGTTACCGCTGCAATTTGTGTGATTGAAATAGAAGAAGTGTTGGTAGCCAAAATAGTGTCATCAGGACATAGCTCGTCTAAATCTTTAAATATTTTTAGTTTTAAATCAAGATTTTCGGTTGCAGCTTCCACAACTAACCCAGCGTATTCTACCCCTTCTTTTATGGTAGTATAGGTAGTGATGTTACTTAAAGTAGCATTTTTGTCAGCTTCTGTTATTTTTTCTTTAGCTACCATACGATCTAAGTTTCGTGTTATGGTTGCCATTCCTTTGTTTAAGGATTCTTGAGAAATATCTATTAATTGAACTTTATATCCGCATTGAGCAAAAGTATGTGCAATACCGTTACCCATTGTTCCTGCTCCTATTACTGCTACGTTTTTCATAGTTATTTATAGTGTTTTAAGTAAGTTGTATTATTTTTTAAAATTGGTAATTATTTGATGTGCTATACGTAAGGCTTCTGTACCATCTTCTAATGTAACTACAGGTGTGGTATTATTATTAATGGCATCAGCAAAGGTTTCTAGCTCATCAAGTATAGCGTTGTTACTATCTATAGTAGGATTATCAAAATAGATTTGTTTTTTTACTCCTTCGGCATTTTGTAAAATCATATCAAAATCACCTGGGTTTTTAGGAGCATCTTTCATCTTAACCACCTCACATTTTTTTTCTAAGAAATCTACAGAAATGTAGGCGTCTTTTTGAAAAAATCGAGATTTGCGCATATTTTTTAATGAAATTCTACTAGAGGTAAGATTGGCAACACAGCCGTTTTCAAATTCTAAGCGGGCGTTAGCAATATCAGGTGTTTCGCTAATAACAGAAACGCCACTGGCAGATAGTTTTACTACTTTTGATTGTACTACACTCAAAATAGCATCAATATCATGAATCATTAAATCTAATACTACAGGTACATCTGTACCCCTAGGGTTAAACTCCGCTAAACGATGTGTTTCAATAAACATTGGGTGGTTTATTTTGTTTTTTACTGCTGTAAAAGCAGGGTTGAAACGCTCAACATGTCCCACTTGTCCTTTTACTTGATATTCGTTTGCTAAATTCACTATTTCCTCAGCTTCTTCTACTGTATTCGAAATAGGTTTCTCAATAAAAATATGTTTTTTGGCTTTAATGACTTTTACGGCACATTCATAATGAGAAAGTGTTGGAGTTACAATATCTACAACATCAACGGCAGCTATTAAATCTTCAATAGAATCAAAATACTTATAACCAAATTCCTGTGAAATACGTAATGCATTTTCTTTGTTTGGATCATAAAATCCAACTAACTCATATTTGTCAGATTGATTTAATAAGCGCAAGTGAATTTTACCTAAATGACCAGCTCCTAGAACTCCTGCTTTTAACATAATTGATATTGATTTTTTGTAGTGCAAACAAAAATAAGATTATTTGTTGAAAGTATGCGGTAAATTAAATATTTTTACGGCTGTGTAAAAACATTCAAAATTGAAAGATTCTTTTAAACATCAAGGTTTACGAAAGCAATTAATTACTTTGTTAAAGGACAAAGGAATAGAGAATAATGATGTATTAAAAGCTATGAATAAAGTGCCTAGGCATTTGTTTTTGGATTCTAGTTTTGAAGCTCATGCCTATCAAAATAAAGCTTTCCCTATAGGTGCCGATCAAACTATTTCTCATCCGTTTACTGTAGCGTTTCAAACAGAATTATTACAATTAAAACCTAACGATGTTGTATTAGAAATAGGAACTGGGTGTGGTTATCAAACAGCAGTATTGCTTGAAATGGGCGCCAAAGTTTTCTCTATAGAGCGTCAACAGGAATTGTTTAAAAAAGCAAAATTGTTTTTACCTAAGCTAGGGTATAGACCTAAACAATTAATTTTTGGTGATGGTTATAAAGGGTTACCAGATTATGCTCCTTATGATAGTATTGTGGTTACTGCAGGTGCTCCTTATGTTCCTAAACCATTATTAGCACAATTAAAAATTGGAGGGCGCTTGGTAATTCCTATTGGTAACGATCCGCAAATAATGCACTTATATGTGCGTACATCTGAAAAGGAGTTTAAAAAGGAAACCTTTGGAGAATTTCGATTTGTACCTATGTTAGAAAATAAAAATTAGTGTAATATTTTTGCAATAATATTACGCTTTACTTCATGGTTCCCTTTAAAAACAACATATTCAATTTGTTTTCCGAATAAACTATCCAAATATTTTTCTTCATTTTTAATAATTTCTGAACTAATATATTCATCTTGATCTCCTACAATAAATAAAACTGAAGGAATATGTTCAAAGTCTTTTGTGGTAAATTCATGAGGGACTTTTCCAGCGTAAATAATAAGTTTACTACAAGGTATTTTTCTTTTTGCAATCCAGCGTGTAATAACAGAAACTCCTTGAGAAAAACCAAGTGCGATAAAGTTTATATTATTCTTTGGTACTTCCTTAGTATAAACGCTATCAAGATAATTTAGCACATTTTCAATTTCAAAAAGAGTATTTTCCTTTGTAAGCCATGAAGCTCCTACGTGTTTGAATTTACCGTTCAGATACTGCTTAGATTGAGCTTGAGGAGCTATTATGTAATTTTCTTCAGGGTTTAATTCATTAAAATATTCAATAAAATATCTACTTAAATAACCTAAACCATGGCAAACAAACCAAATATTTTTTGTTCTTGGCCCTATACTATTTAATGTTGAATAAGTATTGTTTATTTGATAGGAAACTTCTTTTTCGGTAGAACTCATTTAACTGCAATTGAATTTGTATTTTTACTGCATAAATTTAGAACAATGCAGTTTGATAAAGAAGCAATTTTAAAAATTTGTAATAAGCTAACTAAAAACACCTTAATGGAAACATTAGGAATAGTGTATATTGATGCTGGAGAAAATTTTTTAGTAGCAAAGATGCCCGTAACCCCTAAAGTGCATCAACCTATGGGAATTTTGCATGGTGGTGCTTCGGTAGCATTGGCAGAAAGCGTAGGTAGTGCAGCTTCAAATTTATTTATTGATACTACTAAGTATAGTATTAAAGGAATTGAAATTTCAGCAAACCATTTAAAAAGTAAAAAAGAGGGTACTGTTTATGCTACTGCTAAGGTTATTCATAAAGGAAGAACTACACATTTATGGGAAATACGAATTAAAGATGAAAACGAGCAATTAATTTCTATATGTAAATTAACAAATATTGTGTTACCAAAGTAATATACATGAAAGAGTTATTGGCTAAAATTGAATCACAATATGCAAATAAATTGCCTTTTGTAGCTTATAGAAAACCGGGAGATTCGGAAGTGCATCTTGTTTTTCAAAACGACAATAAATTGCACACTATTAATGATTATAATGAATGCGGTTTTGTTTTTGCCCCATTTAATGATGAAAAAGAAGCGGTATTAATTCCTTTTGAGAATAGTTTTAGTGAAGCGTACCAAACTAATACATTAATAGATGAAATAATTCCTTCGGTGTTAGACCAAGAATTAGCAAAAGAATCTCATAAGAAGTTAGTAACTAAAGGTGTTAATAGTATAACTAAAGGAACTGTTAATAAAGTTGTGCTATCAAGAATTGAAACTTGTAGCATCCATAAGGATACTCCAATTACATTGTTTAAAAGAGCATTGCATACATATTCGACTGCTTTTGTATACGTTTGGTATCATCCTAAAAAAGGGTGTTGGTTGGGAGCTACACCAGAAGTGTTGTTAAAAACAAGAAATAAGCAATTTAAAACCATGGCTTTGGCGGGTACAAAGTTGTATGAACCCACAATAACTTGGGGACTGAAAGAAAAAGAGGAGCAACAAATAGTAACCGATTATATTGCTAAGAAATTACTAGATGAGGGTATAAAATTTAAACAAAGTGAACCGTATACGGTGCAAGCAGGACATTTAGCCCATATAAGAACAGATATAACAGGAAGTTTTACTGCTGCTCCGAATGTGAATATTAAAAAAATAATTTCGGTATTGCATCCAACACCGGCTGTTTGTGGATTTCCAAAAGAAAAAGCTAAAGAGTTTATTCTTGAGAACGAAGATTATGATAGGCTTTTTTATACCGGTTTTTTAGGTGAGTTGAATAAAGAAAGTTCGCGCAAAAATAATCGTAGAAACACCGAAAATAAAGCGTATAATTTTACTGCAAAAACTTCAGAATTATATGTGAATTTACGTTGTATGCAGATAAAGAATAATCAAGCACTTATTTATGTAGGCGGAGGGATAACTGCTAGTTCAGATCCAGAAAAAGAGTTTTTAGAAACTTGTAATAAGGCTAAAACTATGAAAAAGCTTATAAAATCATAGAAATATTTGTAATTCACTTTAAAATCGACGTATTTTTGCAGCCTACCAAATCTCAGAAATATATATGTCAGGTTCAACTACGGAAAAAGAAGAAAGAAAAGCCGGGAAAGAGTTATATAGTTATCAAAAAGGGGCAATTAGTAAAATTTTCAAGCGATTTGAAGAAGCTCCTGAAGATTATCATTTACTATATCAATTGCCAACTGGTGGAGGTAAAACTGTCATTTTTTCTGAAATTGTTCGTCAGTATTTAAAGCATCATAAAAAAAAGGTGCTGGTAATGACGCACCGTATAGAACTATGCAAGCAAACTTCAAAAATGCTAACAGAGTTTGGTGTAGAAAATAAAGTTGTTGATAGTAAGGCAAATTTAGATGATCAGAAGAAGTATTCTTGTTTTGTGGCAATGGTAGAAACCTTAAATAATAGGTTGAATGATGATAAGTTAGATATTTCTGATATAGGACTGGTTATTATTGATGAGGCACACTATAATTCGTTTACAAAGTTATTTAAGTTTTTTGAAAACTCATTTATACTAGGAGTAACAGCCACGCCATTGAGTTCGAATATAAAGCTTCCAATGACGGATAATTATCAAGAGCTTATTGTAGGAGAAACTATTGAATCATTAATAGAGAATGAGTTTTTGTCGCGCGCAGAAACTTTTAGCTATAATGTTGGTTTGACTTCATTAGTAGTTGGTGCAAATGGTGATTATACTGTAAAGTCATCTGAAGATTTATATACCAATCAAGATATGTTAAGTAAGTTATTATATGCTTACGAAACACACTCTAAAGGTAAAAAGACTTTGATTTTTAATAACGGTATTGTTACTTCACTACATGTATATGACACATTTAGAGCTGCAGGATATCCGATAATGCATTTGGATAATACCAATTCAAAAAAAGAGCGAGCGCATATATTAAAATGGTTTAAGGAAACACCAAACGCTATTTTAACTTCAGTAAGTATATTAACTACAGGATTTGACGAGCCTACTGTAGATACAATTATTTTAAATAGAGCAACAAAATCATTAACCTTATACTATCAAATGATAGGAAGAGGTTCGCGTATTATTAAAGGGAAATCAAAATTTTCTATAATTGATTTAGGAAATAACTTGCATCGTTTTGGCCCTTGGGGAGCAGATTTAGATTGGCAAAAAATATTTAAATCACCTAATTATTATTTAGATAGTTTATTGAGTGATGAAGAGTTAGAAAGTAATTTCAAGTATGAAATGCCAGATGAGGTAAGAAAAGAATTTGCTAACTCTGAAAAGGTGTCTTTTGACATTAAAAAAACTTATACCATTTCTGTTAAAAAAGGAGAGTCATCTAAAGTAGTTTTAGAGCGTTCTATAGCACAGCATGCAAAAATTTGTATTGAAAATAGTGAGGATGTTTATGATGCTTTAGCCTTAATGAAGCTATTAGGAGATGATATAGATTACCGTATACAAAGCTATACCAAATGTATTAGCAGAAGTACCTATAATTTTGTTGATTGGTTAAAAGATGATTATCGTAAAAAATTACGTGCTTATTTACGTGATAATTTTGATACAATGTTTGAAGAAATTCATGGTAGACCACCAGAGTAAAATTTAAGCACTAAAACTTCCAAGCTACAAACCTACTCTGTTTATTTCCTTGATTCATAGCTATGGTTTTATATGTGGCATTTAGCTTATCAAGTTGTTTGTGTATTTTAGGTAAATGTTCTTTTTTAGCTACTAAACAAGTGAACCATGTGACTTGATTTTTGAATAAAACACTTTCTTTAATCATACGTTTAATAAAAAGAGCTTCACCGCCGTTACACCAAAGTTCATTTGCCTGACCACCAAAATTTAAAGTGTGATTAGAATTTATTTTAAGATTTTGGAGTTTACGAGTAGTGCCTTTATGGGCTTCTTCTGCTGATTTATGAAAAGGAGGATTGCACATAGTAAAATCAAAATATTCACTTGGTTGAATAATGTTTTTGAAAATATAAGCATTATCTGTTTGTTGTCTAATAGTTATTGAATTGCTCAATCCAGATGTAGCGATAATATTTTTTTTGGCAGCGTTTACAGCAATAGGGCTGCTATCAGCACCAACCATATCCCAATTATATATACGATGTCCCAGTATTGGATAAATGCAATTAGCTCCAACACCAATATCTAAACCTTTTATTGTATTGTTTGTTGATTTTTCTGATAATAAGTCAGCTAAATGATGAATATAATCAGCTCTACCTGGAATTGGTGGACATAAGTAGCCTTCAGGGATATTCCAGTCGGTTAGTTGGTAATGATACTTAAGTAAAGCTTTGTTGAGTTGTAAAACTGCTTGTTGATTGGAAAAATCTATTGTTTTTGTATCAAATTTATTTACAAAACAAAAACTAGCAAGTTCTGGGTGTACTTTTATAAGTTCATCAAAATTATAAGACGTTTTATGAATATTTTTAGGATGCAATATTAAGTAGTTGGTTCGCCGTTAATGTATACACATTCTATATTATTTGTTCCAAATGCATACGGTATTACATTATAGGAATTAATAGGTTTTGTAATAATGAAGTTGGCTTTTTTGTTTTTAGCAATACTACCGTGTGTATCAGAAATCCCCATAGCATATGCTCCGTTAATAGTAGCAGCATTAATAGCTTCTTCAGGTGTCATTTTCATTTTTATACAAGCGGTACTTACAACAAAATTCATATTTCCAGAAGGTGTAGAGCCTGGATTGTAATCAGTAGCTAAAGCTAAAGCAAGTCCGTTGTCGATAATTGCTCTGGCAGGGGTGTATGGAATGGATAGAAAATAGGAGCAAGAAGGCAATGCAACAGGCATGGTTTCTGATTTTTTTAAAGCTTCTAAATCTTCATCTGAAAGTATTTCTAAATGATCTACAGTTAAGGCGTTGTGTTCAATTCCTTTTTGAATACCACCAATAGATGTAAATTGATTCACATGTATTTTTGGGGTAAGATTATGCTTTTTACCAGCAACTAATATTTGCTCGGTATCTGCAACGCTAAAGTATCCGGTTTCACAAAAAATATCGATATACTCCGCAAGGTTCTCTTCAGCGATTTTAGGTAACATTTGATTACAAATTAAATCAAGATAGCCTTGCTTATTATTTTTGAATTGCTGAGGTACAGCATGTGCTCCTAAGAAGGTTGCTTTTATAGGTAAAGGATAATTTTCTTTCAATCGTTTAATAACGCGCAACATTTTTAGTTCTGCTTCCACAGTTAAGCCATAACCTGATTTGATTTCTACTCCACCAGTACCTAATGCTATAACCTCTTCTAATCTTTTTGCAGATTGTTGGTATAAATCATCTTCAGAAGTATTTTGTAGTTTTTTAGCTGAATTAAGAATACCGCCACCATTATTAGCTATTTCTTCGTAACTCAAACCATTTATTCTGTCTACAAATTCTTGTTCTCTATTTCCTGCATATACTATATGTGTATGACTATCATACCAGGTAGGTGAAATAATTTTTCCGCTACAATCAATTATATCATAATTGTTGTTTTGGAAGTCTATCATTTCTCCAAAATCTACAATAATATCATGATGAGTAACTAAGTAGGCGTTATTTATTAAAGGAAGGGTGTTCATTTCGGTACCAGAAACTTTTAGCTTAGGAGTACCTTTTTCAACTTGTAATAATTGCTTGATATTAATAAATGCCTTGTAACTCATGAGTAATTTTAAATAAATTTAATAGAGTACAAATATCTTTAAAAGTTAGGAGATATCTTGTAAAAAGTTGATGATATACTAAAAGAGTAAAGTTTTGTATGTAACTGAGTAGATTACTTCAGTTGCTGAAGTTTTGTCATAAACTGTTGATCAAAAATGTTCAAGTCGGTACTTAAGATTTTCCCATTCTTATCTAACACGTATATTTTACTAATATTTTGGATAAGTAAATCTTCCTTAGTGTTTTTGGGTGTTTCAAATAAATAAGAATTAGTAAAGTTTGAACGGGTAGCATAATCACGCCAAGCAGTTTCATCAGCATCTAAAGAAATACCAATAAAATTATAATTATTAGTTTCAGAAGCATAAATATTCGCTTTTTTATGAACACTTTTTAGGTGGAACGGATTTCGGTTTGTCCAAAAGTATACAACAGTAGGTTTTTGTACTAGTTTTTTAAAAGCTATAGTTTCTTTATTAAGCGTTATAACATTAAAATCGGGTAATACATTCCCTTTACTAAGTTTGTCAATATTTTCTACTAATTTATTGATGCGCTCTTCATTATTATTACAAGTATTGTATTTAGTATAGTTTGCTAATATTTTTTGTGCATCAGTTTTATTACTTGCTTTTGATAAGTAATGCAAAGTACTGTTTTTTAATAGTTTGTTTTTTATTCCTTTATGAGTTACTAACGAGTCAATAATGGCATTTTTATTTTTATATACAGTAACTAGATTTTCTGGGTTAGATAAAGCTATGTCTTTACTATTTGCTAAGTTATCAATTAACGCATACATGTATTTATAGTATGGATAAAAAGAGTTTAAACTTTCAGTATTAAAGTCTATACTATTACGGTAGTCGTAAAAAATAGTTCTATTAATTGAGTCGGCTTGTTCTTTATTGTATTTAGGGTAGTGTTCTTTTAAAGTATAAAAGTAGAATTTAGTATGCGCTTCAGCAACAATATTAAAATCGGCAGAAAAGTTATAACGTTCTTTATACATTTCTAACATATTTAAACGTTGTTTTAATTCAGCGTCTACTCTGTTTGAAAATTTTTCTGCAGGAAGCTTATATAATTCACGAGATTTTTCTTCATGACGTTCATTAGCTAAAAAAGTGTTTATGATAAAGTTGTTTTTATCAGAACCACGCCCAGTAAAAGTTAATGATTCATCAAAACCAATTGTATTTACTCTAAAAATAATACTATCTTGAGGTTCAATAAATACATACTGATACTCTTCATGATTAAAATTATATAGTCCAGGACTAAAATTTTTAAACTGGTATAAAAACCTGTCGTTTTCATCTAATTGGATAGAATCTATAAGCACTTCATCTTTAAACAAAAGCACATAGTTATTTTTAGGGTTTATAATTTTCCCTCCAAAATAAGTAGCATCTTCTGTAGAATTTTTTTCGGTACATGCTATAAAAGCTACTAAAAAAAATAAATAAGATAAAGGTAAAAGCTTACGCATAAAATTTAAAATCGACTTAATTATACAACAAATGTAATTTTTACATTCAAATATAGCTGTTAATTAGCTGTTAAATAACATTTTTTTTATGATTTAAAAGCAGAAAGAAATACGTTTGATTTTTATACTTTTGCAAAAATTAAATTAAAAGTACATGTTATCAGTTACAAATTTATCAGTTCAGTTTGGTAAAAGAGTTTTATTTGACGAGGTGAATACATCCTTTACACAAGGAAATTGTTACGGAATTATAGGAGCAAATGGAGCAGGGAAGTCAACATTTTTAAAAATACTTTCAGGAGTACAAGAGGCAACATCTGGGCATGTAAGCTTAGAGCCTGGAAAACGAATGTCAGTTTTATCTCAAGATCATTATGCTTATGATGAGTATACCGTATTAGAAACTGTATTAATGGGTAATGCTGAGTTATATGCTATTAAAAAAGAATTGGATAAGTTATATGAAGATTATTCTGATGAAAATGCCGATAGGATAGGAGAGTTACAAGTTCAATTTGAAGAAATGAATGGATGGAATGCCGATTCTGATGCTGCATCGATGTTATCGAACCTAGGAATTGCTGAAGATATGCATTATACACAAATGTCTGACCTTGATGGTAAACAAAAAGTACGTGTGTTATTAGCAAAGGCATTGTTTGGTAATCCTGATGTATTAATCATGGATGAGCCTACCAACGATTTAGATTATGAAACTATTACATGGCTAGAAAACTTTTTAGGTAATTTTGAAAATACTGTTATTGTAGTTTCTCACGATCGTCACTTTTTGGATGCAGTCTGTACACATATTTCTGATATCGATTTTAGTAAAATAACTCATTATTCAGGAAATTATAGTTTCTGGTATGAGTCTAGTCAGTTAGCAGCAAGACAACGTTCACAACAGAATAAAAAGGCAGAAGAAAAAGCTAAAGAATTACAAGATTTTATTGCACGATTTAGTGCCAATGCTTCTAAAGCCAAGCAAACTACATCTAGAAAAAAGATGTTAGAAAAGCTAAAAGTAGAAGATATCAAGCCATCTAGTCGTCGTTATCCAGCTATTATTTTTGATCGTGATCGTGAAGCAGGAGATCAAATATTAAATGTTGAAGGATTAGCTGCTTCTAATGATGAAGGAGTGCTATTTACTAATATTGATATCAATTTAAATAGAGGTGATAAAGTTGCTATTTTATCAAGGAATTCTAAAGCCACTACAGCACTATATCAAATATTAAACGATAAGTTGAAAGCAGATACAGGAGAATTTAAGTGGGGGGTAACTACTACACAGTCATACTTGCCGGCCGATAATTCGGAGTATTTTGAAAATGATCTTTCTTTAGTTGATTGGCTACGTCAATGGGCTACAACAGAAGAAGAAAGAGAAGAAGTAAATATTAGAGGGTTTTTAGGGAAAATGATATTCAGTGGTGAAGAGGCCTTAAAAACATGTAGAGTACTTTCTGGAGGAGAAAAAGTACGTTGTATGTTAAGTAGAATGATGATGACAAGAGCTAATGTATTAATGTTGGATGAGCCTACAAACCACTTAGATCTTGAAAGTATTACAGCCTTAAATAATTCATTAAAAAACTTTAAGGGGACTATTTTATTTACTACGCATGATCATGAATTTAGTCAAACTGTAGCTAATAGAATTATAGAAGTAACACCAAAAGGAGTTATTGATAAATACACTACTTTTGATGAGTATATGAATGATCCTAAGATAAAAGAGTTGCGTGAAGAAATGTATGCATAGCATTTTTTCCGAATCTTATAAAAAAGGTCCAGCATTACAATACCTTTTTTATAGGTATAGTATTAAAAAAGCCACTCATGTAGAGTGGCTTTTTAGTGTTTATAAAATAGTGTTATTTTATCGTTTAATCGAGAAGTGTGCT
>CANLRK010000008.1 GCA_947493535.1 uncultured Flavobacteriaceae bacterium | reverse complement strand
TTTGTGATCTGGCTGGGGCTCGAACCCAGGACCCTCTCCTTAAAAGGGAGATGCTCTACCAACTGAGCTACCAGATCTAAAATCAATATGTATTGCTGTTAAAGCTATTTTTGTGATCTGGCTGGGGCTCGAACCCAGGACCCTCTCCTTAAAAGGGAGATGCTCTACCAACTGAGCTACCAGATCGTGCAAATCATTTCCTGATTGCGGGTGCAAATATAAGAGGTTTTATTAATTTATCAAGTCTTTTTTTTGATATTTTTTAGAAAAAATATGTAGATATTTGTAAATAGTTAATTAAGAGGGTTTAATACGAAATGATCATTACACTATTAGGGTACATGGGAGCAGGAAAATCAACTATTGGAAAACAACTAGCGTCGGTTTTAGCCTATAAATTTATCGATTTGGATTTGTATATAGAAAACAAATATGATAAAACAATACCAGAGATATTTAAAGACAAAGGAGAAATTTTTTTTAGAAAAATAGAGCATGATTGCTTAAAAGAGTTAATCACAAAAGAAAATAATGTAGTGTTGTCTTTAGGAGGAGGAACTCCTTGTTATGCAAATAATATGATGCTTTTAAATAAACAAATAAATGTAGTTACCTGTTACTTACAGCTGACTCCTGTTAGCTTAACTGATAGGTTATTTGAAGAGAGAAATGCGAGACCACTTATAGAACATATTACTACAAAAGGGCAGTTACAAGAGTTTATAGGAATTCATTTATTTGAACGAAAAGAGTTTTATCAAATGGCAACTATCGTCATGCCTATTGATGGGTTAACTGTTTTTGAGGCTACAGAAAATATAGTTAAAAAATTATACTAGAATAGCTGTAGCTTCTTTATCGGAATTAAATACTACTTCTACATGTTCATTAATTGAGGTTGATAATGAGAGACCTTTAAAATCTGCTTTTACAGGAAATTTTTTATGATTTCTATTTATCAGAACGGCCGTTTTTAATTGCTTTAATGGGGTGTTTAAAAAATGCTTTACCGAATAAATTAAAGTAGCTCCTGAATGTAGGACATCATCTACTATTACTACAGATGATTTTTTATAGTCATCAATGTTAATTGATAATTTAACCTCAGAAAGCAAGTTTTTTTTATTGATGAAAACTTCGCAAAGCACAACTTCAATAGTAGCATAGCTTTCAATTATAGTTTTTAACTTTTCAGCAATAAGAAAACCGTTATTTGTAATACCGGCCAATATAATTTTAGATTCATCAACATTACTTTCGATAATTTGTAAAGCAATTCTTCTTATTTTATGATTAATTTGTGTGTTGGTAAGTATAATGTTGTTCTCTGTTTTCATTTATAATATGATTGGTAGTATAAAGTTATTCTTGTCAAAACTACTAATTTTATTCCTCTTCATTAGCATAGTTGTCAATGTCTCTACGATCTTTTTTAGTAGGCCTGCCTGTTCCTTTTTTTCGATAATAATCTTTAGAATACTTTAAAAGTTCTAAATGCGCTGTTGCGTCATTTGTAGTAAGGTCTTTTCTGTAAATATCTACAAGTTTAGCACCAACTCTATTAGTAGGAATATCAGTAACTTCTAAGGTGTAATTTATTTGATTTTTTCTAACCGTTATTTTATCGGTAATGTATACTTCTCTTGCAGGTTTAACTTGTATGTCAGCAATTCTAACATGACCTTTTTTACATGCTTCAGTAGCTAAACTTCGTGTTTTAAAGTATCTAATGCACCATAAATATTTATCTACTCTCATTACTTAGTTTAAAATCAATGTTAAAATAAAAACAAAAATAAGATAATATTGTATCTTGCGGGCAAAATTAAATGAATGATGAATAGAATTTTAAAAAGTATACTAATATTAGGAATGTTGTTAAGTTTGTTTTCATGTAAAGAAGATGAAGAGACACAAACTTTTACAGCTAGACCTCTTTCTGAGCAGGCACCAGTAGATGATGCTGCATTAGTTGATTTTTTAACCAAGCATTATTATAATGAAGAGAAGTTTGTAAATTCAGCGAGTTATCCAGGTTTTAATTATGATATAGAGTTTTTTTTAGATGAAACTATTGATGGTGAAGATGCTGATGGGAGTGGTTCTATCGAATCAAATCAAATAGCAGACGGATATACACGAACTGCATTAATTGATTTAGTTGAAACTAAGGTGATAACAATAAGTGGAGTAGATCATAACTTATATATTTTAAGAGCTAAGCAAGGATTTGAAGGGGATATGAGTCAAGCAGCAATGCAGCCTAAGTTTTGTGACTCAGCTTTTGTGGCTTATAAAGGATTAAATTTAGATAAAGAAATTTTTGATGGAGCTGTAAACCCTATCTGGTTTGATAATTTAGCAAATACAGTTAGAGGGTTTTCTGAATCAGTTTCTGAATTTAATGCTTCAAAAGATTTTGTAGATAATGGTGATGGGACTTTTACGTACGAAGATTTTGGAGTAGGTGCTGTTTTTATGCCTTCAGGTTTAGGGTATTATGCTGTACCTAGGCCAGGGTTATATGCGTATTCTCCGTTAATTTTCACTTTTAAGTTAATGAAAGCGGTTGAAGATTCTGATCATGATAATGATGGTGTTCCTACTTATATGGAAGACTTAAACGGAAATAGAAAATTAAATGACGACAATACCGATGGAGATCAGTTGCCGAATTATTTAGATGCTAACGATGATAATGATCCTGTAATGACTATTGACGAAGATATTAATGAAGATGGTGATCCAACTAATGATGATACTGATGGTGATGGAACACCTAACTATTTAGATGCTGATAGTTAAAATTGGTTGAATTAATAAAATAAAAAAGGGACTTTTAGAATTAAAAGTCCCTTTTTTTTATAGAAGCCTCTCATGTTTTATTGCTGCATTTTAAAATAATAATCAGCAGAATGTTTCCCAGAACCATAAAAAATAAAGAACACAGCAATCAATAGAGCTATACTTGCAGTAATTAAATTGCCAATATGCATGTCTCCTAAGATATTAATTAAAACGGCTCCAATTAAAATTGGAACTTGAGCAATGAGTGCCCAACGAGTTAAGAGTCCAAAAATAATTAATATTCCTCCTAAAATATGGGCTGGAACTACGTAGTGTAATAAAATTACTTCTCCAACATAATTTTTTAAAGGCTCAATTAAATGTGCTAGTAAAAGTGAATTACTCATAAAATATAATCCTTTGTAAAAAATAAACCCACCTAAAATAATCCTAATGATGTCCAAAGAATAATACGTATGAGCATTTGCCCACTTGTTTAAATGTTTAATTGTTTCCATAACAAATAGTTTTTATAAGTATTAAGTTACGAAAATAAAATCAAAAAAAACTATAACCACCTTGTTTTGAGGTTTTTATAGTGTTTTTTGAAGCGGATTATTAGGTTTTATACCTGAATAACTCCAAGATTAAAAGGTTTTTCAATAGGAGCATGGTCAGCAGCTTCAATACCCATAGAAATCCATTTGCGTGTATCTAAAGGATCTATAATAGCATCAGTCCATATTCTTGCAGCTGCATAATATGGTGATATTTGATTGTCATAGCGTGCTTTTACTTTTTTATAAAGTTCTTCCTCTTTTTCTTTGGTAATAGTTTCTCCTTGTTTTTCTAAAGAAGCTTTTTCTATTTGGAGTAACACCTTAGCGGCAGAGTTACCACTCATTACGGCTAAGTTAGCACTAGGCCAAGCAACAATTAATCTAGGGTCATAAGCTTTACCACACATTGCATAATTACCGGCACCGTAAGAGTTTCCTATAACAATAGTAAATTTTGGAACTACAGAATTACTAACAGCATTAACCATTTTAGCTCCATCTTTAATGATTCCGCCATGTTCCGATTTACTACCAACCATAAATCCAGTAACGTCTTGTAAAAAGACAAGAGGTATTTTCTTTTGATTACAATTAGCTATAAAACGAGTAGCTTTATCTGCAGAATCAGAATATATAACCCCTCCAAACTGCATTTCACCTTTTTTAGTTTTTACAATTTTACGCTGATTAGCTACTATACCTACAGCCCAACCGTCAATACGAGCATAACCAGTAATTAGGCTTTGACCATAACCTGACTTATATTCGTCAAATTCAGAGTTATCAACCAAACGGTTAATAATTTCCATCATGTCATACTGTTCAGCTCTTGACTCTGGTAATATTCCGAATAGTTCTTCTGGGTTTTGTTTCGGTTTGGCAGGAGTAGTCCTATTAAAACCTGCTTTATCAAAATCACCTATTCGGCTCATTGTTCTTTTAATGGTGTCTAGTGCATCTTTATCATTCTTTGCTTTATAATCAGTTACTCCTGAAATTTCACAATGTGTTGTAGCTCCGCCAAGTGTTTCATTATCTATAGTTTCGCCAATTGCCGCTTTTACTAGATAACTTCCTGCTAAAAATATGCTTCCTGTTTTATCTACAATTAAAGCTTCGTCTGCCATAATAGGTAGGTAAGCACCTCCAGCCACACAGCTCCCCATAACTGCTGCAATTTGAGTTATACCCATGCTACTCATTATTGCGTTATTTCTAAAAATTCTTCCAAAATGTTCTTTATCAGGAAAAATTTCATCTTGCATTGGTAAATATACACCTGCGCTATCAACTAAATAGATAATAGGTAATTTGTTTTCAATAGAGATTTCTTGAGCTCTTAAATTCTTTTTAGCGGTAATAGGAAACCATGCACCAGCTTTAACAGTAGCGTCGTTAGCAACTACAATACATTGTTTTCCTGATACATATCCTATTTTTACAACAACACCTGCAGAAGGGCAACCACCATGTTCTTCATACATGCCTTCACCAGCAAATGCGCCAATTTCAATAGAAGGCATTTTGCTGTCTAGCAGATAGTCTATACGTTCACGTGCTGTCATTTTTCCTTTTTGATGATGCTTTTCAATTCTTTTTTCACCTCCACCCAATGACACCTTGGCTAATCGTTGCCTAAGTTCTGCTAAAAGTAATTTATTGTAATCTTCGTTTTTATTGAATTGTATGTCCATTTGCTGTGTTAAATTGATGGGCTAATGTACAAACTATAATTGCTAAAATCAATAGTATATTTAGTTTGTTTATTCCTGGGTATTATTTCTCTAGGAAAATAATTGTATATTTGTAATTAAATTATATTTAAATGATAAAAAAAGTAATCGTATTTGGAGGGAGTAATAGTGTTAATTCAATTAACAAGCAATTGGCAGTATATACCGCTAACAAAATAAATAATGTAGTGTTAGAGGTTTTGGATTTAAATAATTATGATTTACCATTGTATAGTATAGATCATGAGAAAATTGAAGGTATACCTGTGGCTGCTGAAAGTTTTTTGGCTAAAATAAAAGATGCTGATGGTATTGTTTTGTCTTTGGCTGAGCACAATGGAGCTTATACAGCAGTTTTTAAAAATATTTTTGATTGGATGTCTAGAATAGATAGTAAATTATGGTCTGAAAAACCGATGTTGCTTATGGCAACTTCACCTGGGGCTAGAGGTGGTGCTACAGTGTTAGAAATAGCAAAAAATAGATTTCCGTATATGGGAGGAAATATTATAACAAGTTTTACTTTTCCTAAATTTAATGACAATTTTAATGAAGGTAGAGTGGTTAATGCAGATTTAGAGTTGCAAATTAATCAGGCGGTTAAGCAATTTGAGAACCACTTAAAGTAAAGCGATTATAATTACTAATGCAAATAGAATGGGAGATATTTCAAAAGATATAATATCTAGCTTTTCTTCTGAAAAAATAAAAGCTTTGATTAATATTAAATACACGGCAAATTGGTTGCATGCTAAGGAGGTTATTTTTTTTAAACCTTACGGAATATCTCCTCAGCAGTATAATATTTTACGAATACTACGTGGTGCTAAAAAAGAAATAAAAGTACAATTGGTTAAAGAACGTATGATTGAGCGTGCGCCAAATGTTACTAGATTATTAGATAAGTTAGTTGAAAAAAAGTTAATTGAAAGAAATAGAAGTGTTGATGATAGACGAGTAGTATATGTGGAAATTAATAGGAAAGGACTAGCGTTGCTAGAACATATTGATAATACAGATAAAATTAGTTTTTTGAATAATTTAACAGAAAA
The DNA here is from genome assembly GCA_947493535.1 of uncultured Flavobacteriaceae bacterium. Lineage (GTDB taxonomy): Bacteria > Bacteroidota > Bacteroidia > Flavobacteriales > Flavobacteriaceae. The sequence goes on along the minus strand of CANLRK010000008.1, from coordinate 125,445 downwards.
AGAAGCAAAAACTTTAAGTGATTTGTTAGATAAAATAAGATGATTATATGTGTTTGATAATTAATGTTTTATTGTGCAGTTAATTATTTATAACTAAGATTGTGTAATTGCAAAAAAATAGTATTTTTGATGCATAGTTAATTGAACCCAGAGAACTTACAGATAATTTGCATCCCCAAAAAGCATTTTTTCTGCTCTGGGTTTTTTATGCAAAAAAAACAATTACTTATTCAAAAGTATTCTTACTAAATAGTTAAATAATCACGATATTTACACCTTAAAAATATAAGTATGTCAGAAGATAAAAAGATAATTTTTTCCATGAATAAGGTTTCAAAAACCTATCAAAGTACGGGAAAACAAGTGTTAAAAGATATTTATTTAAGCTTTTTTTACGGAGCTAAAATAGGTATTTTAGGTTTGAATGGCTCAGGTAAATCTACTTTATTGAAAATTATAGCAGGAGTAGAGAAAGATTACCATGGTGATGTGGTTTTTTCAAAAGATTATTCTGTTGGTTATCTAGAGCAAGAACCTCAGTTAGACGAATCAAAAACGGTTTTAGATATAGTTAAAGAAGGTGTTGCAGAAACAGTAGCAATACTTGATGAGTACAATAAGATTAACGACATGTTTGGTCTTGAGGAAGTGTATTCCGATCCTGATAAAATGGAGAAACTGATGGCTAAACAAGCTGAGCTTCAAGATAAAATTGATGCCTCGGGCGCATGGGAATTGGATACTAAACTTGAAATAGCTATGGATGCTTTAAGAACTCCAGCGCCAGACACACCAATATCTGTATTGTCAGGAGGAGAGCGTCGTAGAGTTGCATTATGTAGGCTGTTGTTACAAGAGCCAGATGTGTTATTACTAGATGAGCCTACCAACCATTTAGATGCAGAATCTGTACATTGGTTAGAGCATCATTTAGCACAATATAAAGGAACAGTAATAGCAGTTACACACGACCGCTATTTTTTAGATAATGTAGCGGGGTGGATATTAGAGTTAGATAGAGGGGAAGGAATTCCTTGGAAAGGAAATTATTCTACATGGTTAGATCAAAAATCTAAGCGTTTAGCGCAAGAAAGTAAAGCAGCTTCTAAGCGTCAAAAAACATTAGAACGAGAGTTAGAGTGGGTGCGTATGGCACCAAAAGGACGTCATGCAAAATCAAAAGCTCGTTTATCAAATTATGATAAATTAATGAGTCAAGATCAAAAACAGATGGAAGAAAAATTAGAGATTTTTATTCCGAATGGCCCTCGTTTAGGGACTAATGTAATTGAGGCTAAAGGAGTATCGAAAGCTTTTGGAGATAAATTATTGTATGAAAATTTAGAATTCAATTTACCACAAGCGGGTATTGTAGGAATTATAGGGCCGAATGGTGCGGGAAAGACTACAATTTTCCGAATGATTATGGGAGAAGAAACTCCAGATACAGGAAGCTTTGAAGTAGGGGAAACAGCTCAGATTGCTTATGTTGATCAATCGCATAAGGATATTGATAGAGACAAATCAATTTGGGAGAATTTTTCTGACGGACAAGAGTTAGTAATGATGGGAGGAAAGCAAGTAAACTCTCGTGCGTATCTGAGTAGATTTAATTTTGCTGGAAGTGAACAGAATAAAAAAGTATCTACTTTGTCAGGAGGAGAACGTAATCGTTTACATTTAGCAATGACGTTAAAGGAAGAAGGGAATGTACTATTGTTAGATGAGCCTACAAACGATTTAGATGTAAATACCTTACGAGCTTTAGAGGAAGGTTTAGAAAATTTTGCAGGTTGTGCTGTAATTATTTCCCATGACAGATGGTTTTTAGATAGGGTGTGTACACATATTTTAGCTTTTGAAGGTGATTCTCAAGTGTATTTCTTTGAAGGAACTTTTAGTGAGTATGAAGAAAATAAAAAGAAAAGATTAGGTGGCGATTTAATGCCTAAAAGAATTAAGTATAAAAAGCTAATACGCTAAAATTTAATTATTACAAAAATTTAAAAGGCAGTATTATGTAGATACTGCCTTTTTTGGTTATGCGGGCTGCAAGTTGGTTTCTTTTAGGTTTTTTCTAATTCTGCTTAACTGAATAGGAGTAATGCCTAAATAAGATGCTATCTGGTATTGTGGAATAAGGCTTTCAATGTTTTCAATACGCTTTAATAAATGCAGGTAACGTTCCTTAGCGTCCTTAGTACCTAGATTTATTATAGTTCTTTCCATTTTGGTATATGCATACTCTAACATTTTAATTTTAAAATGCATGTATTCAGGAATGTCATGGTGAATTTTTCTTGTTTCTTTATGTTCTGAACGTATTATCTCACAATCGGTTAAGGTTTCAAAAGTGTAAGATGAAATTCCATTTTGAATAATATCTGAATAAGGTCCACAAATTTGATTTTTACAATATAACTCACGGGTAAATACTTTTCCTTTTTTACTGGTTACAGATGCTCTTATAATGCCAGATTTTATGAAATATAGATATCTAGCCTCGTCCCCAGCTTTGCATAAAATTGTATTTGGTTTACAATTTATTTCAGTTAAAAAAGGGGTAATTAAGTTAAATGATTCTTTAGAGAGTTGAGCTGTTTCATTAATAAAATTGTATAATGATTCCATTTTAGTTGTGTTTTGTGTTTAGGAATATTTTATGCGGCAAAATTACTTATTTATTAATGTTATGCTTTGGTACAGATTAGTAAAATTTTGTTAAAATTTATATCTGTTGTAAAGAAAAAGTAAGTATCTCCACCGTCTTTTAATTGTAATTCTGTTCTAATGTTAGCTACTGTTTTTGGGAAATTTCTGGTGGTTACATTTACTTGCTGGTTTTTAAATCGTTTTTTTAAGTTTTTTTTATGGTAGGGTAGTATTTCATGTATCTTAAAACTTCTTCCTGGAAATTGAGGGGGCTTTGTTAATGATGTATATAAATGAGAATGCTGGTGAAGCTTACTTATATTAAATTGTTTTGCTACCTCAAAAAATCCACCAGATTTTAATATAGCTCCATTTGGTTCAAACAAATACTTTTGAGGTAAACTATATTTAATTTCAATGGGCTTACCGTGGGTAAACTCAAAGGATTCTGTAGTGTTCTTTTTTATATTGACAGTTTTTGTTTTAGGTATCCCTAAAAAGTCTTTCTTTAAAACGAATAATAATTCTTTAACTTCATTATTTAAAGCTATAACATGTACTTCGGATACAAATTGTAATTCACGTAATCCGTTTGTGATATCTAATAATGGAGAAGTTTTAATTAATATGTTGTTACTTTTTTCAAAAAGTAGCATTAAGTTTTCGGGTACATTGGGTAGGCAGTCCTTTAGTAAGAAAACTTTTCCTTTCATGTCATTTCTTCTAGAAGGGTCAATATAAATCCAATCAAATTTTACAGCTGTGTTGCTAAGGTGCTGTAAACCGTCAATTGGTGCTGTAGTACAGTTGTTACAATTTAACTTTTGAAAGTTGTGTTGCGCAATTTCCGACAGCTTATTGTTTATTTCGCAGTGAGTAACTTGGGCAACTTTTTTTGAGAAATAAAAAGAATCTACACCAAATCCACCGGTAAGATCAATGAGTGATTTTCCACTCACTAAATTGGCTTTGTATTGAGCGGTTGGTTCAGATGATGTTTGTTCAATATTTAGTTTGTTTGGATAGTATATTCCTTCGGTATTAAACCATGTGGGTAGCTTTTTTTTACACCTCTTTTTAGCTTCTATTTGCTCTACGATTTCTTGTTGTGTAGTGTTAGAAAAATTTAGCTTTTTTAGTAGTAGTGACGAAATGTCAGTGTCTATATTTTTTTTTATAAAGTATTGGTTGTCAGTATTTAGTATAGATTTATTCAAAGTTAAAGTTTATGTTTTTGCGAATATGATATCTATAAGTTTTTTGTGATGCTTGTAACAATTTTATAGTCAGATAAAAACTCTTTGGCTATAACTTTTATTGCTGTATAACTAGGTACTGCTACAATCATTCCAACAACTCCAAATAGTAAGCCTCCTATAACTATTATTAAAAATATTTCAAGAGGATGTGACTTAACACTGTTTGAAAAAATTAGTGGTTGACTTATAAAATTATCAACTAATTGAGCAATCATGTAGCCAATCATAACGTAAATAGTTTTAGGTAAAATAACCGATTGAAAATCTAATCCTAAATTACTAGTCATAGATAATGTAAACATAATCACGCCACCAATTAAAGGACCAACATAAGGGATCAGATTTAGCAAGGCACATAAAAATGCTATGACAACAGCATTTTTAATTCCAAAAATTAACAAGGTAATAGTATATAGTATGAATAGTATTGTAATTTGAAATACTAAACCGATAAAATACCTCGATAGTAGATTTTTTATTTTTTCGAAGGATTTTTTTAAACGTCCTTCTTTTTGGTCTGGAACAAAAACAAGCATACCTTCTTCTAGTAGTTTGCTGTCTTTTAAAAAGAAAAATGAAATAAAAAGTACTGAAAATAACCCAATGCTTAAGCTTCCTAACATGCTCACCACGGTATTTAATAAATCTGGTATAGCACTAATGTTTAGTCTTGATAAAATATCGGAGTCCTGAAGCGTTTTAAATAAATCAATATTATGAGAGCTCAAGTAGATGTTTATTTCGTTTATTAGATAATTAAAATTACGCTCCATTTCCTCGTAATTCAATAAGGCTAGGTTTTCTCCTTGGCTTTTTACTAATGGGATAAACATAGCACCTGTACCAATGAGCATGCTTAACAAAAGTAGCATTGTAATAAGTACTGCAAACGTGTTTTTTAATTTTAACTTCCTACGTAAAAATATAATTACAGGACGTCCAATTAATGAAATTACTCCTGAAATGGCAATGTAGATAAGAACGGAACTTATTTTAAATAAAAAAAGAAGTAATAGGCATATGCCAACAATTATTGCTACAGCTCTTAATATTCCATTACTAATATTTTTTGTTGTTTTTGAATTCAAAATAGATAAAGTTTATTTCAATTTTTTAAAAGTAGTAATTTATTTTAAACCTATTTGCTTGGTAATTTCATATAAAGCAATATTAGTTGCTTGCACTACATTCATGCTTGAGTTTTTTCCGAACATGTCAATATGTACAGCTTCGTTTGTAAGTTTTAAAAGAGTTTCAGAAACCCCAAAATTTTCATCTCCTATAATTAATGCAATAGGTTTGTTAGTTTGTAAAGAGTATTTTTGGATACTTTTGCTGGTGTGGGTTATTTCTAACGCTATAATATGATGCGTATTTTTAATAGCATTTATATAAGTGCTTATATTTTCTATAATTTCAAAAGATACATACTTTTCAGTTGCGCGAGATGTTTTTTGCATTTTCCTAGAAGGTATAGGTAGGTGTTTTCCAGAAAAAACTAGTTTTTCAACACCAAAAGCATCACATACTCTAAATAATGAACCTATGTTAGGAGCGTTGGTTACATTTTCACATAAAACGGTTATAGGAAACGTTTTTTGTGTAAATTTTGAATTGTAGTGAGTTAGTTGTTCCACTGTTAATTGTTAAATGCGTATTTTATTATGTTAGCACCCATTTTTAATGCTTTTATTCTAACTTCCTCAGGGTCATTATGGACCTCAGTATTTTCCCAGCCATCTCCTAAATCAGCTTCAGATGTATACAAGCATATAAGTCTTCCGTTATGAAAATAGCCAAAGGCTTGTGGTCGTTTACCATCATGTTCGTGGATTTTAGGTAAGCCATCTTTAAATACAAAAGCAGTATTAAAAATTGGGTGAGAAATGGGTAATTCAATAAGTTCTTGATTAGGAAATACCTTCTTAAGTTCTCTTCTGATGTAAATATCTAAACCATAATTATCATCAATATGTAAAAAACCACCTGAAATGAGGTAGTTTCGTAAATTTTCAGCCTCATTTTCAGAAAAGTATACATTTCCGTGCCCTGTCATATGAACAAAAGGGTATTGAAATAGTTCTACACTTCCAACCTCTACGGTTTTATATGTAGCAGATATTGTGGTGTTTATATTGGCATTGGAATATTTAATAAGATTTGTTAATGCTGTAGGGTTGGAGTACCAATCACCTCCGCCATTGTATTTTAGTACAGCAATTTCTTGACTAAATAGTGAAAAGGAGCTGGGTATTAAAAATAAAATTATAGCTAGTGTTTTCATCTTGTTAATTGTTGTGTAAAGCAACTGTGTGGCAAGCTACTATACCTGCGGTTTCTGTACGAAGCCTTGTGTTGCCCAAACTTACAGGCATATAACCATTACTTATGGCATTCTTGATTTCTTTTGTTGAAAAATCTCCTTCAGGGCCAATTAATATGGTGTATTCTGTAGCTTTATTAATACTTTCTTGAAGTGTTTTTTTATTACTTTCTTCACAATGGGCTATAAATAGTTGTCCTGATAACTTTTGCAGCATGAACTCTTTAAAGGAAGTACTATCATTAAGTATTGGTAAGTACATTTGCAATGATTGTTTCATGGCGCTGTGAATAATTTTCTCTAAGCGCTCCTTTTTTATTACTTTTCGCTCTGAGTTATCACAAATAATTGGAGTTATTTCATGTATTCCTATTTCTGTAGCTTTTTCAAGAAACCATTCTATACGATCGTTCATTTTGGTAGGCGCAATGGCTATATGTAATTTGTAATTTTGAGCGTCTACTTTTTTTACGTTATTAATGTTAACAATACAATTTTTCTGATCTGCAATACTAATTGTCACTTCGTACAAGTGTCCTTTACCATCGGTAATGTTTAGTACATCGTTTTCCTTTTTACGCAAAACACGTATAATATGCTTGCTTTCTTCTTTTGAAAAACTATACTGTGTATTATTGGGTTTAATATCAGGACTGTAAAATAGTTGCATGATAGTATTTTTGTTGAAAAACTACAAGGTTACTTTTAAAACAGTAAGTAGTTTTATGTCTTTAGGGTTAGCAGTTTTTTTTATGAGGTAGAATCGGTTTTTCTCTACCATATCTAAAGTAAAAACATCGTTTACAGAATGATTGTTAAGAGCTTCTATAAATTCAGGAAAAACACTTTCATCTTCAAACCACCCTAAATCACCTCCGCGAGCAGCATTTCTATCCATGGAATACTTTCCTGCTAAATCTTTAAATTCACTTCCGTTTTGAAGTTTGTCTTTTAAGTCCTCTCGTAATTGGTTTACTTTTTTAGGACTTAATTTTTTGCCGTTTAAATAAATATAGCTTGCTCTATAATGCTTTGTTGGTATAACAGATACTACTTTGTAAATAGCGTTACTGTTTTTTTGTTCTACATGAAAAACATCACCTTCATTGAGTTTAAATAATTCTTTTGAGAGTTTATTGGTGTGTTTTTCTTGATTATAGGTGTAAATTTTTGACTTTAATTTTGTGTGAGTAGTTATAAATGCTCTGGCACTAGCCATATCAACAACTTGTTCTAAATCTTTTTTAACGTTTTTTGCTTCTTGAGCATAACTATAAAAAGTAAAAAGAAGAAGTGTTATAAAAAGCCTATAATTTAAATCGCGCATTTGCAGTAGTTTTTTCATTAGAGAAATCTTTTTCAAGATACTTTAAATATCCTACAATTCCAATCATTGCTGCATTATCCGTGGTGTATTCAAATTTTGGAATGTAAGTTTTCCAACCAAATTTTTGTTCACCATCTATTAATGCTTTTCGTATTCCTGAATTAGCAGAAACCCCACCACCAATAGCAATATGTTTTATGCCTGTGTTTTTGCTAGCTTTTTTTAACTTATCAATTACAATACCAACTATAGTGTATTGTAATGAAGCACATATATCATTAAGGTGTTCTTGAATAAAATTAGGGTTCTCTTGAAGGTTTTTTTGAATAAAATATAGTACCGCAGTTTTTAAGCCACTAAAACTAAAATTTAATTCGGGAGCTTTTGGTTTGGGAAATTGAAAAGCCTTTGGGTTTCCTAAAGCGGCATATTTGTCAATAAGCGGCCCTCCAGGATAAGGTAATCCAAGTATTTTTGCACTTTTATCAAAAGCTTCACCAATAGCATCGTCCATAGTTTCACCAATTACTTCCATATCAAAGTAGCTAGAAACTTTAACTATTTGCGTATGCCCGCCAGAAATTGTCATAGCTAGAAAAGGAAAACTTGGCTTTTTTTGATCGTCATCATCAATAAAATGTGCTAAAATATGAGCTTGCATATGATTTATAGCAAGTAAAGGTATGTCTAAACTTTGAGCAAAAGCCTTTGCAAATGAGGTTCCTACCAATAATGATCCCATTAGTCCAGGTCCTTGTGTAAAAGCTATGGCATTTAACTGTTTTTTATCGATATTTGCTTTAGCCAAAGCTTGATGAACTACAGGAACAATATTTTGCTGATGTGCACGTGAAGCTAATTCAGGAACAACACCGCCATATTGTGTGTGTATTTCTTGATTTGCCACAACATTACTAAGTACTTTGTCGTTACAAAGTATAGCAGCACTTGTATCATCACAAGAGGATTCAATGGCAAGTATATAAATGTCTTTTGAGTTCATATAAGTAAGGCACAGAATTTGTAAATTAGTTAGCAAAGTTAAAACAATAAAACCTATCAAAAAACTAAGGAAAATACTATTTAGAATAATTATTATTCTGTTATTACTGTTTTTGTTGCTGCTATTACTACTTTCTTTACCTTTTGTTCAAACACAACTAGGAAAAAAGGTAACAAATGCCATTAATAAAGAGTATAATACAAGTATAACTGTTGGTAAGGTAGGAATTACCTTTTGGGGTGATGTGTCATTACAAGAAATTTTAATTAAAGATCATCACCAGGATACACTTGCATTTGTTGGAGCATTAAATACCTCTATTATAGATTTTAAAGAGTTAAAGGAAGGTGATTTGTTGTTTGATGCTATTGAAATAGATAAACTCGACTTTGTTTTAAAAACTTACAAAGGTGAGGTTGACACAAATTTAGATGTGTTTGTAGCGAGTTTTGATAGCAAAGATTCCTTACCCAAATTAGAACCATCAAGTTTTTTGATGACTGCTAAAGAAGTAGTAATCGAGAATAGCAGGTTTAGGTTTATTGACGAGAACATAGCTACTCCTAAAATAATTGACTTTACTAAACTGTATATGGTTGGGGAAGATTTTAGTATCAAAGGTCCAAATGTAGCTGTCAATCTTACATCGAGTAGTATGCAAGATCATAGAGGACTGTTAATTGATGATTTAAAAACTAACTTTAAGTATTCGCTTACACAAATGCGTTTTGATAATGTACAATTACTTACGCAACAATCTCATTTAAAAGGGAATATAGTTTTTGATTATAAACGTTCTGATTTTTCTGACTTTAACAATAAAGTTAAACTAACTGCGGGCTTTAAGAATTCAACAATTTCTTATGCAGATTTAAATCATTTTTATAATGAGTTTGGGTCGGACATAGCTACTTTTTCAACTACACTTAGTGGTACGTTAAACGATTTACATTTACCAGATTTAAAATTAGAAACATTAAATAATACTCGTATTAACGGTGATGTTAATTTTAAAAATATATTATCAAAACAAACAGACAGTTTTAAATTGATAGGTAAGTTTGATGAGTTACAGTCAACATATACTGATTTAAAGAAGATGTTACCGCGTTTATTAGGAAAAAATATTCCTTCAAGTTTTAGAAATTTAGGAGTGTTTTCGGTAAATGGAGAAACTGTTATAACTAGTAAAAATATAGATGCAGATGTCAATATTGCTACATCAATAGGAGAAATTACTGCCGATTTATTTTTAGCTGATATTGAAAATATTGACAATGCTAAATACACAGGTGTAACGTCGTTTAGAAAATTTAATTTAGGAAAATTAGTTGATGATAGTAGTATAGGAAATACTACATTTAATGTAAGTGTTGACGGAAGAGGTTTTACATTAGAAAATTTAAACACCTTGGTAAAGGGTAAGGTAGATGCTATAGAGTTAAATAATTACAATTATCAAAACTTAGATGTTTTTGGTGAAATACACGAAAAAATATTTAACGGTAAACTCAAAGTAGAAGATGAAAGTTTGCAATTAGATTTTGATGGCTTGGTAAATATGGCATCAAAAACTAATGAGTATGATTTTAAAGCTTCAATAGCTTTTGCCGATTTCAATAAGATGAATTTGGTAAAAAGAGATAGTTTGTCCATTTTCAGAGGAGATATAGAAATGAAAATGAAAGCCTCCAGTTTGAATGATGCTAATGGAGAAATATTATTTAAAAACACCTATTATAAAAATCAGTATGATGATTTCTATTTTAAAGATTTTAAAATATCATCATCCTTTGACGAGGAAAATGTAAGAACTATTGAAATTAACTCGCCAGAAGTTATTAAAGGAAAAATTGTAGGAAAATTTAGATATCAAGATTTACTTGCTTTAGCTCAAAATGATTTAGGAAGTGTTTACACTAATTACAGTCCTATAAAGGTGGCTCCCAATCAATTTTTCGATTTTAATATAAAAATTGAAAATAAGTTAACTCAAATATTTTACCCTGATATTGTAATAGATGAGAAGGCTATTTTTAAAGGAAGGGTATCGAGTAAGGTTGAGGATTTTAATTTAAATGTAAAATCTTCAAAAATAAGTTATCAGAATAATATTTTCGAAAATGTAAATATTCAAATAGATAATTCAAACCCATTATTTAATGCCTATATAAATATTCAAGATGTTACTACAGATTACTATGATGTATCTGAGTTTAATTTAATAAATAAAACGATTAGCGACACGTTGTTTTTTAGAACAGAATTTAAAGGGGGGAAGCTAAAAAAAGATTATTACAACTTAAACCTATATCATACAATAAATAAAGAAAATAAATCGGTTATAGGGTTTAAAAAATCAGATATAAACATTAATGATTATGATTGGTTTATTAATGAAAAAAACGATAAAGATTCCAAAATAGTTTTTGATAAAAAGTTTAAAGATATTTTACTAAAAAGCTTTGTTGTTAGTCATGGTGAGGAGTTTTTAAAACTTTCAGGACAAGCTCATGGAAAAACAGAAAAAGAAGTAAATCTGGAAATTAAAGACGCTAACTTAGCCAAATTACTCCCTGATGTTACAAATTTTTCGTTCAAAGGTATTGCTAATGGTAAGGTAAGTTTAAATCAAACAAAAGGAGTTTATAAGCCTACAGCAGCAATTGCTATATCTAACTTTAATATTAATGAACAAAATTTAGGGCTATTTAAACTGAATGTTGAAGGGAATGAGTCTTTTAGTAAATACAGTATTAACTCTAGTATTGTAAATGAAAATGTAAAATCATTTTTAGCTAACGGAGCAATTGATTTTTCACCTCAACAACCACAATTGGATTTACAAGTAGCTTTTGAAGAGTTTAATGTTTCATTTTTTAATTCTTTAGGAGAAGATGTAATTTCTAATATTAGAGGTTTAGTGTCAGGAAAAGCTAATTTGTTTGGTGATTATGATAACCCTAGTTTTAATGGGATGCTATCATTAAATGAAGCAGGGCTGAAGATACCGTATTTAGATATCGATTTTGACTTTGAAAATAAAGCTAAAATAGTACTAGATAATAAACGTTTTATATGTGATAACATAGCTGTTTTAGATACTAAGTACTATACTTCAGGACGTTTAAGTGGTTTTGTGGCTCATGAATATTTTAGTAACTGGGAAATGGGCTTACGTATTTCAACAGATAATCTTTTAGTTCTGGACAAAAAGCAAGAGGAGAACTCATTATACTACGGAAAAGCTTTTATAGCTGGTGAAGCTACGTTAACTGGTCCAACAAGTGAATTGTTAGTTAGGGTAGATGCTACAACCAAAGAAGGTACAGTTTTTAAGATACCTATAAGTGACGCAGAAGCCGTTGGAGATAATTCTTTCATAAAAACAGTTTCAAAGTATGATAAATTAAGCTTAACTGAAGTAGATGCAAATTTACCAGAAAATATTAGTGGTTTAGAGTTAGAGTTTGATTTGAATGTAACCCCAGACGCAGAAATTGAAATAGTACTAGATCAAGAAGCAGGGAGTGTGTTAAAAGGGCGTGGTGCAGGATTGATGCGTATTGAAATAAACACCAATGATAAGTTTAATATGTATGGTGATTTTATGGTTAGCGAAGGTACGTACAATTTTGTGTATGGAAACAATTTTTTACAAGGAGGGTTTATAGAGAAAAGATTTAAAGTAAAACCAGGAGGAACAATAAACTGGGATGGTAACCCTTTTAAAGCACGTTTAAATATGGATGCTGTGTATAGTACAACAGCTAACCCTGCAATTTTGTTAGACAACCCTTCAATTAACAGAAAAATACCAGTTGATGTGGTAATTAACTTAAATGGTGGTTTAATGCAACCAGATGTGAACTTTGATATAGAATTTCCAAAAACTAGTTCTGTAGCTAAATCAGAGTTGTTGTATAAATTAGATGATAAAGAATTTAGAGATAAGCAAGCTTTATCACTTGTAACATCAGGACAATTTACAGGAGCGTATTCTTACGGACAAAGTGCTGTAACTGGAAACTTAGTAGAGCGTGCAACTACCTTAGTAAATAATATGCTCTCAAAAGCTGATGATAAGTTTAAAATAGGATTGAATTACGAGCAGGGTGAAAATAATCCGCTAGAAGAGCAACGTATTGAAGATCGTTTTGGGTTTACAGTTTCTACTCAAATTTCTGATAAAATATTAATTAATGGTAAGGTAGGTATTCCTGTTGGAGGAGTGAGTAAAACAGTAGTAGCAGGAGATGTGCAAGTTGAATTTTTATTAAATGCTGATGGAACACTAAGAGCTAAAATATTCAACCGAGAAAACGATTTGATTGCTACTGAACTAGCTAATGAAATTGGGTATACACAAGGAGTGGGAGTGTCTTATAAAGTAGATTTTGATAGTTTTGAAGAATTAATTAATAAGATATTTAAGGGCAAACGTAAAGTAGCTGAAGAAAAAGAAAAAGAAGAAGAGGAAGATCCTTCTAGCTTTATTCGAGAGCGTTCAAGAAATTGAAGTTTCTTATTTAGATAGGTTATGTATGCATTGTTCTCTAATTTCCCACAATTCATCAAAGCTAAAGTTTATATGCTTTTTACTTAACCATTGCTTTAAAAACTGTTTATGATAGCTAACTTTATAAGTTGAAACTTGATTGGGAGTAATTTCTTCTTCTTGAATAACGTCTTTCTTAATATTTAAAAAACTTGAAGTAATTGTAGTAAAATCAACCCTTTCATCACCTATTTTCAAGTAACAATGTGCCTCTGGTATATAATCTAAGAAGTTTTTAATAAGTGTGCTCTTTATCTTCGGAGTGTTAAACGAGTTCATTTTATATATACCAAGTATTAAGCTAACGTTTGGTATGTTATTTAAATCAGCAATTTGTTTTAAAAGCGCATGTTTAGAACTACAACTTCCTTTATTTTCTATTATTACTAAGCTTAGGTCTGTTCTATTTTTATTTCTTCCGTAAGGTAATTGTTTGATATAATTGGTTAAAGCACTCCATGTAAAAATGTTTTTATTTGTTATGAGCGTGGTAAGTTCGTCAGAGGAGGTTAGATTATAATCAGTACTCATCTTTAACTTATTTTTTTCCAATTTTTAATTAAAAGTATGCTACAAAGTATAGTTACAGTAGTTAATACAATTGCTAAAGTTGTTTTTCCGTAAATAAAATAACCTGTAGCAAATAAAAAGCTATAAGTTCCTATAACTCCTAAAAAGAAAGCTAATATTTTATATCCAATATTGTAAAATTTACTTTCGTTACCGTAAATTAACTGTTCAAATTTAGCTAGTGTTGTTGTATCTGTAGGTTTTGTTAGTAAGGTAACACTAATCCATCCAATGGTAGTTACAATTACTCCGATTACTAATTGCCAGTGTCCAGCAATTTCAAATATTGGAGAATTAAGTTTACTGTTAATAAAAAACACAAGGGCAATTAAAAAGGAAATAACCATAGCGGCAATTTCACTATATGGGTTTACTCTGTTCCAAAACCATCGTAAAATGAATAACAGTCCTGTTCCAGCACCTATTTGTAGTAGTAGGTTAAATACGTCATGGGCAGATTGCAGGTAAAAAGAAAATAAAGCTGCGCAAAGCATTAAAATTATTGTGGAAATTCTACCAATAAAAACCTTTTGTTTTTCACTAGCTTCTTGATTTATAAAGCGTGCATAAAAATCATTTACTATATAAGAGCTTCCCCAGTTTAATTGAGTTGAAATTGTACTCATAAAAGCAGCAATTAATGAAGTAAGAACAATACCGATTAATCCAGCGGGTAGGTAAGTCATCATGGCTGCATAGGCTACATCATGCCCTTGCATTTCAGTACTAAGGCCAGGGAAAGTGTTATTAATACTTTCTAAAGAAGGAAAAACTACTAAAGAAGCTAATCCTACAATAATCCATGGCCAAGGACGTAAAGCGTAATGAGCAAAATTAAAAAACAAGGTTGCCCAAGTGGCGTGTTTTTCATTTTTTGCCGCTAGCATACGTTGTGCAATATAACCACCTCCTCCGGGTTCAGCCCCAGGGTACCACGTGCTCCACCATTGTACAGCAAAAGGTATTATTACTAGGGTAATTAAAGCTTCAGTGTTGCTGAAATCAGGTAAAATATTTAGTTTTTCACTAACAGTATGGTGAGTTAATAAGTTGCTTAGCCCACCAATTTCAGGTAAGTTTACAATGTAAATTGTAGCCCAAACAGAACCTATCATTGCAATTATAAATTGAATGAAATCTGTTATAAGCACACCTTTTAGGCCTCCTAAAGAAGAATATATTACAACTATTATCGAAGAGTAAATTAGTGTTTCTTCTTGAGATATTCCTAACAATATGTTTGCAATTTTTGCTCCAGCTAAACATACCCCAGCCATTGTAATAATATTAAAAATCACACCAAGATAAATAGCTCTAAACCCTCTTAAAAAACTAGCCGATTTTCCTTTATAACGCAATTCATAAAACTCTAAATCGGTTGTGATTCCTGATTTTCGCCAAAGTTTAGCATAAAAGAAAACAGTTAACATACCTGTTAATAGCATAGCCCACCAAACCCAGTTACCTGAAACACCATTTTGTCTAACTAATTGAGTAACTAATCCTGGTGTGTCTGCAGCAAATGTAGTGGCTACCATCGAAAATCCTAACAACCACCATGGCATATTTCTGCCCGATAAAAAAAATGACTCACTATTTTTACCAGATTGTTTGGCTACAATAAACCCGATAACGAGCGAGAGTATAAAAAAACCAATAATAATTGCATAATCAATGGGTGCTAATTGCATAAGTTTATGGGCTAGATTGTTAATATTTTGGTTAAAAATAATCAAAATAGAAAAATGTTCTGTATTTTTAATTCTTTTATTTCTTAACATATATTTTGAGTAAAATTGATGGGTAATTCTATACAGAAGATTGGAGTAATGACTTCAGGTGGTGATGCGCCAGGTATGAATGCAGCTATACGCGCTGTTGTTAGAGCTTGTGCGTATTATAAAATACAGAGTTTAGGATATTATAGAGGATATGATGGAATTATAGAAAATGATTTTATTGAGCTAACTTCTCGTAGTGTTAAAAATATTATTAATAAAGGGGGGACGATATTAAAATCGGCACGTTCAGAAGAATTTCGAACAGTTGAAGGACGTAAAAAAGCTTATGAAAGTTTGAAGTCGGAAGAGGTAGACGCGTTGATTTTAATAGGCGGAGATGGTACTTTTACAGGAGGAGCTTTATTTAGTAATGAGTTTGATATACCGGTTATAGGAATACCTGGAACTATCGATAATGATATATATGGCACACAGTTTACAATTGGGTATGATACCGCATTAAATACAGTGGTAGAAGCAATAGATAAAATTCGTGATACAGCAAGTTCACATAACCGTTTATTTTTTATTGAAGTAATGGGGAGAGATGCCGGTTTTATAGCCTTAAACTCTGGTGTAGGTGCTGGTGCGGAGGAAATTCTAATACCTGAAGAAGATCAACCTTTAGAAAAGTTGTTAGAGAGCTTGCGTAGAAGCAAAAAAAACAGAAAAACTTCAAGTATAGTAGTAGTAGCAGAAGGAGATAAAACAGGGAAAAATGTGTTTGAATTGGCTGCATATGTAAAAGAAAATCTTGAAGATTATTCACCTAGAGTTACAGTTTTAGGACACTTGCAACGTGGAGGTAGGCCTTCGTGTTTTGATAGAGTATTGGCAAGTAGGTTAGGAGTAAAAGCAGTAGAACTATTATTAGATGGAAAAAAAGATGTAATGGTCGGTATACGAAGTAATGAAATAGTAGCAACCCCTATTATAGAAATAATGAAGTGTAAAAACACTATAAATAAAGAGTTGTTACGAATATCAGATATATTATCAATATAATAAATATGAAGTTTATTTGCTTTGCGTTACTGTTTGTTTCATTGTCTTTTTCTCAAAAGAAAACAAAAGGAGAGGTAGAAATATTAAATAAGTCATTTAACTATACTAAGCTTGATTATTCTAAATATGGGCTAGTTCACACTTATGTTATTGTTTTGAATGATGATATAGAAGGTAGAAAAATTGAGAGGAGAATAATAGGTGCATTAAGTAATGAAGAACATTTGTATCACACATATTATTATATACTAAAATTACCAGTAGATTTTAAAGGAAAGAGGAAAAGAGAAACTGTTTTATTTGAGTTTGTAAAAAAAATAGAAGATTGTAGTAATTTATTTTTACTGTTACAAGATGATATTTCGAGTTTATATATAAAAAAGATAAATAGTGGTGAAAAAATATTAATTGCAAAAGCAATAGTTAATGGGATTAATTTAGGAAATATTAAAAAACACCTTCATATAAAAATCAGTGAATAAATATAATATGATAAAAATTGGAATTAACGGATTCGGAAGAATCGGAAGGCTAGCTTTTAGAGCTGCCATTGAAAAAGAAAATGTGCAAGTTGTTGCAATTAATGATTTGTTAGATGTAGATTATTTAGCCTATTTATTAAAATATGATTCTGTACATGGTAGGTTTAAAGGAACCGTAACTACTAAGGATGGAAAGTTGATAGTGAACGGAAACGAAATTAGGATTACAGCAGAACGTAACCCAGCAGATATACAATGGAATAAAGTTGGGGTAGAATATGTAGTGGAATGTACAGGCTTTTTTACTACAATGGATAAAGCAAAAGCTCATCTAGAAGACAAAGGAGTTAAAAGAGTAATACTATCTGCTCCTTCTAAAGATGCTCCTACCTTTGTAATGGGAGTAAATCATAAAGAATTAAAAAGTAGTGATACTATAATTTCTAACGCTTCGTGTACTACAAATTGTTTAGCACCTTTAGCTAAAGTAATTCATAATAATTTTGGAATAGAAGAAGGGTTAATGACTACGGTGCATGCTGCCACTTCAACTCAAAAAACTGTAGATGGGCCTTCGGATAAATGGACTAGAGGAAGAGCAGCTATGAATAATATTATCCCAACAACAACAGGGGCAGCAGTTGCTGTAACTAAAGTTATTCCTTCGTTAAAAGGCAAATTAACAGGTATGGCTTTTCGTATTCCTACTGCAGATGTTTCGGTAGTAGATTTAACAGTTAAAACATCTAAAGAAACCTCTTTAGAAGCTATTAATAAAGTGATTTCAGAAGCTGCAGAAGGTGAGTTAAAAGGTATTTTAGGATATGAATCTGATCCTTTAGTTTCTCAAGACTTTGTAAGTGATACACGAACATCAATTTTTGATGCAACGGCTTCTATTGCTTTAAACAGTACCTTTTTTAAGCTAGTAGCTTGGTATGATAATGAGTTTGGTTATGCTAATAAATTGATTGATTTAGCAGTATACTCAGCTAGTTTAGATTAACCTTGTTATAAGCGTATATGATTTTAATTGCTGATAGCGGTTCAACAAAAACAGATTGGGTGTTGATAAGTACTACTAAAGAGGTGCTGCTTAAAAATACTACTAAAGGATTAAACCCAACGGTTTTTTCTGATACTGACTTGTATAAAACCATTACCTCGAATACTGAAGTAATGAAACATGTTAATGAAGTTAGTCATGTGTTTTTTTACGGAGCAGGATGTGGAACAGAAAGACCTAAAAATGTTTTGTATGAAGTGTTACAGGAAATTTTTACAGCTGCGACAGTTTCAATTAAAGAAGATATTTATGCAGCTGCGTATGCAGTTTCTGAAAAGAAGGAAGGTATAGTATGTATTTTAGGTACAGGAAGTAATTGCTCTTATTTTGACGGTAAAGAAGTTCTTTTGTCAAAAGTACCTTCTTTAGGTTATATACTTATGGATGATGCTTCAGGAAATTATTTTGGTAGAATTCTATTGCGTGATTTCTTTTATAGGAAGATGCCTAAAAAGCTTCATGATAAGTTCCAAAAGGAATACAATTTATATCCTGATGATGTAAAGTTAAATTTATATAAAAAAGGAAGTCCTAATTCATATTTGGCTTCTTTTGCGTCGTTTTTAGTAACCCATAAAAATGAGCCGTATTGTTCTGAGATTATAAAAAATGGGTTTTCTGATTTTATAGAAAATCAAATTACACAATACGATAAGGTATATGATTTGCCAATACATTTTGTAGGAAGTATTTCGTATTTCTTACAAGAAGAGTTACGACACGCATTAAAGTCATTTCGATTAAATTCAGGAAATTTTATTCAAAAACCAATTGATAACTTAGTAACCTATCATATTAGTTAGGTAATAAGAAAAGGCGAACTTAATTAAGTTCGCCTTTTTTATGGTAAAGAATATATATTGCAGTTATTTAATTGCAATCATTGAAATTTCTACATTTACATTTTTAGGTAAACAAGCAACTTCAACGGTTTCTCTTGCAGGTGCAGTAGCTTCATTAAAATAACTGCTATAAACGTTATTAATTAAAGTAAAGTTATTCATATCTGAAATGAATATTGAAGTTTTTACTACGTTTTCAAAATTCATTTCTGCGGCTAATAACACTGCCTTCATATTTTCCATTACTTGTTTAGTTTCAGATTCTATTGTACCTAACACCAATTGCATTGTTTTAGGATCTAAGGCAATTTGCCCAGAAGTGTACAAGGTATTTTCATTTACTAATACAGCTTGGTTGTAAGGACCTATTGGAGCAGGTGCATCTGTTGTTGTAATAATTCTTTTTGTCATAACAATTAATTTATGAGTTTGTCGCGTTGACGTTGTTTATCCCATTTAATGTCACTTAATACTCCGGATTTTATTCCAATGAAGAAAAACCACGATTTGTTTACACTAAACGGCACCCAGTTAAAATTCATTTTCCAACTTAATAAGTCGCGTTCAAAGCGTAAATTGGTATGAGTAAAACCTTGCTGTTTGATATCATACCCCGATGATACTCCAACTTTCCAACGCGGAGATAATTCTACATCTCCTGAAAACATTAGCGAATTACGCGAAATTTCATTTTGACGTGCAAAATTGTTATAAGCAACAGAGTAGGCTAAACGTAAACTCCAAGGTATACGGTAATTATATAGTTTTACGTCTTGAGGTTTATCATTTTCATTATTATCAAAGCTTGATCGTCGTAAATCGTCTGTATCGCCTAATAAGTCTTCTGTGTCGTTAAAAGTAGTATCATTTCTATCTTTTTCAGAAGTACCTTTACCTTTTTCAAAATCTTTACTTGAAAAGCTATAGTTTAAGGTTAGGTTGGCGTTGGTAAGCCTAAATAAGCTACCACCATTATCAATATTAAATTTATCTATACGTGTATTGTTATTGTTTAACGCATATGGGTCTAAAGACATGTTAAAGTTAACATTCAACTTGTTTTTAGCTAGTTGAGTACCCCCTGAAATACTTACGGGACTTATTTTTAAAGAATCTCCAGCAATATTATAAGAAGATGAAATGTTAAGGTTATTTAAAATGTTGATTTTACGATAAGTAACTTCAGTGGAGTCAGTAACTTTATCACGCACTTTTGCTTCAATAGAGTTCCCAATACCTAAACCAATGGCACTTGAAAATGTTTTGTTGGGTGAACCATAAATAGAATTTTCATACGGACTATACTCTACATCTTCAATAGTGGTACCGCTAGCAGTAATGACATTTCTTTTATAACTTTCGTAATAATGATCAAATGAAGGATTGATATTATAACTAATGCTAGGACGAATAACATGACGGATAGCTTTAATCTTCTTGTCTAATTCTTTTTTATCAAAATTGTACATTCCGTATAGAGTTGTACCTAAACTAGTGTTAAAATTATAAGTGCGATAACTAGTAAAACCATTATCGGTAGTTGTGATTATTTCTTGATTAATTTCATCATATTGTTTATTTACCTTTTCAAAGTTCCATACTTCATTATATTGTGCTCCTGCAGATAAACTAAAGTATTTAAACACCTTAAAATTTGTGTTTATAGGTATGCTATGTCTAACACCCAGTTTAGCATCATCAAACATTTCTTTTTTAAAGAATGCATCATCAGAAGTTAGTATTCTGTTTTCGGCAGCAAAAGAATATTGTAAATTAATATTTTGAATAATCCCTTTTTTACTTCCTACTTTTGGTTCAAACGGATAAATACGATTTAAACTACCTTGTAAATTAGGTAACGACATATTTATTTGTTGTGTATTGGTGTTTTGTGAGTGTGTAGCAGTAGCTGAAATATTTCCTCCGTATTTACCTTGAAAAGTTTTGTTGTATGAAATAGAGGAACTTAGGGTGTTTATTAAATTATTGTTTGCATTATACTGGTTGTTAGATTGGGTGTAGTAATTACTACTTCCTAAGTTTACCGAGGCAGAGAAACGTGAGTTTGGGTTTGATTTTGCATCTTGGCTATGCGACCATCTCAGGTTGTAAATTTTAGTTTTGCTATAATCAGGAAAACCACGTTCACTTGTAATTAAATTTTCATTTCTATAGCTAAACTGACCGCTAAATCTATAATTTACTTTATAGTTACTACTTAAATTATAACCGAAACTTCCGTTACTATAAAAATCTCCTAAAACAGTTAAGTCAAAATAATCGCTAACTGCAAAGTAATACCCTCCATTTTGTATAAAATACCCTCGTTGATTGTTTTCACCAAACGTAGGGATGATAAATCCAGAGGCTCTATCTTCTGTTAATGGAAAGTATGCAAAAGGAATACCTAAAGGAGTTGGAACACCATATATAAACATGTTCGCTAATCCACTAACAATTTTCTTTTTAGGAACAAGCTTGGCTTTTCTAACTTTTATATGATATTCAGGGTCTTCAAGGTTTTTAGAAGTGGTAAGGATCAAGTTTTTTACATAGTATACAGAGTCATTTTCCTTTTTGGTAACTTCAGCTTTTAAATTCATTCCTGTTTGTTCAGTACGTGAATTGAAAATAAGTGCTTTTTCAGATTTGAAGTTGTATCGTATGGAATCCGGCTCTACTACATTTTGACCTTGAGTAAAAACAGGGGCTTGGGTATAGTTGGTAGAATCTTTTATTCCGTAGGCATACACCTCATTTTTACCATAATTGATAATTATTTTCCCTGATTTAATGTTAATGTCGCCGTAAGTAACTTCGGCATTATTGTATAAATACATAAGTTTTTTACGGCGATTAATTTTTATGTAATCACTGGCTTTGTATTTTACAATATCAGTAAGCGTTTCTTTTATTTTAACAGAATCTTTAGGTTTAATTGTATCAACAACTTCATCAGAAAGTTTATCAAATTCATCTGATTTAGGCATAGCTCTAACAGATGTATTACTTGGGAGGCTATCAGAAACAATTGTATTGTTTTTAGCAGGAAACTCTTGGGCAATGGCTGTATTGTTAATAAACAACACTAAAAATGTTATTAAAAGTATATGTAAGCTATTTGAATGCACCAATGTAAATTCTATTTTTGTAAAAGTATGGCTTAGTTTTTGGAGTGTCAAACATACAATATATTTTTTGTGTAGATTTTATTTTTTTGAAAATTTTAATACACATAATAGCATAAACAAAGAAGCGAGAGATGAGTAAAATAACTAGGGTTTTATTAGTGGTAGTAGTGGTGTTTTTATCATCATTTATAAAACAAGATATAACTGGTGTAGAAAAAGAAAAATTTGTAGTGGTTTTAGATGCTGGACACGGAGGGAAAGACCCTGGGAAATATTCTAAAAATGGCTATAAAGAAAAGGATATAGCTCTTAATATTGTATTGAAAGTAGGAAAGGAATTAGAAAAGAATCCTGACATTAAAGTTATCTATACCCGTAAAACAGATGTGTTTGTAGATTTATTTAAACGTGGTAAAATAGCCAACGAAGCTAAAGCTGATTTGTTTGTGTCGGTACATTGTAACGCACACCATACACAAGCCCATGGTTCTGAAACGTATGTGTTAGGAGTACATAGAAACAAAACGAATTTAGATGTGGCTAAATCTGAAAATGAAGTAATATTATTAGAAGACAATTACCAAGAAAAGTATGCAGGTTACGATCCTAATTCACCAGAATCTTTAATTGGGTTAACCCTAATGCAAGAAGAGTACTTAGACCAAAGTCTTTTGTTAGCAAGCTATATTCAAGAAAAATTCACAAATTCATTAAAGCGTAAAAACAGAGGGGTAAAGCAAGCAGGTTTTATTGTACTACACCAAACAGTTATGCCAAGTGTGTTAATAGAAACGGGCTTTATTACTAATAAAAACGAAGGAGCTTATTTAAACTCTACTAAAGGACAATCTGAAGTTTCTAGTGCAATTGTAAAGTCCATAGTAGAATATAAAGACAATTTTTTTAAAAATACAGAAACTGAAATGTTTGCAGAAAACAATTCTAGTTCCGAAGTTTATGAAGGGGTTGTATTTAAAGTGCAATTAGCTGCTAGCTCTAAAAATTTACCCTTAAAATCATATAATTTTAAGGGCTTGGGAGAATTGTCAAAAAGTAAACAAGGAAAACTATATAAGTACTTTAGTGGGAATACGAACGACTATGAAGTTGTTAAGAAAATAAAAAATGAAGCGGTGGATAAAGGGTATGCCTCTTGTTTTATAGTGGCTTATAAAAACGGAGTAAAAACACCATTAGCTGAAATTCTTAAAAAATAAGCCGATAAATCATATAGTTTTTTGTTATGCAAAACATGGGAAACTCATGAGTATTTAGAGTGATTATATGTAAATAATTTTTACTTTTGTTAGCTAATCAATACAATCAATACTTTGAAAATTTCAAAAGAAATTAAAACAGCCATTTTAGTGTTATGCTCTATAGCATTGTTCATATTTGGTTTTAGTTACTTAAAAGGAAAAGATTTATTTAGTACCGACAATACATTTTATACGGAATTTGATTACAATGCCTTAACACCATCAGCTCCGGTTACTATAAAAGGAAATAGAGTAGGGAAAGTAGAGAAAATTACGTATGATTTTGAAACGGGAAAAACTCGAGTAGCCTTTTCAGTAGATAATCGATTTAAGTTTTCAAAGAATAGTACTATAAGAATGTATGAGTTAGGTATAATGGGTGGGAACGCCATAACAATTATCCCTGCTCACGATGCTGAATATGCAGAAAATGAAGCCTTCTTAAAATCAGAAGTAGAAGAAGGTTTAGTAAAAAGCCTCTCAAGTAATTTCTCGGGTTTAAGTAGTGGACTTGATGAAACCCTAAAAAAAGCCGATACCTTATTAGTAAACCTAAATGGTTTAGTTGATGATGATTCAGAAAAAGGATTGAAAAATGCTATAGCAGAATTAAACTCAACAATGAAATCGTTTAAAAATTTATCATACACATTAAACGGTATGCTTAAAAATGATACAAGTAAGTTAAATACGATGCTTGCTAATTTTTCACAAACTGCAACTTCATTTAAAAAACTAGGCGACTCACTTGAGCAAGCTAACATTGGTAAAACAGTAGCTAATTTAGATGCTACCTTAACCAATCTAAACAAGGTGTTGTTAGGTATAGAACAAGGAAAAGGGACTATGGGTAAATTAATGAAGGATGAAAAATTATATGAAAACTTCGAGTCTGCTTCAAAAGAGTTAGAAGAATTATTACAAGATATAAAGTTACATCCTAAGCGTTATTTCAGAATTTTATCAAAAAAAGAAATACCGTATCAACAACCAGAAACAGCACAATAAAAACTAATTTAGTATTTAAATACAAAAACTAACTATGCAATACATTGACAATATTTTATTTGTAGCACTACTTGCTGCGGGTATATGGTTTTTTGCTAAAAACATAAAAACACTTATCCGAAACATTAAATTAGGAAAAGATATTGATAGAACTGATAATAAGCCTGAACGATGGAAGAATATGGCTAAGATAGCTTTAGGTCAAGGTAAAATGGTTCGTCGTCCAGTATCTGGAATCTTACACATTATTGTTTATGTTGGTTTTATACTGATAAACATAGAAGTATTAGAAATTATTATAGATGGTATTTTTGGCACACACCGTGCCTTTTCAGGTATGGGCGCTTTTTATGGTTTTTTGATTGGGAACTTTGAGGTGTTAGCATTTTTGGTATTAGTAGCCGTAATTATCTTTTGGGTTAGAAGAAACGTAATAAAAATAAAACGTTTTTGGAAAGATGAAATGAAAGGTTGGCCAAAATCTGATGGAAATATGATTTTATATTTCGAAATGATTTTGATGACGCTGTTTTTAATAATGAATGCTACAGATGTTGAATTTCAAGCCATGAATAATGGTAATGTTATTAGTCAATATATAACACCACTGTTTTCAAGTATGGAAACCAGTACACTTCATATTATAGAACGTTCAGCATGGTGGTTGCATATAGTAGGAATTTTAATCTTTTTAAATTATTTATACTATTCTAAGCATTTACATATTTTATTAGCTTTCCCTAATACATTTTATGCTAATTTAAAACCAAAAGGGCAGTTTACTAATGATGCAAATGTTACTAAAGAAGTAAAAATGATGATGGATCCGAGTGCAGATCCGTATGCAATGCCAGAAGAGGGGGCAGAAGAAGAGATAGCAACATTTGGAGCTAAAGATGTTACCGATTTAAATTGGGTAAACTTGTTAAATGCTTATACCTGTACTGAGTGTGGACGTTGTACAAGCGAATGCCCAGCAAACCTAACTGGAAAAAAATTATCACCTAGAAAAATTATGATGGATACTCGTGATCGTTTAGAGGAAGTAGGGAAAAATATAGATGCTAATAACGGTGAGTTTAAAGATGACGGAAAAAATTTATTTGATTGGATTTCTAAAGAAGAAGTTTGGGCATGTACTAGTTGTAATGCTTGTGTGGAAACTTGCCCAGTAAATATAGATCCTTTAGGTATCATTATGGAAATGCGTCGTTATTTGGTAATGGAGGAAAGTGCTGCACCAGCGGAGCTAAATAACATGATGCAAAATGTAGAAAATAACGGAGCACCATGGCCATACAATCAAATGGACCGAATGAAATGGGTTGACGAGTAGGGTGTTTATAAAAGTAAAAAAGAATAAAAATAGTAAGCTAACAATCAAAAGCAAATAATATGAGTGAAGCATTAAAAGTGCCTACAATGGCAGAAATGATGGCAGAAGATAAAACCCCTGATATTTTATTTTGGGTTGGTTCTGCAGGTAGTTTTGATGATAGAGCAAAAAAAATATCACGAGCTTTTGTGAAAATCCTAAATAAAGCCAATGTAAATTTTGCGGTTTTGGGAACAGAAGAAAGTTCAAGTGGTGATGCAGCAAAACGAGCAGGAAATGAGTTTTTATTTCAAATGCAAGCCATAACTAATATAGAGGTATTAAACGCTTATGAGGTTAAAAAAATAGTTACTTGTTGCCCGCACTCATACAATACTATAAAAAATGAATACCCTGAATTAGGAGGTACTTATGAGGTTTACCATCATACTGAGTTTTTACAGCAATTATTAAAAGCAGGTAAAATAAGCCTAAGTGGTGGCGAGTATAAAGGAAAAAGAGTTACTTTTCACGACCCATGTTATTTAGGAAGAGCCAATAGTGTTTTTGATGCACCAAGAGCTTTAATGAATGAGATGAAAGTAGATTTAGTTGAAATGAAGCGTAGCAAACTAAACTCATTATGTTGCGGAGCTGGTGGAGCACAAATGTTTAAAGAACCTGAAAAAGGAGATAAAGACATTAATGTGCTACGTACTGAAGACGCTATGGAAACTTCTGCTGAAATTATAGCAACTGGTTGTCCGTTTTGTAATACGATGATGACTGATGGAGTAAAAGCGAAAGAACAAGAAGGAAAAATTGAAGTGTTAGATGTAGCTGAATTAGTAGCTAGATCGTTATAATATAAATACCATGCTAGTAGATTTTAATAAATTACCAGACCATTCACGAGTATGGATATATCAATCTAACAGACGTTTTACTCCAGAAGAATTAGATATCATTTCAGTAAAAACCAATGATTTTTTAGAAAATTGGACTGCGCATGGAACAGGGCTTCAGGCAAGTTTTGAGCTTAGATATGAACGTTTCATTATTTTGGCTGTAAATCAAGATGCTCAAGCAGCAACGGGTTGTTCTATTGATGCATCTGTACGATTTATACAAGAATTAGAACAAGAATTAGGGGTAGAATTATTAGATAAGATGAATGTAGCGTTTAAGCAAGGGGATTATGTGAATTTTAAATCGTTGCTTGAATTTAAAACTATGGTAAAAAATGGCGCTATAGGTAAAAAAACAACAGTGTTTAATAATTTAGTTACCAATATTGCAGAGTATAAAAATAACTGGGAAGTGCCAGCACAAGAGTCATGGCATTCCAGATTCTTCTAATTAGCTTTACATCATAAAATTAAGGTTTCACTACAAAAAACAAGTGTTTTACATCACGAATTATAGTGATGTACCTGTTTTTTAACGAGTATATAGGTTGTGTATCGAAAAAAATATAGTCACATGTTTTTTTCTTGTATCTTCACACTAAGCAACATTAAACCCTTATAATTATGAAAAGAGATTATTCTACTTTCGTACTGTTGCCTCAAAAAACTTCACTAAAATATATTGGCTTCCCAGCTGATAATTTAAATTTTCTAACACGTGGTATGCGTGTAGTAAAAAAACTCCTTACAAGTTATTTTTTTACGGCTGATTTTATAAAAAGAATAGCTGTTAATCTGACTCTTGTTAAGTTAAGGATGTTTAGCAAATATCATACAATTTATAAATATTGTTAATGTAGAAGTATAGCTTCTCTGTTTTCAAAGTGTAATTGCTTGTTGCAATTCCATGAGTCATGTGTATAAACACATTTGACAAGAGGTGCTATGGCTTAATTTTTAGGAAAGTTTCACAATCATTTAAAAGTATACATCATGAAAAATATCATATATCTATTCGTTTTCGCCCCATTATTTATGTTCTCTCAAGTAGGAATTAATACAACTACTCCACAAGAAACTCTAGACGTAGAAGGAACGCTGCGTGTGAGTAATACTACCTCATGTATGCCTAATAAAATATCAGGTACAAATGGTGATGGAGTATTAACCGATATATATGTAGGAGCTAACTTACAACTTACAGGTAATGTATTAAGTGCAACAGCTGGTGGAGGAGGAGGTTCTGCGTATTACTTGGTAGGAACAGTATTAGTTCCAGATGGACCTCCAGGTGAAGAGTTACATGATTATGATATGGGCGTTAATACAATAAATGCTAATAGAGTAGTTTTTAGATTGGTAGGTAGAACAGCTAATTATAAAATAACTGGAATTTCTGGTGGAACTGATGGAAGACATATTGTACTGTTTAATGTGAGTACATCTAATTTAACTTTAGTAGCAGAAAGCACAGACTCATTGCCGCAAAATAGAATGATAACCTTAGCAAATAATGTAGCTACGTCTGGCCAAGGAACGGCTGAGTTGGTGTATGACGGAGCGCTACAACGTTGGATATTGATTGGCTTTAGAGATTAATAGCAAAGAATGAAAATTAAATATCGATATATAACCGTATTGATTTAATGTTGCTGTTTTGATCTAAATCAATATACAAAAGCAAAGCCTATTCATTATTGAATAGGCTTTGTTTATATAAATAGAATTCAAGTAATAAACTCTTTTATCTAAGAGCAAATTATGGTATCTTTCCGAAAATAATTTTAAGTACCAAGAAGCTTATTTTGGTACGATTTTTTATGTAATTATCAGAAAACAAAACTTCATGCATTACAGAATATTATTGTTACTATTATTAATTAGCAACATAACTATAGCTCAAGAAAAGCACCCTTTAGAAACCACTGATAAAGAAGCACAAAAATTATGGGTTGAAACAACTTATAATGCAATGACTATAGAAGAAAAAATAGGACAATTGTTTATAGCTGATGTATGGTCTGGAAAGGAAAAATTGCATACAGATAAAATTAAAAGCTTGATAAAACAATATCATATTGGAGGGGTAATGTTTTCTAAAGGAGGGCCTTATAGACAAGCAAAATTAACTAACGAATATCAAGCCTTATCTAAAACAAAATTGTTAATTACTCAAGATGCAGAATGGGGGTTGAGTATGCGTTTAGATTCTACCTATGCTTTTCCATGGAACATGACACTTGGCGCTATTAAAGATAATAGGTTAGTTGAAGAAGCAGGAAAACGTATTGGAGAACATTGTAAACGTATTGGGGTACATATGAATTTTGCGCCAGATATCGATATTAACACAAATCCTAATAACCCAATTATTGGTAATCGTTCTTTTGGTGAAGATAAAAATACAGTAGCAGAAAAAGGAATTGCCTTTATGAAAGGTATGGCAAAAGCTAATGTATTAGGATCAGCAAAACATTTTCCTGGGCATGGAGATACTTCTCAAGATTCACATAAAACGTTGCCCACTATAGATTTTAGTGCAGAACGTATTGAAAATGTAGAGTTATATCCTTTTAAAAAAATAATAGAAAGTGGTATAGCGAGTATTATGGTGGCGCATTTAGATATACCAAGTATGGGTACGAAATCAGGCAAACCATCATCGTTATCAAAAGAAATTGTTACTGATTTATTAAAAGAAAGGTTAGGATATAAAGGCTTAATTTTTACAGATGCTTTAAATATGAAAGGAGCATCAAATTATAAAGAACCAGGAGAGGTTGATTTAGCAGCTTTTTTAGCAGGAAATGATATTTTGTTAATTTCAAAAAATATTCCTAAAGCAGTAGCTAAAATAAAACGTGCTTATGATAAAAATAAAATTACTGAAGAGCGTTTGGCGCATTCGGTAAAAAAAATATTAATGGCTAAGTACAAAGTAGGCTTGCATAAGTACACTCCTGTTGCTCTTGAAAATATACATGAAGATTTAAACACTAAATCTAATGACATACTATATGCTAAGCTTATTGAAAACGCAATTACTTTGGTTAAAAATAAGGATGATGTATTGCCTATACGTGATTTAGAAACTACTAATATCGCTTATGTTAAATTTGGAGAAACAGACCATTTGCCTTATCTAAATAGATTGAAAAAATTTGCAAATGTAACGGAAGTAAAAGCAAATCATTTAGATGAGTTAATCAAAAAACTCAGTGCGTACAACCTAGTTATTATTGGTGTACATAAATCTAATGATAATCCGTGGAAATCATATAAATTAAAAGATAAAGAAATAACATGGCTGTATGAAATAGCAAGAACCAATAAAGTGGTAGTAAACATTTTTACAAGACCTTATGCGTTATTAGATTTAAAAACAACAACTAATTTTGAAAGTATAGTAGTATCGTATCAAAATAGTAACATAGCTCAAGAAAAATCAGCTGAAGCCTTATTTGGAGCTATTCCTATAAAAGGTGTTTTACCGGTGAGTTCAAATGAATCGTTTCCAGTAAATACCTCGATTAAATTAAAGAGAAGTAATATTTTAGGATATGACTTTCCAGAAAATCAAGGTTTTGATGCTTCAAAGTTTACAGCCATAGATTCAATTGTAAATTATGCAATTGCTGAAAAAATGACACCAGGAGTACAACTACTAATCGCTAAAAACGGGAAAATTATATACAATAAAAACTATGGCTATCATACCTATGCTAAAAAGAGAAAAGTTACCGATACTACCTTGTATGATGTTGCTTCATTAACAAAAATAATTGCAACCTTACCTCTAGTGATGGAATTAGAAGAAAAAGGTATAGTAACCTTAAATTCTAAGCTAGGAACCATGATTCCCGAATTAGCAAACTCAAACAAAAAAAATATCACGCTTAAGCAAATGTTGTCACATTATGCACGATTAAAAGCATGGATTCCTTTTTATAAAGCAACTTTAGATAGTTTAACGAATAAACCCTCATCAGAGTATTATGCAACAAAAAAGTCAGATAGTTTTCCGTACAAAGTAGCAGAAAATTTATTTATGCATAAAAGTTATCAAGATTCTATTTTTCAGATTATTAAAGATACTGATTTACGAAAGCATTGGAAGTATAAGTATAGTGACTTGCCCTATTATTTGTTAAAAAAATATTTAGAAACTCATTATAGAATGGAACTAGATGAGTTGATTCAGAATAGATTTTACAATCCATTAGGTTTATATGCAACCTATAATCCTTTAAATAAATATTCATTAAATCAAGTAGCGCCAACGGAGGAAGATACGTATTATAGGTATCAAAAAGTACAAGGTTATGTGCATGATATGGGTGCAGCAATGCAAAATGGAGTTGGAGGACACGCAGGTGTTTTTGCAACAGCTACAGATGTGGCAAAAATTATGCAATTGTATTTACAAGGAGGAAATTATGCGGGTAAGCAATATTTAAAAAAGGAGACTATTGACAAGTTTAATACTTGTTATTATTGCCATATTGATGTGCGAAGAGGAGTGGGGTTTGATAAACCTCAATTAGGTGAAGTTGGTCCAACTTGCGACTGTGTTCCAATGACAAGCTTTGGGCATTCTGGATTTACAGGTACTTTTACTTGGGCAGACCCTGAAAACCAATTGGTGTACGTATTTATGTCTAACCGCACTTATCCTGATGCTACAAACTTTAAGCTAGTAAGGGAAGACATTCGTTCAAAAATACAAGGACTAATTTATGGAGGTATCGAGGCTAATACTTTAAAAATAACACAAGGTACAGTAAGTAAATAATAACCAGCTTTATGAAAATAGGAATAGTATGTTATCCAACTTATGGAGGTAGTGGTGTTGTAGCAACGGAATTAGGAATAGCCTTATCTCGTAAAGGGCATGAAATTCATTTTATTACATATAAACAACCTGTACGTTTAGATTTAATAGGGAGTCATGTACATTTTCATGAAGTAAGTGTTCCGAAATATCCTTTGTTTCATTATCAGCCTTATGAGTTAGCTTTATCAAGTAAATTAGTCGATATGGTAAAGCTGCATAAAATTGAAGTGCTGCATGTACATTATGCCATTCCACATGCTTATGCTGCGTATATGGCTAAACAAATGTTAGCTTCGGAAGGTATTGATATCCCTTTCGTAACAACATTGCATGGTACCGATATTACTTTGGTAGGAAGTCATCCTTTTTATAAGCCAGCTGTTACTTTTAGTATTAATGCTTCTGATGCAGTTACATCGGTGTCTCAAAGTTTAAAAGAAGATACGTTGCGATTATTTGATATTAGTAAAAAGATAGATGTAATTCCTAATTTTATTGATATTAATAAATATGAAGAAGCAAAACAAGAAGAATGTCAGCGGCATTTATTAGCAAATGCTTCGGAACGAATAATTACTCATGTAAGTAACTTTAGAAAAGTGAAACGCGTAGATGATGTAGTTAAAGTTTTTTATAAAATTCAGCAGCAACTGCCAGGAAAATTGATTATGGTTGGCGACGGACCAGAACGAGAAGCAACAGAGCAATTAGCGATAGATTTAGGTTTGGAAGAGAAAGTTATATTTTTAGGAAAAAGCAATGAGGTTAATAAAATACTCTGTTTTTCCGATTTATTTTTATTACCCTCAGAAACTGAAAGTTTTGGTTTAGCGGCTTTAGAAGCTATGGCGTCTGGTGTGCCTGTGATTTCTAGTAATACCGGTGGAATTCCTGAAGTAAATATAGAAGGGGTTTCGGGATATTTAGCTAATGTTGGTGATGTGAGTACCATGGCTAAAAAAGCAATTGAAATACTTGAAAATGATACCGTATTGAATGAGTTTAAAACTAATGCAAAAAAAGTAGCAGATAAATTTGATATAGATGCTATTGTAAATAAGTATGAGCAATTATACCAAAGTTTTAAAAAGTGAATTAAAAGTTAATTTTTTGATTTTTAGTTGTTTAAACGTTTTTTAAGTTGTACCTTTGTACTCCATTTATTCTTCCTTGTAGTTTTATAATAACACCCTCAAAAAGTTATTAAACTCAATTTTACTTTGTAATCGATTGTTTTGTATTGGCTAAAAGCAATCTTTTGTATATAGTAGATATTAAAAAAATGAAATCCCCAAAGTAGTATCTTCATCGTATAGAAGGTGTATCAATATTTTATATTAATTAAACCGTTTTGTTATGAAGAATGTATGTATGTATTTGTTAATTATGGGTTTTATACTCCCTATAATGTCGCAAGAAAAATCAGCAGAAGTATTTTATGAGTCTGGTAAGTTGCCAGAAGTAGTGCTTAAAAAAGCGGGAGAAGAGTTTTCTATATATTATCCTGATTACTCCAATCCCGATAGTAGAGTTCAAAAATTGGAAAGTGAATTTATTTCGTACGATTTAGGAAAAGATTTTGAAGGTCATGATGAGTATTTACTTATCTTAGAAGTTGAAGATGGTATGTTAGCCGCAACTTTTGATGACACTGGTAAATTATTATCCGTAGTAGAACGCTATCAAAATGCAAGATTACCAGCAAAGGTTCAAAAAAGTTTAGCTAAAAAATTTCCTGAGTGGACCATGGTTAAAGATAAGTATGTGTTTGTGCAACGTGATGGAGAAATTAAGCGCAAAGAATATAAGGTTATTTTAAGGAAAGGGAATAAAGTTCAGCGTGTAGTAGTTAATCAAGAAGGAGAAATTATTAGAGGGAAGTATTAACAATAAAAAATTATAAACCAATCTAAAAGCTGTATAATTTTGTACAGCTTTTACTTGTTAAAAAATGTTAAACAAAAGTTTATTGGCTTTTTATTAACATATAGCAACAGTTATATTTAGTAATTTCATACCACCTTAATTACTTTTAAAGCGCATTAAAAGTTCCTCAAAATATACTTACATATAACATTCGGTACTATTGCTATCGAATATTCATTATCAATTAAAAAACAATTATTATGAGAACAGTATGTATGTATTTGCTTGTATTAGGGATGATAATTCCTAGTTTAGCGCAAGAAAAATTATTTGATGAATTATATGAGTCTGGGGAATTACCAGCAGTAGTATTAAAAAAAGCAGGAGAAGAGTTTTCGGTATATTATCCCGATAGCAAAAACCCCGACAGTAGAGTGTTTCAATTGCAAAGTTCTTTTATTTCGTATGATTTGGAAGATAAATTTGAAGGTCAAGATTCTTATTTAGTTTTATTTGAAGTTGAAGATGGCGCTTTAGCCGCTACGTTTAATGAAAAAGGAAAGCTTTTATCTGTGGTTGAACGTTATAAAAATGCAAAATTGCCTGAAAAAGTAAGAATGAGCTTATCGGAAAAATTTCCTGATTGGCGAATGATTAAAGATAAATTTGTGTATGTGCAACGCAATGGTGAAGTAAAACGTAAGCATTATAAAGTTATAATGAAAAAGAATAATTCTTTGCGTAGGGTAACTGTAAATGATCAGGGAGAACTAATTAGAGGGTAAAAAATAAAAATAAAGCCAGAGTTAATTCTGGCTTTATTTTTTTAATCATTTGTTACTAACTCCCCAATAATATTTACTTCGTTTTTTATTGTATTAAAGTTAGGAGAGTGTTTTGTAACTCGTTCTAATAAGTTATTATATTGCTCTTGAGTACCATTTCCTTTTACATGAAATATAAATTTTAATTCAGGAAATCCTGCCGGAGTGTCGTCAATACCAAGAAAGCCTTTTAGGTCTAGCTCTCCATCTATCTCTAGTTGTAATTGATCTATTTCTATATTCATTGCCGTAGCTCCGGCCATGAATGTTACCGCCATACAACCGGCCATACCACCTAACATGTATTCGGCAGGATTAGGTGCGCAATTAACTCCTAAAACTTGCGTAGGTTCATCAATTGTAAAATTGAAGTTTCTAATTAGCTTATGGTTTCCTAAAACCATGTTTTTGGTGGTTACGGTGGTTTTTGTACCACTTTCCCAGTTTAATTTAACTCCATAACTAGCTTTTGCTTCGTTATTGTTGTCTTTTACTTCGTTAGCAAATTCACTTAAGCCTGCTATGTTTATATTATTTAACATACTGCATTTATTTAAAAATAGTTGTTATACCTTGTTCAAAATCTGTAATTAAATCTTCAATATCTTCTATTCCAACCGATAAGCGAATTAATCCATCGTTAATTCCTATAGCTTTCTGTTGTTCTTTAGTTAATGAGGCTTGTGAGGTATTGTATGGTAATGAAATTAAACTTTCTACACCTCCTAAGCTTGTTGCTTCTTTAGGAAGTTTTAGTTCGTTTAGCAACGCATGGGCTTTAGCATCACCACCTTCAATTTCAAAACTAATCATGCCTGAATTTTTACCTTTTAATTGTTGCTCAGCTAATTTATGTTGCTCATGAGAAGGTAAACCAGGATAGTATACTCGTTTAATTTTTGGGTGATTTTCTAAATAATTTGCTAGTTTTAAAGCGTTACTATTATGTGTTTTCATTCGTAAAGCAAAGGTTTTTAAACTTCGTTCTAAAAGAAAACAAGCGTGCGGATCCATTGATCCGCCATTTTTTAATAGTTGTGGCCAAATACGATCTACTAATTTTCTTGAGCCAGACACTGTCCCTCCAATTAAATCAGAATGCCCATTTAAGTACTTGGTAGCGGAGTTTACAACTAAATCTACCCCTAAATCTAACATTTTAACATTGTAAGGGGTTAAAAAAGTATTGTCTATAATAACACGTAAGTTGTATTTTTTACCTAGAGTAACTAAACCTTCGATAGGAACTATTTTTAAAAGCGGATTAGTTAACGCTTCAAAGTATAAAATTTTAGTATTTTCTTGTATTGCGGCTTCAATTTCAGTAAGATCAGTTGGTGAGGTAAATGTTACCGACATACCATAACGATCTAAATCTTCGTACAAAAAATTATATGTGCCTCCATAGATATCACGTGATG
The DNA here is from genome assembly GCA_947493535.1 of uncultured Flavobacteriaceae bacterium. Lineage (GTDB taxonomy): Bacteria > Bacteroidota > Bacteroidia > Flavobacteriales > Flavobacteriaceae. The sequence continues at coordinate 90,011 of CANLRK010000008.1, read as the reverse complement.
AAACTATGTGGCTTCCTTTATCTAAAAAAGCTAATAAGGTAGAAGATATAGCTGCCATTCCTGATGAAAAAACAATAGAACTTTCTGCGTTTTCTAGTGCTGATAATTTTTCTTGTACACTCCACTGAGAAGGGTTTCCGTAGCGTGTATAAATCATTTCATCTCTTCCACGTCCTTCTTCTATAGCTTCATAAGAAGTTTTATTGAGAAAAAAAGTTGAGCACTGAAAAATAGGAGTTCCTAATGCGCCAGTTTGTGGGTCGTCATACTGTCCTGAATGGACAGATTTTGTCTCATCACCAAATTGCTCATATCTTTTGGCTTGTAGTTTAGGACCAGCTTCTCGTTTGCGTTTTAAATCATTAAACCAAATCGAGCCATCTTGTCTTTTGTGTTCGATGTTTTGATAACTCTTATTCATAATTTTACTAAGCCCTATAGCTTCATTAATTTGTAATTAAATGTTATGTTTTATGTTCTATATATGTACTTAAATATTTTGCGTCTTTTTTAACTCCTCCTAAGGTTGCAGAACCTCTGGTGTATAGCCATGGAAGTCCAATGAAATACAAGCCTTCTAAGTCACTAACTCCTCTGTAGTTTTTTGGGTAACCTTGTTCGTCAAGTTCAACACCATTAATCCATGTAAAGTTTGGTTTAAATCCAGTAGCCCAAATAATATTTTTGATTGTGTTTACTTTTTGCTTTTCAAATACAATTGTGTTTGAAGTAGCGCCTAGCGTTCTTCCAACGCAGGTAACATTTTGTTTAGCAAAAAGTTTGGTAACATCAGTACCAATAACAGGTTGCACACCTTTACTTAGTTTTTTTCCAATCCATGTGTATTTGTTAGCGGATAAAAAGCCAATTTTACTAAACCACCACCATAGTGTTTTACCTAAAAATTCTTGTGGGATGGCATTAATATTAGTGTTTCCAGAAAAATATACTTTTCTATTGGTGTTAGATATTTCATCTAATATTTGAACGCCAGAGTCTCCCGCACCAACAACTAAGGTGTCACCATCTTGTAGTTGATTTGGGCTCTTATAATGTTCACTGTGCATTTGTAAAACATCACTACTTATGTTTTTGTGACATTTTGGAGTAAAAGGAGTATGAAATGGTCCAGTTGCTATAATTACGTTTTTTGTAATGAATTCCTTTGTGTCACTTTTTAAGGTAAAAACACCATTTTCTTTTTTTAAATGGTCAATACGTTGGTTAAACTCTATAGGGATGTCAAACTTTTTTACGTATGCTTTTAAGTAATCAGCTACTTCATGTTTGTTGGCGTAATGTCCTTTTTGATGTGGAAATTTCATTCCAGGTAAATTATTAAACTCTGAAGGGGTAAATAATTTTAAGGAATCCCATCGTTTTAACCATGGAGCACCAGTTTCTGAATTGGCATCGACAATTAAATAATTAGCGTTTTGTTTTTTTAAATAATAGGCAATAGATAAGCCAGCTTGTCCAGCACCTATAATAATAAAGTCTTTCATTGTACTGTTGTTCTAATTACAAAGTTACTACAGTGTAGTATAATATTTTTAAATAATTTCAATATGTAGTTTATAAAACTAAATTTTTCAGATTAGTTGGATTATTTTTCATTATAAACCTGAATTTGTTTAAGTTTAAGGAAAAATTTTCATGAAATGAATTTAGATACGATAGATAAACAAATAATCCATTTATTACAAAAAGATGCCAAGCAAACAAATAAAGAGATTGCTAATAAAACAGGACTTTCGGTAACTGCTGTGTATGAGCGTATAAAAAAGTTAGAGCGTGACAATATAATAACCAATTATGTTGCTTTAATAAATAAAAATAAAGTTGAAAAAAGTTTTATGGTATTGTGCAGAATTAAATTAGAAAAACATTCTAAAGATTATTTAACACAGTTTGAAACACAAGTTAGAAAAATTGATGAGGTATTAGAGTGTTATAATATAACAGGTGATTATGACTATTTATTAAAAATTTTGGTTAAAGATATGGATGCTTATCGTGAATTTATGGTTACCAAACTAACTACATTAGAGCATATAGGAAGTACCAGAAGTACTTTTGTAATTACAAGTATTAAAAATTCAACTTCAATACAGTTATAATTAAAAACTTCGTTACTTTTGTGTATCTTTTAAAAAACAAAAACACAATTTATGAGTACTTATGATGTAGCCGTTATCGGTTCTGGTCCTGGAGGATATGTAGCAGCAATTCGTTGCGCCCAACTAGGAATGAAAACTGCAATAATAGAAAAATACAACACACTAGGAGGAACTTGCTTAAACGTAGGTTGTATTCCTTCAAAAGCATTGTTAGATTCTTCACATCATTACGACGATGCTGTTAAGCATTTTGAGGCACATGGTATAGAACTTTCAGGAGAAATTAAAATGAATCTTGAAAAGATGATTGCTCGTAAAGATGCTGTTGTTAAGCAAACTTGTGATGGAATTAATTTTTTAATGGATAAAAACAATATTGATGTTTACCATGGAGTAGGAGCCTTTAAAGATGCAACTCATATTACAATAGCTGGTGAAAAAAACATAGAAATTGAAGCTAAAAATACTATTATAGCTACAGGATCTAAACCATCTTCATTCCCATTTATTAAATTAGACAAAGAGCGAGTAATTACTTCAACAGAAGCCTTAAAATTAAAAGAAGTACCGAAACACTTGGTAGTTATTGGAGGTGGAGTAATAGGTTTAGAACTTGGACAAGTATATAAACGTTTAGGTGCTGAGGTAACGGTAATTGAATATATGGATAGAATAGTACCTACCATGGATAAAGCTGTTTCTAAAGAATTACAAAAAGTACTTAAAAAGCAAAAGATGAAGTTTTTAACTTCTCATAAAGTTACTAACGTAGCAACTGTAGGTAATGAGGTGGTTATTAACTATGAAGATAAAAAAGGAACCCCTGTTGAGTTAAAAGCAGATTATTGTTTAGTTTCTGTAGGTCGCCGTCCGTATACAGACGGGTTAGGATTAGAAAATGCCGGAGTTAAAGTTACAGAAAGAGGTATGGTTGAAACTAATGAGCATTTACAAACAAACATTGCTAATATTTATGCTATTGGAGATGTTGTTAAGGGTGCTATGTTAGCTCATAAAGCTGAAGAAGAAGGTGTATTTGTAGCGGAAACCCTAGCAGGACAAAAACCACATATTAATTACAATTTAATTCCAGGTGTTGTGTATACATGGCCAGAAGTTGCTGCTGTAGGAAAAACAGAAGAGCAATTAAAAGAAGCTGGAGTGGCATATAAAGCTGGATCATTCCCAATGCGTGCTTTAGGAAGAAGTAGAGCTTCTATGGATTTAGATGGGTTTGTAAAAGTTTTGGCAGATGCTACTACAGATGAAATATTAGGAGTACATATGGTAGGAGCTAGAGCTGCAGATATGATTGCTGAGGCTGTTGTTGCTATGGAGTACAGGGCTTCTGCAGAAGATGTATCGCGTATGTCACATGCACATCCAACATTTACAGAAGCTATTAAAGAAGCATGTTTAGCTGTAGATGATAAAGCATTACATATGTAATTTACAACAACAATATAGTTATCATAAAAAGCTTCGAGTTTACTCGGAGCTTTTCTTTTTAGGTTTAAATAGTTTTTTGAAAAAAGATTCTTTTTCTTGTTTGTGTTTTGTCTTTTTTTGTGCTTTTTTAAAGTTAGTCTCTTTCTTTTTAAATAAATCAAAAAAGTTGTCTAAGCCTGTTTTTTCTTTATAATCTTCACAATCTAACTCATTTAATAAATAGTTAGGAATTTCAGGAAAATCAGCAGCATACTTTTGTTGCATTAGTTTATTGTTTTCAATCTCTTTTAAGCTAAGAGCAACTAAAGGTAGTGCTAGCTTACTACCAGCTCCATTAGCGTTAGAAAAATGAATTTTTGGAGATGCTGCTCCAACTCTACTAACCATAACCAAATTAGGATTGTAGGCAACAAACCATGCATCTGCATAATTTTGTGAGGTGCCAGTTTTTCCTGCTAGAGGTATACTTACTTTATAAGTGTTTCTTAAACTAGTTCCTGTACCATTATTAATTGCTTTTTGTAATATAGTATTAATTAGTTGTGTGCTCCGGTCACTCAAAATTTTTTCAGAGATATTTACGTCTTGTTTATAAAGTACTTTCCCTTCAGCTGTAGTAATTTTATTAATACATTTTAATTGAGAGAACTCACCGCTATTCGCATAAGCTGTATAGGCACGAGCAACTTCATAAATACTTGCATTTACAGTACCTAATGCTAAAGAAGGGATGTTTTCAAGAGGTGAGCTAAATTGCATTTTTTTCCATAACGTATCTATAGGTGTATAACCGGTTTCTAGAAACAAGTTTACGCTAGGAATATTCATAGAGTTCATTAAAGCTCCAGCCATAGAATATTTCCCCCCTATACTTTTATTAGCATTTTTAGGGCTCCAATTATTATAATCAGAAATTATAAGCTCTTCATTATTTAGATATTCACAGGGTTTTCTTCCATTTTCTAATGCGGCAGTATATAATAAAGGTTTAAAAGTAGATGCTAATTGACGTTGTGCTAGTATCTGGTCATAAGGATGGGTGTTGTAATTGATACCTCCAATCCATGATTTGATAGCGCCATTGTTAGGGTTGATGGCTAGCATACCTGCGTGTAACAAGGTTACTTCTAAAGATAAACTATCAACAATACTAATAGAATCTGAATAATTTTCTTCCCAATTAAAAATTAGTTGTTGCCTCCGTTCTAATTTATTTTCATAGCGATTTAGCTTTTTTAATTTGTTGTTTACAAATTCATGTAGACTTCTTTTTTTATGCGGTAAAGCATAATGTTTTCTAAATTGTTGTTGCATGTTACTTAAGTGCTTTTTAAAAGCATTTAAGCCATAGTTTTGAAGTGTGATATCAAGTGTTGTATGTATCTGTAATCCATCTTTTTCAATATTCCAATTACTGTTATTGGCATTATTTAGACTGTCTATAATTGCTGTAGCTTTTCTTTTAACTATCGTTAAAAAATAGCCTGATTTATTTGTGGTTACTAAATTAGTATAGTTGAGGTTGAGTGGCTTTCTTTTTAGCGAATCGAAAGTTTGCTGCTTTATATAGTTATGCTTGAGCATTTGCGCTAAAACTGTATTGCGTCTATTTAAGGCGTTTTTTGGGTGTAAACGTGGGTTATAATAGGTGTTTGCTTTTAAAATACCGATAAGTACTGCGGCTTCATTTATAGTTAGTTTTGCTGTTTCTTTATTAAAATAACGTAAGGCTGCTGTTTCAATTCCATAAATATTTTCGCCAAAAGAAACTGTGTTTAAGTATAAAGTTAGTATTTCTTCTTTAGTAAAAGTTTTCTCAATCCTATAGGCTTGTATAGCTTCTTTAGTTTTATTTACTACCATGGTAAGTGGCCCATAGTTAGCCCTACCATACATGTTTTTAGCAAGTTGCTGAGTGATAGTGCTACCTCCACCGGAACGCTTATTATTTAATAATATGGTTTTAAACAACACACGAAACATGCTTCGTGCATCTACACCACTGTGCTCAAAGTAACGTGAATCTTCAGTAGCAATTAAAGCATTAATTAGATGTTTTGGAAGCTGATTGTAGGTAACATTGGTACGGTTTTCATTAAAATATTTGCCTATTACTGTTCCGTTATCAGAAAGTACGATTGAGGCTGTTTCATTACTAAACTCTTGCAACTCATCACTTGTGTATATACGTCCAAACACCTCATAATTAACTGCAGTAATAAATAAAGTTATTATTAATGCAATAAGTACACTTATTTGTAGAAAGAAAGTGGCTATTTTTTTTAACATGAGTGTTTTTGTTTTACTAACGTGATGGTTACATTAATAGTATAAAATACAAAAACTATCTTTTGATAAAGCTTAATTTAGCAACTAAACGCTTTACAGGAGTTGTAGCTATTTTTCTAAATAAGGTGTTAATGGCATTATTTACAGGTGCTCTGAATTGTAATACTAAAAAACATACTATCGCCATAAATGCAATTGCACCAAGTATTGCTTGAGTAAAGTTTAATGAATGGTAAAACCAACGAGTTAAACCCGTATGAAACCAACTACCATATAGTATTATATGATGAAGAATATAAATTGATAAGGTTACTTTTCCTATTTTGATAAATGCCGAGTGGTTGAGTAGTTTACGTAAGTAGACAAATATTGAAAATAAAATAAAAACATCGCCTAAACGAGTAAACAAGTAGTTGTAATTACCTGAAACTGTAAATATTTTAACACCCGTAATACTTCCTAGACTTAGTAATAATGGGCTAGATAAAAATAACAACATTAATCCTGTTAAAGCTAAAGATATGGGTAACTTATCATAAAAGTATTTTTGATCTTTATACTTTAAAAATAAGGTTGCTAAAAAAGCACCAATGCTAACATAACCAAACCATGGAAATAAAGAAAAAACTGCTCCATAGGCTTTGGTAAAATAATGAGCAAAACTAACAGGTAAAACAGTAAGTTCAATTGCATTATAATAGCGTTCAAACAAAAAACTTATTATAGTAATTCCTAGCAATACATAACTAAACAAATTACGGTATTTATATAAGCTCAAGTATAAAACACATAAAATAAGTATAGACAATCCAATAATATGTAAAACATCAGTATAATAATACGATTCATGTGCATAACCAAAAAACAGCCCAAAGCTTAATCGGAGTATATACCCCCAAACAATAAGTTTAATACCGCGTTCAATTCCTTTTTTTATTCGAGGATTCTGCCAGCCTGTTGCGGTTTGTTTTAAAAGTAAAAACATAAAAACAAAACCGGTAATAGTAAAAAAAGTAGGTGCAGTAATACCTCTAAAGTATTCCCAAACACTATAAGTGGTATTGGTATTTATTTTAAATTTCTCAGCTAATAATGCGCTTATAAAGTGACCTTGTAACATCATTAAAATGGCAAAGGAACGCAGTGCGTCAATATATACTAATCTAGTATTTTTTTCTGTTGTTGCGATAGTGTAATCTAATTTGCGAGCAAAGCTACTAAAAATCAGTGTAATAAAATCAATTTAATGAGCATTGTTAATAAACTGATTTCTAGTAAATAACAATTAAAAGAAAATATGTAGTTTTGCAGCTTGAAAATTAATTTAAAGATAGCATTATGAAAGATGGTTTGTATGCTAAATTTCACACTTCTAAAGGAGAAATTTTAGTAAACTTAGAGTATAAAAAAACACCAGGAACTGTTGGTAACTTTGTGGCCTTAGCACAAGGAAAACTAGAAAATAAAGTAAAACCTCAAGGAACGCCGTATTATGATGGATTAAACTTTCATAGAGTAATTTCTGATTTCATGATTCAAGGAGGTTGTCCTTTAGGAACTGGAACTGGAGATCCTGGATATAAATTTGATGATGAGTTTCACCCTGACTTAAAGCATTCTGGACCTGGAGTATTGGCTATGGCAAATTCCGGACCTGCCACAAACGGAAGTCAGTTTTATATTACACATGTAGAAACAGCATGGTTAGATGGTAAACACACAGTATTTGGAAATGTAGTAGAAGGACAAGATGTGGTTGATGCTGTAAGCCAAGGAGATAAATTAGATACATTAGAAATTATAGCAGTTGGAGCAGATGCTGAAGCGTTTAACCCAGTAGAAGCTTTTAGAGTTTTTGAAGGTGCACGTGAAAAAAGAATAGCTGAGGCTAAGGCAGCTGCAGAAGCAGAGTTAGAAAAATTAGCAGCTGGTTTTGATAAAACAGCTAGCGGATTACGTTATAAAGTTTTACAACAAGGTAGTGGAGTAAAAGCTGAAAAAGGAAAAATGGTTTCTGTACATTATAAAGGACAACTTTCTGACGGGACAGTATTTGATTCTTCGTATAAAAGAAAGCAACCAATCGACTTTCAATTAGGAGTAGGACAAGTAATTTCAGGATGGGATGAAGGTATTTCATTATTAAACGTAGGTGATAAAGCTCGTTTAGTTATTCCGTCAAACTTAGCTTATGGTGAACGTGGAGCAGGAGGCGTAATACCTCCAGGAGCAACTCTAATTTTTGATGTAGAGTTGGTAAACGTAAAATAATATTACCAATATAAATACTTTAAAAAAAGCATTGTTAATTTAGCAATGCTTTTTTTAGGAGTATTGGTTTTCAGTAGCTTAAAAAAAAGCCGTGTTTTTTTATTAAAAAAGACTTTGGAGTTTTAAAAAAGGTGTTATATTTGCACCCGCAATACGAAAGTATTACGTTCATTTAAATAATGCGAAAATAGCTCAGCTGGTAGAGCGCCACCTTGCCAAGGTGGAGGTCGCGAGTTCGAACCTCGTTTTTCGCTCTGTAAAATATTCCAATGCTGAAGTGGTGGAATTGGTAGACACGTTGGACTTAAAATCCAATGCTCCTTGGAGCGTGCGGGTTCAAGTCCCGCCTTCAGTACTAAGCCCTTCAATAGTTTTTCTGTTGAAGGGACTTTTTTAACGCATTATTTTACAGATTTATTAGTACCAAAGTAAAAACAAGCGGTTTTTACTACACTTGCTGAAGTGGTGGAATTGGTAGACACGTTGGACTTAAAATCCAATGCTCCTTGGAGCGTGCGGGTTCAAGTCCCGCCTTCAGTACTAAAGCCTTAACTAAATTATAGTTGAGGCTTTTTTTATGTGTTACAGAATTTAAAGAGCTGTGCTATATAATAGAGCTTTTTTGTTTCTGGTAAAAACATGTTCAATTAAATTACAGCCATTTTTTTCGTTTAAATAGCATAATAAGTATCACTACTAGTATTGCCATAATACCTAGTAAGATAAAATAGCCATACCTCCAATGTAGTTCGGGCATATTGGTAAAATTCATGCCATAAATACCGGCTAAAAAGGTAAGTGGAATAAATATGGTAGATACAATGGTAAGCAATTGCATAACCTTATTCATTTTAAAGCTTACTTCGGTTATAAACAAATCATGTAATCCATTTAGCATATCACGGTAAGATTCTACCATGTCCATTATTTGTATGGTATGGTCGTATAAATTTCTAATAAACGCATGGGTTTCAGTTTCAATTAAATTACTTTCCGATTTAGAAAAACGACTTATAGCTTCACGTAAAGGGGCTACCGATTTACGTACCTGTACTAACTCTTTTTTGAGTTCATGAATTTGTGTTTTTACTTCGGTTTCCTGTAAGCCGATAGTTAGGTTGTCTTCAAGTGTTTCTATGGTTTCTTCAATAGCATCTAACACTACAAAATAATTATCAACAAGTACATCAAGTAGGGCATAAGCTAAGTAATCGGCTCCAGAAGTTCTAATTTTTTTTCTACCTGTGGTAATACGTTCACGTACATCCGCAAATAAATCGGTTTCATGTTCTTGAAAGGTAAGTACCAAACCTTTTCTGAAATACAGGGTAACTTGTTCTGAAATAAGTTTGCGAGTTGTTTTATTAAAATGTAACGCCCGTAAGGCTACAAAGTTACCATTATTATACTCTTCAAATTTTGGACGTTGGTTAACATCAGCAACGGCTTCCAAAACTAAGGGGTGTATGTTAAAAGAGTTGCCTATATGAGCTATTAAATTTGTATCGTGCATGCCACGTATATCATACCAATCTACTACATGATTATTAGGTTTTTTAAAAATAATAGTTTCATGGTTGTCATACTCTTGCTCTTCTGCATGTTTAGAGTTATAATTGAGGTAGTGAAGTTGGGTTTTTTCAACTTTTTTATCTCCAGTAAATACAATAGAGCCCGGAGGTAAGCCGGTTATGGTTCTTTTTTTCTTCATGAATATTACTTGAAAATAAACACTTATTACATAATTAAATATAGCTAATGTTTTTTAAAAAGGGTTATTATAGATTGTATTTAGTACTATTATTTATGTATAAAATAACAAGAGTATTAAAAAAGCAATATATTTGCAGCTTTAATTAGTAACCTTAAAAAATTAGTATAGCATGCAACTGTACAATAAGTTAAGCGCTGCTGAACGCGCAAAATTGATAGATGAAGCCGGACAAGATAGGCTAACCATTTCCTTTTATCAATATTATAAAATTGATAACCCTCAGTTATTTAGAGATAAGCTTTTTTTAGAGTGGGATGCTCTTGAAGTGTTAGGAAGAACGTATGTTTCCTATGAAGGAATTAATGCTCAAATATCAGTGCCTGCTGACAAATTTTTAGCACTAAAGGCACAGCTTGATGCTATTGATTTTTTAAAAGACATTAGATTAAACGTTGCGGTGGAGCAGTACAACAAGTCTTTTTTGAAACTGAAAATTAAAGTACGTGATAAAATTGTTGCCGACGGATTGAATGATGCAACTTTTGATGTAACCAATAAAGGAGTACACTTAAATGCTAAAGATTTTAATGCTATGTTAGCTAACCCTAATACGGTTTGTGTTGATATGCGTAATCATTATGAAAGTGAAATAGGGCATTTTGAAGGAGCAGTAACACCTGATGTTGATACTTTTAGAGATTCGTTAGATATTATTGAAGAAGATTTAAAAGAGCATAAAGAAGATAAAAACCTGTTAATGTATTGTACTGGTGGTATCCGATGTGAAAAGGCAAGTGCTTATTATAAACACAAAGGGTTTAAAAATGTGTATCAACTAGAAGGAGGTATTATAGAGTATACACGCCAAGTAAAAGAAGAAGGAGTTGAAAATAAATTTATAGGTAAAAACTTTGTGTTTGACCATAGAAGAGCCGAACGTATTACAGATGATGTTATTGCAAATTGCCATCAATGCGGAGAGCTTTGTGATACACATGTAAATTGTGCTAATGAGGCTTGCCATTTATTATTTATACAATGCGATTCGTGTGCCGAAAAAATGCATACATGTTGTTCTAATGATTGTAAAGAAGTTATTAAATTACCTTATGAAGAACAAAAAGCTTTACGAAAAGGAAAGCATAACAGCAATAAAATTTTTAAGAAAGGACGTTCAGAAGCTTTAAAGTATAAAAAGTAAGTTGCCTTAAACGTAATCTAAAAGAGTTATAACCATAAGGTTATAGCTCTTTTTTGTTACAATTGTTTTACACTAATAATTTTAACGGGGCAAGCATTGGCGGCTTTCATATTTGCATCATAAATTATTTCATCACTTGACTTAAGTGTATGGAATCCTTTTTTTTCTTGCGCATGTAATAATACGGTCTTACCATCTTTTTTTGACATTTGAAATTGAGCAGGAGCCATTTCAACACAATAATTGCAACCAATACACTTAGCTCGCTGTAAAGTAATAACTATCATTATGCAAATTCAGTTTTGACTATTTTATATAATTTATCATTAGTACGTATTCTGAAAGGAAGTTTAATAGTACATAAATCTCCTTTTGTAGCGGTAATACCTTTAGTGTCATTTATATAAAGCTCATTAACTTCAACTTCTTGAGAGCCTGTTGTTGGACCTGTAATCAAAATAGTATCTCCGACATTAATATCATAGGCTTCAATTTTAAATTCTCCAATTTTTGCTTTAGAGAAATAATGTACCCCTTTACCTAAGTACACTTTTTTCTGTGTAGCGTGTGAGCCTGATGTTTCGCTCCATTCTCCTAATTTTTGTCCAAGATAATAACCATCCCAAAATCCACGATTGTATACTTTTTTTAATTCGTTCATCCAAAAGGTAACTTTTTCAGTAGTAAAAGTATTGTTTGCTATAGCATTAAGGGCTTCTCGATAAGTTTTTATCACTTTAGCAACGTATTCAGGAGCTCTACCGCGCCCTTCAATTTTTAATACTTTTATTCCTGCATCAACTACCTGATCTAAAAACTCAAGAGTACATAAATCTTTTGGTGACATTATATACTCATTATCCAGTTCCATTTCAAACCCTGTTTCTTGATCAACTACAGTATATTTTTTTCTACAATTTTGTTTGCATGCACCGCGATTTGCAGATGAGTTATGCGAATGTAAACTCATGTAGCATTTTCCTGAAACTGCCATGCATAAAGCACCATGGCCAAAAATTTCAATTTCTAAAAGTTTACCTGAAGGACCTTTAATTTCTTCAAGTGAAATTTGTGTTGCAATTTTTTTTATTTGTCGTAGACTTAATTCTCTACTCAAAACAATAGTATCTGCAAACAAGGCGTAAAATTTAGCTGTTTCTATGTTTGTAATGTTAATTTGAGTTGAAATATGAACCTCCATATTTACACTTCTGGCATAAGCTATTACCGCTTGATCCATAGCTATTATAGCAGTAATATTAGCTTCTTTTGCTTTGTTAACTAGTGTTTTAACTATTGATAAATCATGATCGTAAATAATAGTGTTTAGGGTAAGGTATGTACGTATATTTTTTGCGGAACAGCGTTTTGATATTTCAGGTAAATCGTCCAATACAAAATTCATACTTGCTCTAGCACGCATATTTAATTGTTCTACACCAAAATAAACGGAATCAGCTCCATTATCTATAGCAGCTTGTAATGATTCAAAGTTTCCGGCAGGAGCCATTAACTCGATGTTCTGATTTGCACTCATGATTTTTAATTATTAAAGTGCAAATTAATGGGTTATGTATAAATTAAAACCTGATATATGTCAGGTGTTTAATTGTTTTTCCATTTAATATTACAACCAATACTAGGTTTTTGATGTTTACTAATAGGGGTGTTATTTAAGATGTTATCCAAAGCATTTCTAATATCGTTTCCGGTTATTAAAATACCATTTCCTGGGCGTGAATCATCTAGCTGTCCACGATACACAAGATGCAAATCATGGTTGAAAATGTAAAAATCAGGAGTACAAGCAGCTTTATATGCTTTTGCTATGTCTTGCGTTTTATCATACAAATACGGAAAAGGGTAGCTGTTTTCTTTAGCGTGTAGCTTCATTTTATCGGGGCTGTCTTGTGGATAATTTTCAATATCATTACTACTAATAGCGATAAAACTAATCCCCTTTTGTTGGTATTCATTAGCAAGTTGTACCAGTTGCGGATTTACATGAATTACAAAAGGACAATGATTACAAATGAACATGATTAGGGTAGCTTTGTGTCCTTTTAACTCTTGAAGTGTATAGGTTTTATCACTAATAGTATCTGGTAAAGAAAAATCTGGAGCTTTGGTATTTAAAGCGAGCATATTAGAAGGGGTACGAGCCATAATTTAGTTGTAAATTTAGGACATTAAATATACAGTAAATTATGGAGATTAGTTGGGACGATTTTACAAAAATAGATATACGAGTAGGTACTATAATGGAGGTTACTGCTTTTGACGAAGCAAAAAATCCATCTTATAAACTACGAATTGATTTTGGTGAGGTAGGTGTATTGAAGAGTTCAGCTCAAATTACACGCTTATATACTAAAAGCGATCTACTTGGGAAACAAATTTTGGCAGTAGTAAACTTTCCTAAAAAACAAATAGCCAACTTTATGAGTGAGTGTTTGGTTTTAGGGTTAGTAAATGGAGCCGATGTAGTTTTGGTTAACCCTGAACAAAAGGTAGCTAATGGCTTACGTTTGGCATAAAAAAAGCCTAATCAGTTTGTTGATTAGGCAAGTTATTTGGTTTAGGGTTGGTTTGTGTTTTTTTAAATATCGTCAAAACTGATATCGGTAAAGCTTCCGTTATTTGAAGTTTCTGTAACTACTTCTTGAGCTTCATATTCTTTTTTATAGTTTTTTTGATGACGTTCAGAAATAACTTCTTCACCTTTTTCGTTAATAACGTAAGCAGTCATTTCATTCATGATATCAGTAAAAGCTTCAAAATCTTCTTTATATAAATATATTTTATGCTTTTTGTAGTGGAAAGATCCATCATCATTAGTAAACTTTTTACTTTCTGTAATAGTAAGGTAATAATCTCCTGCTTTAGTAGATCTTACATCAAAAAAATAAGTTCTTCTTCCTGCTCTTAATACCTTTGAAAAAATTTCTTCTTTCTCTAAATATTCTTTGTCGCTCATAATTCTTTCGTAATAATATTAGTTTATTGCTTTCCAAAAATCATAAAAAAAATATTTAGAACCAATTTTTTTTATGCTTCTTTTTCAGATAATTGTTTTTCGTATAAATCTTTATAATAGCCCTCGGTACTTATTAGCTGATTATGAGTGCCTTTTTGAACAATTTGTCCGTCTTCAAGTACCAAGATAGTGTTCGCATTTTTGGCAGAAGAAATTCTATGGCTAACAATTATAGTTGTTTTTTGTTTAGAAATTGATTTTAGATTATTTAAAATGAGTTCTTCAGTTTCGGTGTCAACTGCTGATAGACAATCATCAAATAATAAAATTTGTGGTTCTTTAATGATAGCTCTTGCAATAGAAACGCGTTGTTTTTGTCCTCCAGAAAGCGTAATACCACGTTCTCCTAAAATAGTTTCGTAGGAGTTTTTAAACTGAATAATATTATTGTGTACAGCAGCATTTTTAGCAGCAGTAATTATTTCTGACTTTGTTGCATCAGATTTTCCAAACTTGATATTATTAGCTATAGTATCAGAAAATAAAAATGGATCTTGAGGAACTACCCCAATATTTTCACGCAATAAGTTTAGATTATGGTTGTTAATTGTTTTATTGCCTATTATTATTTCTCCTGAGCTAGCATCATGCAAACGTGTTATAAGATTTAATATGGTTGATTTACCTGAACCTGTTTGACCTATTATTGCAATAGTTTCTCCTTGATTAATTTTGAATGAAAGGTTTTTTAATGCTTCAATGTTAGTATCAGGATAAGTAAAACTTACATTTTTAAATTCGATATCTGTATCAAACGTATATAAATCCTCATTTTCATTTTTAATTTCTGGGGTAATTTTTAAAAACTCATTGATTCTTTTTTGTGAAGCTTCTGCCTGTTGTACTATTGAGGTTACCCAACCAACGGTAGCAACTGGCCAAGTTAGCATATTTACATATAATAAAAATTCAATTAAGGTACCAATACTTTTTATGTGACCATTAATATATTGCATACCACCAATATAAATTACCAAAACATTACTTAACCCTATTAGTAATATCATAAACGGAAAAAACCAAGCTTGAACTTTTACTAAGTCCATGTTTTTTTGTTTACTTTCTAGGGCTAAATTTTCAAATTTATTAATGGTTTTATCGGTAATTCCATATGCTTTAATAACTGATATACCAGAAAAAGCTTCTTGAGTAAAAATGGTTAATTTAGATAGGTACTGTTGAACAATAGTACTTCGTAAATGAATTTCTTTACTTAATTTATATATTGCTACTGAAAGTATAGGTAAGGGTAATAGTGTATATAAAGCCAATTTTGGAGCGGTATTAACCATCATTGGTATTAAAATAACAAATAAGGTTATGGTGTTGATACTATACATAATTGCTGGCCCGAAATACATACGTACCCTACTAACGTCTTCACTAATACGATTCATTAAATCGCCAGTTCTGTTTTGTTTGTAGAAGTTTTGCGACAAGCGTTCATATTGTTTAAATACATTGTTTTTAAGGTCGAACTCTATTAAGCGAGACATAACAATAAGTTTTTGTCGCATTAAAAAAGTAAAAAAGGCGGCCAATAAACTTACGCCAAGTATTAATAAAATATAGTATAACATTTCGTGCTTAAAATCTGAAAGTAAAGCATTTTTGTTACTAATATAGTTTTCAATCAGTTCTATTGCATTCCCGGTAAACCTTGGGGTAAAAACAATAAAAACTTTTGAAATTATTGTAATGATAACACCTATAATTAAGCGGTATTTGTACCTTAAAAAGTAAGAGTTTAAATGTTGAAGTTCTTTCATTTAGTTATAACCACATTTTTTTGATTCAATAATCGTCAAAATAAGCTTTATTTTTTGCGTAAAATTTAATTATCGATTACTTTTGCACTCTAAAATTGAGAGTTTTATAATCTTAATTATACAATAACAATATACATATATAATGACATCAGAATTAATAAATACAAAAGATTTACCTAAGGTAGATCCTGTTTTTGGACAATTATCTTTTGATAATCATGAGCAAATTGTTTTTTGCAACGACAAAGATACTGGTTTAAAAGCAATAATCGGAATTCATAATACGGTTTTAGGTCCGGCTTTAGGAGGAACTAGAATGTGGCAATATGACAATGAGTGGGAAGCACTTAATGATGTATTGCGTTTGTCAAGAGGTATGACCTTTAAATCGGCAGTTGCTGGATTAAATTTAGGTGGTGGTAAAGCCGTTATTATAGGTGACGCAAAAACACAAAAGACGCCTGAATTAATGAAAAAATTCGGAGAGTATGTACATTCATTAAGCGGGAAGTATATTACTGCCGAAGATATTGGAATGGAAACATCTGACATGGATTTAGTACGTGATGTTACACCTTATGTTACAGGTATTTCTGAAAGTAGAGGAGGAGCAGGAAACCCTTCGCCTATAACAGCTTATGGTGTATTTATGGGAATGAAAGCAGCAGCTAAATACAAGTATGGATCTGATGTTTTAGAAGACAAAAAAGTTATTGTTCAAGGAATTGGTCACGTAGGGGAATCATTGGTTGAACATTTAACTAATGAAGGAGCTAAAGTAATTATTACCGATATTAATCAAGCACGTTTGGAAGAAGTAAAAGCAAAGTACGGTGCTGAAATTTATACGGGAGAAAACATTTATACATTAGATGCAGATATTTATGCGCCATGTGCTCTAGGGGCTACTGTAAATGATACGACAATTAACCAATTAAACGTTGATATTATTGCTGGTGCAGCAAACAACCAATTGGCTGATGAGCAAGTTCACGGTAAAATATTAGCAGAAAAAGGAATAGTTTATGCGCCAGATTTTGTAATAAATGCTGGAGGAATTATTAATGTTTACGCAGAGTTAGAAGGCTATGGTAAAACAGAAATAATGCGTAAAACAGAAAATATTTACAATACTACCTTAGAAATCATTAAAAATGCTGCAACTAACGGGGTTACTACACACAGTGCTTCATTAGCAATTGCGAAAAATAGAATTGACGAAAGAAAAAAAGAAAATCAGAAATAGTTTTTCTTTAAATAAATAATTTATTTTTGCAAAGCGAAAGGACAACATCCTTTCGCTTTGTTACTCTATAAAAGTTCTTATTCATGTTAAACAGAAGACACATTCGTACCAAAGTAATGCAAACCATTTTTGAAATGGAGCTTACTAAAAATGAAGATTTAAATTTGGCGTATAAAAAATTAAACGATAGTGCTTCAAGCATGTATAATTTATACCTATTACAATATCAACTCTTTGTAGTGTTATTACAAAAAGCAAGAAAACTTAATAAGACTTCTCAGAAAAGTTTTTTGCCAGAAAATAAACGTCAAAATATAAATAGGTTAGAAAATAATGTTTTTTTAAACCATATAGCTTCAAGTCAAGAATTAGCTTTGTTAATTGAAGAGAAAAATTTAAATAACTGGGAGTTAGACGATGAATATGCAACATTATTTTTAGAAGAAATATTAACTTCAAATTTTTATCAAGATTACCTAAAAGAAGATAGTTCTTTTGATAAAGACAGAACGTTGCTTATAAATATATTCAAAAAGGTAATAGCTCCTAATGATAAGTTATACTCATATTATGAAGACACCTGTATTAGTTGGACAGATGATTTACCTTTAGTAAATACTATAATTTTAAAAGAGTTAAAAAAAGTAAAATTAGCATCTCCTTTAAAGTTAACAAAACTGTATAAAGATGAAGACGACCAGAAATTTGGAAAAGAGCTTTTAACAAAAACAGTATTAAACAAAGAAGAGTTATTAGATTATATTGATGCTAAAACACCTAAATGGGATGCTGATAGAATTGCTTCTACAGATTCAATTTTAATGCAAATGGCAATATGTGAATTTTTAAAATTTACATCGATACCTGTAAAGGTTACTATTAATGAGTATTTAGAAATAGCTAAAGAATATTCTACTAAAAAGAGTAGTACTTTTATTAACGGAATATTAGATAGCTTGATAAAAGATTTTAAAGCAGCTGATAAGCTTCAAAAAGTTGGTAGAGGCTTATTATAATCTACATAATTTTAATTACTTTAGCGAAACTTAAAAGAAACCTTAAATAGAATTATATCATGAAAAAATTAAGAGTACTTGCAATTACAGCATTTTGCGGATTAGCATTAGTTTCTTGTAAACAAGAAAATGCAGCTGAAAAAATTAACGCCGAAAATATTGCAGTAGCCGCAGAAAGAGATGCAAATTCTAACAAATTTCCAGTAATGACTTTTGATAAAACCGAGCATGATTTCGGAACCCTTCAACAAGGAGATACTGCTGAAACAACATTTAATTTTGAAAATACAGGAGAAAAGCCATTGGTAATTGTTGGAATTAAAGGAAGTTGTGGATGTACAGTTCCTAACGATTGGCCAAGAGAAGCAATTGCTCCAGGTGAATCAGGAAAATTTTCTGTGAAGTTTAACTCAAGAGGTAAAAAGAATTTAACACAGCAAACTGTTACCATTACTGCTAATACAGAAAAAGGTAAGGAAATGGTTAGAATTAAAGCAATGGTAGAAGTTCCAGAAGGTACAGCTACAGCAGTAAAATAATATTGATGGAAAATATTTTAGGAACAATAGGTCAGTTCTCGCCTTATATTTTAATGTTTGTGGTGTTGTATTTTTTCTTTTTACGACCACAAATAAAACGTCAGAAGCAAGAAGCTAATTTTGCTAAAGAAATTAAAAAAGGAGATAAGGTTATAACAAAAAGTGGTATACATGGTAAAATTGTAGAACTAAATGATACTGATAACACTTGTGTTATTGAAACTGGTGCAGGAAAGATAAAGTTTGAACGCTCTGCACTATCACTTGAATTATCTACGAAACTGAAAAAATAATCACATTATTTTAAATATAAAAAAACCACTCATCAGAGTGGTTTTTTTATGCTCTAAAATTTTTCTTAATTCTATCAAGATCTCTTTTGTTATCTCTATCCTTGATGGTATTACGTTTATCATGTAATTTTTTACCTCTACATAAAGCTATATGCAATTTAGCTAAGCCTTTATCGTTTAAAAACAAGCGTAAAGGAACAATAGTTAAACCACTATTATTTACTTCACGATGCAATTTTTTAAGCTCTCTTTTGTTCAGTAATAATTTACGTTCTCTTCTGGTTTTATGGTTAAAATAGGTAGCATGAGAGTATTCATCAATATACATATTGATAACAAAAAGTTCGCCTCTGTCATTAAATTCACAAAAGCTTTCTGTAATTGTGGCTTTCCCTTCACGTATCGATTTAATTTCAGTACCCACTAACATGATTCCAGCATCGTAGGTATCTAAAATTTCATATTCAAATCGAGCCTTTTTATTTTGTATGTTTATTTTTTGCTGTTTCATGGCTAACAAAAATAAGACATGTTTTACATATACACTTACTTTTATTTAACAATAAGATAAATTTTTTCTTTTGGAGTTACCAAACAAGTCATTTCTTTTTTATAGCATATAGTTTGTTGTTGCTCTTTAGCTAATTGTACCAAATAAGCTACTTTTTCAGTGCTATTAGCTAGTTCTGGAAGTTGGGTAAGTGTTCTGTTTGCAATAGGTAATATATCAGATTTTGAACTGCAAAGAAACCAATTTGTAGAAGTTGCTTGGTAATAGTCATTATGCAATCCAATATCGAGAATGATAGATTCTTTTATATAGTATTTATTTTCTGGTAAAAAGAAAGCTCTTTTGGGTGTTTGAAAACTGATTGTAAAATCACTTTTAAAAACTGTACAAGCTTTATTTTGTATTGTGTCACAAAACATTCCAGATGGAATATCAATAGCAATTTTTGTAGTATTTGTGGTATTTAAATAGTTTATTAGTTCATGATAAATACCGCTAATAGGTCGTGATAATCCTGAACCAAATAAAGCATCAATTACAACAGTATCCTTGGTGAAACTAAGGTTTTTAATAATGTGACTATTTTGTATATGTTGAACAAGATTTAGTTTTTGATAATTTGTTTGACAATCGGGACTTAATCTATTTTGAGAGTCTACTAAGTAAGGGGTTACGTTATAACCTTTTTGTTGTAAAATTCTACAAATAGCAAAACCATCACCACCATTGTTGCCAGGCCCACAAAATACATGTATAGGTGTAGAAAGTTTGTAATTTTGTATAAACCATTGTACAAAAGCCCCTGATGCACGTTCCATTAGAGCTAATGAGCTTATTGGTTCGTGTTGTATTGTGTAAGCATCCCAAGCTTTAATTTGCTCTGAAGAAAACAACTTTTGCATATACTTTTTGTAGTTGTACAAATTAATATATACAAGTTACGTAAAATCTTATTTTTTATAAAACGGTATAAAGTAACTTATGGTGTATCCAAAACCAACGCCCCATGTAGAGTCTTGATAGGTTCTTCCAAAACCAGGCACGTATAAATTAGCAAAACTATCAGGCTCATTATTTACAATAATATTTTTTAATTGTACATGTGCACCTAAATATAAATTGTTAAATACTTCAGCTTTAATACCTACAATAAGTTCAAGCCAATGCGCAGTATTAGTATCAAATTCCTGGACGTTTTCTTGTAAAGTAATTTCATTCCAATATACATCGGCATTTAAAACGTTATAATTGTTTAAAGTGTGTGAAAATGAACTAACCCCATAGCGTAAGCCTGCATATATGGCATTTTCCATGTCTAGCCAATTTTCATACGCATTATATTCCACACCTGCAGTAAAATAGCTTCCTTTTGTGGTATAGTTTACTTGAGTTTCATCAAACGTACGATTTTCATTTCCAAGAGTACCAGCTAAATAATAACGTTTAGAAAACTTGTAATCTGCAGTAACTTCAAACCCTGTATAATCTTTAATAAAAGCGGTTTTAGCAAGTTTTGAAAGGTCAATACCCACGCGCAATCCGTAACGGTGTTTTTTTATACTATCTGCTTTAGATTTTTCTTGAGCATAGTTTGTACTATAAAAAAAGAATAGACTAATGAAAAATATGTACGTGCGCATTGTTTTGATTTTCAATTGTTGAGTTTTCAATAGTAGTATTTAAAATCCAGTTATCACCGTCGTTAGTAAACCCAAAATTAGTGTTGGTAAAAATATTTTTAAATCCACAAGCTTTTGAAACATATACTTGATTGTTAGTGTAGTTAATTATAACTACATCTTCATTTCCTGTAGCAAAATCATCAGAAGTATCATCTGGCGTGCCATTGTCATTAACTTCAAAGTCTTTTATAAGTTTGTATGAAGTATTGTTTTCCAGGATGCGTAACGGAATAGCAATAGAGTCTCGAGTACTTTCTGTTCCGTAGGTATAATTATTATCTACTCCTTGCACTAATAGTTTATTCACAGCTTTTGGTGTTTCTGGTGTAGCAATATCATAAAAACGAATAATTAATTTAGCGGTTGTGGCATTAGTATCTGTACAGATGTCGTCTTTTTCACAGCCAAGGCCAAAGAGTAGTATTGCAAAAACAAGAAATAGTTTTTTCATAAAAAGAATTTGAATGAAACAAAAATAAAAGAATCTGACAGATATTATCTTAAAAATTGATTAAGATTTGCTAATTTGCGGTTCTTACTAGGGATGATTTCTCTCCTACGCTGAATTTTCGGTTTATATCGGAAGGATAAAGGTGCAGCAGGAATGGTTATTTTATGAATTTTAAAAAATTAGAAAAAATGGCTGTTTTAGAACAATTAACGTCACAACAAGCAATTGAATTAGAAAACAAGTATGGAGCTCATAATTACCACCCGTTACCAGTGGTGTTAAGCAAAGGGGAAGGAGTACATGTTTGGGATGTAGAAGGAAAAAAATACTATGATTTTTTATCGGCGTATTCAGCAGTTAACCAAGGGCATTGTCATCCAAAAATAGTAAATGCTATGGTAACTCAAGCACAACAGTTAACCTTAACTTCAAGAGCATTTTATAACGATATGTTAGGGAAGTATGAAAAGTATGCTACAGATCTTTTTGGGTTTGATAAATTATTGCCTATGAACACCGGTGCAGAAGCAGTAGAAACTGCTTTAAAGTTATGTAGAAAATGGGCTTATGAAAAAAAGGGACTTTCAGAAAATGAGGCAGAAATAGTTGTTTGTGAAAATAATTTTCACGGAAGAACCACTACAATTATTTCTTTTTCTAACGATCCTGTAGCACGTAAAAACTTTGGGCCGTTTACCAATGGTTTTGTTAAAATTGAGTATGATAATTTAACTGCTTTAGAAGAAGTTTTAGCAAGTAATAAAAACATTGCAGGATTTATGGCTGAACCTATTCAAGGAGAGGCTGGTGTGTATGTGCCTTCTGAAGGGTATTTAGCAAGAGCAAAGGCTTTATGTGAAAAGTACAATGTGTTATTTATTGCTGATGAGGTACAAACAGGTATAGCACGTACAGGAAAGTTATTAGCAGTTGACCATGAAAACGTAAAACCTGACATTTTAATATTAGGGAAAGCATTAAGTGGTGGAGCATACCCAGTATCTGCTGTTTTAGCTAATAATGAAATTATGGATGTAATTAAACCTGGTAACCACGGAAGTACTTTTGGTGGTAATCCGGTTGCTGCAGCTGTTGCTATAGCTGCTTTAGAGGTTGTTAAAGAAGAAAACTTAGCAGACAAAGCAGAAACGTTAGGGCAGTTGTTTAGAGCGGAAATGAACAAATTTATAGAAACAAGTTCCGTAGCTACTCTAGTAAGAGGAAAAGGATTACTTAATGCTGTAGTTATTAATGATACAGAAGATAGTGATACTGCATGGAATATTTGTATGCGTTTACGTGATAACGGCTTATTAGCAAAGCCAACACACGGTAATATTATTCGTTTTGCACCACCTTTAGTTATGACTAAAGAGCAATTGCTAGAATGTGTTACTATTATTACAACTACTTTAAAAGAGTTTGAAAAATAATACTAGGAAAATTAAAAAAAGCCACTCATTTAAGTGGCTTTTTTTATGCTTCTATTTTAATAAAATCTTTATACTCTAAAAAGAAACTTTCTAGTAAATCCATATGTTTATTAAAAAACTCATAGGCTAATCGCCAAGTGTTTTTATTATGTATGCTAAATTTATCTTGATGTTTTACATAAATTCGGCAGATATTTTTTCCTGATTTTTCCAAATAATAATTATCATCAAAAATGATATCTGGAATGTATTCCGTTTCTAAAATAGTTTTTAACGATTCAAATTTTTCAAACTGTACTAAACGCTCGTATTCATCGTCATGATCAATATCAATGCATACAAGTGCTGTTTTACGATCGGCATAAAATTTTAAAGCAACATGTTTAATTTTAGTATTGTATAGTAACCATTTTCTAGGAAAAGATTTTCCGTAGCTAGTCCAGAATAATTCGCGTAACTTTCTTGATTCTTCTTTGCTAAACATATTTAAATAAAATAAGCAGAAATTAATCCGATGGTAATTATAATAAGCTTAGCAAAATTAAATTTATGTCCTTCGCTACTTTCAAATAAAATAGTGGTTGATATATGTAAAAATATACCTACAGCCATAGCCATTATATGTGTAGCATAACCTGAAAGGTTAGGGAACTCTGCTATTAAAAAAGTTCCTAAAGGAGTCATAATAGCAAATAAACTTAAAAATAGGGCAATAGCTATTTTACTCAATGCAGAATTTATAAAAAAAGTACTTAGAATTATTACTACAGGTATTTTATGAATAACAATACCTAAAAGTATATTGTCATGATGGTTAAGTGGTGTTCCTTCAATTAAAGAGTGTAAACTTAAACTGATAAATAACATCCATGGAAACTGAGTATTGTTTTTATCTATATGGACATGTCCGTGTTCAGCCCCTTTTGAAAAAAACTCCAAACATATTTGCAATAAAATACCAAATACAATAAATAAGCTAATACTTTTGGTGTTGTTTTTATGTTGAAATATTTCTGGCAACATTTCAAATATGGTAATACCCAGTAAAAAAGCTCCACTAAATGCAAGTAGTAATTTTAAGTTTTTTTTCTTTTTAGGCTTAAAAATAAGCACAAACAAAAAGCCAATTACTACAGAAAGTATGGGTAATATATAGGTAATCATTTAAATAATAGAATTAAACGTTTTGAGCTTGATTTATGAAAAGTACTAAGTTTATAATCACCAAAAATAGCTAATAAATTACAATTGGCTCGCTCTAAATAGCGCTCGAAATCATTTAAACTAATGGCTTGTACTTTTTCCGTAAAGAAAAAATCTTCATCGTTATCAGTAAACCTAATTTCTTTATAAATGTATCCGTTTTTAACATATCGTTTTATATGAAAATCTATATGCTCAACGGTTTTGGTTTCTTGGGCGACAAGATTGTCTATTATATAATCAACATTCATAAAATCTATAACACCAAAACCAGTTTCATTCAAACTTTGTTGAATGGCTTGTAATGTTTTTATGTTATCATTTTCATCATCAAAATAACCAAAGCTTGTAAATAAATTAAAAACAGCATCAAATTGCTCATGATATGCTTTTCGCATATCATGTACTTTAAACATTAAGTTTTCATGTTCATATTTTTTTGCTTCTGCAATACTATTTTCTGATAAATCAACTCCTGTAACCCTATAATCTAAACTGCTTAAAAATTTAGCATGACGTCCTTTTCCACAAGCTAAGTCAAGAATAGTTGCTTTTTCTGGCAAATTTAAAAAGTTGGTTAAGTGTGTCATGAACATTTCTGCTTCTTGTTCGTTTCTATCTTTATAGAGTAAATGATAGTACTTGGTATTAAACCAAGTAACAAACCAGTTATTTGTAGTTGTTGTTTTGTTCATAAGATAATAATGGTAAAAGACTAATCTTTTATATAAGCAGAAAACAAAAATACTGTATTTTTGTAAGCTATGGGAGATAATTTTAAAATGGTTGCCAAAACCTTATATGGTTTTGAAGAGTTATTAGCTAAGGAGTTAAAAAACTTAGGCGCAGTTAATGTGAAAATTGGCACGAGAAATGTAAGTTTTGAAGGTGATACTGGGTTTATGTATAAGGCTAATTTATGTTTGCGTACGGCTATTAAAATATTAAAGCCTATTAAAACTTTCAGAGTACGCAATGAACAAGATTTATATGATAAAGTATATAAAATGCCTTGGCATAAATATATGTCTGCAGCTAATTCATTAGCAATAAATGCTACTATATTTTCTGAGTTGTTTAGTCACTCACAATTTATCGCATATAAAACCAAAGATGCGATTGTAGATAAGTTCAGAAATACGGTAGGGGAGCGTCCTAATGTAGATTTGGATTTTCCAGATTTACGCATTAACGTACATGTACAAGGAAATGAATGTACAATATCCCTTGATAGCTCAGGAGAATCATTGCATAAACGAGGATATAAAACCTCAACTAATATTGCTCCAATTAATGAAGTGTTGGCTGCTGGTATGGTGCTGCTTTCTGGTTGGGATGGTCAGTCTGATTTACTTGATCCTATGTGTGGTAGTGGTACTTTAGCTATAGAAGCCGCAATGATAGCGTGTAATATTCCTGCAAATATTAATAGAAAGCAATTTGGTTTTGAAACATGGATTGATTTTGATGAAGAATTATACAACAAAATAGAAGAATCTTGCTTGAATAAAATACGTGAATTTCATTATAATATTTACTGTTATGATAAAGCTCCTTCCGCTATAAAAAAAGCAAAGGATAATATTGCTAATGCTAATTTATCAGATTATATTTCAGTTAATCACGAAGATTTTTTTACTACAGAAAAACAAACAGAGGGAAAATTGCATATTTTGTTTAATCCTCCTTATGGCGAGCGTTTACCGGTAGCTGTAAAAGAATTTTATGCCCAAATAGGAAACACCTTAAAGCATGGTTATCCAAATACCAATGCATGGTTTATTACGTCAAATCTAGAAGCACTAAAATCAGTAGGCTTACGTCCTTCAAGAAAAATAAAATTATTTAATGGTAAGCTTGAGTCTCGTTTAGTAAAATATGAAATGTACGAGGGAAGTAAAAAGGCGAAAAAACAAAATATTTAGGAGATAATTAACATTTTTATATAGTTGGATTTGAGTAAAAAGTAATATATTTACCCAAAATCAGTATAACCACAAAATTTGAAAGATATGAAAAAAGTAATGTTAGCAATGGTATTCGGTTTATTTTTTGTTGCCTTCTCTAATGCGCAAGAAAAAACAGAAACTGTAACCGTTAAAGAAACTAAAACAGAAGTTGTAACAAAAAAGGCATGTACAGCTAAAAAAGCTTGTTGTGCTAGTAAAGCAAAGGCTGTAGCTGGTACTGAGAAATCAGTAGAAGCTCATGCGGGTAAATCTGCTAAGGCATGTTCTATGTCTAAGAAAGAATGTAGCGCTAAAGAGAAAAAAGCATGTAGCTCAAAAACTGTATCAGGTGCTGAAAAGTCAAGTGATGCAAACGGAGGTAAATCTGTAAAGGCATGTTCAAAATCTAAAAAATCATGCTCTAAAGAAAAGAAAGCATGTGCTAAAAAGGCTTAATTTTCCTTTAAGTAAATAAAACATGAAAGCTGTTAACTTAGTTAACAGCTTTTTTTATGAGTCTTTTTTTGATTTATATTGGCTAGGTGTGACTTTAGTTATTTGTTTGAAAGCTCTATTAAAAGCAGATTTCGAATTGAAACCAACTTCCTGACTAATAGCTTCTATAGTATAATTTTTAAACTCTGGATTGGTTAATAAAAGCTTTGCTTTTTGAATTCTATATTCATTTACAAATGTGACAAAGTTTTTATTAAACTCATTGTTCAATAAATAAGATACGGACTTGCTATTTGAGTTTACTTTTTTTGATAGTTGATGGATAGTTAAATCTGTTTTTAAATATAAAGATTCCTGTTCCATAATAGCTATTATGTCTTGTTTTAAAATTTTATTAGTTGAATTTGTACTTTCAATTATGATACTTTCTTCTTCTTGATTGTCATTATCAGAAAATGTGATTTTCAATTGATTTATTCCTTTATAACCAATATATGCAAGATATATGGTCATAAAAATACTAATAGGAATTTTGATATTTGTAGAAAAGATATCAAGTTGAATACTATACACACATATTATAAAAAATACATATCCTATAATATAATGTTGCATCCATTTTAGATTAATTCCCTCGTTATAAGAGAAAACATTGTTTATTTCTTTTTTATGCTTAAGGTAGATACTTATAGATTTATATATATAGAATATATTTAATAGTGGGTAAATGAATAGCAGCGCAATAAAATTAGTATAATTCATTACATTTTCTGCAGTAGTGAAGATAAATGAATTAGTATCATTACCATAACTTAAATAAACAAAAGCCAAACAGTTAATTACTAAAAGAGCAGTTGGAATATAATAGTGTGGTGTTTTATTTTTTATTTCAGAAATATCAGACAGTGATGTTACATATAAATAAAAGGTAGAAGGTATTGCAAGTAGAACCACATAAAATAATAAAGACGATAAATTGATGAGCTTATTTTGTATGTTATGCTTAACAGAATAGGAAACTATAAGCATAAAAAACAATGTAAAACTAAACAATAAAAAATACCACATTAATACTTTATTGGAGTCGGTTTTTATTTTAGAAAACCCAATAAAAATCACAACCAGTAAAGCAATAATTAAAGGAGCTAATAAGGTGGCTAATGTCGTCATAATTAATTGTTTCTTTTTCTGTACTCAGAAGGAGTAATACTAGTATTTTTTTTAAATGCTCTATTAAAAGCAGATTTTGAATTAAAACCAACTTCTTCACTAATAGCCTCAATGGTATATTCTTTATAATTAGAATTAGTTAATAATTTTTTAGCATAATTTATTCTATAATTATTTATAAAAGAAACAAAACTATTATTGAAAACTGAATTAATTGTAGTTGATAAATAGCTAGAGTTAGTTTTTAACATTTTGGCTAATTCATATAAAGTTAAATCTTTTTTTAGGAAAGGTTTTTCGTTAGTCATGTATTGTATTAATTTTTCACTTAATAAATTGAATTCTGTATTACTAGACTTAAATATAGTTTCATTCTCTTTCGAGGTGTTTTCCAGACTTAAAATATTTTGATTGTTTCTTTGGTAAAAAAGATATGTAATTAATAATAAAAGTGGAATATAAACCACATAGGGAGATGAGTTAGGGCTGAGTATAAAAAAGCATAAAATAAAAAGTAAATACCCCATAATGAAAAGATATATCCAATTCATTCTTATCCCCTTATCATACGAAAGTACTTGAGCAACTTTTAAACGATGTTTTTTATATATGGAGAGAGACTTTATTAAGTAAATTACATTAAGAATTATAAAAATAACTTTTAAACTAAAAAAATTAGTATAATCTAGGTGTTGTATAATTTCTAAATTTTTGTTGGAGCTATTTATATAAGGGTAACTATTAAATAACAAAGATTGTATAGGTATATAAAAATGGGGTAAAATTTTCCAAATTGAGTTATAATTACTAACATAATCGGTTAATGAAATAATATAAAAAAATACCAAACTAGGTAATGAAAGCATAACAGGATAAAACATTAGTTCTAAAATGAAGAAATAATTATTTAATGAGGTATTTATTGTTCTAGTATATTGAAAGAGTATTGCAAACAATGCAATGGAAAAAAACATAAAAAAAACACCTAAAAGTTTTATTGTAATAGATTTTTTATAAGGATAAATTATAAATTTTATACTTAAAAGAATTGTTATAATTAAAGGAGTGAACAGTAGTAATAAATCCATACTTTTTTGAGGCAATAAAGTTTTGATTGGTTTATAAATATACTATTTATTTAGGAAAACCTATAGCTATTTTTTTAGCTTAAAAAGCCGTATAAGTGTACTAATTCCGTAAATCAGTACGCTTTTTTACCTAAATTGATACGAGTATGTATTAAATCGATACACTGTGTTTGGGTTTTAAAATTAGTTTTGAGAATTGAAAAAATAAATACCCGAAACATGAAAAATTTATTTACAATTTTATTTACGTTATATACAATAGGTGTTTTTGCACAAGTTGGTATAGGTACAACAACACCAGACAGCAGTTCTATTTTAGAAATGTCCTCTACAACACAAGGTGTATTAACTCCTAGAATGACTCAAACAAACAGAGATGCAATAGCTAGTCCTGCAACAGGATTATTAATTTATCAAACAGATAATACTCCGGGGTTTTATTACTTTAATGGTACAGCATGGGTGCCATTTGGAGGAGTTGATAACGATTGGACAATATCTGGTAATGATATGTACAATGCAAATACAGGAAATGTGGCAGTTGGAAACACATCACCAACGGCAAAATTTCACATAACTGGTACTGCCTCTCCAGGTGGTTCAGGAGGTACTGTAGAGTTGATTAATGAAGATTTTACAAGCTATACAGTTGTACAAAACTTCACTCCAGATGCATCATGCACAACTACTTCAGGTTGGGAGGTGAACAATTCAGCACCTGCAGGATATGTATGTGCAAATTGTACTGGTAACTATTTATATATAGACGCAGATGATTCAGGATGTGATCAAGATGCAACACTAGTAATGTCATTTACACCAACAAATACGAGTGTGGATATTTCGTTCGATTATCTTTTAAGAGAATATTCTTCAGGAGCAGATTCATTTAGAGTGTATTTACATGATGGAACATCACAGGTAGGAGCAGATATTCTTTTAATAGATACAGCATCGTCAACAACAACCGATAGTTCTTTTACCGGAAATGTTGTAGTTACACCTAGCACAACATATTCTCTTCGCTTTGAATACACAGGAAGTTTTGCTTATGGAGCTACATTAGATAACGTACTGGTAACAGAAACTAGTTTAGGTACAGGAGGAACTTATGTGTTTCGTTTGGAAGACGGGCAACAACAAGATGGGTATGTATTAACTTCAGATGCTGATGGAAATGCAACTTGGGAACCAGCAACTGGAGGAACCGATAATCAAACCTTAAGTATTTCGGGTAATGATTTAACAATTTCAAACGGAAATACAATAACACTTCCAACAGGAGGAGGGGGCACATATACATTTAATAACGGATTGACTCTTACTGGATCAACAGCACAATTAGGAGGTGATTTAATTAAAGATACAACGATTAATATTGGAGATAACGATTTTGTAATTAATGGTAACGGTACTTCAGGATTTACAGGAGAAATGACTTTAAATGGAAATAATAAAATTATTTTCCAAACAGAAGTAGATGAAGATTATATCAATTTTGGAGGTACTGCATTTGTAGATAGTGATGATGGACAATCGTTTTCTGATACTTATAGTGGAGGCCCATATACTAAAGACTTTGTTTTAGGGGCACATAATGGAGCTTCAGGAGGAACAGCTATTGCTTTAGGATCAATAGAGTATATTGTTGATGGAACTAATGAGTTGTTTTATGAAGGTAGTGGGTTAAGTCCAATGTCAGACTTAGGTGCAGATTTAGGTGCAGACCCATTTTCTGGAGTAACGAGAAGATGGGATGATGTATATGCTGACGATTTTATAACTCCAACGGCTACTTACCCAATTGTGCAGTCAAATGGAAGGTCAGCTTCAAGCTTAAAAATGAAAGGTTTAAAAGAAATTTTACAGTTAAACCCTGTAGCTTATATAGAGGATGTAGATAAAATTGGAGGTACAAAAATACCTGACAATTTAAAAGAAGAAAAGTTAGGTTTTTATGCGGATGAATTACTAAGAGTTATCCCAGAAGCAGTTAAAACATCTGATTGGGTTTCATTAGATGAATCTAATACACGAAAACATGTAGTGTATGATAATCCTAAAGGAATAAAACTTTATCAAATAATACCAGTATTAGTTAAAGGAATGCAAGAACAGCAAGAAGAAATACAACAATTAAAAGCATTAGTAAATAAATTGCTAATAGAAAAAAAGGAATAGTTTCGGGTGTTACAATATTATTGGTTTAAGAATGTTGTAATAAAAAGCCTCATCATTATAGATGAGGCTTTTACTATTTTAGTTTCTAAAAACGAGTTCATTATCAAATGCATCTAATAAAATACTACTATTTGTGGTTACATTTCCAGCTAGTATTTCTTTTGATAGCTTATTTAAAACCATTCGCTGTATAACACGTTTTACTGGTCGTGCCCCAAATTGTGGGTCAAAACCTTTTTCTGCAAGTAATACTATAGCTTCATCTGTTGCTTCTAAGGTAATATGTTGTTCGCTAACCAGCTTTTTCACCCAATTTAGTTGTAAGCGTACAATTTTTTCAATGGCAGCTTTTCCTAATGGAGTGAACAGTACAATATCATCAATACGGTTTATAAACTCTGGTCTAACTGTTTGTTTTAATAAACCAATAACTTCTGTTTTAGCAACTTCGGTGGCGGTATCAATATCAGGTATGCTTGTAAACTTATCTTCTATTAACTGACTTCCCATATTAGAAGTCATTATAATAATTGTGTTTTTAAAATCGGCAACTCTACCTTTATTATCTGTTAGTCTACCTTCGTCTAATACCTGTAATAATATATTAAATGTATCTGGATGTGCTTTCTCAATTTCATCTAACAATACTACTGAATACGGACGCTGGCGCACAGCTTCGGTTAACTGACCACCTTCGTCATAACCAACATATCCTGGAGGTGCACCAACTAATCTACTAACAGCGTGTTTTTCTTGATACTCACTCATATCAATTCTTGTCATAGCATTTTCATCGTCAAAAAGATAATGGGCTAAAGATTTTGCAAGCTCAGTTTTACCCACTCCAGTAGTTCCTAAAAACAAGAAGGAGCCAATGGGTTTTTTAGGGTCTTGCAAGCCTGCTCTTGAACGGCGTATAGCATCTGAAACTGCTTCAATGGCTTCATTTTGACCTACAACTCTTTTATGTAGTTCTGCTTCTAGTTGCAATAACTTTTCTCGTTCTGATTGCAACATTTTACTTACTGGTATACCAGTCCATTTAGCTACAATTTCTGCAACATCATCAGTAGTAACTTCTTCTTTTATTAAAGCGTTTTCTTGTTGCTTTTCAAGTGTAACCTTGAGTTTTTCAAGTTTTTCTTGAGCTTGCTTAATTTTACCATAACGTAATTCTGCCACGGCACCATAATTTCCATCTCTTTCGGCTCTTTCTGCTTCTAGTTTATATTGTTCAATAGTTTCTTTGGTAGCTTGTACTTCATCAACAATAGATTTTTCATTTTCCCATTTGGCACTAATAACATTACGCTCATCTTTTAAATTGGCTAATTCATGATGTAATGCTTTCAGTTTTTCTTTATCATTTTCACGTTTAATAGCTTCAACTTCAATTTCTAACTGCATTATTTTACGGTCAAGCACATCTAATTCTTCCGGTTTAGAGTTCATTTCCATTCGTAATTTTGAGGCAGCTTCGTCAATTAAATCAATGGCTTTATCGGGTAAAAACCTGTTGGTAATGTAGCGTTGTGATAGTTTTACAGCGGCAATAATCGCTTCGTCTTTTATTTGAACTTTATGGTGTGTTTCATACTTCTCTTTAATTCCTCTTAAAATAGAAATGGCACTTTCAGTATCTGGTTCATCAACGGTAATTTTTTGAAATCGGCGTTCCAATGCTTTATCTTTTTCAAAATATTTTTGATATTCATCTAGAGTAGTGGCTCCAATTGCACGTAATTCACCTCTGGCCAATGCAGGTTTTAAAATATTAGCCGCATCCATAGCTCCTTGGCCACCACCAGCGCCTACTAAAGTATGTATCTCGTCAATAAATAAAACAATATTTCCATCAGAAGAGATTACTTCTTTAATAACTGCTTTTAAACGCTCTTCAAATTCTCCTTTATATTTAGCACCAGCAATTAGAGCACCCATATCTAAGGAATAAATTACTTTATCTTTTAAATTTTCAGGAATATCCCCTTGAATGATTCGATGTGCTAACCCTTCGGCAATGGCTGTTTTACCAACACCTGGTTCACCAACTAGCATAGGGTTATTTTTGCTACGACGTGATAAAATTTGAAGTATACGTCGTATTTCTTCATCTCTCCCAATTACAGGGTCTAGTTTACCTGTTTCTGCTAATTCGTTTAAATTTAGTGCATATTTATTAAGAGAGTTATAATTATCTTCAGCAGATTGCGAAGTAACACGTTCACCCTTACGCAATTCTGTAATAGCACTTTCTAAAGCCTTCAAGCTAACTCCTTGATCTTTTAAAATTTGTGAAACTTTACTTTTCGATTTAAAAATAGCAATGATAATATGCTCTAGAGTTACAAATTCATCATTCATTTTTTTAGCAATAATACTTGCATCATTTAAAGTGGAAGCAGTGTTGCGAGATAACTGTAAATTTCCTCCGCTAACTTTTGCATAGCTTTTTAGTTGGCTGTCTAAAAGCTGTTCAAATAATTGAACATTTACATTGAGTTTTTTTAATAAATACGGAGTTACATTTTCATCGACAGCTAAAATTGCTTTAAATAAATGTTCGTTTTGTATTTCTTGGTGTTCATTTTCTTGTGCAATTAATTGCGCTTGTTGAATGACTTCTTGTGATTTTATAGTAAAATTATTAAAATTCATAATAACTATTTTTAATGTTACATAAGGTAAATATCAATTTCTAGTCCAATTTAAAAAGTAGCCATTTTGACTGTTTTAGGCTAAATTTAACAGTCATTTTGACGTTTTTTGTAAGGATTAGAGTTATTTTTGGACTATAGCAAAGTAAAAATTATACTATGGGATTGTTAGATAAATTATTTGGAAGCACTGTTAATGAAAAAGAGGAAAAAGTATTACCGTGGATATTTCTTACCTCTGAGCAACAGCTTGAAGAGATAATTAAAAAATCATACGAAAAACCACAAATTATATTTAAGCATTCTACACGTTGTAGTATTAGTAGTATTTCTATGAATAAATTTGTAAGAAATTATGCCGTACCTGAAGAAGATGCAGATTTATATTATTTAGATTTATTGAATTACCGATCGGTTTCTGATGAAGTAGGGTATAAGTTTCAAGTATTACACCAATCTCCACAGGTATTGGTGATTAAAGATGGTGAGGCTGTTTATAATGCATCACATTATGCTATACAAGCAGATAAGATTTTAGCGTTGGTATAGAAAATTATCATAACAAATAAAAAAGGCGAACTTAAAGTTCGCCTTTTTTATTTACCTAAAATGTTGATTGGTAATAATACTTTTGAGTTTAGCTTTTAAGTCCTCTCCAGAATCAAAAATCATTTGTTCATTACTAGGGAATGGTACCACTCTTTTATTGATTAAGCCTAAATACATATCGTCTAAGGCATTTCTATCCCCGTTATATGTAGCGTATATATGCTCAAACACATACTCACTCTCTAAAGGAAAAGTGTCTATCAATTGTTTGGTAACTAAATCTTTATAAAATACTTGACCTGTTACTTGTACAGCTTTAAACTGTGTAAATTCATGAACATTACATACAATAGTTTTAAATTTATCTACTTTAATAGGATTACCTAAGCTATCTTTTACCACATTACCATTATCATCTAGTAAAGTTTTTTTCCCGTCTGGAATTTGTTTTTCACGAACAATTTGTCGTTCCTTAATTTGCTCAGGTGAAATATTAATTTCTCTTAAATTAATATTCATACTAAAATCATACTTATGATTTTTAATTCTATTATTGTGATATACCGTCCATAAATCATTTAAACCATAAGTTCCAAAGTTTAGCAGATCTTCTTCTAATTTTTTAGGAATAACTTTATCAGTTTCATTTTTAATATCAACGATAACAAAATCTGTCCCTCTCATATGAGCTTCTTCAATTAAGCTTCTTGTGTTTTTATAGTTCGGGTTAATTTTGTCTAAATAGGTAAAGTCGTCATAGGCTTGACGGAAACCAAACTTACTAGTAGAGCTCATTAGCTCATTGGCATTTTTATATAAGTAAGCAGATAATTTGTTACGCGTATCTATTATTTTAGTATTGTAATTAGTAAAATTAAATTGAGCATTTCTGTTTTCATCCATAATATATAATGGAAGCACTGGTTTGACTCGTTCCTGACGTTCATTAAGTTGCTGGTAGATATTATACACTTCTTCTAATTGAGCCTCATTGTTAGCTCTATTAAGAAATTGTATACGCTCCAAATCACGTTGATTAGCCTTAGCATAAGCTTGTTCAAGCATTAAAATATAAGCCTGTTTACTTTTCTTATCTTTATTTGTACGTAAGTTTTTTAATGCAATATTTATTGCTTGATTATAATTACCAGAGTTTAAAGCTTCTTCTGTTTTTTTTACAGAACTACATGCTGCAATTAAGAAAATTGAGAAGCAAATAAGTAATAGTTTCTTCATAGGGTTGTTTTTTTAATGATAATATTAATTACCAAATGCTATGCCAAAGGGCAAAAAATAAGCCGCTTTACAGCGGCTCAAATATACAAATATTAATAATATAGTATTAAATACCAGTTCTTCACAAGTATATTATTTTTTCCAGACTGGCAATAATTTTGTTGATACTTCTCCAAAACCAATTTTTGTAACTCCATTATCACAATATCCTGTCATGATTACAGTATCATTATCATTAATAAATTTTCGCTCTGTTCCATCGCTTAATGTAAGAGGTTTCTCACCACGCCATGTAAGCTCTAACATTGAACCATAAGAATCAGGAGTTTTTCCTGAAATAGTACCTGAACCCATCATATCACCTGAGTTTACAGGGCAACCATTAACAGTATGATGTGCTAATTGCTGCGACATATTCCAGTACATATATTTGAAGTTTGATTTACATACGGTAGTAGGAACTCCGTTTTCTGGCTGTAAAGCAACTTCTAATTTAATATCAAAACTTTTCTTGCCAGTATACTGCAAGTATTCTAACTGAGGTTTCAAAGGTTTTGGACCTTCACAACGGTAAGGTTCTAGAGCATCTAAAGTAACTATCCAAGGTGATATCGATGAAGCAAAGTTTTTAGCTAAAAAAGGTCCTAAAGGTACATATTCCCATTTTTGTATGTCACGTGCGCTCCAGTCGTTAAAAACAACCATTCCGAAAATATATTCTTCGGCTTCATCTACAGGTATAGGTTCTCCTAAATGATTTGCTGCAGTAGTAATAAAGGCAGTTTCCAGCTCAAAGTCTACTAATTTTGAAGGACCAAAAACAGGAGATTCACTTCCTGCAGGTAAGGTTTGTCCCATAGGACGGTGTACAGGTACTCCAGATGGAATTATTGAAGAACTTCTTCCGTGATATCCTACAGGAATATGTAACCAATTTGGTAATAAGGCATTGTTAGGATCGCGAAACATAGTACCTACATTTGTAGCATGTTCTATACTAGAATAAAAATCAGTATAGTCACCAATTTCTACGGGTAATTGCATTTCAACATCTTCCATTCTAAAAATAACTTTGTCCTTATGTACAGGGTTATCTCTTAAACTTCCATTTTTAGTATCAAAAATCTCTGCAATTCTATTTCTGACTAATCGCCATGTTTTTCTCCCATCAGCAATAAAGTCATTTAGTGTGTCTTGAAGAAAAATATCATCAGTAAGTGGTATTCCTTCAAAATAGCCTAATTGGTGTAAGGCTCCTAAATCAATAGCATAATCACCAATACGTGTACCAATAGTTATAATATCATCTTTAGTTATAAATACACCAAAAGGAATGTTTTGTATAGGGAAATGCGAATCTGCATTAACTGTTAACCAACTTATTCTGTTTGGGTTATTTGCTGTAATATTCATTATATCGTTTTATGTTTTTTATAAAAAAAGTAATAGTCAAAGCTACATAATTTTTTGTTTTTCTGCTTATAAAAACTAATGATTTTTATACTTTTGGCCATTATTATTAATCACAACAAATATGCAACGCGACGAACAAATTTTTGAATTAATTCAAGAAGAAAAAGACAGACAAATACACGGTTTAGAGCTGATAGCTTCTGAGAACTTTGTAAGTGAACAAGTTATGGAAGCAGCTGGTTCTGTACTTACCAATAAATATGCCGAAGGGTACCCAGGAAAACGTTATTATGGTGGCTGTGAGGTTGTAGATGAGGTAGAACAACTTGCTATTGATAGAGCTAAAGCATTGTTTGGTGCTGAATATGTTAATGTACAGCCTCATTCAGGATCTCAAGCGAATACTGCAGTGTTTTTTGCATGTTTAAAGCCTGGAGATAAAATTTTAGGGTTTGATTTATCACACGGAGGGCACTTAACACACGGTTCACCAGTTAACTTTTCAGGAAGATTATACAACCCTGTATTTTATGGGGTAGAAGAGGCTACAGGAATGCTTGACTATGATAAGATTGAAGCTAAAGCAATTGAAGAGCAACCTAAATTAATTATCGCTGGAGCTTCTGCATATTCAAGAGATATCGATTTTAAACGTTTTAGAGTTATTGCAGATAAAGTAGGTGCGATTTTAATGGCTGATATTTCTCATCCTGCAGGGTTAATTGCTAAAGGAATTTTAAACGATCCATTACCACATTGTCACGTTGTAACTACCACAACTCATAAAACATTACGCGGACCAAGAGGAGGAATGATTATGATGGGTAAAGATTTTGAAAATCCATTTGGAATTACCTTAAAATCTGGTAAAGTACGTATGATGTCTTCTTTATTAGATTCGGCTGTTTTTCCAGGAAATCAAGGTGGTCCGTTAGAGCATATTATAGCTGCTAAAGCTATAGCTTTTGGTGAAGCACTATCAGATGACTATATGCACTACATGTTGCAAGTACAAAAAAATGCTAAAGCTATGGCAGCTGCATTAGTAGCTAGAGGTTATAAAGTAATTTCTGAAGGTACGGATAACCATATGATGCTTATTGACTTACGCAATAAAAATATTACAGGTAAAGATGCTGAGCTTGCTTTAGTAAAAGCAGATATTACAGTAAATAAAAACATGGTGCCTTTTGATGATAAATCACCTTTTGTAACTAGTGGTATTCGTATAGGTTCGGCGGCAATTACTACCCGAGGTATGAAAGAAAATGATATGGAAAAGATAATAGCTTTAATAGATGAAGTTATTACCAATTGGGAAGATGAAACTATACTTGAAAATGTAGCTATAAAAGTAAATGCTTTAATGAGTGATTTACCGTTATTTGCTTAACATTTAAAAACAAATAATAAAAGCCACTTCTTTTCCGAGTGGCTTTTTTTATATCAGGTTTTTGATGAAACACTATATTTAGCAATTCTGAGTGGATTTTGTCATAGCTAATTCGCAGTTTTTATTTAGCATTATAAGTTTCAAACTCTATTTTCCAAGAATCGTCATTCTGTTTTTTCCACAAAACAACCCAAGTTCCAATATTTTCAATTGTGTCATTTGTTGTTTTATTTATTAAAATTTCGTCGAATGTATTGTAGTGAAAAGCTTGATTTCCTGACACACTTAATGTTGGCTTTCCTCTGTTGTTCAGTATAACGTTATATTTCTTATACATTTTTTCCCAATAGGCTCTTAATGAATCTCTATCTATAGTTTTAATGGCTCCATTTCCAGAAACAATAGTATATTTATCTTTATAAAAATCAACCCATTGAAGGTCAGATTTTGAATAAACCTTGTACAAGTCTTCAATCGTTTTTTTGATTTCTATTTCAAAAATTGAATCTTTAAAAACGCTGTCAATTTCTGCTGTTGTACTTTGTCGATTTTTACATGACAGAAATATTAAAACTATTATGATTCCAAATAAAGATCTTCCAAAGTTATTTAAATAATTGCTCATAATTTCTGTTATTCTAAAATTGCAGGTAACGTGCTGTTTATGATGTGGTTATGTAAATGTAGATAATTTTTATATTTAAACTGGAATTCTTTATTCTTTAATTTGTAGATAACGGTTTGTATATGAGCTGTGGCGTGTCTCGGCACAGACCTCTTCAAATATAAACTATCTTTGGAAAATCCGCAGGATTTTCCAAGTGTAGACTGACCAAGCCATAGCTTATATACTGTGTTAGCAAACGTTATTTATTGTTTTGGTATTGTTTAATTTGCTCCCAACGTTTTGGGTCAACCATTTTCCAATAGACTTCATAAAAATCTTTCTTTTCGTGATTATGGTTTTTAATTAAATCACCAAAGAAATTTGTCAGAGCAATTTTTTCTTCAGTCTGTTCCGTTAAAACGTCTCTTTCTTTTTCATCTAATATCATAACCGATGCATAAATATGTTTCCATTCCTCAAGTCCGTTTGTTAGAACAGTATATTTTTTTCCGTTTGAAAAGAGGTCAATATTATTCCACATTAGTATTGGGTGATTTCTATTACTTGGGAAAATTTCCTTATCCCATTTCCCATATTTATCATACATTACTTTGTGTGTGTACAAAGCAGAATAAACGCATTCATATCTGATTTCATTAATTTTTGTAGTGTCTTTTCCGTTTACAGTAATGTATTTTTCATTCAAAATTTCCGTAAACTTATTTTTGTAAATTTTAGGGCATTTTGTTTCCTTAATTGCCTTTTGAGATGAAGAACAACTCAAAAAAATAGAAAGTATGATTGTTAAGTAAATTCCTTTCATAGATTGGTTTTAATGTTTGCTAACTAATAAATAAACACAATTGTGTTTATTTATCCGTGAACAGTTTCTTTGTTGCCTAAATCTTTCATAATGTTGGCTTCGTATTCTAAAAGGTCTTGCCATTTTTTGTTTACCTCATCAATGGTATCGCCATATTTTCGTGCAAAACCTAAAAACATGGTATAGTGGTTGGCTTCACTAACCATTAATTTACGGTAAAACTGAGCGAGTTTTTTATCTTGTAACTCTTCTGAAAGTAAACGGAAACGCTCACAACTTCGCGCTTCTATTAACGCAGCATAGAGCAAACGGTGCACCAATTGAGTGCTTCTGCTACCACCTTTCGGGAAAAACTTTAATAATTGTAACACATATTCGTCTTTGCGGTCTCTTCCTAATACTTCTCCACGTTCTAAAATTAGGTCGTGCACCATTTTAAAATGGCTTATTTCTTCTTTCACTAAAGCAATCATTTCCTGCACCAAATCGGTATATTCAGGAAAACTAACCATTAAGGAAATGGCTGTGCTGGCTGCTTTTTGTTCGCAAAAAGCATGATCAGTAAGTATTTCAGAAATATTCTTTTCAACAATATTTACCCAACGCGGGTCGGTTGGTAATTTTAAACCTAGCATAGTGTTAGTTTTTTATATCTAAATTAAACTCCCGACGTAATAAATCAATTACAGGGTTAATCTCTTTAAATTTTTCATAAGTATCAGTAGCTGAAAAAATGTATTTTTTTTGAATTTCTTCATTTACCGTAGTCTGAATAGTTATATCGTAGTTACTTAAGCGTTTTCTTAAATTAGCTAGTAAAGCGTGTTGTGCACGCTCTACATCTATTTTCATGGTTTCGTTAGGTAATTCAATATGTATAACGGTTCCTTGTACATTAAGGTCTTTGATATTTAATATTGAAGCAATAATTTTTTCTCCCTTTTGCTCTAAAGCAGTAACATATTCGCGCCAGTAGGTAATTAAATCTTCCGTTTTAAAATCTTCCGTAGGTAACTCTATATGTTGTGTTTCTTCAGCTTGCTTTTCTTTTAAAAACTCTTGTTTTTTTCTAACACTAGCTAATGATAAACCTGATACTTTTCCTTTTTTAGGGGTAGTTATAGGAGGTTTAGGTAAGGGGGGAGCTACAAACTTAGGCTTTTCTAGTTTTGGTGTAGGCTCTTGAACTACTGTAGATTTTTTAGCTTGTGTAGTAACAAAAAATGTAGCTGGAACTATAAAGTTTTTAGACTTTTTTTTTTCTCCATCAAAAGTGATAGAGGCCAATTGCATTAAGCAAAGTTCAACAAGTAAGCGTTGGTTTTTACTGGTTTTGTAGCTTAAATCACATTGATTGGCTTTTTCTATACCTTCAAGTAAAAAAGGAAGGCTCGTTTTTTGTGATTGCTCTGCATAGTGCTGTTGAGCATTGCTACCTACTTCAAGTAATTGTATAGTACTTTGGTTTTTACATACTAACAAATCTCTAAAGTGCGACGCCAAACCAGCTATAAAATGATGTCCATCAAACCCTTTTGATAAACAGTCATTAAATAATAGTAGTAATTCAGGAATATTATTTTCAAGAATTAAATTGGTAGCTTTAAAATAGGTGTCGTAATCAAGAACATTTAAGTTTTCGGTTACGGCTTGTCGTGTAAGATTTTTACCCGAAAAACTTACCACCCGATCAAAAATAGATAAAGCGTCACGCATAGCACCATCTGCTTTTTGAGCTATAATATGTAAGGCATCATCTTCAGCAGTAATTCCTTGTTCTTCGGCAATATAAGCTAGATATTTAGCAGTGTCTTTTACAGTTATACGCTTGAAATCAAAAATCTGACAACGTGATAA
Organism: uncultured Flavobacteriaceae bacterium; assembly: GCA_947493535.1. GTDB lineage: Bacteria > Bacteroidota > Bacteroidia > Flavobacteriales > Flavobacteriaceae. The sequence goes on along the minus strand of CANLRK010000008.1, from coordinate 48,408 downwards.
TATTGTAGGTATTATTTTATGTTTTTCTGTAGTAGCTAAAATGAATATAGCATGCTTAGGTGGTTCCTCTAAAGTTTTTAAAAAGGCATTAAAGGCTGCTTGAGATAACATGTGTACCTCATCAATAATATATACTTTATAGCTTCCAACTTGTGGTGGTATACGAACCTGATCTATCAAGCTACGTATATCATCAACAGAATTGTTAGAAGCAGCATCTAATTCAAAAACATTAAAGGCAAAATCTTCATTTTTATCATCATGACCTTCTTGATGATTAATTTTTTTGGCTAATATTCTGGCACAAGAAGTTTTTCCAACTCCTCTGGGACCACAAAATAATAAGGCTTGTGCCAAGTGATTGTTTTCAATAGCATTTAATAAAGTATTGGTAATAGCTTGTTGACCAACAACATCATTAAATGTTTTTGGGCGGTATTTTCTAGCTGATACTACAAAGTGTTCCATTGAAAAAAATTAGCTTCACAAATATAAAAATTCAAACGTGATTATTGATTTAAGAATTAATAATTTTCCGTGTAGTTATTAACATTTTAAATGTATTTTTGCGCTAAGCAGGCTACCTTATCGCTGTTCTGAAAAGAAGAGAGGAAAGTCCGGACACCATAGTACAATATAGCGGGTAATGCCCGTCCGTCGTGAGACGCGGACAAGTGCAACAGAAAGTATGTACAGGTAATGCTGTAGTGAAATCAGGTAAACTCTATGTGGTGCAACGTTATGTATACCAGCGTTTGAGGGCTGTACGCCCAATGTTGGAGGGTAAACGGTTTGATGCTATAAGTAATTATAGTACTAGATAAATGATAAGGGCCTTTTTAGGTACAGAATCCGGCTTATTGCCTGCTTATTTTTTAATATTTACCTCTTAAGTAACAATTGTTACTTAACTAATGATTAATTAGTTATAAATTTGAATCATAACTATGCCCCAAAATGGTTATTACATACTTTAAAAGAGTAAACTCATTACAAATGGGTTTACTCTTTTTTTATTACGGACTATTTGTAATAATTATTATGTATCAAAAGTTACTTCCAAAGCTTTTTTTAGGAGCTATGTTTGCATTGTAAAAAAAATATTATGGATATCATACAACAACCCATTCCTTGGTATATAGCCGGTCCTCTGATAACTTTAACAATGTTTATGTTGTTATTTATAGGGAAAAAATTTGGAATGTCTTCGAACTTACGAACTTTATGTGCAGCTTTTGGCGCTGACAAAACTTGTGATTTCTTTTGTTTTGATTGGAGAAATGATCGCTGGAATTTAGTAGTTATACTTGGGGCAGCCATAGGTGGTTTTTTAGCTGTAAATTTTATGTCTGGTGATGTGGCTCCGTTACTTAATTCTGAAGTAGTTAATGAATTACAAGATTTAGGTTTTAAAAGTGCAGGAACTAGTTATTTACCTACTGAATTATATGGTAATGACATATTGAGTAACCCGAAAAGTATAGTATTACTTTTAATTGGTGGCCTTTTAGTTGGTTTTGGTGCTCGTTATGCTGGTGGGTGTACTTCTGGTCATGCAATTTCTGGATTAAGTAATTTACAGCTTCCATCATTAATAGCCGTTGTCGGGTTTTTTATAGGTGGGTTGATAATGATTCATTTAATATTTCCAATACTATTTTAATTATGAGAGGTATACTATATTTATTAATAGGCATTTTCTTTGGTGTTGTAATGCTAAAATCAGAAGCAGCATCATGGTTTAGAATATATGAGATGTTTCAGTTTAAGTCATTTCATATGTATGGTATTATTGGTTCCTCGCTTGTGTTTGGCGTTATTATGGTGCAATTAATTAAAAGATTGAATGTGAAAACTATAGACGGTAATCCAATTCGTTTTATAGATAAAGATCGTAGTGTGGCGCGTTACTTAATAGGTGGGATTATTTTTGGTTTAGGCTGGGCATTAGCTGGTGCTTGCCCAGGGCCTATGTTTACTCTTGTAGGAGCAGGCTTTTTACCTATTGTAATAGTTATTATTGGTGCTTTGTTAGGAACATGGTTTTATGGCTTATTAAAAAATAAATTACCACATTAGAATTCTTTCTATATATAACTATTAAAATTACATTATTTTTAACCCATGAATCAAGAATTAAAACAACATTACGGTTACTTATTTGAGCAAGAGCTTTTGGAGGAAATAAGCCAAATAGGTGTGCTTAAAGAGTTTGATGAAGGAGTTCAAATAATGGATACAGGCCAGTATATACGATCTATGCCATTGCTATTAGAGGGGGCTATTAAAATATTAAGAGAAGATGATAATGGTGATGAATTACTGTTGTACTTTTTAGAAAAAGGAGATACTTGTGCCATGACATTATCTTGTTGTTTAGGGAATAAAAAAAGTGAAGTTAAAGCAGTAACTGAATTAAATACTAAACTTATCATGATTCCTATTCAGAAAATGGAAGAGTGGACAGGGAAGTACAAAAGTTGGCGAAATTTTGTTTTTGAAAGTTATCATGGTAGATTGATGGAAATGCTTACTACAATAGATAGTATCGCTTTTTTAAAAATGGATGAGCGTTTACTAAAGTATCTTAAAGATAAAGTTAGCATTACTAAAGAGGATATTGTTAAAAGTACTCATCAAGAAATAGCGTATGAGTTACATACTTCACGAGTTGTGATATCTAGGTTATTAAAAAAACTAGAAAATCAAGGTAAAATAAAATTACATCGTAATTATATAAAAATAATAGCCTTGTAAACATAGGTAACATATGTTACTTGATAGACGCATAAACAGTAGTACTTTTACTGTAATTAAGGACAAGATATTAAATGGAATTATTAGAAGTTTTAGGCTACATTAGTGCCTTAGTAATAGGAATAACTTTAGGACTAATTGGTGGTGGTGGTTCAATTTTAGCCGTACCAGTTTTAGCATATCTGTTTCTTATAGAAGAAAAAACAGCCACAGCCTATTCTTTATTTATTGTTGGATTTAGTGCTTTAGTAGGAGGGGTAAAACAACATTTAAGAGGGTATGTAGATTGGCGTACAGCTATTGTATTTGGAATACCTGCCTTACTTGGAGTTACTACTGTTAGAAAGTATATAATTCCTATTTTACCAGATGTATTATTTTCTGTAGGTGATTTTGACTTTACCCGCCGAATGGGAATGTTTGGTTTGTTTGCTTTACTAATGATTCCTGCTGGTATATCAATGTTAAAGCCTAAAAAACAAAATGAATCCAACCTTAAGCAAGTACAATATAACTATCCTTTAATTCTTATAGAAGGTATTATAGTTGGAGCGATTACCGGATTGATTGGTGCTGGTGGTGGATTTTTAATTATCCCTGCATTAGTATTATTGGCTAATGTGGAAATGAAAACAGCCGTAGGTACATCATTAATTATTATAGCTGTAAAATCGTTATTTGGCTTTTTCCTCGGAGATGCATTTACTATAAATATAGATTGGGGTTTTCTAACTAGTTTTACGGTAATTTCGTTTATAGGTATTTTTATCGGAAACACCCTAAGTAAGTTTATTGATGGACAAAAGCTAAAAAAAGCATTTGGATATTTTATCTTCATCATGGCATTCTTTATATTTTATATGGAATTTGTATTAAAATAACAATTTGTTAAGTTGTTGTTATACAGTGTTTTAGTGGTCTTACACAGTTTTTTACAACATTCTTTTATTTTTTTTCTAAAAAAAAATCTTTTTTCTTTTTTGTATATAAAAAAAGACTACTTTTACTTTAAGATTCGTGCCCAATTATGGGTTTAGTTGAACATTATGAAACGTGTTTATATCTCTGATGTTTTTAAGCTTAGGAAGTCAAACTTAAAAACAGCTCATCGAATGAGACATCAGAATTTAAAGCTAACTTCCGCCATAACATCTAGTGTTGTTATAGGTAAATTACAAGAGCAAGTACATAATGCTATTCATTATAAGAGTAGAGTAGTATTAGTTAATTTCCCCATATAACTTATTATAATAAACCTACTTAACCTTTAAAGTTAAACTGAATTAGTATAGTATTTAATAAGTGTTAAAATGAAAAAATTTGCATTCCATTTATCACTTCCTTGTGTAAACTTGGAGGATACAAAAAAGTTTTATGTAGATATATTAGGAGCCGAGTTAGGAAGAAATACCAATACTTGGTTGGATATTAATTTATACGGAAACCAAATTACATTTACGAAGTCTGGTGATTTTGAATTTAAATTTAAAGATTACCGTTTAGGTAATGAAATTATACCATCATTTCACTACGGGGTAATAGTAGATATAGATTTATGGTCAAAATTATATACTGAACTTTTTAAAACAGATTTAGAAATAACAACAGAAGTATTGTATTTTGAAAATAAAGTAGGGGAGCATTTATCTTTTTTTATAAAAGACCCAAACGGATTTAAAGTCGAATTTAAAAGCTTTAAAAAACCAGAAGAAACTTTTGCAACATAATAGTTAAAAATTTCGCCTACACTAACAAAATAAAAACATAGAATAAAATGGGAATTTTAGATTTATACCAATCAAGTGAACACAGAAATAATGTAGCACATTTTGCCGCTATAGTTACATTAGCACTTGCAGATGGTGAGTTGAATGAGGCTGAAATGAAGTTGGTAAACCGTTTTGCTAAGAAACTAGATATTCGAGATGATGAGTATGATTTAATAATTGAAAATCCAACAAAATATCCTTTAGTATCATATAGCTCATATGAAGATAGGTTAGAGCATTTATTTGATTTATTCAAAATAATTTATAGCGATCATAGCATAGATGAACAAGAAAATAAACTTATTAATCGTTATGCTATAGGTTTAGGGTTTACTTCAGATAAAGCTAGTGAAATAGTAAAAAAGTCAATAAAAATATTTGAAACAGGAATTGATTTTGAGTACTATAACTTTATATTAGGTAAAACAACAATATAACAACAATATAACAACAATAAAAAGTACAGTAATATAGAAAGAAACTGTACGGTTAATATATAAACTTATCATTAACTTTAAATTGCCATGTCTTTCTTTGTATATATTAATCAACATCAACTAAAGCATTTTCGTGCTTGTGTAAAAATTGTTGGTTGCTATAAAAAAAATGGTTTTTTGGTAAGAGTGCTACCAATAATAGTAAGCCCGTTACAAGTAATTAGGCTACGTAATGTATATTTAGAACTACGAGTTTGAGTTCAATTCAAATTAGATGTTAGCAACCCAATGCGTTGGTTGCAAGTTAGAACACCTTTAATTTGAATAAAATGAACACTAAATATATTGATTTAATACACCAAACATTTGATTTTCCTCAGGAGGAATTCACTATTAACAATCGTAAACAATTATTGTTTCATGAACTTGATTTAATGCAACTGATTCAGGAGCATGGTACACCATTAAAATTAACCTATTTACCAAAAATTTCTGAAAACATTCAGTTGGCTAAATCATGGTTTAAAGCTGCAATGAAAAAGCATAAGTACAAAGGTAAATATCATTATTCCTATTGTACAAAAAGCTCACATTTTAAACATGTGTTAGATGAGGCTTTATCAAATGATATTCATATAGAAACTTCATCAGCATTTGATTTGAATATAGTTGATAGCTTAATTAAATCAGGAAAAATAAATAGTAAAACCTATGTTATTTGTAACGGATTTAAGCGTGATGCTTATGTGCAAAATATTATCAATTTAATTAATTCTGGACATAAAAACTGTATTCCGATAATTGATAATTATGAAGAGTTACCATTATTAACCTCAGGAACTAAAAAGAAGTTTAAAGTAGGAATTCGAATAGCTTCTGAAGAAGAGCCGAAGTTTGAATTTTATACCTCAAGGCTAGGTATAGGTTATAAAAACATTTTAAACTTTTATAGAAACGAGGTTAAAAACAACTCAAAAGTAGATTTAAAAATGCTACACTTTTTTATCAACACAGGTATAAAAGATAACGCATATTACTGGAATGAATTAAACAAATGCTTAAAAGTATATATCGATTTAAAACGAATTTGTCCAACCTTAGATAGTTTGAATATTGGTGGAGGTTTTCCTATAAAAACATCGTTAGCCTTTGATTATGATTATGCTTACATGGTAGATGAAATAATTAATCAGATCAAGTTGGCTTGTGATGAAGCCGAGGTGCCTGTACCACATATTTTTACCGAGTTTGGAAGTTTTACTGTTGGGGAAAGTAGTGCTAATATCTATAAAGTGCTTTATCAAAAAAAGCAAAATGATAGGGAAAGTTGGAACATGATAGATTCATCATTCATAACTACATTACCAGACAGTTGGGCTATAAACAAACGTTTTATAATGCTGCCAATAAACCGTTGGGAAGATACATATGAAAGAGTTTTATTAGGAGGCTTAACATGTGATAGTGATGATTATTATAATTCTGAACAGCATATTAATGCTATTTATTTACCAAAGTATAACAAAGAAAAACCATTGTATATAGGCTTTTTTAATACAGGAGCCTATCAAGAAAGTATAGGTGGTTATGGCGGTTTGCAGCACTGTTTAATACCACAACCAAAACATATATTAATTAATAAAAATGATGACGGTACCTTAACAACCACCGTTTATAAAGAGAAACAAACGTATAACGACTTTTTAAAGATATTAGGTTATGAATAAGAATTACGCAGGTATACCAGATACTTATGCAAAACTAGAAACTGCAAAAATTGTAGTAATTCCTGTGCCTTATGATGGTACAAGTACTTGGCAAAAAGGAGCTGATAAAGGTCCAGAAGCTTTTTTAAACGCTTCTGAAAATATGGAATTATATGATATAGAAACCGATACCGAAGTGTATAAAAATGGGGTGTTTTTAGCTGATGCTGTTACCGAAAACACTTCGCCAGAAGCAATGGTTGATGCTGTACATCAAGCTACTAAAAAATATATCAATAAAAATAAGTTTGTTACAATTTTTGGAGGTGAACATTCAGTATCTATAGGTACAATAAGAGCTTTTAACGAATGTTTTGATAATTTAACGGTATTGCATATAGATGCACATGCCGATTTAAGAAAGTCGTATGAAGGTACAACATGTAATCATGCTTGTGCGGTCTATGAAGCAAGTCAAACTACCAATTTGGTACAAGTTGGTATTAGAAGCATGGACGTTACTGAAAAAACTGTGATGAATACTGAAAAAACATTTTTCGCACATGATATGGCTACCAATGATTATTGGATGGACGATGTGATAGATCAACTTACATCAAATGTATTTATAACATTTGATTTGGATGCCTTTGATCCATCTATTTTACCCTCAACAGGAACACCAGAGCCAGGAGGGTTGTTTTGGTATGAGACCTTAGAATTTTTAAAGAAAGTATTCGAAGCTAAAAATGTTGTGGGGTTTGATATTGTAGAGCTATGTCCAAATTCTTTAGAAAAATCATCTGATTTCTTAGCGGCAAAACTATACTATAAAATGCTTAGTTATAAGTTTATGTCTAATGATGATGCTTATGATACTGAAGAGATTACTGAGGAAACTCCTTTTAGTAAACTGTCAAAACTAAAAAAAGAAGCAGAAGATTTTTAGTGGTATTATGCAGTATTCTGTTCAAGCATATCATTTAGGCAAACGAATTGATTTAAAATCTTTTCGTAGTTCAGTTTCTTTTTCGCTATTAAAAAGGGAACCCTCTTTTCTGCTTTATGAGTTTGATAAAGAAGCTTACCTTTATTTAAAGGACTATGGAAGTGTTGTGTTTTTAAATTGTTCGGAACAACAAATAAACAACGTTTCGCAAATACTAAAGGCAGGTGAAAAAACGAAACTACCTTCTGAGGTATATGCAATAGAACTGGCAGAGTCTATAGAGGTAGATTTTGATAGAATTAAAGTACAAGAGCTAACTTTAGATGTGGCACATATAATCATGCTAAATTTAGCACAGTCGGTAGCGCTAATGTATTATTTAAACACTACAGCAACGTTACATGAAAATACATTAATTTATGCTAAACAGTTAGAACAAAAAGGAAAAATTAATTTATCAAAAAAGAAAATGCTAGTGTTTATTGGTAAAACAATGAACCTTAAAAATAGCATTGCAGAAAACCTGTTTATTTTTGATTCGCCAGATTTAGCATGGTCTAATGAAAATCTATCGGCCTTGGATAATAAAATTAAAAGTGAATTAGATATAGTAAACCGTCATCACGGAATACAATATAATTTAAACGTAATTAAAGAAAATTTAGATTTATTTAATGATATGCTTCAACATAAATATAGTAGCATGTTAGAGTGGATTATTATCATCTTAATATTATTTGAAGTAGTACACGTAATTATTGAAAAAATTAGTTAACAATGAATAAGCCAATTACAGAATTTATAGAAAAATACTTTTTACACTTTAACGCTGCCTCAGTAGTTGATGCCGCAAAAGGGTATGAAGCACAATTGAATAGTGGCGCAAAAATGTTAGTATCTTTAGCAGGTGCAATGAGTACAGCTGAAATAGGTAAGATTTTTGCTGAAATGATACGTCAAGATAAAGTGCATATCATTTCTTGTACAGGAGCTAACCTTGAAGAAGATATTATGAATCTAGTAGCTCATTCTCATTACAAAAGAGTTCCAAATTATAGAGATTTAACTCCAGAAGATGAATGGGATTTATTAGAAAAAGGATTAAATAGAGTAACCGATACTTGTATACCAGAAGAGGAGGCATTTAGACGGTTACAAAAACATATTTTTGCAATTTGGAAAAAAGCTGAAGAGAATAATGAACGTATGTTTCCGCATGAATTTATGTATAAGCTATTACTTTCAGGTGTTTTAGAAGAGCATTATGAAATTGATGTTAAAAATTCTTGGATGATGGCGGCTGCTCAAGCAAATCTGCCAATTGTAGTACCAGGTTGGGAAGATAGTACCATGGGAAATATTTTTGCTTCTTATGTGCTTAAAGGTGAGTTAAAAGCCTCTACCATGAAATCAGGAATTGAATACATGACTTTTTTAGCTGATTGGTATACTGAAAATTCTGACAATGGAATAGGTTTCTTTCAGATAGGAGGTGGGATAGCTGGTGACTTTCCTATTTGTGTAGTGCCTATGTTATATCAAGATATGGAAAGAACGGACACACCATTTTGGAGCTACTTTTGCCAAATATCCGATTCAACAACTAGTTATGGATCATATTCTGGAGCGGTTCCGAATGAAAAAATAACTTGGGGGAAACTAGGTATTGAAACCCCTAAATTTATTATAGAATCAGATGCTACCATAGTGGCACCATTAATTTTTGCGTATCTATTAAAAATGTAATTGTATGAAAAGAGTAATTGTAGATTATAAGAAATTAACTTCAGATATTTTAAATTTATTAGCAGAAGAATATCCGTCAGGAATTAATGAGGAAGATGTAATCACGTTTAAAAATAGCAAAAACGAAACCGTTGAAGCTGTAGAAATACGTACCGAAGAAGCTATTTATTTGGTTAAAGTGGGAGTAAAGCTAGAGCAAGCTTTGCAAAATTTTATTGATGATGACGAGGATGGTACTGACTATAATATGGACAGTGAAGCATCTGATATTAGTTTTGATGACGATTAAATAATAAAAGCCCCAGTTATATTTTAAATATAGTTGGGGCTATATTAAAACCCTTCAGAAATATTTTTTAATTTCTGCGTGTTAATTATTTGAATGTTTTTTCCTTTTAGGTTTATGAGTCCGTCTTTTTTGAACTCAGATAATAGCCTAATGGCAGATTCTGTTGCTGTACCAATAATACTTGAAATTTCTTCGCGACTTAATTGTATGTCAATATAACCTTCTTCATTAACATCAAATGTTTCTTGTAAAAACAATAATGCGTCTGCTAAACGTTCACGCACATTTTTTTGCGCCATTTTTGAAAGCGTCATGTTAGCATCTTTTAAGTCTGAACATGCTGTTTTCATCATATCCATTATAAACTTTGGATTTTTATCCAGTGCATCAAAAATTTCAGCTTTAGGTATAAAACAAGCTTTCATTTCATCTAAAGCAGTAACTGTAAGTGTTACAGGCTCATTAACAATTACAGAACGGTAACCTAAAACATCGCCTCCTTTTACAAATCGTACAATTTGCTCTTTACCGTTACTATTTAGCTTAGAAAGTTTACATTTTCCAGATTTCACACAAAAAACACCATTTATAGAAGAACCTTCGGTAAAAACAACTTGCCCTTTTTTAAAGTTAACCTCTGTCTTTGAATTTGATATGCATGTCAATTCTTCGGTAGTTAATGATTTAAAACTATTGAAATGACGAATTATACATTGTTGACACTTTCCCATAGAAAATATATATTACAACAAAGGTATTTATTTTATGATAAATATCATTGTACAGAGAGAGGTATATATCGAAATTTGTATTCGGTAAAAATAAGATATGAAAGAGCAACATTGTTTTCATTGTGGCGATACGAGTAAGGTTTATATTAATTTTGATAAGAAACAGTTTTGCTGTAATGGTTGTAAAACTGTTTATGAAATTTTAAATCAGAATAACCTTAGTAAATACTATACAATAGAATCAAGCCCTGGTAAGAATCCAGAAAAAATAAAAAATAACTATAGTTATTTAGATAACAAATCGGTTATTGATAGTTTATTAGAGTTTGAAGATGATAGTATTCAAATGGTTACACTATATATACCTCATATACATTGTAGCTCTTGTATTTGGGTGTTAGAAAACTTGAATAAATTAAATGTAAACATTGTTACTTCACAGGTTAATTTTTCAAAAAAATCAGTTAGAATCACCTACAAAAAAGAGTTCATTACTTTGCAAGAAGTAGTAGTACTGTTATGTAGCATAGGCTATGATCCTTACATTAGTTTAGATGATTCTAAGAAATCAACTAGTAAAAAAGATTATTCGCTTCTTTTTAAGTTAGTAACTGCAGGTTTTGCTTTTGGAAACGTCATGTTTTTATCGTTTCCTGAGTATTTTGAAATTGATGAGTTTTGGTTAAATATGTATAAGCCATTCTTTCGTCAAATTATGTTAATATTTTCATTGCCGGTGGTTTTTTATGCTTCACAAGATTATTTTTTAGCTGCATATAAAGGATTAAAACATAAAATAGTAAATATAGATGTACCTATTGCTTTAGGAATATTAATATTGTTTACTCGTAGTGTATATGAAATTATTACAGATACAGGTCAAGGGTTTTTAGATAGTCTTTGTGGGTTAGTATTCTTTTTACTTTTAGGGAAGTTTTTTCAACAAAAAACATACGATTTTTTATCATTTGAACGCGATTACAAATCCTATTTCCCAATTGCAATAACAAAATTAGTTGATGGAGAAGAAGTAGCCGAGCCTGTGCATAAAGTAAAAAAAGGAGATCGCCTATTAATTCGTAATGAAGAATTATTACCTGTAGATGCCATATTGATAAAGGGTGAAGGTTATATTGATTATAGTTTTGTTACAGGGGAAGCAAATCCGGTTAGAAAAAAATCTGGAGAATTACTTTTTGCTGGAGGGAAACAGACTAAAGGAGCAATAGAAGTAGAGGTGTCTAAAAGCATGTCACAAAGTTATTTAACACAACTATGGAGTAATGATGTGTTTTCTATAAATAAGCAAGAAAAATTAGAAACAATAACAAACGCAATTAGTAAGTACTTTACACTAATAATCTTATTAATTAGTATTATAACTGCAATTTATTGGTTTGTAGTAGATAAAAATAGTGTTATAAATTCAGTGTCAGCAGTTTTGATTGTAGCTTGCCCTTGTGCCTTAGCTTTGTCAGCACCATTTACATTAGGAAATGTATTGCGTTTACTTGGAAAGCAAAAAATGTATTTTAAAAACGCAATGGTTGTAGAGTTGTTACCAAAAATTACAACAGTAGTTTTTGATAAAACAGGTACACTTACTCAGCGTGAAGAGAGTGATATAATATATAAAGGAACTCAACTTACAGAAGAAGAATTGATTGGGGTTAAACAAACATTAAGAGCTTCGAACCACCCATTAAGTAGAATACTATATGATCATTTAAAAATTGATGCAGAAAAAAAGACACTAATTAATTTTAAAGAAATTATAGGTAAAGGTATTCAAGCTACAATAAATGATATTAATTACAAGATAGGGTCGGCAGTATTTGTTGGTGCTACAGCTGGTAACATAAACGAAACCAATGTGTATATTTCAATAAACGAAACTGTTAAAGGGAAGTATGTATTTAAAAATCAATATAGAAAGGGGGTAATTTCAGTATTCGAAAAATTAGCTGCAAACTATAAACTTGTAGTACTTTCTGGTGACAATGATGGTGAAAGAAAATATTTAGAAAAGATGTTACCAAAACAAACAGCATTAAAGTTTAATCAAAAGCCTGTGGATAAACTAAACTATATTAAAAACTTGCAAGAAAAAAATGAACAGGTTTTAATGGTTGGTGATGGTTTAAACGACTCAGGTGCTTTGGCACAAAGTGATGTAGGAATTGTTATTGCTGAAAACGTTAATGTGTTTTCTCCAGCTTGTGATGCTATAATTGATGCGTCTAAATTAAAAAAAATACCTGAATTATTAGCAATTGGTAAACAGACAAAAAATATAATTATAACCAGTTTTATTTTATCTTTTTTATATAATATAGTGGGGTTATCTTTTGCTGTAACAGGGCAATTATCTCCTATAATAGCTGCAATTCTAATGCCGTTAAGCTCAATAAGCGTGGTGGTTTTTGTTACAGTACTATCTAATAGCATGATTCGAAAATATTTAAGATAATTTTATAAAACTATTTCTTAAACATGACATTTATCATAGTTTAAAAAACTCCTTAGAAATACCTTTGTATAAGGTAAAAATTAAGATATGGGAGTGATATACGTTTTAATCACCATAAGTATTATTGTAGCAGTTATGTTTTTTATAGCTTTTGTTATAGCTGTAAAACGTGGGCAGTATGACGATTCATACACCCCTTCTGTACGAATGCTTTTTGATGATGAAGTAGTTGAACCATCTCCTAAAAAAAACAAATCATAACTTTATGGAACTACAACAATTTTATTATGACAACAAAATTGTAAAGAATTTTATCTATGCCACTATTTTATGGGGGTTAGTAGGTATGAGTGTTGGGTTGTTACTAGCACTAATGTTTATCTTTCCTAATTTAACCGATGGGATATCGTGGTTAAGTTTTGGTAGATTAAGACCTTTGCATACTAATGCAGTAATTTTTGCCTTTGTAGGTAATGCAATTTTTGCAGGTGTATACTATTCTTTACAGCGCTTGTTAAAAACAAGAATGGCGAGTGACTTTTTGAGTAAGTTTAACTTTTGGGGTTGGCAAGCTATAATTGTAGCAGCAGCAATAACTTTACCTTTAGGATACACCTCTAGTAAAGAGTATGCTGAGTTGGAATGGCCTATTGATATTGCTATAGCTTTAGTTTGGGTTGCTTTTGGAGTGAATATGATTTGGACAATCTTAAAAAGAAGAGAACGCCATTTATATGTAGCTATATGGTTTTATTTAGGAACCTTTGTAACAGTAACAGTATTACATGTTTTCAATAGTTTAGAATTACCTGTTTCATTTATGAAAAGTTATTCTGTATATGCAGGGGTTCAAGACGCCTTAGTACAATGGTGGTACGGTCATAATGCAGTAGCATTTTTCTTAACAACACCTTTTTTAGGGTTAATGTATTATTTTGTTCCTAAAGCAGCAGAAAGACCGGTATATTCATATAAATTATCAATAGTTCACTTTTGGTCATTAATATTTATATACATATGGGCAGGGCCACACCACTTGCTATACACTGCTTTACCAGATTGGGCACAAAACTTAGGAGTTGCATTTTCAGTAATGTTAATTGCTCCGTCATGGGGGGGGATGATTAACGGATTATTAACCTTAAGGGGTGCATGGGATAAAGTACGTGTTGATCCGGTATTAAAATTTATGGTAGTTGCTATAACAGGTTATGGTATGGCTACATTTGAAGGGCCAATGTTATCATTAAAAAATGTAAATGCAATTGCACATTTTACTGATTGGATTATTGCTCACGTTCACGTAGGAGCTTTAGCATGGAATGGTTTTTTAGCCTTTGGTATGATATATTGGTTGGTGCCACGTATGTTTAAAACCTCTCTATTCTCCACTAAATTGGCTAATACACACTTCTGGTTAGGGACCTTAGGTATAATTTTATATGCATTACCAATGTATGTTGCAGGGTTTGTACAAGCAGAAATGTGGAAACAATTTGCTCCAGAAGGGACATTAGTATATAGTTTTGTTGATACTATTGTAGAAATTATGCCAATGTATTGGATGCGTGCAATAGGTGGTTCTATTTACATATTAGGTTCTTTCGTAATGCTATATAACATTGTAAAAACAATAAAAGCAGGAGCTAATGTAACAGATGAATTAGCTGAAGCACCAGCATTACAGAAAATTGGTAAAGGTCGCTTACGAGGAGAAACTTTTCATGTTTGGTTAGAGCGTAAACCGGTACAATTAACAATATTAGCTACTGTAGCAATTTTAATAGGAGGAGTAATTCAAATAGTGCCTACTATTATGGTAGATTCTAACATACCTACTATAAGTAGTGTAAAACCATATACACCATTAGAGTTAGAAGGTAGAGATATATATATACGAGAAGGATGTGTTTCTTGTCACTCACAAATGGTTCGTCCATTCCGTTCGGAAGTTGAGCGTTATGGTGAATATTCAAAAGCAGGAGAATTTGTGTATGATCATCCATTTTTATGGGGGTCTAAGCGTACTGGTCCAGACTTACACCGTGAAGGAGGATTAAAATCTAATGTATGGCACTTTAACCATATGTATGATCCACAGGCAATAGAAGAAAAATCAATCATGCCTCGTTATCCTTGGTTAATTTCTAATAAGCAAGACTTTTCACAAACGAAGAGTAAGATGGAAGCGATGGTTGCCTTAGGAGTTCCTTATACTACTGATGAGATTGCTAATGCAGATGCAAGTATTGTAAAGCAGGCTAATGCTATTGCTAACGATTTATTAGAAAATGACGATATAGGAACTTCATTTAAAGAGGAAGCAGCTGAAAAAGGAAGTGAATTTATACCTCTTCAAGAAAGAGAAATTGTTGCCTTAATAGCTTATTTACAACGCTTAGGTACAGATATTAAAGTAAAAGAAACTGTTCAAAACTAAACACTAGTATTATGTTAAAGTTTATAAAGCACCATATGGAAACGATTGAAGGTATAGAAATTTACCCAATCATCTCATTATTAATATTTTTCACCTTTTTCATAGCGTTATTTTGGTGGGTTATCAAATCAAAAAAATCATATATAGATAAAGTAAGTCAATTACCATTAGACAACTAAAAACTAAACACATGAAAAAATATTTTCCATCATATATACGTTTGCCATTAATATTTTTTGCTTCTGCTGCAATTTTTGAATATTTTATTGATTCAGGAGATCAGCCGGCATTTATTAAGTATCCTGAAGTAGCATGGATATTACTATTAATTTTATTTTTATTAATAGTTTTTGAAATATGCCTTGCAGCTATTAATAGCGTAGTTTGGCGTTTATTATCGCCAGAAGAAAGAGAAGCTAGACTTGCTGCTCAAGCTAAAAAACCAACCTGGTTAACAAAGTTTTTAAAAGATGCTACTAACGCAACACCTATTGAAAATGAAGAAGAAATTGTATTAAATCACAATTACGATGGTATAAAAGAGTTAGATAATTCTTTACCACCATGGTGGGTTTGGGGATTTTATGCTACGATTGTTTTTGCCGTAATTTACTTGGCACGATTTCATGTGTTTGGAGGGTACACACAATCAGAAGAGTTTGAAGAAGAAATGGAAATTGCTCGTATAGAAATAGAAGAGTATAAAAAAATAGCTAAGGATATGGTGGATTATACAACCGTAACTGCTCTTACCGAAGCTTTAGATTTAGAAGAAGGAAAGGCAATTTATGTGCAAAATTGTGCAGTTTGTCATAAACCAGATGGAGGAGGAAGTATAGGACCTAACTTAACTGATCAATATTGGATATTGGGAGGAGGTATAAAAAATATATTTAAAACTATTTCCGAAGGTGGTCGTCCATCAAAAGGAATGGAAGCTTGGTCTAAAAAAGGATTAAAACCATCTGAAATACAAAAGGTAGCTTCTTATATATTAACACTTCAGGGTACAAATCCTGCTGAGGGAAAAGATCCTCAAGGAGATTTGTGGGAAGAAAAAAAATCTGAAGAGGCGACAACAACTTCTGTCGAAGAAGAAATGAAGAAATAATTTGTGTTTATATCACAATAAATTAATTAGATGTCAGATCAAGGAAAAGAAGTATTTAGAGATTCCATTGGAACAATTACTGAAGAAGGAAAACGAAATTGGATATTTCCTAAAAAACCTTCCGGTAAATTTTATAAATACAGAACACAACTAAGTTGGTTGTTATTAGCGTGTTTGTTTTCTTTTCCTTTTCTAAAAGTAAACGGAAATCAATTTTTACTGTTTAATGTACTAGATAGAAAATTTAACATTTTTGGGTTTCCATTTTGGCCTCAAGATTTTCATTTATTAGTAATGGCCATGATAATAGGAGTTCTGTTTATAGTCCTATTTACCGTGGTGTTTGGAAGAATATTTTGTGGTTGGATTTGTCCACAAACTATTTTTATGGAAATGGTTTTTAGAAAAATAGAGTATGCAATTGAGGGTGATAGAGGTGCTCAAATACGACTTAATAAACAGCCGTGGAATAGTGAAAAAATACGAAAAAAAGTATTGAAGTGGCTAATATTTTATTCCATTTCATTTTTGATAGCAAATGTGTTTTTAGCTTACTTTATTGGAGGAGATGTATTGCTTCATTATGTATTTGTAGAGCCCTTTTCACATATTAGTGCCTTAGTAGCATTATTAATTTTTAGTACAGTATTCTTTTTTGTATTTGCGTGGTTTCGTGAACAGGTGTGTGTTATTGCATGTCCTTATGGTAGGTTGCAAGGAGTTTTATTAGATAATAAAACGGTTAATATAGCTTATGATTATGTAAGAGGAGAAAAAAAAGAGGGGCGTGCTAAATTTAAGAAAAATGAAGATAGACCAGCTTCAGGTAAAGGAGATTGTATAGATTGTTTTCAATGTGTACAAGTTTGCCCAACAGGAATAGATATACGTAATGGAACGCAATTAGAATGTGTAAACTGTACTGCTTGTATTGATGCTTGTGATTTTATGATGGAAAAAGTTAATCTGCCAAAAGGTTTAATACGGTATGATTCTGAAGACAACATAAGCAAAGGAGAGAAAGTTATATTTACTACTCGTACCAAAGCATATTCATTAGTACTATTGTTACTATTAGGAGTTTTAAGTGTAATGTTATTTTTGCGAAATGATGTAGAAGCTAGCTTAATAAAATTACCAGGTCAGTTATATGAAAAAAAAGCGAATAACATTATAAGTAATGTGTTTACTTACAAATTAGTAAACAAAACAAGTAACGACATAACTGATTTAGAATTTAAATTACTATCGCATAAAGGAACAATAAAAGTTGTTGGTATTACAGAAATAGAGTTAAGTAAACAAAGCTTAGCTACTGGAACTTTATTTATTGAAATTCCTAAGTCTGAATTGAAAAATGACAGAGAAAAAATTAAGGTAGGTGTTTTTAGTAACGGCAAAAAAATAGAAACGACTTCTACTAATTTTTTAGGACCAAGAAAATTTAGATAAAACTAATAAAATAATATTGTTATGAAAATGAACTGGGGAACGTCAATAGTTGTTGCTATAATTGCTTTTATGGCATTCATTCTATTCTTTGTTATAAAAATGTCTACAAACTCAAAATATGATCATGATTTAGTAGCTACTGAATATTACAATAAAGAGTTGGCTTATCAACAAGAAATTGACAAAGAAAATAACTTGAAACTATTAAATAAACCTATAAAAATTGAACATGTTCAAGGTGGAATTACCATTGAGTTTCCGAAAGATTTAGACCCAAAAACTATTCAAGGGAAAGTGTTCCTATACAGACCATCAAACAAGAAATTGGATATTGAAATTCCCTTAAAAATTTCTTCCAACGTCTTATTTTTACCAAAAAAAGATCTTGTTGGTGGTCGTTGGAACATTATAATTGACTTTACAAGTAATAAAGTAGCGTATTTATACAAAAAGGAAATAATGTTATAAAATGATATTAGCAGGTTTTATACTTGGTTTTTTAGGTAGTTTACACTGTATAGGCATGTGCGGACCAATAGCTATGTTGTTACCACTAAGTAAAACCAATACTACTAAAAAGCATTTACAGATATTATTGTATCATATTGGACGTATAATAAGTTACAGTATTTTAGGCGCTTTATTTGGAGTAATAGGTAAAGGACTGTTTTTATCTGGTGTACAGCAATATTTATCTATTATTATTGGTATAATTATGATAGTATTAATACTGTTCCCTAAAATTAGCCATACAATAACTACAACTGCTTCTCCATTAACAAAGCTATTAAACAGCTTAAAAATGCAGCTTGGTTTATACCTTAAAAAGGAATCATTATATGCTATTTTTATGATTGGTTTTTTTAACGGTTTCTTGCCTTGTGGAATGGTGTACATTGCTTTGGTTGGTGCAGTTGCATTAAATGATGTATATTCCTCAGTGTTATATATGACTTTGTACGGATTAGGAACTATACCGTTACTAAGTATTTTATTGTATGTGAAGGATGCATTTTCATCTACTTTTCGATTACGTTTACAAAAGGCAATACCCTTTTTTGTTATAGTTGTGGGGGTGCTATTTATATTTAGAGGTTTAGGTTTAGGAATACCGTTTATTTCTCCAGCAGATAATTCGTTGTTTTTATCAAGTACTCCTTTGTATTGCCCGTAATAACTGATTTTTATCAGTTATTTTGATAACTTATATCAGAAGTTATTACCTGTTTTTTTGCGAACTTTATACTGAAAATAATTAAAAAAATATACTTCAAAATTCATTATTAATAGTCCTTAACTTTATAAGGAATAAACATTTTTACTATGAAAAAAAGAGTTCCAGTTTCAAAAATCATGACCAGTAATTTAGTATTATTAAATATAACTGATAGCTTAGAAAAAGCAGAAGGGTTATTTAAGAAGCATAATATAAGGCATGTTCCCGTTGTTAATAATGATAAAATAGTTGGAATGTTAAGTTATACCGATTTATTGCGTATTAGTTATGCTGATGCTGCTTATGAGGATGAAGATCATGTAGATACTATTGTTTACAATATGTTTACTTTGCAGCAGGTAATGGTAAAGACGGTGAAGTGCGTACAAGCAACGGATACTGTTTATGATGTAGCTAAAATTTTAGCAAAAGAAAATTTTCATGCATTACCAGTTGAAGAAAATGGAAAGTTAGTAGGTATTGTTACTACAACCGATTTAATTATGTATTTATTAGATCAATACTAGTTTTAAAGTACTAAGAAAAACAAAAGTCCTAATAGTTTATTATTAGGACTTTTGTTTGTGATTTTTGAGCTAACTAAATAGTCATAGAAAATAATTTTGTACTGGGTTTATTGCGTTGTAAATGTGCATCAAAAGCCATACATATATTTCTTACATAAGCTCTAGCTTTTTCCGGTATAGTTAATGTGTTTTTGTGAATGTTAACTAAGCCATCCTGTTTCATTTCATCAAGAAGTTTAATGTAATTTTCGAGCCCTTCAAACTGCATTTCTTCTTGTTCCCATGAAGTTGTAAAATGACACATAATATTTAAAATGTGTTGACGAATAATTAAATCTTCGTTACTTAATTCATGTCCTCTGAAAATAGGAATTATGCCATCGTTTACAAGTTGAGTATATTCTTTAACTGTCTTAGCGTTTTGAGCAAAAGCATACCATGAGTCACTAATTGCCGACATTCCCAGCCCTATCATTAACTGTGTTTTATTTGCGGTATAACCCATAAAGTTTCTGTGTAGGGTTTTAGCTGTTGTTGCTTTATATAAGCTATCGCTTTTTAAGGCAAAATGATCCATTCCAATTTCAATATATCCAGCTTGTTCTAGCCAACGTTTTCCTTGTTCATATAGTTGTCGCTTTTCTGTTTCTTTGGGTAAATCTGCTTCGTTAAATCCACGTTGTCCTACTCCTTTAATCCAAGGTACATGAGCATAACTGTAAAAAGCAATTCTGTCAGGTTTTAAGCTATTGGTTATTGTTATAGTATTTTTAACTTTTTCCAAGTTTTGAAAAGGTAAGCCAAAAATTAAGTCATGGCTAACGGAAGTATAACCAATCTCTCTTGCCCAAGTGGTTACTTGCTGTACCTTTTTTAAAGGTTGAACACGATGAATAGCTTTCTGTACTGTTTCATCATAATCCTGTACTCCAAAGCTTACTCTAGTAAACCCAAGATTATATAATATTAGTAATTGCTCTTTTGTGGTATTGTTTGGATGTCCTTCAAAACTAAACTCATGTTCAGGGTGTTTATCAGCATACTTAAAAATACCGTCTATCAAGCGTTTTAAATTATTACTTGAAAAGAAAGTAGGTGTTCCTCCTCCTAAATGAATTTCTTTAATTATTGGACGTTCTAAGACAGCATCTAAATACAGTTGCCATTCTTTAAGAACTGTATTAATATAATCATCTTCAACTTCGTGACGTTTTGTTATATGCTTATGGCAAGCACAAAAAGTACATAGGCTTTCACAGAAGGGCAAGTGGATGTATAAACTAATTCCTTCTGTTTGATTACTTTTAGAAAAAGCTAATTGAAATGTTTTTATCCAGTTTTCACGGGAAATACCTTCTTTATTCCAATAAGGAACGGTAGGGTAACTGGTATAGCGAGGCCCTGGCACATTATATTTTTGAACTAACGATTGCATATACATTAATTTTGACGGTAAAATTAAAGGTAGTAGTTGAGTTAATATATGATAATTGTCACTTAACAGCTTTCGCAATTCATTTAATTTTGTAGAAAACTAAAGCAGATGTTAGATAATTCATATAAGTTAGAATTGAGTAAAGAAGAAATGAAACAATTGGGGTACCAAGCTATTGACGCCATAGTTAATCATTTTGATAGTCAAAATAAAAAGCTGCCTGTTGTTACTGCTACAAGAGCAGAAATGGACAATCTGTTTTTAGAAACTGCCCCAGAAGATTCAACCAATGCAAATGAAATTTTAAATTTCATTTTAAAAGATGTTTTACCAAAGAGTAATATTGTAACACATCCTAAATCATATTCATTTGTACCAGGGCCTAGTAATTATATTAGTGTTATCGGTGATATTTTAGCAACGGGTTTCAATGTATTTGCTGGTGGCTGGGTAGGTTCTCCAGCAGCTGCTGAGTTAGAAATTGTTACTATGAATTGGCTATTAAAGCTATTTAAATTTCCTGCTAAAAAAGGGGGAGGAATATTTACTAGTGGTGGTTCAATGGCTAACTTAACAGCATTAGTTACAGCAAGGCAACAATGTTGTGGCGATGATTTTTCTAAGGCTGTAATTTATATGTCTGATCAAGCACACTCGTCAAATGTAAAAGCAATTAGAGTACTTGGTTTTAAAAAAGAGCAAGTACGCATAATTCCTACTGATTTAGAGTTTAAAATGGCTATTAATAAATTGAAAAACGCCATTGCAAAAGATAAGTTGGAAGGCTTAACTCCTTTTTGCATCATTGCTTCTGCGGGAACAACTAATACAGGAACTGTAGACCCTTTAAATGAGATATCGGTTATCTGTAAGAAAGAAAATATTTGGTTTCACATTGATGGAGCGTATGGTGCAGCTGCAATACTATCAAAACAAGGAAAAAAAATACTTTCCGGTATTGAAAAAGCTGATTCATTGACTATTGATCCGCATAAATGGATGTTTCAACCTTATGAAATGGGGTGCTTATTGGTAAGAAATCATAAATGGTTGAGTAGTACATTTAGTGAAAAACCAGAATATTTAAGAGATATTGAAGGTAATGCATCAGAGATTAATTTTTATGATCATGGGATTCAGTTAACCAGACGTTTTAGAGCTTTAAAGTTATACATGTCTGTTAAAACCTTTGGATTATCGGCGTTTAGAAAAGCTATAGATTATAATATTGCTTTAGCTGAAAAAGTTGAAACAGAGTTGAGGGAAAGCTCAAACTGGGAAGTTATTTCTCCTGCAACTTTAGCAGTAATTAATTTTAGATATCATCCTATTAATTCAAAGCTATCAGAAAATGAACTCGATCAGTTAAATCAAAACATTTCTGAAGAAATTGTAAAATCTAAAGAAGCGTTGTTAGTTACTACAATATTGCAAAGTCAAGTAGTATTACGCATGTGTTTAATAAACCCACGAACTACTTTTGATGATATAAAAGACACCTTGAATAAATGTGAAACTCTAGCAGAAAAGTATTTTAAATAAAGATATTTTTAAAATAATAAAGAATATCTAATTGTTGTTATATTCATTATCAGCTTCTGGATGTTCAAAAAAACTAAACACACAGCCTCCATATTTTTTAGAGAAACTAAAATTTTTGAGTTTCTCTAATTTAGTGTGAGCAGAGTGTTCGATAATTAAATAGCCTGATTCTTCTAATAAATTGTTAGTAAATACTAAGTTACTTATAGTAGCAAATTGTTCATCTGAAAAATTATAAGGAGGATCAGCAAATATAATGGTTGCCTGAATAGGAGTCTTCTCTAAAAACTTAAAAACATCACTTTTAATACTTGTAATATTGAAATCAAATTCTTTAGCTGTTTTTTTTATAAAATTAACGCAACCATAATCACCATCAACAGCGGTAAGTTGAGTACAACCTCTTGAAGCAAACTCATAACTAATATTACCAGTACCAGAAAATAAATCCAACACAATAATCTCATCAAAATAAAACTGATTATTAAGTATGTTAAATAACGATTCTTTTGCCAGATCTGTTGTGGGACGTACAGGCAGTTTTTTAGGAGCTACTATTTTACGGCCTTTATATTTTCCAGAGATAATTCGCATTTAAAGAGAGGTTAAAAGACTGAAATGATTATATCCATATTTAGGTTTTTGTTCAAGGTCATGAACAGTAAATTGCGTATTTCTACTACCAAATGATATATTCCGTATATATTGGTACGCTATACTATACAAATTATCATTCAAGCCAATATTTCCTAAAAAGATAAAATCAATTGTTTCTGTATTTAATTCAAGCTGTTCAATGGTAAATAAAATGTAGTATATAAAGTCTTCCTTGCTACTATATTCAAAAGTATTAAACAACTGAAGTTGGCCGTTTTTTATATAAACCAATTCAAAAGTTTCATTTTCTATATTACAGTAAAGTTTTGTAGTTATAGCTGTAGCTTGTTGTAGTAGGTTATCAACCAAAATGCTACTGCTATGCTGATATTCGAAACTGCCAAATAGTTCGAAAAAATAATTATTTATATTGACAAAAGGCACATATACTGCCATGATATTATGTACTTCAATTAGATCTGTTGCTATAAAATCAGATTCAAATAATTTATTGTTAAACTTTAAATAATCTACCAAGTTATTTTCATTATAAAACGATTTGGGCACAAAGGTACAAATGTTGTTTTGATGAAGTAAAGTTACCTTTTTAAATTCTTGTTGGAGTAGCGGTTGTTTATTAAATTCTTCTTTGAGTTTTTGTTCTACTTCAAAAGGGTTTTTAGACTTGTCAAATGTTAATTCATGTAAAAAAAGAATAACATTTTCAGAAGAATCTAGTATACAAAAAGAAAGTCCATTCAAGCTAACTTGAACGGACAATACTTTAGTTGATAGGGTATTTATACCACTATTCTTCGTCATATTTTCTTGGCCAGTTACCATTTGTACTAATTTCTGTCATAGAACCAACACTAATTTCGGCACCATTAACACCGTCAACAGCAATTGTCTCTAGTTCTTCTGCTACTAAATTTTCTGGCTGATCAGCTAATATAGCTTTTTTACCAACCTTAGCTTCGAAAACTGGTAGTTTAGAGTTTCCTTTTTCTAAAATACCTGCTTTCAATTCAAATTTCTCGTTAGTACCAGGAACATTCATCATAGTTTTATAACGTGTTGAGTTTTTAAAGATAGAATCTTTTACTGATGCAGTACCTAAAGTATCAATAATTACAATGTCCTTTGTCATTTCAACTCCTCCAAAACGTTTAGTTAATTCAACATCAATAATAGTAGAATCTCTACGTTGTGTAAGTGTATATTTAGCAGTATCAATAAACTTTACTAAAGCATCCCAATCACCACTATATTTTCCAGTTACAGCTTTATGAGCTATTTCGGCATCTCTAATATCTTTCAAACTTTCAATAACTTCTGCATAACGTACCTCCTTAGTCTTTTTAAACTCAATAGGCTCCATAATTGAATCATAAAGAGCTTTACCAATTATTATAGCAATAGCCCAAAATAATAATGTAAAAATCCACTTTTTACTTTGAGGAACAAACTTATCTATTAGTTTTAC
This sequence comes from uncultured Flavobacteriaceae bacterium, assembly GCA_947493535.1. Taxonomy (GTDB): domain Bacteria; phylum Bacteroidota; class Bacteroidia; order Flavobacteriales; family Flavobacteriaceae. Next base: position 23,748 of record CANLRK010000008.1, on the reverse strand, counting down.
TATTACAAAAACAGCTACTAAGGTTAATACAATTAAAAGTAATGTTATCATTATTTGTAAGATTTAATTAATGCTTGTACGCAAATTTACATTTTTTTTTCAATCAGTAAAGTAATAAAAGAAAAAATACTACCTATCTTTGAAAATCAAAATTTCCCCTGACATTTATTGTATGACAGCCACTGAATTCCATAACTTATTAACTGAAAAATTTCCATATACTTTAACCTTAAAGCAAGATATTGTACTACAGCGTTTAGCCTCGTTTATTTTTGATACAAATCAAGATCAATTGTTTGTATTAAAGGGGTATGCAGGAACTGGAAAAACTACATTAATAAGTACGCTGGTTAACAATTTATGGCATGCTCATAAAAGTGCTGTGTTACTTGCACCAACGGGTAGGGCAGCTAAAGTAATAGCTAAATATGCTAAACGCGAAGCTTTAACAATACACAAAAAAATATATTTCCCCAAGAAACAGCGAGGTGGAGGAGTATCTTTTGTATTACAACCAAATAAACATAAAAACACGGTGTTTATAGTTGATGAAGCATCGATGATATCTGATATAACAACCGATTCAAAATTATTTGATAATGGTTCGCTATTAGATGATTTATTGCAATATGTGTATTCCGGTCACAAATGTAAACTAGTGTTTATTGGCGATACTGCGCAGTTACCTCCTGTTAAGTTAGACGTAAGTCCAGCTTTAAACGAAAATAAATTAGCACTTAACTATAATAAAGAGGTAGATTTTATTGAATTAGACGAGGTTGTTCGTCAAGCAGAAGATTCTGGTATTTTAAGTAATGCTACGATACTTCGGGAGCAGTTGGCGAGTGAGTTTTTTGATTCTTTTCAGTTTAACTTAACTAATTATACAGACATTGTTCGTTTGCAAGATGGTTATGAAATTCAAAATGCTATAGATCAAGCGTACTCTCATAATGGAAAGGAAGATACAGCTATAATTGTACGTTCAAATAAACGGGCGAATATTTATAACCAACAAATACGTGGTAGAATTTTATTTCAAGAAAATGATCTGAATGCTGGTGATTATTTGATGGTGGTTAAAAATAACTATTTTTGGATAAAAGAGAGTTCCGAAGCTGGCTTTATTGCTAATGGTGATATTATTGAAATACTTGAAATTTTTAATTTTAAAGAGTTGTATGGCTTTCGTTTTGCAGAAGTAAAAGTACGTATGGTTGATTATCCTAATATGAAAGCCATTGAAACCGTATTATTGCTTGATACAATTAATGCAGAAACCCCCGCATTATCTTATGAAGATAGTAATAGATTGTATCAAGAAGTTCAGAAAGATTATGAAAATGAAACTACCAAATACAAACGATTTATGAAAATAAAGCAGAACAAGTTCTTTAATGCTTTGCAAGTTAAATTTTCCTATGCTATTACATGTCATAAATCACAAGGGGGGCAGTGGAAAACTGTTTTTGTAGAACAACCTTATTTACCAAATGGTGTAAGTAAAGATTATATGCGCTGGCTATATACTGCCATAACAAGAGCTGAAGAAAAACTTTATTTAATAGGTTTTGGTAATGATTTTTTTACTGAAGATGATTAATTATGTATCTTTCAAAAAAATAATAATGCTATTATGTTAGAACTTTCTGAAACACTCATAAGTATTTTTTTAGGTGTTGGTTTAGCTGCCTCAGTAGGGTTTAGAGTTTTTTTACCATTATTTGCTTTAAGTTTATCAGCTTATTTTAATATAATACCATTAAATGATAGTTGGCAATGGGTAGGAAGTTGTTTTGCTTTAATAACCTTAGGTATTGCAACTATACTTGAGATATTTGCATATTATATTCCTGTATTTGATAACTTATTAGATACTATCGCTGTACCTCTTGCAGCTATTGCAGGCACAGCTGTTGTGGTTAGTACAGCGGCTAATTTAGATCCTATAGTAACCTGGTCTTTGGCTATTATTGCAGGAGGAGGAACTGCAGCTGCAATTAAAGGTAGTGCAGCTGGAACTCGTGCCGCATCTACAGCAACTACGGTTGGTGTTGCTAATCCAGTAGTTTCAACTGTTGAAACTGGAACAGCAACAGCATTATCTGCGTTTTCAATTTTTTTACCAGTAGTAGCTATTGCTATTGTGGTATTGTTATTAATAGGAGTTTTTTTCTTTTTTAAAAAAGTGCGAAACGCGCTTAGATAAATTATGGCAAAGATAAGTTCTGTCGAAGAGTATATAGCTTTACATAATAACTGGAAAGAGTTACTCTTACAACTTCATGAAATTTTGTTGGCATGTTCATTAGAAGAAACCATCAAGTGGAATGCTCCTGTATTTATGATGAATGGTAAAAATGTTATTGGTATGGCTGCGTTTAAAAACCATGCGTGCTTGTGGTTTTTTCAAGGTGTTTTTTTACAGGATAAAGCTCAAAAATTAACAAATGCACAAGAAGGAAAAACTAAAGCTTTGCGACAATGGCGTTTTGAAACTAATAAAATTGAAGATAAGCAATTATTAAAGGCCTATATTTTGGAGGCTATTCAAAATCAAAAATTAGGTAAAGAAATAAAGCCAACACGAACTAATAAAAAACTGGTATTACCGCAATTGCTAAAAGAACAATTGTTAAGAAATAACATCTTTAATAAAAAATTTAATGCTTTATCAATAGCTAAGCAACGTGAGTATGCTACATATATTGATGAGGCAAAAAAAGAGAATACTAAATTTAAAAGATTAGAAAAAATTATTCCTATGATTAATGAAGGCAAAGGTCTTTATGATAAGTATAAAAAATGTTAGCCAATGAACTTTAATAAATTATATGCGTTGTGTTGTGGTTTAAGTGCCCTAACCATATTTGTCACCTATATTTTTGTTTACTATGAGGCATTAAATAGTTTTACAGAAAGTTTACAATTTAGTGTTATTGGTATTTCAGTTTTAGCTTTTTTCTGTTCACTAGTTGTTTTGTTTAGAAAGGGCAAGGAGTTATTTAGCAAAAATTATATTTACACCACAATTATTTTATTAATAATATCATTATTAGCAATGTGGTACAATCAGTATTTATTTGTAAGAATTTAAAATCACAACAGTTATATGAAAATAATAGCTATGATTCCAGCGCGTTATGAAGCATCAAGGTTTCCTGGTAAATTAATGAAAGATTTAGCTGGGGAGACTGTTATAATGCGTACCTATATTAATGCTGTAAATACAGGTTTGTTTGAGGAAGTGTATGTTGTAACCGATTCGGAAATTATTTTTAATGAGGTAACACAGCAGGGCGGAAAAGCAATTATGAGTATAGCTGAGCATGAATGTGGTAGTGACCGTATAGCAGAAGCTGTAGCATCCATTGATTGTGATATCGTAGTTAATGTACAAGGTGATGAACCAAACGTACATAAAGATGCTTTAGCCGATTTGCTAAGGGTTTTTAAAAATGATGATGATAAAAACATTGACTTGGCCTCTATAATGCATCAAATAACTGACCTTAATGAGATTAATAATCCAAATAATGTAAAGGTGATTGTTGATACAAATAATTTTGCGTTGTACTTTTCAAGATCTCCAATTCCTTTTCCACGCGAAAAAAGCACCACTAAATATTTTAAGCATCAAGGTATATACGCTTTTAGAAAAAGCGCTTTGTTAGAATTTACTAAAATGGATATGGAATACTTAGAGGCTAGTGAGAAAATTGAATGCATACGTTACTTAGCATATAATAAAACTATAAAAATGGTTGAAACTAAACATGTTTCTATTGGTATAGATACCCCAGAAGATTTAGTAAAGGCAAATAAAGAGTTTATTAAGTAAATATTTTATTTACTTAATAAAAATAGCTCGTTAATTTGATGTGTTTTAAGCGTTTCAGTTTTCGTAAATAATTTTTCTAATTGTTTAGTAAGCTCTAGGTTTCTTACTTGATTTTCTTTAGAATGTATTATGGAGTTGAATAAGCATACCCCGTTCTTATTTAGAGTTCTATGTATGTCTTTCCAAAATAATATATCAAATAATTGAGCACTCATTTGGGAATCGTTAAAAATATCAACAATAATTAAATCAAATTTTTTTTGACAGCTTTTTATATAAGTAAAAGCATCTGCTTTTATAAGATGTAACTTTTCTATTTTATTTAGTTGGAAATAGGTATTTGCAAGATCAAGTATTTCTCCATCAATTTCAACACCAGTAATTGATGCAGAAAGTTTAAAATCTTCACGTAGTGTTTTAATTACACTGCCACCCGCAACCCCTAATACCAATATAGAATTAAAAGTGTGCAAACGACTACTTCCTATAAATTGTAATCCTTTTTTTAGTACTTTTTGCAGACTGCCATAGCTGTAATTAGCACTTTTAGAATCCATTACTAACCTTCCATTCACTAAAGTAAGTTCAATAACACCAGACCTTTCAGATGGTATGCTTTTTATGGTAATTGGGTAAATGTAGCTAGCTAGTATTTTAAGGAAATTCATAATTGTAGTAATAGCATTCCAAAAATAACTATTATATTGTAAAATGATGTAGCTTTGTGGGGTCATTTTCCTCAATAAAAAATAATTTATGTATAAATTTATCTACTTTAAACTTTTAAAATGGAGGATAGTTGGAGAGTTTCCTAAAGAGTTAAAAAAATATGTTGTTATTGCAGCGCCACATACTCATTGGCATGATTTTCCTATGGGGTTACTTTTGCGAAGCATAACTAAAACGCGTATTAATTTTGTAGCTAAAAAGGAGTTGTTTGTTTGGCCCTTAGGTTGGTATTTGCGAAGAGTAGGAGGGTATTCTATAGATAGAACCGAAGGTCAAAATAAAGTAGAAGCTTATGCAGAGTTATTTAAAAAAACAGATGAATTTCGGTTAAATATAGCTCCAGAAGGTACACGTAAAAAAGTTGATAAGTGGAAAACAGGGTTTTACTACATTGCTAAAGCAGCCAATGTACCTATTGTAATGGTGGCTTTTGATTTTGGTAAAAAACAACATAAAATATCAGCCCCTTTTTATCCTACAGAAGATAAAGAAGCCGATTTTAATTTTATGTATAGCTTTTTTGATGGAGTAGTAGGTAAAGTTCCAGAATACTCATAAAAGTATTAAAATGCTGTAAACTCTTTTATTGCTTGGTTAGGTTCAATAATATTATAACCTTTCCAGAAATCGGCATTGTAACTAGAAAAATATTTTACATCTACTTTTTTTGTTTCTTTAATTGCGTTATACTCGTGGTTAGTAACTTTCTTGTTATCAAATACAATTAATTCTTTTTTGTTTAAATCTATGATGTTAAACTGCATTTGAAGTTTAAGTTCATTTTGTTTTCTACGCCCTTTAACATGCTTGTTTTTTTCTATAACTGTTAAAGGTCTGTCTAGCTTAAATGATCTGCCGTTAATATGACTCACATATTTTAACCTATAGGTATTATCGGTACTTTTACTAAAAATCATAGTTCCTTTAAATGTCATATGATTTATGTTAACTCCTAGCATATTAAAGACTTTGTCATAAATTAATCCTGTGTTTTTATAATCAATACGCAATACGGCAAAATCTTCAGTGTTTATATATAATTTTCCTCCTAAATCTTCAAACCTACCAGGGGTAAAGGCAATAACATAGCAAAAATTATCTTCAATGAATACATAGTCTTCTAATACAAAATCGTACCTATTTGATTTGTGAATTACGTTTACTTCTGAATCTTCTTCATAAAATAATCGATTTACCATTGCTGTTAGGCTTTTTTTTCGGGAAAAAAAGTAATTGTTTTGCTCGTAATTATCTTTTATTTCTTCACTGTTTTTTGCAGTATTTACTATAGAGTCTACACTAACTTTGGTTCCAAAAAGTCCAGATTTAATTTTTAAATAGGAGTCTTTTTTTACATTCTTATTAAGTACTTCCATAAACTTGTCTTGTAAGCCTTCAAAAGATACTTCTTGGTTTTTATTATAGAGTTTAGAAGTTTTAAGAATAGTTACTTTATTATTTGCTTCGTCTTTTTTAGCATAAAAGTCGCCTAAAGTTTCGTTATGAAATGCCGTACGTTTGGGTATAGTGCTAATCATACTATCAATTAACCCTTTAGTAATTTCTTTAATACTTGATTTTTTATACTGAAAGTTTAGTTTTTTATAATATTGATTGAACGATTCGCGCATGAAAAATCGATTTTTCGTATAATCCTTGTTGTAATTTTTCGTTAAGTTTTCTTCAACGCGATCAATAATTTCATCGGCAGTTAGTTTTTCATTTGTTAAGTATACACTTGATAACTCAACAGCTTCGGGTTTTAAAACTATTAACGTATCAATATCTTTTCCTAAAGGGAGTGCTTTTGTGGCATAACCAATAGAAGAAAAATATACAGAGTCTTTTTCGGTATATTGTTTAGTTAATGTAATATTAAAGTCGCCTTCTTCATTACTAATAGCTCCATTGTTTTCACCATACTTTATTGTAGTATATGGAAGTGGGGCTTGGGTTTCTTCATCTATAATTTTTCCTGAAATAGTTTGGGCTTGAATGTAAGTTACGCCTATTACCAGAAAGCTACATAATAATTGAAGTTTTTTACGCATGGTATTGCATTTTTAATGAATAATATATTAAAGCTCTTCTGATTGTATAAAATTTGCAATCTCTTTTACAGAAGTTGGTTTAACAAGCTTTCCGTTAACTAAACACACTCCTGTAACTTTAGCCTTTAATGCTATAGTATTGTCCGATAAATTTATAATTGTTTGCTTAAAAACTATTTTCAAGTGCCCTTCTTTATAAGCATCAATAACAACCTTAAACTTATCTCTGCTACGCAATGATTTTTTAAAGTCCATTGAGATATTTTTGACTACTAGAATAATACCTCTCTCAGTTAATTGAGCAAAATCTATACCATGATAATGCAAAAATTCATGACGTGCATGTTCTAAATAATTTTGATATACAGCGTTGTTTACAATGCCTTGCATATCAAGTTCATAATCTCTTACTGTAAATTCTACTGAAAATTCACTCATATTATTTTTGAATAATTACTTAAATATGCGAACTAATTTACATATTTATCAATTAAACACTACAGACATATATGTAAAGTTTTCTTAAAAAGAAATTGAGCGTGTTATGGGCTCTTCTAAAGAAATAAAAGTTTCGGTTCGGGTAACTTCTTTTATTTGTTTTATTTTTCCGTTTAAAACTTTCATTAAATGGTCATTATCTTTAGTATATACTTTTACAAATAAACCATATTCTCCCGTGGTATAATGAGCTTCTACAACCTCTTCAATTTTTTTTAGTTTTAATATTATCTCATTATAGTTACTATTTTTATCTAAAAAAACACCAATAAAAGCACAGGTAGTATATCCTAATTTTTTTTCATCTAAACGTAAAGTAAATTCTTGTATGATTCCACTACGTTTAATTTTTCCAATTCTTTGGTGTATGGCAGCACTAGTAACTCCCAAATAACTGGCAATATCAACTACTTTTATTCGTGCGTCTTTAATAAGGTGCTTTAATATTTTTTTGTCGGTGCTATCTAAAATAAAGTTCATAGGCATGATTATATTAACTAGATTTCAAATTTAAAGTAAAAATTATGTTTAATTGTTTTTTTTAAAGTGATTTTTATCTATCCTTAATATTTTTAAATTAAAACTGATTTTTAAATATTTTATTTAAATAGTTTTGTCTTAATAATATTTTAAAAATTAATAATATGAAATCAAGAGTTAGAAGTTTAAAAAGTGAGCAAATGATAACAATTTCAAAACAGTTATTTGAAAATAAATTGATGGAAAACTTAAATTTAACAAAGGTAAATGCGCCACTTTTTGTAGCTGAAAACTCAGGGTTGAATGATAATTTAAATGGTGTTGAGCGTCCTGTAACCTTTAGTTTGGGAGGTGTTTCTCATGAAATTGTGCATTCCTTAGCTAAATGGAAAAGATGGTACTTAGGAGAATTAAAAGCTCAACAAGGTGAAGGTATAGTTACAGATATGAAAGCCATACGTGCAGATGAAGAGCTGTCTACAATACATTCTCATTTGGTAGATCAATGGGACTGGGAAAAAGTAATCACTAAAGAAGAAAGAAATACTGAAACCCTAATTGCACACGGAACAGCCGTATATAAAGCTTTGAAAGCAACAGATAAAATGGTAGCGAAAATAAAAGGGCGTAAAAGTACTTTACCAGAAACTTTAGCTATAATATACACAGAAGAGTTATTAGGTCTGTATCCTGATTTATCTGCTAAAGAACGTGAGCATGCTATAGCTAAACAGTATGGAGCTGTATTATTGATTGGTATTGGCGGGCAATTATCTTCAGGAGAAGCACATGATTTACGTGCACCAGACTATGATGATTGGACTTCTAAAAATAGTAAAGGATATTTTGGTTTAAATGCAGATGTAATTGTATGGGATGATGTACGGAAAAAAAGCTTAGAGATTAGTTCTATGGGAGTTCGTGTAGATGAATTAGCATTATTGCATCAGCTTGAACTTACAGGACAACAACAAAGAAAAGATTTTCCGTTTCATAAGGCCTTATTGAATGGAGAGTTACCCTATACAATAGGAGGAGGTATAGGACAGAGTAGAGTAGTAATGTTTGTAAATAAAATAGAGGAGATTTCAGCGGTACAACCTATCTTTGCAGCATACTAAACACACAACAAAATGACACTCGAACAATTACTAACTAAATTTGAAACTTATAAAGTAAAAAGCTTAAACTTGGACATGTCTAGAGGCAAACCAAGTACTGAACAACTTAATTTATCTAATTACCTGCTAAACACAGTAACAGCAACAGATTATGCAACAATAGCAAATACTGATACGCGTAATTATGGTGGTTTAGATGGAATCCCAGAGGCAAAAGAATTTTTTAAAGATTTTTTAGAAGTTACCAGTATCCAAGAAGTTGTGGTTGGTGGTAATTCATCATTAACCTTAATGCACGATATTGTTTCACGTGCAATTACTCATGGTGTTCCAGACGGTGACTTGCCTTGGGGGAAAACAAAAGTAAAGTTTATATGCCCTTCACCTGGGTATGATAGACATTTTAGTATTTGTGAGCATTTCGGAATTGAAATGATTACAACTTCTTACACTTCGGAAGGACCTAATATAGATGAAATAGAACAATTAGTATCAAATGATTCAAGTATAAAAGGAATTTGGATTGTACCTAAATATGGTAATCCAACAGGACTTACATGTTCTGATGAAATTGTTCTACGTTTAAGTACAATGAAAACAGCTGCTAAAGATTTTAGAATTTTTTGGGATAATGCCTATACTGTACATCATTTATCATCTGAAAAAGATACTCTAAAAAATATATTAGAAGCTTGTAAGCAAGCAGGTAACGAAAATAGACCGTTCATTTTTGGTTCAACTTCTAAAATTACTTTTGCAGGCTCGGGTGTAAGCGCAGTAGGAGGTAGTGTTGCGAACATGGATTGGTATCGAAATCATTTATTTTATTCTACTATTGGACCAGATAAATTAAATCAAGTAAGGCATACACGTTTTTTTAAATCTATGGATGATGTACATGCGCATATGGAACGTCATGCTAGATTGTTAAAACCACGCTTCGATATGACATTAAAAGTATTAGATGAAGAGTTAGGAGAAACTAGTTTAGCTACATGGACTAAACCAAAAGGAGGGTACTTCATTAGTTTTAATGCTCCAAAGGGAACAGCTAAGCGTATCGTGTCATTAGCAGCAGAGGCTGGAGTTAAGTTAACTAATGCTGGCGCTACATTTCCTTATAAAAAAGATCCAAACGATAGTAATATTCGTTTAGCTCCTTCATGTCCTACAGTAGAAGAGATAGAAGAAGCAATGCATATTGTTTGTTTGGCAGTAAAAATAGCTGTTAAAGAGCTTGAGTTGGCTAATAGTTTAACTAATTAAAGTAACTTGATTATAGTTTAAAAGTTTAAAGCTCCATAAAATTTATGGAGCTTTTTTAGTGTTAAATTCTAGATTTAAAATCGTAAAAATTAACAGTATCAAGAAGTTGGATTAATTTATTGGCTAGTATTCTATCTGCTTCTTGTTTTGTTACAGGTTTATCTACAAGTTCTAAAACTCCAGTTTGTTCATAAAAAATATTATTATCCGTAAAACTCATATAAACATCCCATTTATTTCCTTGTACAACCATTGTATTTATTGAAGATATCCCACATTTTGTTAAGATTGTTTCGATAAAATTTGATAACGAATTGTTCTCACTATCTACAAACAAATCAATAATAATGTTTTTAACAGCAGTATCATCAATTTTAATATAATCGATTAAAATCTGATCGTAAGTTTTCATAATTTAAAGATAAACCAAGTTAACGTGCATCTTAATTACTTAAGTTTATATCTCAAAGTTACATAAAAACATTTTTTCCCTATTAATGATGAAATGACATCACTAATTTTAGTGATATAAAATAGTAACGGCCTTAACAAAATTTGCTAAGGCCGTTAAATATTTTTAAAAAGCTTATTTAAGCCATGGTATGATAAACGTTTTGTACATCATCATCTTCTTCTATTTTTTCTAAAAGTTTTTCAACATCTGCTTGTTCTTCCTCATTAAGCTCTTTAGTAACTTGTGGAATACGTTCAAAACCAGAAGATAAAATTTCCATTTCTCGTGCTTCTAATTCCTTTTGAATATTTCCAAAACTATTAAAAGGCGCGTACATTATAATTGATTTTGTTGGTTCAGCATCATCTTCATCTGGGTCTTCTGCAAAAATCTCTTCAACACCAAAATCAATAAACTCAAGCTCAAGTTCCTCTAAATCATACCCAGTGTCTTTAATTTTAAAATTACATTTATGGTCAAACATAAATTCTACGGAACCTTGAGTACCTAAACTACCGTTACATTTATTAAAATAACTTCTGATATTAGCAACCGATCTATTATTATTATCAGTAGCTGTTTCTACAATAACAGCAATACCATGTGGCGCATAACCCTCAAATAACACTTCTTTATAGTTACTAGTGTCTTTATCAGAGGCTTTTTTTATAGCACGCTCTATGTTGTCTTTAGGCATATTTACAGCTTTGGCATTCTGTATAACTGCTCTTAAACGGGCGTTTGTATCAGGGTCAGGACCACCTTCTTTTACAGCCATTACAATGTCTTTCCCTATGCGAGTAAACGCTTTTGACATTGCTGACCAACGCTTCATTTTTCGTGCTTTCCTAAATTCAAATGCTCTTCCCATCTATACTTGTATTTATAAAATTTTCGTTATTATTTTTTGTAAAAAGGTAATTTGACTACCGTTGCAGGTATTTGTTTTTTACGTATTTGAATGTATATTTTGCTTCCTACATCTTTAAAAATAGTTGGAACATAACCTAAACCAATACCTTTACCTAGAGATGGTGACATGGTTCCTGAGGTAACTACACCAATTTTTTTACCTTCGCTATCAACAATGTCATAATCTTGGCGAGGAATTCCTCTTTCATCTAATTCAAAAGCAATTAATCGCTTCTCGGGTCCGTGTTCTTTTTGTTTTTTTAAGGCTTCAGCATTTACGAAATCTTTAGTGAATTTGGTAATCCATCCTAAACCAGCTTCAATGGGTGATGTTGTATCATTAATATCATTACCATATAGGCAATACCCCATTTCTAAGCGTAAAGTGTCTCTTGCAGCTAAGCCTATAGGTTTAATATTAAAAGCAGCTCCAGCTTTAAAAACTTCATTCCATATAGTTTCTGCATCATCATTTTTGAAATAGATTTCGAAACCACCTGAACCTGTATAACCAGTAGCAGAAACAATAACATTATTAACTCCTGCAAACTGCCCAATTTCAAAGGTGTAATATTTCATGGTTACCAAATCTATATCCGTTAAAGATTGCATAGCTTCAGCAGCTTTAGGACCTTGAATGGCTAAAAGTGAATAATCTTCACTTTTATTTTCCATTTCAACACCTAAGTCATTATGTTGTGTAATCCAGTTCCAGTCTTTTTCAATATTAGAAGCGTTAACTACTAACATATATTCTTCTTCAGCAATACGATAGATGATTAAATCATCAACAATACCACCATCGTTATTTGGCATACATGAGTATTGCGCTTGCCCAACAACAATTTTTGAGGTGTCGTTTGATCCAATTTTCTGGATTAAAGCTAAAGCATTTTCCCCTTTTAAGTGAAATTCTCCCATATGAGAAACATCAAAAACACCAACACCTGTTCTAACTATTTCATGTTCAATGTTAACCCCTTCATATTGTACAGGCATATTATAGCCAGCAAACGGAACCATTTTAGCTCCTAGAGCTTCGTGTATATGTGATAATGCAGTATTTTTCATGTGTTTTTTTGTCAAAAAATAATTATAAGCGCTAATTTATTTAAAATGTAGCGAAACACAAACTATATTTAGTATTAACACTACAGAAGAACTTATATTTTAAAATCAATTTTTAAATTAAAAACTATGATTAGGTTACTAATCATTTTAATATCTTTGATCAAGTAATTAATTAGAGCTTTACTAGCGTTATGAAAGTATTAACCGCAGAACAATTATATAGTGTACATCAACAGACTATTACTCAACAAAATATATCTGAATTAGATCTCATAGAACGAGCAGGATTACAAGTATTTAACTGGATGCACAGGCGTATGCAAGGTTCTCAAGTTAAAATACATATTTTTAATGGTATAGGAAATAATGGAGCAGTAGGTTTATCACTAGCGAAACATTTAATTATTAATGGTTATAATATTGATAATTATGTGGTTAATTTTAGTAAAAAAAGAACGGATGCTTTTTTAAAGAATTATGATAAAGTAAAAAGCTTAAAATCATGGCCAGTATTAATTAATAATGCTGATGACTATCCAAAAGAAATAGGTAAAGATGATATTATTATTGATGCCATATTTGGTATTGGTTTAAATAGAGATACTAGTGATTTAGTTAATAATTTATTTACTTACTTAAATACTTTATCAACTTTTAAATTAGCTATTGATATTCCTTCTGGATTACTCGCGGAACATGCGGTAGATTTATCACACGTATTAAAAGTAAATTATACATTATCATTTCAAAGTCCGAAGCTTGCCTTTTTTTTACCCGAAACAGCAGTTTTTACAGAGCAATGGGAAGTGCTAGATATAGGTTTAGATCAGAAAGCTTTATTTTCTCATGATTCACCACAGCTGATAAGCAAGCATGAAGTATTACCTATGTATAAAGTTAGAGAAAAGTTTAGTAATAAATTCACTCATGGTCATGCTTTAATAATAGGAGGTAGCTATGGTAAAATGGGTGCTGTATCTTTATCAAGTAAAGCAGCTTTAAAAGCTGGGGCAGGTTTGGTAACTGCTTATGTTCCTTCATGTGGAATAACTATTTTACAATCAACGATACCAGAAGTTATGGTGCAAACATGCGTGAATGAGAAAGTTATAGAAGCTATGAATCCTAACGGACAATTTAATGTTGTAGGAGTAGGAATGGGCTTAGGTACTGCTCAAGAAACAAGTGGAGCATTAGAATCCTTTTTTAAAGAAAACACCTTGCCTTTAGTTATTGATGCAGATGCATTAAACTGTATATCTAAAAACAGCAACATGCTAAAATTGATTCCCCCAAAAAGTGTACTTACACCGCACAAAAAAGAGTTAGAGCGCTTATTGGGGAAATGGGAAAATGATTTTGACATGCTTGAAAAAGCGAAAGCGTTTTCGGTAAATAATGATGTTGTTTTAGTTATTAAAGATGCTATAACGATTACGGTATACCAGAAAGATTTATATATAAATACTTCAGGTAATCCAGCTTTAGCAACAGCAGGGTCAGGAGATGTATTAACTGGTGTAATTACAGGGTTAATAGCACAAGGATATTCAACATTAGAAGCAGCATTGTTTGGTGTTTTTCTTCATGGAAGCACTGCGGGTATAGCTGTAGCTGAAACAGGGTATCAATCCTTTATAGCAAGTGATAGTATAAATTATTTAGGAGCAGCGTATTTAAAATTATTTGAACGTCCTGAACCACAAGTTTCCGAAGAAGATTCTGAATAGGAAGTAATTTAGAAGATATAAATAAAAGCGCCTTATGAAATTCATAAAGCGCTTTTATTTATTTTCCTGAAAGGTATTTCTTATCGATATAAAAAGTGCCAAAAGGAATTACTGAAGCGGCAAAAACAATTAGTAATGTTTTTGATTTCCAATTTAATTCAAACTTGGTCATTATAGCAAATAATACGTAAGCTATAAATAATAATCCATGAGCCATACCAATTGTTTTAACATAATAAGGGTTTTCCCAAATATATTTAATAGGCATAGCTATAAATAATAGCGCTAATAAGGATAATCCTTCTAATAAGCTAATTCCTCTAAAAATTTTAATCATATCTTATATATATTAACTAACCATATTAAAAATTGCTAAAGCATATATTGCAAAACGAACAAAACGTAATGAACCATATAGTAATACCCCTTTAAACGGATATTTTATCATACCAGCTGCCATACAAGTAACGGAAAAAGGAATAGGTAATAAAGCTCCAACTATTATTAAAAATCCGCCCCATTTACTTGTGTTTTTTAAACTTTTAGCCAATTTAACTTCTAAATAATCTTTTACAGAAGGAATACGTAAAGAAGCTTTACCAATAAAAAAAGAAACTATTCCTCCTAGGTACGATAAGGTAGCCAATATGGCTAAATTCATTACTGGAGCACTAGTTTTTTTTGACCAAGCAATAAAGATTTCAGGTGGAATTAAGCCTAGAAAAGATTCAGAAGCAAAAAAAGTAATTAAGATACCTGTAGTTGAGAAAGTTTCAGTAATACTTTGTAATGCATCATTTATGTTATAAACATATTTGTTGAATAAAATAAGTCCCGTAACTACTAGTAAAACAGGTAATATTGCTTTTTTTAAACTATTACCAATAAATGAATAGAACCCCGTGTAAGTATAATATTGATGTAGTAATCTGGCTCGTGATTTTTTCTGAACTCTTGGTGCTGATTTCATAACATAAATTTCTTTAGGTTGGTTTTCGGGGGAAACGAATATAATAATCTTACTTAAATTTACAAAAAAAACAGCAGATACTTGTGGTGAAACAATATGCTTTTGAGGTGTAATAATTAATAAACTATTTTTAATACAATATTATCGTATAAACATATTAGAGTATTAATCGAAATACTATATATTTGATTTAAAATTAACTCAAAGAGAAAAGTATACATATATGAAACTTTTAAACGGTAAAACAGTTATTATTACTGGAGCTAGTAGAGGTATAGGAAATGAAATTGCTCGTACTTTTGCTAAAAACGGATCAAATGTAGCATTCACCTATAGCTCATCTGAAGCACCAGCTTTAGCTTTAGAGCAAGAATTGAAAGAGCTTGGTGTAAAAGCTAAGGCATATAAATCTAATGCAGCAAGTTTTCAAGATGCTCAAGATTTAGTTGCAGAAGTTATAAAAGAATTTGATAGTATTGATGTTTTAATAAATAATGCTGGTATCACTAAAGATAACTTATTGATGCGTATTTCTGAAGAAGACTTTGATAAAGTAATAGAAGTAAATTTAAAGTCGGTTTTTAACATGACTAAAGCTGTACAGCGTACTATGCTAAAACAGCGCCAAGGATCAATTATCAATATGAGTTCTGTTGTTGGTGTAAAAGGAAACGCCGGACAAACTAACTATGCAGCATCAAAAGCTGGTATTATTGGTTTTACTAAATCTGTAGCATTAGAGTTAGGATCTAGAAATATCCGTTGTAATGCAATTGCTCCTGGTTTTATAGAAACTGAAATGACAGAAAAATTAAATCCTGAAGCTATTCAAGGCTGGAGAGATTCTATTCCTTTAAAAAGAGGAGGAACTCCAGAAGATGTGGCTAATGCTTGTGTGTTTTTAGCAAGTAATATGAGTGCTTATGTAACAGGACAAGTATTGCATGTAGATGGAGGAATGCTAACTTAATACATGACTAGCACAACTGTAGTATATATTATAATTATAGCTTTTTTGGCTTTTGCAGTGGCTGCTATTCAGTATTTATATAAGGCAAAAACAACTACTAAAAGTAAGTTTGTTTTTGCCTTTTTACGTTTTTTAAGTTTATTTATTTTAGGGCTTTTGTTAGTAAACCCTAAAATAAAAAAGAAAACTATAACTAATGTAAAACCAAATCTTGTTGTAGCTGTTGATAATTCTTCATCAGTTAGTTTTCTGAAAGAACAAGAGCGCGTAAAAGCTTTTTTATCCGCTTTAGGAAAATCTCAATTATCAGAACAATTTAATATCGATTATTATAGTTTTGGGAGTTCAATAACACCTTTATTACAAGAGGTTGATTTTACAGAAAAACAAACTAATCTTTCGAAGGTTTTTTCTACTTTAAAAGAAGTTTATAAAGAAACATCTGCACCTACAATACTTATTACCGATGGAAATCAAACCTTTGGTCAAGATTATGTTGTTAGTGCTTTAAGTTATAAACAACCTATTTATTCCGTTGTTGTTGGCGATTCTATACAAAAGCCAGACATTCAAATTACGGATATACATCATAACAAGTATTCTTTTTTAGGAAACGAATTTCCTGTAGAAATAACAGTACAATACAACGGAGAGAAAGAGGTTTCACAATTACTTACATTAGTTAAAGGTAATTCAGTAATTCACACAAAACAAATAACATTTAATACCGATACAACTACACAAGTTTTAGAGTTTAACTTGCCAGCAACTCAAATTGGTAAGCAAAAATATAGTGTAAGGGTAGCACCTTTAACTAATGAAGATAATGTAAGTAATAACACACGTAACTTTAGTGTACAAGTTATCGATGAGCGTACCAATGTTTTAATAGTTAGTGCTATTAATCATCCTGATATAGGAATGTTTAAAAAGGCTATAGAAAGTAATAAACAACGAAAAGTAACTATAGTAAAACCTACTGAAATAGTTGATTATAATGAATATCAGTTGCTAATAATTTATCAGCCAACCATAGCATTTAAACAAGTATATACAGAGCTTGATAAATTTGATAAAAACTACATTACTGTGGTAGGGCTTCAAACAGATTGGAATTTTTTAAACAGTATTCAAAATACTTTTAAACGTCAAGTTATTAATCAATCGCAAGAATACTTAGCAAGTGTAAATAGTAACTTTAATTTATTTCAAGTACCAGAATTACAAATAAATACTTATCCGCCTTTAGTAGATATATACGGAACAACAGTGTTTGATACAAGTGCTTTTTCTCTTTTAACTCAAAATATAAATGGAATAGCAACTAACACCCCTCTTTTAGCCTTTTTTGAAAGAGTAGGTAAAAGAGAAGCTCTATTGTCAGGAGAAGGAATTTGGAAATGGCGTGCACAAAGTTTTTTAAATACACAATCTTTTGAAGTTTTTGATGCTTATTTGGGTAGACTAGTGCAATATTTAGCTGCAAACACTAAAAAAGAGCGACTGGCTGTGGATGTTAAGGATTCATTTTTGTTAGGTGAAGCAAAAATTAACACACAATTTTTTGATAAAAATTATGTGTTAAATCCTGATGCTTCTGTTGCTGCTGAGTTAACAAATACTACTTTAAATAAAAGTTATAGTTATGATTTTCTTTTTAAAAAGAATAGTTATGAACTTAATTTGAGCAGTTTACCTGCAGGAAACTATACCTATGAGGTTGTTGCTAATGGAATAAAAAAATCAGGCGATTTTGAAATCATAGATTTTGATATAGAAGCTCAGTTTGTTAACCCAAACATTACTAAATTATCACAACTGACTAATAATACCAATCTGTATTATTTAAATCAATATGAAAAATTATTTACAGAGTTAAAAAATAATAAAAATTATAAGCCAATTCAGAAAGTAATTTTAAGCACTACTCCCATAATAAAATGGAAAGTTTTACTCGCTATCCTCATAGGATTGCTTACTTTTGAGTGGTTATTAAGAAAATATAAAGGACTAATTTAAATTTAAAACAATGGACAAGTTACCAAAACTAGGATTGCCTATAATATTTTTAGTTGTTGTAGGGATTATTTTATTATTAAAAACTGCAGTTACTATTGATGGAGGTGAGGCAGGAGTAATGTTTAAGCGCTTTGGAGGCGGTATAGATACAGAAAATACTTATTCAGAAGGCTTTCATGTAGTAGCCCCTTGGAATGATATGATTATATATAAAGTACGTCAACAATCTGTTTCAGATAAAATGAGTGTACTTTCTGTAAACGGTTTAGAAGTAGATGTAGATGGAACAGTTTGGTTTCAACCAATAGAAAGTAAGTTAGGCTTATTGCATAAAGAAAAAGGTAAAGATTATGTAAGAAGTATTTTGGCGCCAGCAATAAGCGCAGCAGCCAGAAGTGTAGTAGGAAGGTATACCCCTGAGCAATTATACTCAAGTAAGAGAGATGTAATTCAGAAAGAGATTTTAGAAGAAGTTCGTAATGAAGTAAAAGATCAGTACATTCAAGTAAATAGAGTTTTAGTGCAAGATGTTTCTTTACCACCAAAAATTAAAGAAGCTATAGAACGTAAGCTAAAACAAGAGCAAGAATCATTAGAATATGAGTTTAGATTAGAGAAAGCTAAAAAAGAAGCTGAAAGACAACGTATTGATGCAGAAGGTAAAGCTGCAGCAAATAAAATATTAAGTGCTTCATTAACTGATAAAATTCTACAGGAAAAAGGAATAGAAGCAACATTAAAACTATCAGAATCACCAAACAGTAAAGTTGTATTAATTGGTTCAGGTAAAACAGGAATGCCAATTATTTTAGGGAATCAATAAAGTAACTTGAGTTAACCATATATAAAGAGTTATATCATAACGATGTAACTCTTTTTTTATGCCAAAAATTTTTCTTTTAAATCTGGTGTCGGAACTCTACAATTAGCTTTTTTCCCAAACCAAGTATATCTGTTTTTAGCAACAAAATCATAAATAGTATTAGTGATTACCTGTGGAAGTATAGAAAAAACTTGCATAAGTGTCCATACACCACCAAACTCTTTCATTATTTGTAAAGCTGCATTTGCTTTTGTATAGTAAGCATATGGTGCATGATATAAAATAATTGAATCAATATTTTTTGAATCAATACCCAAATACAACTGAATTTCTTTCCCTAAATCTGATTGTAATGCAACAAATCTAAAAACATCTTTCTTGTCCTTATCAATAACATAATTAATAGAGCTGTTACATAGGTTACATACTCCATCAAAAAGAATGATTTTTTTATTTTTAGGAAGTTTTTCGAGCATGGTGTTATTTTTTACGCTGTACCAATTCTAATTGATCTAGTTTACATTCTGAAGTAAAAATACCGTAGTTAACAAAGGCTTTTGTTTTTTCAATTTTTTCTAAATCACCAACAGCTTTACTATCTATTAGCCTAACTCTATCGCCAACTTTTAATTTGTGCTTAGGTTTAGAAGGCTGCAGTGCAGCTTTCTTTTTTTCTTCTTGTTTCTTTTCTCGTATTACAGCAACTTTTTCTGTTACTTCTTTTTTGACAATGGCTACTTTTTTTTGCTGAATCGTTTTCTGCTTTTTAGTTATTTTTTTTCGTTTAGAGTTTTCTACTTCTACGAGTTTAAGAAATTCGCCAATAAGCTTTTTCTTTTGTTTGTTGTTAAAGTAAGATTCAGCTAATTTATCTACACGTTCACCAATACTTATAATTTTTTGATTTGCATCATACAACTGCTGATAGCTTTCTAGTTTCTCTTGAATTCTAGAATTTATTTTTTCAAGTTTTTCTGTTTCTAAACGCTTTTTTTGTTCTTCTGTAGATAAGGTTTTAGAGGTTTTCTCTAACTTAGAACGTTCTTTCTGTAGTTTAGCAATGGTTTTATCAAAACGTACTTTACCGCGTTCAACTTTCTTTTTTGCTTTATTAATTAAACTATAAGGAATCCCGTTTTTTTGAGCCACCTCAAAAGTAAATGAACTTCCAGGTTGCCCTAGTGCTAGTTGATAGGTAGGTTCCAACGTTTTGTTGTCAAACATCATATTAGCATTAGTCATTTCAGGTAATTCATCGGCTAATATTTTTAGATTGGCATAGTGGGTAGTAATTACACCAAAAGCTTCACGCTCATAAAAAACTTCTAAAAATGCTTCGGCTAAAGCTCCTCCTAATTCCGGATCCGAACCCGTACCAAACTCATCGATTAAAAATAGAGTTTTATCATTACATTTTTTCAAAAACCTATTCATGTTTTTTAATCGGTAGCTATACGTTGATAAATGATTTTCAATAGATTGATTGTCGCCAATATCTGTAAGTATCTTTTCAAACAAACACATTTTAGTACGTTCATGCACTGGTATTAGTAAACCAGATTGTAGCATTACCTGCAATAGTCCAATTGTTTTTAAAGTGATACTTTTTCCACCAGCATTAGGACCAGAAATAACAATAATTCTGTTATTAGTGTTAAGTTCTATGGTTTGTGAGTGGGTTTTTTCTTGTTTTTCTTTATTGGTTAGAAATAATAATGGATGATAAGCATCTCGTATGTATAGCTCACGAGTTTCAACAATTTCAGGAAGTATTGCATTTAACTGTTTAGCATAGTTTGCTTTGGCAGCAATTACATCTATTTGCGTTAAATAATCTTGATATTGAATTAATAATGGACGGAAATTAGCAATAACAGTAGTTAATTGTTTTAAAATTTTAACTACTTCCTCTCGTTCTTTGTATTGTAAGTCTTGAAGTTCTCTCGTTAGTTGTAAAGTAGCTTGAGGTTCAATATAGGCAATGCTTCCAGTTTTTGAATTTCCTAATAATGATCCTTTTACTTTTTTTCTATGCATCGCAGTTACTGCCAATACACGTCTATTTTCAATTACTGTTTCTTTTATATCATCTAAATACCCTAAGCTATTAAAATGAGATAATGCTGTAACGAAGCTTTGATTAATTTTACCTTGTAAGCCTTTTAGTTGTCTACGTATAATAGCTAATTCAGTAGAAGCGTCATCTTTTATCTCGCCAAATCTGTTAATAACATTGTCAATAGCCATTGGTATAGCTTTAGTAAACTCAATAGTGTTGCTACTGGCTAAAAGTGTTGGGTAATATTCATTAAAGTTTTTGAAAAAGTAGAGTAAATCGTTAGTAGTAACGGCTAAGCTTTTAATTTTTTTAAAGCTATCGATCTCTAAAAAATAATTTTCAATGGTAAGGTGTTTAATTTCATTTGTTATAGCTTCAAAATGATGATTAGGAATTCGGTTTTCATTTTCAAAAGAAGATAAGTATTCATTTGTTTGAGCCAAAGAATCAAAAAGTAACTCTTTATTAGAAAAGGGAGCTATATTGGCAACAGCAACACGCCCTAATTCTGTGGTAGTTAATGCTTCTATTTGTGTCAAGACCGTTTGAAACTCTAAATCTTGTAAAGTTTTTTCTGTTACCGTAATCATGCAATAAATTTATGCTTACAAAAATAAGTGAATTTTATATTAAATATAGGGGTAGGGAGATTATAGTTTTGCGAGTTTTATTGATATAGTGAATAGAATATTTATATAGTAAATTTAATAATCTATCTTTGTAACATTAAAAATTAATCAAAAATGAAAAATAATTTATGGGCTTTAGCCTTTTTATTTGGAAGTTTTGCTTTTGCACAAAACTCTGGAAATATTAAAATCGAACCTGAAAATTTTAAAAACACAGTTGCTTTACAAGTAGACTTGAAAGAGAAAACAGATTTAAATATTTGCTTTTTTGAAGGTAAAAAAAAAATAAAAACAGTGAGTTTTAATGAAGCTAATAAAGGTTTTTACAAAATAGATTTAAAAGACTTACCACAAAATAAAACATACACAGTAAAGGTAATAAATGCTAAAAATGAGGTGTTGTATACTACCGAAATTACAAAATCATTAAAATATTAAAAGCAATTTTTATGATATTTAAAAAAATATTTATAGTAAGTTTTTTTCTATTATTAAGTGGTAACCTTACTTTTTCACAAGGTTCTTCTTGTGCTGAAGCTGACCCAGCATGTGCGGGTGGTGGATTTATTTTTGAAAACACATCAGATGGCTCAAGTGCAGAAGCTGGACCTAATTATGGATGTTTAGGTTCGGAGCCTAATCCTGCATGGTTTTATTTACAAATAGGTCAGGCAGGGAATTTGCAGTTTACCATTGAACAAAATACTCAGGCTGATTTTAATGGTACCGGACTTGATGTTGATTTTATTTGCTACGGTCCTTTTGCTTTGGGTGATGATTATTGTAATGATTTAACAGCTGCAAATACGGTTGATTGTAGTTATTCAATTGCAGCTATAGAAAACTTTACCATTAATAACGCTCAAGTAGGCGAAATTTATATACTATTAATTACCAACTATGATGGTTCATCTGGCTTTATAAATCTAGAACAGACAAATGAAGGTAGTGGTGGAGCAGGAGCAACAGATTGTTCTATTGTTGAAAATATATATGTTTGTGAAAACGATACCTATGATTTTGATGTAACTGCTACAAATGGAACTAGTTATAGCTGGGAGTTTGACGATGGTACTGGAGCTGTTCCTATTAATGGAGCAACTTCTGCAACCTTGCAAATTCCTACAGATATAGATGGAGATGGAGCAGTTGATGTATTGTCTGGAGCTTATATAGCTACAATTGTAACTAATGCTGGAGATGATGTAATTATTAATAATGTAACATTTGGAACTGTTTATAATCCAGGAGTTTCAGGTGGATTAGAATTTTGTGAACAAGAAACAGCTTTGCAAGATTTGGAAGCTGTAATAGGTCCGCATGATGATGGAGGAGGAACAGGAACTTGGAATGATGATGATGGTTCTGGTGTAGATTTATCAAACCCATCTGCAATCGATTTTAGTGGTTTATCTGATGGAGTTTATAACTACACCTACAATATACCTGCAAACAATGGCTGCCCAGCAGTAAGTGCTACTGCCACGGTAACAATTTCTAACTTATTATCTGCAGGAGCTGATGGTGTTTTAGGATTTTGTGAAACAGAGCCTGCACTTCAAAATCTTGAAGCAGCCCTAAATGGTACGCCAGATTCAGGTGGTACTTGGAGTGATGATGATAGTTCAGGGGTAGATTTATCAAACCCAACTGCAGTAGATTTTAGTGCAGTTATTGACGGTGTTTATAATTTCACCTATTCATTATCTGGCATAGGTAGTTGTCCAGATACTCAAGCAACTGTTACAGTTACTATTGATAATATTTCTTTTGCTGGTACGGATGCAGTCATTGAACTTTGTGAAGGAGATTCAGAATTAAAAGATTTATTTGGTAATTTGGGTGTACACCCAGTAACTGGTGAGTTTGCTGATACAGGTGGGATTTGGAATGAGGTAAGCGCAATACCTTCAGGGGTTAACTTATCTAATCCTAGCGCTGTTGATTTTAGTGGGGTTAATGATGGAATTTATGAGTTTACATATACTTTTGCTGCAACTCCTTCTTGCCAAGAGTCTCAAGCAGTAGTAGAAGTTACAATTACTAATCTACCAAATCCTGGCACAAATGGACTTATCGAATTTTGTGAAGGAGAGACAGCCTTACAAAGTTTACCAAATGCTAT
>CANLRK010000007.1 GCA_947493535.1 uncultured Flavobacteriaceae bacterium | reverse complement strand
CCAGACCAAGTAATTTATATGGCTGTGGCTAATGCCAATACAGACAGTTATGGTAATGCTTGTACTACGGTAAGACCAATTACATTACATGTAGATCTATTACCTGCTGTTCCGAATCCTTACTCTTTATATGCTTGTGATGACGACTTTTTTGATGAAATGGATGGGATTTACCCATTTGATTTAGATGCAGCTATACCTGAAATTACAAGTGGAGTTTCCGGATTAGAAGTTACTTTCCATGAAACTCCTAGTGATGCTGAAGCTGGAATTAACCCAATAACAAATACTGCAACTTATGAAAATTCACCTGGAGCAGATGATGTTTATGCGCGTGTATTAGATGCCTCTACAGGATGTTATGTTATAGTACAGGTTACCCTTCACGTAGATGCTAACCCAACTCCATTAAGTAATGATGACATCATTGCACAATTAGGTAATAATGGAGTTATGGAAGAATGTGATGGTGATGTAGACGGCTCAGGAAGTATTGCTGAACAAGTAGCTACATTCGATTTAACACTGTGGGAAACATTAATCTTAACTGGTAATGGTCCTGGAGTAGAATCAGGTGTATCTGCAGCTTACTATACGAATTACGATGAAGCAGTAGCTCAGGAAAACCCTATTGCTACACCAGATAACTTTAACAATACGAGTAACCCACAAACCATTTATGTACGTGTTACTAATGATGGTACTAACATTGATGGTGATGGAACAGGATGCTACACTATTGTAGAATTCCAAGTATACGTACCAGTACCAGAAGTATTTATTACTGGTAATCAAGTACTATGTGTGGATGAAAATGGTGTGCCATTAGCCAACGCTACATTACCAGTATTAACAGCTAATGTAACGCCAGTAAGTGCTGGGTATGATTATCAATGGGCTTTAAACGGAGTAAACATCCCTGGGGCTACTAACCAAACTTACACGGTTACCCAAGCTGGTGAATATACCGTTACAGTTTCTGGACCAATGGACTTCGATTGTATCAACTACGCTAGTACTACTATTGAAACTTCTGGTATGCCAGCTAATTACAATGCGAATGTAACTACCCAAGCCTTTGCTGATAGTCATCAAATTGTTGCTGAGGCGACCTCTAGTATTCCTGGTATTGTTTTCTGGTACAGCTTAGATGGTGGAGAACCTACTACTAACGGTACGTTTAACGATGTAGCTCCTGGATTACACTACATTACCATTACTGATGGGGAAGGGTGTTGGTCAGATACAATTTCTGTACTGGTAATTGATTACCCTCGCTTCTTTACACCTAATGGTGATGGTGTAAACGATACTTGGCAAATTATAGGGATTAGAGACTTACCAATCTCAATTATTTACATCTTTGATCGTTATGGGAAATTATTAAAACAATTAGACCCTGATGGACCAGGATGGAATGGGAACTATAATGGTTCTAAAATGCCAGCAGGAGACTACTGGTTTAAAATTGAATATGTAGAAGATGGTGCTACTAAAGAATTGAAAACACACTTCTCGATTAAACGATAAAATAACACTATTTTGTAAAAACTAAAAAGCCACTCTAGATGAGTGGCTTTTTAGCTATATTTGTTAAATGAACTTGAGTTATAACAAAAGCTGGAAAGGTATTTTTGAACCAGAATTTGAGAAACAATATTTTTCTAATCTTATGAGTTTTATAGATGAAACATATAAAACAAAAACATGCTATCCACCTAAAAAAGATTTGTTTGCAGCATTTGAATATTGTTCATTTAAAAATTTAAAAGTAGTGATTATAGGGCAAGATCCTTATCATGGAAATGGTCAAGCTAATGGATTGTGTTTTTCTGTGCATGACGGAATAAAACATCCACCATCATTAGTGAATATATTAAAAGAAGTGTCTGATAATTACAATACGCTATATCCAGCCACTGGTAATTTATTGTTTTGGGCAAAGCAAGGGGTGTTACTATTAAATACTATCTTAACGGTTGAAGAAGCAAAACCTGGAAGTCATCAGAATAAAGGATGGGAAGTATTTACAGACGCTGTAATAAAGGCTATTTCAAAAGAAAAGGAACATGTTGTTTTTATGTTATGGGGAGGCTATGCTAAAAAGAAAATGAAATTAATAGATTCAGAAAAACACTATATACTAAGCTCAGGACATCCTTCTCCTTTAAGCGCTAATAGAGGTTTATGGTTTGGGAATAAACACTTTTTAAAAGCAAATGAGCTTTTAAAAAAGAAAAAAAAAGCAGAGATAAACTGGCAATTATAATTGATAAACTAAATCAGTATAAGCTATTTTATGAGGTATAATATCCAATTCTAAAAGTTTATTTTGAATTTTATCAATAGTAGCGATACTTATATTTTCTTGTGACCATTCAGTTAAACTAAGCCATTCCTGCACATCTTCTAGTTTCTGATTGTATCTATTAGCAATCATAGTATCAATACTAGGAATTTCTTTAAATTCTATAGTGGTATTATTTATAGTTTTTAAAATGGCTGAAATAATTTCTGGTTCATTTTCTAATAATTCGTTACGAACAGCTATAACAAAACATGGCCATGGAGTAGGGCAATGGTCAATAAGTCTAAACGTACCATTATCAACATAGGGTTTTGTTGTAAATTTTTCCCACATAAAATAATCACCAATCCCATTTGGTAATCCTTGTAAGGCACCATCTAAGTTTTTTACAACTTCAAAATCTAAGTCTTTCTCAGTATCCCAATTATTTTCTTGGGCATTAACATAGGCCATTAAATGTGATCCTGAACCAAAACGACTTATTGCAGCTTTTGTTCCTTTTAAATCATCAATACAGGTGTAATTGGAACTATTGGCTACATGTATGCCCCATATTAAAGGTGATTTTGTGTATACCTGTACAATTTTACATTGATTACCATTTATAATATCACGAATAATTCCTTCGGTTAATATTACGGCTAAATCAATTTCTTTATCACGTAATGCTTTGCACATTTGACCAGTGCCACCAAAATAATCATGCCAACGTAAATTTATCCCATCTTCATGATACGATTTATCACGTAATGTCAAATACCATGGTAAGTTAAAATGTTCAGGAACTCCTCCTATCTTAATGGTTTTCATGCTTACGAAACAATTTTATCTAAAGTATATTGTATTAATTCATCTACTAGCTGAGTAGGCTTTTCAGAAAACTGTCCTAAAGCTCTATTTGCTATAATGGCATTCATAGATACTGCACGATGCCCCAATAATTTAGCCATACCATAAATACCTGCGGTTTCCATTTCTAAATTAGTTATTCGTTGATTATTAAATGAAAAATTGGCTAACTTATCGTTTAATTGTTCATCTGCAATAGGTAATCGTAATACGCGTGATTGAGGGCCGTAAAAACCTACATTGGTAGCTGTAAATCCTTTAACTACACGACTTGACATAAACTTTTCTCCTAAGGTTTCATCATAAGAAACTACATAAGGTATTGATTTTTGATTAGACCAATTAGTTTGGTTAACAAATGCAGTTGCAACTTCTTGTTGCAGTACATGTTCACTTTTATAAAAGTGCATTAAACTATCAAAACCTATAGCGCGTTCAGAAATTAAAAAAGAATCTACAGGAATTGTATCTTGTATGGTTCCTGAAGTTCCTATTCTAATAATATCTAGCGAGGTATGTTGTTTTTTTATTGTTCTTGTATTCAAATCAATGTTTACTAAAGCGTCAAGCTCATTAAATACAATGTCAATATTGTCAGTACCAATACCTGTTGATATTACGGTTATTCTTTTCCCTTTGTAAGTACCGGTTTCGGTTTTAAATTCTCGCTTACTTTTTGAAACTTCAATAGTATCAAAATATTTAGTTACGTTACTTACTCTGTCGGGGTCACCAACAGTTATTATTGTAGTTGCTAAATCTTGAGGAAGTATATTTAAATGATAGATACTACCGTCTTTATTAAGTATTAATTCGGATGCTGCAATTTTCATTAAAAAATAGATATAGGAACAAAAATAACTATAATTTTAATAATTTACCATCAATTTCGTTATATAAGTAGCGGTACTTTAGTGTTCCTCCTAAAAAAGAATAGTCGCTTTTAATAGAGTGGTAGTAGTTTTGATGTTTTTGAAGAACATCATACCCGAGTTCATTAAGTAATGTAGGAGTAAAACTTTTAAATAAACCTTTTAATTCGTTTATTTTTCTTTCATATTGAATATCGCCAAAACCATATATTCCTTGAGTTTTTAATAGTTGAGAAATAAGTTTTTTCTTGGAACTATACTCTTTAGTTGCTACCGTATCAAGAATTGTGTTTTCAACTTTATTTAAACCGTTTTTAATAGTAGGGAAGCGCTGTAAATGCTCTTGAATTGCTTTTGGTAAATAAACAAATGTTTGATGTGGTGTTATAGCTATGTTTTGTAATTGTAAAGGAGATTCTGAACAGTACAACTGCCATACATAGTCTGCATATTGAATATCATCAACAGAAAGATTAATCCTATTACTATAATGAGTAAGTAATTGCTTTTGCGTTAAGTCACTAATATTTTTAGGTGTGTTAGTCTTTTTTGTTTTAGGGCAAACTAATGAAATTTTGGTTTCAGGCTTATGCTTTTTTAACCATGAAATTACTGCTATCATATTGATCTGACAAAATAAATCTGCATCAAACCACAATACAATTTCTTTTTGTGTTTTGTAATGGCAAAGGTTCCTAAACTCTTTAACGGTAAAATCAATAAAATGTTTTTTGGTTATTTTATAAGTGTTTGCAAGATAATCAAAACGTGATTTCCAAAATGATTCTGATCCTACATCAATGGTGGTTTTACCCTCACAAAGCATTTCTCGCCATGTTATAATAGCTCCGTCAATACTAGTCTTTTGAAGTAGATTAGTCGTGCTATCTCCATTTGTGATGTGTAAAGTAGTAGGTTTCATAACAATAATGGGTGTTGAATACAATACCATATAAAGGTAAGCATAAGTTTTTAAATCAGTAACTTTTTTTATCAACATTTTAACATGTAACAATCTCTTTAATAGCTACTTAATATGTTGTATAAACAAAAAAGATACGTTCTTATATTTACTTTAGAACGTATCTTTTTTATTTTTAGTGTAGTTGTAGTTTAACCTCCTACGCGTTTAACGTTAAACCCTTTGGCTTTTAAAAGCTCCATTATTTTATCGCGGTAATCTCCTTGAATAATAATAGTATCATCTTTAAAACTTCCACCAACACTTAATTGTTGTTTGAGTTCTTTTGCTAATAGTTTAAAATCAGCTGTTGCACCAGTATATCCATCTATTATAGTTATTGGTTTTCCTTTTCTTTTTTCATATTTACACAAAAGAGGTTCCTCTTGTAACCATATATCTGAGGTTTCTTCAATAACATCTTCGGACTCTTGATGGTCGGGAAATAGATTTTTTAACTGATCTTTTAAATCCATATGATTTAGGCGTAAATTGTGTTAAGTTTACTTATTTTTTGATAAGTCCTAATTCAACCAAACGTTCATTTAAAAACTCACCCGCAGTAATGTTTTCAAATTGCTTAGGATTTTCTTCGGTAATACAATTATCTAAGCAATTTAAAGGCATACTACTAATTGGGTGCATGAAAAACGGTATTGAGTATCTCGAAGTTCCCCAAAGTTCTCTAGGTGGATTTACAACACGGTGTATGGT
Organism: uncultured Flavobacteriaceae bacterium; assembly: GCA_947493535.1. Lineage (GTDB taxonomy): Bacteria > Bacteroidota > Bacteroidia > Flavobacteriales > Flavobacteriaceae. The sequence goes on along the minus strand of CANLRK010000007.1, from coordinate 126,982 downwards.
TGATTTTAATCGGTTGTTAGAATGGCGAGAAAGCATGTCTCCAACATTGATTACCAATTCGTCTGGTTCTGCAATAGCGTCAATCCATTCGCCAGCATGATTTTGCACTTGTAATCCTTTTCCTTGCGCTCCCATTAATAGGGTGATTAAATTAATATCACCATGAGCAGCTGCACGAACAGCATTTTTTGGTTCTTCTTTAATAGGAGGGTAGTGTATTGGTCGTAAAATACTATTCCCGTTTTTTATAAACTTATCAAAATAGAACTCATCTAATTCTAAAAATAAGGCTAGAGCTCGCAAAACATAGATTCCGGTTTTCTCTAACATTTTATAGGTTTGTTTTCCAACGGTATTAAACTCTGGTAATTCATTTACCATTACATTATCAGGATATTCTTCCGCTAGTGCTGGGTCATTTTCTACATATTGTCCAAAATGCCAAAATTCTTTCAAGTCTCCTTCTTTTTTACCTTTAGCAGATTCTTTACCAAAAGAAATATAACCTCGTTGGCCACCAATACCTTCTATTTCATATGAACGTTTTGTTTCTAATGGTAAATTGAAGAATTTTTTTACTTCCGAATATAAATTATCAACTAAACTATCGTCAAGAAAATGACCTTTTAAGGCCACAAAACCTATATCTTCATAAGCTTTTCCAATTTCATTGATGAATTTTTGCTTTCTTGCTGGGTCGTCTGATATGAAATCAGCTAAATTGACACTTGGTATTTTTTGCATTTTTCGAATTTATAAATAGTTAATAACTTTTTTTAAGTAAAACACTTGTTATATCAAAAGTAAGAAAAAACAACGGGTTATCGCAAATTATACCCTTAGTGAGTTATTAACAATTTAAAAAAAAAGTAGTTTTACTTTTTCTTACTGCAATAAATTTACCACTTTTGGTATATAAAGCCCATAATTTATGATTACCCAAATAACCCAACATACCCCAATAAGTTATCAACGTAATAATTTAAGTGATGATACCTTATTAAAATTATATAAAGCAATGCTAACCCCTCGAATGATTGAGGAAAAAATGCTTATTTTATTACGACAAGGAAAAATTTCTAAATGGTTTTCTGGTATTGGTCAAGAAGCTATATCAGTAGGAGTAACTTCAGTTTTAAATAAAGAAGAATATATTCTGCCAATGCATAGAAATTTAGGTGTATTTACTACTAGAGAAATCCCTTTACATCGACTATTCTCACAATGGCAAGGTAAGGCTAACGGATTTACTAAAGGTCGTGATAGAAGTTTTCACTTTGGTACACAAGATTATAATATTGTAGGAATGATTTCTCATTTAGGACCACAATTCGGTTTGGCAGATGGAATTGCTCTGGGAAATTTATTAAAGAAAAACAAGCAAGTTTGCGCTGTTTTTACTGGTGATGGTGGTACTAGTGAAGGTGACATACATGAAGCATTAAACGTAGCTTCTGTATGGAATTTACCAGTGCTGTTTTGTATTGAAAATAATGGTTATGGCTTGTCTACACCAGTTAACGAACAATTTAATTGCGAACATTTAGCCGATAGAGGTATGGGCTATGGCATGGAAGCACATATAATTGATGGTAATAATATTATAGATGTATATACCAAAATTGAAGCGATTGTTGCAGACATGCGTGAAAATCCAAGACCAGTATTGATAGAGTTTAAAACGTTCCGTATGCGTGGTCATGAGGAAGCTAGTGGAACAAAATATGTACCTCAAGATTTAATGGATGCTTGGGCTACCAAAGACCCGATAACCAATTTCAAAACTTTTTTAGAAAAAGAAGGGGTGTTAAATGACACATTACATACTGAAATTTCAGCAGCTATTAAAGAGCAAATTGATGCTAATTTAAAATTAGCTTTTGACGAACCTGCAATTGAAGTTAATTTAAGTGTTGAATTAAATGATGTGTTTAAAAGTTTTAATTATCAAGATATTAAACCTGTAAAAAGCACAAAAAATATTCGTTTGGTTGATGCAATATCAGAAGGTTTATATCAGTCTATGGAGAAGCATAATGATTTAGTTATTATGGGGCAAGATATAGCAGAGTATGGAGGAGTGTTTAAAATAACAGACGGATTTATAGAGGCTTTTGGGAAAGATAGAGTTCGTAATACTCCTATATGCGAATCGGCAATAGTTTCTGCTGCCTATGGTTTATCTGTTAATGGCATTAAATCAGTTATGGAAATGCAATTCGCAGATTTTGTTTCCTCAGGTTTTAATCCAATTGTAAACTTACTAGCAAAATCACATTACCGTTGGGGACAAAACGCCGATGTAGTTGTACGTATGCCTTGTGGAGCAGGAGTTGGTGCAGGACCATTTCATTCTCAAACCAATGAAGCATGGTTTACTACTGTACCCGGATTAAAAGTTGTATATCCAGCTTTTCCTGTAGATGCAAAAGGTCTGTTAGCTACTGCAATAAACGACCCTAATCCGGTATTGTTTTTTGAGCATAAAGCTCTATATAGAAGTATATATCAAGATGTTCCTACAGATTATTACACACTTCCTTTTGGTAAAGCTAGCTTGCTTAAAGAAGGAAATGATGTAACTATCATCACTTTTGGAGCGGGAGTGCATTGGGCTTTAGAAACTTTAGCGAATAATCCTGAAATTTCGGCCGATTTAATTGATTTACGTTCACTTGTGCCTTTAGATGAAACAGCTATTTTTAACTCTGTGAGAAAAACAGGTAAAGCTATAATTTTACAAGAAGATTCTGAGTTTGGCGGATTTGGTAGTGATTTATCTGCATTACTAATGGAAAACTGTTTTGAGGCATTAGATGCTCCTGTAAAAAGAGTTTCTAGTTTAGCTACGCCAATTCCTTTTTTACCCTCTTTAGAGCAGCAGTACTTACCTAAAAATAGGTTTGAGTCTGCATTAAAAGAGCTATTAGCATACTAACAATTAATTAACAGAAAATATAAACAGCAAGAAATTGCTGTTTTTTTTGTATCTTTTTGTAACGTATTGAAATAACTATTTATGGATGAAGTAGCAATTGGTTTAGCAAAATTTTGGGGCTGGTATTTAATAATATTTTGTAGCATACTGCTGATTAATACTAAGCGTGTTGTGCGCTTTTTTGCTTTATTAGAAAGTGAAAAATATTTAGTATTGGTTTCTTTTATAGCCATTCTTTTAGGCTTAGTAAGTGTTATACTCCATAATGTCTGGGAGTTGAACTGGAAACTCTTAATAACTTTATTTGGCTGGATAGCTTTAATAAAAGGAATTATAAATCTTATTTTTCCTAAAACAACAATAAAGGCATTTAGTTCAATTAATATACGTTATTTACCTATTCTATATAGCTTGTTATTTCTTATAGGAGTGTTATTGCTTAACCAGGCCTATCAAATAGTACTGTACTAGTTTATTTTAGTTTAGGAAACAAAAAAGATATACTTAAGCGTATAGGCTTTAAAATACCTTCTATTAAATTAAAACGAGAAAGTGTAGCAATTAAATACAGTAAAATATATCCGTATGCAAAAGCAGATTTAATAAAAAATATATTAGCTTCAAATGCATCCCAAACCAATGCGACATATAAATAACTACACATAAATAACCCAAGTAAGCTAAAAATCAAATAAACTTTAATACGATCATTGTCTATACGGATTGATTTTTTATAGTAATTGGAATTGTTTAGGGTGTTATTTTTCATTACAAACCAAATATGAACAGTTGCTAAGAAAAATAGTGTTGTAAGTCCGCTATATTCAGCTACGGCTTCATTAATTAACCAAAAATCATAAAATCCGTGTGAAACCATTGACAATAAATACATTATTAAAAAGACTATTCCTGCAGGGAATTTAGTTTTTTTATGGGTAGTTAAAAACAATCCATATCCAATAACAGAACTAAAGGTCATATGAGCAACAGTGGCGTATAAAGCCCTCGCATTAATAATGTCTATACCATGAGAGTATAAATACATAGCATTTTCAATAAAAGCAAAACCTAATGCTGAGGCAGAAGCATAAAAAATATAATCATAAGGTTCATCTATTGCTTTAGTAAACTTTAAAATAATTAGGAGTGGAATAAATTTGATTGTTTCCTCAATAAACCCAATACCAAAAACACAGTATAAAAAACTTTGTAGCGGATGCTCAGTGTTCGTAAAACCAATATGATGCAAAAGGTTATATGGGACTTCTGCAAAAAGTGTAAAAATACTTGATAGTAGTATAATTAAAAGAATATACCTTTTTTGCTCTTTTTCAAAAACATCTATTTTATAAATATACAATAGCCATACAAAGCTTATACAAAACGAAAGTAGAATTGCATAGTATAGGCTATTTTGTTGTAAGTTATTCGCATTAATATGGAAAACTTCTTCAAAGTTGGTGCTATTAACCAATAGCAAAGGAATACTTATTATTACTAAAATAAGTAAAGGGAATTTAAAGCGCTTAAAACTAAAAAAAACTTTTTTATTAGCAGTTATTTTATACGCTTTTACTTGTAAATAACTCCATTTGACTAGGAGACCTAAACCAATAATATCTAGTAGTAAAAAAACGACGTTTTGTTGCATGTTGCTAAAGTAAGTAATTAGTCTAGCTTCCAATTAAATTTTTTACAAATTTGCAACCAATCACTAGGAAAATCTGCAATTACACATATTAATTGTTTGGTATCTGGATGTATGAACTGTAAAGATTTAGCATGTAAAAATAAGTTGCTGTACTGAAGTTGGTTAGCAAACATTCTATTATGAAAGCGATCACCATATTTCGGATCACCAATTAATGGGTAACTTATCTTATTTAAATGTACTCGCAATTGATGCATTCGCCCAGTTTTAGGATATAATGCTAATAAGCTATATCTTGAAGTATCAAATGGTTCTACAGGAATATCAAGTTCTTTAGTAGCAAGACGTTTGTAATTGGTTAGAGCACTCTTATGTATTTTAGCGTCTCTGCCTTTTACGGGGCTATCAATTACACCTTTTAGAGGAGCATAGCCACGTACAATTCCATAATATTCTTTTTGAATATTGTTAGTTATAAAAAGATGTTGCCACTTGGCTACATCCTCTTTCTTTTTGGCAAATAACACAATTCCTGAAGTTTTTCTATCTAATCGATGAATAGGAAAACAATGTTGATTAATTTGATTGTATAATAATTGAACTAAAGATAATTCATCAGTTTTGTTATTGGCCATACTAGAATGGTGCACCAATATATTATTCGGTTTATTTACCGCTAAAATAGAAGCATCTTCGTAACAAATTGTTAGCATTTTAAAATAACCGTCTTAAAAGGTAAAATATTACTAAACTTGTAATACCACAACAAGCAAAGCCAATAAACATAGGTAGGGCAGTAGTGCTCACAAAGCTACCTATAAATGTTCCTAAGGGCACTGATATTACAGTCGCTAAAAAACCAGTTATTGCGGCGCCAATACCAGCAATATGACCTATAGGTTGCATCATTAAGGCGCGTAAGTTACCAAAAATAAAACCTAGAAAGAAAAACTGAACTCCAAAGAAAGCTAATAAATAAGTAATTGGAGGGTTGTCACTGCCGTAAAATATGATTATGTACAATACTGATGTTAAAGTAAAACCTCTTAAAGCCCATTTTAGTAAGCCTTCCATACCAAACTTCATTACAAGCTGACCGTTTATAAACGTTGCACCTCCAACGGTTAGTGCTAACGAAGCAAAAATATAAGGAAACTCTTCTACTAAACCATACTGTAATTGAAACACTTGTTGTGAAGCACTTAAATACACCATAAAAGAACCTGTAATTAGTGCAGATATAGCAGTACAAGCTACCGTTTGTGGGTACCGAAAAACTTCTTTTATACCATTATTAAAAACAGTTGCAGTAAAAGGTAATCTATTTTGAATAGCTAAGGTTTCAGGTTGTCTTATAGCAAACCAACAGCCAATTCCAACGGCAAAGAGTAACTGTGCATAAAATATTGCTTGCCAATTATAGATATCAGCTATAACTTTCCCTAAGGCTGGCGCTATTGTAGGAACAATAATAAATATTACAGTAACGAAAGACATGATTTTAGCCATATAATTTCCTTCATAGGAATCTCGAATTATAGAAACACTTATAGTTCTAGGAGCCGATAAAGCTATACCCTGTAATATTCTTCCTAAAATCATAACTTCTAATGAAATTGCAAATACACAAATTAAACTAGCTATTAAAAACAGGAATAGCCCTACGTAAATCATTTTTTTACGTCCGTAAGTATCGGATAAAGGTCCAAAAACAAGTTGACCAATTCCAAGACCCAAAAATATCATGGTTATAAGTAATTGTCCATCATTCGGGTGTTGAAAATTTAAACTATCACCAATAGCTGTAAGGGCTGGGAGTAGCGCATCAATGGTTAAGGCTACCATTGCCATTAAAGAAGCCATTAAGGCAACAAATTCTAGTTGGGCTATTTCTTGTTTGTGCATGCTGCAAAGGTAAGTTTATGCATTCAATCAGAGTGCTATAGAACAGTTAAAAATATTTACTTATTTGTAATCGACTATTGAGGATATAAATTGTTCATTACTAAACTGTTCTTAATAGTAAATTAATTAAAATAGTAAATCGTAATTTTTGTTTAGTATACTTGTGTTATGAATTATAGTAAACGCAATAAAAAACCTTGGCCTACAGATAGAGCTATGACTCAGATTTATGAAAAACACTTATGGGGTGGGAAACCCCATGATTATTTTTCTGGAGAAGGATCTCATGATGCTAAAATTGTAATGCCTTATTTGGCTGTTGTACAAAGCTTTTTGACTTCTTTTAAACAGCCACTTTCGGTATGTGATTTAGGTTGCGGTGATTTTAATATAGGTAAAGAGTTAGTGGCTTATACCAAAACATACACAGCAGTAGATATTGTTGCACCATTAATACAACGTAATATTGAAAAATACAGTGCGCTTAACGTGTGTTTTTTACAGCAAGATATTGCTACAGATGCATTGCCTAAAGCAGATTGTGTAATTATTAGGCAAGTACTACAACACTTATGTAATGATGAAATTAGTAGCATATTACATAACATAAAAGAATATAAGTATGCTATTATAACAGAACATTTACCAAAGCATAATGATTTCACTCCCAATGTTGATATTCTTTCTGGACAAGGGATTCGATTAAAAAAACAAAGTGGAGTAGTAGTTACAGCAGCTCCATTTTATTTAAAAACTATAAAAACCGAAGAATTATTGACAACAAATTTAGATGAAGGAAAAGGGCGCATTGTAACAACACTTTATTATTTGAAGTAAATAATAAACAGCTATAACAAGTTAAAAGTCAGTCAGATTAGTTATCTTAGTGTTAGTAAGATATGTGAAAACAGTTGTAATTATTTATCAGTTGTAGGTAATATAACAGTAAATTTAGAATGAAAAAAACACTAAAAAGAATTGGATTAGTTCTACTGATTCTACTAATTGGATTTGTACTTATCAAGTGGAAAACAATTAAACTGTCGTACCACTATTTACAATCGTTAAAGCCTGAAAACAGGCTTGAGTATTTTCAAGATGGTCAAAAATATTTTCAGACAAGATTAATTACTAAATCTTTAGAACCTGAAAAATTTGTAATGTCTGATTCTAAAATTAGGCTACCCGAAACATTTAATTCCGTAGATAGTTTAATTTCGACAGAAGAGTATTTGAAAAACATGAGATATGAAAGTCTTATGGTTTTGAAAAACGGTAAGATAGTATATGAAAACTATTGGAATGGACTTAAAAATGATGAAACTCATATGGTAGCATCAATTACAAAGTCTATAATATCAATTACAATTGGTATTGCAATTAATGAAGGTCTTATTGAAAGTAAAGATGATTTAATCGTTAAATATCTTCCGCAATTTAAAAATACTTGGTATAAAGATGTAACCATTGATGAATGTTTGGATATGGTATCTGGAGTCAAATGGGAAAATGATTTACCTATGGTAAGCGAATTTATGTGGAAATGGGGTTGGGATTTAACCACTGCCGAAGAATTTCTTCTACAAAGAGAACCTTGGCACAAACCTGGTGAAAAAATGGTGTACAATTCAATGGATCCACTAATAATTGGATTAGTTCTGAAAAGCGTAATCGGAGAAAGAACAATTTCTGAATACATACAAGAAAAGCTTTGGAAACCGTTAGGTACAGAAAACAATGCCTATTTCAGTTATTTAATCGAAGATGATATTGAAACTACTTTTGGGGGAATTTATGCAACGACTAGAGATCTTACTAAAATTGGACAACTTTATCTTCAAGAGGGTAATTGGAATGGAAAACAAATTGTCTCAAAAGATTGGGTTAATCAAACGTTTACAGCACATAGAGCAACAACAAAACCAGTAGTTAATTATTCTTTACGATTGTTTTATGATTATTACGGTTGGGGTTACAATAATTTTTGGTGGATTCCGGATGACACTAATGGTGATGAAATTTTTGCTTGGGGACTTGGCGGACAAACAATTTATATTAACCGTAAAAATAATGTTGCAGTCGTATCGTTTAGAGCAAATCCTTTAAATTTAGATTATGGTACTTCGAGTTTGAATTTTGTTAATAGGTCAATGGTTGATTTTATGCAAGTAATTGGGAATAGTATTGAATAGAAAGTACTATCTGAAGCTGGAGTGCATGACTAATCCTTTTACGGTAATTAAAAAAATGAGAAATTAAAATTTTTGAGCAAACCAATTAAAGTAACTTCAGGAGTATACAAATCACCATTAATTTGGAAAAAATGGAATACAAAATTAATAAAATATAACAAAATTAAAGTCCTTATAGTTAATCATAAAGAAATAAAGTAAAATGTATTTTACAAGTAACACTAGTTAGTTATATGGTATAAACGTTTAAACAAATGATACTAAAATTGAACAGAATTGCATTATTGAACCTATTAATATTATTTACTTCTTGTAACGGACAAACTGCAAAACAACAAGTTAAAACAGATAACAAAGTAGAAGGTGATATTGTTGCAGAACTTGGTAAAAGTATAATGGTTGTTTATCAAGACAATAATAAGACATATTGGTTTGGTAGTTGGAAATCAGGAGTGTATAAATACGATGGAAAGAAATTAGTTAATTTCACTACAAAACATGGCTTATTAAATAATAGAATTGATGAAATAAAAGAAGATCAATTGGGTAATATTTATTTTTCTAGCGCTAACGCAACGTCAAAAATATCAAAGTTTAACGGAAATACATTCACTACCTTAAAGGCTGTTCCTAGCAAAAACTGGAAGCTTGATTCCTCTGATATGTGGTTTAAATATTCTTATGGAAATACGCGAAAAGTATATCGTTATAACGGTACTACTTTATTTGAATTACAGTTTCCTAACCCTCCAAACTTATCTAATCCATTTGATGTCTATAGCATTTATAAAGATAGTAAAGGAAACGTCTGGTTTGGTACTAACCCTGTAGGTGTGTGTCGGTACAATGGTAAATCATTTGATTGGATTACAGAAGAAGATGTGACAGAATTTCGTAATGAAGGAGCTAATGGAGTACGTTCAATTTTGGAAGACAAAAATGGAGATTTTTGGTTTAATACAGAATATAGATATAGTATTTACGATAGCCTAACCTTAAAGAGTAATAAATTTTATTCAAGACATAAAAGTATTGGTGGTTTGGATGGAAAAGAAAATAGTAATTTAGACGAGTATCTATCAAGTGTAATAGACAACAATAATAATTTATGGTTTGTAACCTATCGTAATGGTGTTTGGAAATATGATGGGGTAACGATTACGCATTATGCTGTTCAAGACAACTCAAAAGATATTACGCTATTTAGTATTTACAAGGACAAAAATGGAGCTCTTTGGCTTGGAACACATGAAAATGGAGCATATAAATTTAATGGTGTAACATTTGAAAAATTCATATACTAGCTCATAAACTAAGGAGTTATACTTATACTCGCTTATAACATAAACTAATGACTGAAAAGAAATATTTGAACTGATAAAAAAAGACTCTCTACACTAAGAGAGCAAAAATACAAAAACCAATTAGAGTAGCTATAAATAGTATTTTGACAACGATTTACATCTAGTTTATTCATATTTTTTTTAGCAAAAGTCATTACAAATCACTACTTTTAAAGTATATCCCTAAAAAAAGTATTAGAATAAACAATACATAAAATTCTGTTTGTGATACTAGTAATTCAATAAAAAAATAACGAATAAAGGAGTAATCCTATCATAGTAGTGACTTATAAAATGGGGTGTTTTTTTAATGTTTAAAAAGATTGAAAGATGAAACTTAAATTTTTAAAACGGTCGAGTAAAATAACGAAGTATTTTTTTGATTTTTTAATGCTATTCTTAGCAGTTTTTTTGGGTTTTGTAGCTGAAAATTATAGAGAAAAAAGACAAAATAAAAAAATAGCCGATGAATACCTTGAATTGTTAATTGTAGATCTTAAAAAAGACATGCGTAATGCAAATATAACTTTGAAAGACTATAAAGAAGAACGGCTACCTAATTTTGACCGTATTATCAATAATTTTTCTGAAATTATGAACAATGAGTACACACGTTTTGAAACCATACAAAACGCTTACAACTCATATGGTGATTTTTACCCTACAACAACGGCCTATAATCAAATTAAAAATATTGGATTTAGATTTATTGAAAATCAAGAATTGATAGATAGTATTCAAAGTTATTACTATCAAATGGACGACCTACTATTTGAAGCAAAAGGCACCGATAAGAAGTATCAGAATATGTGGGATGCAGGTGGAAAATTAATAAGCGAATTTAAAGTAGATAGTCTAAAAGCAACTCAAAACTCATTGAATTCTCCTTTTACAGTAACTGCTACATTTATTGAAACCAACGACCGATATTTACATAATTACTATAATAAAATTAAATCAGCCAGATATGGTTTAAAGGTCAATGAATATTTTGTAAAAAAGCAATTGTCAAAAGCAGAAGAATTAATAGAAATGATTGACGAATACCTACATAAAAACTAAGAGTTGTAACTAATTGATATACTGTTTTATAAAATAGCATGTACAGAAGTTAATCCTGTAATTAATGTCAACTAACCACAGATATATTTTTTCTAAAAGCAATATAAGAGCTATTTTTAAGTTGTAAGTATTGTTAAAGATTTATATCAAATGACTGAAAAAGAAATATTTGAACTGATAAAAAAAAGACTCTGTACACTAAGAGAGCAAAATACAAAACCAATTAGAGTAGCTATAAATGGTATTGAAGGTACTGGAAAAACAGTTTTTGCAGGAAAACTAACGGAATATCTGAATTCTGAAAACATAAATGCACTTCAAGTATCTATTGATGGATTTCACTTTAATAAAAAAATAAGATACCGTCAAGGTCAAAACTCTGCTAAGGGCTATTATGAAGATTCGTATGATGAATTGGCATTTGTTGAAAAAGTATTAATAGCATCACAAGCTGAAATTCCTACTATTACCGAAGCAACACACAATTTAGAAACTGATGAATACCTATCAGTAAAGCCAATAGAAATACCTAATGAAACTGTTTTAATTACTGATGGCGCTTATTTGTTTAAACCTAACTACAGAGAGTATTGGGATTTAAAAATTTATTTAAAAACAAGTTTTGCTGTGGCAATGGATAGAGGGGTAGAGAGAGACCAAGCAGCACTTGGTGGGACAGAAGCAACAAAAGCAAAGTTTATAAATAGGTACCATAAAGCGTCACAATTGTATCAGCAAGAAAATAATCCAGAACAATTAGCTGATATCATTATTGATAATTCAGACTTTCACCAGTTAAAAGTAATTAAAATATAATACAATAATATCCCGTATCATTATGAACACTTATATAGATGGCTTTGTTTTTCCAATACCTTCAATCTATTTGGAAGACTATAAAAAAATAGCAATACAAGTTGCCGAAATATGGAAGTCCTATGGAGCACTAGCATATGTAGAATATGTTGGTGACGATATGTATCTGGAAGGAACCAAGTCTTTTTTAGAAACTATAGCTGTAAAAGAAAATGAAAGCGTGGTATTTGGATGGGTGATTTTTCCTTCAAAAAAAGTACGAGATATAGCCAATCAAAAAGTCCCAAATGACCCAAGAATGGAGGCATTAGTAGCGCCATTAGTAAGCACTAAGAAAAATATTTTTGATGCTAGCAGAATGGTTTACGGTGGCTTTAAACCTCTTGTGATTTCAAACCATAATCCAAAAGAATAACTATTACACGAAGTCAAAAAAACAAAAAACAAAACGGTTTATTAACGTTTGTGTTTTCAGAATACTAGTACATGAATAATATTCAGTATCTTTAATAGATATTGATAGTTAGTTGCATGAAAGGTATAATATTATTTGTTACGTTGTTTTTTATAAGTATAACTACCGTTATAGCGCAATATCCAAAGGGGAGTATTATAACGGATAGTTTGTATTCTAAAAGTTTAGAAAATAACGCTGGTGAAAACCCAACTAGAAGCATTCATATATATCTTCCTCCTGCTTACAATAAAGCAACTAGTAATTACCCAGTTATTTACTATTTACATGGATTTTCCGGTAGTGACAAAAAACAAATAGAGGTGCTCAAATTTGATAAATTATTAGATAAAGCCATAGCAACAGGTAAAATAAAACCTGTAATAGTTGTAATACCAAATCATCATACGTTATATCGTGGTAGTTTTCATACTAATTCGTCGTTAACTGGAAACTGGAATCACTTCACAGCAAAAGATTTGGTTAATTATATTGATGAGAATTATAGAACAATTAAAAAAAAAGAAAGCAGAGGAATTACAGGGTTTTCAATGGGAGGTTATGGGGCGGTAAAATTAGGAATGATGTTTCCTGACATATTCGCTAATGTGTATTCATTTTCTGGTTGCTTAAGTTTATATAAAGAACTTGGGGCTAATAGTAATGCGTATAAAAATCTACAAAGTATTAACTCAAGAGAAAAATTAGTTAACAATTTTGATTTTTTTTTAGAAAATGCAATAATAGCAATGGGACGAGCATTTTCTCCAAATCAAAATAAACCACCTTTTTACGCAGACTTACCATTCCACTATAAATCTGATAGTTTAATAATTAATTCAAAAACCATCAGTTTATGGAATAAACATTTTCTGCACAATATGGCTGATGAATATGTTGATAATCTAAAAAAATTAAATGCGATTAAATTAGATTGGGGAAGAAACGACCAATTTGGATTTGTTTTAATGGGATGTAGAGCCTTGAGCCAAAAGTTTGAGGATTTAGGTATAAACCATTACGCTGAAGAATATATAGGTACTCATGGAAATAAACTGTGGACAGATGATGGGCGAGCCTTAAATGATATGCTGCCTTTTTTCGATACTTTTCTTGAATTTGAATAAAATATATTAACGCAATAAAACAAACCATATATGAGCAATAACAATACACCTCCTGATTGGAGTAACTTTACCGTTCAATTACCAATACCAATAGCAGTAAATAAAATTCGTGAAGCGTGGGCTACTCAAGCAATGCTAGAAACATGGTTTTTACGAATTGCAAAATTTACCAATGCAGAAGGAAAAGTTCGTCAACCTAACGACCACATACAAATAGGGGACACCTATAAATGGTGTTGGCATGGATGGCCAGATGATGTTGCTGAACACGGAAAAATACTACCACCTAAAACGAATGAACTAATTCGATTTACTTTTGGAAAGGCAGGAGTTGTAAGCGTGAAAGTTGACCTACAAAATGAAGAAACTATTTTACAATTACATCAAGAAAATATTCCTCTGGATGAAACTGCAAAAATGAATTTTCATGTAGGTTGCAAAACAGGATGGACCTTTTATTTACTCAATTTAAAATCCGTACTTTTAGGTGGGCTAGATTTACGTAATAAAAATAATAGCTTACAACTAGATTAAAACTTAAATCCATCAAACAGATGAAATTTCGAATCATTGTTTTTTTAATACTGAATTTTGCAGCACTTGCCATAGGAAGTATGTACACGAGCACTGAAGTAAATTCAAATTGGTACTTAACACTCAACAAAGCCCCTTGGTCACCACCAGGGTGGGTATTTGGTTTCGCGTGGACAATTATTATGAGTTGTTTTTCGGTATATATGGGATATTTATGGCAAGCAGCAGCTAACAAAGCTCAAGTATTAGGAAGCTATATACTGCAATGGATATTAAATGTTGCATGGAGCCCAGTGTTTTTCTGTAAACATCAAATTTTTATGGCGCTAATCATTATTAGCCTGCTTTCTCTATTAATAGGGTATATGTTAATTAACTATAAAACAACACTACAAAAAAAATCATTTCTCCTACTACCATATTTTTTATGGTTACTACTTGCTACATCATTAAATGCTTATATCTTTTTTATGAATTAACTTTATAGCATAAAAGTTTAGAAAAGATTACTAACAAATAAATGTCGTAAACATAAGCAATGGCCTAAAAACTTGAATAACATGAGGGATAAAGCATAGTTACTCATTATGCTATTTTTTAAAATAAACAAAATATTATTTAGCAGTAAAATATGTATCTTTAAGTCAAACTTAAACACTTCACAACTCATGAAAAAATTCGGTAGTGCCATCATATTCGGAATAGCCATTATTCTAGCAGCTATATTTTTAGGAAAAGCCTATACTGACAGAGCTAAACCCGACGGAGAAATACGCGTTACAGGTTTAGGAAAAACCGATTTCAGTTCCGATTTAATTGTATGGGAAGCGAAGTTTGGTGCTACTAATGTTAATTTAAAACAAGCATACATTACTCTAGAAAGTAATAAGAAAACCATTACAACATACTTGTTAGAAAAAGGAATCCCTGCCAATCAACTTATTTTTTCTGCAGTAAAAACCAATAAAAAAAACAAACGAAAGTACTCTGCTAATGGCGATTATATGGGCGAAGAGTTTGAAGGTTATGAGCTACAACAATCAGTACAGATAGAAGCTAAAGAGGTTGATAAAATAGAACGTGTATCAAGAGAAATTACCGAACTACTCAACCAAGGTGTACAACTGTATTCAGAAGCACCCCGTTATTACTATACCAAATTAGCCGATTTAAAAATTGAAATGATTTCTAAAGCTACTAAAGATGCACGACTAAGAGCCGAAAAAATAGCTGAATTCTCTGGTGGAAAACTTGGTGAGTTAGTCTCAGCAAAAATGGGAATCTTTCAAATCACTGGGCAAAACTCTAAAGAAAGTTATTCCTGGGGTGGAACTTTTAATACCAGTGCCCGAGAAAAAACAGCTTCTATTACCATGAAATTAGTTTATAAGGCTGATTAATTAATATGCCTCAATACAACGTAAATCTACAAGACCTCCCAGGTACATATAACGTCATTGGTAAAAACCAAGCTGATACTGAAGTGACTTATAAAGGAACACTAATATTAAGTTTAGATGCAAACAATAGAGTAGTGGCCAAATGGTTAATTAACAATACCCAAGAGCAAACAGGTTTGGGTTTCTTTAAAAATAACATACTTGTCATCAACTTTCAATACCTAGGTGACGACAATGAAACCTACAAAGGAGTAGTAGTGTACCATTGCTTAACAAAAGATATTCTAGACGGTTTTTGGAGTGAAGAGTACGGTAACCCTAAATATTTAGGCGAAGAGCGCTGTTTTAGGGATACCGATATAGTAACGGACTAACAAACATCCAATTCTACTACCAATTTCCCATTACGTTGCTTTATAATAAATGGAATCTTTTCTAGGGTACAACGCGGCTCTATAGTGAATTGAACATAACCAAACACGTTAAAATCAGCAGTACTAAGCACATTGAGATGTTGGCTATACTGAGTATCTACTGCAACCCAATTTACATAACCATTCACAAAAGGGTACGAATCATAAATCTCTTTCGAAGCTGGTTGCTCAATCAAAAACCTATCTACTGCTAAGTGTTGTTTTGCAGCAATAAACAACTGAAACTTTCCTTTATAGGTTCCGCGTGAATTAGGCGAAATATAATGAGCACCATCCTTTAAACTTACAGAAATATGCAAGGTATACCCCGTAGTAGATTGTTGTGTTAATGAAAAATCAATAACATAAGGTTTTTCTGTAAAACTATGTGTTAAAGAGTCATTCAGGCTAGCTTTAGGTAAAGTAGCGTTCGTTGATGATGTAAGTAAAAAAACGAAAAGTATAATAAGTTGCGTGTACATAATAATAAATTGTAAAAGTGAATAAATAATAATTTGCAGCTTGTTCCGGAAATAAGCACAGCATAAAATTACAGCCAATCCCTGCATGAAGTGTCAAAAAAATGTAAAATAAGTGTCAACTACTGTAAAAATTGCCGAAATTGTTAGTTCTTTACTTGATATGATGCAGCAAAGAAACATACAAATTATTAGCGGACTCATAACTAGCATTTTAGCTTTAAGTCTATTACTAACACACCAACCCAAGCAAGCCTTTTCACCATCTTGGGCAAAACTTGCCTTACGCGAGGTGGGCGATAAGCTTTTGCGAGCGCAAAACGATTTTAATTCGCTGGTACTTCCCGTAACTGAAAAAGCACCCAATCAATTTGTACTAACTTTAAAAACACCTGTAGCCATACACCCCGACAGTTTAGTGCACTTTGCACAGTCAAGCTTTAAAAAAGCCCAATTACCCAATAATTATTTGTTAGAAGTGTTGGCATGCAATACTCAAAAAGTAGTGTACAGCTATGCCGTACAACAAACAACAGGTAATAATATTGTTCCTTGTAAAGGAAGAACGCTACCTAAAAATTGCTACCGTATCGAAACAATGTTTACTATACCTCAGAAATCAAATACCGCTACAATAGTGTATTATAGCCTATTAGTATTGGGGATAGTACTGCTTGCAAGTGGTTGGAGAAAAAAGAAGACGCTTCAACCAATAACAAACACTTCAAAAAGTGATAACACTACAAACTATACCGTTTTAGGGAGTTTTCAGTTTTACCCAGAGCAAAATAAATTAGTAAAACAAGCCGAAGAAATTTATTTATCAAAAAAAGAATGTGAACTACTAAGTATTTTTATTGAAAAACCTAATCAAATAATTAAACGCGAAGAGCTAAGTAAAAAAGTTTGGGAAGATCAAGGCGTAATCGTAGGTCGTAGCTTAGATACGTACATCTCCAAATTGCGTAAAAAATTAAAAGCAGATACTAATATTAAGCTCACCAATGTTCACGGAGTTGGGTATAAGTTAGAAATTAGTTAATTTACTATACTATAAAGGAGTACTATAATGAAACTATCTAATTTCGCCACACACTTAACAACCAAATGCGGACTTTCAGCAGCCCAGTTACAACAAGTACTACCACATATCAAAACCAAGAAAATAGCAAAAGGGGAGTATCTATTAAAGCAAGGAGAGGTTTGCTCACACTTCTTTTTTGTAGAACAAGGCTTATTGCGCATGTATGCCTTAAATGAGGAAGGAAAAGAAAATATACTACAGTTTGCTACTGAAAACTGGATAGTGAGCGATAGGGGAAGTGTCTATTTTCAAGAACCTTCAAGTTATTATATCGATGCTGTTGAAAATACCCAAGTAATTCTATTAAACGATAGTTTTATAACTCAGGTAGCCAATATCAACCCCGATTTTAGAAAAAAGAATGAGCAATTGCTTCACAATCATATTCGTCAACTTTACAAGCGTATAAGTCAATTACTAGGAGCTTCGGCAAAAAGCCGTTACCTAGATTTTGTAAGGATGTATCCAGACATCATGTTGCGAGTACCTCAATGGATGATAGCCTCATACTTAGGTATTACCCCAGAAAGTTTAAGTCGTGTACGTAAAGCGCTGGCTAAAGAAAACTTCAAGCCAAATAGCTAAAAAAGTCCAATGTACTCATAAATAGTAAGTATTCGTTCTTACCATAGATCAATGCATAGCCTTTTAAACTGTTGTAATTTTACAATAACAAAAAGAAAGGAAACAAACTCATGAAACACATTGATGTACTAGTACTCAGTAAACAACGAATAACAGCGAAGCTAAACTGGAGAGTAACCAACCCTAATACTGTAGAAAAAGCAATTGAATTGCTACATCAAAATAGATATAAAGTAGCAGTAGTAATAAAACCCTTCAACACACAAAAAATCAATAAGTTAGATGTTGTTATTAAAAAATTTTATCCTGAAATTAACAAGTTAGAAATTACTACGGAAATTGCGCTAAAAGAAACGATCCATAAGGCTTATTTCATCAATAAAAGGCGCTACAATAAGCATAATTATGTAGATAATTCGGTACAGTTACAGCTAGCACAAGCACTAATAAAAACACAATAACATGAAAACAAAAAATATAGAAAAAATAATACAACCGGGCACACCCCATTTTGTAGGTGACGGATTTAGAGTACATAATTTTATCCCAAGTAACATTCGTATGAAACGCATGGATCCGTTTATAATGATGGACTATAACGAAACTTATAATTTTCCGCCAACAGATAAACCTAAAGGAGTAGGTGTGCATCCACATAGAGGTTTCGAAACCGTAACTATTGCCTATAAAGGTAAAATAGAACATGCCGATAGTGCAGGTGGTGGTGGTATTATTGGCGAAGGTGATGTACAATGGATGACCGCAGCTTCAGGAGTATTACACAAAGAATTTCACGAAACCGAATGGAGTAAAACAGGCGGCGAATTTCAAATGGTGCAACTTTGGGTAAACCTGCCAGCAAAACATAAAATGAGTCCACCTAAATACCAAGCTATTACTCATAAGCAATTAACAAAGGTAGCTTTACCAAATAATGTTGGGCATGTTGAAGTTATAGCAGGGAATTATAACGATAATATTGGGCCAGCAACTACATTTTCACCCATAAACCTATATAATCTTAAGTTAAATAAAGGAGCTGTGACACAGTTAAGTTTTCCTGCAAATTACAACACGGCTTTAGTAACCATACAAGGTTATGTAAACATCAACAGTAAAAATACCGTAAAGCAAGATCATTTAGTGCTTTTTGATAATGTTGGTGAAACCTTTACAATCAATGCTTTAGAAGACGCTACAGTATTGGTATTAAGTGGCGAACCTATACAAGAACCAATTGCTGCTTACGGACCATTTGTCATGAACAACCAACAAGAGTTAGTACAAGCCTTTGAAGATTTCAACACCGGAAAATTTGGGTATTTGGAAGAGTAAGCTTTTTTATAAATAAATAATTCAACAGGAGTAGTATAACACTAGTTACTGTAGGATCTAAAACACTCTATTTTACATAATATAAATTATAGTACAAATGTCAATATTTGTATTTATGTGTTGAATCCATTTGTAAGCTATAATTCTATACTATGTAAAATATCCCAGAAACTGTATTTATTCTTTTTAATATTATGTACTCGGGTCATTAAAATTTCAAATACGCGATTCTCACGGATTAAGATTTTTGATTTATAAGGAAAGTCATTTGTAACTATAATTTGCCGTTATGTAAAATATCCGCTGCCAACGTTGATTGCTTTATAAAATCAAATTGCTCATGGCAATTTATTTTAAACACAATTTCCAGCCATTATAGTGTAAATGTGTTTATGTAGCTGTTTATCCAAAATGTACATTTGATAGCTATAATTGATTATGTAAAACACTTTAAAGAAATTGTTGATTTAAAGTTTTAGTAATATCTACATTTTTGTTTCCAGTATGAAGCGTAGATTTAGGTTCAATAAGCATAATTTTGCATTCTTTTTTTGATGAAATCCGGTGGTTAATTCCTTTTTGAACAATAAAAATATCACCTTTAGTCATTGTAAAACTAGTTAGGCCTTCAATTTCAAATAAAAGTTCACCTTCTACGATATAAAATAGTTCATCTTCATTTTTATGTATGTGCCAAGGTACTTCATCTCCCAAAATCTTTACAATCTTGATGTAAACATCATTAACTTCTCCAATTATTTTGGGTGAAAAATGAGCTGTTAATTTCTCAAACTTTGCTTTTAAATTGTTCATTGTGTATTCTTAATGATTGAGTCATATTTTAGCCTAACAACAAGTGTTCAAACAATTGCGTTACAGGATCTTCTATATCTAAATATAAAAAGGTAATGCCAATAGTATCATGAAAACCATGCATAAACACCAATAGCCATAAGTTATCTTTATTTTTTAAGAAGATAAGTGAATACACAAAAGCCATGGGAATAATCCCAAGTATACCTGATATGCCTTGATAATAATGTGATATTCCAAAATATATTGCTACTATAATAGCTGTAACAAGCCATGACTTTTTAGTGTTTCCAAACAATTCTGCTATCCATTTAAGGTAATAACCTCTAAACAAGATTTCTTCGCCAAAGGCAGCAAATACCCAAACTACAATAAGTGTCATGATATAACCAATTGTATTATGTTTTATGTCTTCTAAAGACGATAAATCTGTTTCACCAAAATATTGATCTATAATTATATTAATGGGCACAAAGGCAATAAGTATCAAGACAGAGAAGACTAATGCTTTGACAATGGTCTGCTTTGTTAGCTTTTGTGATAATGCAAATAATGACCAATTATAATTGCTGGACCACACTATTAATCCTACGACGCTCAATCCAAAGAAGAAACTAAAGTTTCGGTCAAAATAGTTTAAAAATGGTACCAAAAGCATTACCAGAAGCACAATACAAGGCTTTGTTAAGGTATTGTGTATTTTTGTTTTCATGATTTTATAATTCGTTTCGTTCTCCAGTATATAATACTTGATAGTATTTACCCGCTTCAATTAAAAGCCCTTCAGATTTTCTATTGGGCCACATACTAATATAATCGCCAGGATGTTTAACATCTATGGCATATACTTTTCCATCAAATAGTTTTTTCACCATAGATTGTATAGTATGGCCAACCACTACACTTTCGGCATTAAATTTAGCAACCCCCTTCTCTACTTCGTTTTGAGACAAATCATCATTAAAATAGCCACGATACCAGCACACACCTTTTTTATGTGAAGTAATAAGTTGATCTATAGTTTCTTCTGGTTTTGGAAAATAGGTAGTATTGTAGTTGGCTCTATTAATGGAATTAATCTCTTCAAGGGTAATGTCTGCATCTGCCAGTTCCGGGTGAATACCACCATGGGTAAATAGCACGCCATTAATACGCTCTATGGTATTTTTACTATGCATCCACCTACCTAGGACTGAATTTTTACTGTACAAGTCGTATTGTTGCTTGCCTAAAATGGAAGCTACAGCGTAATATTTTTGCTCTGCAGATTTATATTGTCCTTGCATATTGTAGAGTTCGTGATTCCCTAAAATAAAATGTACTAAACCACCATGCTGTTTTGCTTCATGTTCTAACTTAAAGATAAACCAAAGCACTTGTGTGGTTGAAAACCCTCTATCTACAAAATCACCAACAAGTACCAAATGTCCTTTACCAAAAATCCAATTCAAGTTTTTATCTATCACACTGTTAGCAATTAAAAAATCACGGAACGTTCTATAACCACTTTCTATATCAGAGATAGCTAAAATTTTATTACCATCGTTGTAAACAGCTTTTGGAGTTTTAAATGTTGAGTTTAGCACAAAGCTGAAAGAAGAAGATTCTAATGGGAAATGACAATCTAAAGTAATGTCTTTATCTGTAGGGTAGTTTTTACTATCCACATAAAAGCCATCACCCTTGTTACCTTTTACGTAGTTAATGTTTAAAGTACTGTCGTTTTCATAAAACACATAAGGCCCTTCATTTTCTAAATGATAACGTAAATCATTATGTCCATAATTCAACGTACCATTTATACAGAGTAATACTATTACACCAACTATTAGTAAAAAAAGTACAGTTCCTAATAGGTGCTTAAAATATCTTAATATTCGTTTTTTCATTTTGATAAAAGTTTTTGTTTGAGCAAATATGAATAGAACAGAATGTCTTAAAAACTAATTGGGATGTAAGCCTTAAAACCGGATATGCATTAGCCTAATTTCATGATAAAATCATTTTATGTTGTTTTTTAAAAGGTTAAGCACCTATACTCAAGTTGTTTGTCACAAGAACTTTAGCAGGTGACAAACAATTTGTTATTTTGCGACATGATTAATTGGATTTATAAATACAAGAGACTATTTCTCATTATTGGTGGAATTTCAATATTAATTCCACTATTCTATATAACCTATATAGCAATAGCAGCTGAAGGAAATTCAACAACTATAACTGTTAATGCTAATCCCATACTGGTATATACAGTTGTTGGATACTATATTTTACTGGTTACATTAATAGTAATGTATGCTACTTACTGGGTTTTTAAACAAATACGACAGGTAATTAACTTAAAGAATGAAAAAGCCCAAACAGAATTAAGACATTTAAAATCACAGGTCAATCCGCATTTTTTCTTCAATATGCTAAACAATCTTTATGGTTTGGTCGATACAAACTCGGAAAAAGCAAAGCAGCTCATTTTAAAGCTTTCAGACCTTATGCGCTATAGTATTTATGAAGGGCAAAATGATGAAGTTACTCTGCAAGAAGAAATAGATTTTATTTCCAATTATATAGCATTGCATAAAATGAGATACCATAAACATATAGATATTTCATTTATTACTGATGTAGATAATAACACAGTAAAAGTAATGCCCCTACTATTTATAATTTTGGTAGAAAATGCCTTTAAGCATGGTGTTGAAGTACTACGGGAGGCGGCTTTTGTCCGTATAAAATTAAAAGCCAATAATGACCAAGTTTATTTTGAAATTGAAAACAATTTTGATAACGAGCACAAAACCGAAAAAGGCATTGGATTAAATAATTTAAAAAGACGCTTGGAATTAGTATACCCTAAAAAACATAAATTTTCAACCAAAGTGCAGAACAACATTTTTAAAGCAACATTAGAAATTCAATTATGATAAGCTATTTAATTATAGATGACGAGTATGTAGCTCATGATATTATAAAAGGGTATTGTGATAAACTTTCCAATTTTAAATTGGCAAAAAACTGTTATGATGCCATAGAAGCCATAGAATATTTACAGTCAAATCATGTAGATATCATGTTTCTGGATTTAAACATGCCTAAACTAAAAGGCTTCGATTTTCTAAAGGCACTACAAAATCCGCCAAAAGTAATCGTCACTACTGCTTACAGTGAGTTTGCATTAGATGGATTTGAACTTAATGTGGTAGATTATTTACTAAAACCTTTCAGTTTTGAGCGTTTTGTAAAGGCGATTAATAAAATTGACCTACCTAAAAAAACTTCTAACATAACCTCTACTCCTTCACAATCACCTAATCCTGAAGAAAGCATTTTTGTTAAGTCCAGTAAAAAAATAATTCAGGTTAAATTAAATGACATTCTATTTGTTGAGGCGGTTGGTAACTATTGCAAAATAGTAACTGAAGATGATGACATACAGGTACGGGAGAAAATTTCAAGTTTCATTGAAAAACTTCCAGAAGACACATTTATACAAGTCCATAAATCGTTTATCGTAGCCAAAAGCCATATTAAAGAAATAGAAGGCAATAGAATTATTATTTATAATTTTATAATCCCCATTGGTAAAGTTTATAAAAATAATCTTAACAAGTTTTTTTAAACCTATTACACAGTTAAACAAATTATTATGAGAAATGTGAAATTTAATAAAGAACATTACTCATAATTATACCAAAGAAATTACGTTTTATAGAACACCAAATAAATAATAAGCCCAAGTTGAAACAACTCAGGCCTATTACAACTAATTAAAGCACAATTCTTTGGGGAAGTTTTACTAGTTCTTTACGAATTTTTTTACAGAAATTTCCCCGTGTTCCCCATGTACTTTTAAGATATATAAGCCAGATTCAATGTTTTTAATATTAATCGATTCAGTATTAACTGAAGTCATGATTTTTTTACCTAAATAAGTATAAACTTCAATTTTTTGAATAGATGTGTCCTTCGAGAAAACAGTTAGGTAATCATTGGCAGGATTAGGATATAATTGTATTGCATTTATGAATTCGTGCGTCTCAATTGATAAAGCCGATTCTACTTTTGTTTGCTCTAAATTGGTAATTATAGCAGGGTTATAATCAAAATATATCTCGGCTTTATTTTCAAAAGTATCGTTTTCTACAAGTGTTGGCAAAGTTTTTATTTTGAAAGAAACATACCCATCATTTGTTGCATCATCAAAAGGTAAATTAATGTTTTCAAAAATAAATTCAACTACATTAGTATCTCTTATTTTTGTTACAAAATCATGACTCCCGTTAAGAACCTCAAATGAACTCATATCATATGTTGAAGTGTCTATCTCATCTTTTACTACAATATTTACGGCACTTGCTGTTCCGTTATTTTCAAACCGAATCAAATACGTAACATAATCACCAACTTCAGTAGGTAAAATAGTTTTCCCTTCTAAACAGCGTTTATCATTAGGGTCATATGAATTAACAACCTCTTGATTCAGTACAAACGTATTATCTTCTGGTGTTTCATCTCCAATAGCAGAATTTATTTGAGCGGTATAGCTCAAAATATCCCCACTATTTAAAGGAAAGGACGGATCTGTAGGTGTGTTAGCGTTCATAGTAAACAATACTTCACGTGTTTCAAAAGGTTGTAAATTGCTATAAGTCCAACGTAACTCCCCTGTAGTAACACTACTAACAGCAGGTGTAGCCGATACATAGTCAAGGTAGTTGTCATCAAAAAGCAAATTAATATCACCTGATAAAATAGTTGTCCCTTTGTTTTTATACTGTATACTATAAACTACATCAAAACCAGGCCGTGCTATTTCTAAGGGTAAAATAGCTACTTCTAAATCATTAAATGTACCATTAGCTGTAATGCAAAAATCTTGAACTGTAGGTGTGGATGCCGATGGAAAAGATACAATTAAATTAGATGGTGAAACTGTAAAGTATGGATTCAATTCCGGAGTTACGGTATAAGTTCCTTGAGGAACAGCTATTGAATACGCACCAGAAGCGTTTGATATGATGCTTCCTGAATTTGTACCATCATCAATAGAAAAACGTAAAAAAGGTAAACTTGCATCAGAAACATCACAACCATTAGCATTAGCGTCATAACTGTTTTGACCACTAATTTCATAATTAATACCTCCAGGCACAAAGGAACAGTAGGAATTTATTCTATCTAAATATACATCTGGTGAAGTTCCGTTATAATTAGCCCATTTTTGAGCCACAGCAGTTACTCCAAAATCATCTACACATATATAATTTAAGTTAGAAGTAAATTCAAAGTTTAAATTAGCTCCTGTAAGTAATTGTTCATTTCCGTTTTTAATAAACAAATGTGTTATTGGAGTATTATTTACATTTAAATAATTCAAATACGGATTATTTGTAATGTTTATCTCAGATAAAAAGTCTATTGAAGAACAATCTAAATATTCTAAAAAATGAAGTTGTGATACATCAATACTACTAATATCATAGTTGCCCTGACATTCAAGGTAAATTAGTTCTGGCAAATGTTCAATTACATCTACATTTAGTAAATTATTATTTATAAAAGATACATGTGTTAATCTATTTAGGTTTTGAAGCAAATCTATGTCAGTCACATGGTTATTATCACAAAAAAAACGTTCTAAATTAGTAAACTGCTCTAACCCTACTAACGAAAAGATATTTTTACCAGAAACATTTAACATGGTTATTGCTTGAGCTTCAGCTACAGTAATACTACCATCTGCATCTGCATCTACAGGTGCATTACTATTTCCAGGATAAGCATTTAATAATGCTGCTTCTAATGCAGCATCATCAAAAGTAATTATTTGCGCATTTGTATAAAAGCTACAAAAAGTAAGTAAACTCAGTATAATTATTTTTTTCATATTGGATAAGTTTTTTTGCTAATACATATAAATTAACTAAAAGTTAAAATATCTCATCAGTATAAATTAGGATATGGTGTACATTAGTTAGTGTATGGCTGTTTAATGCTTAACTATTTTCAAATTTCTTTTTTTTCCTGAAATCGTTTTTATGGATAATACATAAACTCCGTCAGATAAATACGATACATCTAATTGATGACTCATAGCTCCTGTATGGTGTTTTCTTAGTACCTCTCTCCCACTAATATCATATAGTTTAATATCATAATCTTCATTAATAGGTTGAATCGTAATTGTATGATTTGCTGGATTAGGATATACCGCTACTGAGTCCAAATTGAAATCTCCTACACTAAGTGTTGATACTGAATAATTGTGAGTAATAGTTTGCCCAAGATAAGTAGCTTTCCATGTCCACTCTCCTATCATGTCTGGTATATCGGTCCAGGTCCAATAAGATATAGTATAATCGTCTACCAGATCAAATGTCCAACTATCTTTAATGGTATTGTCAGGTCTTATTATTTCTAAATCTATAGTTGTCCCCGGAAGCTGTTCCCTTAAATAAACTCCTAAAATAACAGTATCTGTTAATGAAAAATTATTTTGAAGATTTGAACTTTCTATTTCCGGACAAGTATTAAAATCAGGATAATCAGAGTGAGTCAATACTGCATTGATATTAGAATCACGATACGCTTTTTGGTTGTCCCACCAAGAAACAGCATTGAGCGAGCTACATCCTCCAAAATAAGGATCTATTAATCTTCCTCCACTATCGTATACTTCAAAATGTAAGTGTGGACCATTAGAATTTCCTGAACTACCAATTATTCCTAAAAACTCTCCTTTGGAAACCATATCACCAACTTCTTTAGTGGTTAATGATTCCTTTTTCATATGTCCATACCAAGCGGTTGAACCATCAGCATGCTGAACATAAACGGCGTTCCACTGACCAGAACCTGAACAATTTTTATCAAAATTTTGATCTTGTTTATAAATAATTTGTCCTGCTTCTGCTGCAACAATTTCTGTGTGATTTAATTCCATTTGTTCCCACCAAAAAGGCCATGTATAAATATCAACCCCTTTATGGCCGTTATAAGCCTTATTACCACAATTATAGTCTATAATACCAAACGTAGTATCATGATCTATATAATAAGAAATCGCCCAAGTTTCATTATAAGGAGCATCTACTGATTTTTGTACGGGCCAACCAAAAGATGTAGCTGCTTTTGAAGTAGGAACACGATATTTATTTTCTACTCTCAATTGAGTAATATTGGAAGTTAATCTATTTACAATTGCTGCTCTATCAGAATCTGATAAGCAAGAGTTGGTTTTTGGGTTAAACAAAACTTCACCTCCTCTTTTCATTTCCTTTTTCTCTTGCGCAATAGAACAAATAGAAATGAATAAAAATAGTACTACAAAACGTTTTCTAGTTATAATCATAGTTATATGGGTTTAATTATAATGCAATTATTTGTGCAATTCCTTTAGCTACCACCTCATCATCTACAAACGCGTGGAATAATACTGTAGGCTCTGAAGTGAAAAATGGCTTTTTGAAAATTGCTTTAAATTGAACTTTTTCAGTTGCAAAAACTAACCTAACAGCTTCAATTTGTGCGCCTTTTACAATAAACTTTTCATTACTTCCTAGCTTATGCTTTTTACATAATTCTATTCCTAATTCCATAAACAAATTTGCTATAATAGCTACTGGTAATGCAGGATAGTTTTTAAAATGCCCACTACAGTGTTCCTTGCTTACCTCTCCATAGTTAGCAGTAACAGACAAATCATTATGTATAAATTTTTTAATTGTTTTTCTTTTAAAAATTGAGCTATCAACTGCTGATGTATCTAGTCTCCTTTTCCTAAATAATTTTTCAAAAGTATTGTAAGGTATTATTTGATAATAAACTTCACCTGAAAACACAACCTTTCCTTTCTCATCTGTAACATAACCTTTTATTCCTCCTAATCTTTTTTCATTCAAAATAGGCCTTGCGTAAAAGCAAAAGTCATCATTTGTTATTACATCTTTAATACACGTATCTTCATATACTCTTTCTATTTTAGCATTAGTAGCTAAATAATAGTGTTTACAAGAGTCAGTTCTAGTGTTTGCTAATACTAAAGAACCTAATATGGCTAAATGGCGTCCAAATTCACCACATGCTATCGGACCTCCTTCATATTTATTTAAAAACTCATTTGTAACAATTGCTGATAATCCATCATTATAGTTCTCTATTTGAGTTAAAACATTATACGGAGCCTCAACACTAATAAAGGATTGTAATTGGCTAAGGAGACATACAGGTTGATTAAGAGTTGTAGGTGACATTGCTAAAGTTTAATTCGTCATTTAAAGTAATCTAATCATGAATATGCTTAATTATTAAGTAAACCATACACAAAAATTAGGCTATGGTAGCAATCACTTAGTATATGGTTCTATCAATCATAAAACATCTTTAAAAACTCTTTTTTTCTATATCTAGAAACCTTCGCTATAGATCCATTATTCATTAGCACTTCTCCCCCATCTCCTTTAGTGTATTTTTCTATATGAGTTAGATTTATGATGGTTGATTTATGAACCCTAAAAAAACCTTTATTAATTAATAAATCTTCGTATTCTTTTATGGTTTTACTCACTAAAATGGTCTTTCCGTTTTGAAGTATAAACTCTGTATAATTATTATCTGCTTTTAGTAATATTATCTCACTTATATTTATTGGTTCATAACTGCCTTTATTTGGCAATACAATACTTTTAAGCTGATTCGTGTGTAAGTTTTCTAATAACGAAACTACTCGCTTTGCCTCTTGTACTTTTTTTGTACTAACTTTTTTAACGGCAGCATTCAACTCTTCAATTGCTATAGGCTTTAAAATATAATCTAATGCTGAAATTTTAATTGCTTGTAAAGCATAATGTTCATAAGCTGTAGTAAAAATTACTTGAAAAGTAACCGCTGTAAACTTGCTGAGTAAATCAAAACCATTACCACCTGGCATTTCAACATCTAAAAAAACCAAATCTGGTTGGTATTGCTGAATAACTTCATAACCATCGTTAACCGAAGTGGCCGAAGCTACTATTTCTATAACTATATCTAACTTTTCTAGTAACTTAGTTAATACATTAATTGCATGCAACTCATCGTCTACAATAACGGCTTTTATCATAATTACTTTGTTACTACTTTAATTTCAACTCTTGTCCCAGTAGGTTTTTTAGTAACATCATATAAATCAATAATTTTTACCCCCATAATTTTCCTTGAAGAATTTATTAGTTTTACTCGTTCATTGGTAATATCTAAACCGAATGATTTGTATTTAATACTTCGTTTACTTTTTAACGCTTGAGCTTTTAATCTCCCTACCCCGTCATCTTCTATTGAACAATTAAGAATATTATTTTTTACCGTAAAACTTATTTGTATACTTCCTCTTCCTTCTTTGTTAGATATACCATGCCAAATAGCGTTTTCTATATAAGGTTGCAAAATCATTGAAGGTATTTTAATAGCATCTGGATCAATTTCAGAGGTTATTAAAAATTGATACGAAAACTTATTGTTAAGCCTAACTTGTTCAATATCTAAATAAAGTTGCAAGGCATTAATTTCCTCTTGCAGAGAAATAAAAGGCTTGGCCGAGTTATTTAGTATTAACCTAATTAATTTAGAGTACTTAGCTATAAACGCTAAAGCCTCATCTTGTTTATTTTCAAGTATAAACGACTGTATAGAATTCATACTATTAAACGAAAAATGTGGGTTCATTTGAGATTTTAAGGCTTTTAACTCCATCTCTACTACTTTATTTTTCATTCTATTTTGCTTGAGGATATTCCTAATGATTAGGATAAGAATAATGGCTGCTAATAATAGACTAATACTTAAAAACCAAGCGGTTTTCCAAAAAGGAGCTGCTATAGTAAACTGTATCGATTTCACGTTGCTTTCTATACCGTTAGCATTAACCGCTTTTACTAAAAAGGTATAGGCTCCGTAATTAAGATTTAAAAAATTTAACCTCCTACTATTAGTTACTTTCCAAGTATCACCTCCATCATTAGAATATTTATAATACAGTCCTTCAGGATTAGGATAGTATACCGCTTCATAATTAATTTCTATATTGTTTTGGTAGTGCTCTAGCTTATTAAGCACAGATGCCCTTACTGTTTGTCCATTTACCTTTACCTCTTTAACATAAAACTTCAGATTTATAGTTGGTCGATTAATTACTTTGGGAAACTCGTGTAACAGTTCATCTGTTAACACTAAAATTTTATCTTGATAATACTGTAAATCATTTATTTTTAATGACAATAACCCGTCTTCTTTGGTAATATTATCAATGGTATAACTTAAAGGGGTGAACGAAGTAAAAGTTATTTTACTCACCCCTTTATTAGAAGACACCCATATGGTGTGCTGCTTGTCTGTTACAATTTTCGAAAGTGAATTATCTATTAAGCCATCTTCTTTTTTTATAGAAACTATTTGTTCTCCTTTTTTTAAATACAAACCGTTACCCCTTGTAGCTACTAACAACCAGTTGTGTATACCAGATAAATAACTAACTCGTTGGTTTAGCCTATAATCAGTATTCTTTTTTAGGTTTTTCTTGCTTTTAATATTAACAGCAAATAATCCCTCTAATCCTCCTGCCCACAAGGTGTCTTTTATTGCATACAAATGGGTAAGTCTTTTTGCTCCATCTATTTCTATAAAAGATGAATCTTTTAAAAAGTGAATTTTATTAGAATAACAAGTTACATATTCATCATTTAAGCTTTTTAGTTTTCTAAAGCCATTTAGTCCTGTAAGCTTAAATGGTATTAGATTTTTTAAAAACAATTTATACTTGTATTCAGCTTTTCCTAAAGAGTCAAATTCTATTACTTCGTTTTGGGAATTTACAAAATACCTCTCCCCTTCTTTATAAATATACCCTAAGGTTCCTTGAAGTGTGGCTACTTTTTTATAATTACCTTTATTTTTTTTAAATAGCTCTTTATCGTTATTAATTATAATTTCATATTGATCGTTTTTAAAATATCTTGATAGCCCTTTTTTACTTACAGATACATCAAACTCTTTTACATAATTTTTAGGGTTAGAGGCATACAAAATCCCTTTATTAAGCGTAGCAACCCACAAACCACCATAACTATCTTTAATAATCCCTGAAGGAATATATGTTTTTAATTGGGCAACAGTAGTAAGTTGCATTGTATCATTGGCAAACTTAATTTCTTCCAACTCTCCATTAAACTTTGCTAAAAAATTTACTCCCGTAAAATTATTAATACCAGATAATTGTGTTCTATTTTTTAAGCCAAACCCGTCCAATTTTAAAAAGCCACTAGCATTTTTTAAACATATAGAATCTCCTACATGAATGCCCAGTTTATGCCTTCCGTTAATAATAGCATTTGTAACATCGGCTTTACTTTGCTTACTCCACCTAATATTTATGGCGCTATTATCTTTTAATTCAAAATTGAGTTTAGTTTCAAGACTTATACTATAACTATATAAAACCTCTACCTGATTGTTGTTAACTGTCATGCCTAAAATTATCTTATGAGGCACCTTAATATTTAAGGTAGTAAATCGCTCATTAAAATAGAATCCTACCCTACCATTAAACGAAAAAAACCAAATTCTACCTTTTTTATCTTCGTAAAAATTAAATATGGTATCATCCGGCAATCCGTCTGCAATGGTATAGGTAACAAACTCATACCCATTATACCTAGCTACCCCTCTATCTGTAGCTATCCATAAATAACCTTTCGAATCTTCAAAAACTTCATACACCTCATTACTTGGTAAGCCATCTTCAACCGTAAAATTGATGAAATCTCTATCATTAAGTACCTGAGCAGGTAAATAACTTTGGAAAAATGTAAAGAAGATTAGAATTAAAAAAAAGTGTTTTAGCATAGTATGGAGCAACAAAAACCAGTTGCATGCAATATATATCTTTTGAAAACAATCGTTCTGCCATTACCTAAATAAATACTACCACACCATAAATAAGTATTGTAATAAATAAAAAATGTTTTATAAAAAAACTATACATACTCTTTTCTTTCCTTTTTAATACAAACTACCATACCGTAAGTAAATCTACCATTGCCTAATTACTTAACAGTTGTTTTTATAAAAACTCACATATTTGAACCTTAAATTAACCCTTAATAAAATTTAACTTGATGAAATAACTGTAAAAAAAGTACTCATTAAATAATAACTAACCAATATTATTTAAATGCAAAATACCCTAGAATAATTTTTAGGGTATTTTCTTATACTTTTGTTTCATGTGTACCTTCATGGATACTTTATGCTAAAGCCATGTAAATGCACCACAATGCATCAAATTGTTCTAACATAACAACAAATAAGTCAAAAACAGAGTGATTATAACAAGCATTTCAATTGAAATAAATAGCTTTGACGTATTGAAGCAAATAAAAACATAGAAACACAATATAAAGGAGTACTGCATACACCGCTCCTTTGGGAAGGCAAACTAAATGGGTTGGAACAAATAGCTCCACTTACTCCTGCTCCACTAACAAATCTTCAATTACCACAACATAACATACGCTTAGGGCACTTGGTAGAACGTTATATAATCCATCAATTACAACAGAATACCAATACACAGTTATTAACCAGTAACTTACAAATAAAACATAATAAACAAACAATTGGTGAACTCGATGTTATTTTTCTACAAAACAACACGCCTATTCATTTAGAAATAGTCTATAAATTCTACGTATACGACGAAACTGTGGGGTCATCAGAGTTGGAGCATTGGATTGGTCCTAACAGAAAAGATAGTTTAGTAGAAAAACTACACAAACTAAAAACTAAACAATTACCATTATTACATAAACCAGAAGCGATATCTGTGCTAAAACAGCTTAATATAAGTCCTGATAAAACAAAACAATATGTACATTTTCAAGCACAATTGTTTGTGCCTTACCAACAAAATAAAACTACATATCCAAAAATAAACCAAGGGTGTATTGTTGGTTTTTATGTAAACCTGAAAAATAGTTCCAATTTTAAAACTTGCCAATGGTACATCCCTAGCAAACACAATTGGTTGGTAACACCACATAACAATGTACCTTGGAGTACATACACTAGCGTTATTTCGGAAATTAAAAACCTATTAGCGAATAATAAAGCACCTTTGTGCTGGCTTAAAACACCTGATAACAAACTAGAAAAAATCTTTGTAGTATGGTGGTAATCTCATAATATTTATCCGACTAAAATAGCAAACACAACTAGTAATTTATTGTAATTTTGAAAACATAAATATTTATAAGCTGGTCAACAAAAATCATAAATGAATAGTTTATATAAATATATATAAAACGCATTAAATTAAGTTTTTATAAAATGGAATTAAACACAAGCCATACATTTACTAAACAACTCCCTGCTGACAAGAACTTAAACAACACACGTCGTCAAGTATTAGGAGCTTGCTATTCATACGTACAACCTAAAAAAACAGCAAATCCTAAACTAATACATACGGCTAAACACTTCGCTAATAGCATAGGTATTTCTGAAAAGATGTTAACTTCTGAGGACTTTTTAAAAGTAATTACTGGTAATCAATTACTGCAAAACACCACGCCTTATGCCATGTGCTATGGAGGGCATCAATTTGGTAACTGGGCAGGACAATTAGGCGATGGTAGAGCAATTAATCTTACCGATATAATTCACGATAATAAAAAATGGACACTACAATTAAAGGGCGCAGGAGAAACTCCTTACTCACGTTCAGCAGATGGATTAGCAGTGTTACGCTCTTCCATACGCGAATACCTCTGTAGTGAAGCTATGCATTATTTAGGGGTACCTACTACTCGAGCGTTATCATTAGCCTTAACTGGCGATCAGGTTTTACGAGATGTATTGTACAACGGAAATCCAGCCTATGAAAAAGGAGCTATTGTCTGTCGGGTAGCTCCCTCTTTTTTACGTTTTGGGAGTTACGAAATCTTAACAGCACGCAAAGATTATACTACCTTAAAAACCTTAGTAGACTATACTATAACACACCATTTTCCTGAAATTGCTAATAGAAATAAAGCTGATTATTTAACTTTCTTCCAGGCAGTTTGCAATAAAACACTCAACATGATTATACATTGGCAACGGGTAGGTTTTGTGCACGGGGTAATGAATACCGATAACATGTCTGTTTTAGGATTAACAATAGACTATGGTCCTTATGGTTGGCTAGAAGGGTTTGATTACGACTGGACTCCAAACACTACCGACAGCGAACATAAACGCTATCGTTTTGGAAATCAGCCTAATATTAGTCTATGGAACCTACTACAATTGGCTAACGCTTTATACCCGCTTATAGAAGATGCTGAAGCTTTAGAAATCATTTTGAATGAGTATAACACACAGTTTCATCATAAATACCAGCAAATGATGAAAGCAAAACTTGGTTTAACTTCTTATAATGAAAATGATACTGAATTAATTAAAAATTTAGAAGCAAACCTACATTTATCTGAAACTGATATGACTATTTTTTTCAGAAGCTTAGCGAGTTATAGCAAAAACGATAATATAAACCTTAAAGCTATTTTAAATCCTATAAAAGAAGCCTTTTATAAACCAGAAGAAATTACAGGTGAAATAAAAAAACGTTGGGAAACATGGCTGCAAACATATATCAACAGGTTGGCAGAAGAACCTTATACTGACACCGAAAGAACTAGCGCAATGAACGGTATTAACCCTAAATATGTTTTACGAAACTACATGGCTCAACTAGCCATTGAAGCTGCAGATAAGGAAGAGTACCAACTTGTAGATGAGTTGTACACCCTACTACAAAAACCATATGAAGAGCAACCCGAACATCAAAAATGGTTTGCAAAACGTCCTGAATGGGCACGTCATAAAATAGGTTGTTCAATGCTTTCATGCAGCTCATAATCCAAAATAACTACTAGAAAAGCTTGAGCCTTTTTTCATTATAATATCAAGTAAAAACTGTACTTTGCATGTCTATTAATATGTAAGTATACCGTGAAAACATGTATTGCCGAAAAACCTAGTGTTGCCCGAGAAATAGCTGCTGTGTTAGGCGCTAATACAAAACGTGAAGGCTATTATGAAGGTAATGGTTATATTGTAACATATACCTTCGGACATTTATGCACATTATTTGAACCTAACGATTATAAACCGCATTGGAAAAAATGGGATTTAAATAATTTACCCATGCTACCAGAAAAGTTTAAAACTAAAGTAGTTGACAATAGCGGTATCAAAAAACAATTCTCAATTATAAAAGAATTATGTGCCAAAGCTACTGAAGTAATTAATTGTGGTGATGCCGGACAAGAAGGAGAACTTATACAGCGTTGGGTATTACTTCAAGCCAATTACACAGGACCTGTAAAACGGTTGTGGATTTCATCATTAACCACTGAAGCCATTCAAGATGGCTTTAAAAATTTAAAAGATGCAGCTATATATGATAACTTGTTTTATGCAGGGTTTTCACGTGCTATCGGTGATTGGTTACTAGGTATGAATGCTACAAGACTATATACCTTAAAGCATGGAGGCTACAAACAAGTACTCTCCATAGGAAGAGTGCAAACCCCTACACTAGCAATGGTTGTAAATCGTTTTGTTGAAATAGAAAACTTTACACCACAACCCTATTGGGAACTACAAACAGTATACAAAAACACAACCTTTAACTGTGAAGAAGGACGCTTTTTAAATAAAGCTGATGGCGAAGTGTTCGCAGAAAAAGTACAGCAAAGTAATTTTAAAATTACTTCAATAAGTAAGAAAAATGGTAAAGAATATGCCCCAAAACTATTCGACTTAACAGGGTTGCAAGTGTATTGCAATACAAAGTTTGGCTTATCAGCAGAAGAAACATTAAAAATAGCACAACAGTTATACGAACAAAAGTTAGTTACTTATCCAAGAGTAGATACTACCTTTTTACCTAATGATCTATACCCTAAAATTGAAGGCATTTTAACTAAACTAACAGCTTATCAAGAATTAACTACGCCACTTTTAGGTAAAAAAATAAAAAAGTCAGCTAAAGTATTTAATGACAAAAAAGTAACCGATCACCATGCCATTATTCCTACAGGAATACAAACACAATTAGGGTACAAACAACAACAGGTATACAATTGTATAACCTTGCGTTTTATTGCATCTTTTTATGATGATTGTAGTGTAGCAAATACTACAGTATTTGGACAGGCAGAAGCAGTTACCTTTAAAACCTCTGGTAAAAAAATTTTAAAAAAAGGATGGAAAGTTGTGTTTGAGACTGATGAATCTTCAGTAACAACTAAAGATAGTTTACCTTCATTTGTAGAAGGAGAAGAAGGTCCGCACTCCCCTACCTTTATTGAAAAACAAACCAAAGCTCCAAAACAATTCACGGAAGCAACTTTGTTGAGGGCCATGGAAACTGCTGGGAAGCATGTAGATAATGAGGAAATGCGAGAACTAATGAAAGAAAATGGTATTGGAAGACCCTCTACACGGGCCAATATTATTGAAACTTTATTTAAGCGTAAATATATTATTCGTAATAAAAAACAAGTATTACCAACAGATACTGGTATACAATTAATAAACACTATTCAAAATGAACTTATTAAGTCTGCTGAAATGACAGGTTTGTGGGAAAAACAATTAATGGAAATAGAAAAAGGAACCTATAGCGCTTCAACATTCATCAAAAATATGAAGCGTATGGTAGATCAGTTGGTATATGAAGTAAGGTCAGAAACCCTACAAGCAAATATTTCTCACCAGCAAGAAAACAAACCTGCAACTAAAAAAAACACTTCTAAAAAAAATCAATGCCCTAAATGTAAAAACGGTGCTATCATTAAAGGGAAATCTGCCTATGGCTGTAGCAATTACAATAATGGCTGTAACTTTCGCATTGCGTTTATCTATCACAATAAAAAACTTCCAAAAAAACAGGTAGAACGCCTTATAACAAAAGGGAGTACAATTAATTTAAAAGGGTTTGCTACTAAAGAAGGGGTTCAAGAAGGCAGACTATGTTTAGATGACGATTACACTGTAAAATTTAAAGCGAATAATAAAATCAGCAGTATACCTTGTCCAAAATGTAAAAAAGGTACTATTTTAAAAGGAAAAACCGCCTATGGATGTAGTAATTATAAAACCGGTTGTGATTTTAAGTACTTATTCACTACACTAAAAGAAAACGCCGGGAAACAACAAATAACAAAATTATTAGTCTACCAATTATTACATGAAAACACCAATACATAAAACTCATTTCTATTTTGCGGTTTGCAAACCTTATGGATATCTCAGTCAGTTCATTAGTAATGAACAACGCAAAAAGAAACAGCATAAGTTTCTTGGTGAGCTCACAAACTTTCCGGAAGGTACAATGGCTGTTGGTCGGTTAGATCGTGATTCTGAAGGTTTACTATTATTAACTACTGACGGAAAAAAAAGTTATGAAATTTTAAGTGCTAAGGTGGAAAAAGAATATTATGCACAAGTAGATGGTTGCATTACTAATGAAGCTGTAAAACAACTTAACCAAGGAGTAGTGATAACTGTAGATGGTAAAGACTATACAACCAAACCATGTAATGTACAACTATTAAACCCTTCAAAATTAACCTTGCCTATACGAGCGAAAAAGATAAGAGATGAGCGCCATGGTCCAACAAGTTGGATAGCAATCACTTTACGGGAAGGAAAATTTCGTCAAGTTAGAAAAATGACCGCTGCAGTCGGGTTTCCTACCTTACGATTGGTACGAGTACGAATAGGTCAAATTCACTTAAATGATATGCAAGCCGGAGAAGTAATTGAGTTGCCCGATTTCTTTTAATTACTAGTATCAACCAATCTTAATGCTTAACTTTACAATTAACACACTTTATTAGAGTTTAATGCCTATAAATAATTACCAAGAACAATTATTACCAACTTTAAAGAAATACTTTGGATACGATAACTTTAGGGAACACCAAGAAGCTATAATAACTGCCGTCCTTGCTAAAAAAGATAATTTGGTAATTATACCCACAGGTGGAGGTAAATCTATTTGTTACCAACTACCTGCACTACTTTTTAAAGGTACAACATTAGTGATATCACCTTTAATTGCTTTAATGAAAGACCAAGTAGACGGTTTACATGCTAACGGTATAGCTGCCGCCTATTTTAATAGTAGTCAAACGCCAGAAGAACAGCAACAAATTTTTGAAGCAGTACATCAAGCCCAATTAAAACTATTATATATAGCTCCAGAAAGTTTAAGTATAATATCAGATATTGTTAATGAAAATTATATTAGTTGCGTAGCCATTGATGAAGCTCATTGTATTTCATCATGGGGACATGATTTCAGACCGTCATATCAACAACTTGGTTTTTTAAAACGGAAACTTTCCAACACGCCTTTTATTGCCTTAACAGCTACTGCCGACAAAGCAACAAGAGAAGATATTATTACACAATTGCATATTCCAAATGCAATACAAAGTATTTCCTCTTTCGATAGAAAAAATATTAAACTAGATGTCAGACCTGCTAATGAAAGAGCTTCACAAATAATAAAGTTTATTCGGAATAAGCCTAATGAAGCTGGCATTATTTATTGTTTAAGCAGGAAATCAACTGAAACTTTAGCCGAAAAATTACAATTAAACGGAATAAAAGCCCGTAGCTATCATGCTGGTTTAACATTTGAGCAACGTGCTAAAACTCAAGAA
This sequence comes from uncultured Flavobacteriaceae bacterium, assembly GCA_947493535.1. GTDB lineage: Bacteria > Bacteroidota > Bacteroidia > Flavobacteriales > Flavobacteriaceae. The sequence continues at coordinate 88,102 of CANLRK010000007.1, read as the reverse complement.
GATTTTATTTTTGATAAAATACAGGTAGTGTGTGCCACAATAGCCTTTGGAATGGGAATAGATAAATCTAATGTCCGCTGGGTAATTCATTATAATATGCCTAAAAATATAGAGGGTTATTACCAAGAAATTGGCCGATCAGGAAGAGATGGCCTTGAAGCTCATGCCCTACTTTTTCATAGTTATGCAGATGTAGTTCAACTTCGTAATTTTGCAGAAGGCACATCAAATGCTGAAGTACAACTAGCTAAATTAGACCGTATGAAGCAATTTACCGAAGCTACTAGTTGTAGAAGAAAAATTTTACTTAGTTATTTTGGAGAGTTATTACCCGATAATTGTGGCAATTGTGATATTTGTAATAATCCGCCAGAGTTTTTTAATGGTACAGTTATAGCACAAAAAGCGTTATCAACTATAGTAAGGTTAAAAGAGAAAGCAGCAATAGGAATTGTTATAGATGTATTGCGTGGCGCAAAAAACACCACAATACTTAATAAACACTATGATAGCATTAAAACTTACGGGATAGGCAAAGATATTTCATGGAAAGACTGGCAACACTACATTATTCAACTAATAAATCAGGGCTATTGTCAAATTGCCTTTCATCAGAATAATGTTTTACAACTTACTGCATTTTCAAAAAAAGTATTGTTTGAAAATGAAAGAATTGAACTTACAAAACCTATAACACATAATAGCACCATAACAACCAAACAAAAGAAGCCTAAAATAAATAACACTTTATTTGAGCGGTTACGTGTTATACGTCAGCAAATTGCTTTGGAACAAAATATACCTGCTTATTTAGTTTTTAATGATGCTACCTTAAAAGAAATTGAAACTGAACGACCTATGTCTGAAAAGGAATTTTTAGCAATAAATGGTGTTGGGCAGCATAAATTAGAGGTATACGGGGAAGCTTTTATAAAAGAAGTAATTGCATTTACTAAGTCAAAAAAAGTTTCAAAAAATAAAAACAATACTCATAAATTTACATATGAACTATATCAACAAGGATTAACCATTGATGAAATTGCTGAACAACGAAAGTTAAAAGCTACTACAATTTATTCACATATTGCTAAATTATATTCCGATGGAAAAACAATTAACATATATGATTTTGTTAGTAAACATGAAGTTGAAGCAGTAAAAAGTGCTCAGCAAACTTTAGGTGCTCCAGAAGCTCTAAAACCCTACTTTGATTTTTTTGAAGAACAATTAGATTATTTTAAAATACGATTGGCTTTAAGTGTTATCGCTAAGGAAAAATATTTAACTTGAAAGCTATTATGAAAAAGTTAGTTTTAATTACTTGCCTTTTAGCGTGTATATCATGTATAAAGCAAAATACTCAAAATGATTGGTTATTGGGTAAATGGAAAAAAAGTGATGACAACACACAAAAATTAACCTATGAATATTGGACAAAAAAAAATGATTCTATTTTTTTAGGACATGGATTCATACTGCAAAACAACGATACTATTTGGCAAGAAAAAATATTACTACATAAACAAGCGTCAAATTGGTATTTGGATATTTCTACTCCAGAAAATAAAAATACTGTTCGTTTTAAATTAATTTCAAAGCAGCAAAATAAGCTGGTTTTTGAAAATAAAACTCATGATTTTCCTAAAACAATTAGTTATTGGAAAGCTAACGACAAGTTATATGCTACCGTTGCTAATGAAACTCAAAAAATTGAGTTTCAATTTGAATTAGTTAAATATTAGCTTTACTTCCTAAACACCTATTCTATACACCCTTTTGAAAATAAGCTTATTAAACACCAAAGTGTTAATTTTTGTTAAAATAGTACTTTGTTTTACATAGTACTGTAACAAAATTGTTTTTTGTGCGTCTATTAGATATACAACAATAAAAAAAAGCATTATGGAAGCAGGAACACAAACTCAAATTACGCACAAGTTAACAACAGCAAAAGCTAATTATTGGAACTCAAAAAGACGCTATAGATAAAATTAAATCATCAATTAAAATAATCATTAATCATGGAAACGACAGCAAACAATCAAATTACCCACAAATTAAGTAGAACAAAAGCAAGTATTTGGAACTCAAAAAGACGGTACAGATAAGTTGAATCAATAACAAAATAGCAATGAGAACAATACAACAAATACCCGTAGGAATGAGTAGAATAAAGAAAAGGTTATCTAATATTAAAAAAACACCTAAATACTATTATAAATATGTTCAGTTACAGCAATTAAATCATGCTAGTTTTGTGATATAATTTTACTGAAATATTAAAAAAAATCGGTTAATATACATATGTGTATTAACCGATTTTTTTGGCTACTAAGCTTTTTTTTCCTGAATAGGTTTAGGTGGCATTGGGCCACGCAAATGAATAATTAACCCATTTAAAAAATTTCTTAATATCTGATCTCCACATTCCATATACTTAGGATGACTTTCGTTTCTAAAAAAGGCGCCTAACTCACTTTTTGAAACTTTAAAATCTACCAAAGCACATATCTCAACAATATCAGTATCACGCAACTTATGTGCTACACGTAGTTTTTTTAAAATATCATTATTTGTTAATCCCATTGTACAGTTTTTTAGTTAACATATATTCTTATTTAGTATACGTAGCATATTCCATCAATAATCTATAAAACGTTAAACCAGTTTATAGTTGCACAAAGGTAAGTTATTTCATTAAAAATACTGCGCAGTTCATTCTTAATGAATTTATAAATACCTATTATTATTTTTTATTGTTGTCTTTGATAGTATTTTTGTACTTCAATTAAACGTATATGAAAAACATCAAACATTTATTATTTGACTACTTAATTAAAAACGGTTTTGATGAAACCTTAGCAGCTTATTTAAACATGTTTGCCCTATTGGTGTTTGTATTGCTAACAATTGTTTTAATCGATATAGTTTCGCGCAAGATATTGATTGTTTTTTTTAGCAGATTAGCAAAAAAGTCGAAAACAAATTTTGATGATATTCTTATTTCTAATAAAACTCCAAGAAATATTGCACATATAGTCCCGTTACTAATTGCTCTTGAGTTTACACCATATATTTTTGCTGATTTTTCATACACTAAAAACATACTTGTTAAATGTTTACAGGTTTTTGGTGTTGTACTTACACTTTGGGTAGCTAGAAGCATCTTAAAATCATTAAAAGATTATTTTAAAACCCTACCACGCTTAAAAGACAAACCTATAGATAGCTACATACAGGTTTTTATGATTTTTGCATGGACAATTGGGCTTTTTTCAGCTTTAGCAATTATTACTGAAAGATCCTTTTTTGAATTCATAACTACTATTGGTGCAGCTTCCGCTATAATTATTTTAATTTTTAGAGATACAATTTTGGGCTTTGTTGCCAGTATACAAGTATCTATAAATGATATGGTCCGTATTGGAGATTGGGTAACTTTTGAACGCTATGGAGCAGATGGTGATGTGATTGAAATTAATCTTTCAACTGTGAAGGTTCAAAATTTTGATAAAACAATAACTACAATACCTACATATGCCTTAATTTCTGAATCGTTTAAAAATTGGCGCGGAATGGTTCATGCAGAAGGTAGACGAATTAAGCGAGCATTAATTATCACTCAAAACAGTATACATTATTTAAATGATAAGGAGATAGATACATTTAAAAACATAGAAATAATTAAGGAGTATATAATAAGTCAGCAAGAAAAAATAAATCAATACAATAACTCTAATAATATTGATAAGCAACTACTGCTTAATGGTAGAAATTTAACCAATATTGGAGTGTTTCGAAAATATATTGAAACCTACTTGAAAAATCATTCAGCTATTAATAAAGATATGATGATTATGGCAAGGCAGCTAGCTCCCACCTCGCAAGGAATTCCTTTAGAAATTTACGCTTTTAGTAGTGATAAACGCTGGGAAAATTACGAATATATAATGGCCGATATTTTTGATCATCTAATTGCAGCTATCCCCTATTTTGGGTTGGAGTTGTTTGAACTTTCTAATAACAATAGTTTAATAAAGAACACATAATTATTACTTTACGGGCTTAAAAATACGTGTAGTACTTACAGGATATTTTTCCAATAGTTTTGCAGGTCTTTCAGGTCTTTTTTCAAATCCACCACCACAATTAGGACAAATATTATGTAATACATTTGTAACACAATTGGCACAAAATGTACATTCAAAGCTACAAATCATTGCATCGGTAGCGTTGTTGGGTAAATCTTTATTACAGTGTTCACAGTTTGGACGTATTTCTAACATAAAAGTTACTCTTTTATAACTATCATTGTGGCTTTTCCTTTACTATATAAATTCCACATTTGATTATTTAGTATTTGATCCAATTCATCTACAACTACAAAATGGCCGGTGTTTGGTGCTGCCATTCCTACATTAAGTGCTATAATATCAATTCGGTTTAACCCAGGCTCTAAATCAATATTGAGTCCTTTAAAACTGCCTGTTAATCTCCATGAATTTCTAACTACTTGATCATTTAAAATAATACGAACATAATCGCCATCAACTGTCCCAAAATCTCTACACTGTAAAGTTAAGTATGAGCTTTTTGTTTTAAAATCTCCTAAATATTGATCTGCTTTTGCTGAGTTGGCTAAATCACTATCTTTCCATCTTTTTTCTAACTCCTCTCCTGCATCTAACAGTTCAGTGTCTTTTTCAATACTAAACACTACAGGATCTTCTAATGGATTTTTTAAATCGATTTCTGGTAACTCATTGTTCTTTTTTAAACTTAATTTATATGTGCTTTTTGTTACATTGCTATCCTCATCGGCAGGCAAAATCACTCCATTTTTTATATTACTATCCATTCTTACTTGTGCAGTAACCGATAAGCAAAAAAATATGGCAAAAAATACAGTTGTATATACTTTCATAAATCCTATGTGTGATGATAAAACTACATAAAAAGCATCAAATACAATACCATCTTAACAAATCATTAAAAAACACTTATTCAGTTATTGATTAAAAAGCGCATGGGAATCATCTAAATGCACTATTTTTTTTATTGCAAACTTAGGTACTTCTCGACGCCAAAAGCTACTGTTAGGATGATGTACTTGATATTCCGTTGTAATAAGCTTTGATAATTTTTGTGAAATTAACGTTTTATAAGTTCGTGTACTGGAATTGATATAATAATCAAACTTTCTATACTCTAAAAACTCTTGAAACTCCTTATGGTATTTCAAGTCCCACCAACCATACAGCCAAAAATTAAATTTAGTTTGTTCTTTAATATTCCGTCTAAATAAATAATGTAATGAATTTTGAAAAGGAACAGGAATGTACAGAGTTACTTCATAAGCTAAATCAACGCTATTTATTTGTTTCATTAACTTTTGAAATCCATTTGTGAACAACTCAAAATTACCAAATAAAGGTTTTTTACTTATGAAATTATTTTCATAATCAAATTCATTATGGTGAGGTGATTCAAGTATAAACAACACTTTTTTATATGAGATATTTTCTTTTCTTTTATAATGAACATTCTCTTTATAAATATAAAAAGTTGTATTTTTTACTAAATGCTCTTGTCTGAAAAACCTGCTCTTAATAACTAAAAAATCATTTTCAACAATAAAAAACTTATCGTCAATTTTTGAGTGGTCTATATATCCAGCTTCTTTTTCTGTAATACTTGTAATACGTTGGCCTTTTCTATTATATACTGGTATTGTTTTTATTGTTTTCATTAATACTTAGTCCAATTGATAATACCCACATTTTAAATAAGCTCCTTCAGGAAAACTATCAATCTTCGGGTGATCACTATCATGATAGGTTTTCTCTAAAACTGTAAAGCCTCTTGAGCAATTTTGAATTTCAGCTTCACAAATTGCAAAGAAATCATTTGCTAAAATACGAGACGAACAAGATGCTAAAACTAACAATCCGTTTTCAGCAACCAATTGTGCTCCTAGTTTTGCTAAACGAGAATAGCTATGCTTAGCTCGTTCAATTTCTTTACTACTTTTAGCAAAAGATGGTGGATCTATAACAACTACATCAAATTTCTTTTTTTCTGCTAATAATTGTTGTAATCCTAAAAAAGCATCAATAGCCATAGTTTTATGGACTCCTGAATATTCATTTAGCTTCCCATTTTTAATAGCCATTTCTAAAGCCTGCGCACTGATGTCAAGACTAGTCACCTCAGAAGCACCATTTGCTAAAGCATGTACAGAAAAACCGCCAGCATATGAAAACACATCTAATACTGTTTTATTGGTAGATAACTCTCCTACTCTTTTTCTATTAGCTCTATGATCTAAAAAATATCCTGTCTTATGTCCGTGAATTACATTTGCTGAAAAGCACACACCATGCTCTTTGAAAACAATTACTTCATTATCAAGTATGCCATGTATTATATCACCATCCTTTAAATTGTAGTTTAATCCGTCTTTTTTTAAATTCCTACTCATACGTAAAACAACCGTAGTTGCATTACTATGTTTTAGTAGCCCCTCTATAATTATCTTTAAATAAGGATACCAAATGGCAGAATATAATTTTACGACTAAAACATTAGCATACACATCAGCTATAAATCCAGGAAAACCATCTGCTTCACCGAATAAAAACCGATAGCTATTAGTATTTGTTGCTAACAAGGAGGCTCTTTTAGCATATGCTATTGCGATTTTTTGTTGAAAGAAACTTTCATTTAATTTTTCCGGCTTACCGAAATGCAATAATTTTATTCTTATAGGAGAAAAAGGATCAAACAAACCACAAGCTAAAAACTTATTCTTTTTTGTATCATATATTACAGCTACATCTCCTGCATTACCAGCCTTATTTTGTTTATTAATACTATCTTCAAAAACCCAAGGATGCTGTTTTTTTACCATTCTTTCCGCTTTTAAACGTAAACGAACAGCTAATGTGTTTGGTGATATTTCTGGTAATACTTTCATTTAAATAATAGCTAGGTTTGCAAAAATAGACAAATAATACGTGTATTATTACATTAACAAAAAAAGCTAGTAACAAATATTGCTACTAGCTTTAATACTATAAAAAGTAAATACTATTTTTTAATTAGCTTTTTAACCATTTCTCCATTTTCTCCCTTAATCTGTATAACATATACTGCATTTTCAAGAGTTGAAATATTTATAGCTTCAGTATCAGCAATAGTTGTTAAATCAATTACCTTAACAACTCTACCTGCTACATCATAAATAACAGCCTCATTAAGTTTTAGTTGTTTAGGGTTAATAATATTAACTGTATTAGAAGCAGGGTTAGGATAAATTGTAACTCCGGCCGCTTCTAACACACTACCATCAACACTTAAAGGAGCTTGTGCTGTAAATTTAAGATCATCAATAGCGATATCAGATTCAAAACTATTTCCAGTAACACCTCTAACTCTCAACTTTACTGCTTGTCCTGTATATGCCGATAAATCAACCAATAAGGTTTGCCAAGAAGCACCTTGATCACCCGAAATAGGTGTTATGATATCTGTTTGCCATCCACCAGCTGAAAATAAATCAATGTGTAAACTTCCCATGTTAACTCCTGACATATGATAAGCTAACTCAAAGTTATACGCCACATCTAAATTTACACAACTACTTTCTAGTATTGCAGTTTGAGCATAACAACCTGAAGCTTCAGTATATGCATACTTTCCTGATGCGGTTCCTGGTGCATAATCTGTAGTTGGCCCCGTTCCTGTAGAAGGTGTTCCTCCAGCATCAATCCTCCAATCAATATTATCATCACTACCATTAGTTAAGTTTGCCCATACTCCAGTAAGTCCACAAACTGTAGTACCACAATCAGAAGCTGTTCCGCAAGCTGTTTCCGCTTCAAAATCATCATTGTAGCTAGTTGCTATAATTGCATTTTCAACAGTAATATATGAGGTTTTAGTTTCAGTATTATTACCATGTGCATTAGTAGCTGTTAACTCAACTGTATATGTTCCTGTAGCAGTAAACTGAACCTCTATATTTTGTGAATTAGCATTCGTTCCTCCAACAAAATTATAGGTAGCTGGAGTGATTGTCCAAGTCCAAGATGTTGGTGTAAATGCTGAATAATCTGTAAATGAAAAATTATTCCCTAAACATCCTGTGGTTGCATTAGCTTCAAAACAAGCAATTGGTTGAACTGTACCAGGATCTTTTAAATCACTTTTCCATAAGCCCTGCCCATAAGTACTTGCATATAGCATGGACTTACATACATCTGTTGGTGCTTGAATTTCAAGTTCAGTAATCTCTAAGTTAGCCAAACCTGAAGAATATGCTTCCCAATCAGCTAAGTTATTGTCTTTATAATATACTCCAACATCCATTCCTACATACATAGCGCCTACTGTACTGTTATGATCGATAACAATAGTATTTAATGAAATATTAGGTAATGAGCCTGAAACATTAGTCCAACTTGCGCCACTATTGGTTGATTCATAAATATCATTATTAATCGCTATAAAAAGATGTGTAGGGTCGTTAGGATCTATTTCAATATCTTTAGGTTCGTTAGCTATAGGTAAGCTAGCTCCAATATCTGTAAAGGTTGGGGTTACTGCTGTTGCATTTGTTGATCTATATAGCTTATTATCATATCTTGAAACGTACATCACATCACTGTTAGATGGTGCAATAGCAATATCTCTAATATTACTCGTTCCAGAGAAAGAAGATATTTGTGTCCAAGCAACTGCAGTAGCTGCAGGCGTTTTAACATCATTGGAGCGCCAAATGTTTTTATATCCAACAAACATTCTTGCAGGATCATTAGGATCTAATTTATAAGGAGTAACCCATGCTCCTCCTTCAGTTATTCCATTTGCGCCTTCTTCTGCTATTGTACTAAAACTACTTCCATTATTAGTTGATCTTCTAACATCTCCATAATACAAAGCACCATACATATAATTTTCATCGGTTGGATCAATAATACATTCCATACCATCTCCACCAATTTCTGTAATAAATGTATCACCTCTACTAATTCCAGTACCGTTATCTTGATATCCATTAATTACCAAGGCCTCTTCTGTTTGTGACACTCCTATTTTATATACTTGAGCAATAGCTAAACCACTACTTAAATCATCCCATGTAGTACCTTGATCTGTTGAAACATATAGCCCCCCATCATTACCGCTATATATATTATTGGTATATGGAGAAAACTCTAAAGCATGTTGATCTGCATGCGCACCATCAATACCACCTGTTGGTCCTACCCAATAAGAAACACAAGTCATATTTGTACCACCATCAACAGATTTCCACATATTTACCCCTCCAGTATAAATTATATTTGCGTCTGTTGGATCTGCAGCAATTACTGTATCATACCAATACTGACTTCTTGTATCAGAACCATCTGTTGCATACCCCATAATATTAGGAGTAGTTGTTCTAGTTGAGAAGTTAGCTCCACTATCTGTAGAACGATATATCCCAACAAGACCAGAGCCTCCAGATGATAATAAATACACCCAGTTAGGTTGGTTAGCAGAAACTGCTAATGCTAGTCGTTGTGTTCCACCAGGTACTCCTGATGTTACTTGCGAAAATGTTTGTCCGTTATCTGTAGAGCGATTTAATGATGAACCTGCTGCATAAATAATATTAGAATCAGTTGGATGAAATGCAATATCTTTACAAGAAGACACTGTGCTAGTGTATGTCCAGTTAGCACCTCCGTCAGTTGAACGATACACTCTACTTCCGCTTGTAGAAGCTATTAAAATATTAGAATTATTCGGGTCCATTAAAATTTCATAAACCGTTCTATTACCCATTCCATTATTTCTTGAGTGCCAAGAAATTCCTCCATCAGTACTACGCCATACTCCATAACCTGGTGCATCACCACCATCTCTATCTCCTGTAGCGATATACATAGTAGTAGGTGTATTTGGATCAATTTTAATATCTGACACCCCCAAACGTGTTAATCCATCAGAAAATTCTGCCCATGTAGCGCCATTATCTGTTGTTTTCCATACTCCCCCTGAAGGTGCTCCTACGAAAATAGTATTTGCATCTGTAGGGTGAAATGTAATACAGTTTAAACGTCCGCTACCATTTAATTGTCCTGTTCCATTAGCTGGTAATGGCACAGGACCAACTATTTGCCATGTACCTGTACCAGAAGCATAAGTTCGTGAAGCACTTCTGTTAGCAGAACTATTTGTATTATAGCGTTTCATCTCACGTAAAACATGTCCGTCTGGAGGGAAATTACCAAACTCATCTACTCTAGATTCCCAGTAGTATTCCCATCTTTTAAATTGTTTAATTCCACTTCCTTTAGGAATTTTCGTTCTACCTTCCATTAAAGAATTATAGTAACGATTAAAATCTTCTTGAATTTCGAAAAAATTAGCTGAACGATCAAACATCATATCCTGCCATCTGTCTTGAGAAAAAGCAAAACATGAAATTAACAATGCAGCCAAAAAGGTGTAATTTTTATTCATAATATTTTATGGGCTTTAATTATATGAAACAAATATAAATTAATATTTACTTATAGGTAACTAGCTTGTATAAAAAAAGTGCTTTCAATAATTATTGAAAGCACTTTTAAACAATTTTATTTTTAACATTATAGCTTTACTTTCTCATTTTTATAATTAAAAAGATAATCAATATCCATTTCTTGTACCTTACCTAATTTAGACAAAGCATTCATATCAACATCATTCTTATTACCTATAACCAGAACATTGTACTTCTCTCCTTTTATGTTTTCATTAAAAAACGTTTTTAAGTCCTCCATGGTCATATTTTTTATGGTATTATACATTTCTTCTCTATTATCCTTATCAATACCAAGTTTTTGTAAACGTTCATAATTCCAAAAAATATTAGCTTTTGTAATACGTTGCGCTGCTATTTTCTTTAACGCTGCAGCTTTTGCTGCTTCAAATTGTTTTTCTGCAGCTGGCATATTATTCATTAAATCCATCATTGCGTTAACAGCTTGCTCCATTTTATTAGCTTGAGTACCCACATAAGCCATTACATAATTTGACTCCTCTTTTTTACGAGCGTTTCTGTAGCTAGAAAAAGCAGAATATGCTAATGATTTAGACTCTCTTATTTCTTGAAATACAATAGAAGATAATCCACTTCCGAAATAAGTATTAAAAAGTGTAGATGCCGCCATATTTTCTGCTTTAAAAGGCTCACCCTTAGCTAATAATAGCATTTCAGCTTGTACCATGTCATAATCAACAAAATATACATTCCCTCCTGTTTCTTTTTCAGAATACATTTTTGGAGATGGGTATTCTTTCAAATCTGCAGCTACAGAATAATCTTGATTTAAAGCTTTAGTTGCTGCTTCAATGTCTTTACCATAATAAAATATTCGCTGCTTATAATCTTTCAGGTTTTTGATTATAGTTACTAATTCATCTGGATTTATAGCTTCTAATTCGTTTAACTGGTATATATCACGAAGTCTAGAATCTTCACCATACTGTCCATAGTTATATAAACCTCCCCATAGAATATTACTTTTTTGCGTTTTTTTATTTAATCTACCTTTAGCTATTTTTTGAACATATTTAGCATAAGTTTGTTCATCAGCTTTAGCATTTGTCCATAAATGTTCTAGTAAAGCTAATCCCTTAGGTAAATTTTCTTTTAGTCCACTTAACCCAATGTAAGATTTATCGTATCCAGCATTAACACTGTAATCTATTCCTAACTTATAAAATTCCTTTTTAAGTGCTTCAGGAGTATATTTATCCGTTCCTAAATAATCTAAATACTCAACCGCTAAGCCTAATTTTTTATTATGATCACGCCCCATATCAAAAATAATATTTAAATCGAAAAGATCATTATTTTTATTTTCTATATACGCTAACTCTACACCATTGTCAAGAGTAGTTTTTTTAATTTCTTGATTGTAATCAACATATAAAGGTTGTAAGTCTGACGATTTCATTTCATTAAATTTTTGAACAAAATCTGATTGTTTACCTCTATTTAAATTAACTGGTGTTATGCCTGGGTTTTTAACTTTAGCTATGTTTTTGTCTTCTCCTTTTCTTTTGTAAGTAACAACATAATTATCTTTATAAAAATCATTTGCAAAGACTACTAAGTCCTCCTTTGAAATCTTTTTTAATTCCTCTAAAAAAGATACTTTATCTGCCCAATTTTGATAATGTATGAATGCATTATAATAAGCACTAGCTAAAGCCGTGTTGTTTTCATATTCACGTGTTTGTGATAGTTTTAAATCGTTTATAACAGCTTCTAACATCCAAGCATCAAACTCTCCTCGTTTTAACTTTTCAATTTCATCCAATAATAAATTTTTAACCTCCTCTAGTGTTTGCCCTTCTTTTGGAGTACCTGTAAATCTATGAAACCCATAGTCGTTTAAAAATGTTGGCGAACAACCTCCGTTTTGTATAGCTTGTTTTTGATTTAAATTTAAATCTATTAAACCCGCATTTCCATTAGCTAAAATCATATCGGCTAATGTTAATAATTTCTCTTCTTTTGTTCCAATAGCTGAAGAACGAAAGGCTATAGATACACTTTCTGCTGTAGGTCCATATACTTCACTTACTATTGGCTTAGTTATTGGTGTTTCTTTTGGAAGTTCAGGATGAACAACTTCTTTTCGCTCCATTTTACCAAATGCATCATCTACTTTTTTAATAGTTGAATCAAAATCAAAATCACCTACTAAAACTACAGCCATATTGTTTGGCACATAATATTTTTCAAAATAATTATGAATATCAACCATTGATGGATTTTTCAAATGCTCAGCAGTCCCTATAGTGGTTTGCTGTCCGTATGGATGGTTTGGAAATAAATCATTCAGCATAGCTGCGTATACTTTTCTGAAATCATTATCTTGACCACGGTTAAACTCTTCAAAAACAGCTTCTAACTCAGTATGAAATAAACGTAATACCAATTCACTAAAACGCTCACTTTCTACAGTTAGCCATTTATCTAATTCATTAGCAGGAATTTTATTTTTATAAACTGTTTCCTCAAACCAAGTATGAGCATTAGTTCCTTCCGCTCCTAAAGAGCTAATCATTTTATCATATTCATTGGCAATAGAATGATTAGATGCTTCCAAGGAAGCTTCATCTATCTGCTTATATATAGCTAGTTTTTTTTCTGGATCAGTTTCTGCTCTATGTTTTTCATATAAATTAGCTATTTTCTCAAGATGCTTTTTTTCTTCTTCCCAATTTACTGTGCCAATTTCATGAGTACCTTTAAACACCATATGCTCAAGATAATGTGCTAATCCTGTAGATTCTTTAGGGTCATAGTTAGAACCTGCTCTTACAGCGATATAAGTTTGAATTTTTGGCTCATCAGTATTTTTACTTAAGTATACTTTTAATCCATTATCTAATGTGTACAACCGTAATCCTGTTGGGTCGTTAGTTACAGTTTCAAAAGAGTACCCTTGACTATCCTTTTGGGTATTAACTGCAAAACTTTTCTCTGCAACTACTTCTTGTGAAGTGTCTGATTTTTTACAACTTATTATTACTAAATAGCATAACAATAAGAGGCTAGTTAATTTTTTCATTTAAAATTGATTATAGTTGCTTAAAAATACTCATAAAAAAAACACCATCATATAATGATGGTGTTTTTAACGAAATTTTATATTTTTTTTTAATATTGAGTTATGCTTATTTATGCATTAACCCCTAATACTTCAGCTACTTTAATTCCTATTTCTGCAGGAGAGTCAACTACGTGAATTCCACAATCTTTCATGATAGCTTTTTTAGCTTGAGCAGTATCATCAGAACCTCCAACAATAGCACCAGCATGCCCCATAGTTCTACCTGCAGGAGCAGTTTCTCCAGCAATAAAACCTACAACTGGTTTTCTATTTCCATCTGCTTTTACCCATTTAGCAGCATCAGCTTCTAACTGACCTCCTATTTCTCCTATCATTACTATACAATCTGTTTCAGGATCGTTCATTAACAATTCAACAGCTTCTTTTGTAGTAGTTCCAATAATAGGATCTCCTCCAATACCAATTGCTGTTGTTATTCCTAATCCTTCACGTACAACTTGATCTGCAGCTTCATATGTTAAAGTTCCCGATTTAGAAACAATACCTACATTTCCTTTTTTGAAAACAAAACCTGGCATAATACCTACTTTTGCTTCACCTGGAGTTATAACCCCTGGGCAATTAGGTCCAATTAAACGAGCGTTACTGGCTTTAACATAAGCATTAGCTTTAATCATATCAGCAACAGGAATACCTTCAGTAATAGTAATAATTACTTTAATTCCTGCATCTGTAGCTTCCATAATAGCATCAGCAGCAAATGCTGGTGGCACAAAAATAATAGTTGTATCTGCTCCCACTTTATCAACAGCTTCTTGAACAGTATTAAAAACAGGTTTTCCTAAGTGCTCTTGACCTCCTTTTCCTGGAGTAACACCACCAACAACATTAGTTCCATACTCAATCATTTGACCAGCATGAAATGTTCCTTCACTACCTGTGAAACCTTGTACTATAATTTTTGAATCCTTATTTACTAAAACACTCATTTTTTGTTAAATTTTATAATTGTTACAAATTTACTTTTTTCTAATTTATTTATTACTTTTTATTACGAAAATTTCAAAGCTTAATAGGCATTATTATCTAATGCATTTTCATCTGCTAATTGACTCATTTCATAACACTTATAAAGCATATCATTTTTAATTTCCCAAATTGATATGAAATGTGCTAAACAAATTTCTTCTTCTGGGTTATCAAAAGTTACTACGTAATAGGTGTAGCGCACTGTTACTGTGTTTCCTTCTGCTAATAAATGACTTATTTCTGTACGTAATGTTTTATATGATTCAGAAACAATTTTTCCATGATTTACAATACCATCATAATCTAGTTTTATAAACCCTTCACTACTACTCCAATTTACTTCACATTCTGGGTGTAAAAACTTTTTTAAAACTTCTTTGTTTTTATAAAAATCTGATTCGTAAAACGATTTTACAAGCTCCTTCGGACTCATAGTTTATTTTAGTTTTTTGATTAGTTCTGGTATTCTTTTTATGTAAGCCATTTCCTTAAAACGTTCACGAGCCTCTATAGCTGGCGAACCAAAATATTTTTTATTTTCCTGAGTAGAATGACCTAAACCAGACTGCGCAAATATTTCTGTTCCTTTTGCAATAGTTATTCCACTTTTTACACCTACTTGCCCCCAAAGCACTACTTCATCTTCCACAACCACACATCCAGCTATACCTACCTGCGAAGCAAACAAACATTTTTTTCCTACAACCGTATCATGTCCTATTTGAACTTGATTATCAATTTTTGTTCCTGCACCTATAGTTGTTGATGCAGTAACTCCTCTATCTATAGTACATAAGGCACCAATATCAACATTATCTTCAATAACTACATTTCCACCTGAAAGCAACTTATCACGATATTCAGGTCGATTCTTATAATAAAATGCATCTGCACCTATAACAGTACCCGAGTGTATAGTTACATTATTACCTATAACGGTATTATCATAAATTGATACATTAGAATGAATTAAACAATTATCACCAATAGTTACATTATTACCTATAAAAGTATTAGGTTGTATTACTGTATTTTTTCCTATAATAGCTGAGTCAGCAATATCTTTTCTAGCTGCTTCAAAAGGCTTAAAATACGCTGTAAGCTTATTAAAATCTCTAAACGGATCGTCTGATATCAATAACGCTTTCCCAGGAGGACAATCAACTTGCTTATTGATTAAAACAACTGTTGCTGCAGAGTTTAGTGCTGCATCATAATATTTAGGATGGTCTACAAATACAATATCTCCAGGAGAAACTACATGTATTTCATTCATTCCTAATACCGGAAAATCAGCTTCACCAATATAGTTAGCATTTATTATAGTAGCAATTTGTGCTAAAGTATGAGCTTGTGGAAATTGCATTACTCTTTAATTCTTTCCTTGTAAGTTCCTTTATCAGTTTCTACCTTAATCTTATCTCCTTCATTAATAAATAATGGCACATTTACTACAGCTCCAGATTCTACCGTTGCAGGTTTTGTTGCATTTGTAGCAGTATTACCTTTTACGCCTGGTTCTGTATGAGTAACCTCTAATATTACAGTAGCAGGCATATCAACTGCTAAAGGCATATCGTCTTCTGTGTTGATTAAAACTGTAACTACCTCACCTTCTTTTAATAAATCTGGTGCATCTATAGCATTTTTCTCTAAAGTAATCTGATTATAATCTTCTACATTCATAAAGTGAAAAGTATCACCTTCTGGATATAAGAATTGAAACTTTTTAGTTTCTACTCTTACATCATCTAATTTTCTTCCTGATGGAAATGTATTATCAATAACTTTACCAGTAGTAACACTTTTTAATTTTGTACGCACAAAAGCAGGACCTTTTCCTGGTTTTACGTGTAAAAATTCAATAATTTTATAGATATCGCTATTGTACCTAATACATAATCCGTTTCTTATATCTGAAGTAGTTGCCATAATTTATTTTTTAATTTGATTTAAAATATCCTTTCATAATTCCTCTTTTTGAGTTTTTGATGAACATTAAAATTTCATCACGCTCTTTAGAGGCTTCCATTTCTGCTTCGATTACCTCTGAAGCTTGAGAATTATTATATTTCCCTTGATAAAGGATACGGTATATATTTTGAATTTCTCTAATTTTTTCAATGTCATACCCTCTCCTACGTAATCCTACAGAATTTATTCCCACATAAGAAATTGGTTCACGTGCTGCTTTTACATATGGCGGGACATCTTTACGTACTAAAGTACCTCCTGTAACAAAAGCATGGTTACCTATAGAACAGAATTGGTGTACAGCTACCATACCTGCTAACACTACATTATCACCAACTGTAATATGTCCTGCTAACGTAGTATTATTTGAAAAAATACAGTTATCACCAACAAAGCAATCATGTGCTATATGGCAATATGCCATAATTAAACAATTATTTCCTACAACTGTTTTCATTTTATCAGCTGTACCTCTATTTATAGTAACACATTCACGTATAGTAACATTATCTCCTATTTCTACTGTGGTTTCTTCGTCGTTATATTTTAAATCTTGTGGTGCTGCAGAAATTACAGCGCCAGGAAAGATGTTACAATTTTTACCTATGCGCGCTCCTTCCATGATGGTTACATTGGAGCCTATCCATGTACCTTCGCCAATAACGACATTATTATGTATAGTTGTGAATGGTTCTATTACTACATTCTTGGCTATTTTAGCTCCTGGATGTACGTATGCTAATGGTTGATTCATACTAATTTATTTTTTTTTCGCTATTTGTGCCATCATTTCTGCTTCTGCAACAATTTTTCCGTTAGCATAAGCATAGGCCTGCATGTGACAAATACCTCTTCGTATTGGTGAAATTAAATCGCATTTAAATATTAAGGTATCTCCTGGCAATACTTTTTGTTTAAACTTAACATTGTCTATTTTCATAAAATAGGTTAAGTAATTTTCAGGATCAGGAACTGTACTTAAAATTAAAATCCCCCCTGTTTGTGCCATGGCTTCTACTTGTAAAACTCCTGGCATTACAGGCGCCCCTGGAAAATGACCTACAAAGAAAGGCTCATTCATAGTTACATTTTTCACTCCAACTACACCAGAATCTGTTAATTCAATAATTTTATCAACTAATAAAAATGGCGGGCGATGTGGGAGCATACTCATAATTTTATGAATATCCATTAATGGAGGTTGGCATAAATCATAACAAGGAACATTATTGCGTCGTTCCTTTTTTATTAATTGAGCCATTTTTTTAGCAAACTGAGTATTTACATAGTGGCCTGGCTTTGTTGCTATAACTTTTCCTTGTATGCGTGTTCCTATTAGTGCTAAATCACCTATAACATCTAACAATTTATGTCTTGCTGCTTCGTTTGTATGATGTAATGTTACATTATCTAATGTTCCATTAGGAGTAATTGAAACTTGATCTTTTTCAAAAGCTTTCTTCAATTTTTCCATAGTTGCCTCGGAAATTTCCTTGTCAACATATACAATAGCATTATTTAAATCGCCGCCTTTAATTAAGCCATTATCTAGCAAAGTTTCTATTTCATGTAAAAAACTAAAAGTTCTTGACTCAGAAATTTCATTTTTAAAATCAGACAGTTTTGTTAAACTGGCATTTTGTGTACCTAAAACATCTGTACCATAATCTACCATAGTTGTTACTTGGTAATCTGATGAAGGAATAACCATGATTTCACAACCAGATTCTTCATCTTTATAGGCAACAACATCTTTTACTACATAAATATCTCTTTCTGCCTCTTGTTCAACTATACCTGCTTTTTCAATAGCTTCAACAAAATATTTTGAAGAACCATCCATTATTGGTGGTTCTGGTGAATTCATTTCTATTAAACAGTTATCTACTTCAAGTCCTACTAATGCTGCTAATACATGCTCAGAGGTATTTACATGAACCCCTTTATATTCCATATTAGTACCACGTTGCGTATCGGTTACAAATTCTGCCTTAGCAGGAATTACCGGTGAACCTTCAATATCGGTTCTTTTAAATGCATATCCATGATTTTCTGGAGCAGGCTTAAATGTAAGTGTTACATTTTTACCTGTATGAAGACCAACACCTGTTAGCGAAACTTCATTCTGTAATGTTCTTTGTTTTACAACAGTATTACTCATTGTTGTTTACTTTTTTATCTAATTTATTTAACTGACTTACAATCTTAGGTAAATTTTTAAAATGTACGTAAGATTTTACATAGTTACTATAATCAATTGCTGGCGAGCCATATAAACGCTCCCCATCTTTTACTCGATGACCAATACCTGCTTGAGCTTGAACTTTAATATTATTACCTAAAGTTAAATGCCCAGCTATACCTACTTGCCCACCAAACATACAATATTTTCCTATTTTAGTAGAACCTGCAACACCAGTTTGTGCCGCAATTACAGTATGGCTTCCAACTTCTACATTATGTGCTATTTGAACTTGATTATCAATTTTTACTCCTTTACGAATAATTGTAGAGCCCAATGTGGCACGGTCAATAGTTGCAGCAGCACCAATATCAACATTATCTTCTATAACCACATTACCTATTTGTGGCACCTTCTGAAATTCTCCTTGATCATCTGGGGTAAACCCAAATCCATCGGCCCCAATAATAGCGCCACTATTAACAATGCAATTATTTCCTATTACGGTTTCTGAATAAATTTTTGCTCCAGAAAAAATAGTTACGTTATTACCTATAGTTGTATTATCACCAATATATGCATGAGGATAAACCTTTACATTATCACCCAAGGTAACATTTTCTCCTACATATGAAAACGCTCCTAAATATACGTTTTCACCATGTGAGGAAGAAGCAGCAATAAAACTGGGTACTTCAACACCAACCTTATTGTTTTTAACTTCGTTATAATAGGCTAAAAGTTTAGAGAATGATTTGTATGCATCTTCTACTTTTATTAGTGTTGTTGTATATTCTTTTTCCGGGATAAAATCTCTATTAACAATAGTTATAGAGGCTTTAGTAGTATATAAATAAGAGGTGTATTTTGGGTTCGCTAAAAATGTTAACGCACCATTTTCTCCTTCTTCAATTTTTGCTAATTTTGATACTTTAGCTTCAGGGTTTCCTTGAACTTCTCCTTCTAGTATCCCCGCTATTTGTTCTGCTGTAAATTCCATGATTGGCAAATATAAAAAATTGTTATAGCTCTTTTGGATAACACACAAAGTATTTTTTAACAGGCTTAGATAAAACCTTTAAGTTTAAATGATCAGAAGCTTCACTTACATCGCAAACATCTCCAGTTTTGGAAAGTATTTTAATTCCTTCTTTTGTGCTACTATAAGCTTGATTACTTACTGCTGACTTAAACACAAAATAGGATACTTCATTATCTGACAGTTTATATTTTTGTTTTGTTTTTTGTTCTAGTGCTGCAAATTCTGCTGTTGAAATTTCAGTATTAGTTAATTTAATTTTTAATAAATTTCGATTAATAATCATTCTTGATAAGTTTGATAAAACCACATCTTCATGGGTAACCCATGATTTCATAGCTGCAACAATATCATAATCATCTAATTTAGAAAATATTTCCAATGTAGAGTTGTCAAAATTTGAAGCATCAATTTTATGCTTTAAAAAATAATCAAAGGATTCACTTGCTTCAAGTATTACACCTTTATCAACCAACTCTTTAGCACGTTTTAAAACTCTAACTAACAAGCTTTCTGCCACCAAACTTGTTTTGTGTAAATATACCTGCCAATACATTAACCGTCTAGCTAATAAAAATTTCTCAACGGAATAGATCCCTTTTTCTTCAACAACTAATTCATCATCTACCACATTGAGCATTGTAATTAAACGCTCAGAATTAATATTCCCTTCCGCTACACCTGTGTAAAAGCTATCTCGTTTTAAATAATCGGCTCTATCCATGTCTAATTGCCCACTAATTAACTGATTGAAAAACTTTCGCTTATAAGCTCCTTTAAAAATTTCAATAGCTAAAGATAATTTTCCTTCAAATTCCTCATTAAGCACATTCATAAAGTGTAATGAAATTTCTTCATGTGTAATTCCTTCTACAATACTATGCTCCATTGCATGGGAAAAAGGGCCATGACCAATATCATGCAATAAAATAGCTAATAAAAGTGCTGTTGCTTCATCTTCAGAAATTACCACCTTTTTAAATCGTAATACTTTTATTGCTTTATCCATTAAGTACATACACCCTAAGGCATGATGGAACCTTGTATGATGTGCACCAGGATACACCAAATATGTCAAACCCATTTGCGATACTCTTCGTAAGCGCTGAAAGTACCTGTGCTGAATAACATCAAAAATAAGTTCGTTAGGAATTGCAATAAAACCGTAAATAGGATCGTTTAATATCTTAAGTTTGTTGTTTGAATTCAAAAGCGTTGTTTTTTTATTGCTTAGTATGACAAACTTAGCAATTTGTTTAGTATTTTAACTCTTGATTAAATTTTTATTTTAAATGAATAATATCAAAATTCTTTGGGTAGACGATGAAATAGATTTATTAAAACCTCATATTCTTTTTTTAGAAAAGAAAAATTGTGAAGTAACTACCTGTTTTAGTGGTGCAGAAGCCATTGAAATTATAGACGCTAAAAACTTTGATATTATTTTTTTAGATGAAAACATGCCTGGTCTTACTGGCCTAGAAACCCTAGCTGAAATTAAAGAACGTAAAGCTCATATTCCGGTAGTTATGATTACTAAAAGTGAGGAAGAGCATATTATGGAAGAAGCTATTGGATCAAAAATTGCTGATTACTTAATAAAACCTGTCAATCCTAATCAAATACTGCTTAGTATAAAAAAGAATCTAGATTATTCAAGGCTTATTTCAGAAAAGACTACCTCTAATTATCAACAAGAGTTTAGAAAAATTGCTATGGACTTAGCAATGATTAACACTTGGGAGGAATGGACTGAGCTTTATCAGAAGCTTATATACTGGGAAATAGAACTAGAGGATATCGAAGATTCTGGAATGCAAGAAATTTTGATTTCTCAAAAAAATGAAGCAAATAATGAGTTTGGAAAATTTATCGACAAAAATTACCCTAAATGGTTTACAAGTACTGAAGGAGCACCTATTATGTCTCATCAGCTTTTTAAAAATTGGATTGTACCAGAATTAGGGGCACAACCAACACTTTTGGTTGTTATTGATAATTTGCGTTACGATCAGTGGAAAGCCTTTGAACCTAGCTTAGCTGCTTATTATAAAAAAGCTCAAGAGAAACCCTTTTGTAGCATTCTCCCTACAGCAACACAATATGCTAGAAATGCAATTTTTTCTGGTTTAATGCCCTCAGAAATGGAAAAAAAACACCCTGACTGGTGGAAAAACGACACTGATGAGGGGGGAAAGAACTTACATGAAAATGATTTTTTAAACGCACAAATCAGCCGTTTAAAATTAGATTTAAAACACGAATATTATAAAATAACAAACTTAAACTCTGGTAAAAAATTAGCCAACAATTTTAAAGCATGTGCTAATAACAATTTAACAACTGTTGTCTATAATTTTGTTGATATGCTTTCACATTCAAAAACTGATATGGAAGTTATTAAAGAGTTAGCTTCCGATGATAAAGCTTATAGATCTTTAACTCAAAGTTGGTTTAAAAACTCACCCTTGTTAGATATTATAGCGCAAGCACAAAGCTTAAACATGAAACTGATTATTACTACAGATCATGGTACTATAAATGTAAAGCACCCGTCAAAGGTTATTGGAGATAAGAATACGAGCTTGAACTTACGTTATAAAACAGGAAAAAGTTTAACTTATAATGAGAAGGATGTACTTGCAGCTAAAAACCCAAACACAATTCATTTGCCTAGCATAAATATGAGCAGTTCTTTTATTTTTGCTAAAAATGATATGTTTTTTGCTTATCCTAATAATTACAACCACTATGTTAGTTATTTTAAAAACACCTATCAGCATGGTGGTGTTTCCTTAGAAGAAATGATTATTCCTTTTGTTGTTTTAGAACCAAAATAAAAGTTATCCCTCAATAATGAAAACTACATATCAATTATCAGACATAGAGGCCATTGCCGCAAAAATCATAGCCTATTCAAATAATAAAACACTGCTTTTTTATGGTAAAATGGGGGTAGGAAAAACTACGTTAATAAAAAAAATAGCCTATTTACTTGGTGTTACCGATGACACCTCGAGCCCTACTTTTTCATTAGTGAATGAATACATAGGAAATGATTCAAAAATTTTTCATTTTGACTTTTACCGCATTGAAAATGAAGAAGAAGTATATGATATCGGTATTGAAGATTATTTTTATCAAAATGCCTGGTGCTTAGTAGAATGGCCTGAGAAGATACCATCTATAGTTCCTGAAGACGCGGTTATTATTAAACTAATTGAAAACCCCGACGGCAGTAGAACTATAGAAATTAATTCCTAAAAGATGGTTGCTAACAAAAATAGTTGTAATTTAGTTAAAACCAACTAAGATTAATTGATGAGTAGCACAACATCTCCGTTTTCAAAACAACAACTACTTCCTCAAGAAGAAACGTTAGAATTACTACGAAAAAAAGACGAACTGTTTATTGGTATACCAAACGAAACTTCATATCAAGAAAAAAGAATTTGCTTGACTCCTGATGCAGTTGGAGCGTTAATATCACATGGTCATCGAATAATTATTGAAACCAACGCTGGAAAATCGGCTGGTTTTACAGATATTGAGTATAGTGAAGCTGGTGCAGAAATTACAAACGATGTTAAAAAAGTTTTTTCTTGCCCTATAATTCTTAAGGTAGAGCCTCCTTCTTTAGACGAAATTGAATTGATAAACCCACAAACACTATTAATTTCTGCTCTACAGCTAAAAACTCAAAGTAAAAAATACTTTGAACGTCTAGCTTCAAAGCGAATCACCGCATTAGCATTTGAGTTTATTAAAGATGAGGATGGTACTTTTCCTGCTGTAAGAGCTTTAAGTGAAATTGCCGGAACTGCCTCAGTGTTAATTGCCTCTGAATTATTAGCAAACACTAATAATGGTAATGGATTACTTTTAGGTAATATTAGTGGTGTACCTCCTACCGAAGTAGTTATTATTGGCGCAGGCACTGTTGGAGAATTTGCTGCACGTTCAGCTATTGGATTAGGTGCTAATGTAAAAATATTTGACAATTCACTTACTAAATTACGCTGTATACAAGCCAATTTAGGCCGAACGGTATACACATCAACACTTCAACCAAAAAACTTATTAAAAGCATTAAAACGATGTGATATTGCTATTGGAGCAATACGAGGAAAAAATCGCTCACCCATTATTGTTTCAGAAGAAATGGTAGAACAAATGAAACCTGGTTCCGTAATACTTGACGTAAGTATAGACATGGGAGGTTGCTTTGAAACTTCAGAAGTAACAACACACCACGAACATACTTTTGTAAAGCACAATGTTATACATTATTGTGTGCCAAATATTCCTTCAAGGTACTCTAAAACAGCCTCTAACGCAATAAGTAATATTTTTACACCTTATCTTTTAAAAATAGCTGAAGATGGAGGCATAGAAAATGCGATACGTTTTGATAAAGGTTTGAAAAATGGTTTGTATTTTTACCACGGCGTTTTGACGAGTAAATCAGTATCAGACTGGTACGGATTGCCATATAACGACGCTAATTTGTTAATATTTTAATCATCTATAATTAAATGAATTTTATTCAACGTTTTGGGTATTATCTAGTTGGATTGGCACTGGGTAGTATTGTAGTTTTTTTTGTACTAGACAAGAAAAAAACTTCTTTTTGTTATTTACCCAACTGTAGGATCTTAAAAGATATCCGACTTAAAAAAAGAGCTTTTACCCCTACTGTACAAGAACTTATTACTACTAAAACTTTAGATACTGCTGCTATTACAGCTGCTTACAATAATGGAACTGTTGATTTTTCAAGAAGTAACACAAAAAAGAAATCGTGTAAAACCTATACTATAGAGAATAATTATAAAGAAAAATCCTACGAGTTTTTAGTAGAAAATTGCGATAGTATTGCTCTTATCAAACAAGTTATTATACAATAATTACTGATTACACTCTTTTATCAATAAAATCAACTGGTTTCCTACTCATTTTAGGAAAACGAAGTTTGTTGATTTCTTTTGCATCGTGAAACTCTATAACAGGTGCTACACGTAGTTTTGCTCTAAAATGATCCTTTATTTTTGACAAAAAATCAAAAGATGTATCATTAGCTGCAATTTTAATTAAAATTTCATCAGTCCCTATATCATTAGTGTTTATTTCAATAATATAACACTCTACATCATCAAACTTATTAAGTAAATCATGCATAGCTGGTGGATATAATGTAGTTCCTTTATACTTTACCATTTGCTTTTTCCTTCCCACAACTGGTCCTAATCGCATAGTATTTCTTCCACATTCACAAGCACCATAATGCGCTTTTATAATATCACCAGTTTTAAACCGCAGTAAAGGCATTGCTTCAAAACCTAAAGTAGTTACCACCAACTCCCCTTCTTCTCCATCTTTAACTACGTTTCCATCTTCATCAATAATTTCTGTAATAATTAATTCAGGATGGTGATGCCCTCCTTTAAACTGATCACATTCAGTAAAAGCAGTCCCCATTTCTGTTGATGCATAAGTAGAATATAATTGGACATTCCATTTATTCGTTATTTTTTCAGATAGTGTATTTAAACTAAAGTCACTATTCCTTAAAGATTCACCAATACATATAACTCCTTTCACACTTGAAGAGTTATAATCAATTCCGTTAGCCTCCGCATACTGTATTAACTTTAATAAAAAAGACGGTACAGCTATTAAATATGTAGGATTAAATTTTAAAATAGAATCCCATTGCAATTCTGGTATTCCGGCTCCTACTCTTATTATTCCAGCCCCTAACTTTCTTATCCCTAAAAAATATGCTAATCCTGCCATAAACCTCCTATCCATAGTGGTCATAAGTTGCACAACGTCATTTTCACTAACACCAGCACAAGCAAATGAAATAGCTTCATTATAAGCTAAACGGTCTAAATCTTTGTCTGTTAATGCAAATGTTACTGGTTTTCCTAAAGTACCAGAAGTAGTGACAAAATCAACTATTTTTGATTTATCTACGCATATAAAATCATCATTATACTGCTGTAAATCATCTTTAGTTGTTAAAGATATTTTTTGTAAGTCACTTATGGTTTTAATGCTTGAAATATTAATATTTTCATTAGCAAATTTCTTTTGATAAAATGCAGAATTCTTGTTTAAATAGCTGAGTAAATCAATTAATTTAGCATTCTGAAATTTTAATATTTCATCATTTGAAGATTGTTCTATTTCTGGAATATTCATAAATTAATTTATTTTACGCAAACACTTTTTTAAGTGTTTTTCAATTGCTTTTTTATCTGGAATTGTCGTTACTTCTTTTTGTAATGCAGCCTCAAAGTATGGAATAGCTTTAGTATACCATTTTTTCTGATAATAGTACTTTCCTACTTTATAATGAGGTATCCATAGATTTGAGTTTAGAGCTATGTATTGCATTAACTCTTCTGATGAAATTTGTGTTTCTGGATTTGATAAAACAACATCAATATGTCTATCAATTATTCTATAGTTTTCATAGTTTATGTATGCTTGAGAATTTATAAAAGAATCAGCGGCAATAGTTAATGATTCCTTTTCAAAGGTTACTTTTTCATTAAACGACTCACTAAAAATTTCATCCAAATCATAGGCAACAAAAGCTCCTAATTGATACGGATTTGTTGATACCCACAGTTGTTTTTCAGAAGGCTTAAAAACCACTCCATGGTGTGCCAAAAGCTGATTTAAAGCCTTTTCATTTCCATACCCTATAGATTTACTTTTTAAACCACTTCTATCACGTAATATAGCTACAGCTTTTTCAGGGCTTAGTTTTTCGGTTTGCTCAAGCAATTCTTCCATTTTTTCAAACCGATATTGAGAGTGACTTTCTTTTATATGTTTTAAATTATTCTTGTCCGTTTTATATGGTTTACTCTGAAAATGGTTTGAGCATATTAACTGATTGCTATTAGTAACATCATAAACCCCAAAATTACTAGGAGAAACTTCTATAAGTACTGCTTTATTATCGGCAGCACTACCTACCATAATTGACTCTGCTACAAAAACAGTTCGTTTTTTAGCAATAGCAATAGCTTCATTAATTGTTGAAGCATATTGAATTATTTCACGGGCTACTAAAGAGATAGGTGTTTTAGCTACAAGAGGAACAGATGACTTTCCTGCATTTAAAGTAACTGTCAACCCCTTTTTATTCATTGCAGAAACAGCACCAACCATTCCTCCCCAAGCTACAGAAACAAAAGGAATTCCTTCCGTTGGTTTTACAAATGAAATAAGCTTATTCTTAGCAAAATCATCTCCTGCATAAAAATCAAAATTTCTAGCCAATAAAAGTTTTCCGTCAGATGTTTTGTTTCCCCATGCAGCAAAAGAGGAACAGCCAACTAAAGCTAAATCTTGTAATGCATGACCAATATCATGTGCACCATGTAAGTATAAACTCCTTAAGTATTTAGGAGCAATATGATTATACTTATCAGAAGCAAAACGTGATACACCATAAATTTCTGTTTTATATTCTTCTTTAACATTTAAATATAATTTCCGATTGAACCATTTTAAAAATGATCGTAATAGTTTTTGTTTAAACTTCGATGGAACAATTTCTTCAATTTTGTCTAAAAAAACACGGTCTTGATATTGTAATAATTCTCTGGTTAAACTACCTGTTAGTAAACCTCTTTCTAACGGATCTCCTGAAACGAACAATTGCCAATGACCATATTTAGAAAGTTTTAATTTATTTTTTTCAATTGTTATTAAAGAGTCAGAGTGTATTTTACGCTCAGCAATTTTGTTGGTATAACCCGTTAAAATTGGTTTATGCTTAATTGATTTTGATGTACCACATGAGGAAACTAAAATCGTGATAAAACAAAGTACTACAATACTATTTTTTTGAAAGAACAATTTCAACATTACTTCGCTACCTTCGCCTCCAACTCAGCGTTAATTTTATTAATTAAATAATCTCTCCCTAGCATTTCTGAACATGTAAGCACAGCACTAATAGTAACTCCTAATAGTCCGTGCATGTTAATACTTTGTCCTGTGAAAAATAAATTTTTCAACTTTGTTCTTGGCGATAAAAATGATGTCATTGGGCTATCGGCATCTTTTACATACCCATACATTGAACCTTCATTTACACCTATATAATCTCTGTATGACAAAGGAGATGATGAATGTACAGACTTTATACACGAGCGGAAATTGGGAAATTTCTTTTCAATTTCACAAATAGCTTGTTCAATTTTTACATTTTTAAACGCCTCATATGCAGCTCCACGCTCATCTTCCTCTGCTACAGTATTAAACGTGTTTTCCCATTCTTTAACTTCATCATAGCGCATATACGTTATGAAGGTCATGTTTTCTGCCCATTCCGTTTGATTTTTTTTAGCGCCAACAGACAACATATACCCTTCTGGCCAAGAATCTTGTGTGTATTCCTGTGCAAGCCATACACGGTTTTCATTTTTAAAATGATAGAAGTTATGGTTTATATACTTAAAGCTTTCTGGTTTGAACACAAAATAGACACTAAATGCTGATATAACACTTTTTATATTTTCAATACGCTTGGTATAAGCCTTACGCATTTTATTTTCGCCAATCATCTTTAAGGTATACTTGGGTTCAATATTAGAAATAAATTGCTTCCCATAGTACTCACAACCATCTTTTGTTTGAGCGCTAACTAACTTACCGTTGTCAAAACCAAACCCTGTAACCTCTTTATATTTTAGTACTTTACCTCCTAGGTTACGAATTTTTCTAATTAATAGTTTTGATATTTGGCTTCCTCCATTTACACAACGCCATGAGCTTTGTATGTAGGAATTTATTGATAATGCATGGACATAAAAAGGTGTGTTTTCTTCACCTGCATATAAAAAATTAGAGCCAACTAAAACGGCTTGTAGTTTTTTATTATCAGTAATACTTTCAATATAATCTTTAACCTTTAATGATAATAAGTCTGTTTTATCATAATAAGCATCACCAATTTTTAAATTGTATAAAGGAAAACTATTACATGTTTCTTTTATTTTTTCACAGTAGGTTTCAATAACATTACGTTCCTCTGGGAATATTTTTGCTAATTGTTCTATAAAGTTTTCATACCCTTGTGCATGAGGATATTTAATTTCATCTCCTTCAAAAGTAATTACATCATAACAATCTTCATTCATTTTTTTAAGTTTAAGATCATCCATGATGCCTAAATACTTAAAGTATTGATGTAAATTTTCACCTTCATCTAACCCACCTATGTAATGTACTCCAGTATCAAAAATACTTTTATCTCGAACAAAAGTTTGTAAATTACCTCCAAATTGGTTGTTCTTTTCAAGCACACATACTTTTTTCCCTTCTTTAGCAAAAATTAAAGCAGAGACTAAACCTCCTAAACCACTTCCTACAACAACTATATCATAATTATTTTCCCCCATTTATTTTTTGCTTCTTTTCAATAGTATAATGTTTTCTTCTTGACATACAACTTCATAATCATTTTTTATAAATGTTTGAATAGCTATACAATTATTTAAAATAATGATATTACATGCTAATATATATTCAAATTGTAGTTCTTCTATAGCTGTAGAGAAAATTATTGTATCTGTTTTTTTTGTTATTGCTAACTTTTCTAAATAATCAATTTCCCGTTCTTTGCCAATAAAATTGTTAGCAGCAATTGTTCTTTTTTCTATTTCAGCAATAAATGTACTTATTTTACGACTATTACTATAATAGTTTAAGAGTAAATCTAGCTGCCCATAATCGTTTGCGATATGCAATATTACTGCATCAATAGGTATACTGTTAGACACTTTTGCATATAATTTTATATTAGCGTCTATATCTTTTTTTACAGTATTATAGATTTCATCAGATTTGAAAATAAAATTACTAAGTATTCGTTTTTTAAAATATATTGGTGTTTCAATTTCTTTACGAATGCGTTGAAATTCGTTTTTAAAAATTGAGCTAATTGCTTTTGTTTTCTCTTTAATAGAATTCCCTAATTCTGGAGCATCCATTGATAATCTATCACCAACTTTAACAGTTATAGAACCATCGTATATAATAAAATCGCCTTTTGGTAATACCTCTGAATTTCCATGAATATATAGTGGTAAAATCTCTAAGTCCAACTTTTCTGCTAAAAAGAACGCTCCCTTATGAAATCTACCTATTTTATTAGTGTACATTCTTTTTCCTTCCGGAAACACCACCAAGGAATATCCTTGATTCATTTTCTTTTTTAAATGATCTAAACTACCGTCTACACCACTAGAAACAGGATAATAACCTGCAACTTTAGCTAACTGACCAAAAATTGGAGATTTATACACCCAATCATTTACTAAAAAAACAACTTTTGGAGTTACTAATGCAATTGCTAATGTATCTAAAAATGAGGTGTGATTAGCAATTATAACAGCTTGCTTTTTAAAGGTTTCTTTATTTAAAATTACTTCTTTACTTACAAAAGGATTAGAATATAATACCGAAGTAGCCAATTTTGCCATAGCGCTATGCAACCACTTAAATTTAATTTTTTTACTTATTGGCAATATTTTTAGTAGTGTTATAGCTACCAACGATAATAGCATACCTCCTATTCCATAAAATGCAAAAGATATGAAAGAATGAATTGTTTTCCTTAACTCTAATGGAGCATAACCTTTTTTAGCGCGATTGGTTATTAACGCTTTAAATACAATTGGTTGTATTACAAATGTAATTATTAATGCAGTTCCTATTCCTATTAAGCACACTGAAGCTATAGAGTGTAACGCAGGATGTTTAGCAAAAATCAAAACTCCAACTCCGAGTATAGTAGTTATTACTGATAATAATATTGATGTTCTATAAACAGGTAAATATTTTTTCCCCGTTTCATATTCTTTTATTAAACCATTAGTCATGAATATGGCGTAATCAACACCTAAACCAAAAATAAATGTAGAAATAATAATATTAAAAATATTAAACGATAAGCCGAATATGCCCATAAGTCCCATCGTAATTAACCAAGTTAACGCTATAGGAGTAACTGTTATTAGCACTAATTCAATTCGTCTGAAAAATATTAATAATACTATTACAACTGCTATAAATGAATATCCAAGTAAATTATTAAAATCATCTTTAAATGTATTTAAAAAAGCTTCATTCATAGCTTGCCTGTCGATAACAACAACTTGCTTATGAGCGCTAAAATGTTCTTTAACTTTTTTAAGTTTATCTGTTGGTACTTTCAAGGAAGATAACACGGTATAAAAACTATCTTTATTAGCAATAAATTCATTTGTATTTAAAGCTTTTATAGCAGTGTAGTTAGTAAAAGGAATTACAGCATGATTATGAGCTATCTTTTTATAAAATGTATTAAATGTGGTTGATTTAAAACCATACTTTTCACCTTCTTTAATGAATGTTTCTTGTAGGTTAGCTTTTTTTTCTTTTGTCCAAAATGCTCTCCAATTACTAAGTCGTTGCTTTTGAATTTCATCACTTGTAATAATCCCTGCTAGCGAACTATAGCTAGCTATATCATCATTATCTTTTAATGATTTAAACGAATTATATACCTTTTCATTTTCATGCAATACTTCATTTAAGCTATTGGCATAGGTTACTATATACAATGATTTAGAATCAGTATTCAGCAAATTACTTAACACTTTTTCTTCTTTAAGTAACGTTTCTGTTTGATAGTTCATCTTTGAAATATCTTTATCAAAAATTACTTTAGAATACGTAAGCGTAGCAACCAAACTGATTAATAAGCAAATGGATATTATCACTTTATTTTTACTAAAGGAATAAGCCGCAATACTATCAAGAATATTATTTTTGACACTTTGAACAGGTGTTTTATTACTATACAAATGCGGAATAAAAATTAATGCAAAGAAAGAAGCTCCTAACACACTAATTGCAGCGAAAATACCCAGATCTTGTAATGCTCTTGAGTTTACAAACACCAAACACAAAAAAGCCATAGTTGTTGTAATACTACTCATAACTATTGGTTTTGTTACATCATTATACAATTTTAAAATATTTGGGTTGTTTCTATAATGCGTAAGAATATGTAATGAAAAATCCAATGTAATCCCCAATAGTACAGAGCCTATACCTATAGAAATTGCTGAAATTGTCCCTCGGATAATATATAATGCTGCAACCGCTAATAAAGCTCCGAATAACGTAGGTATAAATAATATAATTGGTATAATTAACCTCTTATAAAATAATATTAGTATAATAAATAATACACCTAACGCTATGCTAACTGTTAATTGTATATCTGTTTTTATCTGATTTGCATTAGCTACAGCAATTACTGTAGCTCCGTAGTAATTAACTAATTTTTTACCATATTTTTCATTTAACTCTGTTTGTATTTCATACAATTTATTTACAAACCTTGTGTTTTTATCTGTTTCGTTTGATGCTAATTTAGGCTTAATAAATAATAATAAGTTTTTATTATCTTCTGTAATTATAAAACCATTCTGAATTGTAAACCCCTCTCCTACTTGTAGTTCTTTTAACTTTTCGAGTCCAAGAAAAGTAAGTCCTAAAGGGTCTTGCAAAATTGTTTTTCGAGTTACAAAACCTGAGGGAGATATTAATGCTTTATAATTATCTGCTATGTTTTTTTGAATTGTTTCTTGGTTTAACCTATTTTCAATTACATTATAATCTTCTTCTGTTAGAAACTGAGGCAAATTTTCATATACAAAGTTCATGGTTTCTTCTAAATCATTATCCGAAACGACACCTTGGATTTCTTCTACATAATCATCACATTTATTTGTTGTTTCTTGTATAAAATCTGCAGCAACTGTAGTTAATAAATTTACATCTATACTATCTTCTACTGCTATCCTAACAACAATTTTATCTGCAAAGTCAACTTGACTCAACACTTTATTTAAGGTAACGGCTTTTTCATTTTCAGGAATAAGCTTAGTAATATCTTCTTCAAATTTTAATTGAGAGGAAAGGAATAAAAAAAAGAGCAACACTATTAAAGCACTACAAAATGTAATTGCCTTATTTGCTTGTATTCTTTTATAAATATTATAGAAAAAATGCTCCACTATTGCTTCTTTTTGCTAAAAATGAATAGAATCATGTACCCTAAAAAACCGAAAAACAAAGCTAATAAAATAGCTAAAGAAAAACTGCCTACCAGATACTGTAATAAATGTGCTTTCAAGTTTAAATTGTTTACATCAATAGCACTTATAGTAGTTACAGCTGGTGTATCTTGAAGCATACAAGCCCCTAAACGAATACTTCCATACACAATAAAAGGGATAAATATTGGTATGCTAATATTTGAAAAGGTAAATGCAATAACTTTATTAAGTTTCAATAGCATTGCTAAAAAAATAACCAATATAGTTTGAAAACCCCAAAAAGGCGCTACACCAATAAAAACTCCTAAAGCAATGGATAATGCCTTTTTTTCTTTTGAATCGGAGTTTTGAAGGAAGTCTTCTAAAAAAAAACGTTTAACCCCTTTTTTTTTTAGCTTTTTTAAAAAATCACGTGGTTTAATATATAGCAACGTAATTAATACTAATACTGTATTTAAAACACTTATACGTGAAAAATCTTTAACTGGCCTGAAATGAGTAACACGCTCTGACTCATCATACAATACTTGAATAGGTACATTTTTAACTTCAATCCCTTTCCAAGCTGCACGAACAATAACTTCTATTTCAAATTCAAATTTATTTGTGAAATATGTCAAATTTGCTAATTGCTTTAAGGGATATAAGCGGTAACCAGATTGGGTATCGTTAAGTTTTACACCCGTTTCAAATTGAAACCAAAAATTAGAAAACTTATTACCAAAACTACTTTTTTTAGGTATGCCTTCTTGAGTCATATTCCTATCTCCTATTAATAAGCTATTAGGGGATTGTTCTATTTCTGTAATAAATTTAATTATATCTGACGGATAGTGCTGCCCATCAGAGTCTATTGTAATGGCGTAAGTATACCCTAACTCGTACGCTTTTTTAAACCCAACTTGTAAGGCTTTACCTTTGCCTTTGTTTTTAGAAAAATGAATTAGAGTAAGGTTTGTATACTTTTTAAGAATTTTAGAGGTACTATCGGTAGCCCCATCGTTTACAACAATTATATTATTAGTATAAACTTGAACCCCTTCAATTACACGAGCTAATGTGCGTTCATTATTATAAGTTGGTATAAGAACGCATATTTTTAATGCTGCAATTTTTTGAGTAATTACATTTGTATTCACTATACGAGTATTTCGTTCAAAAATTTGAAATTCAAAAATACCTTTTTTATTGTAGTAAAGCTATATTTTTAGCCAATTTAAAAACTAATTATTGAGCATTTTTTTGCTTTTCTTGAGCTGTAAAAACAGTTGATTGTTGAATGTATGCTACTATATGATTTTTTAAATCTTTTTCTTTAATAGTATTGTAATTTGCTAATATAAAAGCTTTATCTGCTTCAATATTAGCTTTATATTTTAATAGTTTAGGAGTATTTTCTTGTATTCCAATACGTATAAAGCGTAACTCTATATTTTCAGGTGCTTTAGTTATTGCATATTCAACTAAGCTTACTCCTTCAATAAAAAAATCTCTCTTCTCCTTTATTTTTTTCGCATACTTCCCTTTTAAAGCTATACCAGCTCCCTTATAAGCTATTAATTCAACCCTATCCTTTTTGGTTACACGAGACAATAATTTATTAAAAGAAGGGAGCCTTGTGTTATCAGTTGCAGCAGTTTTATAATCATTACGAACCAATTTTAGATCTACAGTTTGTAACAAAATTTCACGCTGATTAACACTAGAATCTTGTTTTATGAATGTTCCAGAGCTATTTAATAAAATAAATAGTAATGCTAAAATAGTTTTCACGTTTAAATTACTTTATATGTAGCAGATAGTTTTAAAGCTATCGTGTCGTTAAACTTTGACACATTTTTAATTTTATACCCATCATCATTTTTAGTAATGACAATACTTAACTCTAAATCTGGGGTAACTTCAGGGTTTATAATTGCCATAAACTTCACATTACTAGAAGAAGTCATAAATAATTTTTCACCAACAACCGTCTCAGTAATTTCTTTTATAATTTGCATCATACAAACACCTGGTGTAACAGGATTATTTGGAAAATGCCCTTTAAACACTTCATGGTTATTATTTATAGTTATTGCGGCAGTTGTACTATTTTCAACTGTATTTATAGCTTTTACGGTATAAAAATCTTTTAACAACATTAATTTATTGCTTTTAAAGTTATATTTAACTGTATATTCTGGTGCAATATCTGAATATTTTTTGCAGTATCCTCTTCTTTTTTAGAGAATATGATATTGACCTTTTCTTTATTGCTCACCCCTCCTATCCGATGTATACTAATTAACTGGCTTTCAACATACTTATAAAACACTTTTTTATTAGCTACATTGGTTTTATAAAGCGTTTGGTTTGCTTGAATTGATTTTTCACTTGTAACAATATTTTCTTTAACCAATAATTTAAAGTCTTTTTTTAAAATATTGATAAGCAATTTCTTATCCAATTCTTCTAAAATAAAATTTATTTTAAACTCATCATTATATAAAGAAAAATCAAATATTTTATTACCCATTTCTGTAGTAAAAACAATTCGATGAGTTTCTGGAGCTAACTTTTTTACAATAAAAACACCCCCAAAAGATTTGTCATAAACAGCTATACTAGCCTTGTAAACATAATCTTTATTTTCATTAGAAAAATATGGATTAACTACAGCCTGTACCTTTTTTGTAGGCTGATCAAATCCATTTTTTAAAGGATACGATTTACATGAAATAAGAATTAGAAATGAACTAATGAGCAAAAACCGCATCGGATATTTTTTTATTAAGCACTCTGTTCTCAAAAACAATTTTTGTATAATCATTACTAGGTTCAACCATTTTTATTTGTTGCACCTCCCCTTTTTTATTAAATAAAATTTGAAACTGCTTTATATACTTCGCTATTTTTTCATTTTTTGGACTAAAATGCACATCACTGTTTTCACCAGTTTTATAATATATTATGTTAAATTCATTATCATTAAACATATCGCCTTTTACACTATTAA
Organism: uncultured Flavobacteriaceae bacterium; assembly: GCA_947493535.1. Lineage (GTDB taxonomy): Bacteria > Bacteroidota > Bacteroidia > Flavobacteriales > Flavobacteriaceae. Next base: position 52,119 of record CANLRK010000007.1, on the reverse strand, counting down.
TAATGAGGTGATTTAACTTTTTAAATAATTTACTAGAGCTTAAGTTTACATCACTTTTTTTACCCTCATCATTAATATAAAGATTCTCGTTTTTAAATATCACAGAATACTCAAAAGGTTTTACATACTCCCATTTAACTAAATCGGGAGCTTTAAAAGCTAGTTTTCCACTTGTAACAATATCATCTGTTAAAAAATCTAAATGCTTGTATTGAATAAAATCACTAGCTATAGTTTGAGTTTGTTTTGCTTGTTCTTTTACCTTAGCTTTTAAAATTACAATTTCTTGTTGCTGCATTTTTGTTTGCCCATAAGAAAGGCTAACCAATAAAAAAAATACTCCTAAAATATTATGCATATGCTTTTATATTGAATAATGTTGGAATAGTAACCGACTCTAATTCTTGTTGGTTTAAATATACCAATAACTGTTCCAAAACTGCTATAGATTTTTCACTTGTATCATGTAATAAAATTACATCTCCTCTTTTTACCTTCTTTTTTATTTGAGAAATAATAGCTTTGCTTGATTTTGAAGTAGTATCCAAAGAACGAATATTCCACCCTATTGATTGCATATCCGTTAACTTTAATGCTTTTTTTATTGATGGGTTAGTTACCCCAAAAGGAGGTCTGAATAATTTATTTTTTTTTTCTGTTAATTCAGCTATCAACTCATTAGTAATCTTTATTTCATTAATCACATTTTTTACTGAATAAAAACCAAATTGAGCGTTATGTGAATAGGTGTGATTCCCAACTGTATGTCCATCTGCAATAATTTTCTTAAACAGCTCTGGATGTTTTTTAATGTTTTTTCCTATGCAAAAAAATGTAGCCTTAGCATTATACTTTTTTAATAAACCTAAAACTAAAGGTGTAAACTCTTTGTTTGGTCCATCATCAAATGTTAGTGCCACATACTTTTTAGTAATTTCACCATTAGCATTTAATGAATTTACATGGTAATTCCAGCGTATATGAAACGAACCTATTATTGTTAAAATCAACCAACAAATTAATATAAACACTGCATAGCTATAATGTACCTTAAAAGCTACTACAACAAGTAGTAGCACAATAGCTATACTATTTATAATGTTAAATTTTAACATTTACGCAACAATGTTAAGCTATGGTCTTTACCTCTATATTGGTTGTATAGTAAAATATTTTTATACTCTTTTTTTGTTTGCGCATTTAGCTGCACCGCAACAGGAACTCTTTGTTCTTTTAATACTCTTGCCCCAAGCCAAAAACCAAATGAAGATGCCGTATTAAACTCACCACATAAATGCTTGTAATACAATTGTGGGATGTTAGCAAACAATTGATTTTGCAATTCATCATAAGGCAAATCATACGTTACATCACCGTTACATCCTAAAACCACAGCATCTACATCGTTAATTAACAAATTATTATCCGCTATAAACTGCTCAACAACTTGAGTAACTGTACTAGTAGTAGTATTATATGTTTTAACCGCTACAACTTCTGCATAACTTGTTTTTTGTAGTTCATTTGCTAAAACAAAAAAATTAGCCCCTTCAGCAAAAACCGCTCCTTCAGTTTTAGATTCTAACAATTGAGCAGAATTTACCGGCACTTGTTTTATATGCTTAATTAACCGATGAATTTTTACCGTATGATCACCTAACTCATCTACACCACCAACTAAAACAGTTTTAGCTTCATCACAAGCAAGCATCAGCTTTGCATCTAATAAAGCAGACTCAAATGATGTACTTGAATGTACATAGGTGAAATTATATCCTTTACAGTTTAAACCTAAAGCTATTTGTCCACCAACAGTATTGTGTGTAGATTGAATAAAAGATGTTGGTGTAAGGTATTGTTCATTGTTATCAATTATAGCACTTACAAATTTTTCAGAATCACGCACACAGCCCATTCCTGTTCCGGTAATAATAGCCTCAACATTTTCTAAATTAGCTTCATGAAGAGCTAATCTAGACGCTACAACCCCCATTTTAATACCTTTAGCCATACGTCTTGCTGCTGCAGGAGGAATAAACTCTTTGTAATTCGGATCAATTAGTGGAAGGACTGTTTCTGTATAATGAGTTACATCTTCTAGAAAAGTTGTATTGTCAAAAGTTTTTTGAGCAGCTATTGAAGCAACACTATTTATATATACTTTTTTCATTATTGATTTTTCGAAAATATAAGTGTTGAACAATTTCCTCCAAAACCTAAAGAATTAGATAAAACGGTATTTACTGGCTTGTATTTAAAGTCAGTTTGTGGTGTTATAGCAAACTCTTTCATTTGAGTTTTGAAGTTTAAATTTGGGAAAACCACATTATTCTGAATTGCAAAAATTGAATATACTGCTTCTATAGCTCCAGCTGCTGCCAGCGTATGACCCGTATAAGCCTTAGTTGAACTAAAATCAGGTACATTATTTTCAAAAACACGTAACAAAGCTCTTCCTTCAGACAAATCATTATTGGCTGTTGCAGTACCATGAGCATTTACATAATCTATTTGACTTGGCTGTAAATTAGCTACTTTTAAAGCCTGTTGCATGGCTAAGGTAGCACCATCTCCATTTTCCGATGAAGCTGTTTGGTGGTAAGCATCGTTTGCATTACCATATCCTTTTACGTAGCCTAATACTTTTTTATTTTCTGCTTGAACAACTTTATCAGATTCTAATACCAAATACGCAGCAGCTTCGCCTAAATTTAAACCTTTACGGTTTTCATCAAAAGGAGTGTTGTATGTGTCTGAAAGTATCATTAAGGTTTTAAACCCATTAATGGTAAATTTCGACAAACAATCTTTACCCCCAACAATTACTCTATCCAATTCACCAGACTTTATAAGTCTTGCTCCTAACATAATTGCGTTTGCTGCAGAAGAGCATGCAGTACTTATTGTAGTTACTAAACTTTGTTTAATACCTAATTGTTCAGCTATTTTTTGAGTAGCATCACCTGCATGATGGCTTTCTATATATTTTTGCTTTCTAGTATCTTCTAAATACTCATAGTAATACTTTTCGGTCATATCCATACCTCCTACGCTAGTAGATGATATTAAACCTGTTTTATACTTACTAATTTTAGTAATACCCGCATTTTTAACAGCCTCCTTTGCTGCTATTGCTCCCAACATTGCTGTTCTGGAATAATTGTTGTTAGCTGGTAAATTAAGTAAACCTGCAAGTTCATTATTAGTAAAGTCTATTTCGCCTACCATTATTGCATCTTTATGAATAGTATCTATTTTAGAAATTCTAGAAATTCCTTTAGCTTCATTAATCAATGCAGTATAGTTTTCTGAAACATTATTTCCTATAGCAGAAATAATTCCCATTCCAGTTATGGCTACTCCTTTACTCATAAATTATTTTGTTCTATTTGCAGCAATATAATTAGCCATTACTTCAACCGACTCAAAAATAGCTTTCCCTTCTTTTGGATCGGTTAATTTAATACCGTAATCTTTATCAAGCATAACGATAAGCTCTAAAGCATCTATTGAATCTAGTCCTAAACCATCACCAAATAAGGGATCGTTATCACCTATTTCATCAACAGATACATCTTCTAAGTTTAATTGCTCTATAATATTTTCTTTTAATTCTTGTTTTAAAGCGTCCATTTTATGTTGTATATAATGTTATTATTTCTTTTATACTATGTGTTTTTGTTCCTTTTTTGCTTACTAAATATAAAAATGCTTCATACGTATCTTCATCATAGTTTACCCATCCACAAAGCACTTGTTCTGCCTTATTATTTAAAAGTAAACTATTGGCATAAGCATGCAATTTTTCAGCATTAAAGGTGTCAAAGATAAAAAAACTATTTTCCGAATACAGTTTATGTTTAATACTTATTTCTCCAATACAGATATTTGGTAAGGTATAAACGAAAACAGCAGGGCTTGGATAATAATTATCTTTATTTTGTATCGATTTTTGATGTTTCCTATCGGTATCTAAACTAGAAGCATTGTTAGAAAACACAATAGCTATATCATTCTCTTCAGAATTTAGATTTTCATTCATTAACAATACATCACTCGCTAAAAAAGCTAGCTTACTCAAATTATCCATTTTGAAAAACTTGGCGTATTTTCCCCCTTGTTGTTTATAAACTTCTTTAATAAACTCTTTAAAGTCAGAGTTATCGTTTTCATATAACAATTCACCATTCAAATGCAATTTCCCTTTTGCAATACTACAATATGATGTTATGTAAAAATTATCCTCCTTCTTCATGATTACTTCACTTTCTTAAACAATACTGCGGTATTACACCCACCAAAACCTGAAGCAGTTTTTAAAAATGCAGTTAACTGCTTAGGCGTAGTTTCTTTTATTACATTGATCGGTTCTGATACTCCCAGTTCTTCAAAACCTAATGAAGCATATAACATATTATTCTTCAAGGAATGCATTCCTACAATAGTTTCTAACAAGCCTGAAGCCCCTAATGTATGTCCGAAATAACCTTTTAAACTATTTAACGGAACCTTACTTAACTGATGTCTATTAAAAGCTATAGCTTCCATTTCGTCATTATAATTTGTTGCTGTACCATGTGCCGAAATATAATCTATTTCAGAAGCATTGATGTTTGCTTGTTGTAAAGCAGAAGCAATACTTCTATATAAACCTTCCCCTGTACGTGATGGCCCGGAAATATGGTTAGCGTCATTACATGAGCCTTCCCCAAGAATTTCAACTGCCTCTTCATTTAAATATTTCTCATCAGAAGTAATTAAAACACTCGCTGCTACTTCTCCTATATTTATTCCTTCTCGGTTTTTACAGTAAGGTTTACAAGGCTTGTTACTCATAGCTTGAAAAGAATTAAACCCAGACAGTATAAACTCTGTAACTAAATCGGCACCTACAACAAAAACATGTTTGTAAACTCCTTGTTCTATATAACGTTTAGCTATGGCTATAGCCAAAATACCTGAAACACATGCGTTTGAAACCACAATTGGTTCAGTTATAAACCCAAAATAATTGGCTACTTGCTTTGCTAGTTCACTTAAATATGCGCGTTTTTTAGGAAACGAACTCTTGTCCTCCAAAACATCTATATTACCTTTTGTAGTAGCAATAATTAACCCTACTTCATTTGTGATAGATAGAGCCGAATCTTTTATAATAGCATTCAGTGAAGTAATCATCATTTGCTCTAATCGAGTGTGTTTCTCTTTAGTAGCAATACTTGAGTATACTTCATTTAATTTTTTACCTGGTATTAGTGAAGAGTAAAATGGTTGTGAAAAAATTTCTGAATTATCAATTAAACGTAAACCAGATTTTTGTTGGTGTATATTTGCTACCACCTCACTACTGGTAAACCCTAATGATGAAATAATATTATTATATGTTGCGTAAACCTTACTCATCTAATAAACCTACTTTTTGTTTCCACTTCATAAAAAAACTTGGAATAGTTAACGATAATTCTCCTGAATCATCTACGAAAACTTGAATAGTTTCTCCTGTACAAACTAATTGATTTTCCTGATTATAAATTTCATATCTAAAAATCATTTTTGCCGCAGGACTATCTATGAAATAGGTTTTAATAGTTGCAATATCACCATAACGTAAAGATGCTTTGTGTTCGCAACTAGATTTAATTATTGGTGTAGTGTACCCTTGCGCTTTTTGATCTAGGTAAGATATACCATGATACCTTCCAAAGGCCTCTCTACCATCTTCAAAGTACTGGATATAATTACCATGCCACACAATACCTAAAGGATCAGTTTCAGTAAAACGTACTCGTACATCACTTGAAAAGCAAATTTCTTTTTTAGTATTAAACTGCGTTTTTCTTTTCATTATAAACAATAGCTATTAATGTGGTACTTATAAAAAATAAAAGTAATAAACTTATTTCAGGAACTATTTCAACAAAAGTTACGTTACGCAAAAATACATCATAATAGGCATTAAGCCCCCAGTTCATGGGTGATAAATTTGAAAGTGCTTGCATTACTTTTGGCATTGCAAAAACTGGCACCCATACTCCTCCCATTGCAGCTAAAATCACAACAAAAGTTGCCCCAAAAGGAGCAGATTGTTCTTGTGTTTTTGCTACAGTCCCCAACAATAGCCCTAATCCAATAGCTGCCAAACCAGAAAACACTGTAACTAACAAAAGCATAGGTAATCTATTGGCTATGTCTAATCTAGGTAAACCCAACTCTGGGAAAAGGTACACTCCTATTAACAACATAAAAACAAACTGAAGTAAGCACACTGTTAAATACACAATGGTTTTACCTCCTAAAACTGTAGCGTAAGAAACAGGGTTAGTACGTAAGCGTACAAAGGTACCTTGACTTTTCTCTTTAACTATATTAATTGATAACGGAACTATAATAAAAAATATAGCGAACAATGTCCAGGCTGGTACATTATGTTGTACCGAATTTGGCACGAGTTCTTTATCGTTTTTAACTGGCATAATTTCTTTAAAACTAATAAAACTATCAGTTTCAAAAATAACTTCAGAAGCATCATCTGTTAATTGCTGCTGAAACGCTTTATATACCGCAGCTGTTTCAATTTTTGATATCATCTTATCAATACCATTTTTAACTGATGTTTTAAACGCTTGCTGTGTAGCAGGGTCAAAAAACAGCATCACTTCTTTTTTGGTAAGTTCTTGTACTTGCTTAACCTCCTCTTCTTCTATTCCGAATTTAGCCAAAATACCTTCAACGTTTTGATCGATCTTTTTAGTTAAATCAATAGATAAATTTTCTGGAATTACTATTGCCAATTGGTAATCTCCTTTAAAAACTAATTCTTTTGCATCAGCTTCATCTTTTTCAAGTATAATTTCAAAACTTTCTGACGCTTTCAAATCACTCAGTATGGTTTCTGAAATTACTCCTTTATCTTGGTCTACTATAAGAATAGGTATTTTAGTATCATTAACCGTTTTAAAGGTACTGTCTTGAATTAAAGTTATAGTTATGATTAACACCAACGGCATAACAAACAAGATTACTAAGCCTCCAAAATCTCTAATGAGCAATAAAATTTCTTTATATGTAGAAGCCCATAACTTATGCATGATCACGAAGAGCTTTTCCTGTTAATGTTATAAACACATCCTCTAAGTTATTTGCTTCTGCAAAGCCTTGTATTAACTCTTTTGGTTTTCCTAAAGAAATGATGCTACCGTGATCAATTATTCCTACTCTAGTACAAAAATGCTCAGCTTCATTTAAATGATGAGAGGTGTAGATAATTGTAGTTCCTTTTCTATTTAATTCTTTTAAATGCTCAATAATTACATTTTTTGACTGCACATCTACTCCAACTGTAGGTTCATCTAGAAATAAAACTTTAGGTTGATGTAAAATACTAGCTATTAAATTTACTCTACGTTTCATACCTCCAGAAAAAGTGCCAATTTTTTTATTTGCAAACTTTTCTAATCCAAGATTTTTTAACGCCAAAGCTATTTGCTCTTTTAATAGTTTCCCTTTTATATCATACATGCTACCAAAATATATGAGATTTTCCGTAGCAGTTAACGAATTGTACAACGCGTATTCTTGCGGAACAATACCAATTATCTTTTTTAATTGATTTTTACTTTTCTTATAAGTTAAACCGTCAATTAAAAAATTTCCTGATGTAGGTTTTATAAGTGAACACAACATTGATATTAATGTTGTTTTTCCAGCTCCATTAGGTCCTAATAATCCAAAAATTTCTCCTTCAGCAATTGACAAGTCTAAATTAGATACCGAAAAAGACTCGGCATCTTTATATTTTTTTGATAATTGCTGAATTTCAATCATAAAACTATATAGCTTTTTTTAAAGCCTTAAAAAGCACTTTCTCTTTATCTGCTATTATATCTAACTGGTTAGCAATAGCATTATAGGCGTCTTCTTTAGCACTTCTATTTTTATATATCCGTGATGCATCTACGGCAAAATCACGCCATAAATCACCAATAAGTGTCATGTCCTTTGATAATTCTAACAAAGTTTCATTCTTTAGTAATTTACCTGATTCTTGTAAAAAAGCGGCATAAATATACCTAAAACCTCCACCACCAGTTCCTATTTCTTCCTGCATACGAACAATCTGACCTAGGTAATGGTTAGTAACTTTTACTCCTTTTTTCTTTGGCCATTTACGTATTAACCCAGCTACGGTTTTTATTCCTTTAACGCCAACTATTGGCACTGGCGCCAGCATATCATTACAGGTATGTTTAATTCCTTTAACAATTGCTTTTTCTAATTGAATCTGTTTAGGAAAATTTATAGGATAATAAATATGGCCTTTTGGCGCTAATGGTCCTTTAGCAAAACGTACCTTTTCAAGCTCTTTTTCAGTAAGTTCTGTAACGGTTTCCATCACAGGGTCACTTATAAGATACTTATCTCCCTCTTTACCATACACCACTAAATTGTGTGCGTTAAAATGAAAGCGATACTCATCAGGAAAATAAGTTAAATTATACACACCTACCTGCAACCCTACAGGATTATTCTTATTCAAGTTTTCATCTAAACGTTGTTGAGCTACTTGTTTATTCTTAAACTTTTCACGTTTTATCTTTACCCCAACACGTTTAGCAAACCTATTAAAAATAGTTCCGGGCATAGATCTATACGTAATTGCAGGCCCATGATTTATTTTCAAAAATGGAATATAACAAAACATTAACCCTGAACCAATACCAAACACCATTGGCTCACTTATTTTAAAGCCATTGTAGCGCATTAGGTTTGCTACCACACCATTTTCACAGTGAGCAGATTGATGATGTGTAAAATCAATTTTCATGGTTAATATTTTTTAATTGATCTATTGATACATCAAATGTATCGGCATATTTTTGTAAAGTTTTCAAAGATAATTTTTGAAATACATTTGGTTTAAAATGACGTTTTACACGCCACTTCCACATACTTACATAACTTGCTAAAATTCCCAAGTCCATCTTATGCAATTCCATGTAATACACTAAAGGACTCACCTCATTTGCTAGCACTTTGATTTTTGCGGCAGCTACACGCTCATTAATATCCTCAATTGCATTATTTAAAGCGATTGTTTTAGGGTCCCATCCTGAACTTTTTGCAGTAACATACTCTCCATCTTCATTAACTGCATAACATAATTCTTTAAAGTTTTTTGACTTTAAAGAACTATTGTCTTGAGGTACATCATTTTTTTGCATATAGTTAATTTACTTCTTGGATTACCAAATTCATTTCAAAAGATGCTAACTCAGTAGTGTGCTCATAGGTTTTGCACTGCAAAGTACAAATGCTATATGCGTCAGTATCAAAACGTGAAATTAACTTAGCTTTAGCAGTGATTGTTTGCCCAACATTTGGACAATCGAATACTGTTATTTTTTTTATAGCACTTATAAAGCCTATTAACTTATTTTTTTCACCTTTCGTATCATCATCATCAAAATAACTTTTCCCAACAATAGCTGAACATGTTTGTGCAGCATTTTCTATTAAACCTGTTTCTAAAAACTGATTTTCATCAACTAGAATACAATCTTGCTTTATGGTAAAAAGTGTCTCTACATAATCATCTGTTAGGTTAATCACTTTATCTACCATTAAGAAAGGCTTCCTATGTGGAAGGAAATCGCTAATATCTATTTTTTGTAAATCAATCATTAGCTAGCTATAACAGTTTTCATTTCTGAAGCTGCTATTTCTTTATTATTAAGTGTCACAGTAACGGAAACCATAGTTACTCCCATAAACTCTTGTAAGATTGTTGCTTTTGTAGTTATCGTTTCTCCTAATAATGGCAATTCGTTAACTATGGCTTTTTTTACAGAGCCTATGTAGCCCGTAGGAGCTTTTTCTCCTTTTCTAAAAAAATCATACCCTGTATGTAAGGCGACTGTTTGCGCCATATTTTCTATTAAACCAGGCTCGGTAAACTTACCCTTGCTACAAAACAAATTATCTGAAGTAATTGTTAGCTGTGATACTACTTCAGTTTCAGAAAAATAACTTAATGCATCTACCATAACAAAAGGGTTCTTTTGTGGTATTAGCTCAGTGATATCTGTTATTACTTCTTTTAATATATTCATACCTAACAAACTGTTAAATGAGCGTAAGCATATGAAAAACGGCCACTTTCAGGAACTGACAATACTATTTTTTGACCTTTCTGTAACTTCCCTGAGTTAAACAATTCTTCTAACATTAAATAAATTGATGCAGAACCTACATTACCAACTTTGTTAAGATTTGTAAACCAACTAGTTTCTGGTATTAGCAGCCCTTCTTCCTTGATCAACTCTTTTAATTTTTCTTCAAAATAATATGATGAAATGTGTGGTAAAAAATAATCTATTTCCGATGAGTCTTTTTGATTTTTTTCAAATGCTAACTTTAAACTTTCAACCCCTTTAACAAGTATATTCTTGTCTAATAATTTCACATCTTGTTTTAATGAAAAAATAGATTGATTTAACCAATCCTCTGTTTGATAATCACTCCATGGTTTTATACTACCATCCTCTTGTTTTTCCCCTCCTGCATACATACAGGTTTCCATTTCATGAGCATAAGAATAGGACTCCATCCAATCTATACGTAAAGATACCCCTTGAGCATTTGGTGTATTTTCTAACAACAGAGCTCCAGCCCCATCCGATAGCATCCAACGCAAAAAATCTTTCTTAAAGGCTATTATAGGTTTTTCTTCTAGCGTTGATATATTTTCTATTTCACTAGTAAATTTATCAGCTTGCATCCAAGTGGATACCCGTTCAGATCCAGTACAAATTGCATTAGCACTATTACCAGTCATTACTGACATATAACCATATTTTAACGCATTCATCCCTGCACAGCACACACCTGATGATGAATTCAGCTCTAAATTTCTATTCGCCAATTCGCCATGTACCATAGCTGCGTGAGAAGGTAATAATTGATCAGGTGTAGATGTTCCACAAGATAATAGTGATACATCATTTTTTGTAAAATTACTATCAAATAACTTTTCTATAGCTAATTTTGAAAGCTCTGCATTTGAATGTGTTACATTGCCATTTTTATCTAAAGCATAATAACGTTCCTTAATACCGTTATTTCTCAAAACTATCCTTCTAGCTTTTGAAGGAATTCCAGCAATCATACCCAACACCTCCTCCATCTCTTCATTAGATATTGGTTTATTTGGTAAAAATTTTGAAACCCTGTTAATAAACACATTCGATAATCTGCTCATATTTTACTTTAATTCAATTGATGAATAGTATTTTTTTTCTTTATTAATCTTACTTAAAAAAGGTAAGTAAGTTAACAAAAATAGAATAAAAACTATAGGTGCAATAACCCAAATAGCAAATAATAAATAATAATTAAATATTTTCAACCAAACAGCTCTTTCTTTACTTCCTGAGTTTCCTTTTTTAGAAATTAGATTTGCCCATTTCCCAAACAAAACATTAGCTCGTTTGTCTGCTAACACTAAAAATGGCTTTATCCTTACCGCATTATTTTTAAGCAAATTAACCTGCAAACCCTCAAAATCATTTAATGCTAAACTATCTAATATAACTCTTCCAAATTTTACTGACTCGTCAATATCTTTCTGAGAAACCCCTGGCTTAGGAAAAATCCCTAAAAACTTTTTCTTTACCCCAGTAAACATCCATCGCACAATAGTTATAACACTAATATGATTTATATGTCGATCAACTAAAGCTATATTCCCTACTAGTTTGGCGTTATTCTCCTTTAGGAGCTTTTTTACTTTTTCCTGAGCCATTATCCACATATTTCTACAGCCTATAACTGTTACTACAGGAGTATTACTAAGTATGTTTTTAGCTTGAGGGTGTTTTAAAAATGAATTTATCGGTATAGACGGACTCAAATACCACACTTGATGCCCTAAAATTATCAAGTCGTAATTAGTTGTTAAAATTTTTTCTGGGAATGGTTTTATCGGTTTAGGTTTTTGTAGAAATGATTCAGGAAATACATCAAAAAACTGAGGCTTTGTCCAAGGAAACGGAAATTCGTCTTCCATTTCTATTTTATAATAATCTACACAAACATCAGCATCTTCTAATGGTTGGCAAATATTATTCACAATTTCTGTTAATTGTCCTGATTGAGAGTAATGTACAACTAAAACTTTTTTCACTATTTATCTTTTTCGTTCCAAAAATCAAAGTAGTTAAACCACTGGTAAGGGTATTTTTTAAGAATCCAACTTACACTTTCCGTATATTGATTTAACAAATCATTTGCATCACGGTTTTTAAACATTGCCTTTCTTGCATATAAATGATAATGCTTAGTTGTTTCTTTCATTACATATACAAACACTACAGGAACTTTTAAACGAGAACCTATAAGAAAAGGACCTGCTGGAAAATCAGCAGGAGCCCCTAACAAATCTGCTGTTAGTGTTTTAGTTCCTTCAAAATAACGATCACCAGTAAAACAAATTAACTCATTATTACCTAATGCTGTATTGATATCGAATATATGCGACATATCATCTTTAACAATAATAAACTTAATACTTGATTTTATTGCTAAAGTCTCTAACTGTTTTTTAATAGCCTTATGTTCGTTATCTGTAGTGACTAAATTTATTTGTGAAAACTCATCAATTTCTCCTAAAAAGAATTCTGCTATTTCAAAATTACCTACATGAGCACTTATTAAAATACCTCCCTTTTGTTCTTTTAATAGTTGGTGAAGTATTTCTATTCCGTCAAACTCATATGTAAATTGATTTCTAAGACCAAGACGAATTGCATACTTATCAATAATTGTTTGTCCAAAAACAAAATTATTTTTATATACTTTAATAAAACTTTTAAACTTAGAATACCCTAAGCGTTTATGAAAGTATAACATCCCAGAACTACGTCCTTCTTTTGAAAAGAGTAAATAGTATAACGCTACAAATGAAAGTATAAAATAAGAAAATCTAACACCTATATTTTTTATAAAAAATATAAATATTTGATAGCCTAGAGGCGTACCTTTAGATTTCCCTGTCCATTTAGCCATTAATTTTTTTAGCTAATAGATCATAAAAACTCTGAAGTGTATCAACTTCTTTAAAGTCTTCCGCTACTAGTTTAACAGAAAAACATGATTCAATAGCTACCACCAAATCAACATAATCTAAGCTATCTAACTCTAAAGCATCACGCAAAATTGCCTCTGGAGACAACTCATCTTCATCTACTTCAAATTCATCAACAAAAATAAGATTTGTTTTTTCTATTATTTCTTCTATTAGCATACTTTATCCTTTATATTTTTTGACTACTAACGCCGAGTTTGTACCACCAAACCCGAAAGAGTTCGACAAAAATACATCTATTTTTTTATTTACCGTAGTCTTTATTAAATTTAACTTAGCGGCATCTTCGTCTGGGTTTTCTAAATTAATATTGGGAGCTACAAATGAATTTTGCATCATTAATAACGAATATATAACTTCACTAGCACCAGCCATCCAACACTCATGACCTGTCATTGATTTTGTTGAACTAACCGCTGGACCATTTTCACCAAAAACCTCATAAATAGCTTTTGCTTCATTAGCATCGCCTAAAGGCGTAGAAGTAGCATGTGCGTTTACATAATCAACTTCATCTGGGTGAACCCCTGCTTGTTGTAAAGCTTTTTTCATTGCTTTTGAAGGCCCATCTACATTGGGGGTTGAAATATGACCTCCGTTTGAAGAGAACCCATACCCAACTAATTCAGCTATAATTGGTGCACCACGCTTAATAGCGGATTCGTAACTCTCTAAAATTAATGTAGCTGCTCCTCCACTTGGTATTAGCCCATCTCTTGACATATCAAAAGGACGAGAAGCTTGTGTAGGGTTAGCTTCATTAGTTGAAAAAACACCTAAACCATCAAAACTTGCTGTCGCGAATAAGTTTATTTCTTGAGCACCACCACAAATAACAGTATCTTGTAGTCCGTTTTTTATCATCATATAACCTACTCCTAAGGAGTGCGATCCGCTAGCACAAGCAGCACTTATTGTAAAGTTAACTCCTTTTAGTTTGAAGATTGTAGATAAATTCATGGTTACTGTAGAATTCATCGCTTTAAAAATACCTCCAGAACCAACCAATGTCGTATCCTTTTTTTCTCGAACAATATCAGTAGACTCTACTACAGCTTTTGCAGTACTATCATTACCGTATAAAATACCAACATCATTTTTCTCTAAAAAATCTTCGTCTAGTTTTGCATTTTCAAGTGCTTCTTTAGTAGCTACGTATGCAAAAAGAGATTCGTCATCCATAGATATACGTTGGCGCCTTGACAATTCTTTCTTCAGATTTGGTACTTTCACCACTCCAGTTAAACCAGAACGATAACCAAAATCTTTTCGTTCTTGCTGAAAAACAACACCTGATTTTCCTTGATATAAAGACTCCTTTACTTCTTGTAAGTTTTCACCTATACAAGAGTAAATACCCATTCCTGTTATAACTACTCTATTATCCACTTATGAATAAATACCTCCATTAATATTAATAATTTCTCCCGTGATATATCCCGCTTTTTTTGACGTTAAAAACGATACCAAATCTGCTACTTCCTCGGCTTCTCCAAAACGGTTTGCTGGAATCATTTTTTTCAACTCCTTTTCATCTAACTCTGCTGTCATATCAGAACGTATAAACCCTGGCGCTACAGCGTTAACTGTTATTTTTCGTTTAGCAACTTCTTGAGCTAATGCTTTTGTTGCTGCTACTAAAGCTCCTTTTGCTGCAGAATAATTTGTTTGCCCTGCAGTACCTTTTACCCCAGAAACAGAAACTAAATTTACTATTCTACCATATTTATTACGTAACAACCTTTGTATCAAATGGTTGGTTACATTAAAGAAACCATTTAACGAAGTATTAATTACATCGTGCCAATCTTCAGAAGGCATCCACATAAACAAACCGTCTCTTGTAATACCAGCGTTGTTTACAATAACTTCTACAACAGCATCAGGGTTATTTTCTTGCCAAGTATCTAACGTAGCTTTTACCTGTGCTTCGTCAGACACATTAAACTGCAACAGCTCTCCGGTATTTCCATTGGCTTGAACTATCGCCAAGGTTTCCTGAGCAGCTTGCTCATTTGATTGATAGTTAATTAGTATATGATAGTCCGAGTCTTGAGATAACTTGTCACAAATAGCTCTACCTATCCCTCTTGAACCTCCTGTAATTAATGCGCATTTCATTAGTTAAAATCTTCTAAATTAATAAACCACATATCAGCAAGTAATTCTCCTTTAGTGTTAATAAACCCCCACTTTTTTTTGTGTTTTACTCTTGCTAATCCGTTTTTAAATCCTTTATCGTTATTTTTCTTAAATATACCAAAACCTCCAGTAGTAATATCATATTTCATTTCAATCACTAGTATGCCTTCTTTATTTATAAACCCCCAAAGTTTATCTGTTTTAACTGGCGCCAAGCCATCGTTACTAAATACTTCAGCATCTCTATATTGCAATGGTATTACAACCTCACCTTCTTTATTAATATATCCCCATTTTTTATTTTTGCATACAGGCGCTAATCCATTTCTAAAAGCCCTAACTTTATCATAAGTTGGATCTATAACCCATTTACCAGAAGCATTGACGAAGCCTACTTTCCCTTCTTTTTTAGCGTAAGTTAAATCTTTATTATAGGAAAAATCCCAAATTTTTTCCACATTATTAACTTCCACAAACTTCCCTTCAATAATCATCCCACTTACTTCATCTTTTTTTGCAACTATATTATCGTGGTACACATTACTAATACTATTGTATTCTGGCTGAACATAATAATTTCCTTTAGTATCAATAAGCCCCCATTTGTCATTTTCCATAGCTTTAGCATATCCATTGACAAATTTTAGTACTTTTTGAAACTTTGGGGCCACCAAAACATTTCCTTCTACATCAATTAAACCTATTTTATCCTGAGTTTTTATAAAGGCAACTCTATGATTAAAATCATATACCTTATCCGTTTTAACATCTTTTAAAACCTCTTCTCCATTGGTGTTAATATAAAACCAGCGCTTTTCTTTTAATACTACAGCAATCCCTGAATTAAAATCTTTAGCTTTATCGAACTGAGGTTTAATAACCCAATTACCTTGCCTGTTTATATAACCAACCTTTTTTCCTTCTATAGCAATAGCGAAATCTTCTGCGAAGTTTTTTGCTACTTTAAATTGAGGTTTTATATACCATTCACCTTTTTTATTAATATAACCATATTTACCACTTTCATTAGCCAAAGCTAACTCTTGAGCAACACTAGTTACTGTATAAAATAACGCGATTATAAAAGCTATTTTTTTCATAATATTACTAATTAATTGGTTAGTGTTATTTACATTAATTACTCTTCAGTATTTATCAATAATTCTTTAACCTCATTAACAAATGGATACATAATTAAATCTTCTTTAAATGCAGGCACAATAGCTCTAATGTCATCATACATTTTTTTAGTTGCTGTAGAAACTTTATCAGAAAAGCCTAATAACTCTATAGCCTGTACAATTGTTATTATTTCAATAGCCAATACCTCAAAGGCATTTTCAATAACTTTTTTTGTTATCAAAGCTGAGTTAGTCCCCATACTAACTATATCCTGATTATCGTTGTTGTTCGGTATACTGTGCACATACATAGGATTGGCCAACATTTGGTTTTCTGCAGTTGTAGATGTTGCCGTAAACTGCGCTCCCTGCATACCAAAATTCAAACCTAAAGTTCCTAAATTTACAAACGGAGTTAACTTATCATTAAGTTTAGAATTTAATAAGTAGTTTAATTGCCTTTCTGCCAACATAGATAGTTTTGCGACAACTAATTTTAGTTTGTCCATTTCTAAAGAAATATAATCGCCATGAAAATTACCTCCATGATACACATGCTTCTTCTTTACATCAATAATAGGGTTATCATTTGCAGAGTTTACCTCCTCTATTAATACTTTAGAAACATTTTCTACTGTATCATAAACCGGACCTAATATTTGTGGCACACACCTTAAAGAGTAATATTCTTGCACTTTTTCTTTAAAAACTTTTTCTGTGTTTGTACCTGAATATAAATGTTCATCTCTATTTCTTACTAAAGAACTATCCGATAAATGATTTCTCATTAAACGTGCTACTTCAATTTGTCCTTTATGTTTTTTAGATGCATTTAGTTCTACAGATAAATGATCGTCATACGCTTCAACTATCTCATTAATTGCAGAAGAACATTTTATAGACCAACTTAACAAACGGTTAGTATAAATAGTATTAACTATACCTACACCCGTCATCACTGAAGTTCCATTCATTAAACCTAAACCTTCTCTAAGTTTCACCTTTATTGGGGACAATCCGAGTTGTTCAAACACTTTTTCGGTAGCTTGCCTTTTTCCTTTATAAAACACCTCTCCTTCACCAATTAACACTAAAGCTAAATGTGCCAACTGTACTAAATCACCACTTGCCCCTACACCTCCGTGCTCATAAATTAACGGAACAACATCATTGTTTAACAAATCACGCATTAACTTCACTACAGATGCATGAATACCAGAGTTTCCTAATCCCAATGTATTTAATCGCGCTAACATAGCTGCTTTTACATACTTTTCTGTTAAAGGATTACTTGTTCCTGATGAATGACTTCTTATCAAATTATATTGTAGTTGTATGGTATCCTTTTCATCAATCTTATATTGTGCCATAGGTCCAAAACCTGTGTTTACACCGTAAATTACCTTGTTAGCAGAAAATTTTTTTAAAAAATCAAAACTTTCCTCAACTCGTTTTAAAAATTCATTATCTAAAACAACTTCATTTTTTCTAAATACAACATTGTAAAAATCTTTTAAACTTAGATCTTCTTTAACGGTTACTTTCATTGATAAATATTAGGATTATTTCCGAGAAACTTGAAAATAATTTGGTTAACTTTGATGCAAATTTAAAATTTTGAGTTAAAAAAACCTATATAAATTATGAATAAAGAATTGGTAGACGTTTTAATAATAGGTGCCGGTCCTTCAGGCTGTGTTGCCGCATCATATTTACACAACAATGGATTTCGAGTTAAAGTTGTTGAAAAGGCGTTATTTCCAAGGTTTGTTATAGGCGAAAGCCTTATTCCTCGTTGTATGGATCATTTTGAAGAAGCAGGCTTATTGAACTGCTTAAAAGAAATGAATTTTGAAATAAAACGCGGTGCCAGATTTATAAAAGGTGATATAATATGTAATTTTGATTTTAGTAAAAAATTTACTGAAGGATGGGATTGGACTTGGCAAGTTCCTAGAGCTGATTTTGATAACGCTCTTGCTCAAGAAATCATCAAAAAAGGAGTTGAAGTAAATTTTGAAACCGAAGTTACCAATGTTACTTTTCATGAAAACTATTCAGTAACTACAACTAAAGACAAAAATGGTAACTTTAACGATATAAAAGCCAAGTTTATTATTGATTCTAGCGGATATGGTAGAGTTTTACCTCGCTTACTTAACTTAGAAAAACCTTCTGAAATACCAGACAACTCCTCAATTTTCACACATATAGAAGACATTAATCGTCCAGAAGGAACTGAAGGGACGTTAATTAGTTTTGATATTGTAAAAGAAAAAGTTTGGCTTTGGGTTATTCCTTTTTCTAACGGAAAAACTAGTATTGGCTTTGTAGGTCCAACAGAATTTATCAATTCTTATGGAGAAGATACAGCAACTGCGTTAAAAAAACTATTACAATTATCAGATTATTATAAAAACCGTCTTGAGGAAGTAGATTTTCTGTTTCAACCTATAAAAATACAGAATTTCGCAAAATCGGTTACCAAACTATACGGCAAAGGCTTTGCTTTAACAGGTAATAGTGCCGAGTTTTTAGACCCTGTTTTTTCTTCAGGAGTATCTTTTGCTACTGAATCGGCTATTTTAGCAGCAAAACTAATTGCTAAAGAACTACAAAACGAAACAGTAAACTGGGAAACCGAATACACACAATACATCAAAGAAGGGGTTGATGTTTTCGCTACTTATGTTAAAGAATGGTATACCGGAAACCTACAAAAATTATTCTTTCACAGACCCGAAAACCTTGAAGTAAAATCCAAAATATGCGCTGTTTTAGCAGGTTATGTTTGGGATAAAGAAAATACTTTTGTTAAAAAACACAATCGTGCCGTAAGATCTATGGCACATTTAATTGACATGCAATAAAAAAGCGTGAAATATTCTCACGCTTTTTTACTAATCCAAATCCCTACCTTCTTCTTCCTCTATTAACCGTAGAAGATTTTACATTATTTCTTTTTAATCCACTACCTCTTTTATAAGATTTATTTGATGTAGCTTTTTTGTTTGATGAAGCTACAACTCTACCTCCTCTCTCATTAACACTCCTCATGTTTCGAGAATCGCCTCTTCGAGAGCTAATATTATTCCCTCTTTTTCTATGTGTTGAAACAGCTGTATTATTCCTATTTCTTACTGTAGCACCTCTACTTCTCTTAACTGTTGCGTAAGACATATTTCTTCTAACCTCACTTCCTCTTCTATTAGCTACTGCTGTAGTACGGCGATGATTGTTTTTATAATATCCGTTATAATGAAAGCGTTTAGGTTTGTAAAACTTCCTATATGGTCTATTATATACAACACAATAGTTTGAAGGTGGTATTACATAATATCTATGCCATGGTCTAAATTCATAGTGTCTATTATGTACGTTAATAAATCCAGAACAATGTGAAAACCGATGATAATTATTATAGTACACATACAAGCCTCCAACTCTTGATACATAACCGTAATTATTATACGAAATAAACACATTTCCAGCCCTAGTTATTCTCCCAAAATGATCATAGTACACAGGTACGTGCTCAACCTGAACTACTGCACCAAATTCATCATATTGCACATAAGCATCGTAATTATATCCTGTATTAAAACTGAAAGAACTATATCTATTATTAACTGAAACTGACACTCCAGAACGAGCGTTTAACATATAAAAATCAAATTGGCCATCAGGAAATATAGAAAACTCAATTCCTTGTTCTTGAAAAATGAACGAGCTTCCATAGCTATTTGCATAATGTTTCTTTATTACCAACTCATCGGCCTTTACTATTGCTGCAAACCCTAAAAAGAGAATACTTGCAAAAATTAACTTTACTCGTTTCATAATTTTACTTTTTAACTGTTTATTCTTTAAAATAAGCAAGCTTTATGCCAAAAAAAAAGCTGCAAACAATTTGAATTGTTTGCAGCTTTACCCTTAACCCTATTTAATCTTATAATTTACGCCTTTTACGTTCTTCTTTCAATAAATTTAATTCTCGTGTAGTTTGTCCAGCTACAGATGTATTTTCCTCTGCTCTTCTAATCAAATACGGCATAACATCTTTTACAGGTCCGAATGGTAAATATTTAGCTACATTATACCCAGCTTTTGCTAAGTTATAACTAATATGATCACTCATTCCATACAATTGCCCAAACCATATATTATCTGAGCTTGTAGGTATGTTATTTTTCTGCATTAACTGCATTACTAAATATGAACTATCTTCATTATGTGTTCCAGCAAAAAGTGATAAACGCCCTAAATTCTCAATCATATATTTAACACCAGCATCAAAATTTCTATCCGTAGCTGCTTTATTTTCACAAATTGGTGATGTATAATCGTTGGCTTCAGCCCGTTCATTTTCTTTTTCCATATAAGCTCCTCGAACTAACTTCATACCAATATGAAAACCGTCTTTTTCGGCTTCTTTATGCAATTCTTGTAAATAATCCAACCTGTCCCAGCGATACATTTGCAGAGTATTGAATACAATTGCTTTTTCAGTATTATATTTTCGCATCATCATTTTAACTAAATCATCAGCAGCATCTTGCATCCAACTTTCTTCAGCATCAATTAATAACCTGACGTCCTTTTTTTTAGCCAAAGCACAAACTTTATCATATCGATCCACTACTCTATTCCATTCTGCTTGTTCGTCAGGTGACAACTCTTCCTCTTCACCTACCTTTTCATACAACGCAATTCTTCCAAAACCAGTAGGTTTAAAAACTGCAAAAGGAATCGCTTCTTTTTCTTTCACAAAATCCAACAACTTAATAGTCATTGCTAATGCCGCATCAAACTGAGCTTCATCTTCTTTTCCTTCCACTGAATAATCCAATACACTACACACCTTTTTAGTATACATTTTATCTATTACAGGTATACAATCAGTTTCCGACACCCCTCCACAAAAATGATCAAACACCGTAGCTCTTATCAATCCATCTACAGGTAACTTTGCTTTTATAGCAAAATTTGTCATAGCTGTCCCTATACGAACTAAAGGTTCATTAGCAATCATTTTAAATAAAAAATACGCACGCTCTAATTCTGAATCTTTTTTAAGAGAAAAAGCAACCTCAGTATTATTGAAAAGTTTATTCATTCATTTTGTGTTTAAGGCAAACAAATTTAATTCTTTTTTCAGTAATACTACTCATTTTTTACAACAGTATTAATTAAATCTTGTTTCTTTGTTACCACAAAGTAATTTGCATTTTAACCATATTATGAAAGCTATATCTTCAGGAAATTCAACTGTTTATTTTAATAACGAATGTTATACCGCTCTAAATACTCATATTGCAAACTCCAACTATTCAAAAATAGTTCTATTATGTGACACTAATACTTTTGAGCATTGTTATCCAGTTTTCATACAACAACTTACAACTAGTGCCACCATAGAAGTAATACAATTAGAAGCTGGAGAAACCTTTAAAACAATTGAAACCTGCTTAAATGTATGGGAAGCTTTATCTGAACTAGATATTGACCGAAAAGCACTTATTATTAATTTAGGAGGTGGTGTTATTACTGATTTAGGAGGTTTTGTAGCCTCCACATATAAACGCGGAATTGACTATATAAACATACCTACTAGCCTATTAGCTATGGTTGACGCTTCTGTTGGCGGTAAAACAGGTGTAGATTTAGGCAGTTTAAAAAACCAAATTGGAGTAATAAACTCATCTATAATGGTACTTATTGACACCAATTACCTAAACACTTTACCACAAAACGAAATGCGTTCCGGCTTAGCAGAAATGTTAAAGCATGGATTAATCTATGATGAAGCTTACTGGAAAAGAATGAGTGACTTGTCACAATTAACAGTTGCTGATTTAGATATTCTAATTTATGAGTCTGTATTAATAAAAAACACCATTGTAACTCAGGACCCAAACGAACAAGGATTAAGAAAAACTTTAAACTTCGGACACACCTTAGGTCATGCCATTGAATCGTATTTTTTAGAAAACAAAAATAAAACCACACTCCTGCACGGAGAAGCTATCGCTATAGGAATGATATTAGCTTGTTATCTATCATCAAAACTAACCAGTTTTAATAAAGACACATGTGATAATATAAAAAAAACTCTATTAAACATTTATGAAAAAATACAGTTTAACCAAGAGGATATTGAACCTATTATCAAACTAATGAAGTTTGATAAAAAAAATTCTCATGGCAACATTAATTTTGTATTGTTACAAAAAATTGGTACGCCTATTATTGATCAAAAAGTTACAAATAACTTAATCTACGAGGCTTTCAAATACTACGAAAATTAAATTAAGTAGCGTTGTTTTATAATATTTATATGATGTCTTTGGTGACCTATTAATAAATACGCAATAGCGCGTACACTTGTTGTAAAACCAGAAGCAACACCAATACGCAACAACTCCTCGTTACTAAATGTTTCAAACAAACTTATTGTAGATAGCCTAACAACTCTATATTCGTTTAGTAAGGAGGCTAGTTTTCTCTTACTAACATCAACAGCTGTTACGTACTCATTTTCAGAAAAACCAGGCAATTCCGTTTTGTCTTCCCTTACAAACCTTAGTGCACGGTATTGGAAAATACGCTCTGTATCAATAATATGTAACAACAACTCTTTTATAGTCCATTTACCTTTTGCATAAGTGAAATTTAATTTTTCATCAGGAAGAGTATTGAAAAATGTTTCAAGTTCTGATAAAGAAGTTTTCAATTGTTCAATTGCTCCTACTTCCTCTACCAAATCAAGATACATTTTTTGATAAGGAACATATTCATTTGAATTTAAACCTGTTACTTTTTCCATTTTTTATTGTTTTAAACTAAAAAAGCCTCTTATTACAAAACAAAAGGCTTCTTAGCGAATTCATTAGCTACTTTTAAATTTCTTTAAAAATAGTACTCATTAAGCGCTTTTTATCGTTAATACTTTCTTCTAAAGAAATCATCGTTTCGGTTCTGTATACTCCATCAATATCATCTATCATAAAAATTACATCTTTAGCATGTTGGGTATCCTTAGCACGAATTTTACAAAAAATATTGAACTTACCTGTGGTAATATGCGCAACCGTTACAAAAGGTATCTCGTTTATTCTTTCCAATACAAATTTTGTCATTGATGTTTTTTGTAAAAACACGCCTACATATGCAATAAACGAATATCCTAACTTTTCATAATCTACACTTAAAGAAGACCCCATAATAATACCCGCTTCTTCCATTTTTTTAACACGAACATGTACTGTACCCGCAGATATTAATAGTTTTTTTGCTATATCCGTAAAAGGAGTTCTTGTGTTTTGGATTAACATATCCAATATCTGGTGATCAATTTCGTCTAGTTTAAACTTCGCCATTTATGTTACTTTATTTTTTAAGTTAACAAATATACATTTTTTATGAAGTTACCTCTATTTTTTTTACGAAATTCTCTCCGTTTATTGAGATTTGACTAATTATTGATAATGATTCTACTATTTTACTTGAATTATTTATCAATATAGGGTAACCGCCCCCGTCAATTTCTTTATGCCCAAAAAACTCTGTCAAATCTCCAACCTTAACAACCTTTGGCAAAAAACGAACTTCTTCTTCTATTAATTTTTCCTCATATTGAATAGCCACATCCATTAATTCATTAAATTTACCAATCACATTTCTGATAATAACATCATAAAACAGTTTTTGATTTTCAGGCAATTTAAAATACCCCTGATAAACACTACCCTCTATTTCATTAAATACCAACTCATTAACCGCATGAAACAAAGCATAAAAAACCATTTCTCTTGTTTTTTCACGCTTATAATCATCAGGATAATGTCCAGCTTCAAATAATAAGGTTGGTGTTTGTAGCCCTTGAAAAGTATCTCCCACACAATTAACATTATACCCATCATCATACCTCGCAACTTGATCAGGTATATATGAGTTCAACCCTTTCCCAATAGCAGTGATTATTTGCATAGCAATTTTTCTCGTTTTAGTTACGGCTCTTTGCTCATCTTCCGCTGGAGATAAAAATGACATTACAGATGAATTACTTGAGTATCCTGCACTAAAAATAGTACGTTGTCCGTGTAAATTGAAACAATAATCAGGTTTAAAACTATCATATATATTTCGCAATACTTTACTTTCTGGTTGAGATAATTGCTGCGCATCTCGGTTTAAATCTACTTCATTAGCATTAAATCGCGTATAACGATCAGCTCCATCAGGGTTTAAAATTGGAATAACACAAAAAACACATTCGGAACGCAATTTAGAAGCTAACTCATCTTCAGATTTTAAAAAATTTAAAAAATCAAAAACAGCCTTGGTCGTTGTACTTTCATTACCATGCATTTGTGACCAGGCTAAAACTTTCTTTTTACCAGTTCCTATTTTTAACGAATAGATTGACTTTTTTTCAACAGAAACACCTTCAACTTCAACCTCTATGTCTTTTTTATAAGCTTCAATAACCGGTTCAATATGTTTATTTGTTACATACCTACCAAATAACTTTTGCTCTTTATATAAACTATATTGAATCATTTTTTTTGTGTTTCTACAAATGTAAACAATAAAGAATTTACAATTGTATACAAAGAAAAAACACCATTTCGTATACAATTGTATACAATGTAATCACACAGTAGACTGTATAAGTGACGAATCTATAATACGAATTCATCAATATTTGTAATTAATTGGTTTTCAGGTATTTTGTATTCTTTAATTAATGTATTTATTTATGTAAGATACTTTATTTTTACATTATATTTATGCTATTATTTATTAATTGTATACTTTTGTAAACATGAAAATTAACAACATGGATAACACCACAGCTTTCACTACTCGTTTACAAAAGTTACTTGATTATTATGATTTATCTGCTTCAGGTTTTGCTACAAAAATTGGTGTTCAGCGTTCAAGTATTTCACATATTTTATCAGGAAGAAATAAACCCAGTTTAGATTTTGTAATGAAAATTTTACACACCTTTCAGGAAGTTAGCATTGATTGGCTTATGGATGGGAAAGGCTCTTTTCCAAAATCAACTTCTTCTGCTCCACCAATTATAAATTCAAAAAAAAGTTATTCAGAAGTAAATGACATTGAAAAGCCTAAAAAAGATTTAAACACTCTAATTGATAAAAAACCTGTAGCTAATAATACTAATAAAGAAATCGCAAAAATAATTATACTATATAGTGATGGTAGTTTTGAAGCTTATAAGAATTAATTTCCTAAACCTATTTAGATTTTTTGTTTCTTTGCTATTGTATACTAATCCAGAAAATAATTAATGAAATTTATTTACCTATCTTTATTTTTTATATGCTGTTCTTGTTTAACAACAGAGCGGAATTGTGCGAATTTCAAAACTGGTGAATTTGAATATATTTATGAAGTTAATGGAAAAACAACAACATCTACTTTTACTCGAAATGATACTTTAGAGATTGATTATCATGGTAAACATGTAGATTCTGTTGCAGTTCGTTGGATTAATGACTGTGAGTATGTTTTAAAAACAATAAATCCAAAAACTTTAGCACAGCAAAAAGCCATACATATAAAAATACTTAGTACAAAAGAAAACACTTATACTTTTGAATCAAAAATTATTAACGATCCTCAACAACGTAAAACAAGAGGGACAGTAACCAAAATAAAGTAATATGTTTGATATTTTAATGGATCCTAGTGCTTGGGGAGCACTATTAACACTAACTTTTTTAGAAATTGTTTTAGGAATTGATAATATTATTTTCATCTCTATAGCTTCCTCTAAATTACCTGCTAATCAACAAAAAAAAGCTACTAATATTGGGTTAATTTTAGCTATGGTATTGCGGATTATTTTGTTGTTTGGTATTTCTTATTTAACCGCACTAAACGCACCTTTTTGGCATTTTAACTTACCTTGGATAGAAGCTGGAATTTCAGGACAAGCTGTTATTTTATTTGCAGGAGGGTTATTCCTTATTTATAAAAGTACTAAGGAAATTCATGAAAAAGTTGAAGAACCTGAGCACGATAAAGAAGAGGTTGAAAAACAAAGTTCTGCTTCTCTATCTAACGCAATTATTCAAATTATGTTAATTAACATTGTATTTTCATTCGATTCAATTTTAACCGCTATCGGAATGACTAATGGTATAGGTAACAACCCAAATGATGCTTTAATACTAATGATTATTGCTGTAGTTATATCTGTAGTAATCATGATGGCATTTGCTCATCCTATAGGGCAGTTTGTTAACAAACATCCATCAATACAAGTTTTAGGTTTATCATTTTTAATATTAATTGGTTTTATGCTTATTGCTGAAGCTGCACATTTATCACATTTGAAAATTTTTGATGCTTCAATTGGTGCAATACCAAAAGGATACTTATACTTTACCATCACATTTTCAATGTTTATAGAGTTTTTAAACATGCGTATGCGTAAAAATAAAAAGTAGCCATAACTATTAATTATATCCATAAAAAAATAAGCAATCTAAACCAAGGTTGCTTATTTTTTGTATATTTAAATTATACTAATTTTTCTTGTTCTTGAAAATAAAACTTACATACTTTTTTATCCTATGTACTTTTTCTGTTTTTGCTAAAATTCAACTTGAGCAAGATTCTATTATAATCACACCAGAAAAAAGTATTGTAAGAGTAGGTAAATTTATTAGCACACTTGAAGATACATCAAATACACTCACATTAGAAGATGTAGTTAATTCTAAAAATTTCACACTCTCAAAAGAAGATATCCCTAATTTTGGTATGACTAAAAGTGCCTATTGGGCAAAATTTAAAGTTCATAACGCTACAAACACAGAAGATTTTACATTAGAATTTGAAAAAATCACAGCTGAAGAACTCTCTCTTTACTATAAAATTAATAAAAATGACAGTTTATACTACTCTCAGCATGCAGGCAATAAATCAAAAAAATACTCTGGTAGACTTTTTATTTTTGATTTTAAAGTACCGCCTGGTTCAACAACAGAACTATATGTAAAATTCAAATCAAATTGGGGAACAACTTTTCCTATAAAAGTAAGTACTCGCGACAAAATGCTTCATAAAATATTTAATGAAGAACTTATAAAAGGAGGCTATATAGGTATTTTATTTATTATGGTTTTCTATAATCTTTTTATCTATTTTTCTATACGTGACAAGAGCTATATACTTTACGTAATTTATATTTTTTCGTTCTTACTTTTTCAATTTAACGAGTTGGGGTATGCGTATAAATATTTATGGTATCAGCAACCTGAGTTATATGATATTGCTCTAAAAATATTACCCAATATTACCTGTATTACTGCTATTTTTTTTGTGAGAGATTTCTTACAAACAAAAGTGCATACCCCTAAAATGGATAAGTTGTATAATTACATTATAGCTATACTTGTATTTAGTTTTTTAATTCCTTTTATAAAAAACAGTAATGAATTTTCATTTAAGTTTATAAACATCACCACACTATTTACATCACTATATACACTTGCGCTTGCCATAATAATACTAAACAAAGGGTTTAAACCAGCTAAATATTTTTTAATTGCTTGGTGTGTACTTCTATTTTCTATAATTCAATTTAACTTGAGTAACTTAGGTATTATTCCTTACTTTCCTATCACAGATAACTCATTAGAGATAGGGTCGTTAATTGAAGTTTTTTTACTTTCTCTTGGTTTAGCCTACCGAATTAACGAATTAAAACGTGAAAAAGAATTATCACAAGAAAAAACCATAAATCTTATTGAAGAAAAGAAGGATATTATTGAAAATCAAAACCTTATTTTAGAACGACTGGTAAAAGAACGTACTAAAAAATTAGAGTCTCGAAATAAAATGATTAGCGAGAAAAATGAAGAAAAATCTATCATGATGCGTGAAATACATCATCGTGTAAAAAACAATTTACAGATGATTAATAGCATGGTTCGCTTACAATCTCGTTACTTGAATAAAGAAAACACCTCAGACTCTTTAAAAGAAGTTGAAAGAAGAATACATACCATGGCATTATTGCATGAAAAAATGTATCAGTCTGATAATCTTATTTCAATAAATATTAAAGAGTATGTTTCAAATGTAATTAACGATTTACTGGATATTTATAATAATGAGAAAAAAGTAAAATATTCGCTATCGATAGAAAATATAGGGTTTAAAACAGAGACTATTTTATATTTAGGTTTACTTATTAACGAGCTAATAACAAACTCATTAAAACATGCTTTTAACAAGCAAGAAAATGGTTTCTTACATATTAGCATCACTAAAAAAAATGTTAATCAATATATTTTGCAGGTTACCAATAACGGTAGCAAAATTAATTTTGATAAACTACATAATTCAGAATCGCTTGGACAACGCTTAATTAATAACTTTGTAAAGCAACTCAATGGTACTCTTAATATAGAAAGTAATAGCGATATTACTAGCTTTACCATTACTTTTAGTGAAGATTAATTTACTATTTTTCGCATAGGTATTGGTAAACCAATATTCTCTTCTATAAATCTTTTATGAACCGATTCCCTTAAATTACTTTTCATCTGAAACTCTTTTAAAGGATCGCTCAACCAAATATATGCACGAATAAATATAGCATTTTCAGTAATATTTACTAATCTAACATCAAATTCTGATTTTCCTTCTAAAATTTCTTCAGGGGTACGGTTATCAATTACATAATCAAGTTTTGAAATTTCATCCTTAATAATATTCTTTGCTAAGTCTATATCTGAATATAAACCAATAGAAAAGTTATTAAAACTCAAAATTTTTGTTTCGTGTATCGTGAAATTTACTACAGACTCTGTGCTAATAACCGAATTCGGAATAATTAATCGGGTGTTTTCAAACGTAGTAATTACTGTATGTCGAAGTGTAATATCGTCAACAATACCCATACGTTCATCATTAAGCTTTACATAGTCACCTACTCTAAAAGGTCTGAATAAAACAATAAATAGCCCCCCAATTAAATTTGAAATAGCATCCTTTGCGGCAAAACCCACTATAGCAGCTAATATTCCTGCCCCAGAAAAAATATAGCCTGCTTGTTTTCTGAAAACTGGAACTGTAAAAATAATAATTAAGAAACCTAGTAAGCCAAATATAAATCGAAGTGAGTTTCTTGTAAATTTTAATCTTGTTACCCCAAACTTTTCCTTAGTTAATCTTTTCCTTAAAAAAAGTATAACAACAGCTCTTGAAATTCTTGAAAAAATCCAACAAATTAAAATTACTACCAGTGAATATATGGTAATTCCAAGACCGCTATTTAAATTAAAAAAATCGTTAATATCAAACATCTTAAGGTACTAATTATGACATTTAAAAAAGAGACGTTTGTTCACCGTCACTACCAAAATCTTCTTTTTTAAGATCAATATCAAGTTCTTTTTCTTCTATAACCTCAATTTCCTCAACAGGTTGCTCTTCCTCAACCTCATACGGTAATGGATCCAGTAAATTAATTTGCTTTAACTTGTCTGTAGTTAACTGATTACCAAGTGCTTTGATTCCTTTAACTGCAATGAACTGCTCAACATCAACTTCTTGATTTTCTTTTTGAGCTTTTCCTCGTTGTTTAGCAAATACTAATTCTACTACAGGTTTATAATCTACAGCTACTATTTCTAGCTGTGACTTAGCATGGTCTGAAATAAATTTCTCTTCTTTATTTTCTTGTTCTATTAAAAACCTTTTAAGGTAATAACGTTCTTTTTCTCCGTCGTAATAAATGGCTGAAATAGGTTTTGATGGCACCCATTTTTCTAACACAATCATATCATCATCAAAATGCAATGTAACCTCAGGAGTTACCGTTTTTGCTATTCCTTGTTGGGTTATAATTAACAACTTATCATCACCTTTAAACTCTCCTAACAACTCTCCTCTTCCATCTATATTTAGGCGTTGTATAGCATCATCAAACCAAATTTTTCTTGGTTTTAATGTTGACACCCCTTTAGCTTTTAACTCAATACGCTTTACCGCGTATTTGGTAACAATATTTCCTTTAGAAGCTCTTCCTTTTACTAATACATCACTAAAATCTAAATCCCACTTTAACTTTTTAACACTTCCTACTTGACGCAGATTAATAGTTACAACTTCAGCTTCACCATTTGGGTTTGCTGAAAAATACGTTATTATTGAGCCTTTAGAACCTTGTGTAATTGTATATTCTTTATCCCGTGTTATACTAGTTACCGCAAAACGTTTTATATAAGATGCTTTTGAAATACCATCTTTATAAATAACATTATAAATAGTCCGTTTATCTTTCTTTTTAAATACAGCTACATGGATAATATTTTTACCTATAAAGATTTTGTTATCAACTTTTGTAACCATCATTTTACCATCGCGAGTAAACACAATTATATCATCAATATCGGCACAATCAGTAACATATTCATCTTTACGTAACGAAGTCCCAATAAAACCTTCTTCTCTGTTTACATATAACTTAGTGTTACGTATTACCACTTTAGTAGCATCAACATCATCAAACAAGCGCAATTCTGTTTTACGATCTTTTCCTTTACCATATTCTTTTTTTAAGCGTGTAAAATAGTCTATCGCAAAATCAATTAAGTGTTCTAAATGATGTTTGGTTTCTGCTATTTGATCTTCTAAAGCCTCTATTTTTTGTTGTGCTTTATCAATATCAAATTTTGAAATACGTTTAATTCTAATTTCTGTTAAGCGCACAATATCATCCTCAACAACAGCTCTTTTCAAGTGTTTTATATGTGGCTGTAATCCTTTATCAATAGCAGAAATTACACCTTCCCAGGTTTCTTCTTCTTCAATTAAGCGGTAAATTCTATTTTCAATAAAAATGCGCTCTAAAGAAGCAAAGTGCCATTGCTCTTGCAATTCATTTAATTGAATTTCCAATTCATTTTTTAACAATGATACTGTGTGGTCTGTGGAACGACGTAACATTTCTGAAACCCCAATAAACACAGGTTTATTATCATCAATTACACATCCTAAAGGAGATATTGAGGTTTCGCAATTTGTAAAAGCGTATAAAGCATCAATTGTTTTATCTGGTGAAATACTTGATGGTAGGTGTACTAAAATTTCAACCTCAGCAGCGGTATTGTCTTCAATTTTTTTAATTTTTATTTTCCCTTTATCATTAGCTTTTAATATGGAATCAATTAAACTTGAAGTAGTAGTTGAAAAAGGTATTTCAGTAATTACTAAAGTGTTTTTATCTAACTGATTAATTTTAGCTCTAATACGTACTTTCCCCCCTCTTTTACCATCATTGTAATTGGAAATATCAGCACTCCCCCCTGTAGGAAAGTCGGGAAATAATGTAAACTTTTTCCCTTTTAAATGTTTAATTGAAGCATCTATCAATTCTATAAAATTATGTGGGAGAATCTTTGTTGATAATCCAACTGCAATACCTTCCCCTCCTTGTGCTAAAAGTAATGGGAATTTTACAGGAAGGTTTATAGGTTCTTTATTTCTTCCATCATAAGATTGTTGCCAGGCCGTTATTTTAGGATTAAAAACAACATCTAAAGCAAACTTGCTTAAGCGCGCTTCAATATAACGCGAGGCAGCAGCTCGATCGCCTGTTAAAATATTACCCCAGTTTCCCTGGGTATCTATTAACAAATCTTTTTGACCAATTTGCACCATGGCATCAGCAATACTCATATCACCGTGTGGGTGGTATTGCATGGTATGCCCTACTATATTTGCAACTTTATTATAACGCCCATCATCTTTTTCTTTTAAAGAGTGCATTATACGACGTTGTACAGGCTTAAATCCATCATCAATAGCAGGAACAGCACGCTCTAATATTACATATGAAGCATAATCTAAAAACCAATCTTTATACATTCCTGTAACCTTGGTTATAGTTTCAGCTTCTGAATGATTTGTTAAATTTTGTTCTTCTAAATTTTCGTTTTCTTCTGTACTCATTTATTTTGATGAATTTTCACGTACTATTTTATCTAATGATGCTCTTAACGCTTTTACTTTATGTGTTTTTAAAAAAGATATATTTATACCTACCTTTTTTATACCGCTACTCCCTTTTATATATAGATATACCTTTTTATATAATACCCTATTAACTAACTTATAATTAGTTAATTTGTTTTTAGGTATTTCTATACGTTGCTCTCTATAATTAGATATATCGTTTAATACTATACCTTTGGTAACAAATACTACCCCTAAGCCTTTACTATCATATTCAATGTACTTGGCATTAATATACCAATACACAAAAAAAACTAAATAACAGATTAGTAATATTGTTAGTTGATAGTTGTTTAAAACTGTAGTATTTACAACAAAAAAATGATATGTAAAAAAAGCTAACATACTTGTCAGTAACAGTATATATCCTGCCTTTAATAGGGGTACGTTTCTTTTATTAGTAAATTTCATGAGTGTTGTTCGGGTAAATTAATCTTCAACAATATCTAGCTCTACTTTTAAATTATTAATAATAAACTTTTGTCGGTCCGGTGTGTTTTTCCCCATGTAAAATTGCAATAAGTTTTCTATGGAAGTAGCTGTGTCTAACATTACAGGAGCTAAACGCATATCCTCACCAATAAAAAACTGAAATTCATCTGGTGAAATTTCCCCAAGTCCTTTAAATCGGGTTATTTCAGGTTTCCCTTTCAGTTTATTAATTGCTGCAACACGCTCTTCTTCAGAATAACAATAAATCGTTTCTTTCTTATTTCTAACTCTAAACAATGGTGTTTCTAAAATATATAAATGCCCTTCCTTTATCAATTCTGGAAAAAACTGTAAGAAAAATGTTATTAATAATAATCTAATATGCATTCCATCAACATCTGCATCCGTAGCGATAACAATATTATTATAACGCAAATCCGACAACGATTCCTCAATATTTAGTGCAGCTTGTAACAGGTTAAACTCTTCATTTTCATACACAATCTTTTTTGACATTCCGTATGAGTTCAGGGGTTTACCACGTAAACTAAAAACTGCCTGTGTGTTTACATCTCTTGATTTGGTAATTGATCCACTAGCTGAGTCCCCCTCGGTAATAAACAGCGTTGATTCTAAACGACGTTCTTTTTTCATATCACCTAAATGCACCCTACAATCGCGTAATTTTTTATTATGTAATGACGCTTTTTTAGCACGATCTTTAGCTAACTTCCTTATTCCTGATAACTCCTTACGTTCACGTTCGGCCTGCAAAATTTTACGTTGTATGGCTTCAGCAGTTTCTGGGTTTTTATGTAAAAAATTATCAAGATATTTTTTTATAAAATCGTTTATATAAGTACGTACTGTTGGCAGATCTCCACCCATTTCAACCGACCCTAACTTTGTTTTGGTTTGACTCTCAAAAACGGGTTCCATCACTTTAATAGCAATGGCAGAAATTATTGATTTACGTACATCAGAAGCATCGTAGTTTTTGCCGTAAAAGTCACGTATTGTTTTTACTATAGCTTCTCTAAAAGCTGCTTGATGCGTTCCTCCTTGTGTGGTATGTTGTCCGTTTACAAAGGAATGATACTCTTCAGAATACTGTGTTTTACTATGGGTTATTGCTACTTCAATATCATCTCCTTTTAAATGAATGATAGGATACAGCATATCATCTTTACTGTTATTATCTTCTAATAAATCCTTTAATCCATTTTCCGAAACAAACTTTTCACCGTTATAAACAATAGTCAGCCCTGGGTTAAGATATACGTAGTTTTTAAGCATTTTAACTACATATTCTGAGCGATATTTGTAGTTTTTAAATATACTTGCGTCTGGTATAAAACTTACTTTTGTTCCTTTACGGGAAACCACATCTTCTACAGGAAAATCTTCTGTTACTTCTCCTTTCGAGAACTCAATCGCCTTGCGTTGGTTGTTTCGGTTAGATTCAACTTTAAAATAGGTTGATAAAGCATTTACTGCTTTTGTACCTACTCCATTAAGTCCAACTGACTTTTTAAAGGCTCTAGAGTCATACTTTCCTCCGGTATTCATTTTAGACACTACATCCTTTACCTTACCTAAAGGAATTCCTCTACCGTAATCACGCACAGTTACCTTGCCTTCTTTTGTTGTAATTTCGATAGTTTTACCAGACCCCATAACAAACTCATCTATAGAATTGTCCAGCACTTCTTTTAAAAGAATATATATACCATCATCTGCAGAAGAACCATCGCCGAGTTTACCAATATACATTCCTGGACGCATACGAATGTGTTCTTTCCAGTCTAATGAACGAATATTATCTTCGGTGTATTTTGTTTCTTGTGCCATTAAAATTGTAACTATTAGGATATGTTGCTAATATAGCATAAACTGTAAAAAAATAAAAGGAGGTTTACAGAAAGTTAGTAACAGCTTTTTAAGCATCAAAAAAGCCTTAACAATCTGTTTTTGCTAAGGCTTTTTAATATTGTTTATCTTGTTATTTTACACGTTAAAACGGAAATGCATTATATCGCCATCTTTAACAATATATTCTTTACCTTCAACACCAAGTTTACCAGCTTCTTTTACTTTAGCTTCACTACCATATTCTACAAAAGTATCATACTGCATCACTTCAGCTCTAATAAATCCTTTTTCAAAATCGGTATGAATCACTCCTGCAGCTTGTGGTGCAGTTGCTCCTATTGAAACTGTCCATGCTCTTACTTCTTTTACACCAACAGTAAAATACGTTTGTAAGTTTAATAATTTATAGGCAGCTCTTATTAAACGTGCAGATCCTGGTTCTTCTAACCCAATATCTTCTAAAAATATTTGACGCTCTTCATAGTCTTCTAACTCAGCAATATCAGATTCGGTAGCTACAGCCAAAACAATAATTTCTGCACCTTCGTTTTTCACAGCTTCACGAACTTTTTCTACATAAGCATTTCCATTTTTAGCCGACGCCTCCTCTACATTACATACGTATAATATTGGTTTTGCTGTAAGCATTTGAAACTCATCAACTAAAACCTGTTCTTTTTCATTAAATGTTAACGAACGTACCGACTGTCCTTCTTCTAAAGTCTCTTTTAATTTTACAAGCAATGCTTGTTCTAAAAGCGCATCTTTATTACCGGTTTTTGCAGCTCTATTTACTTTTTCTAATCTTTTTTCTACTGATTCCAAATCTTTTAATTGCAATTCAAAATCTATAGTTTCTTTATCACGAATTGGATTAACCGAGGCATCAACGTGTACGATATTATCATTGTCAAAACAACGCAATACATGAATAATCGCATCACATTCTCTAATATTAGCTAAAAACTTATTCCCTAGCCCTTCTCCTTTACTAGCACCTTTTACTAACCCTGCAATATCAACAATTTCAACGGTTGCAGGCACAACACGTTCAGGATTAACCATGCTTTCAAGCTTTGCTACTCGCGAGTCAGGTACATTTACAACACCAACATTTGGTTCAATAGTACAAAAAGGGAAATTAGCACTCTGTGCTTTGGCATTTGATAAACAATTAAATAAAGTTGATTTACCAACATTAGGTAATCCTACAATTCCTGCTTTCATGATGATATAAGACTAAAATATTAAGTTTGCAAAACTACATATTTTATTTGTTCTCAGCTGGAAAAATATGGTATAAATTGTTAGATAAGAAAATTACTGTTAAAAAAGAGCTAAGATAATAACACAAACCCCTATTAAAACAGAAATAGCATATTTAAATATAATATTCATTTTGAACTAGTTATTGTTACGAGTGCTAATTTACAATTTATTATTCCTAATAGTAAATTTATTAACTTTTTTTAACAAAAAAGAGCTTAAAAAAGCTCTTTATATTCTTTAATATATTTAAGTAATTTTATCCTTCAGGATGCATAAAAGATTGCTTTGCTAAAAGTTCTTCTTCTGTTTCCACAACATTATCATCAGGCACACAACAATCTACTGGACAAACCGCAGCACATTGAGGTTCTTCATGGAACCCTTTACACTCAGTACACTTATCAGGAACTATATAATATATTTCATCACTAACTGGCTCTTGCGCTTCATCTGCATTAACAGTTTTTCCATTGGTTAATACTAAATCTCCTTGTAATAATGTACCATCAGAATACCTCCAATCATCAGAAGCTTCATAAATTGCTGTATTTGGACATTCCGGCTCACAAGCCCCACAGTTAATACATTCATCCGTTATAATAATTGCCATAGCTATTCTCTTTTTAATTAAAAATAATTCGTTTCGCTTTTAACACAATGATTATCTTTGCCAAAACACAAAACAAATTAATGTTTCATGGCACAAAAATAACGCCAAAACTATTTAGATACAAGATAAATGAACAATTTAAGCACCAGGATTAAAGCTTTTTCACTTTTAGGTGATTTTTTAAGCCAGTTTACTACTGAAGGAATTCTTAAAAAAGAAGATATCCCGCATAATGAGCTTTTTTTTGAGGCATTTAAACTACAAGTAGAACGTGCTGAAGAATTTAACGGTTGGTTTACCCTCGAAAACGTTTTGTTTGCATGTGAGGGTTGGAGTAATTCATTAACAACAGCTAAACTTACTAATTTTACTACAGGAATTACTAGTAATGTTTCACATAAAACTATTGCAGTAATAATGGCAGGAAACATACCTTTAGTAGGTTTTCATGATTTTTTATCCGTATTAATTTCAGGACATTCTATACTCGTAAAGCAATCATCTAACGATAAACACCTATTACCAATTTTGGCAAAATACTTACAGTATGTTTGTGATGATTTTAAAAACAAAATAACTTTTACTCAAGAGAAACTAAACAATTTTGATGCTGTTATTGCTACAGGTAGCTCCAATACTGCACGTTATTTTGAATATTACTTCGGTAAATATCCATCAATAATTAGAGAAAACAGAAACTCGGTTGCCATACTAACCGGTAATGAAACTACAGAAGAACTAACTGCTTTAGCTGACGATATTTTTAAATATTTTGGACTAGGTTGCCGAAGTGTATCAAAACTTTTTGTTCCTAAAGATTATAATTTTGATGCCTTTTTTAAAGCCGTTTTTACACATAAGGACATTATAAACAATGCAAAATACGCTAATAATTATGATTATAATAAGGCTGTTTATTTGATGAGCTTATTTGATTTATTAGAAAATGGCTTTTTAATGTTAAAAGAAGATGAAAGCTACTCCTCTCCTATTTCATCGGTATTTTATGAGTATTATACCGACATTGACGAATTAAAGAAAAAACTAAACAACGACAAACATAAAATTCAATGTATTGTAGCTAAAAATATTATTGATGGAGAAATAGCTTTTGGTCAAACCCAAAAACCAACACTTACTGACTTTGCTGATAATGTCAATACACTTGATTTTTTAACTAACCTTTAGCCAAAACTACTTACTACAACACAACCATGAAAAAACATAACTTTAGTGCTGGCCCATGTATTTTACCACAAGAAGTATTACAACAAGCAGCTAATGCTGTTATTAATTTTGATGATTTAAATTTATCTTTAATCGAAATTTCACACCGAAGCAAAAACTTTGTTAGTGTTATTGAAAAAGCACGAGCTTTAGCCTTAGAACATTTAGGACTTACTAATAAAGGGTACTCTGCTTTATTTTTACATGGCGGAGCAAGTACTGAGTTTTTAATGACTCCCTACAATTTAATGAATGTTAATAATGGGAAAGCAGCATATATAAACACCGGTACTTGGGCTAAAAAAGCCATCCAAGAAGCTCAACTCTTTGGAGAAACTAGGATTATTGCGTCATCAGAAGAAAAAAATTACTCCTATATTCCTAAAAACTATCATATTCCTAATGATATTGATTATTTGCACTACACTAGCAATAACACCATTGCAGGAACACAAATGAAAAGTTTTCCTAAACATGACGGAATTACTGTGTGTGATATGAGTTCAGATATTTTTTCTCGCCAGCTAGATTTTTCACAATTCGACTTAATTTATGCTGGAGCTCAAAAAAATATGGGTCCTTCCGGAACAACACTTGTGATTGTTAAAAATGATATTTTAGGTAAAACAGGACGTAAAATTCCTTCTATGTTAGATTATCAATTACATATTGCTAAAGATAGTATGTTTAATACTCCTTCGGTATTTCCTATATATGTGTCAATGTTAACCCTACAATGGTTAAAAGATTTAGGAGGTATTCCTGCTATTGAAAAAATCAATAACGCCAAAGCTAAACTTTTATACAATGAGATTGATCGTAACCCTCTA
This sequence comes from uncultured Flavobacteriaceae bacterium, assembly GCA_947493535.1. Lineage (GTDB taxonomy): Bacteria > Bacteroidota > Bacteroidia > Flavobacteriales > Flavobacteriaceae. The sequence goes on along the minus strand of CANLRK010000007.1, from coordinate 13,410 downwards.
TTTAAAGGAACCACAGCTGTGGAAGATAGAAGTGTCATGAATGCTACCTTTACTTTAACAAATGAAAAGCTTACAACTGCTTTTGATTCTGCATGGGAAAAAGCAGGAATTAGCGGCTTGAAAGGACATCGTAGTGTGGGCGGATATCGTGCATCAATGTACAATGCCATGCCGTTAGAAAGTGTAGAAGTATTAGTTGATGTTATGCAACAATTTGAAAAAGTAAGTTAGAATGAATGTATTAATAACCTATAACACAACTCAATATTCCATTGAATTACTTGAGCAAAACGGATTTACTGTTAATACAACTACAGTAGCTGATAATCAACTTGTAAACTACATCAATACAAATAACATTTCTATATTACTTGTAAAAACAACCCGTATTAACAAAGCTTTTATTGATGCATGCCCTACACTCAAACTAATAGGGTACGCAGGGAATCAGAATATAGATACTTCTTATGCTAAGGAGAAAAACATACATGTAATAAATGCTGAGGAAGCAACAAGAAATGCTATTGCCGAGCTGGTTTTTGCACATGTATTTGGAATGGTAAGGTTTTTACACCAAGCTAATAGAGAAATGCCACTAGAGGGTGATAGTAGGTTTAATGAATTGAAAAAGCAATTTTCAAATGGTTTGGAACTACAAGGAAAAACAATTGGTATAATTGGTTTAAAGAACGCTGCTGAAGATATTGCAAGAATAGCTTTTGGAGTTGGTATGAACGTTATAGGTACATGTAGCACCACAAAATCTATAACAAGCACCCTCCGTTTTTTCAATAAGCAATCAGTTAGTTTTGTTATTAAAGCTCAACCAGTTCATGAAGTACTCACCCAGTCCGATATAATTGTAGTAAACTTACCTAAGCAAGAGCAATACTGTATCACAGAAAAGGAATTTGGAATGATGAAAAAAGGCATAGGAATAGTAAATGTTGCCCATGGAAGTATTATTGATGAAGTAGCACTTGTGAATGCTATTGAAGCAAAACATGTTAAATATGCTGCGTTAGATGTATTTGAAAACCAACCAAACCCAGAAGTTCAACTCTTAATGAACCCTGAAATTTCATTAAGTCCTAACATAGCAACAACTACTATTGAAGCTACTGAAAAAATTGGCATGACTTTAGCTAAGCAAATAATAGGTTTATTAAAATAAGCTTTTACTACATCGCGTAGTTATAATCAACTTTATTTTGTAAATTGTAATTCAATATTAAATCTTTAACAATAATAGTAATGTCAGGAATTTTAGAATTATTAAATAGTGATATGGGTAAAACCATTATTAATGGTTTAGCCAATGAAGCTAACCAACCAGAGGATAAAACATCTTCAGTATTAACAATGGCTTTACCAGTTTTAATGGGAGCCATGAAAAGAAATGCCAACACTCCAGAAGGGGCTGCTGGATTAATTGGTGCATTATCAAATAAACATGATGGATCTATTTTAGATAACTTAGGTGGCTTATTTGCTGGTGGAGTTGACAATGATGTTAAACAAGATGGTGCAGGTATACTTGGTCATATATTAGGAAACTCGCAAAGTAATGTAACCAATGCTTTGTCTCAAAAGTCTGGTATGGATAGTGATTCCGTAATGCAAATTCTAAAAGTAGCTGCCCCTATTGTTATGGGCTATTTAGGAAAACAAACTAAACAACAAAATATATCAAACTCAAGTGGTATTGAAAGTTTGTTAGGCGGTTTACTTGGTGGAGGTGCAAATGCTAACAGCCAACAAACATTAATAGAATCTTTATTAGATGGCGATGGTGATGGAAGTATTTTAGATGATGTTGCAGGAATGGTATTAGGAGGTTCTAAGAAAAAAGGAGGTCTAGGTGGTTTATTAGGCGGGCTTTTTGGAAGATAATATTATAGTTTTTAACATATAATTAGCCGAGTTTTACTCGGCTTTTTTGTATCTTTAATTTAATCACTTAAGTATATGAATCATGAAATTCACCTACCTATTTTATTTATGCTTCTTTTTATTTTCCTGTGGAAGTTCTCCTAAACAAAGCCCTACTCCTACTGAAGATGATAAGGTAGTAATTAAAAATGATGAACTTGAATATGAAGTTATCATTATTGAACCTGGATTTAATAGTTGGTTAGTAACGCAACCTCCTCAAAATTTTTACACACAAACTGCCTTAGAAATTAAAAATCGTCGTTGGGTAAGCGAATGGAATAGACGCGTATTACAGCCCTATAATTTTAACCCCAATTTGTATGAAATGCAGATAAATTATGATGCTAGTATTGACTATGGTATGGAGGTAAATTATCTATTATTTCAATACTTTACTTATTTTCAACAAAAATACAGGCAGGATTTATATTAAGTACATACGTTAAAATTAATGCAAAACAACTAACAATAGAAAACAAAAACGTATTTTAGCTTTCGTAATTACTTTGTTAGCTATGCACAACTTTAAGACTCGTTGGGAAATACAAAAAAACTGGCAGCTTATCCATCCCTTTTTAGGTGTTTTAGCATTAGTTTTTTGTGGTTATACACTTGCTAAAGTTGTACTTTCAAACTTTTCAGCTAACAATACAATTCTTTTAGTATTTCTTACTTTTATTCTGTCTTACGGCATCTTAAATGTAACTCTAAAACTATTCAACTCTCTTGAAAAAAAATGGAACATTACCTACCGATGGGAACTCATAGCTATATTTTTAGTGTTTGCTATTACTGGATCATCGGCAGCAAAGTTGTCTGGTCCGCTTGTAAAACTTTTACATTTGCATGAATATTTTAATAATTCTTTCCTTTTTTGGACCATTCGTCTTTTAATTGTTTTCCCTATATATCAAGTGTTACTTGTGGCTATCGGTTGGTTTTTTGGACAGTTTAACTTTTTCTGGAGCTTTGAAAAGAAAATGTTGCGTCGCTTAGGTTTTAAAACATTTTTTAATGACTAAATTGTTGCGTAACATAGTTAAAACTTCTACGATATTAAGTCTTGTTATAGCCTTAATGCTCCCTTCTGTTTTAAACTTATTTCATTCTTTTGAACATGAAGAACATCGCATAAAATGTGAAAACCAAGAGCAAGTACATTTACATGAAATAGACTTTACATGTAGCTATATACAACTATATGCTACCCCTCAATTTTACAGTAACACCATAAACTTTGAATTTGAAAAAACACATCATTTTTTCAAAATTCCATCAATTACTTATACTCAAGGTTTTTTCTCGAAAACTCTTGTAAACAATAAACAAAAAAGAGGTCCTCCTTTATTAAATAGTTAATCATTTTAAAAAAAGAAATTTAATACCCAAGTGAGCTTTCTATTCACTTTGGTAAACTATTTAATAAATCATACTATGAAATTATTTTTATATGTAGTGTTATTTTTATCTAGCACTACCCTATTTGCCCAACACACTATTTCGGGTACAATTACAGACGCAAAAACAAATACGCCTATAGCGGATGTTAATATATATATTAAAGCTAATAACAAAGGAACAACAACTGCTGCTGATGGCACCTATAGTATTCCCAACCTAAAACCTGGAAATTATGATATTTTCTTTTCTGTGTTAGGTTATCAAGAAATTCACAAAAAAATACAAGTAACCACAAATACTGTGCTAAACTTACAGTTACAACCTACTGCTTTAGAACTAGAAGGAGTGCTAATTTCTGCACCTTTTCACAAACTTCAAAAAGATAATGTAATGAAGGTTGAAAAAGTTAAAACTGAAAATCTAAGTAAAGCTAACACCATAACAGAACAGCTAAGCCAAGTACCAGGAATTAATCAAATAAGTACTGGTAGCGGAATAGGCAAACCAGTAATTAGAGGTTTAAGCAGTAACCGAGTTTTAGTTTATATACAGGGAGTTAGGTTAGAAAACCAACAATTTGGAGAAGAACATGGAATTGGCGTAAGCGCTGCAGGAGTTGAGAGTGTAGAAATTATTAAAGGCCCTGCTTCTCTATTGTATGGCTCGGACGCCATTGGTGGAGTTCTTTTTTTAAACCCAGAGTTATATGCTCCAATTGATTCACTACAAACAGACATTTCTGCACAATATTTTTCTAACACTAATGGTATAAATACTAATTTAGGAGTGAAAAGCTCTACAGATAATTTTAAGTTTTTAACCCGATTTGCTATGCAACAACATGCAGATTATAAATACAAAAACACTCGAGTTACCAATACTCGATTTTCTGAGTATGATTTAAAAGCTGGTATTGGGTTTGGCTCTGATAATATAACAAACGACATCCGCTATAACTTAAATTTTAGTCGCATTGGAATTCCTGAAGAAATTGGAATTCAAAACAACCACATAAAACCATTACTTCCTAACCAATCAATAGAAAACCATGTACTAAGTGCTAATACAAAAGCTAAGCTAAATTACGGAAAACTTGATATGACAGTTGGCTACACACATAATCAACGTAAGGAATATGAAGACGCACATGAACACCATGATGAGGAGGAGGAAGAAGAACATGAAGAAGAGCACGAAGAGCATAATGATGATCCTACATTAGAAATGCATTTAAGTACACTTAACTATAATTTTAAGTATGAATTGCCAGAAGTGAATAACTTTGAAATAATTATTGGTACACAAGGAATGTTTCAGAAAAACAAAAACTTTGGAGAAGAAATACTTATCCCTGATGCCAACACTACAGATTTTGGAGTGTTTTCCACCACGCATTATCATTGGAAAAATCAAGCATTACAATTTGGTTTTCGATATGATTACCGAAAAATTCAATTATTACGTGAAAAAGCTAACAAACAATACAACAGTTTTAACGGTGCTTTAGGCTACAAAATTGATATTACACCCAAAATTACTGGGCGCATCAACTTAGCGAGTGGTTTTAGAGCTCCTAATTTAGCAGAATTAACTTCAGACGGCGAGCACGAAGGAAGTAATAGGTATGAAATTGGAAACATCAATTTAAAAGAAGAGCAGAATATGCAACTCGATTTAAATCTGAATTATAAAAGTGAACATTTTGAATTTTTTGTAAATGGTTTTTATAACAATATAAATAATTACATATATATTAGCCCTACTGAAATGTTTATTGATAATGCTAAAGTATTTTTATACTTACAAGAAAATGCATATCTATATGGTGGTGAGTTAGGTTTTCATTTACACCCTCACCCTCTTGATTGGTTACACATTACTAGTAGTTTTGAAACTGTAACAGGAAAACTAAGTGCGGGTGATTATTTACCGTTAATCCCAGCTAATTCAATTCATACTAATCTTGATTTAACAATTGCTAATACCAAAAAAAATATTACCAAAGCATTTGTTGGTGTTAAAAATGTATTTAAGCAACATAAAACAAATCCTTTTGAGACAAATACTAACGCTTACAATTTAGTTAATCTTGGTGTTAATACCAGTATTAAAACATCAAAAGCTAACTTTCAAGTAAACCTTGGAATTAACAATGTTTTTGACAAAGAATATATCAATCATTTATCACGTTTAAAAACAGATGGTATTTATAATCAAGGTAGAAATATTATAGTAGGCGCAACTATAAGTTTATAACATATACAATTAAAGGCTTCTAAAAATAGAAGCCTTTAATTTTAACTTATATCTATTATTTCTTCTTCTTTTTTGTCTCCTTTAACTATATAATAGTATACCCATGTTAACGTAAATGTAGGAACTATATCTAATCCCGGTGCTAACTCCTCAAGTAAACTTGCTAAACCAGCTATTTTACCTGTTTTTCCCTTATACATTTTAGTCATTATTATAGCAGACAAAGGAGCCCAAATTACATCTCCGAACTCTCCTACAAAAGGTAGTGTAAAAGTTATCATACCTATAGCATCCAACACAATTCCTAAGGCTAATTTTTTATATTTTTCTCTTTTATAATTTTCTGTTGTCATATATTTCATTTAGTTGTTCACGCTAATATTAGCAATAAGTATGCCGTGTTAACACTCCTAAAGTAACAAAAAAAGCAGCTCATAATTATTGACTTCTAAAAAAATAGAAGCTAAAATTATCACATTAGAAATTATTTTTAGATTATAAAAACTAAGCTCTTTATCCTTTAAATTTTCCTTTCTAAAATGGTATATTTGTGTTCGTCAGATTTTTTTATAAATCAAGACAAACACATAACACATCGTTTAACCATATAATATACAGGAAATGTCAGAAAAAGCAAAGATTATTTATACCAAAACCGATGAAGCTCCAGCTTTAGCAACGTATTCATTTTTACCAATTGTTCAGGCCTTTACTAGCCCTTCAGGAGTAACTATAGAAACAAAAGATATCTCATTAGCTGGAAGAATTTTGGCGAACTTTCCTGATTATTTAACCGACGACCAACGTGTTAACGATGCTTTAGCTGAATTAGGCCAATTAGCAAAAACACCTGAAGCAAACATTATAAAGTTGCCTAATATTTCTGCTTCTGTACCGCAATTAAAAGCTGCTATTGAAGAATTACAATCGTTAGGGTATGCTATTCCTGATTATCCTGAAGATCCTCAAACAGATAAAGAAAAAGAAATACAAAAAAGATACGGTAAAGTTAAAGGTTCTGCTGTAAACCCAGTGTTACGCGAAGGAAACTCAGACCGTAGAGCACCTAAAGCAGTAAAAAATTATGCTCGTAAAAACCCACATACCATGGGAGCTTGGGCTGCAGACTCTAAAACACATGTAGCTACCATGAAAGCTGGCGATTTTGCTCACAATGAAAAATCTGTCACTATAACTCAAGCTACCAATGCTAAAATTGAATTTACAAATACCAATGGTGCAACTACAGTATTAAAAGATAGCACTCCATTACTTCAAGGAGAAATTATAGATGCTACTTTAATGAGCAAAAAAGCCTTACTTGCTTTCCTTGAAGCGCAAATTAAGGATGCAAAAGAGAAAAATATTTTATTCTCTTTACACATGAAAGCTACCATGATGAAGGTATCTGACCCTATTATTTTCGGACATGCAGTACGTACATATTTTAAAAACGTATTTGATAAGCACCAAACAACACTAGAAGAAATTGGTGTTGATGTAAATAATGGTTTTGGAAACTTAATAAGTAAATTAGAAAGCTTACCTACTGATAAACGAAACGAAATTGAAGCTGATATACAAAAAGCATTAGCTAATGGGCCAGCCATTGCCATGGTAGATTCTGATAAAGGTATTACTAACTTACATGTACCAAGTGATGTAATTATAGATGCCTCTATGCCAGCAATGATTCGTACCTCTGGACAAATGTGGAATGCAGAAGGGAAACAACAAGACACTAAAGCTGTAATTCCTGATAGTAGTTACGCTGGTATTTACACTGCAACAATAGACTTTTGTAAAAAACACGGTGCTTTTGACCCTACCACTATGGGTACTGTTCCTAATGTAGGTTTAATGGCACAAAAAGCAGAAGAATACGGTTCTCATGACAAAACATTTGAAATGAATGAAGCTGGAACAGTTCGTGTAATTGACAATACAGGGAACACATTAATTGAACATACTGTTGAAGCTGGTGATATTTGGAGAATGTGTCAAGTAAAAGATGCTCCTGTTCAAGATTGGGTAAAGCTAGCTGTAACAAGAGCAAGAGCTTCACAAACCCCTGCTGTTTTTTGGTTAGATAAAAACAGAGCGCACGATGCTGAGTTAATTAAAAAAGTAAATACTTATCTTCCAAACCACAATACAGAAGATTTAGATATTCGTATCCTTTCTCCTATTGAAGCTACAATGTTTACTTTAGAAAGAATAAAAGAAGGAAAAGATACCATTTCAGTTACCGGAAACGTATTACGTGATTATTTAACTGACTTATTTCCTATCCTTGAGTTAGGTACAAGTGCTAAAATGTTATCTATTGTACCTTTAATGAATGGTGGAGGATTATTTGAAACAGGCGCTGGTGGTTCTGCTCCAAAGCACGTACAACAATTTGTTAAAGAAAATCACTTGCGTTGGGACTCTTTAGGAGAGTTTTTAGCACTTGCAGTATCATTAGAACACTTCGGAAACACTTTTAATAATGATAATGCTCTAGTTTTAGCTGAAACATTAGAAGATGCTACCGATAAGTTTTTAGATAACAAAAAATCGCCTTCACGTAAAGTAGGCGAGTTAGACAATAGAGGAAGTCATTTCTATCTAGCTTTATATTGGGCCGAAGCCTTAGCCGCTCAAAATAAAAATGAAGTACTTAAAGCAAGCTTTGCCCCTATTGCTAGTGAGTTAAAAGCTAAAGAAACTGAAATAGTGAATGAATTAAATGCTGCTCAAGGAAAAGCCGTAAATATTGAAGGATATTACGCTCCTACAGAAAGTCTTGTAGCTACGGCTATGCGTCCTAGCACAACATTTAATACTATTTTGAATAGTATTAACTAAATAGAAATTTTATTACAACCTAAAAAAGCTTCTAACTAAAATTAGAAGCTTTTTTATTTTAGTATTTTAGTGTTATGAAACTAATCAAAAAAATTAACCTTATAATGGTACTGCTACCATTACTTTCTTTTAGTCAAGATAAGGTTACTCTTAGTGGTATTATAACTGACTTTAATACTAATGAAACACTTATAGGTGTTAACATTATTATCCCTGAAATTGAAGCTGGTACAACTACAAATGAGTATGGCTTTTATTCCATTACCTTACCTAAAGGAAATTATACAATACAAATAAGTTATTTAGGTTATGATACGTCTAATCAAACTATTCAATTAAACGAAGACAAATCCGTTAATTTATCCCTTAAGGAAAGCCCAGAAACACTAGATAACGTAATAATTACTGCCGATATTGAAAAAATAAATATCCGAAAACCACAGATGAGTGTAAACACACTTACCGTAAAAACAATTAAACAAATTCCAGTTGTGTTAGGTGAGGTTGATGTGATAAAATCAATTACATTACTTCCAGGGGTTACTAATGCTGGCGAAGGAGCTTCAGGGTTTAATGTACGTGGTGGCGCAGCTGATCAAAACTTAATTTTACTGGACGAAGCTACTATATTTAACTCTTCACATTTATTCGGATTCTTTTCAGTATTCAATGCCGATGCTATCAAAAATATTAAACTCTATAAAGGAGGTATTCCTGCTAACTACGGTGGCCGTGTTTCCTCAGTACTCGATATTTATCAAAAAGAAGGAAATAATGAATCTTTTCATGCCAATGGAGGTATTGGATTGGTTTCAAGTAGACTTTTAGTTGAAGGGCCTTTAAAAAAAGGGAAAGGCTCCTTTTTATTTGGTGGCAGAAGCAGTTATGCTCATTTGTTTTTACCATTATTTGAGATAAAAAACAAAGCCTATTTTTATGATTTGAACACCAAACTAAGCTATAAACTAAATACAAACAATAATATTTACTTATCAGGTTATTTTGGAAGAGATGTGTTTGAAATTGCAGAAAGTTTTGAAAACTCTTATGGGAATTCTGTAATTAATTTCCGTTGGAATCATCTGTTTAGCAACAAATTATTTTCTAACCTGTCCCTAATTTATTCAGATTATGATTACGATTTGCGACTTAATTTTGTTGAGTTTGATTGGACATCAGGAATTAATAATTTTAACTTAAAATATGATCTTAACCATTATATCAGTAGAAATTTAAAGCTTAAATATGGTTTACAAAGTACACATTACAAGTTTATTCCTGGAAAAATTGAACCTACCTCTGAAAGTTCAGGAATTAACCCTTTTAAGTTGACCAATAAGTTTGCGCTAGAAAATGCTTTGTATATAGATGCTGAACAAAAAATAAGCTCAACGTTAGCAGTTAACTACGGAATTCGGTTTAGTTCTTTTTTAAGACTAGGACAAGACGAATTGAGTTTGTATCAAAATAATATGCCTGTACTATTTAATACTGATTTACAAATTTATAAAAAGGCTAACCCTATAGACACTGAACACTATAAACGTAGTGACATTATAAAGTCATTTGCTAATTTTGAACCACGCTTATCCATGGCATATCAGCTCAATCAAAGTGCATCGATTAAAGCGAGTTATCATAAAATGTCGCAATACTTACACTTGTTATCCAATACAACATCACCTACACCTTTAGATGTTTGGACTCCAAGTGGAAAATATATCAAACCTCAATTATCTCATCAAATAGCTATAGGATATTTTAAATCGTTTAAAGACAATAAATTTTCATTAGAAGCCGAAAGTTTTTATAAAAAAACTAAAAACCGAATTGACTATGTTGATGGAGCGGATTTAATTGCAAATAACAACATTGAACAAGTCATTTTAAATGGTAAATCAAGAGCTTATGGATTAGAGTTATTACTCAAAAAAAATAAAGGAAAACTTAAAGGGTGGATTGCTTACACCTTATCAAAATCAGAACAACAAACCAAAGGAAGGAGCATCAGCGAACCAGGTATTAACAACGGAAACTGGTACAACACACCATACGACAAAACACATGATATATCTATCACTGCTAGTTACAATCTTAATAAAAAATGGACTTTTAGCAGTAATTTTTTGTTTCAAACTGGGCAACCAACCACCTACCCTAACAGTCAGTATCTATACAACGGAATTACCATACCCAATTATGAAGCACGAAACTCTAGCAGACTTCCTGCATATCATCGTTTAGACATTGCCGCTACGTATACCCCTAAACCTAGATCAACTAGAAAATGGAAAAATGAGTGGGTTTTTGGCATCTATAATCTATACAATTATAAGAATGCAGCTTCTATTAGCTTCAGAGAAAATGAAGATACTGGTAGAAACGAAGCTGTAAAACTCTCTATTTTCGGTATTATACCTTCTGTATCTTATAACTTTAAATTTTAACACATGAAAAAAATCAGTACATATTTAATTACTATTTTAATACTATTCATTTCTTGTGAAGAAGTTATTGAAGTTAACCTAAATACAACCGAACCCAAACTGGTTATTGATGCTTCTATTAATTGGTATAAAGGCACAGCAGGTAATCAACAAGAAATAAACCTCAGTCTAACCGCCCCTTTTTTTGAAGAAAATATTCCTCCAGCTACAGGTGCGAGTGTTCAAATAACAAGCGGAAATTCTATTTATATTTTTACTGAAGATGGGACCACAGGGAATTATAGAAATAATAATTTTGTACCAATACTTAATGAAACCTACCAACTAACCATACAATACAACGGTGAAACCTATACGGCTACAGAAACACTCAAACCAGTAGTAGCTATAGATCATGTAGAACAAAATAATACGGGCGGTTTTTCTGGAGAAGATATTGAACTCAAAGCCTATTATACGGATCCCGGTAATGAAGAAAATTATTATTTCTTTGAATTTTTAAGTACTGCTACTCTAGCACCAAGTTTAGAAGTTTATAACGATGAATTTACAAATGGTAATCAGATTTTTGGTTACTATTCTCATGAAAATTTAACAACTAACCAACAAGTTACCATACGCAACTATGGTGTTTCTGAACAGTTTTATAACTTTATGTTTATCTTATTACAACAAAATGTACAAGATGGTGGTCCCTTTGAAACACAACCAGCAACCGTAAGAGGTAATTGTATTAATCAAACCAATCAAGAAAATTATCCTTTAGGTTATTTTAGATTATCAGAAGTAGACGAAATAATATATACTACTCAATAACACAAAACAGCACAAAAAATAGTATTTTTAACCTATGAATTTTACCAAAACAACTGAACAAGATTCTAATTACAATCATTTAGAAAAAATGAGTGTATTAGAGCTCGTAACAAATATGAATAGTGAAGACAAAACTGTTCCTATAGCTGTTGAAAAAGCAATTCCGCAAATAGAAAAACTAATCCATCAAATTATACCTAAAATGCAAGCTGGCGGTAGATTATTCTATATTGGCGCTGGTACTAGTGGACGTTTGGGAGTTGTTGATGCTTCTGAATGCCCCCCAACTTTTGGAGTTCCTCATAATTTAGTGGTTGGTTTAATTGCTGGTGGTGATGCTGCTATAAGAAAAGCAGTTGAAAATGCCGAAGATGATAGCAATCAAGCTTGGTTAGATTTACAAAAGCATTCAATTTCGGAAAATGATGTTGTTATTGGTATTGCTGCTTCAGGCACAACACCTTATGTTATAGGAGGCTTGAAGGCTTGTAACGAAAATAATATTATTACAGGCTGCATCACTTGCAATCAAACTAGTCCTTTAGCTTTAACTGCAAAATTCCCTATCGAAGTAGTCGTAGGTCCAGAATTTATAACTGGAAGTTCTCGTATGAAAGCTGGAACTGCTCAAAAATTGGTGCTTAATATGATCTCATCCGCCGTAATGATCCAACTTGGTAAAGTGGAAGGAAACAAAATGGTCGATATGCAACTTTCAAATAAAAAATTAATTGAAAGAGGTACTCAAATGCTTATGAAAGAATTAAACATTAGTCATCCAACCGCTAAAAAGTTATTGTTAGCTCATGGCTCTGTGCGTAAAGCAACTTTGTATTATAATAATGAGAACAAATAAAACGATACTTGTAAAAGGAATAAAATATATGGCTGCTGCCCTATTTTTTATGTTTTCAGGACCTTTTCTACTTCATTTAGGCTTTAAACTACGTAATTTTTTAACACTGAGTTTTGCAGCTATTTTTTGTATTGCCGCAATTCTTTTGGCTATGAAAGGACTTCATACTATAATGAAAGCCTTGTTTAATGATTAGCTTTTATTGTTTATTGGACTTGTTGGATTGTAACCAAAAGTAGTGTCTTCTAATGCTATGCCAAAAGCAAATAATAATTGTGAAATAATGGCAAAATGATGTATCGTATGTGAGTTTGCTTGTATAAAAGTAGCATATAGATTTGTCGTAATAGTCACTTTACCACTACCAAGATCATCAATTAACTCATAATTACTTTTTAAATTTTTAACCTTATAGCTCTCCAACTTCTTTAATATTTCTTCAATTTTTTCTTTTGCATATACTATGTCCATCTCTAATTTTGTTTCCCTAAGCCTATCTGTTAAATCTATACAGCCTGTTAACTCTGCTTTAAAAATTGATGTGTAGAAATCTAAAATATGTCGAATATGACAACCTATACTAGAATAAAATGGAGGTATTGAAGCATCATTATAAATCGAAGGGTTCAATTTTTCTAACAAAAACAATGCTTTTTTTAAGGTTTGCTGAATCGAAAAAATAAAATATTCATTCATACAACTTAAATATACTCAAATAAAATCAAATAAAGATAATTGAAAAGTTGATTCTACAGTTGCTTTGTGAGATTATAAAAAAAAATCCTCAAGAAGATATCATCTTGAGGATTTAATAAAAGAAGGCGGCGACCTACTCTCCCACATAATTGC
>CANLRK010000006.1 GCA_947493535.1 uncultured Flavobacteriaceae bacterium | reverse complement strand
TACATTATTAACATCTGAAATATCAACACTTGTACTATGAGTCCATGTCCCTCCCCAATCAGGATCCCCTCCTAAGGTATTAAATAAACTATTTAAAGTACTATCTCCCTCACATAAAATTAATGTTTCAGAAGTACCTGGAGATAAATATTCTGAAATTATCACTTCAACAGTTGAGTTTACTCTTGGACAACTTCCTGTAGCATCAAAAAAGTATTCAAAAGTATAGGTGCCATTTTCAACGAAACTAAAATCTATTGCATCAGGATTATTTAAGTCTACATTTGCTGGTGTATTACTTACATCAACCCATTGCCCTCCAACATCTTCTCCTGAAATAGCATTTGGTAAACTTTGTAAGGCTGTCTCTCCTTCACAAAATTCGATAAGTCCATTTGTGCCAGGATTTGGTAGTGCTTGAGCTACTAGATTAAATTGTTCCATTACATAACATCCGTCAGACAGATTTTCAATTCTTACATAAACCGTGAATGGACTTTGAGCTATCGTTACAGGAAAAGCATCAGGTGATGAAAGCAAACCAACTGTACCACCAGCTTGCAAATTGATTACTGAATCATAATATGATACTACGTGCCCAGCAGGTTGTAACATATCATTAGATGTTAGGTTAAATATCTCATCCCCGCTAAAGTCCAGATCACATTGTTCCATATCAGGAATTGGATTTGATGATGCATTATTAATAGCAGTAATTTCAAAAGAGCCAATAGCGTAACAAATAGTGTTGTTAGCATTTTCAATCCTTACCCAAATAGTTTCTGTTGTATTAGTATTGGTGTATGGACTTGTTAGAGCAAAGTTATTATCTATAGCATCCTGTTCCGAACTATGGTAGGTAATATTATAGTCGGCTGCATTTTGTGTAACACCAAGTATTTCACTGTTATTATCGGTTAAGTTAAACTCCTCTATTCCATCGGTGTTAGCATCACATATTGAGATGTCAATAAGGTTATCAATAAATGGAATAGGAAAAAAGTTGACTTCTATTTCTTGACTATCACTGCAATTTGACCCGTCAGGAAAGCTAAAATATCCTATTAAGGCGTATGTAGCTGGAGTGGTTACAGTTATGTTAGGAGATGTTTCATCTTGAGGAAATCCGTTAGCAATAGTCATATCAACTCCATTTTGTTGCCATTGGTAACTTATAGGTAATTCAGTAGAGGCATCTACTTCCCCCTCAATCGTTACACTATCACCTTCACAAGCATTAGCAACTCCATCAATTATTTGTAATCCATCAACATTTAAGTTAATCCCTAAACCAAAACTACCCCCTTCTAAGAATACTGCCGAGTCATAAGCAGAATCTCCTTGATCTGCAATTACCAATTTTATTCTATAAGTATTACCAGGAGTTACTGTAGCAGATGCAGTTAACGGTACAGTCTGTCCGCCGTAAATTATTGGTGAGTTTGCGGCAACTGTAGGATCAGTATTATCAAAATTATAGTAATCAAAGTATTGTTCGTTAGCTGCACTACAATTACCAGAAACTTCAGGTCTTACATTTGTACAAGAAACTGCAAAGCTACCAGTATCTGTAGTTGGTAATACTGCTAAATTAGTGACGTTTCCAGTAGTTAAATCTGTTAAAATAAACGCAAAGGCGTCAGAAAAAGTACATTCAAAGCTTTGATTATACTCTTCTGAAACGAATAAATAGTTAAAACTTATACTACTTGTAGGTGGCGTAAAATCAAACTCTAAGTACGAGGCATCATTAGTGTTAGTTATTCCAGCAACATTTTCTAAATCAGCATCTCCTCCTGAAAAAATACTATTGTCGGCAGTATTTGTTTCTGGTCCTGGTGCTTGCATAGCATTACCTGAACTTAATATAATTCCGTTTGCGAAAGGAAAATTTGGTGTTGCTAATGAAGCGTCTCTTTCAAAATAAGCAATACCTGTTGGATGATTAGCTATAGATGAGTTGTAGTTGGTGGTGTTTGCACAATCTCCTGTAATTAAAACATCTTCAATGAGTTGTTCAGGAGTGTAAGTAGTGTTGTTGGTACTAATAGGGTTTTGCGCATTTAGTTTAGTAAATGAAAAAGCGCATACTATTAAAAGTAGCCATAAGTTGTGTTGTTTCATGTTGTTTTTTAATCACGTAGGTTGAAATCATTACTCTTTTTAGTAACGGATTGCAAGGTAAATACCCTACCAGTAAAAAGCAAAAAATAAAAGCAATTTAGCTTTGGGTTTAGTTAAAAAACTTTAGCAGACTTGTACTTTGTTATAAGTCACGATTTTTAAGTAAAATATAAGAGCCGTAAGTGAATAAAAATGTCCAAACACATACAATAACTATTTCATGCCAATGCACCGCATAGTCGTACATTAAGTTTGTTTTATCAGGGCTTGAAATCATCACAATACGTTGTATTGGCTGATTTATTAAATTGTATAACGCAGTAAAAGGAGCAAACATCATTATGTTTTCGGCAATAACATCGTTGGCCCAATTCCATTTTAGGTTTTCGTAAATTATGACCTCTGCAATAGCAATAACTATTAATGTTCCTAATGCGAAGGCACTCCGTTTTATGAGCATAGCAACAAACATGCAAAAGCTAAAAAAACCTAATAACTTAAAGAAATAAGCAGCAACAAACTCACTATTGATGAAAAGCACTTCGATATCGGTATGAGCAGAGTGAATTAATCCAATAATTAGGGTGGCAATCCCAATAAACAAACTACTCAGTAATGTGTAAACAAGAATGAAATAAAACTTTGTAAGTATAAATTCTTTTTTACTCAAACCGTCAATTAGGTTTTGTTTGATAGTTCTATTACTATATTCGTTAGCTATCATTGACACAACAATTAAGGCAAAAAACAGTTTGAAATAACTAGCAAAAAACGGAATAATATGCCAAATTAAAGGAAAGTTAAAAATGCCTGTTTGTGCTAAGTCAATAGTGAAGTAACCAAAAAAATCAATTTTTATAGAAGAAAGTATAAGTACAGAAAATGGAATGATGAATGAGATAATTATAAGGAATTTACTCATTTTGTTTTTCCATAGCTTTTGAAACTCTATTTGTAGTAAACGAATCATGGGTTATTTTTTATTGTTGGTTAGTTGTAAAAATTGCTCTTCTAAACTTTCTTTTCGTTTTACCAAGTGTGAAAGAGGAATGTCCTGTTCAAGTAATTGTTTGTTTAATATTTCTGCTTCGAGATTAGTATTTAAAAAAGCTTTAATTATATCCCCCTCATCCTTAACAGTGTTAAATGCATCATGATTTTTTAAAAAATCAATTAGTTTATTTTTTTGTGTACTCATTACTTCAAAAAAGCCATTTGAAGCAATTAATTGATCAACCCTACCATCATAAAGTTTTTGTCCGTTTCGTAATATAACTACATGTGAACATACTTTTTCTACTTCGTCTAATAAATGAGAGGCTAATAGAATAGTAGTGCCTTCTGCAGCAATTTTGGTAATTAAAGAACGAATTTGATGTATCCCTTGTGGGTCAAGTCCGTTAGTAGGCTCATCTAAAATTAAAATTTCAGGATCGTTTAATAGGGCAGAAGCTATAGCCAAGCGCTGTTTCATTCCTAATGAAAAGGAGCGAAACTTACTATCCTTACGCTCTATTAAGCCAACAAGTGTCAATTTTTCAATAATTTTAGCTGTAGGAATTCCTTTAATTTTACATACTAGTTTCAGGTTTTCTTCTGCGGTCATGTATGGATAAAAGTTAGGGTGTTCAATAATAGCACCTACTTTTTTTAAAGCATTGTGTGTAGAAATAGAATTGTTAAACCAAAAAAAATCTCCAGATGTTTTATTTACTACGTTTAATACAATACCTAATGTTGTAGATTTTCCACTTCCGTTTGGACCTAAAATTCCATATACATTTCCTTTTTCTATAGTGAAGGATAAGTTTTTTACAGCATGTATAGAACTGAATTTTTTATTTAGATTGTTGACAGTTAGTATAGTTGAAGGCATAATTAATATTACTTATAAAAACAAGACGAGTGTAAACATTTTTTGTTACACTATTTTTTTTGAAAAAAAATTTGGTTGAAAAATAAAAAAATGTAAATTTGAATTAACATTACGAAACCAACTTACTATGAGGACATTAGCTAAAGCCCCAAAAGCTTACTAAAGAGAGTAGTATAAAGATGTAATTATAAAAAAAACATTCTAATATTTTTAGAATGTTTTTTTGTTTGTTGTTATGCCTTTTGTTCTTTGTTGAAGTAAACTAGGTAATAATACATTTGTTTTTCCTCATCCCAACCTTTTTCCACAAATTTTTCAGCAGATTCGGGGTTAATAAAATCCATTTTAATTTGGATGTTAGTATCTAAGTCGATTACGTTTTTTATTTTTTTCCTAGATGCAGTAACTGCCGTGTTAGAAATAGGGAATTCAGTTAAATCTTCTACGTTGAATTTTGGGGCTTTTTCTTGTTTGTAATGTTTGAATTCCGGAATTAAATCAGGGTTTTCCATTACATTATTTAAAAAGTTGGTTTCTTCAAAATTGTCGTTTTTTGCAAAATAGTCCATAGAACGGTTCATGAACATTACTTCTTCTTTTTTGTCTTCAGCAGGAAATACTACATCTTTTGCAAAATTCTGACATAGTTGTAAATACTTTTTAGTAAAAAAGTTGTCGTCTGCTAAGGCGTCTACCCCTAAAAAGTGCTCTAACCAATATTTAGTATCGTATTTATTTGAATCTGAAGATAGAATTTTATATCCTGTTTCTTTTTCGATGTTAAATATGATACAACCTTTGTCAAGTTTTTTTAGATTAACACCTTGTTGTAAAATAGCATCTAGGCTTTCATCGTTTTCTTTGAATTGTAAAAAATCGTGTTGTAATTCACTTTTAAAAATACCTATACCATCTACTTTTTGATTGTCAATAACTAAGTTTTTTAAATAGGTTACATATACTTCGCCATTTTTTATATGTGGATGCATGGACTGATCATATAAATGCGTAGTTATCTTTTTAGAAGCCTCATGTATAGTGTTTGGGTTTAAAAACACCTCGGTTACTATTTTATGTAGTTCGTTAAATTCAACATCTACTTCGTTAGTAAATTGAAAATAGTTTTCTTCTTTTTCTCTAAATGGTTTGAAGAAAAACTCTTTTAATAGAGGCATTAATTCATCATCCATTTGATAAGGTTCTTTTGATAAAAAGGCTCCTTCAGCTTTACTTTTGTTACCAACTCTGTGAATTGATAAACTTTCTATATGTGTTTGGTATAAATTAATCATCGGTACTATTTTTAAGGTAAAACTGTTATTTGTTCAATTTATGGATTAATTCCATAAATCGTCATAGTTATCAAATGAATGGTCGTCTAAATCATCAAAGTCGTTAAAGTCGTCAAAACCATTATTATCTTCTTCTTCAGCTTCAAAAACTTTATCTGGTGGGCTATCGGGAAGTACACCATGAGCAAACATCAGGTTAGGATAACTAATGCCTTCTTGAGGTTCAGCTATTTCTGCTAACTCAATAAGAAACGTCCACATGCTAAAGAAATCATATACATAAATAAGGTTTCTATTTTTTTCTGAAACGATATCATCTAATGAGGCTTCTGCCATGATACGAACATCACTTTCTCCTTCATTCATATCAAATAGTGCTATTTCTTCACCTTGATTCCACTCTTCGTCACTAATGTAGAATGAAGCCATTTCACCACCATCAAACCCAAAGGCTTGTATAATAGCATTATTAAAATCTTCGGCGGTAGCTGAAGCTTTTATTTCGATATCTCTAAAAACATCTTCTTGGTCATCTAATATTACTCTAAAACGATATATCATGCTTAAAATTAATTTTTTAAAACGACAAAAGTCGACAATTATTTTATTTCGTAAAACGGTGTAGGGTAAAAGTCATTGCGGAAAGCAGAAAAAACGCACCTATTTGATGAGCTACACCTAACCACACTGGTACGTGTAATAATAAGGTAGAAACTCCTAGTATAAATTGTAATAACACTAAAAATATTAAGTAGTTAATACCTTTTTGTTGCCAATGGCTTAGGGTACTTTTTTTAGCTTTAATCCATATTATAACAATAGCGGCTACTACAAAATAAGCTAACATACGATGTATGAATTGTACACCACTTTTCCCTTCAATAAAGTTTTTATAAACAGGGTTTTGTTCAATATAAACAGTTTCATGCATAAATTTACCTTCATTCATTAATGGCCAGTGGTTGTGAATAAAACCAGCATCAAGTCCAGCTACAAAAGCACCGTAAATAATTTGTATAAGTAAAAGAGCAAAGGCAAAACGAATAAAATTTCGCAGCTGTATATTCACATCTTTTCTGTTAGGAAACATTAAGTCTAAAGCAACCCAAAATGTATAAGCAAAGGTTAAAAAGGCTGTTGTAAGGTGTGCCGAAAGGCGATAGTGGCTAACGTCTGGGTTGTCAACTAACCCGCTTTTCACCATATACCAACCTAAAAAACCTTGAAATGCACCCATAAACAATAATACAATGGCTTTTTTAATTGTAGGTTTTGATAATTGTTTGGTAGCTAAAAAATAAACAAAAGGAATAAAAAACACCAAACCAATAAAACGACCAATAACACGGTGTAGCCATTCCCAGAAGTATATATCTTTAAAATCTTGCAGATTAAAATGATTGTTTAGTTTTTGATATTCAGGATATTGTTTATATAAATCAAAAGCAGCTTGCCACTCAGTTTCGTTAAGCGGAGGAATAGTGCCACTAATAAGTTTGTAGTTAGATATAGATAAGCCAGAATGAGTTAAACGTGTTATACCACCTACTACTACCATAATAAATATAAGTATACAGCCTGTAAGTAACCAATAAACAACTTTTTTATTGTCTGTTTTCATAAGTATTCTGTTTAGCTCAATTAATTTAATGGCTCGTTAGGGGTTAAGCCTAGTTCTACTCCTTTTTTCAGCATTAATGCTTTTGCTTCGTTATAATTATTACTAATTATACCATCAAGTATGGCTTCTTTGATACTTTCTTTAATAACTCCTATTTCTTTGCAAGGTTTTAAATTGAAGGTGTTCATAATTTCTTCTCCAGTAATGGGAGGTTGAAAGTTACGTATTTTATCACGCTCTTCAACTTCAACTATCTTGTTGCGAACAATTTTAAAGTTATGATGATATTTTTTAAATTTTTTAGGGTTTTTTGTAGTGATATCAGCTTCGCAAAGTGTCATTAAATCTTCAATATTATTACCTGCATCAAACACCAGCCTACGTACAGCAGAGTCGGTTGTTTTATCATCGGCAATAACGATAGGTCTGGAACTCATACGAACCATTTTTTGCACAAATTTCATTTTGTCATTTAATGGCATTTTCAATCGTTTAAAAAGCTGATAAACCATTTTTGATCCAACAAATTCATGTCCATGAAATGTCCATCCTACTTTTTTACTAAATTTTTTGGTAGGAGCTTTGCCGATGTCGTGTAACAATGCCGCCCAGCGTAACCATAAATTATCGGTAGTTTTAGCAATATTATCAACTACTTCAAGAGTGTGATAAAAATTGTCTTTATGTAGTTGTCCTTCAACTTCATCAACACCTTTTAAAGCTACAAGCTCTGGGAGTATATAGTGTAATAGACCAGTTTCTTCTAGAAGTAAAAAACCAATTGATGGCTTTGAACTATTCATTATTTTATGTAATTCATCAACAATACGCTCTTTAGTAATAATTTTGATTCGCTCTTTATTTTTTGAAATAGCTTGTAAAGATGCTGCTTCAATTTTAAAGTTTAATTGTGTAGCAAATCTTATGGCACGCATCATGCGTAGAGGATCGTCGGAATATGTGACGTTTGGATTTAATGGGGTTTTTATAAGTTGTTCTGATAAATGAACTTTTCCATTAAACGGATCAAGTAGTTTACCAAAATTATGCTCTGATAGGCTTAACGCTAAAGCATTTATGGTAAAATCTCTTCTATTTTGATCATCATTCAATGTGCCATTTTCTACAACAGGATTTCTACTTTCTTTATTATAAGATTCTTTACGTGCACCTACAAATTCAATTTCAATATCATCGGTACGCAACATGGCAGTACCGTAGGTTTTAAATACTTGTACTTTAGGCTTGTGTGGTAGTAAGCTAGCTACTTTTTGTGCTAGTTCAATACCACTACCAATGGCTACAATATCAATATCTTTAGCAATACCTCTTTTTAAAAGAAAGTCTCTTACAAAACCACCAATAACATAACTGTCTATTTGTAATAGGCTAGCAGCTTGTTGAATTACCTTAAATATAGAATTATTTAAGGCTTCTTTATAGTTTGTTTTTTCAGACATTTACTTTCTAATAATAGTCACCAACCCTGAGTTTGTTAACTTAATAATCGAAGAAGGTTTGGACGACTTTTTTTCGAACTGCGAATTTACAACATAGTCTACACCTTTTAAAATATCGGTGCTAATTTCTGAAAAGGTTTTTGGGGTAGGTTGACCAGAAATATTGGCCGATGTAGATACAATAGCTCCGTTAAATTTGCGTGATAATTGAAAACAAAACTCATTATCAGGTATGCGTATGGCAATAGTGTTGTCTTTTGCTATAAGGTTTGTTGCTAGATTCTGAGCATCATCATATATAATTGTGGTTGGACTTTCAGCAAGTTCAATAATATCTAATGCAGCTTCAGGAATTTGTTTTACATATTTTGATAACATGCGTTCATCGGCAACTAAACAAATAAGCGCCTTACTGTCAATCCTTTTTTTTAGGTCGTATACTTTTTTTACGGCGGCTTCATTTGTGGCATCACAACCAATACCCCATACGGTATCAGTAGGATAGAGTATGATGCCTCCTTGTTGTAATATTTTTAAAGCTTTATTTATCTCATTTTGCATTACGCAAAAATAATTTAAAAAATAATAGGGGACTAATGTGTTGTTGTTTTAATAAATTAAATTTGTATCAAATATTAATTAGTCATCTGAAAAATTGTGTGAATGAAAATAGGAAATTTAACACTGTTTAAATTTTTAAAAGTAATAGTAGGTTTAAGGTTAGTAGATCCTATAGAGGTATATTATGTTATTGATAAGAACTTGTTTTATCCAATAATATCCAAATCAGGTTGTTCCACCGTAAAACGTGATTTGATAAGATTATACAATCCTGGTTTTATTAGCAAATTTCCTGAAATTCACCAGGTTGATCCAGCAATTGAAACTCAAGAAAAGATTATAAGAAGGTATTTTTATAGCTTAAAAAAATATCATGCGTTTTGTAAAGGGAAACGAATGTGTATAGTAATTAGGAATCCATATGAAAGGGCTTATTCGTGTTATTTAGATATTAAAAAGGGGAAAAATATCATGTATGAAGACCCTTCAGGCTTAACAAATCTGTTTAAGTTTAAAAGAGAAATTGCGTTTGAAAAATTTATTCGTAAGATTATAAAAACCCCAGATCGCTTATCAGATAGGCATTTTAGAAGCCAAAATTTTTATGCTAAAAAAGAGGCTAGAAATGTGATAAGTGAGTTTAATGTTGTTTTACTTGAGAGTTATAACAAAAGTATCTCATTAGCAAATAAGTTAAATGCAAATAATAAAAAAATCCCATTAGAGGTTTTAGAAGAACTAAAAGGGAATGAAAAATTTAATAAGCGTTTTAGACAAGATATACAACTTTATAATAGTTATCAATAAACAGTTTTTAAGGTGTATAACGAATTTTTAAATATAAACTCTCAATTGGTTTTAGAATATTTTTTTTGGTAGAGTTCCTAATGAGTCTAAAAGCTATATGAGGATATGCCCTTGCATACTTAATAAACAAGTTAAACTGTTTTATTTTTTCGTTATTTACTGAAGAGTATTCATTAATGTGATAATCTCGTAGGTGTTTTTTTATTAAGTTGTTACCCTCAATTTTAAAATCACACTTTTTATTTTTTCGAAGAAATCTGTAAAATCCAGATATTACAGTAATTTGAAAATTAAGTATATATGTGCCAATAATTATTTTTTTATCATTATTTTTTTCAGGAACATAGTAATCATTATAGATGGTTTCGATAACGGTTAAATAAGAGTTTAGGTTATTTAATTTGTAATTTTTTGTTATTGAATCTTGATTACCAATGTTATAATAGTAAGTCACTTTTGAATTAAAAATAATTTTTGAAGCATGGCTCATTGTTTGAAAAAACCAAAGTTCATCTTCATGTACAACCCCTTCTTTAAAAGTTAAATTATTAGAAAATATAAAATTAGCGTTATATAGTTTATTCCATGCAACAACGCTAAAAGGATGCTCAATAGAAAGTTTTATAAAATTTTTATCAGATAGAATTTTTTCTGTTGTCGTAAAATGATCTAAGGTTTTAAGTACATGGGTTGTTTGATTATAAACCTCACCATTTTTTCCAATTACGACATCTATATTATCTTGATATAACTTTATTAGGTTCTCTAAACAATCCTTATCTAACAAGTCGTCTGGATCAAAAAAATAAATACAATCACCACTTATGTTTTTTAAACCAGTATTTCTAGCACCTGATAATCCTTTGTTTTCTTGAGAAATAAGTTTGAATCTACTGTCTTTTAGTGTCCATTTTTCTATTTCATTAATTGTATTATCCGTACTTCCGTCGTTAACAACAATACATTCCCAATTGCTATAAGTTTGATCAAAAATACTTTTTAATCCTTTATTTATGTAGTTAGACACGTTATAGCATGGTACAATTATACTAACAAAAGGAGATGTGTTACTTTTTTGATTATTAAGCATTGCAAATAAAAGTTAGAAGTTGGATAGTTAGATTTTGAAAAAGCTTTTTAAACAGATAAGAGTTTTATCAATCAAAGATATTTTTGAAAAATATCCAGATTCTTTTTTTAAATAATTATAAAAAGACAAGTTGTAGTGAGCAGCATTTCTTATGGTTCTGATAATTACAGTATCAATATGATTTTCAAGAATATCTTGTTTGTAGTAATTATACTTTTTGTTGTTGTTTTTTATATGGTTTGCGGCTTCGATGGTTGTTATAACATCCTCTATACACTGTTTCTTTTTAAGAGCTACGGCATTGACATAATATTTTATTTTTTCGTCAGTAGCTTTAATTCCTATATGTTCTAATTGTTTTACCCTGATTAAAAAGTTTGATTTTCTCAAATTCTCTATTTTTGTTTGGCTAATATTATTGGTGTGCCAACGATATTTTAATAAGGATTCGGGAATGTTATGAAATTTTGTCTGCGCAATTAACTGGCTCCATAAACCATAATCTTCTGCTGGAACATATTTGTGCTCAAACTTTAAATCTCCTAAAACAGCTTTTTTAAACATTACTGTAGGATTACCTATGCCACAACTTTTTAAAAACTGCACTTTTAAATCATCATGATTAATAGCATGTTTTAATGTTTTTTCTTTTTTATCACCAAAAATTGTAAACCAAGTACCACAAACTCCTATTTCTGGGTTTTCTTTAAGAACTTTCAATTGTTTCTCGAAACGTGTAGGTAAGGCTATATCATCGGCATCTAAAAGGGCTATGAATTTTGTATTGGCTTTTTCAATCCCTTCATTTCTTAGGTTTGCAGGTCCGACGTTAGTTTCTTTTGTAATTACTTGAACTCTGGAATCTTGTTTTTTAAAGCCTTCAAGTATCTTAGCTGTGCTATCTGTAGAATTGTCGTTTAAAACTAAAAGGGTAAAGTCTGTAAAAGTTTGATTCAATACACTATTAATAGCTTCCGCTAGGTATTTTTCGCCATTATATACAGGCATTATTACTGTAATTTCACACATTTAGTTATATTTTGTAAAGCAAAAGTAGTTATTTATATGACTTGAATTATATTTGTTAAAAATATTCTATGAAAAAAATTCATGTTGGTTTTTTAATGTCGTATGACTATGAAAAACTAAAAACATCAATACCACCTGTCTACAATGATGCCGATGCTATTTTTATTGCCATTGATAAAAATAATAAAACATGGTCGGGAGAATCATTTATGGTAGATGAGAAGTTTTATACTTGGTTAGAAGAATTTGATACGGAAAAAAAAATAACGTTGTATAAAGATAATTTTTGTATTCCAAAGTTATCTGCTATGCAGAGTGAAACTAGAGAACGTTATTTGTTATCCAAAAAAATGGGGATTGGAAATTGGTTAATACAAGTAGATGCAGACGAAGTTTTTGTAGATTTTAAAAAGTTTGTTAATACACTACGTAACTATGATAGTTATTTAGATAATCCTAAAGAGAAACCAATCCAGATATCGGGGTTCTTAATTAATATTTACAAGCATCTTGAAGATGGTTTGCTTTATGTAAACCAACCTACTAAAGTATTTTTAGCTACCAATTACCCAAATTATAAAGTAGCCCGTAAAACTAAAGAGCAAATAATTTACACAAATAATATTTTGTTGCATGAATGCTTATCTAGAACCGAAGAAGAGCTTCAGTTCAAATTTAAGAATTGGGGGCATGCAGAAGAGTTAGATAAGAATTTGCACAATGAATTTTTTGATAAATGGCGAAAAGCAAATAAAGATAATTACAAGCAAATTAAAAATGTATTTTATTTGGAGCCTCATAAATGGAAAGAATTAGGGTATTTTAATACCAAATCGTTACACAAGATTAAAGATATTATAAGAAATGATGCCCATTTACAGCCTTCTAAATTCTTTCTTTTAAAAAAGAATTTTGGGCAGTGGTTTAAATTTTTAAACCCTTTTAAAAAGAACCAACGTAACTTTGAAGCATATTTTAATGACTAGCTCTTTAATAATATCAACTTATAAATGGCCAAAAGCACTTGATTTAGTTTTATTAAGTGTTAAAAATCAGAAAGTGTTGCCTACTGAAGTTATTGTTGCCGATGATGGTTCTGGTTTGGATACAAAAGAACTTATAAAACAGTACCAGTTAAATTTTCCTGTACCAATTAAACATCTATGGCATGAGGATGTAGGTTTTACCAAATCAGTAATTTTAAATAAGGCTATTGCAACTGCACAATATGACTATATTATTCAAATAGATGGTGATTGTATTATACATGAATGTTTTGTGAAAAATCACTTGGCTGCTGCAGAAAAAGGAGTGTATTTATATGGAAGTAGGGTAAATATTCAACAAGAATATTTAGCAAAGTTATTCTCTATAAAACAAATTAAATTTTCAGTATTTAGTAAAGGGATTAAAAAGAGAACAAGAGCATTGTATATACCTTTATTAGCAAAGTTGTATAGACCTAGCGCTAATTTTTCCAAAAAGTATCGAGGTTGTAATACATCATATTACAAAGAGGATGCTATTATGATAAACGGATATGACGAAAACTTTATAGGTTGGGGAAGGGAAGATTCTGAATTTGCATTACGATTACATAATAACGGGATAAAAGGAAAACGATTACGCTATCAAGGTATACTATATCATATTTTTCATGTTGAAAAATCTAAAAGTAACTTAGAACTTAATAATGAGATAGAGTTAAATACGATAAAAAGTAAACTTAAGAAGTGTATTAACGGATTAGATAAGTACCTATAATGAGAAAGTATAAAATACATCCCAACTTTCAAAATGAAACTTCGTTTTTTAATTCGATTATAACCAACTATACAACTCAAGGAGAACATTATGGTAATCAAGATAGAAATTCATTAAAATTATTCGAATTTCAAGAAGATAAAATAAATGTAAAGAGTTTTAAAGTTCCAAATTTAATAAATAGAGTTGCTTATAAGTTTTTTAGGAAATCTAAAGCACGTAGGTCATTTGAGTATGCAAATAAATTAGCTTCATTAGGCATAGGTACACCGCAGCCAATAGCGTATTATGAATATTCTAACGCCTTTCTTTTTGGTAAAAGCTATTACATAAGTCATCATTTAAATTATGAATTAACTTATCGGGAGTTGGTTACACAACCAGATTATAAAAACCATGAAAATATTTTAAGGGCTTTTACTCGTTTTACCTATGACTTGCACGAAAAAGGAGTTAACTTTTTAGATCATTCTCCTGGAAATACATTAATAGAGGGAAGCGATAATAATTACAAGTTTTATTTAGTTGATTTAAATAGAATGAAATTTCATAAAATGGATTTTGCAGCTCGAATGCAAAACTTTTCTCGTTTGACTCCAAAAAAAGAAATGGTTAGGATAATGAGTGATGAGTATGCAAAAGTTAGTGGGCTGGATTTTGCAAAAGTATTTGCTGAAATGTGGCGTTGTACCGAAGAGTTTCAGGAAAAATTTCACAGAAAGCAACGCTTAAAAAAGCAACTTAAATTCTGGAAAAAGTAATTATTTTCACTGGTATAATTTATCTAACTCTACATAACGGCGGTAAACATAGTAAGCACTCAGATAAGATATGGTAACCCCTTTTTTTCCATCTAAGAAACCGAGTCTTATAATGTAATGGTTAAAAAACCTGTAAAAAGGCTTGATGTAATAATGAAAAAAATTAGGTTTTAATTGCTGAATGTGTAGTTCTTTAGCGCGTAAAGTTGCATATAAAATCATTTTGTTTTTATAGTCAGTATAACTATCAAAAGAATAATGGTCAAGTTTTTCTTTTAAAACAGATGTTGGGCCATCTGTATGTAATAATTCATGTACAAATAAATCTTTTTTATACGTTACATGTGATTTTTTAAACAATCTAAATACTTTATCAGTTTGCCAACCGCTAAAGTGCACTGGCTTTTGCTTAAAATAAAATTTTCGATAAACTTCGTAAGCGATGTTTTTATTATTAGGAATGTTTATTGTTTCAATTATTTCATTTTTTAGTTTGTAATTAATCCGTTCATCCGCATCAATAAACAAAACCCATTCATTTTTTGTTTGGTTTAAGGCAAAGTTTCGTTGATCAGAAAAGTTTTTAAACTCGTTCTGGATAAGTTTTACTTGTGGGTATTGTTTTAATTTTTCAACAGTAGCATCGGTACTGTATGAGTCTACAACAATAATTTCATTAGCGAAACTTAAGTTTTTAATTAAAGCATCAATGTTGTCTTGCTCATTATATGTGATAACCAAAGCGGAAAGCTTCTCGGTAATATTTTTTTGAACTGATTTTTTTAAGGTATAAGATGCTAACTCTTTAGTGTTTAGTTGTTTTAAAAAAGACAATAAATCATCTTTAATTAGGCTTGGCTTAAAATCTTGGTATAATTCAATGGCATGTTTTTTTAAGTATGTTTCATCTTTATTTTTAAATAAATCTGGTTTAAAATCTGTTAAGTGTACAGCTTTATGAAATATACCATCGTTAAATGTAGCCCAAATATTTTTTTCAATCCACGGTGAGAATATGATGTATGAAGGTTTATTAAGAGCTTTAGCCATATTAATTGCACCACCATCATTACCTATAATCATGTCACACTGATTTACTAATGCTATAAACTCTCGTAAATTTTTACCTAATACATTAAAGAAAATATTCTTCTTAGTTTGTTCAGAACATCCGTTATAGATCTTTTTTGCATCTTCAAGTTGGTTAGGGATATAATTGAATAAAATATTACACTCATAATTGTCAGAAATATAATTAACAAGTTCTGACATGTAATTAAGCGGATATGTTTTATTTTGTGCACTACCAATAATGCTTACCATTACTGTTTTTTTTAAGGGATTAACTCCATGTTGCTTAAGAAGCATTATAGCTTCATTATTTTCTTTGTCGGTCACATAAAGTTTAGGGAAAACAGTATAATTGGTTTCAAAACCCAAAGGCTCTAATAGTTGTTGTCTTCGCTCAATAGCAAGTCCTAAATTTGAACTAGCTGTTTTTTTAGGAATAACAGGATGTGTATAAATGAATTTAGAGTAATATTTTTCGAAAGATATTTTTTGTTTAGCACCACTAAATAGACTAATTAAATTACTTTCTAATTTTGAATATGCATCAATTACAACATCGTACTTTTCTTTTCTAATAGTTTTTAGAAATTTAAATAATGCAAGTTTACTATTTCTATATTCGGGTTTAAACAATACTAATTTATCAATAAAAGGGTTGTTTTCTACAACAGGACTGGTATTAGTATTTATTAAATAATGAACTGTATAATTGGGGTGTTTGGTTTTTATTAACTCGCATAAAATTGAGCAAGTTAGCACATCGCCAATCATTTTTTGTTGTATAACAAGTACTTTCATTATTGGTTTAGTGTCAGTGTATTATTAACTAAGCTAGTTGTAAATGATTGCAAATAAGCTTTTATTTTTATTTCTAAAGAAATAACGGTATCTCTTTTTGTAGTTACTAGATTGTTTTTGAGTAAAAAATCTTTTTTAAAGTTATATAATTCAATAATAGTAGTTCCATCAAAAACAAAATAAAAATCATCAATTACAACATGGTAGGCGTTATTGATATAGTTTATAATTAGATTTTCTTTTTCTGTATAGCTATTACCATAGCTAACAAAAGGTTTGTTGTAGTTTAAGTAATTTAATATACTAGGAAGTATATCAATTTGCTGCATATTCTTTTCATGAACTCCTTTAAGAGCTTTGTTTGAAGGGTCAAAGAAGATGATAGGAATATTATACTCTTGTATAGCAGTATTATAAAATTTATTTCCAATAGCAGCACAATGATCTGCTGTTATTACAAAAAGCGTATTGTTATACCAGCTTTGTTCTTGAGCATAATCAAAGAATTTACTTAACGCATAATCAGTATAACCAACTGTTTCGTAAAATTTAGTAGCACCTTTTCCAAATTTACCTTCATGTTTTTTGGGCATAGTAAATGGGATATGTGAAGAGATAGTAAAAATACTAGAAAAGAAAGGTTGTTTAAAAACACCTAATTGCTCTCCAAAGTAGCCTAAAAACTCTTCGTCAAAAATCCCCCATTTTCCATCTTCATGTTCGGGGTTTTCATTTGGGTATTCATCTTTACCGTAATAATTATCATATCCAGCAATGCTAGCAAATTGATCAAAATTTTGACTTCCATTAAAAGCTCCATGGAAAAAAGAAGTATGATAACCTTCTTTTTTTAATAGCTGAGGTAGGCTATTAGTTTTATTAAAAGCGTAGGTAGATGATATATATGGAGAACCTAATATACTAGGAATGCCTGATATTACAGATGGAACTGCATCAATAGAAACTCTACCGTTAGCAAAACCATTTTTAAAGTATAAAGATTGTTTAATTAACGAGTCTAAAAAGGGAGTGTTGCCTGTTTTTGGACTAGAGTAGCTTACATTTTCATCTCCAAAACTCTCAAGGATAATAATAATAACATTCTTTTTATTAAATGGTAAGGAATCTTGGTAGTTTTTTATAGGGTTATATAATGAATTAAGTTTTTCTGTTGAATAATAATTAAGCGGCTTAAGCTCTTTTTTCTTTCCTATGGTTTTTAAGATACAAAAAGGCGTGTTTAAAACTATAGGTGTGTTTTTTGATGGAGCATATTTTATAGCATCAACCCTGCGAAGTGGTTTGCGTTGTAAACCGCCTCTTCCAATAACAATACAGCTTGAAATGGCTATAAGAAAAAAAACAGTTTGTTTTAAAATGGCTTTTCTAGAAACTTTATGTGGTGGTGAAAAATGTTGTTTAGGAATGAGTTTAAAGAATAAAAAAGCAAAAACAAAACCTAAAAGAAATACATACCAAAACTGTTTCATAAAAGAGGGGAGTAGCCCTCCGATTTCCTGTTGCATACCTGAAGCAGTTATAAGTCCGTAAGTACTTCGCTTTCCTGTAAAACTATAGTAGATAAAATCGACAAAATTGCTGCACAAAAATATGATGTTTGAACAGTAGAATACCCATTTTAAAACTTGTTGATAGATTCTGTTGTATTTAAAATTACCTGGAAGAGTATGACCAATAATTACCAAAATATTAGTGTAAAATATTACGGACAAGTCAAAGCGAATTCCGCCAATAAAACTTTTTAGGCCAACCTCGTTAAAAGCATTCCATTGAAATCCCAAAAAGAGTATACGTAAAAAACTATAAGAAACAGTTACTAATAGCAAACGCTTTAGAAGTAAAATAACACTTTTTCTATAATTTTCCATTAACAATTTTTAGGTTATACAGCTACATTAAATTCTCTTAAAGCATCATTCAAAGATGTTTTTTTATTTGTACTTTCTTTACGTTTACCAATAATTAAAGCGCAAGAAACCTGAAAATCTCCAGCAGGAAATGTTTTAGTATAGGTACCAGGTATAACTACGGAACGAGCAGGAATAACACCTTTCATTTCAATTGGTTCATCACCGGTAACATCAATAATTTTTGTACTCATGGTAAGTACAACATTAGCACCCAAAACGGCTTCTTTTTCTACTTTAACTCCTTCTACAACAATACACCGAGAACCAATAAAAGCACCATCCTCTATAATAACTGGTGCGGCCTGTAAAGGCTCTAATACACCACCAATACCTACACCGCCTGATAAATGAACATTTTTTCCAATTTGAGCGCAACTACCCACAGTTGCCCAAGTGTCTACCATTGTCCCTTGATCTACATAGGCACCAATGTTTACGTAGCTAGGCATCATAATAACTCCTTTAGAAATATGAGCTCCATGGCGTGCAATAGCATTTGGTACTACACGAACTCCTTTTTCTGCATAATTTCTTTTTAAAGGTATCTTGTCATGATATTCAAAAATACCTGCTTCTAAAGTTTCCATTTCTTGAATAGGGAAATATAATACAACAGCTTTTTTAACCCACTCATTTACTTGCCACCCTGTAGCGATAGGCTCAGCAACACGAAGTGAGCCTTCGTCTAGTAAGTCTATTACTTTTCTAATTGCATTTTGAGTAGTTTGCTCTTTTAAAAGTGCTCTATTATCCCAAGCATTTTCTATTATTTGCTGCAGTTTTTTCATTATTTTATGCTAATTTTTTGTAAATATAAGTTCTTTCAACCTAAAAAAAAGGGCAATTGTTTATTTGTACCAATTTTAATGGTATTTTTGCCAAAAATTGAAGCTGTTTACTATACAGCAAAGGTTTATGGCGAAAATTTTAGCATTAGATTACGGACAAAAAAGAACAGGAGTAGCGGTTACTGATGATATGCAAATTATTGCTTCAGGATTAAAAACTGTTGAGACAAAATTTTTGTTTGATTTTTTAGCAGAATATCTAATTAAAGAAGTAGTTGAAACTGTAGTGGTTGGAGAACCAAAACAGATGAATTTTCAAGCGTCTGAAAGTGAAGTTTACATACAGGAGTTTATACAAAAGTTTGAAAAAAAATTCCCTAAGATACCTTTGGTACGTGTTGATGAACGCTTTACATCGAAGATGGCCTTTCAGACCATGATTGATAGTGGATTAACGAAAAAACAACGTCAAAACAAGGCACTTGTTGATGAAATAAGTGCAACAATAATTTTGCAATCATATTTATATAATAGAAAATAATGATATTACCAGTTATCGCATACGGAGATCCGGTTTTAAGAAAAGTAGGAAAGGAAATTACAAAAGAGTATCCTAAGCTAAACGAATTAATAGCTAATATGTGGGAGACTCAATATCACGCTAGTGGTGTAGGTATTGCAGCACCTCAGGTTGGTTTGTCTATTCGCTTGTTTGTAATTGATGCGAGTCCGTTTGCTGACGACGACGATTTATCTGTTGAAGAACAAAACTTTTTAAAAGATTTCAAGCGTGTATTTATTAATCCTACAATTATTGAAGAGTCTGGAGAAGAATGGGCTTTTAACGAAGGGTGCTTAAGTATTCCTAATGTTCGCGAAGATGTATTTCGTAAAGACACTGTACAAATTGAATATTATGATGAAAACTGGAAAAAACAAAAGGAAACGTTAAGCGGTTTAGCTGCTAGAGTAGTACAGCATGAATATGATCATATTGAAGGAGTGTTGTTTACAGATAAATTATCACCCTTAAAAAAGCGATTAATAAAAGGAAAATTAGCCAACATTTCTAAAGGAAAAGTTCGCGTAGATTACCGTATGAAATTTCCACAATTAAAAAAGAAAAAATAATTACCGAAGTATACTTAAAAAGTATATTTTCGTACAAATTTTAAAATATGAGTTTAGAGAAAATTTTAGCAATATCAGGAAAACCTGGTTTATACGAATTAAAAGCTCAAACAAGAGCAGGGTTTTTAGCAGAATCGTTAATTGATGGTAAAAAACTATCAGTAGGTATGCGTCATAATGTAAGCGTACTAAATGAAATAGCTATTTATACCTATGCCGAAGAAGTGCCTCTACGTGAAATTTTCAAAAATATTAAAGAGAAAGAAAATGGAGGGGAAGCTATAAGTCACAAAGCTTCTAAAAATGAATTAGAGCGCTATTTTTCTGAAATTTTACCAGAGTATGATGAAGATCGTGTATATGCAAGTGATATGAAAAAGGTAATACAATGGTATAATTTATTACACAAAAGAGGAATGTTAGATTTTGATGCTACAGCTACAGCTGAGGCAGAAGAAGAATAGTATCAGCTTAAAAAAGTATATAAAAAACCTACAATAATATTGTGGGTTTTTTTAGTTTAGATAAATAGTATAACTTAAGCTTATGAACACAAGAGAAGAGCAATTAAAAGCGTTTGACAGATTATTAACAATTATGGATGAGTTGCGAGAGCAATGCCCTTGGGATAAAAAGCAAACCATGCAAACCTTACGTCATTTAACCATTGAAGAAACCTATGAATTGGGCGATGCTATTTTAGATAGTAATTTACAAGAAGTTAAAAAGGAGTTAGGCGACTTGTTGTTGCATATAGTGTTTTATGCCAAAATTGCTAGTGAAACAAACGATTTTGATATAGCAGATGTATTGCATACTATTTGTGAGAAATTAATACATAGACATCCGCATATTTATAGTAATGTAAAAGCTGATACTGAAGAAGAAGTTAAGCAAAACTGGGAAAAATTAAAATTAAAGGAAGGGAATAAAAGTGTGCTTGAAGGAGTACCTAAAAGTTTACCTGCCTTAGTAAAGGCTAGCCGTATTCAGGAAAAAGTTGCTGGGGTAGGTTTTGATTGGGAAGCTCCACATCAAGTATGGGAAAAAGTACAAGAGGAGCTGAGTGAGTTTAAAGATGAGGTGGAGAAAAGTAATGTTAAAGCGATGGAGGCTGAATTTGGTGACGTACTGTTTTCATTAATTAACTATGCAAAACATTTAAATATTAATCCTGAGAATGCATTAGAGCGAACCAATAAAAAGTTTATAAATCGTTTTCAATATTTAGAAGAAAAAGCAAAAAACATGGGGAAAAGCCTTGATGAAATGACGCTTAAAGAAATGGATGTGTATTGGGAAGAAGCTAAAGCAATGGGGGAGGATTAAAATAATTAGAGGCTGTTTGCTTCCTTAAATAATTTCCATACACGGTATTTTAAAATTGTAATTGCACAAAGCATTCCTGAAAGCATTGCTCCAGCAACACCTACAATTGTAATATCTTGTCCTACTAATCGTAAACCTTTTATTTTTGTTTCTGGTTTTAAAAAAGGCAAATTAAATCGTTCAGGGGAATGCGCTAGTCCATAAATTTCTCCAGTTTGATAATTAGAAAAATGTTTGGTAGATAATGGAGTAGAAACCTCTGTAATTGCCACATCATGCTCTTTAATATTTGGAAACAGTTGATATAGTTTTTTTAACATAGTAGCTTCAAAATCCTTTTTTAATTTTTTATACGCCTCATCTCTATTCATCCAAGGTTGATTTTCAAACTCTTTAAACCATTCATATTTGCCAACTGTCAAGGCTTGTATTGTGCTTGAATTTGGATGTTTTTTGCTCCAAAAAGGATCTTTTGCTGAAGGAAAAGATATGTATGCAAATTTTTCTATCGCATCTGAGATATTTTGTGGGTTATAGTTCGCATCAATTTTATTGTTAGTGTATGACCAAATATTATATTTTGGTAGTTTTAAGGCTTTATTAGATTGATTTAATCCCACATATAAACATAAATGACCGCTAGATGGTGAAACAGCATTAAAGTTTATATTACATACTTGTTTTTCTTTTCTTGAAAGTAAATGATTAAATGTATTTGTAACACCTACATTACTAATAACACTTTTACAAGGGATAAAATCATTATTAACTTTAACCCCAATAACCTTTCTTTTTTTGACAACAATTTCTGTTACGTTTGCATTTACATATAATTTTCCGTTGTTGTTGATTAATGTATCTACAGCATTTTTACAAATTTGATCAGCTCCCCCTTTTGGATAGTATCCACCATTCATAAAATGGTTAATCACTATAGCGTGAGCAGCAAAACTACTATTCTGAGGAGATAATCCATAATTTCCACATTGCCCACATAATACGGCAATAAGTTCTTTGTTTTTGGTGAGCTTACTTAAAACATTATAGGTGGTTTGTTTGGAGTATGTTTGAAAACGTTTTTTTAAAATCCAGCCAATAGTTTTTTGTAAGATAGGTTCAAATGCTTTTTCTAAGAAAAATAGGCCTGCTCTTTTATTTACTTTTAGAATTAGCTTAAAATAAGTGCTGATAGCTGTTGCATCATTAGGAAAATAAAGTAAAAGTTGTTTTTTTAATTCTTCGTGTCCAGCTTTAAATCGATATTTTTTATTTCCTATTTGTATTTCATCATACACATCTCCAATAGGTTCCCAATCTAGTTTCTTAGAGGTGATTAAGTCAAAGAAACCTCTTAATTGATTTCCTTTTTCAACATTACCTACATAATGGACTCCAACATCCCATTTGAACCCATTTTTTCGTTTAAAACTATGCGTAAAACCTCCAGGAGTATAATGCCGTTCAAGAACCACTACTTTTTTTCCTGATTTTGCTAACCAAATAGCCGTAGTAAGTCCTCCTATTCCAGAGCCAACTATAATATGATCAATGTTTGAAAAGTCTAGATTAGAGCTGTACTTTGTGTACTTTGTTTTACTCATTAAATATGTTGAAAAAATTGTAGCCTCAATATAAGTTAAATAAAAAAGCCAAGTGGTAAAACTTGGCTTTTTATTTGGAGTTATCAGAATTTATAATTTGATAAATTTCATAGCACCATCGTAATTCTTAAGCTTTAATATATAGGCTCCGTTTGATAAGTTTGACACATTTATCATGTTACTTTCTGGAGTAATGGCCTTTTCAATAATTTTTTGCCCAATGATGTTATATATTTCAACATCATAGTTTTGTTGAATTCCTTTAATTGTAATAGTACTAGTTGTTGGATTAGGGAAAATTGAAATATCTTTTACTTCAAATTCATCTACATCCAAAGCATTACAGTTTAATGCAGGTAAAGTATATCCTCTTGCAGAAAAGCGAGCAGTCATTACGTCAACATCAGCACAAGTCATACCGTATTCATTAGCAAGTACCATGTCCATAGCTGCTTGACGTACGGCAATAGCAGCATCTTGTTGTCCAGTACCACTATTGGTCATTCCTAAACCTTCTAAAAATGCAGCATCAGTTTTAGTACGTCCAATAAGATCATAAATTTCCATCATAACTGCTGACCAAATTTCACCATCGGCATGAACTTGGCTTACTAAGCCTCCAGGATATTGTCTAGTCGTATTGGTAATTCTACCACCCCAACATGGATTGTGGCCATCCCAATGGAACATATAGTGATATGATGGGTCGGCAGTAGTCCATTGGTTTAATGCTCTACTATATGATTGTGCCCAATAATCACCAGAACCTTCACTTAATCCGTTAGTTTGCGATAAACCACCGTTAGTTACCCAATCGTGTATACCGTGTCCTAGCTCATGAATAATAACATCTGCGTCCTCTGCATCATCAACACAACCTTCACCAAAAGCAATCTCTCCTGAACCTGAAGAAAAATGAGAGTTATCTTGTCCGTTTAAACCATGTGGGTCAAAACGTACACCTCCTCCGTATTGGTAAGGCATTAATGTAATTCCTAGGGTTTCATTAATATATCGCATGCTTTTATCAACATGGTAGTATGTGTTTACAGCTTCAAACCCAGCTTCGTTTCTTGTGAAAGAAAAATCACTAGAAGCCTGTTCGAATAATCCTCTACTCGGATTTTCAGAATCGACAATTTCTGCATACGGGCCTACTAAAGAGTACTGGCCACCTGAAAAGGTAACATCTAGTAAAGTAACATCAGACCTTGCAGCGTCTAATTCAGCAGTATCGGTGTCACCTTGTCCATTTCCATCAACATAACCACCTCCATAAACATTTCCAGTAGCAGATAATGGATCAGGGTCAAATACTTTTCCAGTTGCATTAGCTCTCATAGCAGAAGAACTCTCTTTTTTAGAGCCGTTTTTGTTCTTTTTCTTTTTTCCTTTATTGTGTTTGTGGTAGTATGATTTGTCTTTAGCGCTTAGTACTTCACTAGTATTCGCATCAACTATAACTTCCCAACTTCCTACAGGAGTAGCTCTAGGCTCAATAGTTATCTGATAAACTAGTTTCGTCGCACCAAGGTCATCATAAACAAACAGTTTTTCTTTTTGGAAAGAAATGTCACCATTTACTTTAATGTGATTTTTTGCTATTAATGCAGCACTTTCTTTAGTGATAGAAGGGGCAGTATTAATATTTTCAATTTCTTTTTTATAGGTATTGGCAGTATAGCTAACCTGTCCTAATGTGTTAATATGTATAGTAAATTCTGCATCATAAACTTGAACATCATTAACCATTTGGTAATAACGTAAGGTTTCACCAGATGGTCCTTTTCGGTTAAATAACATTTTAAAGTTGTGATGAGGTTGGATATCATACTCTTTAGTGTGCTGTTTTATCCAGTTTTCTGCTACTTTTTCATTGGAGCTTTGAGCTACTATTATTTGAGTAGTACAGAAAACCCCAATAATAAGTGAAAGTAATTTTTGTTTCATAAAAATAGATTTAGTTGTTATATGTGTACTAAGATAAATAAATAGAAAAAAAAAACCGCATTTATTTAAATAAATACGGTTTAGAAAAAAGAAGTATTGTTTTTATTTTAAAGATCCTGTCATATCTGCAGGTATAACCCATTGGTCATATTCTTCTTCGGTTACATAGCCTAAATTAACAGCTTCTTGGCGTAAAGTAGTTCCATTTTGGTGTGCCGTATTTGCTATTTCAGCCGCTTTGTAATAACCTATTTTAGTATTTAAAGCAGTTACAAGCATTAATGAGTTATTTAAAAGTTCCTCAATACGTGTATGGTTTGGTTCAATTCCTTGAGCACAATTTACATCAAAAGAAACACAAGCATCACCAATAAGTTGAGCTGATTGTAGTAAGTTAGCGGCCATCATAGGTTTAAACACATTCAATTCGTAGTGTCCTTGTGTGCCACCAACAGTTACAGCAACATCATTACCCATTACTTGTGCGCAAACCATAGTAATAGCTTCTGCTTGAGTTGGATTTACCTTTCCAGGCATTATAGAACTTCCAGGTTCGTTAGCTGGAATGATAATTTCACCAATACCTGAACGTGGTCCTGAAGCCATTAAACGAATATCATTGGCTATTTTATTTAATGATACTGCTATTTGTTTTAAAGCGCCATGAGTTTCTACTATAGCATCATGAGCTGCTAAGGCTTCAAATTTATTTTCAGCAGTTACAAATGGTAATCCTGTAAATTCAGCAATATATTTAGCTACTAAAACATCATATCCAGCTGGTGTATTTAAACCAGTACCAACTGCAGTACCACCTAAAGCTAACTCACTCAAATGTGCTAAAGTGTTTTTTAAAGCTTTTAGACCATGATTAAGCTGTGATACGTATCCTGAAAATTCTTGCCCTAAGGTAAGTGGAGTAGCATCCATTAAATGCGTACGGCCAATTTTTACAACATCTTTAAAAGCTTCTGATTTTGCTTTTAAAGTATTTCGTAATTGCTCTACGCCTGGAATAGTAACTTCTACTATTTTTTTATAAGCAGCAATATGCATTCCTGTTGGAAAGGTGTCGTTTGATGATTGTGATTTGTTAACATCATCATTTGGGGAAATTATTTTATCGCCTTCACCAATTACACCACCTGCTAATTGTTGGGCTCTGTGTGAAATTACTTCATTACAGTTCATGTTAGACTGTGTACCCGATCCGGTTTGCCATATTACTAAAGGAAACTGATCGTTATGTTTTCCTGCTAAAATTTCATCACATACAGCAGCAATTAAATCTCTTTTGTTTTCTGGTAAAACACCTAATTCACAATTGGTATATGCTGCAGCTTTTTTTAAGTAGGCAAAACCGTAAATAATTTCTATTGGCATTGATGCGGCAGCACCAATTTTAAAGTTGTTTCTAGAACGTTCGGTTTGTGCTCCCCATAGTTTATCGGCAGGTACCTTAACTTCACCGATGGTATCTTTTTCTATTCTGTATTTCATAGTAATTATGCTGTTTTTTTCAATGAGCACAAATTTAAGTATTTATTTTTGTACAAAATAGAATTGTTCTTTTTTGTTAATAAATTTGATTTTGAGTATAGTGTAAATGAATTTAAACTAGTATATTTGACTCGAATTCAAATTTTCCGGAAATTATGTTTGATTTTGATCAATACTTAGGTTTTTTAGCGTTTTTAACTATTTTAACAATAGGGTTTTGGTTGTTGATTTTTTTAGCAACTTTTGTAATTCCTTATTGGGTAGGAGGTTCATTAATGGAAAGATTAAAAGAACTTAAAGAAGAGCGCTCAGCGAAAAATAAGTAATATATTATATATTGCTTAACCATAAAAAAGGAAACTCATTGAGTTTCCTTTTTTATGGTTAAAAGCCTCCTTCACCACCACCGTTATCTTCTCTTTGTGAAGGATTTCTTTTTTTCTTTTGGTTTAAACGGTAGGTGAAATTTAGTCGTATTTGACGTTCTCTCCATTGAAACTCACTATAGCTTTGGGTAACACCATCTATATAAGTGTCTGAAATTCTTTTTCTTGAATTGAAAAGATCACTTACATTTAATGAGAGTGTTCCTTTGTCTTTTAAAATATCTTTACTAAAAGCAAGATTAATTGTTGCTATTCCTTTGTTTTTTCTTTGAAAGTTTTCTTGCGGCCCTCTGTAATTAAAAGTAGTTTGCCAATCAATTTTAGCAGGTAGTTTTACTCTTGAGTTTAAGCGCGTAAACCAGCTGTTATTTTCAGAATTTGGAATAATATTTTTACCATCAAGAGTACTTCTAAAAAAGTTGAAGTTACTATTTAATTTCCACCATTTAAACGGGTTGTAGTTGAAAGAAAATTCAATACCATACCTGTCTTCTGAAGCAATATTTTGAGGCGAAGTAATTGTTATTGTTGGGTCAGAAGAGTCGGCTTGACGTACAAATTGGAATACATCTGTAGCATGATTATAATACACAGAAGTACTAAAAGTTAGTTTATCCCATTTTTTTAAGTATCCTAAATCAGCTCCGTTAGAATAAGAAGGATCTAAATCTGGGTTTCCTTGAAAGATGTTATTTTCACTAGCTCTCGAAGGAAAAGGATTAATAAACCATGAGCGTGGCCTTCTGATACGACGGTTATAGCCTAAGGTTATGCTTTCATCTTCATTAAGCTCATAAGCTAAGTTTAAAGTTGGGAAAAACTCGGTATAATTTTTATTACTATCTAATGTTGTTCCTTCTACTTTTACGTCTATATCAGAAATTTCCATACGAAGACCTACTAAAGCTGAAAGTTTTCCAAATTTATTTCCGTACTGCGAATACAAGGCATGTACATGCTCATTATAAATAAAAAGGTTTGAAAGGGAGCTATCTATAACAAATACTCCGGGACTTTGCTCACGTTGTAGCACATAATCATTATCTTGATTACTCATATTGCTTCTAAACCCTGCTTCAAACTGTGCTTTTTCACCAATAGGCAGTACATAATCTGCCTGAATTAAATAGCGCATTTGATCTTCGAGGTTAGAAGTTTTTTCGGTAGGGTCGTCAACTATGCTAGGGAAAGTTTGTTGTCCTAGTATGGTAGCAAGTTCGTCGTCTTCAGTAGCTTCTACTTTAAAGTCAAAACTTAATTGGTGTCCGTCAGTTTTAAATTTTTGCATAAAATTCAGGTTGAATTCAATGCTTTCATCTTGCTCGTCTTCTAGTTCATTTCTTTGCTTAAATGCTTCTTGAGTATGGTTTACATCTTGTGTACTGGTACGGATTCCTGTATCGGTAAGCCTATTAGAGTTGCGGTATAAAACACTTGTAGTTAAAGAGGTTTTATTGGTTAAAAAATATTCTAAACCAAAGCGAGCATTAAAGTTTTTACGTTCTCTATCATAGGTTCTGTTTTCAATTTGAAAGCGATTATTGGGGGTGTTTTGTAAATATTCATTTTCAAAATATGCGTTACCAGGAGCATCACTATAATTATAGCCTAGGGTAGTAAAATAATTTACTTTTTTTGTTCGTAAATTTAGGTTTGTTGAAGCTCCGTAATTTGTAGGGATCCCTGTGTTTAAGGTAAAAGAACCATTAAAGCCTAAGGCTTTTCCTTTTCGTAACACGATGTTTAAAATACCAGCTGTTCCTTCGGCATCATAACGTGCAGATGGAGAGGTGATAACTTCTACTTTTTCAATAGCCTCGGCAGGAAGTTGGCGTAAGGCATCAGTAGCATTTGCAAAGGTTGATGGTTTACCGTTAATTAAAATGCGTACATTTTCATTACCTCTTAACGCTACAGCTCCTTCAATGTCAACCGTTACTGAGGGTACATTAGCTAGCACATCTGCTGCAGAACCTCCTTTAACAGTCATGTCTTTTCCTACGTTGTATATTTTTTTATCCAAGCGGATTTCTACTGTACTTTTTTCAGCAATAATCTCAACTTCGTCAAGGCTATTTGCATCTTCTTCTAAAACAATATTACCCAGATTAGTGTTTGCGTTTAGTAATTTGTTTTTAAATACAACAGGTTGAAAGCCTAAAAATTCAATTGAAATTTCATAAATACCTTTAGGCACCTTAATGGAAAAACTGCCATTTACATCAGTAATTCCTCCGGTTACTTTTCCTGTATCGTTTTTCTTTAAAACTATAGTAGCATATTCTAAAGCTTGGTTGCTAAGTTTTTCTATTACTTTACCATTAACAGTAACTTCGCTATTTTGAGCAAAAACACTATTGGTGCATACTAAAAATAGTACAATAGAAATTTTGAAAATTAGTTTCATTTAATAACATAGTTGAAGTTGCAAAAATACGAATACAAGCAGGAGTTATAGTTAAATGTGTGTTAAAGGATATCAGTTATTTTTTCTGGAGGTCTTCCAACTACAGCTTTGGTATTGGTAACTACTATAGGGCGCTCTATTAACTTAGGGTTATTTACCATAGCAGTAATTATTTGTGAATCTGATAATTCTTTACCTTTAAAATTTTCTTTCCAAATGGCTTCGTTTTTACGCACCAACTCAATGGGTTTAATTTTTAAAAGGGAAATAATATGTGTCAACTCTTCAATAGTAGGAGGTGTTTCTAAATATTTTACAACCTCAAATTCTTTTCCGGACTGTTCTAAAATAGCTAATCCGTTACGTGATTTACTACATCTGTTATTGTGGTATATTTTTATCATAATTATATGGTATTGTTATTGGTTTCTTTTTGCCCCATCATCATTAAATAAGCTTTTAAGAAGCTGTCAATTTTTCCATTCATAACAGCATCTACATTACCTGTTTCGTGTGCTGTTCTAACGTCTTTCACTAATTTATAGGGGTGCATTACGTAGTTTCGTATTTGGCTTCCCCATTCAATTTTCATTTTACTATCTTCTATGCTAGAACGCGCTTCTTGTTGTTTTTTAAGTTCAATTTCATACAGTTGCGATTTTAACATTTGCATGGCGCGCGTACGGTTATCTTGTTGCGATCGAGTTTCAGAGCATGAAATTTGTATACCTGTAGGTTTATGCGTTAACTGAACTTTTGTTTCAACTTTGTTTACATTTTGTCCTCCGGCTCCGCTTGAGCGCGAAGTAACAATTTCAATATCTGCCGGGTTTATGGCTATCTCTATAGTATCGTCAACAGAAGGATAAACATATACTGAAGCAAAGGAAGTATGACGTTTAGCGTTGCTATCAAAAGGAGAGATGCGTACTAAACGGTGTACTCCATTTTCACCTTTAAGCCAACCAAAAGCAAAATCTCCTTCAATTTCAATGGTTACGGTTTTTATACCTGCTACATCTCCTGCTTGATAATTTAATTCTTTAACCTTAAAACCTTGGTCTTCGCAATACATAAGATACATGCGTAAAAGCATTTCTGCCCAATCGCAGCTTTCAGTACCTCCAGCTCCAGCTGTAATTTGTAACACAGCACTTAAAGAATCACCTTCTTCAGAAAGCATATTTTTAAATTCTAAATCTTCAATAAGTGTATTGGCTTTGTTGTAAAGTAAAGTAATTTCCTTTTCAGAAACTTCTCCATCGTTATAAAATTCAAGAAGAATTTGAAGTTCCTCTACTAAACTATTAGCTGTATTGTAATCGTTTACCCATTTTTTTTTCACTCGAAGCGATTTCATTACCAATTCAGCTTCTTTAGGATTGTTCCAAAAATTAGGGTCGAATGTTTTTTCTTCTTCGTTTGAAATTTCAATTTTTTTAGCATCGATATTCAGATATCTTTTCAGGGCGCTAAGGCGGGCTATTATGTCTTTATTTTGTTCTGATGATATCATATAATTGCTTACTTTTAAACCACAAAAATAGAATTTTTAACATTGATTATGGAAATTAATTTAATAAGTGATACTGTTACTCGTCCAACTAAAGAAATGTTAGCTGCTATGATGCATGCAAAAGTAGGTGATGATGTGTTTGGAGATGACCCTACAGTAAATGAGTTACAAGTAAAAGTAGCAACTATGTTTGGTATGGAAGCAGCCTTGTTTTTTCCGTCTGGAACAATGGCAAATCAAGTAGCTATAAAGTTACATACACAACCAGGAGATAAAATGTATTGTGATAAATATGCACATGTATATAATTTTGAAGGAGGTGGGGCTGCTTTTAATTCTGGAGTAACCTGTAGTTTATTAAATGGTAAGCGCGGTATGTTTACAGCTATGCAATTAAAACAAGCATTAACAGATAAGGGTAATATTCATTTGCCGTATTCTAGTTTGGTATGCATAGAAAACACTACGAATAAGGGAGGTGGAGCTTGTTGGGATTTTGAAGAGTTGAAAAAAATAAAGCACGTTTGTGAAGAAAATGAACTCAAGTACCATTTGGATGGGGCTCGATTATTTAATGCATTAGTAGCAAAAAATGAATCACCCAAACAGTATGGAGCAT
Source organism: uncultured Flavobacteriaceae bacterium (assembly GCA_947493535.1). Lineage (GTDB taxonomy): Bacteria > Bacteroidota > Bacteroidia > Flavobacteriales > Flavobacteriaceae. The sequence continues at coordinate 120,543 of CANLRK010000006.1, read as the reverse complement.
TGTTTGATACAATTTCGATATGTTTATCAAAAGGGTTGGGGGCGCCTGTAGGTTCAGTATTAATGGGAAGTAAGCTAGATATGCAAAAAGCATCGCGTATAAGAAAACTTTTTGGAGGAGGTATGCGCCAAGCAGGATATTTAGCAGCGGCGGCCATTTATGCATTAGATAATAATGTAGAGCGTTTAGTTCAAGATCATGAAAAAGCCAAAGATTTAGCAGCTGTTTTAACTGAATGTGACTTTGTAAAACATGTAGAGCCTGTAGAAACAAACATTGTAATATTCACTATACAAGATGATATTGATAATGATTTTTTTATTGCAAAAATGAAAGAAAAAAACATTTTTTTTATTGGTATGGGGGAAGGAAAGTTGCGTATGGTAACACATTTAGATTATACTGATGAGATGCACCAAAAATGTATTGATATATTGAGAGGTTTTTAGAGCAGGGTGGATTTTATTTAATTGATTTTTAGCCGGTTAAGTTTGTTTTTATGTTCATTTTTTGTAAATTTAAAATGAAACTTTTTAAACTAACTAAAAACCAAATGAATTATGAAAAAAGTATTATTATGGGGAATAATGTTGATTTCAGGTACAATTTTAGCACAAGATTTACCGGCTAACCCTGAACCAGGAAAATGTTATGTACGTTGTACAACACCTGATGTGTATGAAAATCAAGAAGTAAAAGTAATGATAAGCCCTGCATATAAGAAATTAAGGGTTATACCAGCAACGTATAAGACAGTTACGGAACAGGTAGTAGTTAAAGAAGCTAGTAAACAATTAAGAGTTATCCCTGCAGTTTGGGGGACAGAAGCGGTTTCTTACGTTAAAAAACAAGGAGCAGACGCACTGAGTATTGATCCTGCAAGATTATCACCAAGTTCTGAAACAGTAGAAATTAAACCAGCGTATTCACAATGGGAACTTGGAGCTAAAGCTCCAGATTGTGACTCATCTGATCCTAATGATTGTAGGTATTGGTGTTATAAAGGTTATCCTGCAGAGTATGTAACGATAAAAACTAAAGTATTAGCAAACGATGCTTCAGTATCTAGTAGTGCAATTGCAGAGAAAGCAAGTTCATATACTAAAAAGGTTGTTACAGCACCTGCAAGAGTAGAAGAAATAGAAATTCCTGCTAAATATGCTACAATTACTAAAACGGTGGTAGATACTCCTGCAAAAACTGTAGAAGAAACAGTAGAAGCGGTTTATAAAACAGTAACCAAAGAAGTGTTAAAAACAAAAGGAGGTTTAACTGAATGGAAGGAAGTAGATTGTGCTTTATTAGAGTACACAAATTTGAATATTAACTGGAATTTAGGAAGCGCAACATTAACTGCTAGTGCTAAAGCTGAGATAGATGCAAAATTACTACCTGTTTTAAATAATAATGCAGGTTCAAAAGTAGAAATAGCTTCACATACAGATGCTAGAGGTACAGCAGAAAGTAATCAAGTACTATCAGAAAGAAGAGCACAAGCTGTTTCAAATTATTTAATAAGTAAAGGGATTAACCCGAGCAGATTAGTTTCTAATGGGTATGGTGAACGCCAACTATTAAACAGATGTTCTGATGGAGTTTCATGTACAGAAAGAGAGCACAGAGCTAATAGAAGGACTCAGTTTAGGATGATAAATAATGAGTAATAAATTAATGTTTAAATAATAAAAAAGGCTGCAATTGCAGCCTTTTTTATTATTTAAACATATCCATACCTGGTATGTTGGGCATACCTTCTTTCGCAACAGCACCAAGCTCAGCTTCTTGAACATTAGTGGCTTTGGTAATAGCTTTATTTAAAGTAAGTATTAAATAGTCTTCCAATTGCTCTTTATCTTCTAATAATTCGTCACTAATCGAAATATTTTTTATTTCTCTGTTAGCAGTTAAAGTTATTTTTAAAAGATTATCCGAACTATTTTCGTCAATTAATACATTGTTTAAGCGTTCCTTAGTAGCTTCAACTTTTGCTTGGGTTTCTTTTATTTTACCCATCATACCCATTAAATCTCCAAACATTTCTATTGAATTTTAGTATTAGTAAATAGATTTTGTACTTTTAAGAGTTCGAAAATACTAAATAAAATGATAAAAAAGCTTTCAGTACTTATTCTTACGCTTATTTTTGCAGTCGCTTGTAAAAAAGATAAACCTATGAAAACGATAGAAGTAGTTTCCGCTCCAATGGCAGAAAAGAAACCTAAAACTCTTGAAAAACATGGAGATGTTAGAGTGGATAATTATTATTGGTTAAATGAAAAGGATAATGAAGAGGTTATTGATTATCTAGAACGTGAGAATGATTATTATAATAAAATGACCAATGAAACGAAAGAGTTTCAAAGCGTTTTGTTTAATGAAATGAAAGGAAGAATTAAAGAAGATGATGCTTCAGTTCCTTATAAATATAACGGATATTGGTACATTACTAAATTTGAGACAGGAAAAGATTACCCTATTTATACAAGAAAAAAAGATTCTTTAACTGCAGATGAAGAAATACTATTTGATTGTAATGAAATGGCTAAAGGGCAATCTTATTTTCATCTAAGTGGTATTAATGTGAGTCCGAATAATAAATACGTTGCCTTTGGAGTAGACACTGTAAGTAGACGCCAGTATGTAATTCAAGTTAAAAATATAGCAACAGGAGAGGTGTTGCCATATAAGATAGAAAACACTACAGGAGGGTCAACTTGGGCAAATGATAACATGACGTTGTTTTATACTAAAAAAGATGAAGAAACCTTACGTCCTAACAGAATATACAAGCACTTTTTAAATGATAATCCTAAGAATGATAAAGAAGTGTACCACGAAACTGATGAAACCTTTAGTACGTTCGTGTATAAAACAAAATCAAAAAAATATTTAATCATAGGAGCAAATAGCACATTAACTAATGAATATAGAATTTTAAATGCGAATACACCTGAAGCAGATTTTAAAATATTTCAGCCACGTGAACGAGGTTTAGAGTACGATATTGCACACTTTGACGATAAGTTTTTTATAACAACAAATAAAGACAATGCTACCAATTTTAAATTAATGGTTACTCCAGAAAATAAAACCTTAAAAGAAAATTGGACTGATTATATTCCACATAGAGCAAATGTTTTATTAGAAGAAATTGAGATTTTTAAAGATTATTTGGTGGTAAGTGAACGTGAGAAAGGGCTATCTAAAATAAAAATAACTCGTTGGGACGGAGCGGAATCATATTACTTGCCTTTTGATAGTGAAACATATGCTGCGTATACTTCTGTAAATGTTGATTTTGATACTGATATATTACGTTACGGATATAATTCCTTTACAACGCCAGCTTCAACTATTGATTTTAATATGAAAACAAAAGAGAAGGAGGTAAAAAAAGAGCAGGAAGTATTAGGAGGGAAATTTGATAAAGAAAATTACACTTCTAAACGTGTATGGGCAACTGCACGAGACGGAGCAAAGGTAGCAATATCGTTAGTGTATAGAAAAGATACACCATTAAATGAAAATACACCATTATTACAATATGCTTACGGGTCTTATGGATATACAATACCAGATAGTTTTAGTACTACGAGGTTAAGTTTGTTAGACAGAGGTTTTGTGTTTGCTCTAGCTCATATTAGAGGTAGTGAATATTTAGGAAGAGAATGGTATGAAGATGGGAAGCTATTTAAAAAAATGAATACGTTTACGGATTTTATTGACTGCTCAAAATATTTAATTGCAGAAAAATATACTTCAGCAAAACACTTATATGCTATGGGGGGAAGTGCAGGAGGCTTATTAATGGGGGCAGTGATGAATATGAATCCTGAGCTATACAATGGTGTAGTAGCATCTGTTCCTTTTGTAGATGTTGTTACAACCATGCTTGATGATTCTATTCCTTTAACCACTGGTGAGTATGATGAATGGGGAAATCCGAATGAAAAAAAATATTATGATTACATGAAATCTTATTCGCCATATGATAATGTAGTTGCACAAAATTATCCAAATACGTTAATCATTACCGGGTTTCATGATTCGCAAGTACAATATTTTGAACCTGCTAAATGGACAGCTAAGTTAAGAGAACTTAAAACCGATAATAACTTATTGTTATTTAAGTGTGATATGGATTCTGGGCATGGAGGTGCATCAGGGCGTTTTGAGGCGTTAAAGGAGATCGCAGAGGAATATGCTTTCTTGTTGAATCTAGAAGGAATTTCTAAATAGAAAAAAATAATTATCTTTGTGCGGTTGTTTTGTAATCAAAAACAAGAACAACATCAATATTTATATCATTTATGAGAGAAGAGATTCAAGCATATACGAGTGTTTTAGATTTAATAGGTAACACTCCGTTAATAGAACTTAAAAAAATAACTAAAAACTTAAAGGGTAATTTTTTCGCTAAAGTTGAAGCCTTTAACCCAGGACACTCATCAAAAGACAGAATAGCTTTATATATTATTGAAGAAGCAGAAAGGAAAGGAATTATAAAACCTGGCGATACTATTATTGAAACTACATCTGGTAATACAGGGTTTAGTATTGCTATGGTAAGTATAATAAAAGGGTATGAGTGTATTTTAGCAGTAAGTTCAAAATCTTCTCCAGATAAAATTGATATGCTACGTACTATGGGAGCTAAAGTATATGTTTGCCCTGCAAATGTTAGTGCAGATGACCCGCGATCATATTACGAAGTAGCAAAAAGATTACATAAAGAAATAAAAGGTTCAGTGTATATTAACCAGTATTTTAATGAATTAAATATTGATGCACATTACAACTCTACAGGACCTGAAATTTGGAATCAAACTAAAGGGCAAATAACACATTTAGTTGCATGTAGTGGTACAGGTGGGACAATTTCTGGTACAGCAAAGTACTTAAAAGAACAAAACCCTGATGTAAAAATTTTAGGTGTGGACGCTTTTGGTTCGGTGTTAAAAAGTTTTCATGAAACTCGAGAATTTGATAAAGATGAAATCTATCCTTACCGTATTGAAGGTTTAGGAAAAAACCTAATTCCTTCGGCTACCGATTTTGACGTGATTGATGAATTTACAAAAGTTACCGATCAAGAAAGTGCACATACCGCCAGAGAACTAGCTAAAACAGAAGGTTTGTTTGTAGGTTATACCAGTGGAGCCGCTGTGCAAGCAGTGAAACAATTTTCAGAAGAAAATAAATTTGACGAAAATAGTGTTGTGGTTGTGATATTACCAGATCATGGATCACGTTATATGAGTAAAATCTATAACGATACTTGGATGGAAGAACAAGGATTTTTTGATAGCGTTCAATTAGAGAACCCTAAAAAAATTGAATACGTAAAGTAAATTATAGAATGTAAGTATAAGTAAAAAAAGGTGTTAATATAAGTTAACACCTTTTTTTGTTAGTAAAAATATTATGATAAAAAGGTTTATTTAATTATTTTCGCCGTTGTAAAACCTAAAAATGATATAAATGAAGGATTTATTTGATAAAATCTATAAAGATAAAGGACCTCTAGGGAAGTGGGCAGAGCAGGCAGAAGGGTATTTTGTATTTCCTAAGCTTGAAGGAGAAATTTCAAACAGAATGAGGTTTCAAGGAAAAGAGGTTGTTACGTGGAGTATCAATGATTATTTAGGTCTTGCTAATCATCCTGAAGTAAGAAAAGTTGATGCTGAAGCTGCAGCTACATACGGTTCAGCATACCCTATGGGAGCTAGAATGATGTCTGGGCATACAGAACTACATGAACAGTTGCAAAATGAACTAGCTGCATTTGTTAGTAAAGAAGCAGCGTATTTAGTGAACTTCGGATATCAAGGTATGGTGTCTGCAATAGATTCATTAGTTACTAAAGAAGATATTATTGTATATGATGTTGATGCACATGCTTGTATTATAGATGGTGTGCGTTTACACATGGGTAAACGTTTTACGTATAAGCATAATGATATTGAAAGTATAGAGAAAAACCTTGCTAGAGCTACTAAATTAGCTGAAAAAACTGGTGGAGGAATATTATTGATTTCTGAAGGAGTTTTTGGTATGCGAGGAGAGCAAGGAAAACTTAAAGAAATAATAGCCTTAAAAGAAAAATACAACTTCCGCTTATTAGTAGATGATGCTCATGGATTTGGAACATTAGGAAAAACAGGAGCAGGAACAGGAGAAGAGCAAGGTTGTCAAGATGGTATTGATGTGTATTTCGCTACTTTTGCAAAGTCAATGGCAAGTACAGGAGCATTTTTTGCTGCTGATCAGGAAATAATTGATTTCATGAAATACAACATGCGTTCACAAATGTTTGCAAAATCATTACAAATGCAATTAGTTGTAGGAGCGTTAAAGCGTTTAGAAATGTTGCGCACTATGCCAGAGCTTAAAGAAAAACTTTGGAATAATGTAAAAGCCTTACAAGGAGGATTACGTGAGAGAGGATTTGATTTAGGTACAACGCAAACATGTATAACTCCAGTATATTTAAAAGGAAGTATACCAGAAGCAATGGCACTAGTAAAGGACTTAAGAGAAAATTTCGGAATTTTCTGTTCTATAGTAGTATATCCTGTAATTCCAAAAGGATTGATTTTATTACGTTTAATTCCTACAGCATCACATACAATGGAAGATGTAGAAAAAACATTAGATGCATTTTCTGGTATTAGAGAACGTTTAGAAAATGGAACTTACAAAAGATTGTCAGCCGCTGTAGCTGCTGCAATGGGGGAGTAATTTTAATATATAACTTATAAAAAAAACGGCTTTTGGGTAAAAATACTAAAAGCCGTTTTTTTATAAGTAGCTATTAAGTTTTCTAGAGCAAAAATAGTTAGCTTTGTATGCGTCTATATAATGTAGTTAAAAATGCCAAGAAGAGAACGGAATAAGTTTGTGAAAAGAGGAGAGTTTATTGAAATTCTAATTGAAGATTATGCCTTTGGTGGTAAAGGGATTGGACGTATTAGAAATGAAGAAGGTGAGTTTGTTATTTTTGTCCCCAATACTTTACCGGGACAATTAGTTAAAGCTCAAGTGAAAAAAACTAGTAAACGTTATGCCGAATGTAAGTTGGAAGAGGTTTTGCAGAGCTCTGAAGAAGAAGTAGCAGTTCCTTTTCAGGCTATACCTGGAGCTCCTTACATAAAATTACCTATAGATTTACAGCATAAGTATAAAAAGGAAAGTACGTTACAGCTATTTAAGCGCATCGGTAAAGTTGCTGACATTGAAGCCAAATTTGATGAGTTTATAGCTTCTCCTGTAGTATATCATTATCGTAATAAAATGGAATACGGTTTTTCTGCTATTCGGTATGATCATGAGTTAAGAACTGATGTAGATGAATTTGCCTTAGGTTTTAAAAAACGTGGTACTTGGTGGTGTGCTGAGAATTTAGATAATGATTCGGGCTTGTTTGATAAACAAGTAGAAGATAATTTAAAAGTAATAAGAGAGTTTTGTGAAGTATCTGGTTTAGCACCATGGCATGCACCAAAACGTGAAGGTTTCTTTAGGTTTTTAGTTGTTCGAAAATCTTATGAAAGTAATCAATTGCTATTTAATTTGGTTACTACTTCATATGATTTACCTAAGTTTGATATGGACGGTTTTGTAGCTTTGTTTAAAACAATTTTCGGGAATCGTTTAGCAGGTATTTTACATTCAATAAATGATGAGGTTGGAGATAGGACACTAGCTACTGCAGGAACCTCTAAATTGGTATACGGTAAAGAAAAGATTGTAGAAAATTTACTTGGCTTAAACTTTGAGATTAGCATGAAAAGTTTTTTTCAAACCAATCCTAAATCGGCAGAAAAGCTATATAGTAAAGTTGTAGATTATGTGTTGGAAAAACAAGAAACGGTAGATGGTAAAGTAGTAATGGATTTGTTTTGTGGTACAGGAACCATTGGTCAAATTGTTGCTTCACGCAGTAATAATGCCCAAATAGTTGGAGTAGATATTGTAGCTTCTGCCATTGAAGATGCCAAAGAAAACGCAAAAAGAAATGGTATAGAAGGTGTTAGTTTTTATGCGGCTGATGTAGGAAAGTTTTTATTAGAACATCCAGAGTATACCAATAAAATAGAAACTATTATTCTCGACCCTGCACGTGCCGGTATAGCCCCTAAAACCCTACGAAAGGTTATTAAACTTGGAGCGCAACGAATGGTATATGTTTCTTGTAACCCTGCAACGCAGGCAAGAGACACTGAACAATTAATTGAAGCGGGCTATGAATTAAAAAAAATAAGTATGGTTGATCAGTTTCCGCATACAGCACATATAGAAACTATTGCATTATTCGAAAAATAAAGTGTAAAAAGTCTCAAATTAGTTGAGACTTTTTCTTTTTATATAAGGTCTTACAATTAAAGGTGTTCCTTTGTCAAATCGGATATAAGACCATGCCCAATTAATAAAAACTACAATCTTGTTGCGAAAACCAACTAGTAGCATAAGGTGAACAAACATCCAAACAAACCAAGCAAACAATCCTTGAAATTTTAAACCTTGCAAATCAACTACAGCTAAATTTCTACCTATCGTGGCCATTGTTCCTTTATCGTTATATTTAAACGGAAGCATTGTTTTATTAGCGGCAATTCTATTTAAATTTTTAGCAAGGTGTGCACCTTGTTGCATAGCAACAGAACCAAGCATAGGGTGTCCTTTAGGAGTACTTTCAGTTTGCATTAAAGCTACATCTCCTATTGCATAAATATTACTACTGTTATTTATTTGATTAAAATTGTTGACAAGAATTCTGTTTCCTTTGCCAATGTCTTTAACATTGATTCCTTTTATAGGAGCTCCACTAACACCTGCTGCCCAAATGAGGGTATCACTATAAAAATTAGATTTACCATTAGTACTAACTAAGGCTCCATCAAAATTTGTTACTTGAGTATTTGTCCATACATGTACATCGAGTTTTTTTAAAAACTGGTGAGCTTTGTTAGAAGCTGCTTGACTCATTGACGCAAGAACTCTTGGGGCGGCTTCTAATAAATGAATTTTCATTTTTCTAATATCTAAATCAGGAAAATCCTCAGGTAAAACTTGTTTTTTAAGTTCTCCTAGTGCCCCAGCAAGTTCAACTCCCGTTGGACCACCACCAACTATAACAAAATTCATAAGCTTTTCTTGTTCTTTTATGCTACTTGCATAAATTGCTTTTTCAAAGTTTTGTAGAATTTTACTTCTAAGGTCCAATGACTCTACTAAAGACTTCATTGGAATTGCATGTTGCTCTACGTTTTCTAAACCAAAAAAGTTAGTTTTTGCTCCAGTAGCAATAATTAAAATATCATAATTAAGCTGTCCGGAAGAGGTTTCAATATATTGTTTGTCTTGATGAATTTGTTCAACTTTAGCTAAACGAAAATGGAAGTTTGGTTGTTTTTTAAAGGTGCGTCTAATTGGGTATGCAATGGAGTCCGGTTCCAACCCTGAGGTAGCAACTTGATATAATAATGGTTGAAAAGTGTGATAATTGTGTTTGTCTATTAAAACAACTTGATATTGCTTTTTATTTATTTTTTTAGCAAGATGTAAACCTGCAAATCCACCACCAATAATTATGACACGTGGAAGGTCTATATGGGGTATATTCATATGGTATGTTTTGGTAGTATAAATTTAATGATTTTATAGGGTAAAATCGGTTTTTTTATAAGGATTGTTTTTTTACTGTAGGTTAAAAAAAAGAAAAATCAATAATTTTTTATAGTATTCTTATTATGAGATGATTATAAAAAACAGGCAAAAAAAGTGCAAAAAAATCTTTTGTAATCAAAAAAGCTTGTTATATTTGCACTCGCAATCAGCAAATAGCTGATGAGACACTCAGGAGAAATGGCAGAGTGGTCGAATGCGGCAGTCTTGAAAACTGTTGACTGTAACAGGTCCGGGGGTTCGAATCCCTCTTTCTCCGCAAAAACCCTTACAATCGTATGATTCGTAAGGGTTTTGTTTTATAGTTGACAATATAGTTGACAATTCAACTATATTTAGATATTAAATTACTTGTTTTATTAAACTCATGATGTATTCAATCTTCGAGTCATTTTTTAAATCTATTTCATAATCTCCATAACCATAATGCCCTTTATTTGAAACATTGTAGGCTATGTTAGATGGCTCATCTATTTCACCCCATTTAGCGTTTATCCATAGTTTTATGTTTTTCTTTTGTAAATGTAGGTACGCAATATTTCTATTTTCCTTTTTAAAGGCTATATAGAGCTTTTTGGGAATTATCTCAATATCATCAGTAAGAGCAACTATCGCACTTCTATAGGTTTCATACAGTTCAACTATATCATCAGATTTATTAGAGGTATGGTCTTCTTCTGTATATACTTTTATCTCTTTTGTAACTGCTTCTAATTGTGTATTACTTGATGTAATAGGCTTAATACTTTCGGCTGATTTACTTTTCTTTATTTGATTAACACTAATTAAATTGTTTTCATAACGCTTAACTTCCCAAAGTTCAATAGCAATATCTTTAAAGTTAGTTGCTGCCTTTTGATTATCTGTAAATCCTGTTGAAACAAACACTACTCTTGTTTGACTCCAATCTACATCGGTACGTTTTAAGTTTTGCTTTAAAGTTTCGTTATACTCTACAATAAAATCAGCTTTGTTTTCAAGCATTAGACTTAAATATGTGAATCCTTGGTCTACTACACTTATATTTTTACTTCTCTTGTATTCAATAATAATGAATGCATTTGATTGTGTATCATAAGCTAAAGTATCTATGCGTTTGTTTTTAATAGAGAACTCTGATTTTACCAATTGCAAATTCATTAACTCATTTAAATTATTTTCAAAAAGAGCTTGTATCTCCTTTTCTAATTTAAAAGGTTTCTCTTTAAGAACTTGTATTGATTCTTTTTCTTTGTATTTATATAAGTGCATTTCTATTATTTTTCTTTGATTTACAATTCGTTACCAATTCTTTTAAACTTTTCTACAAATGAAACAATCTTTTGAAATACGCTTTGCTTTTTAGTTAAATATTGCGGGTTTAAAGGACTCATTTTAGGTAAAATAGAATTTAATTCCGTACCGTTTTCGCTTGCATATTCACGTTTTAAAGATGCCAAAATATAACGTTTTGCCGCTTCTTCGTTTAAATTCTCTTCTTCAATTAATTCTGCTGCTTCTTTTTTCTGTTTTACTTTGGCATACGCGTAGAAATCATCTATAATCGTAGCTTTTTCTTTTATATTATCTAAATCTGTTTCATTGATAAAATCTACTACTAAACTTTCTTTTGCTCTATTGCCTACACTTGCACGAATTACACGCCTTATTTCTTCTACTAAATCTGCTTTATTCTTGGTTTTCTTATTACTATCAAAAATTAATTCTAAAATGTAGTCTAAGTTTATTTCTTGAGATTTTAATAAATCGACTTCAAAAACCACATCATCCCAATCAATATCTGATTCTTCTGCTTCATTACCTTTTTTCTCTCTTCTTAACCAATCTCGAATATCATTATAAGTAGAGCGGTAATCTTGTATTGTTCTTTCTGCAGGTACTTCAATAGCTTGCATACTTGCAATATCATCGTCTGTTAAGAAGTTTTCTTCTTTAAATGCTTCTATAGCCTCTTCATCTGTATGGTCAATACTTTGTAGTTCTTTCAGATGATTAAACTCATCATAATTTTGCAATATGTTTTCTACGCGTAAATATTCGCCAAAGAGTTTAGAAAATTCTTTTTTGTCCTTTTCTGTTTCTATCTCATCAGGATTGGGGAATTTTTCTTTTAATTCTGCTACCACTTCAACATAACCTCTACGTGCGTTACCTGTTGCAATATCTGTGAAGCCTTCTAAATATTCTTTATAGCTTTTTTCTAATACTACATTTTTAGTACTGCTATCACCAAATAAAGTAATTGCATCTATTGTTGCTTGTTCTAAATCTCTAAACGTAACAATATTACCAAAGGTTTTAGTAGCATCGTAAATACGGTTGGTACGTGAGAATGCTTGCATTAAACCATGATAACGCAAATTTTTGTCTACAAACAAGGTATTTAAGGTAGGTGCATCAAAACCTGTTAAGAACATCCCTACTACAATTAATAAATCTACTTCTTTGTTTTTTACACGTTTGGCAAGGTCACGGTAATAATCTTGAAAGCCTTTACTATCGATGCTATAATTCATTTTAAATGCCGCATTATAATCATCAATAGCTTTTGTTAAAAACTCTTTAGCACTTACATCCATAGCTGTAGGCTCAAAGGTTTCGTCTTGTATTTCACCAATTGCTCCTTGTGCTTCATTTGCTGCAAAAGAAAAAATAGTTGCTATTCTTAAAGGTTTATCGTTTTCTTTTTGAAGCTTGTTTAATTCTTCGTAATAACATTTTGCTGCATCTACACTACTTACTGCAAACATGGCATTAAAACCGCTATTACTACCTTTTGTACGGTGTGTTTTTTGCCTATATTGTTTTAAAATATATTCTGAAATTTCTTTGATACGTACAGGATGTAATAAGGCTTTTTTATTTTCTGCTGCCGATAATTTCTTTAAATCTTGTTCTGACTCAATGCCTTTAAACTTAGGACGAACATCGTTATAATCTACTTTAAACTTTAGTACTTTTTCATCTCTAATTGCATCTGTTATTACATAAGAATGTAATTCTGTACCAAACACACTTTGTGTAGTTTCTGAACCTAAAGCATTTTCAGGAAAAATAGGTGTTCCTGTAAAACCAAATTGATAGTATTTTTTAAACTTCTTTTTTAAATTCTTTTGAGCTTCTCCAAATTGAGAGCGGTGTGCTTCATCAAAAATAAAGACCACTTGCTTTTGATAAATATCTAAATCATTTTCACCTTTCATTAAGTTATTTAACTTTTGAATGGTAGTAACCACAATTTTATTGTCGGCTTTTTCTAAATTTCTTTTTAATGCTGCTGTATTTATAGAACCGTTTACGCTATCTGGTGAAAAGCGTTGGTATTCTTTCATGGTTTGAAAATCCAAATCTTTACGGTCTACTACAAAAAACACTTTGTCTATAAACTCTAATTTTGTCGCTGCTAAACGTGCTGCTTTAAAACTTGTTAATGTTTTACCAGAACCTGTAGTATGCCATATATAACCACCACCTTCTGTAGTTGCCCATTTTTTAGCATTATATGAACTTGTAATTTTCCATATAATTCGTTCTGTTGCTGCAATTTGATACGGACGCATTACTAATAACGTATCATTACTATCAAAAACAGAATACGTTAATAACACGTTTAAAAGTGTTTGTTTTTGAAAAAATGTCACTGTAAAATCTTTTAAGTCTTTGATTGACTTGTTTTTCACATCTGCCCAATTCATGGTAAAGTCGAAGCTGTTTTTATTTCGCTTTACAGTATTGGCAAAATAACGACTGTCTGTACCGTTAGAAATCACAAAAATTTGCAGGTACTTAAATAAAGAGTTTTCTGTATTAAAACTCTCTTTTGTATAACGATGTACTTGATTAAAAGCTTCACGAATAGCAACACCTCGCTTTTTTAGTTCTATTTGTACTAGAGGTAAACCGTTTACCAAAATTGTAACATCGTATCGGTTGGCATGTGTGCCTTTCTGCTCGAACTGAGAAATAACCTGAACCTTATTGCGTGAAATATTGTTCTTATCTACTAAATAAATGTTTTGAATATGTCCATCATCAAATACAAAATCGTAAATGTAATTATCGTGTAGTTTACGTGTTTTATCAACAAGGTTATCACTTGGTTTGTCTAAATATTCTTCTACAAAACGTGCCCATTCTTTATCTGTAAATTGCATATCATTTAGATTTTGCAATTGTACACGTACATTAGCCAACATAGCTGTTGGTGTGGTTAGGTGTTTTACATACTCATAGCCTTGATTTATTAAATCTTTTACTAATTCTTTTTCTAAATCTGCTTCTGTTTGATACCCAGAAGGTGTTTCATTTACTTCTGAAAACTTTTTGTAGTTATCTAAAACAATGAAATTGTTTGATTCTGCTATGGTTTTGTATTGACTCATTTGATTACTACTATTTTTTAAGCTTCTTCTATTGCTATTTCTTCTTGTAAAAATTTGGAATTATCTAACAAATATTTAAATAAATAATTAACCATTTCTTTTTCAGGTGGTGTTGGCTCTCTCACTTCTTCACTTGATAGCGTACTATGGCTATAAAAATTCATAATACGACTTATATATCCTTCTCTATTATCATTTGGTAATAATTCAGACCATTTACTATAACCTAGAAAGTTGGCTGTTTTTTCATACAAATTACGCAACAACACAAAATGAAATTTTGAAACTTCATTATTGTCAATTGCATTTTTTATTACGTCTCTTAAATACAGATGATATGAAAAGCTTTTGTTAGAATCACCATGTTTAGGGTCTAAATTAAACGTACCATCTTCATTTTTGCTCAACATAAAAGCACCCTTTTTCTTAGCTAAACCAAGCTCATTATAAAGCACATTATAAAAAAGTGGATTATGTGTAGAAATTATAAATTTGATACCATTTGATTTTCTAATCAATTCAGCTAAATTAACAGCAAGCTCTATTAAGTGATTTTCATCTAAAGAACTTATTGGGTCGTCAATGAAAATATATTCTAAATCATCAAATTTATTGTCTGCTCTATCTTCGGGTTCTGGAATATTTAAAAGCTCAACAATCTGTTGTATTAAACTATAATATACACACCAAATAAAATTACTTTCTTCTCCTTTTGATATTTTAATATTATTCTCACTTCGGTCGTCACCACTTGTAACAGAGAATGTTACTTCAGAATATGCTTTTACAACAATATTTTTACCATCTTTATCTTGTGTTGTATATTCTTCATTGAATAGCGGTGTTATAGAATCTGTTGTAAAGTGTTGAAAGTTTTTTACGATATTATCATCTAAACCTTGGTCTTTTAAAAAACCTAATGCCAACTCTGTAAAATTGTTAGGACGAATTAACAACTTACGGTTGGTATCAGCATCTAAATCATTATCCCAATAAAACAAATCTTCTGTAAAAGCATTATAATACATTACTTTAATGCCTGATGCTTCTTGTTCTTCTTCCTGTTCTTCGCTATAAACTTTTGGGTCTACTAGTAACCTAAACTTACGTGATAAACGTGTTTTACCTGTACCGTTAAAAGCGTATATTAACTGTACTTTTTTATTGGCGTCTCTTAACTCTTCTGCAATTTTATTTAAAGTCTTACTCATATTATACTTCTACAGTTTCTTTAGGAAATGTTAATAGCTTGTTTCTATAATACTCGTATTGCTTTTTTCTCAGCTCTATTTCTTTAGGTAAACCTTCGCTTATGGATGTAGTCAATACATCAAATTTATCAAGGATGTTTACAATGCGTTCTTGCTCTTCTGGCGATGGAATAGGAATTAATGCTTTACCTAATCCCTCTGAGTTAATTGCTGAAATTTTACCAGTGCGGATATGTTTTTTTATTTGGTCATGAAATTGCCTTGTTCTTGTATAATAAGCAACATATTTAGGATTTAAATTACTTTTATAATAAAAACAAGCATCATGAATAACAGCACCTTCTTCGCCTAACCATGCAGTTCCTTGTCCTATATCTTCAATAGTTTCACCCGCTGCTACAATTACAACATCCCCTTTTAATGCTCGTCTTAACTTTTTGCTTTCTACCAACTCTTTACTAACAAATGATTTTGTTTTGCTTGCCCATGTACCATAATGTGTATACATTTCACCATAGTGTATACATGGAACACCTTCTGACATCATATCAGTTTTCACAAATCTTTTACCTCTAATAAATTCGCCTAAACTTTCATCGCCCATAGGTAAGTGCTTAACTTCTGATTCTTCAAAAGTTAATAATTGCTCACGATAATACTCGTATTGTTTTTTACGTGCAGTAAGTTCTGTAGTAAGTTCTGTAGTAAGTTCTGTAGTAAGTTCTGTAAAGGTATCTAAAATACGAACGATTTCTTTTTGGATTTTGAGTGATTTCTCTGGATTATCTGGACAAGGGATTGGGATTTGAAGTTTCTTAATTACATCAGATTTTAATGCAGGTATACCTGCACCAAATTGAAAATTCATAAGGTTGTACTGCTTATTTTTTACAAAATAATAAACATATTTATTTTCAACTACATCTAAATTAGGTTTTAAATAATAACAATGTGCATTTGCCCAAAATTTTCTTTTGATAAACTGAACATAGCCAGCTGAAGCACCTCCTTGACTTATTATGGTCGTATTTTCTTCAACATTAAATTTATTTGTAAATCCAGAATAATTAGTTCCGCCGTTATAAGCAGGATATTCACCTAATTCTGTAAGTTCAGTTTTATTCAATTGCTTTCCTTTAAATACACTACAAACACTCTTTAAAGATTGAAATTCCACATCAACCTCATCCAATAATTCATCTAACTTGCTCATGCTTCAATTTCCTTTACAATGTTATCAATATCGGCACGTAGTTTATCTATCTTATCAACTGTTTTAGCAACCTCTATATTCAGCTTTTTTATATCTATTTTTTCGCGGGTGTCTTTAGCTTCTACATAAGAACTCACAGAAAGGTTGTAATCGTTTTTAGCAATTATGCTATTGTCTACAGATTTTGCTACGTGTTTTACATCTTCTTTGCTATCAAACAATTGCATTACCTTTTCAATGTGGTCGTCATACAACACATTGTTGTTAGTTTCTTTTTTAAAGAAGTCTTCGCCACTAGCCTCAATAAACTGGGTTTTGGTGTCGGTTTTACTTTTAGAAAGCACTAACAAGGTTACCGCTATAGTAGTACCATAAAATAAATTAGGTGCTAAATTGATAATGGTTTCTACATAGTTGTTATCTACCAAATACTTTCTAATTTTTTGTTCTGCACCACCACGGTAAAAGATACCAGGGAAACATACTAATGCTGCTCTACCTTTACTAGATAAATAGCTTAACGAGTGTAGTACAAACGCAAAATCTGCTTTAGATTTTGGTGCTAATACACCTGCAGGTGCAAAACGGTCGTCATTAATTAGCGTAGGGTCGTCACTACCTTTCCATTTTATAGAATAGGGTGGATTAGATACGATAGCATCAAAAGGCTTATCGTCTCCTAATTGTGGGTTCATTAAGGTGTCGCCCAACACGATATGAAACTTATCGTAGTTTACATTGTGCAAAAACATGTTCATACGTGCCAAGTTATAGGTAGTATGGTTTATTTCTTGCCCAAAGAAACCTTCTTCAATTACATGATTATCAAAATGTTTTTTAGCTTGTAGAAGTAATGAACCAGAACCTGCAGCTGGGTCGTAGATTTTATTGATTTTCTCTTGCTTGTGCATAGCCAATTGTGCAATTAATTGCGACACGTTGGTAGGTGTAAAAAATTCACCTCCAGACTTACCTGCATTGGCTGCATATTTATGAATTAGAAACTCATAGGCATCGCCAAACAAATCGATTTTATTGTCTTGAAAATTACCCAAATTTAAACCTGCAACACCTTTTAAAACGTCTGCTAATCGGCTGTTTTTATTTGTAACGGTATTACCTAATCGATTACTGGTGGTATCAAAATCTGCGAATAAGCCTTTTATATCCTCTTCTGACGGATAACCATTTGCAGAAATTTCTATTGCTGTAAAAATAGCTGCTAAATCTGTATTTAGATTATCGTTATCATCTGCATTTTTAACCACATTTACAAATAACTGACTTGGATATATAAAATAGCCTTTGGTTTTAATGGCATCTTCTTTTATTTCGGGTGTTATTACTGTATCTGGTAAACTTGCATAATCAATACTATCGTCACCAGCCTCAATGTAATCAGTAAAATTTTCACTTATAAAGCGATAAAATAATGTCCCTAAAACGAAGTGTTTAAAATCCCATCCATCTACAGAGCCACGGACATCGTTGGCTATTTTCCATATTTGATTTTGTAATTGTGTTCTTTGGTCTATACTTGTCATTTTTTATGTTTGGAAAATTTTAATGCGTTAAAGTAATTTTTTTTTGTGGTTTATTAAACTTTTTTAATCATTTATATTGACTCTTTTCTTATAGTAAGTAGAATGTTCTAGTTTGATATATTATCAATGTTATTTTCAAGTAAAGCTTGTAAATGAGAAGGCGTGTTATATCCGCTTAAACACTCACCTGTTGTAACATTCTGCCAATCAGATGTTTTAAGATTATACTCCCATTCGTTGTAGTTGAGTAATAATTTTGTTTTACTCTTTTGTGTATTAGTTATTTTGGGTAAGTTAAATCCAAACCTATCAAATATTCTTTTTCCCTTCATAGCAGTTAAAATAGTGTCTAACGCTTTTATATAGATGCAAGTTGTTGAGGTTTCTTTTTCTCTTTTTTTTAAATCGGGTTCTGTAAAAATTTTACTTCCATATTTAATTATCTCAATTAATCCATTTTCTAAGTTGGTTACCTTTTGAATGTTTTGCCCTTTTTTGTTAGTAAATTTTGTTGTCCATAATTTAAGCCACTCATAGAGTAAAACCTCAGCAGTATATTTATCTTTTGTTATGATATGAAAATGAGGGTTATATGTTTTCTTAATTGGATTGAAATTGCATTCCAATGACCGCACCCCTATAAGTAACTTTCCTTTTCCTCTTTGGTATCGTTTTCTATATTTTTCTGTTATTCTTTTAAAACCTTGAATAAACTTTTTTATGTATAATTTTAACTTATCTGCTTTACAAGCCTTAACAGTTAGTGTAAGGAAATATGGTTCTTCCCAGTTTTTCATAACTGGATAATATTTATTTATTAATTCGGCTTTTCGAATACTACAACAAAGAGTACAAAAACGATTTTTACAATACTTACCATATAAACGTCCGTTAGCTGTAAATATATTTTGTTGACAGTAATACGTATTCCAATAGGACTTTTCTAATTCAGGTTCTCCTTTTTCTTGTGCTACCTCAATTAATTTTAACATCATAATTTGTGTAATTGTTTTTCTTTTTGCTCTACCTTTTAGAGCTTCTATTTTGTTTAAGTCTGAGCCTTCTCCATTAACAATTATATGATTTTGTCCTGCTTTGTTTGTCCCGCTTTCTGCTAATGTATACATACTACTATTTTTTAGATTTTTAGATACGAACAAAAAGAGGTTAAGCCCTTTTATATTTAAGTGACTTAACCTCAGCTAAAGCATTCTCTAAATCTTGTCTTTTGATAAGAAGTATTCTACCAACTTTTTGAGCAGGTAAAAAACCTTTTTTGATGTAGTTGTGTACAGACTGTTCAGAAACCTTTAAAAATTCTGCGGTTTCTTTTACCGTAAGATTTTCAGACTTTTCTTCTTCTACTGGTTTATGTTTAATTTCTAACAGTAGGTTTTCTATGTTTGACAACCTTTCATTGATTGTCTCAAATGGATTATTCATAACAAATCTTATTAACAATTTGTTACAAACTTATTTTAGTGAAGATGAGGTAACCATAAAGTAACGGTTACCATTTATAGTTACCTATTCTTTGTTTTGGCTTCTTTTAGTTCTTGAAGTGCTATTTCTTTAGCTTTGTCAAAGTTTTTCAACATAATATTTATCACAAAATCTATGTTTGAAACTTGCTTTTTAGCTATTCTATTTGAATTATAATGTGCTATTTTATTATATACTTTTTGAAAGTATTTAGGAGTTGTGTTTAACTTTTCTTTTGTTATCAGTTCCTTAATAGCTTTAACTTTTCCTTCTGGATGATTTTCAAAATAACCAAAATCTCCACTTTGTTGAAGATAATAATAATACAAAGCATATTGTATAATAGTTACTTCTTTTTGTTTATTCCCGTTGCTGACTGAATTGTTACTCTTTTTTTCTTTTTCTTCAATAAGTAATTTGTTTTTATAATATCGAAGTTTATTATCAAAAAACTCCCTTTGTAGTTCTAAATAATTGTCATCTTCTCTTTGAAGCACTTTGTTTTCTATTATTCCACTGTCTATTTCATTCAAAGTATTATTTATAACTTTTATATTATTAAGGTTAGACGATTTAGCAAACATTTCTGATAATGATAAAAAGCCTGCTTGTAGGCAATAGCGACACATTTTATCTAAATCAAAATACATTTTTCCTTGACCTTCAATAAAGTGTAAACATTTAAAAAAGTTTATGGTTAATTTTTGTAAGATGGCTCTGTTTTTTTGTAGATGCTTATTTTTTGATACAATATTTAAAAATTCAATACTTGCAACGAAATATGTAAACATCATTTGGCTATTATATCTTTCACATAATTTGTCACCTCTTTCTTTGCTATGCCCTAAACAGAACTTACAATTTTCTTTTCTGTTTTTTGGCAAAGCTTTTATCATACAATCTTTAACCGCATTAAATGCTATGTCATAGTTTTTTTTACCACCTATGAACTTAGTCAAATAATGAGTATAATTGTTTTTATTTAGAGTTGTGAAGAATTCATTCATTTCTTCAGAAAATGGTACATATACCAATTTTGAGTTCTCAGGAATGTTTATTTCATAACCTATTTTTTTATTTTTCATTACTCAGCTTTTTTCAATGGAACACCTTCAAACTTCCACACTGTTTGCATAAAATCTTTTCTATCATCATTATTTGGTTTGTAGTATTTATTGAACACTTCCAAACTTTTATGTCCTGTATAACTCATTATCACTTTGTCAGGTATTTTTTTGTTTTTCATTATTGTGATAAAGCTTCTTCTTGCTGTATGTGAAGAAATACGCTCGTACATCGGATTGATTTGTTCGATTAGGTCTTTACCAATTTTAATAGTCTTCTTAATATTCTCATCATACCCTATTAATTCAAACACTTCTTTTATATAATCATTAAACTTCTGATTTGATAACTTAGGAAGCTTGTATTCATATTTTTTAAGAATATAGTTAGAAAAATCATTAAGAGGTACTTCTAAGGATTTATCATTGTTCTTTTCATCTCGAACTTTTATAATGCCATTCTGTATATCTTTCTTTTCTACTTTTGAATAGTTACTGTAACGCATTCCTGTTGCACAACCAAAAACAAATAAATCTCTTACTTTTTCTAAACGCTCATTATTACTTAGGTCAAACTCAAACACTTCTTGAACCTGAACTAAGCTTAATGCTATTTCATCTGTTTGTTGTGCCTTAGGAGCTTTGAATTTTTGAAAATCTGTTTTATATGTATGCCCATTTTCTAAAGCCCAATACAAAAAAGTCTTAAAGAGACCTACATTTCTCCTTAACGTATTAGCGGAATGGTTCTTTTGATTTACGCAAAAATCTATAAATGAATTATAAAATGCTTTGTTAACTTGATTAAAATGCAGTTTCTTCTTTCGATGAGTTTGAAATTCACTCAACAACTTTTTATTATACTCATATCGTTTAATTGTTGTTTGTGAATTGGCGTCTTCTGTATAATCATTTTTCTTTTCGGCTAAGAATATATCATATACTTCAAAAAATTTACTTGATATAGACTTAGTTCGTTTAAATTCAATATCAAAATCATCTTTAATATCTGATATTATAATTTCTCTATTGGAAAGCTTATAACTTTGTATAATATCAGAAAAGAAATTTGAATACCTGTCCAACTGTCTTTTAATTCCTCGTTGCTTGTTAGCTTTTTCAGTTCTGCCGTTGAGGTTTTTAGGTTGTTTGTTTTCAAAGTCCCAATCATTGGGGTGAATGTATTCACCAGTAGAATATACAAATTTTCGCCCTTCATTCTTAAAATATGAGGAAAACAAGATTAATGATTCTTTATCTTTCTTAGGTTCTTTAAGGTTAAAAGTACTTCTCATTTATTTTTATCAGTTGACAGTATAGTTGACAGTAAAGTTATATTTTAATACTATATTGCGATACAAATTAGCACTAAGGTTTTTAACAACTTATTGACAGTTAGGGGTTTTTGTAAAACAAGGTATGTTAAATACCAAAAAGTTCAAATACCTCTTTCTCCGCAGGAAAAACCTACAGCGTATGTTGTAGGTTTTTTGCTTTTATAAGTATTGCTGAAAAGTTAAAAGGAATGGATTGGAGTTTTGTATTGTTGGTATTTGTTGGGTTTCTAGCAGGCTTTATTAATACTATTGCTGGAGGAGGAACATTATTAACTATGCCGATGCTTATTTTTATGGGATTGCCTCCTAATATTGCTAACGGAACAAATAGAATAGCGATACTCATTCAGACAGCTATAGGAGTAAAGGGGTTTCAAAGTAAAGGTGTAACGACATATCCATTTAGTATTTATTTGGGAATATCTGCTTTATTGGGTTCATTAATTGGAGCGCAAATTGCTGTGGATATAAAAGGGGAACTATTTAACAGAATTCTTGCGGTTATTATGTTATTGGTTGTAATACTAATGTTGTTTCAACCAAAAATATCTTTAGCAAGTTTGGCAGAACGTACCCAAGGAAAATATTTATATATTTCAATAGTAATTTTTTTCTTCTTGGGCATATACGGTGGGTTTATAAATGCGGGGATAGGATTTATGATGTTGATTATACTGCCTTATGTAAATAGATTATCTTTAGTAAAATCTAATGCAACAAAAGTTGCTGTGGTTTGTATATATACTATAGGGGCGGTATTTATGTTTGCTATTAACGATAAGATAAACTGGTGCTATGGGTTAATTTTAGCTATTGGTAATGCTACTGGGGCTTGGGTATCTAGCCGTTGGTCTGTAGATAAAGGAGATAGGTTGGTAAAACGTTTTGTTGTAGTAATGATTACAATATTATCAATTAAATTATGGTTTTTTAATTAAACTTAAATATGATTGATAGATATGTAAAAAGCTCCTTTGGTACAATACCTCCAGAGCTTTTCATCCTAACCAACCAAAATCAATTTATTTCTTCTTTTTCTTTTCCTTACCGTTTTTGTAATAATACATATCATCATCATTTTGCCAATTATTGTCAGAATCAGAATGGTAATAATAATCATTACTACTGTAATGGTTTATACTACAAGTATGACTACCACAAAAATGGCATCCTATACGAGGTTTTATACTACCAGTGGTGCGTATAACTCTATGATGAGGGTTGTAGTATATATGTAAGCCACCAATGTTGCGTAATAAATTATAACGATAGTTCATATATACACTTCCAATACGTTTAATTCGTCCTGAACGATCATAGTTCATAAACACATTACCAACTCGCCTGATACGTCCTAAATGATCATGTTCAATCCTAATACCACCTGCATGCGTATAACTTCTAGGTGCTCCATAAGAAATGTTTACATGTGAATTTCCTCTACGGGTTCTTCTGTATTGTGGTTGAGTATTAAAATCAAACTCTCCGTTTGGAAACACATAAAACACAACTCCACGTTCCGTAAATTCGAAAGGTTCCATATACCCGTAGCGTGAGGTTTCCAAACTAATTGTTTTGTTGTTAGCTGTTTCGTTGGCATTTACCATACCAAACATACCTAGTAATAAGGCTAGTACTACTACATTTTTTTTCATAACATTTAGTTTTAGAATTTGCCTACTCATTTTTAGCTTTTCGGCTTTCGCTATTTATTATGAATTTTTCAAAGAGTGTGCCAAAACAACATTGCGTCAATAAACACGCGGTTGGTTTATGGACGCATCTAATTAGATTTAGGTTTGTAACGCTCTTATTTATAGCGGTTTAGTTATTTTTGTTTTTATGGATTTTTGCTAACTAATTTTATCTGTTAGGTACTGTGCTGTTACTGATTTTTTATTTTTAATTAAAGCTTCTGGTGTTCCTGAAAATAATAACTCACCACCAAAATCACCTCCCTCAGGGCCTAAATCAATAATATAATCGGCACATTTAATAAGTTCTAAACTGTGTTCAATAACAAGTATAGAGTGCCCTTTGTCAAGTAAGGCATTAAATGATTTTAATAATTTTTGGATGTCATGAAAATGCAACCCGGTTGTAGGTTCATCAAAAATAAATAAGACTTTGTCGTTACTTTTTCCTTTAACTAAAAAGGAGGCAAGTTTTATACGTTGTGCTTCACCTCCTGACAATGTAGACGAAGATTGGCCTAACTGTACATAACCTAAACCAACATCTTGCAAAGGTTGTAGTTTGTTTACAATTTTAGTTTGTTGATTATTGTTAAAAAAGGTTAAGGCATCATCAATAGTCATACTTAGTACATCATGTATAGATTTTCCGTCAAAAGTAGCCTCAAGTACTTCTTTTTTAAAACGTTTCCCTTTACAAGCTTCGCATTCTAAATGAACATCTGCCATAAATTGCATTTCAATAGTAACTTCACCTTCACCTTTACAAACTTCACATCTACCACCATCTACATTAAAAGAAAAATGTTTTGGCTGGTAATTTCTAATAAGTGATACCTTTTGAGCGGCAAACAAACTTCGTATATCGTCGTAAGCTTTAATATAAGTAACAGGATTAGATCTTGATGAACGACCAATAGGATTTTGATCTACAAATTCAATGCTTTTAATATGTTTAAAGCTTCCTGAAATTGTATTGAACTCACCAGGTTTATTTCCGTAACCACCTAGTTCTTTATGAAGAGCAGGATATAAAATGTTTTTAACTAAAGTACTTTTTCCACTACCTGAAACACCTGTAACAACAGTTAGCATATCTAACGGAAAGGTTACATCAATATTTTTTAAATTGTTTTCACGTGCTCCCGTAATTGTTATACTGTGTTTAGATGTTCTTCGTTGTTTTGGAACTTCAATTTGAAGTTTTTGGTTTAGGTATTGTGCTGTTAAAGAATTTGAAGTTATAATTTCATTATAGCTTCCTGTGGCTACTACCTCGCCTCCAAAACTACCAGCTTCTGGTCCTATATCAATAATTTCATCGGCAGCTTTCATAATATCTTCATCATGTTCAACAACAATTACAGTGTTGCCTAAATCACGTAACGATTTTAGTACTGCGATTAGTTTTTCTGAATCTTTTGGATGCAAACCAATACTGGGCTCATCTAAAATGTACATTGAACCTACTAAACTGCTTCCTAATGAGGTTGCTAAGTTGATTCGTTGACTTTCACCTCCTGAAAGTGAATTTGATTTTCGGTTTAATGTTAGATATTCCAATCCTACATTTGATAAAAATAGTAAGCGGTTATTAATTTCTTTTAAAAGCCTTGTTGCAATTACTGTATCGTGTTCATTTAAATACAAGTCATTAAAAAAAGTAATCAAATCTTTTATTGATTTGTTAACTAAACTAGATATAGAGGTGCCTTGTATTTTAACATAATCGGCTTCTTGGCGTAGCCTGTTCCCATTACAGGTATGGCATTTGGTTTTTCCTCGGTAACGAGAAAGTAATACGCGGTTTTGTATTTTATAACTTTTTTCTTCTAGTTCGTTAAAGAATTCAGTTAAGCCAGTGAAGTACTTGTTTCCAGTCCATAGTAAATCTTTTTGTGCATCAGTTAGTTCAAAATAAGGCTTATGGATAGGGAAGTCAAATTTATAAGCGCTATTAACTAATTGGTCTCTGTACCAACTTAGGCTTTCACCTCTCCAAGCGAAAATAGCATTTTCATAAACAGAAAGTGAGGTATCGGGTACAACCAATGTTCTATCTAACCCAATAACATCGCCATAACCTTCACATGTTGGGCAGGCTCCATAAGGATTATTAAAGCTGAATAAATGGATGTTAGGTTCTAAAAAGCTAATACCATCTAATTCAAATTTATTGCTAAAATTGGTAATTGTTTTAGTAGAAATATTTTCAATACTACAATAACCTTTACCTTCATAAAATGCAACTTGTACAGCGTCGGCTAAACGGTTGTAAAAATCATCATCATTTTGATTTACAATAACTCTATCTACTACTAAATCTATTGCTGTAGCAGTATTATTTTCATCAAAATCTTCAATTCTAATAACAGAATCATTTACTTTAATTCGGGCAAACCCTTGCTGTTGTAATATTTTTACTTTTTGGCTAATTGTTCTAGAATCATCAGCGTAAATAGGAGCTGTAAGTAACAATTTGCTTTTTTCTTCTAAGGTTTTTATGTGATTAATAACATCACTAACGGTATGCTTTTTTACTTCATTACCCGAAATAGGGGAGTAAGTTTTACCAATACGTGCAAAAAGTAACTTTAGATAATCGTATATTTCAGTACTGGTACCCACAGTACTTCTGGGGTTGGTAGAGTTTACTTTTTGTTCAATGGCAATAGCTGGGGCTATACCTTTAATAAAATCTACTTTAGGTTTATTTAATCGTCCTAAAAATTGACGAGCATAAGATGATAAACTCTCTACGTAACGGCGTTGTCCTTCTGCGTAAAGAGTGTCAAAAGCTAAAGATGATTTACCAGAACCAGACAAACCAGTGATAACTACTAATTTATTTCGTGGTATAACAACATCAATATTTTTAAGGTTGTGCAATTTAGCGCCTTTAATAATGATGTTTTCTTTTGGGTTAACAGTAGTTAAATCAAGCTTTGGCATAATCCTGAATTCGTAGTTTGAAACAATCTTGCGAATTTACGGAAAATTGTAGTATTACTTAAGTCTATTTTTATATTGAGTATAAAAGTATGTTTAATAATTTCTGAGAATATCTAGATGTTTTTTTGTATGCAATTGTTTTAATATCGATATTATGCGTTAATAATATAACTCAATGAATAATATAGCAATATTTTGGTTTAGAAGAGATTTAAGAACTTTTGATAATACAGCCTTAAACTTTGCATTAGAATCGGAATTAAAGGTGTTACCTGTTTTTATTTTTGATGATGAAATCACTAATGACTTACCTAAAGATGATGCCAGAATTAGTTTTATCTATAATACATTAAAAAGTCTGGATAAAGAATTTAAAAAAGTAGGCTCATCAATAATAATTAGAAAAGGAAATGTAGTGCAGGTTTGGCAAGATTTATTAAAAGAATTCCCCATAAAAAAGGTGTTTATTAATAAAGATTATGAGCCTTACGCTATTAAAAGAGATCAGGCTATACAAAAGTTGTTAAATGAAAAAGAAATAAAATTATATGCATTTAAAGACCAAGTTATTTTTGAAGAAAATGAAATTCTTAAAAAAGATGGTACCCCTTATAGTGTGTTTACATATTATAAAAACAAGTGGTTGTTAAAGTTGAAAAATGAATTTGTATATAATAAAGAACAAACTAATTTATCACAATTGTATCAAACTAAAAGCTGTTTTCCAAGCATAAATAGTTTAGGTTTTCTGCAAAGCACTATAAAAGTTAAACCATTCAAATTAAATCATTTAGATGATTATGATAAGTGTAGAGATTATCCGGAATATGATAAAACATCTTATATCTCGCCGTATTTACGATTTGGCTTATTGAGTATTAGGGCACTTGTACAAACTGCTTTAAAAACAAATGCTATTTTTTTAAGTGAGTTAATTTGGCGAGAATTTTTTATGCATATACTTTTTCATTACCCTAATGTTGTAACTCAAAGTTTTAAACCTAAATACAATAATATTCAATGGCGTAATAACCAAGAAGAATTTGTAAAATGGTGTAATGGAAAAACAGGTTATCCGCTAGTTGATGCTGGAATGCAACAGTTAAATAAAACTGGATACATGCACAACAGAGTACGTATGGTTACAGCTAGTTTTTTATGTAAGCATTTACTAATAGATTGGCGAATGGGGGAAGCATATTTTGCAAAAAAATTATTGGATTATGATTTGGCTGCCAATAACGGAAACTGGCAATGGGTTGCTGGTACTGGTTGCGATGCAGCTCCGTATTTTCGTGTTTTTAACCCAACAGAACAATTAAAAAAATATGACACTAACTTAAATTATGTCAATAAATGGGTTAAAGATTTGAACGAGTTATCCTATCCACTTCCTATAGTTGAACATAAATTTGCTAGAGAAAGAGCGCTTAATACCTACAAGAAAGCATTAAGGTAATTTATTAAATCAACAGATTAAATACTAATTTTTAAGATAAAACGCATAGTAAAATAATTTTTTGTTATATTTGAGTAATAACATTTTATTCAATTGCCTATACCGTAACATTACTTTTAATTATTAAGAAATTCATCACAGTACAAATACTATGTTTTGTGTGCTGTTATAAAAGTAATGTTTATGAAAATAACTGCTCCTGATTCAGATTTAGTAAAAGAATATATACAAGGAAATGAGAAATCATTAGAGATTCTTGTAGAACGTCATAAGAATAGGGTTTATAACTTTATATACTCTAAAGTTTATGATCGTGATTTAAGTGAAGATATTTTTCAAGATACTTTTATAAAAGTTATTAGAACACTTAAAAAAGGGAATTACAATGAAGAAGGAAAATTCTTGCCATGGCTTATGCGTATTGCACATAATTTGATTATTGATCATTTTAGGAAAAGTAATCGTATGCCAAAATTCGAATCAAAAGATAAGGAGTTTGATATTTTTTCATTATTAAAAGCTGCAGATATTAATGCTGAAGGACAATTAATTATCGATCAAATAGCTAGTGATGTTCGTAAACTTGTAGATGAGCTCCCTGAAGATCAAAAGCAAGTGGTCATAATGCGCTTGTATAAAGATATGAGTTTTAAAGAAATAGCCGAAAGCACTAACGTTAGTATCAATACAGCGTTAGGAAGAATGCGGTACGCAATACTTAATTTAAGACGTTTAGTAGAAGAACATAAAATTATTTTAACAATGTAATACTAAAGTAGATTTTTGAGCGTTATAAGAGTACTAATTTTAAAAAGTATAATATATGCCAAAACTTTACGCTCAAGGTTCAAGAAAAATGAACGTATTACAACCAAAAAAAGAAACGATAAATTTCATTTTAAATTACTCTAAAGCGATGCGTGTATTACGTGTAGGAAACATACAAGTAGAAGTGCATCAGAATTAGCATGCTTTAGTCCTTGTCAGGAAATAAACAACTAGTATTCATTTTAAGTGTTAAGTAATCGAATAGTAGTTGTTTATTAGTTTTTTACTACTTCTTATAGTATGCGTTTATAACGCTTTTACGACCAATAGTTTTTGTTATAATATCATTGTCTAAATTCCAACCTCTTGCAGGCGAATATTCTCTACCATACCAAATAATTTGCAAGTGTAAATCATTCCATAATTCTTTAGGGAATAAGCGTTTAGCATCTTTTTCTGTTTGCACTACATTTTTACCATTACTTAAATTCCAACGATACATTAACCGGTGTATATGCGTGTCAACAGGAAATGCAGGAATACCAAAAGCTTGTGATAAAACTACCGCAGCAGTTTTATGTCCTACAGCTGGTAGAGCTTCTAACTCTTCGTAAGTTTTAGGAACTTTACCTTGATGTTTGTCAATTAATATTCGTGATAGTCCATGAATACCTTTAGATTTCATAGGAGATAATCCAACGGGTTTTATAATTTCTCTAATTTCGTCAATGGTTAATTTCACCATGTCATAAGGGTTGTCCGCTTTAGCAAATAACAAAGGTGTAATTTTATTTACTCGTACATCAGTGCTTTGTGCTGAAAGAAGCACAGCAATTAAAAGAGTGTATGGATCTTTGTGATCTAAGGGAATAGGAATTTCAGGATATTTTTCGGCGAGTGTATTTATTACAAAATTTACTTTTTCTTGCTTAGTCATAGTTGTATCTTTACAAGTGTAAAAATAGAAAAATTTAACTGATGAATACATTAAAAGCAGGAGATAAGGCTCCAAATTTTGAAGCGCTAGATAACGCAGGAAATAGGATAAAATTATCTGATTACTCAGGAAAAAAACTGGTACTTTTCTTTTATCCGAAAGCAAGTACACCAGGATGTACAACAGAGGCATGCAACTTACGTGATAATTATCAAACTTTTTTAGCCAAGGGTTATGATGTTTTAGGGGTTAGCGCCGATTCTGCAAAGCGTCAGCAAAACTTTATAGATAAAAAAGAGTTGCCATTTCCGTTATTAGCAGATGAAGATAAAAAAGTAATAAATGCTTTTGGTGTATGGGGAGAAAAGAAGTTTATGGGACGTGTATACGATGGTATTCATCGGATTACTTTTATAATAGATGAAAACGGAATTATAGAAGAAGTTATTACTAAAGTAAAAACTAAAGAACATGCAGCTCAAATTTTAGGCGAGTAAGAGCTTATTTTCTGGGATGAAATTCAGCAATAACTTTGGCTAAGTGAGTACGATCAACATGCATATAAATTTCGGTTGTTGTAATACTTTCATGTCCTAACATTAATTGAATGGCGCTTAAATCGGCGCCATTTTCCAATAAATGAGTAGCAAAGGAATGACGAAAAGTATGTGGACTAATATTTTTTTGTAAACCAATTTTTTCAGCAAGCCTTTTAACAATGGTAAATATCATGGCACGTGTAAGCTGTTTTCCTCTTCGGTTTAAAAAGAGCGTATCCTCATGCCCTGGTTGTATATTGAGGTGAATCCGAATTTCTTTTCGATAAATATTTATGTATTTCTGTGTTAATTCACTAATAGGGACAAAACGTTCTTTATTACCTTTTCCGGTAACTTTTATAAATCCTTCGTCAAAAAATAAGTCAGATAATTTTAGAGAGGTTAACTCAGAAACACGTAATCCGCACCCGTACAATGTTTCAATAATTGCTCTGTTGCGTTCACCTTCTAAGGTACTTAAATCAATAGCTTCAGTAAGTTTGTCTATATCATTTATTGATAAGGTGTCGGGTAATTTTCTTCCAATTTTTGGCGATTCGATAAGCTCTAACGGATTATCAGCTCTGTAGTCTTCAAAAATTAAGTAGTTAAAAAAACTTTTTAAGCCGGAAATAATTCTTGATTGTGACCGTTCATTAACTACTTTAGCTAGTTGATAAATAAATTCTTTGATAGTTTTTGAGCTAATAGTTAACGGACTATCCTTATAGTTATTATCATCTAAAAAACGAATTAGTTTTATAACATCAAGCTCATAATTGGTGATAGAGTTTTCAGAAAGCCCGCGTTCAAGCTTTAAATAATGTTTATAATCTATTAATGCGCTTTTCCATTTCATACTGGTAGTAAAAGTACAAAACCTCAAGAATAGCTTGAGGTTTTTATACATTATTTAAAAGAAAAGTTTATTTGTCGTTATAACGTACATCTCCGTCTTTATCATAATCAACTTCTTTATTGTCTACACGTTTGCTAAAGCTAGTTTCTCCCCCTTCTTTTAGAATCAAAGCTTGGCCTCGCCAATCGTCGCGTAATATTCTACCTGGGAAAAATTCTATCAAGTCAGTAACTGTTTGAATATCTTCATCAGAGAAGTTACTTATTTGGTTAAAGGTATAAATGCCAATACTGTTAAGTTTTTTTTCTATAAAGGGACCAACACCACTAATTCGTTTTAAATCATCTTTATCAGCTTCGGTAGCTGCACCAAAACTAGCAAAGTTTAATTTTGGTTTTTCTACAGCTACCCCTGATCTTTCCATGGTTTTTTTAGCTTTAATAGATGAATCAGTAAAGGTACTTCTTGCGTGTTGCATTTCATGAATTGCATCATTTGCTTCTGCTTGTAGCTTTTTGTTTTCTTCAAGACAATCATCTAAAACTTTTTTTGAGCGTTTGTAGGCAAACCATGATGCTAATAACCAGCCTAATAAAAATGATAGAAACATTAATAATAATAGGCACCACCAATTCGGGCAATTTTCTGAGTTAAATATTGTTGACATATGTTAGTTTAGTTTATGTTAATTTCAATTCTTCTGTTTTTAGCACGCCCTTCTTTTGTAGCATTGTCTGCTATAGGCGCATTTTCTCCTTTTGAAAAAGCCTGTAGTTTTTCTTTAGCGATTCCATTATTTATAAAATGATTCATAACGTTTACAGCTCTGTCATAGCCTATAATTTGATTATCACTTTCTTCACCTACATTATCAGTATGACCAGTAATTTTCACTAATTTATTTGGATTGTTTTTTAAGTAATTTTTTAAGTCGGCAGTGTAACCAATAAGCGTATTGTCGGGTATAAACTCGCGTGCATTGAATCTAGTGTATAATGTTTTGTTTGTAATACCTTTATTAACTTGCTCTAGGCGCGATTCGTTCAACTCTTTAAACATCAGTTGCACTCCACCTATAAAAACTCCATCGCTATAAGTGTAATGTTCTTTTTTAGCTGCGATGCTAATTTTGTCAGGGTTAATACCAAAGTCAGTTAAAACATCTTTAAGATATTCGGCTCTATATAATCCGTAATTGTCAGATGCTTCATTTTCTTTCCATTCTTGATCTTTATACCATCCTGTAATTTGTAATTCTTTATTTTGATATTTGTTTAGGTATGAAAATATAGAATCTTTAAAAGCTATGCTTGTAGCTGGAATGTGTACATTGGTATTAGTACTAAAAATTTGAAGGTTATCTGCAAAATTAAATACATCAGCACCTATTTCATTAGCAATGTTAAATGCCGTTGCATTTTCGGTAATTGCGGATGAATTATTTTGCTGTATTGTGTTTTCGTTCACAGTATTTTCTTGAACAACAGCAGGAGGCTGATTAACTGCATCTGTAGCGTAGTTACTGCACATAGGGCAGGAGTAGTACCACCACATACCTAAAAAAGCCCATAAGAGGAATATTAGGAATGAGAAAAGGAAATTTTTCATAAGAAATAATTAATTAGTTGTATGTACAATTTACTAATTATTTCTGTATCTATTCGTGTAACTTACTTGTATTGAATTTGTTAATCGGTTAAGTGTAATTATTTTAGATGAAATGATTTTTTTTTCTTAAAATTTCAACCCCATTCTTATATTAAATATTCTAGGGGTTAAGTAATTAGGTACAGCGTATTGTTGCTTAGTATACACATCTCTAACCCATGTGTTGGTAATAGAATTTTGTACATCAAAAATATTGAAAATCTCAAAACCAATTTGGAATTCTTTAAGATGGTGAAACAAATGTCCTTTATTGAATTTTTTACTATCATCTACAATTACATATGAAAAACCAACATCTGCACGTTTATAATCTCTAAGTCTATTTTGATATTGATATTTATCGGCATAGCTAGGTGAACCACCGGGGAGGCCGGTATTGTATACCATATTAAGGTATACTTTAATATTGGGAAGGTTTGGCATATAATCTTGAAATAATGCTCCAAATTTTAAACGCTGATCTGTAGGGCGTGCAATATACCCTCTGTCGTCAATATTTTCTTCAGTTTTCAAATAGCCAAAACTAAACCATGACTCTGTTCCTGGCACAAACTCTCCATTTAAGCGTACGTCCCATCCGCTAGCAAAAGCTTTGGCGTTGTTGTTGGCCGCATATCGTATCCGAACATTATCTACAGTATATGGGTTTACATTGGATAAGGTTTTGTAGTAAAAATCAGATTCTAATTTAAAAGGTCTATCCCATAATTTAAAATTATAATCACCTCCAACTATAACATGAACAGATTGTTGAGCTTTTACGCTAGGGTTTACAGTACCATTCGCATCACGTAATTCTCTGTAAAATGGCGATTGATGATATACACCAGTTGCCACACGTAAAGTAATATCTTTTTTCCAGTCGGGTTTTATGGAGAGTTGTGCCCTTGGGCTAAAAACAGTTTGCGTATGTGATGTAAATCCGTCGCCAGATACTGTCCAATTTTGTATGCGTGCCCCTGCATTGTAGAAAATTTCATGACTTCCTAGCGTTCCTTCTCCATTGTATTGTACAAAAGCAGCAAACCGATTTATAGAAACATCATTGGTTGCATGAATATTTTGAAAAGGTACTAAGGGAGCCGAATATGCTGTATATGGTTGAGAGTTTGCTATTTCATCTAACGGACGAACTGAAAACCCTGCAGAATCAATAACTTCCCATTCTATAATTTTATCTCTAATATTTTCATAATTATATTTCGCTCCCCAGCTAATTTTACGGTCATTTTTTTTATACTCTCCTTTGTGTTCAAAACTTAAAATTAGTGCGTCCAAATCGTTTCTTGCATGGTTTAATTGTGAGCCTATGCCTTCGGTAAATTCTACTTCACCAAAATCTTCATCGCCAATATTACTATTAACTTCTCCTAGCGCATAGTTTGCCATGATGTCAAAATACTCCTCTTCAATGGTATGATAAGCAGATCCAATAAATTTAAGTGTTAAATTGTCGTTTGCTTTATAATTTGCTTTTAAGGCTCCGAAATAAGAGTTGTATTGATCTTTTTCTTGACCTTCATAACGCACCAATAACGCTATTGGATTAGAGAGTGTTCCGAAATTTGTTTGCCTTGTTTGAGGCTCGTAATTGTATTTATTAATAGCAATATTACCTAAAAAATTAAGATCTAATCTATCGGTTAACTTATAAGTTAAAAAACTTTGTACATCTGCAAATTTAGGATCGTAATTAGTTTCTGTTTCTTTTGCTTTAACAAAAAGACTATTGTCACGATAGCGAACTCCAATAATTCCTGATAACTTTTTGTTTTTTGAAGTACCTTCAACACTAACACTACCTCCTAATAAACTAGCATCAATGCTTGCAGCAAACTTTTTAGGTTTTTTATATGTAATATCTAATACAGAAGATAATTTATCACCATACTTTGCTTGGAATCCTCCTGCGGAAAAATCAACATTATGAACCAAATCACTATTAACAAAACTCAATCCTTCTTGTTGACCTGAACGAACTAAAAATGGACGATAAACTTCAATTTCATTAACATAAACTAGATTCTCGTCAAAATTACCTCCTCTAACATTGTATTGAGAACTCAGTTCGTTATTACCGCTAACACTAGCCAATGTTTTTAAAATATTTTCTACTCCTGCATTACCTCCAGGTATTTTACGAAGCATCTTTGGTGATATGGTGGTAACACCCTCGATTCTTTGTCTTTTATTACCAGTGATGACTATTGTTCCTAGTTGTTCTTGGCTATTGTTTAATATAGGGTTAAATTCAAATAATTCCCCTTCTTTCAAATGAAAGGTTTGCACCACATTTTTAAAACTTATATGAGAAAAAGTTAAAGTAACCTCAGTATTAGCGGGTATAATAATACTAAAATCACCATCTGCAGATGTTTTTGTACCTTCATTTGCATAAGTGATGGTTACATTTTCAATAGGTTGGTTAAATTCGTCTAATATTACTCCACTAACCCTAGCGTTTTGTGCTAAAGATGAAGATAAAGTTAGTAAAAATACTAAGCTCAAAAGCTTTTTAAAGTATGGGTACATTATTTAGTTGTTTCTGAAAAAAGTCATTTCAAAAATAGCATTATTTCCCACATTATCGATAACTATTAGCTTGAATTTATTTTCGCCAGCAACATGTATATTATCAGAAAACTTATAGCTTAATAAGTCTTTTTTTGCATCGTATTCCATTAAAGCCCATTTCCCATTAATAGTAGCTCTATATTTTTTTATACCAGAATGCTTATCGGTTATTTTCATTTGTAAGAAAGTGTTTTTACTCATCCACTTTCCATTTTGTGTGTTTATTGGTTTTATGATGGGAGCCTCTGTATCTGAACTAAGTGTAAACTTTCCAAAACTTTTAGTTTTTCCTATAATATTACCGTCTTTTTTATAGGTGTTTATATAAAAGGGTTTATTGTTGTAGCCAAGACTACTAACGTATACCTTAGCAAGATCCTCTTTGCTGAACTTTTTACTGTTATAGGTGATAGTTATATTTTTATGTAAAGGGATGTCTTTTTCTCCCAATATTATTGTATCTCCTACTGTTTCAAAACGGATTGGTATATTTTCATATAATGCATCTTTTGGGAGGTATACTTTTTTCCCGTCGTGTTCCAAATTAGTAGGCTTTTCAGTATAAACATAATAGTCAGAAATTAATTTATCTTCAGTATGTGTAATTTCAAGTTTTTCACCAATTATAGGAATGGTCACACATCGGGTATTACCACTATAATCTGCAACCACTATTTTATAATTTATTTGCTCTCCTTCTTCAATATATAGTTGTCCGTAATCTGTTACATTTTTGATAATACTCAAAGGGTTGCGCTCGTTTTTGAATAGTTTTTGTATTCTGGATTTCTTTTTCTTGAAGTAACTATAATCAATAAGTTGGTTTAAGTGCCTACTTTCATTAAAAGAGAATTTTTTAAAATCTAACTCGTAATTTTGTTTGCCATTAACATACGACTTTATGTTATAAACACCATTTTTATTGTGTGCTAAATCTTGTTTGTCATATGTGTTTATTCCGAATGATATGTACCCTGAAGCACGCACGGTTTCGGCTAAATAATTGCCATCTTTTCCTTTGGTTAGTTTAAGTTTAACTCTGTTGTTATGATGATTTATTTGTGATGAATCGGTTAAGCTATATCCATAAACGCTATTTATACTTGGTTTTCGGGTATCTTTCACATGAAAACCAAAAAGCATTGGGTTCATGGGGTGTTGTCTACTATCTCTAATTTCATAATGTAAATGTGGGCCGCCAGATCCTCCAGTGTTTCCCGAATAAGCTATGAGTTGATTTTGAGTAACTTTTAGTGTGTTTGACTTAGGGAATAATTCAATTGCAAATTTTTCTTTAGCATATTGTTGTTGCTTAACATAGGCTTCAATTTCTGGAGCAAACTCTTTTAAATGACCATAAACTGTTGTATATCCGTTAGGATGCTGAATGTATAAAGCTTTTCCATACCCCCACGGAGATATTTTAATACGACTAACATAACCATTAGCGGTAGCAAAAACTTTCAAACCTTCTCGTTGCTGAGTTTTAATATCTACTCCAGAATGAAAATGATTTGAACGTAATTCAGCAAAAGTACCGGCTAAAATAGAGCCAATTTCTAATGGGTTACTGAAATAGTCTTTCGGATAGTTTTCCTGCGAAAATCCGAATAAAAAAACTAGGCTAACTACAATGACGCAAAATGTATGTTTCATTTGTGTTTAAATTTAAATAATTATGGAGGGGTATAATTGCTTGGTATGTGGGTTATAAAGTTAAATTTATTTTTGAAACAGCACAAATTATAAGCCAAAATAAGCCATTTCTAGTATTATTTAAAAAAATAAGAATATTATGGCAATATTAATTTTGAAATGTTAACTTTGTGTTTAACACATATGAACAGGTTGGTTGAATGAGTGAAGTATTAAAACTTGTTGATTCTTTAGAAGTTAGGCTAAAAAAAGTTGTTTTGCGTTTAGAAAAACAAGAACAGGTTAATAAACAACTAAGGTTAGAACTAGCGTTAAAAGAAGAAAAAACTAAGCAGCAAGATATAGCTATCGCCAATTGGCAGGAAAAATATGAAGCTTTAAAACTTACAAGTTCTATGTTGGGTAGTGAAGATTATAAAAGGGAAACCAAGCTTAAAATTAATACACTAATAAGAGAAATTGACCAGTGTATTGCACAGCTTTCAAAATAATATAGATGTCTGAAAAGCTAAAGATTAAAATTTCTATAGCAGATAGGGTGTATCCGTTAACGATAGAGCCAAGACAAGAAGAAGGCTTGCGAAAAGCAGCTAAAAGCATAGACAAGCTTTTAAAGCAGTTTGAGCAAAATTATGCCGTTAGAGATAAGCAAGATGTGTTGGCCATGTGTGCCTTACAGTTTGCTGCCAAAGTTGAGCAAGAAAGTTTGGATGCCCATGAAGATAATAATTTAGTAGTAGAGAAGTTGGAAACAATGTATAAACTTCTTGATAACTATATAGAATAGTTCTTTTAAATAGCGTAAAAATTACTACCCGCATTAGTTATAATTTTTTGATAAACTCAACAAGTTTCAATTAGAAAAAGTGAGTCTTTATTGCAAAAGCAAGCTGTTTTTATTACAGATCCTTGACCAATAAGTTAGCTTTAAACCTGTTTATAGGAGTTTATACAAAACTCATACTGATGTGGGTTTTTTTATATAAATAAATAATAGATATGAGTGAAATAATGTTACCAATAGCACTATGTGTGGTGGGTATTATAGTAGGTTTTGTAATAGCAAAACTAATGGCAAAAAATAAAGCTTCAGGTGTTATAGCCTCAGCAGAAAAAGAGGCTAAATCAATTTTGAGAGAAGCAAAAAAGGAAGGTGAGTCTCTTAAAAAAGATAAGTTATTACAAGCTAAAGAGCGTTTTATTGAATTAAAAGCAGAGCATGAAAAAGTAATCTTGGGAAAAGATAAAAAAATAGCTGATGCTGAAAAACGAGTAAGGGATAAAGAATCGCAGGTTTCTAGTGAATTAGCTAAAAGTAAAAAAGCAAATAAGGAAATAGAAGAAAAGAAAAAAGATTATGACTATAGAATTGAGTTTTTAGATAAAAAACAAAATGAAGTAGAACGTATTCATAAGAAGCAAATAGAACAACTTGAAATTATTTCTGGTTTATCAGCAGAAGAAGCTAAGGAAGAGTTAATAGTTTCTTTAAAAGAAGAAGCAAAAACAGATGCTATGTCTTTTGTGCAAGATAGTATTGAAGAGGCTAAATTAACAGCTCAACAAGAGGCGAAAAAGATTATTATCAATACAATACAGCGTATAGGAACAGAAGAAGCGGTGGAGAATTGCGTGTCAGTTTTTAACTTAGAATCTGACGACGTAAAAGGTAGAATTATTGGTAGAGAAGGGCGAAACATTAGAGCTATAGAAGCTGCTACAGGTGTAGAGATTATAGTTGATGATACTCCTGATGCTATAATACTTTCATGTTTTGATTCTGTGCGAAGAGAGATTGCACGATTATCATTACATAAATTAGTTACTGACGGAAGAATACATCCGGCGCGTATTGAAGAAGTTGTTAAGAAGACAAGAAAACAAATTGAATCAGAAATAGCTGAAGTAGGTAAGCGTACAGTAATAGATTTAGGTATTCATGGTTTACATCCAGAATTAATAAAAATGGTTGGGCGTATGAAGTATCGTTCTTCTTACGGGCAAAACTTATTGCAGCACTCTAGAGAAGTAGCCAAACTTTGTGGAGTTATGGCTTCTGAGTTAGGACTGAACCCTAAATTAGCAAAAAGAGCAGGATTGTTACATGATATCGGAAAGGTGCCTGAAGAAGAGACTGAATTGCCTCACGCTATTTTAGGTATGCAATGGGCAGAAAAGCATGGAGAAAAGCCAGATGTTTGTAATGCTATAGGAGCGCACCATGATGAAGTAGAAATGAAATCGTTATTGGCGCCAATTGTACAAGTATGTGATGCTATATCAGGAGCAAGACCTGGAGCACGTAGACAAGTATTAGACTCTTATATACAGCGTTTGAAAGATTTAGAAGAAATAGCTTTTGGCTTTACAGGAGTTAAAAAGGCTTATGCTATTCAAGCAGGTAGAGAACTTCGTGTAATTGTAGAAAGTGAAAAAGTGAGTGATGAAAAAGCAGCAAACCTATCGTTTGAAATTTCACAAAAAATACAAACAGATATGACTTATCCGGGTCAAGTAAAAATCACTGTTATTCGAGAAACTAGAGCTGTGAACATTGCTAAATAAAAAGCAATTTAAACACGGTTTAATTTAATTATAAAAAAAGCGCTGCAAAAATTTGCAGCGCTTTTTTATATGGTGTATTTAAAGTTTTTAAAAAGAATCAGAATATTCGCTTTCGGTTTCATCATAACCATATTCATCTTCAGCTTCATAACCGAAAAGACTCTGTTTTTTTATTAATTCAGAAATTCCATCAGGAAGCATACCTTCCCAACCTTCTTTTCCGTTTTCAATCATCTTAAGAACTTTACGTGAATAGATGTTTAAAATGCTTTTGTCAGCTCCTTTAATATCAATCATTTTTCCGTTGTACTTGAAAAATTTATATAAATCTTTCATTCGTGGGTGAACTTTAATATTATCAATAGTCATAAACTCACCATCTTCATTAATATACGGATATACAAATACACGTACATCACTAGTTGCTAATCGTCCAAAAGCTTCAAGGATACCTCCAGGTAAATCTCGGTAGTATTTTTCATCAAAAAGTTCAATTAAATTTAGTGCTCCCATAGCTAAACCTAATCTCTTTTTGGTGAATTTGTTAAAATACTGTGCTACTTTATAGTATTCTTTAAAGTTAGAAATCATTACGGTATGACCTAATGAACAAAGCAACTCAGCTCTGTCTAGAAAATCTCGTTCATTAATTTCATTTTGCCCCTCTTTTAGGTTTGATAACGTAATTTCAAAAATTACTTCTGTTTTCTTTTCATCTACCTTATTATCATTAATAAACATCTCATAAGATTTCTTAAACATGTCCATATTTACTTTTGTAACAGGACGAAAGCTTCCTCTTAAAGCTAAAATGTTTTTCTTATAAAGTATTTTTCCGGCTAATAAATTATTTCCTTCAGGGCTAAACATAACGGCATCTGTCATACCGTGTTTAACTAATTGTAAACTCATTAATCGGTTATCAACATTTTTAAATAAAGGCCCAGAGAAGTTGATAGTATCAATTTCAATTTGATCTTTATCTAGATGGTCGTATAAGTAGGTAAGTAATTTTTTAGGATTATTATGTTTGTAAAAGGCACCATAAATTAAGTTTGTACCTAAAATACCTAATGTATTTTGCTGTAGACGAGCATCATTTTCTTTAAACCTTACGTGTAATATAATATCACTAAATTCTTCGGTAGCGTCTACCTGAAAACGCAAACCAACCCATCCATGACCTTTATATTTCTTTGCAAAATCAATGGTAGCTACGGTATTTGCGTAGCTGAAGAATAATTTATTAGGATGTTTATCACGCGAGATACGCTCTTCTAATAAGCTCATTTCATGATCTAACATCTTTTTTAAACGTGCTTCGGTAACATATCTTTTATCGTCTTCTATACCATAAATTGCATCACTAAAATCTTTGTCATAAGCAGACATTGCCTTAGCAATAGTACCAGAGCCACCGCCAGCACGGAAAAAATTACGAACAGTTTCTTGTCCTGCACCTATTTCGGCAAAGGTTCCGTAAATGTTTTCATTTAAGTTAATACGAAGTGCTTTGTTTTTTAGCGATGGTGCTGCTTCAAAAGCTCTGTCACCTTTAATCTTGATGGTCATATTTTATTGAGGTTTATTCTCTTACTGTCTAGTAACAAAAATAGTAAATAACTAGCTTTTTAAGCAAAATATTTAATGTTTTTATTCAACATAGAAAACAAGCTTTTTTACTTATAATTTAATACATTTACTGTTGTTTAATGGTATATTAATATACGTATATTTTTTTATTTAAAAGTAAATGAAAGTTACATTTTTGGGTACTGGTACATCACAAGGAATTCCTGTAATAGGAAGTAAACACCCAGTTTGTTTGAGTAACGATAAAAGAGATAAACGTTTACGCTCATCAGTAATGATAACCGTTGATGATACTATTATAGTGATTGATTGTGGGCCAGATTTTAGAATGCAAATGCTGCGTGAAAACCCTACTCATTTAGATGCAATTTTATTTACTCATGAACATTCTGATCATACTGCTGGATTAGATGATATACGACCGTTTTATTTTAGGCAAGAAGGAGATTTTCAATTGTACGGACATCAAAGAGTTTTTGAATCATTAAAACAGCGCTACGCTTATATTTTTGAGACTAAAAATAAGTATCCTGGAGCTCCAACAGTAGTATTAAACGAGGTAACTAATAATATGCCATTTACTGTTGGCACTGCTACAATTACTCCAATTAATGCAAGTCACAATATGCTTCAGGTGTTTGGTTATCGAATAAAGGACTTTGTGTATATGACGGATGTTAAAACCATTACTGAGGAAGAAATTGCTAAAATTAAGGGGGCAAAAGTTGTTGTAATTAATGCTTTGCGTGAACAAGAGCATCATTCGCATTTTACACTTTCTGAAGCATTGAGTTTTATTGAAAATGTAGCACCGAAGAAAGCTTACCTAACCCATTTAAGTCATGAATTAGGATTTCATGAAGAAGTGCAAAAAAAACTACCAAAAAATGTATTTTTGGCTTACGATATGTTAACTCTAACTATTCCTTAAAAATTAAATTTTATGAAAAAGCAATTGTTTTTATACTTATTCTTACTAACAGCCTTATTGTTATTATTCCTTTTTGTAAACACAAAGAGAGAAATGAAAATGTATGAGGATAAAATTGAAAAACTTAGAGTTTTTAATACCGATCAAGATAAAAAATATCAAGACACTATTGCTGATTTAAGAATAGAAGCTATGGAACTTGGTAAATTTAGTTTGCAAGAAGATGCTTATGCTATTGAGCATTTGTATAAAGAAGGAATTGACTATAAAGAATTAATACCGCATATACAAGACCAATTAATTAGTTTAAATACACAAGAAGGAGGTAACCCATTAGTGCCATACGCAGCAATGCATGGCGATAGAATAATGTTGAATAGTATTAAAATGCTAAATCATAAATGGGTTATTGCTGATTTTACCGATGGTAAGTATTGGGGGCAAATTATAGTAGCTTGTACCTATAATGAAGATAAGACCATTAGTTTTGAAACTAAAGATTCGTTCTTATATCCTATTGATGTTGTAGATTAGATATGATTAAAAATATACTTTAAACTTACTAAAAGTCAGTATTGTCGTAAAAATGTCGTAAAACAACCGTTATCAAAAAGCTGTTATAACTTTTAATTTTACCTCAAAATTGTAAAAAAATGTTAGCATGAAAGAGACAGGTAAAAAACTCAAAGAAATTAGGCTTAAAAAAGGATGGTCACAAGAAGAACTTGCAGAGCGCGCTAAAGTAAATTTGAGAACAATACAGCGTATAGAGAATAATGAAAATTCGCCTAGCGGTAAAACAGTTCGCTTAATTTGTGAAGCCTTGGAAATTAATGTAGAGTATTTTTTTGAATACGGAAAACATCAAGACAGAACTTTTTTAGTCCTTTTTCATTTATCAGTTTTGGTTTTTATTATACTTCCTTTAGGAAACATAATAGTACCCTTGATTTTATGGTTAACTAATAAGGATAAAATTGTAGGTTTAGAAAAGATAGGCGCAAACTTGCTTAATTTTCAAATACTATGGTCGGTGTTATATTTTGCAGTAATGATTATAGGTGTTTTAGGTAAATTATCACATACCAGTTTTAGTTTGTTTTTATATAGCGTAGTTATCATATTTATTTTAAATATTATTATGCCAATAGTATTTGCTATTAAAACTTATAACGGGAATACTGCTCCGCTATACATAAAGTTTAACTACTTAAAAATTATACGCAATTAGCTATGTGTACTTTAGAAGAGCATTATTTTAAGAATGATATTGAATGGCGTAAGTGGTTATTGGAACATCATAACACATCAAAAGGTGTTTATCTTATTTTTTATAAAGTGAGCAGTGAAAAACAGTCAATGCGTTGGGAAGAGGCTGTTCGTGTAGCTTTGTGTTTTGGGTGGATTGA
Organism: uncultured Flavobacteriaceae bacterium; assembly: GCA_947493535.1. Taxonomy (GTDB): domain Bacteria; phylum Bacteroidota; class Bacteroidia; order Flavobacteriales; family Flavobacteriaceae. Next base: position 77,019 of record CANLRK010000006.1, on the reverse strand, counting down.
CTCTACAGTAAAACGGATAGACGATGAATGTAGGCGGCAATTATTTACTCCACGTAAACCCAAAAGTGTGTGGAGTAAATTAAATAAAACGCATATAGAAGAATTACTTTTGGAAAAATTGATACATGAAAGTGGTTTAAAAAAGATTGAAGCAGCTAAAAAAGATGGTTCATGGATTGCTTTAGATGCCGTTGAAGACTTAATTATCCCTGATGATTTACAACAAGCTTTTATGAGTAATAAATTAGCCTATGTAAACTATCAAGCATTTAGTAAAAGCTATAAAAAAGGGTATTTATATTGGTTAAATTCTGCAAAACGGGTTACAACGCGCGAAAAAAGAATTAATGAAATAATTAGGCTTTGCGCAGCAAATATAAAAACCCGAAATTAAATATGTTCTGCCAACCAGTTTTTAAATTCATAAAAGTTTTGAGGAGCAACACCATGCCCTACAGGAAATTCACGATAGGAATTTTTAATATTTAAATTAGTTAAAAATTCAGGAGCTTTATTTGCCCAAAAATTTGGGATAACCTGGTCGGCACTACCATGAGAAATATAGAAATTTAAGTTTTCATGATTTTTACTTGCGTAATCATCAACTAAAATAGTTTCATTTAAATAGCCACTTAGTGCAACCACATTTTTTATTTTTTCTGGGTAAGATAAGGCTACAGCATAGCTTAAAATAGTTCCTTGACTAAAACCTATTAGTGTAACATTATTAGCGTCTACAGGGTAGTTGGCAATCAGCTCGTCAATAAAAGTAGCTATTACATCTCTTGATGTTTTAGCTTGCTCATCGTTAGAAAATTTTTCGTTATCAGCGGTGAAATGTATATCATACCAGCTATGGCCAAAAGGTTGTAAGTTGTATGGAGCTCTAGCTGAAACAATAAAATAAGTGTCAGGTAATTCACTAGCAAAAGAAAATAAATCCTCTTCATTACTCCCATATCCATGTAGCAATATTATTAAAGGAGCTTTTTCTTGACTTGTTTTTGCAGGTTTTGTTAAGTGATAAAGTGCTAATGATTTCGCCATTGTTATTTGTTTGAGTTGTAAGAGTAACTTATTTAGTTATTGTTTTGCCCTACCATTTTAAATAAATTTTGATAAAATTCACCTACTAATGGTACAGGTTTGGTGCTGTTGTTCAAAGCGCTTAAGAAACCGTAAAACCATAATACGCTAAAAAATATATAAAAAGACGATGAAATCATTATACTATTAAAATAGCCTACAAAAATTGAAATTAAAAAGAATGTAGCAAATAAGCCCATAGCTTGTCGGATATGAAAATAGGCATAATCGCTCTTTTCATCATAGTTGATAAAAAAAGCAGCAATGGTTCCGAAAATAGTTATGTAGGCAACTATAGCTGCTGTTTTTCCTTTGTTTTTTGCGGTAGTCATTTTAGTTAAGTATGAACTGGTTGTTGTTAATAATTCCTATAGCTTTTCCTTTTAAAGTGCTTCCTAAAAAAGCTGCGTTTTTAGAACTAGAGTGTATGTGGTTTTTAGAAAATTGATAAGTTGTATCTGGTTCAAAAAGAGTTATGCAAGCGCGCTGTCCTTCTTGAATATTTGCTTGCGGCACACCAAAGCGCTCTTTCTTTTGTGTTAAAATAGTAATAACTTGACTTGTAGGTAAAATACTGTTTAAGGCTCCGAATATAGATTCTAAACCAATACTTCCGTTTTGAGCATGATCAAATTCTATATTTTTAAACTCTATGTCAATTGGTGTATGATTACTTGTAACATAATCAATAGTTCCATCTTGCAATCCTTCTAATAGTGCTTTTCTGTCTTCAGCAGTCCTTAATGGTGGAGCAAGTTTAAAATTAGTGTCAAAACTAGAAAGGACATCGTCTGTTAAGACAAGGTTTGTAATTGCTACGGAACAACTTACATTTAACCCTTTTGTTTTGGCCTCTCGAATAAGTGCTACTGATTTACTAGTAGAAATAGTAGGTATATGAAGTTTTCCGTTAGTATATTCTAACAAAAATAAATCACGAGATACTTGCAGTTCTTCAGCTAAATTAGGAATACCTTTAAGACCTAGGGTTGTGGAAGTTTCTTCTTCGTTAACAATTCCTTTTCCTGCAATTTTATTTTCTTGAGGATAAGAGAGTATTAAACCATCAAAGTTTTGTGCATACTGTAGTGCTATTTTTAGCATGTTAGGGTTTTCTATTGCTGATTGATAATCACCAAAAGCAACAGCTCCGGCTTGTTGCATGTCGTATAACTCAGCTAAATCTACCCCTTTAGCTTCTTTGGTTAATGCGCCAATAGGATGAACAGTTACAGCGTTTTGTAAAGCTTTGTTTTTTATAAAAGTAACGGTAGCGTTATTGTCAATAACCGGATTTGTATTTGGGTTAATTGCAATATTTGTAAAACCACTTAATCCTGCAGTTTTCAATCCGTTAGTAATCGTTTCTCTTTCTTCAAAACCTGGCTCACCAAAGCATACCGAGCTATCAAACCAACCTTGAGAAATATGCAAGTTTTCAAAAGTAACTTTTGTAGCTTTAGTATTTGTTATGGTGTCTTCTATTTTAGAAATAACACCGTTTTCAATAAGAATATCTTTTGTTTTGTTGTGGTAAGGGCTGGATTCATCCAGAATTGTTGCTGATTTAATCAGGATAGTCATTTAAAATATTTTAAAATGAGTAATTCGATGAACAAAAATAATAAGGCAAAAATAACAAACCATTTCCAAAGTGCTGCTACATCGTTACTAGAAATTATTTCGTTTATGGTGTTGTGTAAAGAATTGCTAGCTTTTATGTGTTGATTTTCATAAGATTTTATATTATGATAGGTCATTAAATTTTCTGAGTTGTCATAATTGAAAGCTAGCCAATGAGGCGTGTTTGCTCTAGGTGTTTTTATACGGTAAAATCCTGCACTACTTGGGGTTTCGTTTGTTTGAATTCGTACAGTATTTTTTTTAACCTGTTGTAAAGGAATAAAGCTTTCTGTTTGACGATGTAAACTAACCACTTCATCTTTTGAAAGTGTTAGAGGAATATCGATGATATTTTCCTTTCCTATATGATAATAATTTACGGAGCTTTTTAAGCTGTTTTTAGCAATATTATATAAGATAGGCACTATAAGAGGAGCTTGCTTGAAATTAGAATTTTGATTGTTTAATGCTGATGAAAAAATATAAAAAGAGTTTTTCTTTACAAGAAATGGGTTTTGGTTTTCTAAACTTAGCAATACAGTTTGGTATTGTTTAAGTGTATAATGTGTTTTAATTGTAGGGTATTGAAAGTGATCTACTTGTTTTTCGAAAACACCAGAAAATAGAGGGTGAGCATAATTGATTTTAGTTAATCGACTTTCAAAAGCATTTGGCTGGTGGAAAACAGGAGTCAATGTATTGTAATTGGAAATGTCAATTTTTTGTGAGGGTATACATATAACGGTTCCTCCGTTTTTGGAAAAACTGATAATGTTTCTTATTAAGTTTACAGGAAGTAATTCTAATTCGTTTAGAATAATGAGGTGCTGTTGATTGATTAGACTATAATCAATATTGTTTATAGTGTTTTGAGAAAAATTAAACTCATTTTGAGTGTAAATTTTTGTTAAAAACAAGTTGTTTTCGCGACTACCTATTGCTAAAACATTTTGTTTTCTAGGCTTCTGTTTATTAATATATAATGTATTACCTAGAGTGTTTTTAGGGTAGGTTAATTGAATTTTAATATTTAAATTGGTTTCTGTCCCTAAATTTAGAGCAATAGTATTTGTTACTTTTTTTAAAACTACTGATGTTTTGCTAACCAAGCTATCATTATTATACACAGAAATAGGTACAGTTTTAAGTGAGTTGTGTTGTTGTCTAACAACTACATTTAATTTATTATTATTTGCATGTTCACTTGAAAAATAAGCGCTATCAATGCTAATATTACTTTTAGAAACTGGAGAAGATTGTAGTAAAGTAGTTTTATAGTTTTTACTGAAAAAACTTGTGTCTATTGCGTTGTTCTTTTGAAAGTCAGATAGGTAAATAAAATGTTTTTCAGTGTTGTTATTTTTACTAAAAAGTTTTTCAGCTTTAAGCGCAACGGTTTTATAACTTAATTGAGTAGGTGAATAATCAATGGCTATAAGCTCTTGGTTTAATTCATCTAATGTTTTTTTTGTATATGTTTTAGTGTTGGTAAGGACTGTTATTTTTTCATGTAAAGGAAAGTGTTCTAAAACTTCTTGAATTTTTACCTTTAAAAGTTCTCCTTTGGCCCCCTTCATTTTATTACTAAAAGAATTATCTATGTATAATACAGTTTCTGTTGTTCTATTTGTTGTTTTTTTGTGGGTAAGATAAGGTTCAGAAAAGGCAAAAATAATACAAGTAAAAATTAACAAACGGCAACATAAAATAAGCCATTTTTTAAGCTGTGAACTTTTTCGGGTTTCAACACTAATTTCTTTTAAGAACTTAACATTAGTAAACGAAGTTTTTTGAAACTTTCGTAATTGAAAAAGATGCACAACAATAGGAATAACTAGTGCTGCTAAGGCATATAATATGTTAGGGTTGTTAAATTGCATTATACTACTCAAATATATCATTTAAAATTTATTTATGGCATACTTGTTTGTTTTTACTGTAAATAAAGAAATGATGCTTAATTGTAGTATTTGGGCGAGTAACTGACTAATAATTTTTTTGAGAAAAAAATATGTTTTAAACAAAAATATCTGTTAGTAAAACTAACAGATATTTTCACCCCAAAAAAACTTACTAACTTCCATAATTTTACTTATGTAAGTAGTGTAAAGTTACGAAACAATTAGATGTTTTGAAATAGTTGTTTTTAGGTATTTTATGTAACTAATTTTGGTGATTAGTGAGGGTTAAAATTTCTCAAAAACACCTAAGCCAAATAAGGCAAAGTCATATTTTGTAGGGTCTGAAGGGTCTAATTTACGTAAATTAGTATCAAGTTCAATTAAGGCTTTTGCATCGTTTTGTTTTCGAGTTAAAATTCCTAATTTACGAGCTACATTACCAGAATGGACGTCTAGTGGGCAAGAAAGTATTGAGGGTGAAATATTTTTCCAAATGCCAAAGTCCACACCAGCATTATCGTCACGAATTAACCATCTTAGCCACATATTAATTTTCTTGGCCGCAGAACCCTTAAATGGGTCTGATACGTGTTTGGTAGTTCGCGAAGGGTGTGGTATTTCAAAGAAAATATTTTTAAATTGATGTATAGCAGGTTGTAATGATTCCTCGGTAGCATAGGAGGTAAAAATAGCTTCTAACCCCTTGTGATTATTATATATATGCTGTAAGGCCTTTATGAAAAAAACAAAATCTATTGAATTAAATGTTCGGTGAACAAAACCTTCTAACTGTTCTAAATGATGTTCTTTATGATTCATTACAAAGTCATATGGTGAATTACCCAATAAATCCATCATACGTTTTGCATTTTTGAGAATCATTTTACGATTTCCCCAAGCAATAGTTGCGGCTAAAAACCCAGCTATTTCTATATCTTCCTTTAGTTGAAATGAATGAGGAATTTGTATAGGATCATCTTTAATAAATTGAGGAGTATTATACTGAAGTACTTTTTGATCAAGAAAATCTTTTAACTCTTGTTGTTGCATATTTTTAATCAAGAATGACACCATCCTTCATAACTAGTTTTCTATCAGCCATATTAGCTAAAGTTTCGTTATGAGTAACAATAACAAATGTTTGTCCATATTTATCACGAAGTTCAAAAAAAAGATTATGAAGGTTTTCTGCGCTTTCAGAGTCTAAGTTTCCTGAGGGTTCATCGGCAAAAATAACTTTAGGGTTATTTATTAAAGCTCTGGCAACAGCTACGCGTTGCTGCTCTCCTCCTGATAGTTCAGAGGGTTTATGATGCCAACGGTGTGAAAGTCCTAGAAAATCTAATAACTCCTTAGCTTTAGTTTCTGTTTCTTGTTTACTTTTTCCTCCAATATAAGCAGGAATACATACGTTTTCTAGTGCGGTAAATTCTGGCAATAATTGATGAAACTGAAATATAAAACCAATATGTTCGTTTCTGAATTGTGCTAGTTTTTTTTCTTTTAAAGTGTTGATTTCTTGATTATTAATAATTAAAGCACTATTTGTATCCTTTTTATCAATAAAATCTAAAGTTCCTAAAATTTGAAGCAAAGTTGTTTTTCCGGCACCAGAACTTCCTACAACCGAAACAATTTCTCCTTTTTTTATATGTAAATTCACACCTTTTAAAACGTGTAAATTGTCATAATACTTATGGATATTTTTTGCTACAATCATTTTATCTAAAAATTAAGCAGTGAATTTACTTAAAAAGCAAAAGTTAACCAATTAAGCATGCGACTTTTTAAAAGTTTTTTTGATGCTATTGTAGTCTAAATAGTAAATTACTTTTAATGAAAATGTTTGTTTTAAGGCTTCTTTAAATAGGTTGTTTGTGCTATCCAAGTACCCTAATGCGGCGTTTTCTGTTTGGTTAAATAGTTTGTTACGATATACTGCTATTAGCTGACTTCCAGGAGCAAATTGCCATGAATATTGTAAGTTAAAATCCCAGATACTATAATTAATGTTTGGGTTGCTATAATTCACATCATTTATTAAACTGTTATTTACGGTATAATTGTTGGCTGATGTTAAGCGTCCGTTATTTCCTAAGGTATATAATTTATCTTCATAATTAACTGCAGTCCAATAATTACGTAATATAAGGGTAAGTCCGTTTAGGGTGTTAAAGTTGTAGCTTCCGGAAAGACTGTTAACAGTTGTTTTTTGGTTTCGTTGTCCAAAAAGTATATCGTCGTTGCTGTAAGTAGTTACGTAACCTCTATCTTTTTTCTTTTCTATAAATTCATAGGTGTAACTCAATTTAATTTTGTCATTAAGTCTTACTATAGGGGTTATTTTATACCAATAATTAAAGGTGTTTCTGTTGTTCTCTAAATAAGTGCTGAACCCCGTATTAGCATCTATAGCAAAGGTGTTATTATAGTTAGAAGAAATCCATATTCCGGAATTTATAAAGTTCTCATATACAAAAAATCGTCCTTCTGTTCTGGGTTCAAAATAATCAAACTGTTTACCTGCTTGAAAGTTAATATTTCCTCCAAAGTCGTGCAAAGTTTTTGTTTTTGCATAAAAATTCCCGCCAATGCTATTACCTGTATAGGTATTAGGTTTATATAATTGTCTGTATTCAGCCCAAGTATTTATACTTAAATTATTGAAATGTGTGGTAGGTTTAAATATTCTATAGGAACCATTAAAAGAGAAATTGTTATAATTATTACGCCATGAAACACCAAAATCATTTATATCGTATTTTTTATCAGCTAAAAAATGATTAATGTTAAACTGATAATTACCACTAATTTTAGCTAAAGATAAGCTAGTATTAAAACCAGTTTGGGTGCCAGATTCAATGTTTAAGTTACTTATTTTTATATGTCCACTAACACGGTAAGAATTAGCTTTGTTGGCCAGACTAATCAATGCAGCAGTAACATTAGCATCTTTAAAATGTCCGTTTCTTGTTACGTTAGTGTTTATAAGACTTATAGAAGAATTTTTATTAAACTGCTGGTCAAAAACAACAATATTGTAATTAGTAAAAGGTTCGGTAACAATTGTTTTGGTTTCATTAGTATTGTTGTTTTTCACTAAAGCCTTTGTTTTTTCAGTAATAGCGTTAAATACTCCTATACCTAATCCTTTTTTTGTTCTTCCAGAAACTTTTATAGCATTAAGCATTTTTACAGTTTCCGGATTGTCAACGATTACTTCATTAGCTTCTAGTTTATTTTCTATGCTATTATAGCCACTGGGTTGGTTACCAATTCTTCTAGAATAAAATAAACCACCTTTGTTAAATAAATCTACTCCTTCAGTAAAGAACTGGCGTTGTTCGGCAAAAGTTTGTTCAAAAGGACCTAGATTTAATGTTACATTGTCAACTCCTGTTTGGCTAAAATCAGGTATTAAAGTAGCGTCTAATGTAAAGCTTTCGCTAATTCCGTATTTTACATCTAAACCAGCACTATAATTACTTTCTTTTTGGCTTTCAAAACGTGTTTCTGTTCCAGATAAGAAGGGATAAAAACTTAAGCGAGTAGGAGGAGTAATGTTTTTCAACCCTTGTAATTCTCCATGATATAAGCTTGGATGACCAATAGTTATATCAATAGGATTCCATGCATATTGTTCTTGAGATCTGCGTATATGTCTATGAAAATTGATCCCCCATGTTTGCGGTTCTTTATTAGAAAATCGCAGGGCAGCATAGGGTATTTTCAGCTCTACTATCCATCCATTAGCTACAATTTTCACAGCACTATCCCATACAGCATTCCAACTAAAATCTTCTCCACTACTTGGGGTAGCTATGGCATCTGCCTGTGCTCCTGAACTAAAAACAAAAAACTCTGTATCGTTTTGTCCATCATTATTAGGGTTAATTATTACCCCAAAAAAATCAGATTGTCCAAAATTATCTCTGGGATTAAATTGGCGCATAATTTTTGTGGGGTCGTCATATAAATAGGCAGCAATATATATAGCACTATCATCATAACTAAGCTTAACAATACTTCTGTTTTCTTGAGTTTCTGCAACTCCCATTGTAGGTTTAAATTGAATAAAGTTACTTGCCTCTTGTGCTTGTTCCCAGATAGCATCATTTAAAATACCATCTATCTTAGGAGCAATACTTGTTTTTTGGATAGAATATGCTTTTTTATCTTGACCATAACTTAATACTGAGAATAAAAGCAATACCGTAATTAAAAATTTATTCATGTAAATCTTGATAGTAAATTTATTTCGGTACAAAACTACTTTATACCCATAATGTACTGTGCTAAATAAAAGTTAAAAGATTATATTTGGGAGAGCTATAATGTTAAAATCATGCAGCTTTATATTGAAAACATGTAACAGGTTTTGTTAAGTTTGTTATGAAAAAATGAAAACAATGGGATATAGAAATTTTGAAGATTATAATGAAAAAATTACTAAAGAAATTAAGAAGAGATATAGTAAAATCATAGAAGAAGTTGGAGAAGATGTAACAAGAGAAGGACTGGTTAAAACACCTGAACGTGCATCAAAAGCAATGCAATTTCTTACTCAAGGGTATGATTTAAATGCCGAAGAAATTTTGAAAAGCGCCATGTTTAAAGAAGATTATAATAACATGGTTATAGTTAAAGATATTGAGTTGTACTCGTTGTGTGAACATCATATGCTCCCTTTTTTCGGAAAAGCACACATAGCTTATATACCTAATGGCCATATAGTAGGTTTAAGTAAATTGCCAAGAATAGTAGATGTTTACTCAAGAAGGCTACAAGTGCAAGAACGTTTAACGGATCAGATACTAAAATGTATAGATGAAACATTACAACCACAAGGAGTAGCTGTTGTTATTGAAGCGTCGCATATGTGTATGATGATGCGGGGTGTACAAAAACAAAACTCAGTAACTACAACATCTGGTTTTACCGGAGCTTTCAAAAATCAAGAAACTAGGAATGAGTTTTTAAAATTAATTACCTCTGATTTAAGTTAATAAAACAAGCCTAATTTTAATACTTGAAAAACGAAATCAAATGCTTAAATTTGCGTTCAAATTATAGAAAGAATAATGTTAGAAAGATTACAAATTGTAAAACAACGTTTTGATGAGGTTTCTGATTTGATAATTCAACCAGATATCATTTCTGACCAGAAACGTTATATAGCTTTAAATAGAGAGTATAAAGATTTACGAACCATAATGGATAAGCGTGAACAATATATTACGCTAACTGACAATATAAACGAGTCAAATGAAATTATAGCAGACGGTTCTGACGCTGAAATGGTTGAAATGGCTAAGATGCAATTAGAAGAAGCTAAGGAGCAGTTACCAGCATTAGAAGAAGAAATAAATCTTTTAATGATACCTAAAGATCCTGAAGATGCTAAAAATGTTGTAGTAGAAGTTAGAGCAGGAACAGGAGGTGATGAGGCTAGTATTTTTGCTGGTGATTTGTATCGTATGTATACCAAATATGCTAGTGATAAAGGATGGAAAGTTGATGTGGTAAGTTCTAGTGAAGGAACTTCTGGAGGATTTAAAGAAATTATTTTTGAAGTTTCTGGAGAGGATGTGTATGGAACCATGAAATATGAATCGGGAGTGCACCGTGTACAACGTGTACCACAAACCGAAACACAAGGTAGGGTGCATACCTCTGCAGCTACAGTTATTGTACTTCCGGAAGCGGAAGAGTTTGATGTAGAGTTAAACATGCAAGAAGTACGTATTGAACGTACTACATCTACAGGGCCAGGTGGACAATCAGTAAATACAACGTATTCAGCAATTAAATTGCACCACGAGCCTACAGGAATGATAGTAAGTTGTCAAGACCAAAAATCATCACATAAAAACTTAGAGAAGGCTTTAAAAGTATTACGTTCTCGTTTATATGAGTTAGAGTTGGCTAAAAAACAAGCGGCAGATTCTGCTGCACGTAAAAGTTTAGTTTCTTCTGGAGATCGATCGGCTAAAATTAGAACCTATAATTATCCACAAGGAAGGGTAACAGATCATAGAATTGGCTTAACATTATATGACTTACCAAATATTGTGAACGGTGATATTCAGAAAATAATTGACGAGCTAAAAATAGTTGTAAATACTGAAAAGTTAAAGGCAGCTTCTGACGAAATTTAAGAAAAACAATTCCCGCAAATGCGGGAATTTTTATATATATAAAGTACATGACAACAACACAATTAACTGAACAAATACGTAGAAAAAAGTCATTTTTATGCATAGGTTTAGATGTAGATCTAAACAAAATACCACAACATTTATTGCAGACTGAAGATCCTATTTTTGAGTTTAACAAGGCTATTATTGATGCTACCCATCATTTATGTGTCTCATATAAGCCTAATACAGCTTTTTATGAAGCTTATGGGTTAAAAGGTTGGAAATCATTAGAAAAAACAATTCAGTATATTAACTCAGAATATCCAGAAATTTATACAATTGCCGATGCAAAACGTGGAGACATTGGAAATACGTCTTCTATGTATGCAAAGGCTTTTTTTGAAGATTTAGCCTTTGATTCTGTTACTGTTGCTCCTTATATGGGAAAAGATTCTATTGAGCCTTTTTTAGCGTTTAAAGATAAGCATACCATTATGTTAGCACTAACTTCAAATAAAGGAGCGTTTGATTTTCAAACATTACCAACAAAAGGGCAAGAGTTGTACAAACAGGTGTTAGAAACTTCTAAAACATGGAAAAATTCTGAAAATTTAATGTACGTAGTTGGTGCAACAAAAGCCGAATATTTTAAAGCAATACGTGAAATTGTGCCAAATAATTTTTTACTAGTGCCAGGAGTAGGGGCTCAAGGAGGAAATTTAAAAGATGTTTGTCAATATGGGATGGCTTCAAATGTGGGGTTGTTAATTAATTCTTCACGAGGAATTATATATGCTTCTAGTGGTGTAGATTTTGCTCAAACTGCTGCAATTAAAGCTAAAGAATTGCAACAGCAAATGGAAGAAATACTTAGGTTACAAGAAAGCATATAATGTTATATAAAGACCAATTAAATAGATTACTACAAATAGAGAGTGTACCGAAGAGGATTATTTCTTTGGTTCCTTCGCAAACTGAGTTATTGGTTGATTTGGGATTAGAAGACGTAATTGTAGGGGTAACTAAATTTTGTATACACCCTGAATCCCTAAGAAAGAAAAAGACAATAGTTGGTGGGACAAAGCAAGTACATTATGACAAAATAAAAGAATTACAACCTGATATCATTTTATGTAATAAGGAAGAAAATACGAAAGAAATGGTGATTAAACTTGAGCAAATTGCTCAAGTACATGTTTCTGATATTTCTACTATTGATGATACTATAGAATTGATTGCTCAGTATGGGGCAATATTTTCGGTAGAGGATAAAGCAACAGAAATAACAAATGAGCTTATTTATTTATTAAAAGACTTTACCTCATATATGTGTACAATTCCTGTTCGTAGTGTTGCATATTTTATATGGAAAAATCCTTGGATGGTTGCTGCTAATAATACAATTATTAATCATTTGTTAAGTATTAATAATTTTGAAAATGTTTATGGTAAGCTTGAAAGGTACCCTGAAATAGATGTTGAACAAATGATGGAAGAAAAAAAACCTGAGTTAATTTTTTTATCAAGCGAACCCTATCCCTTTAAACAAAAAGATGTAGAAGAGCTACAATTATTAAACCCTAAGGCTAAAATAATATTAGTTAATGGTGAATATTTCTCTTGGTATGGCACAAGATTATTAGGGGCTTTTGATTATTTCAAAAACCTGCATGCTATATTAGAGGCTAAATTTTAGTAACCGAATTTGATTCGATTTATTTTTTCTAACAAACGCATTGCTTTATACGCTGCTAAATCACTAATAGAACTATTGGTATATTTAAAATTATATGCTTTTTCTACTAACTTTTTATAGCGTGCTTCTAACCTTGAGGTGTCTCTGTAGGTATCTAATGTTACTGGCATGACGATTTAAGTTGTTGATTATAAGATGTTTAAAGTTAGTTAAAAAATACCTTATCTACAATAACAAAAGAGGTAAAAGTGAAATTTTTATGCTTTTAGTTGAGTTTTGTAAGCGATGAAGATGTAAAAAAGCCCTCTAACACTGGTGTTAAAGGGCTTTTAAAGCAATATATTGTATAAATTTTTATTGTTAATCTTGTAAAGCAAATACTTTTTGAAGTAGTGCCGTAGTTCTGGAACTTACTTTATTTCTAATTTCTTTTTCTTCAACAGCAATCATAGTGTATACCCCTTTTAGAGCTTCATTAGTTGTATAATCTGTTAAATCAGGATTTACTTTTTTAACAAAAGGAATGCTATTGTATTTTGTTATTATGTTTGTCCATACTTGATCTGCCCCAACTTTTGCAAAAGAGTTTTTAATAACCGGACTGAATTTGCTATATAAAGCTTGTTGTGTTCCACTTTGTAAATAGTTAGTAGCAGCAGAATCATTGCCTAATAATATATTTTTAGCATCGTTGAAAGTAATTCCTTTTACAGCATTAATAAAAATAGGTGTAGCTTCTCCAACAGCATCTTCGGCTGCTCTATTCAGCATTTTTATGCCTTCATCGGCTAAACTACTTAGTCCGATATCACGCAATCCTTTGTCTACTTTTTTTAGTTCTTCAGGAAGTACAATCTTAACTAATTCGTTTGCTAAAAAACCATCTTTTTGAGTTAATTTAGATACTTGTTTATCTATTCCTAAATCTAAAGCTTCTCTTAATCCAGATGCAATATCTACGTTACTTAATACTCCTCCGGTTTGTTCTGGTAAGCTATCTACTACTTGTTGTAATTCTGCACAACTTGTAATAATAAAAAGTGCAATTACAGCTAAAAAATTACGTGTCATATACTATTATTTATGAGTGTTTGTATTAAAACCAAAGGTACAACATTAAACTTGTATATAGGGTTTTTTAAGTTCGTCTTGTGTAAAAAGTATCAGTTGGTTAAAAAATAAGGTAAATTCATTTTCAAAATCATCGTAAAATTCTTGTAGTTCAATTACTGCATCATTCATTTTAGATTTATTTTTAGTTCTACGGTTCATACCATCAAGTACTTTAGTTATACCTTCAATGCTGGCATAACTTACCAACCAATTATCATGTACCATATACGGGTACATTTTTTTTACTTGGTTAGGAAGTAATTCAAAATGCATTTTTAAAATGGTGTAAAAATCATCAACATATTGCGATAGAGGAATGTCAGAATAACTATTCCAATTTTTTGCTAAAAAATGATCGTATAAAATATCAACAATTACACTAGCGTAGTGGCTGTATTTTGCATAAAGTTTTTGCTTACTTAATTTCACTGTGGGATGGCTGTCTGTATAACTATCTATTTTACGGTGTAATAAAATTCCCTTTTGTATTTCTTCAGGATAGTTTAAGTACTGTTTACCTCTAATACTATCAGCAATAAAATTACCAATTTTTAACAAGTCGTTATTTCCAGAAAGGTAAATATGGGCTAAAAAATTCATGCTTCTAATTTATGAAATCAGAATTAATAAATAAGTTTTCTAATTGTATATTTGTGTAAACTTAAAATATAAAGAATGACCTTAATTAAATCGATATCTGGAATAAGAGGAACAATAGGAGGTGGTGTAGGTGAAAATTTAACGCCAATTGATGCCGTAAAATTTGCTGCGGCTTACGGAACATGGTTAAAAAATGATAGAAAAAAAGAGACGTATCGTGTTGTGGTAGGTAGAGATGCTCGTATTTCAGGAAATATGATTCAAGATTTAGTAATGAATACATTAATAGGGTTAGGAATACATGTAATTGATTTAGGTTTATCTACAACACCAACTGTAGAGGTTGCTGTGCCTTTAGAGCATGCTGATGGGGGAATAATTTTAACAGCATCACACAACCCAAAACAATGGAATGCATTAAAACTATTAAATAGTAAAGGAGAGTTTTTAAATGGAGTAGAAGGAGCTAAAATATTAACTATTGCCGAACAAGATGATTTTGATTTTGCTCAAGTTGATGATTTAGGTAAAATAACAATAAATGATGCCTATATTGATATTCATATCGATGAGGTTTTAAACTTAGATTTAGTAAATATTTCTGCAATTAAAAATGCTAATTTTAAGGTAGTAGTAGATGCAGTAAACTCTACTGGAGGTATTGCAATACCTTTATTATTAGAACGTTTAGGTGTACATGTTGTAAAATTGTATTGTGAACCAAATGGAGAGTTCCCTCATAATCCAGAGCCTTTAAAAGAACATCTTACAGAAATATCAGAATTAGTAGTAAAAGAAAATGCCGACTTGGGAATTGTAGTAGATCCAGATGTTGATAGGTTGGCTTTAGTTTGTGAAGATGGAGCGATGTTTGGTGAAGAATATACTTTAGTAGCTTGTGCAGATTATGTGTTGAGTAAAACTTCTGGTAATACAGTATCTAATATGTCATCATCAAGAGCTCTGAGAGATGTTACAGAAAAACACGGTGGTAGCTACGAAGCTTCAGCAGTAGGGGAAGTAAATGTAGTAGAACTCATGAAAAAGAGCAATGCCGTTATTGGTGGAGAAGGTAACGGAGGTATAATTTATCCAGCTTTGCATTACGGAAGAGACTCTTTAGTTGGAGTGGCCTTGTTTTTAACACATTTGGCCGAGCAAAAAATATCTGTTAGTGCTTTACGAAACAGTTACCCAAGTTATTTTATGAGTAAAAATAAAATTCAGTTAACTCCACAGTTAGATGTTGATGCTATTTTAAGTGCCATGGAGGCTAAATATAGTAATGAAAAAATAACAACAATAGATGGAGTAAAAATAGATTTTGCTGAAAACTGGGTGCATTTGCGTAAATCAAACACCGAACCTATTATCAGAATTTATACTGAAGCAAAATCACAAGAACTTGCAGATAGTTTAGCAAAAAAAATAATAGAAGAAATTAAGGTTATTGCTAATATTTAACCTGAAAAAAAGCTAATTTATATAGTTAACCACAAAAAAAGATAGTATCACAACATAATGTTTGCTAAAGCTTATGTTGTACGTATATTTGAACAAGTAATTAACTAATTTTTTTCAGTTAATTATTAATATTGGTTAGTTTACAAAAAACCCTTCTGTCCCCAAAAGAAGGGTTTTTGTTTTTTGTATAGTTCCGCCTTGTTTTATAAGTCTATAAACAACAAAAAATATTATGTAAACATCAGATATAGAGTTGTTTGCAACTAAAGAAAATAGAATAAACAATTAGGTTATATATTTGTTCTATAATTGTTCGATTCGGAAAACATTGTTTTTCAAAGAAAGATTTAATATTGGTTAGTTTTAAAAGCCTCTTTTTAACAAAGAGGCTTTTTTTATGAGCATAAATTAAGTAATTCTCTATACAAAACATGTACTGGTAAACCCACCACATTAGTATAGGAGCCTTCAATTTTTGTAATAGCAATGTTTCCTATCCATTCTTGTATACCGTAAGCTCCAGCTTTATCAAAAGGTTTGTAGTTATTTATATAATACTCAATTTCTTTTGAAGAAAGTTCTTTAAAGGTTACTTTAGTAACAGTTGAAACTGTTTTCTGAAAAGTAGTTGTTTTAAAGCAGATAGATGTAATAACTTCATGAGTAGAATTACTTAAACCATTAAGCATGGCAAAGGCTTCAATAGGGGTTTTAGGCTTTCCTAAAGCTTTTTCATTATGCCACACAATAGTATCACTGGTTATAAGTATATCGTTTTCTTGTAATTCTTTTTCAAAAGGAAGTGATTTTAATTGTGCTAAATAATCACTTATTTCAAAATGTTTTAAGGCGGGAGGGTATATTTCATCTACTTCCTTTAGTCTTATTTCAAATTCGATACCTAAATCTTTAAAAAAAGCTTGACGTCTAGGCGATCCTGAAGCTAGAATAATATGTTTACCTGTTAGTTTTTCCTTTAACATAGCTATACAAATTTTAAAATTACTATAGAGCACATACCTATAAACATAATAATTTTAAGAATAATACTAAGTTGTGTGTATTGTGATTTTGTGGTGGCAGTTAAAACTTTAATGGCACAGTATGCTAGTGGACCTATAATTAGAAAGATAAAGTATAGTAATAAATATTGGTTTTCAAAAAGATAAGTAATAACATAATAAGTTATTACAAAAATGGTTAAGGTACATATCGCAAAAGCTATATAGTTTGCTCTTTTTCTGCCTAAAACTATAGGAAGGGTAGTGTAACCAGCTTTATAGTCACCATCAATATCTTCAATATCTTTTATTAACTCTCGAACTAAATTTAGTAAGAATGCAAAAACGGCATAATCAACAAGGAATTTAAACATAAAAATATAAGCCTCTCTACTTTCTGGACTAAGCATTGGAGTAATTTCAAAAATGCCTACAATTAAAATACTACAGCTTACAAGTATGGAAACCACAATATTACCAATAACAACTGTTTGTTTTAAGCTGGTTGCATACCAATAAAGTAAAGCGGCTACTAATAAAAACATTGCGGCATAGCTATTTTTATCAATTTCCCATGTAGCATAAATACCAAAAATAATTCCTATTACTGTAAACGCAACATAGTAGTTAACAGCCATAGTTTCTGAAATATGTTTGCCTACAATTAGTTTTTTAGGTTTGTTAACGGTATCGGCAATAACATCATAAATATCATTAATAATATAACCTGCAGCTGCAATACAAATTGTAGCCAGTACTAAACAGGTAAAGCTTGTAGTGCTTAATGCTGTTATAAGGTTTGCATTTTTAAATTGAGGAAGTTCAAAAAAAACATACTTAATAAGGCATTGTATAAATGCTATCATTAGTAAGTTTTTATACCGGATAAGATTAAGAAGCTGCATAAAGATAATTGTTAATCGTATTTTGCTTCAAATTGAGTCATCCATTTCCCCTGAACGCGCATTACCTGTTCAATAACATCTCTTCCACATCCTTTTCCTCCTTTTATAGGAGAAATATATTCTGAAAGGTCTTTGACTTCTGGAGCAGCATCTTGCGGACAAGCAGCAATTCCAGCTAATTCCATTACAGGTAAATCAGGTATGTCATCCCCCATATAAAGCACCTCATTTGGATTAATGTTTTTTTTCTTGCAGTATGTTTCAAATGGTAATATTTTTTGGTGAGCTCCTAAATAAATATCGGTAATCCCTAAGCCCTCTAAACGTTTACGCACACCTTCATTACTACCTCCAGAAATTATACAAATATTATAGCCAGCTAAAATAGCCGATTTTAAAGCATAACCGTCTTTAATATTCATGTTTCTATACATTTCTCCAGCAGTGGTAACCATTATTGTACCATCAGTTAAAACGCCATCAACATCAAAAATAAATGTAGTAATGTTATTCATTAATTCTTTATAACTAGCTTTTGCCATGTGTTTTTTGTATTGATATAGTTAATATTTTATAAATTTCTTGTTGTGTTTTATCTGTTAAGTCAGTAAGATGTTGACTTATTGTTTCTTTATCGTTTCGTATTGCTGGGCCTGTTTGACTTTTTTCCGGAGAAAGAGTTTCAATTTTACGTGCAGTTTCTTGTATTAATGGTTTTAAAATATCAAAAGGTAGCTTATGTTCTCTACATATCT
This sequence comes from uncultured Flavobacteriaceae bacterium, assembly GCA_947493535.1. Taxonomy (GTDB): domain Bacteria; phylum Bacteroidota; class Bacteroidia; order Flavobacteriales; family Flavobacteriaceae. The sequence continues at coordinate 58,735 of CANLRK010000006.1, read as the reverse complement.
CAGCTCCTTTTTGATACATGTGATTTACAAAGTTATTTACAAAAACGGCCGCAATATGTAACGCTTTTCGTTGCTCGGAAGATATATGATAGCAATGGTTGGAAATAGCATTAGCCAACTGCTCTAATACAGGTAAGTTTTCTGGAAATTCGGTTTCAATACATATAGGAATTTGAGTAAAATCAACCTTTTTTCCTAAAGTAAAAGTTTGTAACGGATAAAAAACACCACGTTTATTTTGATTAGCAATACTCATCATTCCAACAGAACCAGATGTGTGCACTACTAGTTTATTATGAAAACGTAATTTCTTAGTAAATTCATTAATACTATCATCAGAAATGGCAACAATATATACATCGGCATGTTCTGTAATTTTACTAATAGATGTTGTAGTTGTTGTTGAGTGTTTTTCAAAATATAGTAATCTTTTTTTAGAACGGTTGTACACCTGTACTACTTTTGTTTTATGATTAATATGGAAGGCATTATATAAATGCGTTGCAACATTACCAGTTCCTAAGAGCACAATCTTTATCATGTAGCTAAAGTAAGGTTTGTAACTTTAAATAAAAACTTTTCTATTTATGATTTCTAATTTTTTCTTTTGAGCCAAGTTTTTAATAGTTCTAATAACAGTTTCTACTCTTAAACCTGTAAGGTCGGCTATTTGCTGTCGAGTTAATTGCACTTGGTATTTATTTTCGGCGCCAGAATTTCGTTTTAAATAACTTAATAAACTGATGATTTGATGTTCAGGGCTTTGTACTGAAATTTCCGACATCATCATTGATTTATATTGAATTCTATTACACAAAATTTTGTTGAGTTGTAGATGTATTTCAAAATTTGCTTTTAGCAGCTTAAAAAAAGCATTTTTATTCAGAATATAGACATTAGTTTCTTCTAATGCAGATGCATTAGCAGGATATTGAAAATTGCCAAATAGTGGAGGCTCAGCAAAACTTTGATCTTTTGTAAAATATCCTAAAACAAACTCTTTACCATCTTCAGAGATAGTATGCATTTTTATACTCCCAGATTTTATTTGATAAAAGAACTTTGCACTGTTATTTTTTTCAAGTATTAGTGCATCTTTTGCATACGTTTTTACGATTGCTCCATAATTGATTAGTAGTTGTTCAGGTATCATAATACTGTTTATGATTTGACTCATAAAATTCCGTTGATTAATGAAGGAAATTTGTGACGATTAAAATTAGAAAAATGGAAAAATACAGAAAAACGTTAAAAGAATTTGAAGATGGGTATTTAATTTTAATTCCCATTACTATTATTTTTCAAACAGCCATAGGATCTGCAGCAGTAATGTATTTGTTGATGGATAATTCTAACACAACAATTTTTGAATTGGCGTTATGTATTTCATCATCTATGGCTTATAATGCAGCAGTTTTGGCTCAAGCAAAACCCAAAGTGGTTTTTAATATGTTATTAGTAGCATTAGCAATTAATATAAGTTTAATAATTATTAACTTGCTATAAGTTTTTTAAAGAAGATGAACGATATACAGAATAGAGAGGATGTAGCGCTATTGGTAAACACTTTTTATACTAAAGTTAGAAAAGATGCTGAGCTTGCGCCAATTTTTAACAAAGCAATCCATGATTGGGATGCTCATTTAATACATTTAACGGACTTTTGGGAAAGTCAGTTGTTTAGAAAAAATGTGTTTTCAGGCAATCCCTTAAAAAAGCATGTTGAGGTAGATGAGAAAAATGATAATAAATTATCCAATGATCTTTTCGGATTATGGCTTCAATTGTGGTTAGGAACTTTAGATGAATTGTTTGAGGGAGAATTAGCAGATCTTGCAAAAAATAAAGCAAGAAATATAGCTAGTTTTATGTTTATGGAAATATTCAGAGCACGACAAAATAAATAAGGTTTTTACTTAGGTTTATAAAATGTTAATAGTATCGTATCATTAAATAAATAATGTATTTTTGTACGCATTATTTAAATACTACCCTACAAATGAAATCTAAACTAGCCCAAATTATATTTTCTACACGTTTAATGGCTGTCCTTTTTATTGCATTTGCAATAGCAATGGCAGTAGGTACCTTTTTAGATATGGGGGCAGAAACTTCGCCAACACCTTATTCCAGAACATTAGTGTATAACACATGGTGGTTTGAAACTATAATGGGGCTTTTTATGGTGAATTTTGCTGGGAATATTTTTAGGTATAAATTACTTCGAAAAGAAAAATGGGCAACTCTAACACTACATTTAGCATTCGTACTTATAATACTAGGAGCTTTTGTTACTAGGTATATAGGTTATGAGGGAGTAATGCCTATACGTGAAGGGGCAACAACAGATAAGATGCTGTCAGAAAAAGTATATTTGAAAGCTTATGTAGATGGTAATTTTGAAAAGGATGGTGTATTGCAACGCCGTACTATATCAAGAGCTTTAATGTTATCAGAAAAATTAGATAATGATTTCGAAATTGAATCTGATTATAATGATGCACCAATACAAATTAAATATGTAAACTTTATTGAAGGGGCAACTAATGCTTTAATAGAAAATCCAGAAGGGAATAGGTATATAAAATTAGTAGAAGCAAGTGGAGGTAGTCGTCATGATCATTACATAGAAGAAGGTACGGTAGAAAATATTCATAATATTTTATTTGCGTTTAATAAGCCAACTGCAGGGGCGATTAATATCTCTGATGTTGATCCTGATAACCCAACTATTAATTCTCCTTTTCACGGTACGGTAATGCGTATGGCCGATCAGCAAAAATCTGCGGTTGTAAAAGATAGCATACAACCGTTAAAATTTCGTTCATTATATGATTTGGGTGAAACTCAGTTTGTTATTCCAGATCCAGTTGTACGAGGTAAGTATGAAATTGTTAAAGCTACAGAAAACACTACAGGAAAACCTTTAGAAAATGCTTTAGTACTTGATATTACTGCAAATAATGAAACCAAAAGAACTACCTTGTTAGGAGGGAAAGGATTTGTAGTTCCAATGAAATCTGTAAAAGTTGGTGGTTTAGATTTTCATATGAGCTATGGCTCTACAGAAATACAATTACCATTTTCTATTCAATTAAACGATTTTATAGCTGAAAAGTTTCCAGGAAATATGAAAGCATACAAATCGTTTAAATCTAAAGTAACAGTTCATGATGGTAAAACGTCTTTTGACTACGATATTTTTATGAATAATATTTTAGATTATAAAGGTTATCGTTTTTTTCAAGCACAGTTTGATCCAGATGAAAAAGGAACCATTCTTTCTGTAAACCATGATTTTTGGGGTACGTGGATTTCTTATATTGGATACGGATTGTTATTTATAGCAATGTTAGCTATTATTTTTCTTAAAAACACACGTTTTTCTGACTTACGAAATCAATTAGAAAAGGTAAAGATAAAAAAAACTAAACTGTTAGCATTAGCTTTTATTTTTACTTCGGTATTGGGTTTTTCTCAACAACATACTAAGCTAGAAAAGCATAAAGTAGATTCAATTTTGCATAAACGTGCCTTTTCAAAAGAAGCTGCAGCTAAATTCGGAACCTTAGTTATTCAAGATTTTGGAGGTAGAATGAAACCTTTAAATACTTATGCTTCAGAATTACTTAGAAAATTATCAGAGAAAAATTCTTATGAGGGTTTAGATGCCAATCAGGTGTTTTTATCAATGGTACAAAATAGTCGCTTATGGTTTGATGTACCGGTAATTAAACTAAAAAGAGGTAATGATAGTATTCGTAAGGTGTTAGGAGTGCCGTTGGATACTAAATATGTAGCCTTATCGGATTTTTTTGACGGTAATGGAGTGCATAAAATTACCGATAAACAATTAGAGGAAGCTACTAAAGCATTTAACCCGAACAAGTTTCAAAAAGATATCACAAAACTTTATCAGCAAGAGCAGCTATTTTCACAAGCATTAATGGGTAGTGTGCTTAAGGTGTTCCCTGTTCCTAATGATGAAAATAACAAATGGGTGTCTTACCCAGAATTAGGAGAGGTTGATTTTGGTACAAATGAAATGAATACGAATGTCCGTAATTTATTACCAGCTTATATTAGTGCTCTAATAAAAGGAAAAGAAACGGGAGACTATACCACAGCAGATAAATTATTGGAAGGATTTAAAATTTTGCAGAAAAAATATAGTGCTGATATATTGCCATCTGACAATAAAATTAAAGCAGAAATAGCTTATAATAAATATAACGTATTTAAAAATTTGGAGTACAGTTACTTCTTGTTAGGAGTAATCTTATTTATTGTGTTAATAGTACAGATTTTCAAGACTAATAAGTTTCTTCAGGTTATAACAACAATATTAAAAGCAGCTATAATTGTAGCATTTATAGCTCATACACTTGGTTTAATAGCACGATGGTATATATCTGGACATGCACCGTGGAGTGATGCATATGAGTCAATTATATATGTGTCATGGGCTACCATGTTATTTGGATTGATTTTTGGAAAAAAATCAGAACTAACCTTAGCAGCAACTGCTTTTGTAACCGCTATGCTGTTATGGGTGTCAAACTTAAGTTTTATAGATCCTGCTATAGGAAATTTACAACCTGTATTAGATAGTTATTGGTTAATGATTCATGTAGCTATAATTGTAGCAAGTTATGGACCTTTTACCTTGGGAGCAATTTTAGGAATAGTCACGCTATTACTAATGCTATTTACAACAAAAAATAATAAAGCTAAGTTAGATTTAAATATCAAAGAGCTAACCATAATTAATGAAATGGCATTAACAGTAGGACTAGTAATGTTAACCATTGGAAACTTTTTAGGAGGTATGTGGGCCAATGAATCGTGGGGACGCTATTGGGGTTGGGATCCTAAGGAAACTTGGGCTTTAATTAGTATTATGGTATATGCATTTATTATTCATATGCGTTTAGTACCTGGTTTACGTGGTCGCTGGTTATATAATTGGATTACTATTTTAGGTTTTGGTTCTATATTATTCACATACTTCGGGGTTAATTTTTATTTAGTAGGATTGCATTCTTACGCAAGTGGAGACAAATCGGTATCAAACAACTCTATTATAATAGCATTTATTTTGTGGTTATTGTTAGGAGCAGTTTCTTATTGGAAATATAAAAAGCATTATAAAAAGTAATATTTTAGTTTGATGTGAAAAAGCCAATTTCATATACTGAAATTGGCTTTTTTTGTAGTTATTAACATATGATATGTAGTTGGTCTTGAATTTAGGTTTTTAGTCGATGATTGAAATTAAATGTTTTTTTTACTTTTTTTTTAAGTATTTTAGTGCCATTCTTAACCAAAAAATAATGTAAAAATGAAGAAATTATTACCCGTATTATTACTATTAGGGGGCTTGTGTATGAATGCACAAAACTTAGTAACCAATGGGTTGGAAACAAGTAGCAATATAAACTTGTGTGAAGCAGGTGATTGCTACGATTTAACAGCATCATACTTTACTCCTAAAGATGCGAGCTCAACTTATGTGGTAAACTCTATTCCTTTTGATCCTGTTACAGTTTCTGTTGATGGAGGATTGTCAAGTGATGACCAGTATTCAGAAGTTATTGATTTAGGTTTTACCTTTTGTTACTTTGGGAATGCTTCTAATCAAATCGTAATTGGAGGAAATGGAGATATTTCTTTTGATACTTCTTTAGCGGGGCAATACAATTCTTGGAGTTTTGATGATGATGTGCCTAATGTTAATTTACCTTCCGGAGGTATTTTCGGAGCGTATCATGATATGGATATTTCCGTTGGAGGAAGTATTTCTTATGGAGTAACAGGAACAGCTCCATTCAGAGCTTTTGTTATCAACTATACAGTAAATCATTTTAGTTGTACATCATTAGTAACCACACAACAAATTGTATTACATGAAACATCAAATTTTATTGATGTTTATATTACTGACAAACCTGTGTGTACAGGTTGGAATGATGGTAATGCTGTTATAGGAATTCAGAATATAGGCGGAACAATAGGTTATGCTGCACCAGGAAGAAATACAAGTGATTCACCATGGACAGCAACTAATGAAGCATGGAGGTTTTCACCAGATGGAGCAGATGTTCCTACATTTTTTGAATGGCAAAATGCTGATGGGTCACAACTATCAACCAATACTTCAGTAAACGTATGTCCAACAGCAACTACATCATATACAGCGCATGTTGAATATACGTATTGTGATGGATCTATAGTAGAAAACGAAGCAACTGTTGATGTTGCTATAGGGGTAGGTTCTGGTGCTTTAGTGGAGTTAGGAGATGATTTTTCAGTTTGTAATGGTACAGACTTCACCTTAACAGCCGCTGGTGCTTTTGCAACACCAACAACTTATGAATGGTTGTTAGATGGTAACCCTATTGCAGGAGAAACTACTGATACTTTAACAACAAATGTATTAGGAACATATACAGTAAATGTTACTTATGGAGCTTCTGCTTGTGTAGCTACAGACGATATTACTATTTCTGCAGGAAGTTTGGTGATTACTACTCCTCCAGATTTAACTTTAGAAGATGATGATACAGATGGTATGGTTCCTTTTGATTTAACTGTTAATGAAGCTATTATTTCAGGTGGAGCAACGGGGTATACTTATACATATTATGAAACAATGGCAGATGCTACTGCTGGTACAGGAGCAGTAACTACGCCTTTTACAAATACAACAAATCCGGATGAAATTTTTGTAGTAGTTGAAGATCCTGCAACAGGATGTTCTGCAATTACTTCATATAATTTATATGTAATTACACCAACAGGTGGATGTTTTGAAGTATTACCAGGAACAGGAGCAAATGGAGAGTACATAATTGATTGTGATACTCCTGCTTGTGTGACTTTAAATACAAGCTTTACCGATGCTTCAACAACAAGCACCTATAATGTAACATCTATACCATATGCTCCACCAGCAGCATTTAGTGGTTTAGCAAATGTATTGCCTTCTGGTTTTATAGATAATGATGATCAATTTTATGATCCAGAAATAGATTTACCATTTACATTTTCATTTTTTGAAAATTGTTATAGTGAGTTGATTATTAGTAACAATGGAGCATTATCTTTTGATGTAGATAAATATATTAACAGGAATGGAAACTTTAATGATGATACGAGTAGTTGGTTATGGGTTGATCCTGTTCCTTCTGCATCAGGAATGACAAACGCTATTTTCGGAGTGCACCAAGATATTTATAGCTCACATCCTGCTGATGGAGAAATTAGTTGGGAAGTAATGGGAACAGCTCCTAACAGAATGTTTGTTGTTAGTTTTAATAATTTGCATTCATGGTCATGTACTTCTACGGGTTCTACTTTTCAAATGGTTCTTTATGAAACTACTAATGTAATTGAAGTATATATTGAAACAAGATGTAACATTAATGGAACAGTAGGTATTCAAAATGGTGATGCTACTTCTTTTGCATCTGCACCTGGAAGAAACGGAGGTTCTTGGAGTGCGACTAATGAAGCTTGGCGATTTGAACCTTCTGGCACAGCATCTTCTAATACAACAATAACTTGGTATGACGGTGCTACTGTTGTAGGAACTGGAGCTAGTATTGAAGTATGTCCTACTGAAGATACTACATATTTTGCCCAACTAGAGGATAGTGTTTCTGGGGAAATGTTAAGTGATACTGCTGTAGTATTGGTTAACGGAATTAACTTTACATTAAACGGTATTACTGGCGATGATGTAATTTGCCCTGGTAATGAAACAACATTAGTAGTAGATAGTGCAGCAACAGATTTAACCTACTCATGGGAGTATAATGATGGTGTTACTACAGAAGTTTTAGCAGGAGAAAATACGGATACTGTAGTTGTAGATGAATATGGTATATATACCGTTACTGCAACAAATTCATACGGATGTTTGCAAACAGATAGTTTTACAGTTTCTGAAGATATCAACTGTTTATTGCCAACAGGTTTCTCTCCTAATAACGATGGAGTGAACGATACTTTTGACGCAGGATTCTTAGCAGGACCTGTAAACCCAAATGGAGAAACAAATATTGCTAGTATTGAAATTTTTAACCGCCACGGTGTTTCTGTATATAGAAAAGCAAATTATAGAAATGAGTGGAATGGTGATGGGTTACCAACAGGAACTTATTACTATGTAATGAAGTTAAGGACTGTACATCCAAAATATGGAGATATTGTGAAGAAGTGGGTGTATATTAACAACGAAAAATAAAAACTAACTAATTTTTAGATTCAGACAATACAAATGAAAAACACAATAATAGCCGTAGTAGTATTATGTATACTAGGGTATACTAATACACTACAAGCACAACAAGATCCGCAGTATACACAGTATATGTATAATCAAGCTGTATTTAACCCCGCTTATGCAGGATCAACTGAAAGTTTATCAATTACTGCCTTATATCGTAATCAGTGGACAGGTTTTGATGGAGCACCACGATCGTTAACCTTTTCAGCACATAGTCCAGTTGGAGAAAAAGTAGGATTAGGGTTGTCAGTAATTTCAGATCAGCATGGACCAGTAAAGGAAAATAATATTTATGCAGATTTCTCATATACCATAGGGTTAGGAGGAGAACATAAGTTAGCTTTAGGGGTGAAAGGAGGGGTAACCCTTCATGATATCGGATTATTAAGTGATGTAGAAACCTTAGATCCTGATGATGCTTTTAGTGCAGATGTAAGTGAGGCAACTCCAAACGCTGGTATTGGTGCATTTTTCTATTCAGATAAATACTACGTTGGATTATCTGTGCCAAACATGTTAAAAAGTGTGCATTTAGACGCTAATGGTACAGAGTATGGAACTGAAGAATTGCATTATTTTCTTACTGCTGGATACGTGTTTCAGTTAAGTGAAAATACTAAATTCAAGCCATCAGTATTAGTTAAATCATCTTTTGAATCGCCAGTTTCGTTTGATGTAAATGCTAACTTTTTGTTTTATGACAGATTTGAGTTAGGGGCGTCTTACCGAAATGAAGATTCATTTAGTGGATTAGTAGGCTTTGCCTTTTCAAAAAGTATACGTTTAGGTTATGCATATGATCATATTTTAACTGACATCAATGAAGAAGCAAGAGCTTCACATGAGGTGTTTTTACAATTTGATTTAAACTTTAAAAAGAAAGTATCACGTTCACCAAGATTTTTCTAATATAAAAAACCGAAACAATGAAAAAATACATATATACAGGGTTATTCTTATTGGGAATGTTTAGTGTAAATGCCCAAAGTAAGCAAACCGAAAAAGCCGATAAATATTTTGATAATTTAGAATATGTTAATGCAATTTCTGAATATTTAGAAGTTATAGAAGATGGTCATGGCGATGATTATGTTTATGGCCGTTTAGCCGACACTTATTACAATGTATTTAATACAACAGCAGCTGAAGAGTGGTATGCTAAAGTGTTAGAAACTAGCCAAAATGCCGAGCATTATTTTCGTTATGCACAAATGTTAAAGGCTAACGGAAAATATGAAAAGGCCAATGCAGCAATGAATAAATTTGCAAGTGTAGCACCTAATGATGCTCGTGCAATAGCTCATAAAAGTAATCCGAATAGAGTTGCTAGTTTACTAGAAGATACTCCAAAGTTTACCGTTAAAGCATTAGAAGCATTTAATAGTAAATATGCCGAATTTGGACCTATAGAACACGAAGGCAAAGTTTATTATGCTTCTGCACGTAGCGGAAAATCTAGAAAATATGGATGGAATGAAGAACCATATTTAGATATTTATAGCTCCGATTATGATGCAGGTTCAGGCGACTTGTCTAATGAAACTACACTAGGTAGTAAAGTAAACACCAAGTATAATGAAGGAACAGTAAGCTTTAGTTTAGACGGAAAAACTATGTATTTTTCTGGAGAAAGCTTAGATAGAGATGCTGGCTTATTTGGTAAAAAGTTTAAAAAAGATAACACTGGAAAAAGTACAATTAACTTATATACTGCTACTTTAGAAAATGGCGAGTGGACTAATGTAACTACATTACCATTTAACGTAGAAAACTATAATACTGGAGATCCTGCGGTAAGTTTGGATGGAAAGCGTTTATACTTTAGTTCAGATAGGGAAGGAAGTATAGGAGCTACTGACTTATGGTACGTAACTATTAATGAAGATGGAACGTATGGAGAGCCAGTAAACCTAGGAGAAGCTATTAATACCGAAGGGTCAGAGCGTTTTCCATATATCAGTAGTAAAAACATATTATACTTCGCTTCTAATGGTCGTCCAGGTTTAGGAATGCTTGATGTGTATGCTTCACAAATGGAAGGGGACAACTTTGGTTCTGTACGTAACTTAGGCGCACCAATTAACTCCGGTAAAGATGACTTTAGTTATACGGTAAATGAAGAAACACAGCAAGGTTTCTTTGCTTCTAACAGAGATGGTGGAGCAGGAAGTGACGATATCTATCGCTTTGAGCAAATTATACCTGTATGTGATGTACTTTTAACAGTACAAGTAATAGATAGCAAAACACAAGCTCCATTAGCCTTAACATCAGTAGCTATTTTTGATGAGAATAGTAATAAAGTTGCTACAAAAACATCAGATGAAAATGGATATGTGCAATTTAAATATGAGTGTAATCAAGCCTTTAAGGTGGAAGCTAATAAAGAGTTGTATTTAAGCAATAGTATTGATGTAGCTGAAACGGATGAGCCAGAAGTATCAAAACAAATTGCTTTAGAAGAAATAATAGTAGAAGATAGAGTTGTATTGAACCCTATATTTTTCGAGTTAGACAAGCATAATATTACTGCTCAAGGAGCAGCAGAGTTAGACAAGTTAGTAGAGGTAATGAATACCTATCCTGATATGGTTATTAGAGCAGAATCTCATACAGATTCTAGAGCTAATGATGATTATAACATGGCCTTATCACAACGAAGAGCAAAATCAACAGCACAGTATGTAATATCAAAAGGAATTTCTGCTGATAGGATTACTGGAGTAGGAATGGGAGAAACTCAGTTGATTAATGAGTGTGGAAACGGGGTGAAATGTAGTGAAGCTGCACACCAAGCCAACCGTAGATCAGAATTTATCATTGTAAAGAAAGATTAATATTCTGGTAATAATTTTTTAAGTGTAATCAATCTAAAACCCCAGCTTGGCTGGGGTTTTGTTTTTATGTTACTTTTGTATTTTTGTTATCAATAGTATGGCATCAAAATCGAATAATATTATATACAAAATATTAAAGTTTTTATACGAAAACTTTATCGTTATCTTACCAATATTAGTAGGGCTTAATTTGTTGGTGCAACACTTAGGAAGTAACGATTTAACTATTTACTTGTATGATTCTGAAGAGGTGTCAGGAAATTACCAATCTAAATTTGAAGTATATAACGAGGGTAATCCGATATCAAAATATGAGTTAATTCAACCACTAATAATCAATATAGAAAAAGAGAATGCTATTGTTGATTTTGATTTGATAGAAAAAGAGCCATTGGCTATTAAAGTTTGGTTTAGTAAACTAACAAAAAGTAAATTAAAAGTAGATTTTGATTTGTTAAATGAGTCTGAAAATATTAAGTTTTCAGTTATAACTAAAAAACCTATAGAAAATTTCACAGTATCTTCAAGAATTAAAAATATTGAAGAAGTTGTTACATATCACTATCAAATAAAGCCAAAATTTTACGATCGAATCGGAAAGTTTTGGATTTTCTTATTGCTATTTAGTGTTATAACATTTATAGATGCTCTGTTTTTAATTTCAAAGGATAAACAGTTAAATGCTATTATAATTTTAATCAATTCGTTAGAGGTTGTAAGTAGTAAAAAAGAATTTTTGAATAACTATAAAATAGCGTACAACAATTATAACATTAGGTTTAAAAGAAACAAAGAAGCAATAACTAGTGATGTTGGTGTGTTGTTAAGTACTCTAAATGCAGAAAACTTAAACGAAGTAAAACAAAAAATGATACAGATAACCAAACGTTCTGTATTATACACTTTAAGAAAACCCTATATTTTAATAAGCCCTATTTTATTTTTAATTAGTTTATTAGCTATATTAGGCTCAATACTATATTACGTTACCTTTTAAATAGAAACAATGAAATTAGACATATTGGCTTTTGGAGCACACCCTGATGATGTAGAGCTAAGCTGCGGAGCTACTTTGGCAAAGGAAATTAAAGCTGGAAAAAAAGTTGGGATAATAGATTTAACAAGGGGAGAGTTAGGCACACGTGGTAGTGCAGCTATACGAGACCAAGAAGCTATTGCTGCTAAAGATATTTTAGGAGTTCATGTACGAGAAAATTTAAATTTTTCTGATGGTTTTTTTATAAATGATAAGGAACACCAACTTGAAATTATTAAAACGATAAGAAAATACCAACCAGAAATTGTATTATGTAATGCCATAGATGATAGACACATTGATCACCCTAAAGGTAGTAAGTTGGTTTCTGATGCTTGTTTTTTATCAGGTTTATTAAAAATAGTAACGAGTATAGAAGGGGTTGAGCAAAATAAATGGCGCCCGAAACAAGTATATCATTACATACAATGGAAAAATATAGAACCTGACTTTGTAGTTGATGTTACCGGTTTTTTGGAAACCAAAATAGCAGCTGTTAAAGCCTATACTTCACAATTTTATGATCCGAGTAGTAAAGAAGCGGAAACACCTATAACAAGCAAAAACTTTATAGATAGTATTCAATATAGAGCTCAAGATTTAGGACGTTTAATTGGGGTAGAAGCAGCCGAAGGGTATACTGTAGAGCGTTATGTAGCTGTAAGAAGTTTACAGGACTTAATATAGTAAATATTTCAGAGTGAGTATGTTGTGAAAAAGATGAAAAAAAAATGCTTTTTTCTTTTTTAGAAGTTAAAATATTACTTAAATTTGCCCCCGCAATATGGTGGTTGTAGCTCAGTTGGTTAGAGCATCGGTTTGTGGTACCGAGGGTCGCCGGTTCGAATCCGGTCTTCCACCCAAAAGTAAAAGCCTTTCAGAAATGAAAGGTTTTTTTTGTGTTTCATGTTTTGTGAAAATAGAAACTAACAAAGCTGTGTTATACTAATCAAAACAGCTTTGTTAGTTTATTAAGGAGATAGATTTTTAATTACCGTCTCTATCTACTTTTATACGGTCAGTTCTATTAACCAAATCCCATGCAGTGTGAAAAATTAATTTTGTTCGCTTCGTCATAAGCGGATAATTTATTTTATCAGGGGTGTCAGTAGGTTGGTGATAATCTTCATGAATACCACTAAAGAAAAATACCGAAGGAATTCCTTTTTTTGCAAAATTGTAGTGATCAGAGCGGTAGTAAATACGCTGCGGATCGTTTCTGTCATTATATTTGTAGTCAAGTGTAAATTCACTTAGGTTTTTATTAGCATTTGTAACAGTTTCATCTAATTGTGTGCTTAATCTATCTGCTCCAATAACATAAATGTAATTTTCGTTGTCTTTATGTTCTGGGTCTACGCGTCCAATCATATCAACATTAATGTTAGCAATAGTGTTTTCTAAAGGGAAAACAGGGTTTTCTGCATAGTATCTAGAACCAAACAATCCTTTTTCTTCACCAGTAACATGTAAAATTAGTACCGAACGTTTAGGGCCATCACCATTCTCTTTAGCTTTTTTAAAGGCTTCGGCAATTTCTAGTAGAGCAACGGTACCGGAACCATCATCATCAGCGCCATTGTATATTTTTCCATCGTGATGTCCTACATGATCTAAATGTGCAGAAATGACCAATACTTCTTCAGGTTTTTCAGTTCCTTTGATATAGGCCAACACATTTTCAGAATCATTTTTTGCTTTTCCTTCAAAGTAAGCTACTGGTATTTCTTGAAAATAATCATCACCTTCAAAAGCTGAAGGAATATTCATTTTTTGATACTCTTTCTTTAAAAACTCCACAGCCTTTTTTTGCCCTGGTTCTCCGGTATCTCTACCTTCAAATTCATCAGAAGCATAAATGTATAAATCCGTTTTCATTTCAGCAGCAGTAATAGTATTTGCATAAGTAGTTGCTACAGATGTACTTGTTTTATTAACTACAGGAGTAGAAGAGGTTTCTTTTTGTGTGCCACAGGCTAAAATGCAAAGGGCAGGGATAGTTACCAGTAAATTTTTCATGAATTAATATTTTTGAACTGTGAAAATACTAAAATAATTATAGCTTTTTGCTAAAATAAACTTAATATAAAATGATTTAATAAAAGATATTATTTTATGTAACTTTACTTTTTAAACTAAAGAATGATAATGAAAAAGGAAATAGAAAAATTATTAAATGATCAGGTAAGATATGAAGCTAATGCATCAATGCATTATTTAGCAATGGCTTCATGGGCTGATGTACATGGGTTTAACGGAGTGTCAGACTTTTTTTATGCTAACTCAGAAGAAGAGCGCGTACATATGATTAAGCTTGTTAAGTTTATTAATGAACGAGGAGGAAAAGCGATTGTTCCTGCATTAGAGGCTCCTAAAGCAAATTTTGAAACCTTAAATGAGTTGTTTGAAGAGTTTTTATCAAGTGAGATTTATGTAACTGAAAAAATTAATGAAATTATTTTTGAGTGCTTGAGTCACAAAGATTACAACACCCATAATTTCATGCAATGGTATGTTGCAGAACAACTTGAAGAAGAAGCTCAAGCTAGAACGATGCTTGATAAATTAAATATTATAGGTAATGATAAAACAGGTCATTATATGTTTGATAGAGATATTATGAGTTTTAAAGCAACTTCTGAGGCTCAAACTCCAGAATGAAAACATATTTCAGATTTAAAAGAGTTTACTACATAAAATAGTGAGCTCTTTTTTTATATATTTGCACTTTATTTATATTTGGTTTAAATAAACAAAGTGTCATGATGCATACACCTATTATTATTTCTAGTCCTTGTAATGTGGTTGTAAATGATTGCTCTGCATGTGAAGGTAAAAAGAGTAAATGCTGCAAAAAATATAAAAAAAAAGGGAAGACAAACTGTAAGAGATGTCCGAAACTATAAAAGTTTTTTAATTTAGAGTAGTCACGCAAAAAATGACTATATTTGCATGCAATTATTACTAATTGCACTATGACAACACACAACACAAAGATCGTAGGTGAGGGTTTAACTTATGATGATGTACTTTTAGTACCTGCTTACTCTGAAATACTCCCAAGAGAAGTAAGTATACAAACAAAATTTACTAAAAACATTTCAATTAACATTCCGATTATTTCTGCAGCAATGGATACTGTTACAGAATCAGAAATGGCTATAGCTATTGCACGTGAAGGAGGTATTGGAGTTTTACATAAAAATATGTCTATTCAGGCGCAAGCCAATGAAGTTCGTAAAGTAAAGCGTTCGGAATCAGGTATGATTATAGACCCAATAACACTACCAAAGGAGGCTACTGTTGCTGATGCTAAACTGAGCATGAGAGAGCATAGTATTGGAGGAATACCAGTAGTTGATGAAAAGGGCTTATTAATAGGTATTGTTACTAACAGAGATTTGCGTTTTGAAAAAAATAACGAAAGAAAAATTTCTGAAGTGATGACCTCTGAAAACTTGGTAACAACCCATGAAGGGACCTCTTTAAAAGACGCGGAAGGGATTTTACAAGAAAACAAAATTGAAAAATTACCCGTAGTAAATAGTAATAATAAATTAGTAGGTTTAATAACATTTAGAGACATTACTAAAGTAACTTTAAAACCAAACGCTAATAAAGATCAATACGGAAGGTTACGAGTAGCAGCTGCTTTAGGAGTTACTGCTGATGTAGTTGAACGTACAGAAGCTCTGGTAAATGCTGGTGTTGATGCAGTAATTATTGATACTGCTCATGGTCATACCAAAGGAGTAGTAAGCGTTTTGAAAACTGTTAAAAATAAGTTTCCAAATTTAGATGTTATCGTTGGAAATATAGCTACTGCCGAAGCAGCTAAGTATTTAGTTAACGCTGGTGCAGATGGTATTAAAGTAGGAATAGGCCCAGGATCTATTTGTACAACACGTGTAGTGGCTGGGGTAGGATATCCTCAGTTTTCTGCTGTATTAGAGGTGGCTGCAGCTATTAAAGATTCTGGAGTTCCTGTAATTGCAGATGGCGGTATTCGTTTTACGGGAGATATTCCTAAAGCAATTGCTGCAGGAGCTGATTGTGTAATGTTAGGATCATTATTAGCAGGAACAAAAGAATCTCCAGGAGAAACAATATTATTACAAGGAAGAAAATTTAAATCTTACAGAGGAATGGGATCTGTTGAGGCTATGAAAAAAGGGTCTAAAGACAGGTATTTTCAAGATGTGGAAGATGATATTAAGAAATTAGTTCCTGAAGGAATTGTTGGACGTGTACCTTATAAAGGAGAGTTACAAGAAAGTATACATCAGTTTGTCGGAGGCTTACGAGCTGGTATGGGGTACTGTGGTGCTAAAGATATTGAAACTTTAAAAAATACAGGGCAATTTGTGAAGATTACAGCCTCAGGAATCAATGAAAGTCATCCACATGATGTAACAATTACTAAAGAAGCACCTAATTACTCTAGATAATATGAGTTCAGAAATTTCAAAAAGATATAGCCAACGAGGAGTTTCAGCTTCTAAAGAAGATGTACACAATGCTATTAAAAATGTAGATAAAGGGGTATTCCCTAAAGCGTTTTGTAAAATAGTACCAGATTACCTGACAGGTGATGAGGAATATTGCTTGATAATGCATGCTGATGGGGCAGGAACAAAATCGTCTTTAGCATACATGTACTGGAAAGAAACTGGAGATCTTTCCGTATGGAAAGGAATAGCTCAAGATGCTTTAATCATG
Organism: uncultured Flavobacteriaceae bacterium; assembly: GCA_947493535.1. GTDB lineage: Bacteria > Bacteroidota > Bacteroidia > Flavobacteriales > Flavobacteriaceae. Next base: position 41,853 of record CANLRK010000006.1, on the reverse strand, counting down.
AATATTGATGATTTATTGTGTGTAGGAGCCACTGACAATATTATGCTATCTTCTACTATTGGACGGAATAAAAATAATATTCCGGGAGAAGTACTTTCTGCAATAATTAACGGTACTGAAGAGTTGATTAAAGAATTGAAAGAATTTGGTGTAACGATACATTCTACAGGAGGAGAAACAGCAGATGTTGGTGATTTAGTAAGAACAATTATTGTAGATTCTACAGTAACGGCTCGTATGAAACGTTCTGAAGTAATTGATAATGCTAATATTTCTCCTGGTGATGTAATTGTTGGTTTGGAATCTTTTGGTCAAGCAACTTATGAGAAAGAATATAATGGAGGGATGGGCTCTAATGGATTAACCTCTGCAAGACATGATGTTTTTCATAAGTACTTAGCAGAAAAATATCCTGAAAGTTTTGATGCTGCTGTACCGCATGATTTAGTCTATTCCGGTACTACAAAGTTGACTGACTCGGTAGAGAACTCTCCTTTAGATGCAGGTAAATTAGTATTATCGCCAACAAGAACATATGCACCAATTATTAAGGCAATTTTATCTAAATACTCTAGTGATGCCGTACATGGAATGATTCATTGTTCTGGAGGCGCACAAACAAAAATTTTACATTTTGTTGAAAACTTACATATTGTAAAAGATAATATGTTTCCAATACCACCATTATTTAAATTAATACAAGAGCAATCAAAAACTGATTGGAAGGAAATGTATCAAGTGTTTAATTGTGGTCATAGAATGGAGTTGTATGTAACACCAGAAATAGCAGAAGATATTATTGCTATATCAAAATCGTTTAATGTAAATGCCAAAGTAATAGGTAGAGTTGAAGCTTCAGAAACTAAAAAATTAACTATAACTAGTGAGTATGGTACGTTTAAGTACTAATATTTAAAGGTCGTTTATTAAAAAAGCCTTGCCTATTTGGTAAGGCTTTATTTTTACCACTAAAACAACTTGCTTTGCAACATAACTTTTTAGATAAAGTGAATTCCATCTATATTTGAAGTGTAAGATTTTTTACCTCAAAAAAATACCCCAAATAACTATACAATTATAAAAGAGCTAGAAAAAGTTCTTTTTTGCCCCAAATTAATTTTAAAAAAAAACTTGAATCGTACGATTCAAGTTTTTTTGTATACCAAGCTATTTGTGTATCTTGCTCTTATAATACATAGATTATAAATAATGCAAGTTACATATTTAGGCCACGCCTGTATTTCGATAAGAATAAACAATAAAACAATATTGATAGATCCGTTTATAACGGCAAACCCTTTAGCAAAGCATATTGATGTAGCTAAACTAGCTGCAGATTATATTTTAATCACTCATGCACATCAAGATCATATTTTAGATGTAGAAACTATTGCCAAAAGAACAGGGGCAAAAATTATATCTAATTATGAAATAGTTATGCATTATATAGGAAAGGGATTTAGTGGACATCCTATTAATCATGGAGGAACGTGTGAGTTTGATGCAATTAAAATAAAATATGTTAACGCAATACATACATCTTCTTTTCCTGATGGTACTTATGGCGGACAACCTGGGGGATTTGTAATTTCTCATAATGGTAAAACTATTTATGTTGCAGGAGATACAGCAGTAACTTATGATATGCAATTGATACCGATGCATGCAAAATTAGATTTAGCGGTGTTACCAATTGGTGATAATTTTACAATGGGGGTAGATGATGCAATTATAGCTGCTGATTTTGTGCAGTGTGCAAAGATATTAGGCTGTCATTATGATACTTTTCCTCCTATAGAAATAGACAAAAATGCTGCGGTAAATAAATTTAAAGCAGTTGAAAAAGAACTACATTTAATAGAAATAGGAAGTTCAGTTACAATTTAATGAAAGCTACCTACAAAAAACATATACTTGAATTTAAACGCCCTAGTGGAACCTCTCGTGGCGTGTTAAAAACTAAAGAAACTTGGTTTATTATTTTGGAAGATAATGGAAAGAAAGGATATGGCGAGTGTGGAATTCTACGTACACTTTCTTTTGATGATGTTCCAGATTATGAAGAGAAATTAAAGTGGGCGTGTGCAAATATTAGTTTGGGTTTACCGGCATTATTACAACAGTTAGTAGCTTATCCTTCCATACAGTTTGGTTTAGAGCAAGCTTTCTTATCATTAAAAAGTGCTAATCCGTTTGAGTTATTTCCATCGAAATTTACACAGGGTAAAGCGGCAATTTCTATTAACGGTTTAGTTTGGATGGGAGATGAAGCTTTCATGAAACAACAAATAAAAGAGAAGTTGAAGCAAGGGTTTTCCTGTATAAAAATGAAAATAGGAGCAATAGATTTTGAAACGGAATTAAACCTGTTGAAATCAATACGAAAAGAATATTCTGTTGAAGATGTTGAATTACGAGTAGATGCTAACGGTGCTTTTTCAGTAGAAGACGCTTTGGATAAACTCAAAATTTTATCTGAATTACAACTTCATTCAATAGAGCAACCTATTAAACCAAAGCAAGCAGATATAATGGCGAGTTTATGTGAAAAAACACCTTTATCAATTGCTTTAGATGAAGAGTTGATAGGAGTACTTACTCATGAAGAAAAAGAGCAATTAATTGCAGCAATTAAACCACAATACATTATTTTAAAACCTAGTTTAATAGGTGGTTTTAAAGGTAGTAATGAGTGGATAGCAATAGCAGAAAAGAATAATACTGAGTATTGGATAACGAGTGCTTTAGAAAGTAATATTGGTTTAAACGCAATAAGCCAATGGACCTATACGTTGCAATCAAAAATGCCTCAAGGTTTAGGTACAGGAAGTTTATATACTAACAATATAGTTAGTCCGTTACAGGTGGAAAGTGGCAAGCTACATTATAAACCACAATTACAATGGAATTTTAAATAGAAAAAATGTATATAGAACAAGCATATAAAAGTGATTATAGTTTTTGGAAGTATTTATTAATTCCAGGAGCGTTTATAGGACTCATGATTTTAAACTTTTTAGCAATTGAGTTGCTAAATTTAGATGTTGATGCAATAATGCAGTCAGAAATTAAAAGAAAAGGGAGTAGCCGTTTTTTAATAGAAATGCTTTTACCTTTCGCAGTTGGTTTAATAGCACTTTTCTTTTGGGTAAAATTTATACATAAACAAAGTATTACTTCATTAACAACATCACGTTCTTTAATAGATTGGAAAAGAGTGTTGTTTGCATTTACATTGTGGGGAGTAATAACTAGTATAATGATTGTTGTTGATTATCAATTTTCACCAGAAAATTATCAATGGAATTTTGATGCTAATAAATTTGTAATCTTATTATTAATAAGTGTACTATTAATTCCTTTACAAACTAGTTTTGAAGAGTATTTATTTAGAGGCTATTTAATGCAAGGTTTGGGAATATTAGCTAAAAACCGATGGGTACCATTAATAATTACATCAGTAATATTTGGTTTAATGCATATTGCTAATCCTGAGGTAGAAAAAATCGGGTACATTATTATGGTATACTATATAGGCACAGGTTTATTTTTAGGAATACTTACTTTAATGGATGAAGGTTTAGAGTTAGCCTTAGGTTTCCATGCTGCTAATAACTTAATAACGGCATTATTGGTTACAGCAAATTGGACAGCATTTCAAACGGATTCTGTGTTAAAAGATATGTCTGAACCTGCTGCTGGGGTAGATGTACTGTTACCAGTATTAGTTGTTTTTCCAATATTATTGTTTGTTTTTGCTAAAAAGTATAAATGGACAAACTGGAAAGAAAAATTGACAGGTACAGTTAAAAACCATAAAAATGTTGGTAGTGCATCCTGAGTTTAAAATAAATGGTAAAGCATATACTTCAGAATCTTTACTGTCTTATGCTGAAGAGTTAAAGCTTTCCAATGAAGCCTATGTTAAAGAAATAGGTATATTTTTTAGGACATGGTTAAATGCTAAAGATTATATTGTTGTACAAACTTCTGGCTCAACAGGTGCTCCAAAACCTATAAAACTATATAAAAAGCACATGATAAATAGTGCTTTAGCTACGGGTAACTACTTTAATGCTTTGGAAGGTACCAAAGCGCTATTATGTTTATCGGCAAGTTATATAGCAGGTAAAATGATGTTAGTTCGTGCCATGGTTTTGGGATGGGATATACACATCAAACCACCAAGCACAAATCCGATAGGTACTAATGAAAAGTATGATTTTGCAGCAATGGTGCCTATGCAAGTCCAACAATCACTCAACAATTTAAACCAGATAAAAACACTAATTATTGGTGGCGCTCCTCTTGCTACAACTATTCGTAATCAACTATTACAAAAAACAACAGCGTGTTATGTTACCTATGGAATGACGGAGACATGTACACATGTTGCAATTAAGAAAATTACAGTTAATAATACTGCTCCATACAAAGCTCTAGCAGATGTTACTATTAGGCAAGATGAAAGAATGTGTTTAGTAATTAACGCTCCAAAAATTATTTCAGAACCAATAATAACTAATGATATTGTTGAAATTATTGCACCAAATAAGTTTAAATGGTTAGGCCGCTATGATAGTGTTATAAATAGTGGAGGAATAAAGCTTTTCCCTGAACAAATTGAACAAAAGTTATCCTCTCAAATAGCAACTCGTTTTTTTGTGGCAGGCATCCCTGACGAAGTATTGGGAGAAAAATTAATTTTAATTATTGAAAGTGATACTTTATTCACCTTAAATTATAACACATTAGATGTTCCGTTATTAAAATACGAACAACCTAAAGAAGTTTTCTTTTTATCAAAATTTATTGAAACATCAACTGGAAAAATACAGCGAAAAGAAACACTTCAATTGTTAAATATAGACTCTTAAGGATTTCCTAAAATTACCCTGAAGTACATAAGCTTTTTTTATATTTGAAGCACAAAATAAATATTCATGAAATTAATAAAATTACTAGTAGTATTAATATCTCTTAATGTATCTGCTCAGCAGGGAGGTATGTGGATTCCTTCCTTGTTAAAAGGGATGAATGAGTCGGAAATGCAGAGTTTAGGGAGTAAATTGTCTGCTGAAGATATTTACAGTGTAAACAAGTCAAGCTTAAAAGATGCCATTGTACATTTCAACGGTGGTTGTACAGCAGAAATTATTTCGCCTAAAGGGTTGTTGTTAACAAATCATCATTGTGGATTTGGGCAAATTCAATCGCACTCATCTGTAGAAAATGATTATTTAAAAGAAGGTTTTTGGGCGATGTCTCATGAGCAAGAGTTACCAAATGAAAACTTGGAGGTAACTTTTATTGTAAAAATAGAAGACGTAACCAAAGCTGTTTTAAGTGGTGTTACAGAAAATATGTCGCCTAGTGAAGCGCAAAGTTTAATACAAACAAATACTAACGAAGTACAAAAAAAGTATACTAAAGAAACATGGCAAAACACCAAAGTACGTCCGTTTTTTAAAGGTAACCAGTACTTTTTGTTTGTAACAGAAACGTATGAAGATGTTAGATTGGTTGGTGCACCACCTTCATCTATAGGGAAGTTTGGGTCTGACACGGATAACTGGATGTTTCCTAGACATACGGGTGATTTTTCAATTTTCAGAATATATGCTGACAAAAATAATCGTCCAGCTAAATATTCAAAAGATAATGTGCCGTTTACTCCGAAACACTTTTTGCCAGTTTCTTTGGACGGTATTCAAGAGGGAGATTTTACCATGGTATTTGGTTTTCCAGGCCGTACTAATGAATATTTACCAGCAGTAGCTGTTGAGCAAATAACTCAAAAAGTAAATCCATCGAATATCAATATTAGAGCAAAAGCACTAAAAGTTATTGATGCTGCTATGAAAAACGATGATAAAACACGTATTCAATATGCATCAAAACAGGCAAGTATTGCTAATTATTGGAAAAAATGGATTGGTGAAAATCAAGGAATAGAAAAGAGTAATGCTATTGCTAAAAAGCGTGATTTTGAAGCTAAATTTACCAAAGCAATTTCAAAAAAGAAATACGCGAAGTATCAACATATTCTTTCAGATTTTGAAAAATTATACGCAGATTTTGAACCTTATGCTATAAAGCGTTCTAACTTTATAGAAGTGTTTTACAGAAATAATGAGTTGATGAATATGATGTTTCGTTTGTATCAGTTAGAGCAATCGGCTGCAAAAGGAGAGGAAGCTTTTAGTAAAACAAGGCAGTTTGTAACTTCTCAATTATCAAGAGTTCATAAAGATTATAATGCCAATGTAGATAGAGGGGTTTTTGAAGCAATTATGCCATTATATGATGCTACATCAACTAACAGTACACTTTATGTAACAACTGCTTTTACAAACTTATCATCGGCATTAAAAACTTTAGAAGGAACTCCTGAAGAAGTAATTGCTAAAATTAATAATGATGCTGCTTATAGCTTTGCAAAGCCGTATATAAAAGAGTTTTACACAGATTTAGAGCCAAACTATCAACGTTTAAACGGTGAAATAGCTAAAGTTCAAAAGAAATATATGAAAGCTTTAATGGAAGTACTACCAAGTGATAAATATTATCCTGATGCTAATAGTACACTTCGTGTTACTTATGGTCAGGTAAAAGGGTATTCTCCTAAAGATGCGGTATACTATAAGCCAGTAAGTTATATAGATGGGATTATTGAAAAATATATTCCTGGTGATTATGAGTTTGATGTGCCAGCAAAATTATTGGAGCTGTATAAAACTAAAGATTATGGACAATATGCTGATGCTAACGGAAAAGTACCTGTTTGTTTTTTAGGTACAAATCATACAACTGGAGGAAATTCTGGTAGCCCTGCTATTGATGCTGAAGGAAATTTAATAGGTTTAAATTTTGATCGCGTTTGGGAAGGGACAATGAGTGATATGAATTATGACCCTGCTATATGTAGAAATATTATGGTAGATGCACGTTATATTTTATTTATTGTAGATAAGTTTGCTGGAGCTAGCCATTTGATAGATGAGATGAAGCTAGTGCACCCTAAAAAATAAAAAGATTGATAAAGAATAAAAAAGCGCTGTAATAACAGCGCTTTTTTATTTTAAAGTTAAGTTACTTTTAAAATTGATAACGAGCTCCTAAGGCAATATCTAAATCTAAACCATCACGATACTCATCAGTAAACCCTAGTTCTGGTCTAATATCTAATGAAAGTAGTAAAGGGAAATCAAAATTATATTCAATACCTATATCACCTGCTGCAAAGAAAAAAGTACCACTATCTTTATATTTGTATCCAGCAATTGTTTCATTATAACTCCAGCTTCCTAATCCTCCACCAGCTCCTACATACCAATTAAAGTTGTCCTGTATATTCCATACCCATTGGTATAGTCCAGTTAATTTAAAAGCATCTACTTTATTGGAGTTTCTCCAGCCTAAGTCTGCTTCTAACCTATTGTTATCTCCTAAACGAAGCTGATAAGAAACCTCAGCTCCCATACCGTCGCTATCACCTAAACGCAAACCAATAGCATGGTCAGCAATTTCTTGTGCATAGCAAAAGGATGCGGTAAAAAGTGTAAAAATTAATACTGTTAGCTTTCTCATAAAATCGAAATTTTAGTGTTAATAATTACATTAAAGATAGCTATTTATTTAAAATCATATCTGTGCTTTCAAAAATCTTATCTGCAGAATTAGCAATAAATCCTTTAAATAGCTCACCATTTTTCATCATATGTCTATATGCAAATTCGTAATAGCAAGAAGTAATTTGGTAAGTGCCTTCTTGAAATTGTACAGCTATTTTATCGGCTAAAATACTAGATTGCTCTAAAAAGTCTTCAGGTGTTCCTTTTATCTCTCCGCCAGATGTATTCATTTCAAAATCATTTTCTTTTAAGAAAGTGTTTACATCTTCAATGCTTTTAAAAGTATTGAGTTTGTTAATATCCACAGTAAAATGGTTAGAACAAAATCCGTTTACATATAACCAAGCAGCGTATTCTGATTCTTCTAATAAACGTTGGTATGTTTCGTAGCTTGGTGTATTCCATAAACGTCCCTTAAATACTAAGTCGTTATTATTTACACCGGAAAAATCAACCGTATCTAACGTGTTTTTAATTATTGATTGAAGTTCAACAGAAAACTCTGAGGTTAATAGCTGACTAATAAATACTAGTGGAGCATTTTTATTTGTTTTATGTTCAAAATGTTTAGCGTATAGCTTCTTTTTCGGAAAATGGTAATCTCCTTTAAATTCGTAACCGCTATTAATAAATGTTTCTGCTAATACATCAATATTAACTCTAGGGTCGTCGAAAGTTCTAAAGGCAACATGGTCATTAAAAACGGAGTTCCCTTCTTTTTCAAATAAACTCTTTACTTTCTTAGCTGAAGGAGTGCGGTAAGTGTACTCATTCCATAAATTATCAAACAATTCTTCTGTTGTCATTATAAATTTGATTTTAAAAAATGCAAAAATAAATCATTTTTGTTTTTAAATTAGTTGTAAAGCGTTATTTTTGGTTTTTATAAAGTGTATTTTTTTAAAACAAACTTTTTTTAAACAGATTTACTGTTATATTGATTTTTTTAATCATTTATCTGTTAAAATATGTGTCAACTTGATTATATAGACCAGCAAATATTATTAGCCCTTAAGGCAGATGCGCGTAAAGCATTTTCTAAAATTGCAGAAGATTTAAATATTTCTAACTCCTTGGTTCATCAACGAATTAAGAAAATGAAAGAGGAAGGGGTTATTTTAAAAGCTGATTTAATTTTAGATGAAAAGAAAGTTGGTTATCATACTAAATCTTATGTTGGTATTCGTTTAAAAGAAGCCCGTTTTGCTAATAGAGTAGTAAAGGCTTTAGAGAGTATTCCTGAGGTTACGGAATGTAATTATGTGTCGGGTAAATACGCTATTTTTGCACTTGTATATGCTAAAAATAACGATCATTTACGCACTATTTTATATAATAAAATTCATGATATAGATGGTGTGGGCGGAACAGAATCGTTTATTTGTTTTACTACTAATTTTAATAGGTCGGTACCTGTAATAGCGGCAGAATAATTATGAATAATAAATTTCAAAAGCTTCAAGAAATTATCGAAGGTGAAGTAAAGTTTGATAATTTACATAGAGCCATGTATGCAACGGATGCTTCCGTATACAGAAAAACACCTTTAGGAGTAGTTTACCCTAAAAATAAAACAGATTTAAAAAAACTTACCCATTTTGCAAAAACAAATAAAACATCATTAATCCCACGTACCGCAGGAACATCTTTGGCAGGACAATGTGTAGGAGAAGGGTTAATAGTGGACGTATCAAAGCATTTTACTAAAATATTGTCTTTTGATAAAGAAAAAAAGCAAGTAACCGTGCAGCCTGGAGTTGTTCGTGATGCTTTAAATGTGTACTTAAAACCTTATGGATTGTTTTTTGGTCCAAATACATCAACATCAAATAGATGTATGATTGGTGGCATGGTTGGGAATAATTCATCTGGTACTACTTCTATAAAATACGGAGTAACTCGTGATAAAATTGTAACTATGAAAACAATTTTATCTGACGGAAGTTGCGTTAATTTTTCTGCTTTAAGTAAAGCTGAATTTCATCAAAAATTACAACTAAATACACTAGAAGGTAAGCTATATCAGCAAATATATAAGGAGCTTTCAAATGAAACAACACAACAAGAAATTGAAAAAGAATTTCCTAAACCAGAAATTCATCGTAGAAATACGGGTTATGCAGTAGATGAATTATTATGGTCAAATATATTTGGAAAAAGAACACGCGATTTTAATTTCTGTAATTTATTATCGGGTAGTGAAGGAACATTAGCATTTACTACAGAAATCACCCTACAGTTAGACGATTTACCACCGGCACATGCTGTAATGGTTGCATCACACTATAAAACTATTGATGATTGTTTAAATGATGTAGCTAATACCATGAAACACAGTTTGTACACCTGTGAAATGATGGATAAAATTATTCTTGATTGTACAAAAAATAATGCTACTCAGGTAAAAAACAGATTTTTTATAGAAGGAGATCCTGCGGCTATTTTAATGCTTGAGCTTAAAGCAGCTAGTATTGATGAAGCTAAGAAAATGGCACAAATATTAATTGCTGATTTAGAAAAGTCTGGGTTGAGTTATGCTAACCCTGTTTTAGAAGGAACTCAAATTAATCAAGCTTTAGAGTTACGAAAAGCCGGATTGGGTTTATTGGGTAATATGATTGGTGATAGAAAAGCGGTGGCTTGTATTGAAGACACAGCGGTGGCATTACCTGATTTAGCAAATTTCATAGCTGAATTTTCAGTATTGATGGATAAGCATAAACAGAAAGCAGTGTATTATGCACATGCAGGTGCTGGAGAAATTCATTTACGACCAATATTAAATTTAAAGAAAAAAGAGGATGTAAGTTTGTTTAGAACCATAACTACAGAAGTAGCACATCTTACTAAAAAATATGGTGGATCATTTAGTGGAGAGCATGGAGATGGTATTGTACGGGCTGAATTTTTACCTATTATGATTGGTGAAAATAATTATGAGTTATGTAAACGGATAAAAACACTTTTTGATCCGCATAATATATTTAACCCTGGTAAAATTGTTGAAGCTCCTAAAATGGATGAATCGCTACGTTACGAAGTAGATAGAGTGGAGCCTGAAATAACCACTTTATTAGATTTTTCTGATTCGGAAGGAATACTTCGAGCAACTGAAAAATGTAACGGCTCTGGCGACTGTAGAAAAGATGTGTTTGCGGGAGGAGTAATGTGTCCTAGTTATCGCGCTACCAAGAATGAAAAAGATGTAACACGATCTAGGGCTAACGTTTTGCGAGAGTTTTTAACAAACTCGAATAAGGCAAATAAGTTTAATCATTCTGAAATTAAAGAGTCTTTAGATTTGTGTTTGAGTTGTAAAGCCTGTGCAAGTGAGTGTCCAAGTAATGTAGATGTAGCAGTACTAAAATCAGAGTTTTTATATCAATATCAAAAAGAAAATGGATTTAGTTTGCGCTCTAAATTGTTTGCCTATAATACAAAGTTAAACGCTTTGGCTTCTAAAGTACCTGCTATAAGTAACTTTATTTTTTCTAATAGTTTAACTTCAAAAATAATTAAAAAGGCTAATGGAATTGCTGCAGAGCGAGACTTACCTTTAGTATCTAAATCTGCGTTATCACAACTTTTAAAAAAAGAGCAACAAATAGAAAATCCCGTAAAGACCGTTTATCTTTTTGTTGATGAGTTTTCTAATTATTTAGATGCTCCCATAGCTTATGATGCATATAATTTACTGACTAAGTTAAACTATAAGGTAAAGTTTGTAAAACATCAAGAAAGTGGACGTACGTTTATTTCAAAAGGTTTTTTAGAGCAGGCACAAAAAGTAGCCAATAAAAACATAGCTGTATTTAAAGATCTTATTACAGAGCAGAGCCCTTTATTAGGAATTGAACCATCAGCAATACTTAGTTTCAGAGATGAGTATAAACGTTTAGTAACTAATAAACCTGCTGCTGTAGCTATTGCTAAGCATACTTATTTGATAGAAGAATTTATTGCCAAAGAAATTGAATTAGGCAATATTACTGCTTCTCAGTTCACTAATGAATCAAAAACGATTAAAATACACAATCACTGCCATCAAAAAGCTTTGAGTAATCAAAAAGTAACGTTTGATATATTAAACCTTCCTGTTAACTACAAGCCAACAATTATTACTTCAGGTTGTTGTGGTATGGCTGGTAGTTTTGGTTACGAGGAGGAGCATTATAAAGTGAGTATGGCTGTAGGAGAACAAACCTTGTTTCCTGCAATTAGAAAAGCCGATGCATCAGTAATCATTGCAGCAAACGGTACAAGTTGTAGGCATCAAATAAAAGATGGAACACAGCAAACCGCATTCCATCCGATAAGTATTTTATTACAAGCGTTAAAAAACTAGTTGATCGTATAAGTAGCTAGCTTTTGTGTGGTGACTATTGTTGCTGTGCTAGGAATTGGTAAGCTGACTCCAGGTATATCCGTTATTTCATAGGTGAAAATAGCGTCAGAGTCTATTAAACCAACATCGTCTGCATAATAATTAGTTATTACATATACATTTTGAGTAGGTAATATAGTTTGCGTTATAAAGCCTAAATCAATACGAACAGTAGCAGTTACTACAATATCAGAAGCAACTACATTAGTGTAGTCTTGGTTGTTGACACTATAATTATTTAAAGTTTCTTTTTGTACTGTGCTTAACGTGTAATCAATAATAATATCATACCCGCTAATATTTTGAGTAGTACTTCCTGTTTCGGTTGTTAAAGTGGTTCCGTTAGTTTGATTTTGGTCAATAAGTTTAGCATCGTTTAGCTGTATTACAATGTCTGTGCCTCCAAGTTGACTTAACGGAAAAGTAAAATCTCCATACATGTAATATATTCCATTTGCCGTTCTGAAATTGTTTTGGTCAAGCAAGGTGGACATAGTTCCTGTAAATCCTGGGGTAGCAGTAAAATCGGTGTATTCCATAGAGTTGATGGTTATACTTCCATTTGCTGTAATTTCATCTTCGCTAGTAGTTGGTGGATTTGTACCATCATCAGTATTTACATCATAAGTCCAAGTGCTTCCAATGCTTAGAGGTAGTAAGGTGTAGTTTGTGGGGTTTTCTGATTCGGTTGCGGTAGTATCGTCATCAGAACATGAAAAAAATAATAATACAACTATAGTTAGTGCTAAAGTAAAGCTTATCTTTTTAAAAGTAATTGTCATAATGTGTTTTGATTATCAATTTAGCTAATATAAAGTTTTTAGTGGTATTTATTTATAGATGGGCTTTGTGTATAATTTCATTACATTTGTTCAAAACAAAAAATAATGTCTGGTAATACTTTCGGAAAACTATTTAAGCTAACTACTTTTGGTGAATCGCATGGAAAGGCTATAGGTGGAGTTATTGATGGGTGCCCTTCAGGAATATCGGTGAATTTTGATGCTATTCAAAATGAATTGAATAGAAGAAAACCTGGGCAATCAGCTATTGTTACACAGCGAAAAGAACCTGATACTGTTGAGTTTTATTCAGGAGTTTTTGAAGGAAAAACAACAGGAACCCCTATAGGTTTTGCAATACACAATACAAATCAAAAGTCACAAGATTATGCTCATATAAAAGATAGTTATCGACCTTCACATGCCGATTTTGTGTTTGATAAAAAATATGGCTTTCGTGATTATAGAGGAGGCGGAAGGAGTTCTGCTCGTGAAACTGCAAGTAGAGTAGTAGCAGGAGCTTTGGCAAAACAATTACTTCCAGAAATTAAAATAAATGCTTTTGTATCTTCTGTCGGAGATATTTTTATTAATAAACCTTATCAAGCATTAGATTTTTCTAAAACGGAAGCAAATCCTGTTCGATGTCCAGATCAAGACACTGCTGAAAAAATGGAGGCATATATTAAACAAATCCGTAAGGAAGGAGATACAGTAGGAGGGACTATTACTTGCGTTATTCAAAATGTACCAATAGGTTTAGGAGAGCCAGTTTTCGATAAATTACATGCTGATTTAGGGAAGGCAATGTTATCTATAAACGCAGTAAAGGGGTTTGAGTATGGAAGTGGGTTTTGCGGAGCTAAAATGAAAGGAAGCGAACATAACGATTTGTTTAATGCTGATGGAACTACAAAAACTAATTTGTCAGGAGGAATTCAAGGGGGTATAAGTAATGGAATGGATATTTATTTTAGAGTAGCATTTAAACCTGTAGCTACTATAATGCAACAGCAAACCACAATAAATGCTCAAGGGAATATAGTGGAAATGACAGGTAAAGGGCGTCACGACCCTTGTGTAGTAACAAGGGCAGTACCAATTGTTGAAGCCATGGCAGCATTAGTTTTAGCAGATAATTATTTAATTAACCGAACAAACAGATTATAAGATACATGAAGAAATTAGCTTTACACTGGAAAATATTAATAGGAATGATATTAGGTATCATTTTTGGATTTATAATGAATACCGTTGATGGCGGTAAAACTTTTGTAGGTGATTGGGTAAAGCCTTTCGGAACTATTTTTATAAATCTCTTAAAATTAATTGCCGTACCGCTAATTTTAGCCTCATTAATAAAAGGAGTATCTGATTTAAAAGATATTTCTAAAATTAAAAAAATGGGTTTACGTACTATAGCCATTTACATAGTTACAACATTAGTGGCCATTGTTATTGGGTTAACCATAGTTAACACAGTTAAACCAGGTGAGGGAATGTCGGTAGATACTATTGAGAAAATTAAAGAAAAGTATGTGTCTTCAGATGGAGTAGTAGATAAGCTAAACAAAGCAAGTAATCAAAACGAGGCAGGACCTTTACAAGCTTTGGTAGATATCTTTCCTAAAAACATTTTTACTGCTTTAGGTGATGCTAAAATGCTTCAAATTATATTCTTTTCATTATTTGTAGGAATTTGTTTGTTATTAATACCAGAAAAAAAAGCAAAACCTATGGTTGATTTTTTTGATTCACTAAATGAAGTGGTCATGAAAATGGTCGATTTAATTATGTTGTTTGCTCCTTATGCTGTTTTTGCTTTATTGGCTAATGTGATTATTGCTTTTGACGATACTGAAATTTTAGTAAAACTCCTATGGTATTCTTTATGCGTAGTACTAGGGTTATTTTTAATGATAGTGTTTTACTTGGTCATTGTAGCTGTATATACTAAAAAATCGCCATTATGGTTTTTACAACAAATTAGCCCGGCGCAATTATTAGCCTTTTCAACTAGTTCTAGTGCGGCTACCTTACCAGTAACTATGGAAAGGGTAGAGGAACATATTGGAGTTGATAAAGAAGTTTCTGGCTTTGTGTTGCCTGTTGGCGCTACCATTAATATGGATGGTACTAGTTTATATCAAGGGGTTGCCGCTGTTTTTATTATGCAAGTAATTTGGCCTGAAGGATTAACTTTTACTAATCAATTGGTAATTGTATTTACAGCTTTATTAGCTTCAATAGGGAGTGCTGCTGTACCTAGTGCAGGTATGGTAATGCTAGTTATTGTATTAGAGTCTATAGGCTTTCCTGCAGAATTAATGCCTATTGGTTTAGCGTTAATTTTTGCGGTAGACAGACCTTTAGATATGTGTAGAACAACAGTTAATGTTACAGGAGATGCAACAGTGTCTATGCTAGTAGCAAAGTCCTTGGATAAGTTGCATGAGCCTAAGGTTAAAAACTGGGATGATACTTATACAGGAAAAATATAAAAGTTAATTTATAGTAGAAATAAAAAATCCAACAAGAACTCTTGTTGGATTTTTTATTGAGATGAATAGTTTTAAAACTTAGCCCCAATACTTAAGTTAATCGCAGTAAATGGTGTATCTCGTCTGTAAGTTTCATAGTAAGAACCGTTGTAACGTTCTTCAGAGCTATACTCATTTACTTTTGAGAAAACAACATCTAATCCAACAGCTAAAACATTGTACCTGAATTTAATTTCTGGATTAAATAATATTCCTCCTCCAAAAAAGTCTTCTCCGTCATGAATAAACATTCCAGAGCTGTCATAATACTCTCTATTGTCGTTATATCCTACTAAGTTATAGCCTACATTAAGATTTACTTCCATCCCTATATCATTAGAAAATTCAAAAGCATTTGCAAAACCAATGTGTGGCAAAGCTATGTGGAAGTATAAATCATTATCGCCAAAATAAGTAGCAAATCTAAACCAGTTGGCTTTTAAACCAGGTTTCCAAACTTCGTTATTTCCAAAATACCAAGTGTTAGCAATTTTTAGTCCTAAACCAAAATTATTGTCTGAATAATCAGATGAGGCAAAACCAATAAACGATTCTACTCCAAAACCATTTTTTAATATTTTAGAGTCTGTGTTTTGTGCATAGCTTAAAGTAGTACACAATAAAAGTAGTGGTAGAATAATTAATTTCTTCATGTTACGTTTTAAGTTTTCGCAAAGATACTATGTTTCAATAATAACGTTAAAATATTTATTAGATCTTTTATTGATTTTATGCATAAAAAAAGGCCAACACAAGTGTTGACCTTTTTTTATATAATTGGGTTCTTATTAGAACTTGTACACTAAACCAAAGTTAATGTCTTCCATGTTTACGTTTAATCCGAAAGAGTTAGTAGCGTCAGCTCCGTCTCCACCGTTATCGTTAGTTTGGAAACCTAACATTCCCCATCCAGCTTCGATAGCGAAAGAATCAGATACGAAGTAAGAGATACCAGGACCAACAGCAACATCTACCAT
The DNA here is from genome assembly GCA_947493535.1 of uncultured Flavobacteriaceae bacterium. Lineage (GTDB taxonomy): Bacteria > Bacteroidota > Bacteroidia > Flavobacteriales > Flavobacteriaceae. Next base: position 25,536 of record CANLRK010000006.1, on the reverse strand, counting down.
AGAAGTTTTCCAGTCAGCTAATTTATTATCTCTGTTTGAATAGTCAACACCTAACTCACCAAATAAAGAAAATTTAGAAGCAGGAGTAAAGTAGTAACGTCCAAAAGCACCAACTTTAAAAGTTTGAGCATCAACAGTATCGTTTCCAGCAGCATCTTCTCCTTTTTCAGTCATAAAACCTACTTTAGCACCAACAGCGATGTTGTCAGATACGAAGTATGCAAATCTTGGAGCGATCTCGAAAGAACTGTCTTTAGCGTCACCAGTTGAAGTAGCACCAAATCCGAAAGATCCAGAAATAAACATGTCTCCTTGAGCGAATCCACCGTTAGACTCAGTAGTTTCAGTTTCTTGAGCGTTAGAGAATGTGAAAGCACATACAGCTAATGCAGATAATAATAATTTTTTCATTTAAGTTTAATTTTAATAGTTAATCGGAGGCAAAAATAAGCCTATTTGTTATTGTGCAAAAAAAAAATACTGTTATTTATTAGTTAAAATTACGGTTAAATATGTAGTTTATTGATAACTAGACGTTTACATACTAATAACATGCTTATATGTATTAGTTCTAAATAATAAAAACATCGATAAAGTGTATTAAAACATCGTTTTTAGGTAAGTTGAGTGCTTTAAGAATTAAATTAATTACCTTTGAAAAGCAAAAAAATAGATGTTAATTTATGAAGGTAATAATAATTAATGGGCCTAACTTGAATTTATTAGGTAAGCGAGAAACTAATATATATGGCGATTTATCATTTCAGGAGTTTTTTGAGAATTTGCAACTAAAAAATAAATCAATAGCCTTATCATATTATCAAACTAATATTGAAGGTGAGTTAATTGATAAATTACAAGAAGTAGGGTATAGTTACGATGGTATTATATTAAACGCTGCAGCTTATACGCATACCTCTGTTGGAATTGCTGATGCTGTAGCGGCAATTACTACACCAGTTATCGAGGTGCATATTTCTAATACCTATTCAAGAGAATCATTTAGGCACGTGTCATACATAGCTCCTAATGCAAGAGGAGTGATAGCTGGTTTTGGCTTGCAGAGCTATGAATTGGCTTTGCAGAGTTTTAAAAAGTAATTTATAAGTAAAATAAAAAAGGTTTTGAATGTATTCAAAACCTTTTTTATTTATATATGAGTTGTTAATTATAAATGAATCACTTCATCATAAGCATCTGCTACTGCTTCCATAACAGCTTCACTCATGGTAGGGTGTGGGTGGATAGCTTTTAAAACTTCATGCCCTGTAGTTTCTAATTTTCTACCTAACACAGCTTCGGCTATCATATCCGTTACACCAGCACCAATCATATGGCAACCTAACCATTCGCCGTATTTAGCGTCAAAAATTACTTTTACAAAACCATCTTTGGTACCAGCAGCACTTGCTTTTCCAGATGCAGAAAAAGGAAAATTACCTACTTTAATATCATAACCTGCATCTTTAGCTTGTTGTTCAGTCATACCTACACTTGCAATTTCCGGAGAACAATACGTACAGCCTGGAATATTTCCGTAATCGATAGGTTCTACATGTTGTCCTGCGATTTTCTCTACACATAAAATTCCTTCTGCAGAAGCAACGTGTGCTAAGGCCGGACCAGGAGTAATATCTCCAATAGCATAGTATCCTGGTATATTTGTTTGGTAATAGTCGTTAACTAATACCTTGTCTTTGTCAGTAACAATACCAACATCTTCTAAACCAATATTTTCGATGTTAGTTTTTATTCCTACTGCAGATAATAAAATGTCTGCTTCTAAAATTTCTTCTCCTTTTTTAGTTTTAACGGTAGCTTTAATTCCGTTTCCAGAAGTGTCTACTGAGGTAACTTCTGAAGAAGTCATTATTTTAATTCCAGATTTTTTAAATGATTTTTCTAATTGTTTTGAAACTGCTGCATCTTCAACAGGTACAATTCTAGGTAAGTATTCTACTACAGTTACTTCCGTACCCATTGAGTTATAGAAGTAAGCAAATTCAACACCAATAGCTCCAGAACCTACAATAACAATTTTCTTAGGTTGCTCAGGTAAAGTTAAAGCCTCTCGGTACCCAATAACTTTTTTACCATCTTGTTTTAACGCAGGTAATTCTCTTGAACGAGCTCCTGTAGCTATTACAATATGATCGGCACTGTATTCGGTTACACTACCATCTTCAGCAGTAACATCTACTTTTTTACCAGGTTTTACTTTACCAAAACCATTAATAACATCTATCTTATTCTTTTTCATTAAAAATTTGATACCGTTACTCATTCCTTCGGCTACATTTCTACTGCGTTTTACTACTTTAGTAAAATCTTTATCAGGATTTTCAACAGATAATCCGTAGTCTTCGGCATGCTTCAAATATTCAAAAACTTGAGCAGATTTTAGTAATGCTTTGGTAGGAATACATCCCCAGTTTAAGCATATACCTCCTAAACTTTCTTTTTCAATTACCGCAGTTTTGAATCCTAATTGCGATGCTCTAATAGCAGTTACGTATCCTCCTGGCCCAGAACCAAGAACTATAATATCATATTTACTCATTTCGGATGATTTTTTATATCGAATTTTAAAGGAGCGAATTTACGAAAATGAAATGGAAAAATGGTATATTATTTTTTGAAACAAAAAAAAGCTCAAAAATGACAAGTTTTTGAGCTCTTACATATAATGAATTCACTAGCAGTTACATTCTAACTACTACATACCCTCTTTTGGTTTTTCTATAATGTTGACCATTCCAATGATAGTATCTATTCCCTTTTACATAAACAACTTTGTGATTTCTAGGGGCTACTTTTACGTAAGTGATTTTTGCAGGCCTGGTTTTTACTCTTGTAGCACAAGAGGTTAATCCTAAAAACAAAGAAAAGACAAGTGTGTAGATAAAGATTTTCATAATACTAAATATTTTGAAGGTTACTAGTCTTAAGACTAATAAAAAATACTTAGGTTTAATTCGAATCCTTTTTTTCTTTAAACTTTAGTGAAACAGAATTAACACAATACCGTTTTCCTGTTGTGTTTTTAGGTCCGTCGTTAAACACATGACCTAGGTGTCCGTTACAAGTAGTGCAGTAAATTTCTGTTCTTGTATAGCCTAACTCTTTATCGGTACGATAACCTACATTTCCTTTAATAGCGGTGTCGAACGATGGCCAACCTGAGCCAGAGTCGTATTTGTGTTCAGATTGAAATAAAGGGGAGTTACACCCTTTACAATGATAGGTTCCTTTTTTATAAAATTTATCATATTTCCCCGAAAAAGCTCTTTCTGTACCAGCCTGTCGTAATACATAGTATTCAGTAGCTGTGAGTGATTTTTTCCATTCATTTTCAGTTTGGTATACTTTTGGAATGTTTGTTTGTTGACTGTGTACACAAGAAAGGGATGTGAAAAATAGTAATAATAGCAGTTGATATGTTTTCATCTTTTTCTGATTTTATAAAAATTATAAGTAACTTTATACTAATTAAAATTAAACTATAGATAAATGAATTTAAAACGTATATTTTTTGGGGTTTCCATAGTGTTAGTCGTAGTAGCATGTAAAACCAATCCGTTTACAGGAAAAAAAATCATGAATGCATATTCAAATGATCAATTGTTTCCTATGGCTTTTCAGCAATACGACCAGTTTTTAACGGAAAATAAAGTAATAAAAAATACCAAAGAGGCTGATATGATTGTAAGAGTAGGGGAACGAATTGCAATAGCAGCAGAAAGGTGGTTAAACGCTAATGGTTATGAAGGGTATTTAAAAGATTATAAATGGGAATATAATTTAGTTGATGACGAAACAGTTAACGCTTGGTGTATGCCTGGAGGAAAAATTGTTTTTTATACAGGAATATTACCAGTTGCTAAAAATGAAACAGCAATTGCTGCAATTATGGGGCATGAGGTTGCTCATGCTTTAGCTGATCATGGTGGACAACGAATGACAGCAGGAACATTACAACAAGTAGGTGGTGCGGCTGTAGCTGTTGCAACAAGCGGACAAACACAAGAAAAACAAGCTTTATGGATGCAGGCTTATGGTATGGGAAGTCAAGTGGGCGGAATGTTACCTTTTAGTAGAAGTCATGAAACAGAGGCCGATAAAATAGGTTTAGTACTAATGGCTATAGCGGGTTATAACCCAGATGAAGCTTCTAAATTATGGGAACGTATGAAAGCTAAAAGTGGAGGGCAAGCACCGCCTGAAATTTTAAGTACACACCCATCGAACGATTCTAGAATTAGTAATTTAAAGGAACTAGCACCAACAGCAAAAGAAGAAGCTAAAAAATTTGGGATATCTTCTTTTAGACCATTAGGAATGAAATTAAATTAAAAAAGTTTATAGAAAATTGTATTTTCGGAGCAGCTCAACAATTGTTGGGCTGCTTTTTTAATTTATAATATAAAAGTATGAAGCCATTTCAAAAAGGAAGTAATAAAGTATTAAACGCATGGGCATTTTATGATTGGGCAAATTCAGTATATAGTTTAACTATAGTTTCGGCTGTATTTCCTTTGTTTTTAGGTGCGTATTTAAAAAGTTTATCAATTGATAAGATTGAGGTGTTTGGAGGTGAAATATCCCATACTGCTTTAATGACTTATGTTACTGCATTTGGTTTTTTAATTGTTGCGATATTTTCTCCAATATTATCTGGTGTAGCAGATTATAAGGGGAATAAGAAGTTTTTCTTGCGCTTTTTTTGTTACCTAGGTTCACTATCATGCATAGGATTGTTTTTCTTTTCATTATCTCATATTTATTTTAGTTTAATTTGTTATGTTTTGGCATTAATAGGTTTTTGGGGGAGTTTGGTGTTTTATAACTCATACCTTCCAGATATTGCTTTTAAAGAGCAACATGATAAAATTAGTGCTAAGGGGTATGCTTTAGGTTATATAGGTAGTGTAATATTATTGGTTGTTAATTTAGCTATGATAATGCTTGCGCCAGAAGATAAAGCACTACTTATGATGCGTTATTCTTTTGTGTTAGTAGGTGTATGGTGGTTTGCTTTTAGTCATTATACCTATGCTTATTTACCAAGTTTTAGGAATTCCAATAAAGTAACAAGTTCAATATTATTTAACGGAATTAAAGAATTAAAATCGGTATGGAAAGAGCTGCAAACACAATTACGTCTTAAAACTTATTTGGCGGCTTTTTTTGTGTATAGTATGGCGGTACAAACAGTTATGTTGGTAGCTTCTTTTTTTGGTGAAAATGAAATTGCTTGGGAGGAAAACGGAATTGATAAAACACTAGGACTTATAATTAGTATTTTAATTATTCAAGTAATAGCAGTTTTTGGGGCTTATTTAACATCATTTGTGTCAAATAAAATAGGAAATATACCAACATTAATAGCAATCAATATAATATGGGTATTTATATGTGTGTTTGCTTATTTTGTAATTACACCAAATGATTTTTTTATTACCGCAGGAGTAGTAGGAATTGTTATGGGAGGTATACAATCTTTATCGCGTTCTACTTACGCTAAGTTTTTACCAGAAACTAACGACACCACATCATATTTTAGTTTTTATGACGTAGCAGAAAAAATAGGAATTGTAATTGGGATGGGTATTTTTGCTTCTATAGAAGTGATAACAGGCTCTATGCGTAATGCAATTTTATTTTTAGTAGCCTTCTTTCTTATAGGTTTAGTAATTCTTTTTAAGGTACCTAAGAATATCAAATAAATTTGTTATGTTTGTGAGATATAGATTAAAAAAATAGTTAAATGAAATCCATTAAATTTACTTTTATATTAGCAATATTTGTTGGCCTTGGGCTAATTTCTTGCGAGAATGAACCTTTAACAGGAAATTTTTCTGACGAAACTGGAATAGATTCAGGCAATGGTTCAGGTTCTGGTAACGGAGCAGGTTCTGGTGTTTTTACAGGAAGTTTTCAAGTGAAAATTGATGGTGAATTGTGGGTAGCAGATAATGCCACGGCAAGTATAGTAAATGGAGTTACTAACATAACGGGATTTAGAGGTAATTCAGGTGAAGCAGTAATAATAACATTACAAACGGATCAAGTAGGTTCATATCAGTTTGGTCCAGTAAACGGAAGTGTTAATGGTGGGGCTTATAATCCAGGTTCTGGAGGTAATGCTTCAGTTTCCGATGTAAACACATTAAACGGTTCAGTTACCATATCTGCTATTGATACAGCTAATAAATTAATATCAGGTAGTTTTAGTTTTAATGCGACAGATTTTATGGCAGGAGAAACTAAGGTGTTAACAGAAGGTGTTTTTACAAATATTTCATTTTCTGATGATTTAGGTGATTCAGATTCAGGAAATAATTCTTTTTATGCTAAAGTAGATGGAGTAGAGTTTGTAGAGGATTTAGTAGTAGGCTCTCAGATGAGTTTAGCCGGATTTGAAAGTATTTCAATAACAGCGACAAGAAACACGTTTGAAACTATTGGATTAAATTTTCCAACAGATATAGTAGCGGGTACTTATGCTTTCGATTCGGTTCCTAGTGTTGGTGCAACCACGGCACAATATAATTTAAATCAATCAACAACTGGTTATATTGGAGATGGATCAATTACAATAACAACTCACGATATAGCCAATAAGCGAATTGTAGGGACATTTAGTTTTGTGGGAGACCAACTTGTAGATACTCCAGGAGCACCGCTTACTTTTACAGTTACCCAAGGATCATTTGATGTTACTTACCTTTAAAATAATATAAAGTAAATTATGAAAACAATAAACACAATTTTCAAACTTTTTTTATTAGCTACTATTTTTGTAGCCTGTAATGAAGAAGAGCCTGCGGCAATTGACCCAAACCTTGAGCCAGGTGAAGAGGTAACTACACCAACTTCTGCTGGAACATTTACAGCTAAAATTGACGGAGCTGATTATACAGTAGATATCACTACGGCAACGATGTCAAATGGAGTGATTACAATAATGGGTAAACGAGGTGCCGATGTAGTTATACTTCGTATACCTTCTAATATTACACCTAATAGTGTTACAAATCCTTATACCTTAGATGGAGCAGGATCAACTTATTTTGGTGCTTATAATACAAATACAACTACATTATCAGAAGCAACAACGCAAAGTGATTTGCATATGACTTTTGATGATGCTGAATGGACTGCTGAAAACTCTGTAGCTACAATTTTAAATGGTGTTACTACCATTAAAGGAGTTAAAACAGCTCATATTAATACAGGAAATACTGATACAAACGGTAATCCAATTTTTGCAGATGTAACACAAGAGGTAAAAATGGAATTACAAACCGATCAATCTGGATCCCATGTATTTGGACCAGTAAATGTTGCATATTACAATACAGGGGTAGCTGGAGGAGATATTTTTGAAACAGATGTTACTGTGGATAACGGAAACGTAACATTAGATATTGATACAGAAAATAAACTTATTTCAGGAAGTTTTAATTTTGATGGTACTGAAACTTATACATCAACATATACCCCTCTTACAGGAACAGATACTGATGGTGATGGAGTGTTTGATGGTGTTGAAAATGATTTAGGTACTGATGCTAATGACCCATGTGATCCTATACAACCAGCAGGTTATACTGGTTATATTGCAGCAAATGCGGTTTGGCAAGCAGGTGATTGTGATGGTGATGGTACTACAAATAATGATGAACTTCTTGCGGGTACTGATCCTTATGAAGGAAATGCTGATACAGACGGTGATGGGGTAAGTGATGCTCAAGAAGATGTATATGGTACCGATAGTACCGATCCATGTGACCCTGCTCAATCAGAGCAATATATGGGTTATAATGCTTCAGAAACAGTTTGGCAAGCAGGTGACTGCGACGGAGATACTATAAGTAATGGTGATGAGGTAACTAATGGTACGGATCCTTATTTTATGGATTTCCTTACAAAATCATTCTCACAAGGAGAGTTTACTTATGTTCCTTATACAGATGGAGGAACTCCAGTGCGTAGAGGATTGAATATTTCTACACACAATGTGGCTAACAAAAAAATTATAGGTACGTTTAGTTTTATTTCTGCTTCAATTGGAGAAGATCCTACACGTTGGTATTTAATTACTGATGGAGCATTTGATGTTACTTATACAACTCCTTAAATGGAGTTTTTAATAAAATTGATTTTAAGCAACCAAGTAATTGGTTGCTTTTTTTATGTATAATATTTGGCTGTGGCATATTAATTGACTTACAATAACTAAAGAGTTAAGCAGTTATATCGATTGTTTGAAAACAACTTGTTTTTAAGTGGTTTAAATGAATTTTTTTAAAAAAGAACGCATTTTGTTTGTGACAAAATGACAAATATTATATATGAGTAAATCAGATTTTTTAAATATTGACAGTTTGTCATTACAAGGTATAGAAGAAGGAACAGAATTTATTCCTTTAATGACTACTGAGGATGAAGAGGAAATTGAAAAAGAAGTCTTACCCCAGGAATTACCAATCTTACCATTGCGTAATACAGTGTTATTTCCAGGAGTAGTAATACCAATTACAGCTGGTAGAGATAAATCAATTACGTTATTGAATGATGCTTATACTAATAAGCAAGAAATAGGTGTAGTAGCTCAAAAAGATTCATCTGTAGAAAATCCAGGAGTAAATGATATTAATACAACAGGTACAGTAGCTAGAATACTTCGAGTATTGAAAATGCCAGATGGAAATACAACGGTTATTATCCAAGGAAAAAAGAAATTTTCAATAAATGAAATATTAAGAGAGGAACCGTACATGGTTGCTTCGGTATATGAAATGCCAGAAGATAAATCTTTAGTTGAAAATGAAGAATATAAAGCGATAATCGATTCGATTAAAGATTTATCACTTCGTATTATAAAGGAAAGTCCGAATATACCTACTGAAGCTACATTTGCGATTAAAAATATTGAGAGCAGCTCATTTTTAATCAACTTCATTTCATCTAATATGAATTTAACCGTTGAAGAAAAACAAGAGCTTTTAGAAATAAAAAATCTGTCTGAACGTGCTATGGCTACGTTAAAGCATATGGATTTGGAAATGCAAAAGCTTTCATTAAAAAACGATATTCAATCAAAAGTTAGAAATGATTTAGATCAGCAGCAACGGGAGTATTTCTTGCAGCAGCAAATGAAAACAATCCAAGAAGAGTTAGGGGGAGTTTCCTATGAGGCAGAAGTTGAAGAAATGCGCTCAAAAGCAAAATCTAAAAAATGGAATACAAAAATTGCGACTCATTTTGATAAAGAGCTGGCTAAAATGTCGCGTATGAATCCTCAAGTAGCAGAGTATTCTATACAACGTAATTATTTGGAGTTGTTTTTAGATTTACCATGGGATGAATTTTCTAAGGATAAATTTGACTTAAAACGCGCACAGAAAATTTTAGACAGAGATCATTATGGATTAGAAGATGTTAAGCGTCGTATAATAGAATACTTAGCAGTGTTGAAATTACGCAATGACATGAAATCTCCTATACTGTGTTTATATGGCCCTCCCGGGGTTGGTAAAACATCATTAGGGAAATCGATAGCTGAAGCTTTAGGGCGCGAATATGCGCGCATTTCCTTAGGTGGATTACGAGATGAAGCAGAAATCAGAGGGCATCGAAAAACCTATATAGGAGCAATGCCTGGACGATTAATTCAAAATCTTAAAAAAGTAGGTACGTCTAATCCTGTTTTTGTGTTAGACGAAATAGATAAGCTTTCGAATTCTCATCAAGGAGATCCTTCTTCAGCAATGTTAGAAGTGTTAGATCCTGAGCAAAATGCTGAATTTTATGATAACTTTCTAGAGTTAGGTTACGATCTTTCCAAAGTAATGTTTATCGCAACAGCTAATGATTTATCTACTATACAGCCAGCGTTACGTGATCGTATGGAAATTATTGATGTTAGTGGATATACTATTGAAGAGAAAATAGAGATTGCAAAAAATCATTTGTTACCTAAGCAGTTGAATGAGCATGGTTTAAAGACTAAAGATGTTAAGCTAGGAAAAAAGGAATTAGAATTAATAGTAGAAGGTTATACTCGTGAATCTGGAGTAAGAGGTTTGGATAAAAAAATAGCAAAAGTAGTACGTTATGTCGCAAAATCTATTGCTATGGAAGAAAGTTACAATGTTAAGCTTACTAGAGAAGATATTGTAGCAATATTAGGTCCTGCACGTTTAGAACGTGATAAATATGAAAATAACGATGTTGCTGGAGTGGTTACCGGATTGGCATGGACTAGTGTAGGAGGAGATATTTTATTTATTGAATCTATTTTATCTAAAGGGAAAGGAGTTCTTTCTATAACTGGTAATTTAGGAAAGGTAATGAAGGAGTCTGCTACAATTGCGCTTGAATATATTAAAGCAAATGCAGAATTGTATGGGATAAACCCTACTATTTTTGATAACTATAATGTGCATATTCACGTACCTGAAGGTGCTACTCCCAAAGATGGCCCTAGCGCAGGTATAACTATGCTAACGTCATTAGTGTCGTTATTCACACAAAGAAAAGTGAAGAAGAGTATAGCTATGACTGGAGAAATAACATTAAGAGGTAAAGTACTACCTGTTGGTGGCATTAAAGAAAAGGTTTTGGCTGCAAAAAGAGCTAAAATAAAAGAACTTATTTTGTGTAAAGAAAATGAAAAAGATATCCTTGAAATAAAAGAAGAATATTTAAAAGGCTTAACTTTTCATTATGTAACTACAATGGAAGAGGTAATAAACATTGCTGTTACTGAACAAAAGGTTAAAAAACCTAAAAAGTTGTAATCAATAATTAAGGTCTAAGTTATTTTAGACCTTTCTTTTTAAGTAAAATAAATTAAATTTGAATTCGTTTTCAAGCTTATATTTAGTTATTTTGCAGTTATGATTAAAAAAATCAGTTTTTTTTTAGTGCTTGCTTTTGCAATTAATTCTCACGCACAGTTAGGAGGAAAGTATACCTATGAGTTTTTAAATTTGGTAAGTTCTCCGCGTCAAGCAGCGTTAGGAGGAAAAGTACTTACTAATACCGATTGGGATACTTCACAAGCACTATATAATCCTGCTGCCATTACGTCTGAGATGAATGGGCAATTAGCTTTAAATTTTGTGAATTATTTTGCAGATATCAATTACGGAAGCCTTGCTTATGCAAAAGGATTTAAAGATGATAAACACATTTTTGCTGCTGGTATTACTTATGTAGATTATGGTAATTTTGATGGATACGACAATAATGGTGTAAGCACAGGAGAGTTTTCTGGAAATGAATTTGCGCTAACGGTAGGTTACAAGTATAATGTGCCTAATACAAATTTAAAAATAGGAGCTAACGGAAAATTTATTTCATCAAAACTAGAAAATTATTCGTCAGTAGGAGGAGCTTTAGATATTGCTGCTTTGTATAATTTTGAAAAGTCAAATTCAATGTTAACCATAGTAGCCTCTAATATAGGAACACAATTTACTACATATGATGCGGTGAAAGAACAAATACCATTTCATGTTGATTTAGCTTTTGCTAAAAAGCTAGAAAAGCTACCTTTAAAATGGCATATAGTTTTTGAAAATTTACAACAATTTGATTTAGCTTTTGAAAACCCAAATAGAACTGAAGAAAATTTAGATGGAACACAAACCACAGAGGATATTTCATTCCTTACCAAATTTATGCAACATATTGTTATTGGCGGGGAATTGTTTCATGGTAAAGCTCTTAATTTGAGATTGGGTTATAACTTTAGGAGAGGGTATGAATTGAAAATTGAAGGAAATAGAGTCTTTTCTGGTATAACTGCAGGTTTCGGATTAAAGCTAAATCGATTTAGAGTAAATTATGCTTTTCAAAAGTATAGCGCATCTGCTAACGTGCATAGTTTTGGATTAAACATAAACTTACTGTAATTTGAAAAATAAACACATTATAATAGCTATAGATGGCTACTCCTCAACAGGAAAAAGCACATTGGCAAAACAGCTAGCAAAACATTTAGGGTATATTTATGTGGATACTGGTGCAATGTATCGTGCAGCAACCTTATTTGCATTAAAAAATGGATTTATTTCTGAAAACCATTTTAATGTTAATGATTTTGTGTTAGAGTTACATAACATTATTATATCATTCAAATTTAATTCTGATTTAGGTTTTGCAGAAGTTTATTTAAATGGAGAAAATGTAGAAAAGGAAATCCGTACCATGCATGTATCTGGATTTGTGAGTAAAATAGCTGCAGTTCCTGAAGTGCGTTATCGTTTAGTAAAACAACAACAACAAATAGGAAAAGATAAAGGGGTGGTTATGGATGGTAGAGATATTGGTACTGTTGTTTTTCCTAATGCTGAACTCAAGTTGTTTATGACTGCATCAGATGAAGTTAGGGCTACGAGACGTTATGAAGAGTTGTTAGCAAAAAAAGACAATGTTACTTATGAGGAAGTATTGCATAATGTAAGAGAGCGCGATTATATTGATACTCACCGTGAAAATTCACCATTAATAAAAGCGACTGATGCTATAGCAATAGATAATTCAAATTTAAGTTTAGAAGAACAATTTGAAAAAGTTTTACAATTAGTAACTAAAGCAATATAAAAGATAATTAGGATATAATAAAAAAGGAAGCCATGGCTTCCTTTTTTATTTAGATGTAATAAACTATAGATTAGGGATATCTAAAACCTGCCCAACCTTAATTAAATCTGGGTTGTCAAGAATACCTCTATTCGCTTCAAAAATCTCTTTATATTTCATAGCGTTTTTATAGTAGTGTTTTGCAATACCTCCTAACGTTTCTCCTTTAACAACGGTATGTCTATGGTAAACAGAGTCGTCAGCCACTATAATGTTAGCCATTAAATCGTTAGGTTGTTCACCACCAATTCTTTTAATCTCATCCCATAAAAGGTTTTTTTCATATTGAGTTTTAGTGGTTCCTTTAATTTTTAAAATTCCATCTTCAACTCTAACGTTTCCGTTTTCAACACCTAGTTTTTCTCCTAGGTCTAATACATCTTGATACTTTGCTTTAACTGGCATAATTGTTCTAAATTAAATTTAATATTGATTTACTCAAATATAGTGTTTTTATTTCAGAATAAAAATCACTTATTACGATTAGTATTTTGCTTTTCAAAGGTTGTGCCAAAATAATTATAGTTATAAAATATTGTATTTCAGTAAATATAGTTGTAATTTTGCAGTCCTTTTAGCAGAGTTGAGTAGAAAGGGAATTAAAAAATAACATAAAAATAACAACTTCTGTAGTTGTATGCTTTATTACTCATAGCAGCTCAGAATACAAATTATTACTACAGCCATGGCTGAAGAAACAAAAACACAAGAACAATTTTTAGCAGATTTTAACTGGCACAATTACGAAGAAGGAATCGATCCTGTGGAAGACGCAGTATTAGAGGAGTTTGAAAAATTAGTTGCAGAAAATTTTGTTGAAACTGAAGATGATACAGTAGTAGAAGGTACTATTGTTCATATTACAGAAAGAGAAGCTATTATTGATATTAATGCTAAATCTGAAGGTGTAATTTCTCTTAATGAGTTCCGTTACAACCCTAACTTAGCAGTAGGAGATAAAGTTGAAGTTCTTGTAGATATTAGAGAAGACAAAACAGGTCAGTTAGTATTATCTCACAGAAAAGCACGTGTAATTAAAGCGTGGGACAGAGTAAATAATGCGCATGAAACTGGTGAAATTGTAAACGGTTTTGTTAAGTGTAGAACTAAAGGAGGTATGATCGTTGACGTATTTGGTATAGAAGCATTCTTACCAGGTTCTCAAATTGATGTGAAGCCTATTAGAGATTACGATCAGTATGTAAACAAAACAATGGAATTCAAGGTTGTAAAAATTAACCACGAGTTTAAAAACGTTGTTGTTTCACATAAAGCACTTATTGAAGCTGATATTGAAGTACAAAAGAAAGAAATTATTGGTCAATTAGAAAAAGGTCAAGTATTAGAAGGTGTAGTTAAAAACATTACTTCTTACGGTGTATTTATCGATCTTGGTGGAGTTGACGGATTAGTTCATATTACAGATTTATCTTGGTCAAGAATCAACCATCCTAATGAAGTTGTTGAATTAGATCAAAAATTAAATGTTGTAATCTTAGACTTTGATGATAAAAAATCAAGAATCCAATTAGGATTAAAGCAATTAAGTGCTCACCCATGGGAAGCTTTAGATGCTGATTTAAAAGTTGGTGATAAAGTAAAAGGTAAAGTAGTTGTAATCGCTGATTACGGTGCGTTTATTGAAGTATCTCAAGGAGTAGAAGGATTAATTCACGTATCAGAAATGTCATGGTCTACACACTTGCGTTCTGCTCAAGATTTTGTTAAAATCGGAGATGAAGTAGAAGCAGTTGTATTAACATTAGACAGAGAAGACAGAAAAATGTCTTTAGGTATCAAGCAATTAACGCCAGATCCATGGACAGATATTACTGCTAAATTCCCTGTAGGTTCTAAGCACACAGGTACAGTACGTAACTTTACTAACTTCGGTGTGTTCTTAGAATTAGAAGAAGGAATTGATGGATTAATCTATATTTCTGATTTATCTTGGACTAAGAAAATCAAGCACCCATCAGATTTTGTTTCTGTAGGAGACAAATTAGATGTAGTTGTGTTAGAATTAGATGTTGAAGGAAGAAAAATCTCTTTAGGTCACAAACAAACTCAAGCTAACCCTTGGGATAAGTATGAGGCTGATTTTGGAGTAGGAACTGTGCATTCAGGAACTATTGATGAAATGGTAGATAAAGGAGCAACTGTAACTATGAACGAAGATATTGTTGCGTTTATTCCTTCTCGTCACTTAGAAAAAGAAGATGGTTCTAAATTGAAAAAGGGTGATAATGCTGAGTTTAAAATCATTGAATTTAACAAAGATTTTAAAAGAGTTGTAGCATCTCACACTGCACTTTTCAAAGAAGAAGAAGAGAAAAACGTAAAAGCTGCTGCTAAGAAAGCTGCTGTAGCTGACAAACCAACTTTAGGTGATGCTAACGATGCGTTACAAGCACTTAAAGATAAAATGGAAGGAAAATAATCTTATTTAGATTATTAGTTTTTAAAACCTCTCAAGAAATTGAGAGGTTTTTTATATGTATAGATAGAGTAATCCTTAAGTTTTTATGTAAATTTGTATTCCAAATAATAGTTTGGAATTCATGACAAAGCAAAAAGTGTTACTTAATTCAAAGGAAGTTAACATTATACTTCACAGATTAACTAGCCAGTTAATTGAAAAGCATGAAGATTTTTCTAATACTGTATTGATAGGTATTCAGCCTAGAGGAGCTTTTTTAGCCCGTAGAATAAAAGCATTGTTAGAAGATTTTTATAAAATCCCACAAATACAGTTAGGCTTATTAGATATTACTTTTTATAGAGATGATTTTAGAAGGAGTGATAAACCATTAAAAGCTAACTCTACAACAATTAACTTTATAGTAGAAGATAAAAACGTGATATTTATAGATGATGTGTTGTATACCGGAAGGAGTATAAGTGCAGCATTAACAGCCTTGCAATCTTTTGGACGCCCTAAAGATGTTGAGCTATTAACTTTAATAGACCGTCGTTTTAGTAGACATCTGCCAATACAGCCTACATATCGGGGGAGACAAGTAGACGTTATAAATGAAGAAAAAGTAGCCGTGCAATGGGCAGAAAATGGTGTTGAAGATACCGTTTATTTAATATCAAAATAGTAAAATGAGCGAATTAAGTGTAAACCATTTATTAGGAATAAAGTACCTTCAATCTGAAGATATTGAGTTAATTTTTAAAACAGCCGATCATTTTAAAGAGGTAATTAATAGGCCCATTAAAAAAGTACCCTCTTTGCGTGATATTACCATAGCTAATTTATTTTTTGAAAACTCAACTCGTACTAAGTTATCATTTGAATTAGCAGAAAAGCGTTTATCTGCAGATGTCGTAAACTTTTCTGCAGCCCAATCTTCCGTAAAAAAAGGAGAAACATTAGTAGACACAGTAAATAACATCTTGTCTATGAAAGTTGATATGGTAGTAATGCGTCATCCTAATCCAGGAGCAGGGGTATTTTTATCTAAACATATTAATGCTAGTATTATTAATGCCGGCGATGGTGCACATGAACACCCAACTCAAGCCTTATTAGATTCTTATTCTATTAGAGAGCGTTTAGGAGAAGTTGCTGGAAAAAATATAGTAATTGTAGGAGATATTTTACATTCTAGAGTTGCATTATCAAATATATTTGCATTAAAAAAGCAAGGAGCAAATGTAAAGTTATGTGGTCCAAAAACATTAATTCCTAAGCATATTGAAAAATTGGGAGTTACTGTAGAAACCAATTTACGTAAAGCTTTAGAATGGGCAGACGTTGCAAATATGTTACGTATACAAAATGAGCGATTAGATATAAGTTATTTTCCTTCAACACGAGAATATACCCAGCAGTTTGGAGTAACTAAAGAGTTGTTAAACTCTTTAGATAAGGAACTAGTTATTATGCATCCAGGTCCGATTAATAGGGGGGTGGAAATAACCAGTGATGTGGCTGATTCCGATCAAGCCATTATCTTAAATCAAGTAGAAAATGGTGTTGCAATTAGGATGGCAGTAATATATTTATTAGCTTCAAAAATAAAACAGTTATGATTTTTGATAAAACAGGTAACATTACCATTATTACTCAAGAGAGAGCTACTATTGTTGAGTTAGTGGCCAATATTGATAAAAAATACGATACCATTAAGAATGATCATGTAATTGTGAATCTTTTTTCAGTTAAGGATGTTAAGGTTGAAGCAATTAACGATTTTTTATTGCTGTCAAAAAAACATAAATTAACCAAAAGGTCATTTGTAATAGTTACTGATAAAGTTTCGTTTGATGAAGTTCCTGAGGAACTATCAGTTGTGCCAACTGTTCAGGAAGCGCATGATATTATCGAAATGGAAGAAATTGAACGCGACTTAGATTTTTAACCTTTATGAAATTAACCATTCTAGGTTGTTATAGTGCCACACCACGCGCTTTTACTAATCCTACAGCTCAAGTATTAGATATAAAAGGAAATCTTTTCTTGATAGATTGTGGGGAAGGGACTCAGGTACAATTAAGAAAATTTAAAATTAAGTTTTCAAGAGTAAAGCATGTGTTTATTTCACATTTGCATGGTGATCATTTTTATGGATTAATTGGTTTAATTTCAACATTTAGGCTGCTAGGAAGAGAAGCTGATTTACACATTTATGGACCAAAAGGAATAAAGGAAGTTATTACTTTACAGTTACGTTTAG
Source organism: uncultured Flavobacteriaceae bacterium (assembly GCA_947493535.1). Taxonomy (GTDB): domain Bacteria; phylum Bacteroidota; class Bacteroidia; order Flavobacteriales; family Flavobacteriaceae. Next base: position 8,194 of record CANLRK010000006.1, on the reverse strand, counting down.
CAAAATCATACGGTGGTTTTGAGCTTATTTTTCATGAACTTACAGCTACGACTTCGGAATTAATTTACGAAGATGAAAAGGTAGAGGTACATACTATTCCATTAGATCATAGGGTATATACAAACGGTTATTTATTTAAAGAAAAGTTAGGCGAACGAAAATTAAATATTGATGCTGTTTTAAATCATGATATTGAACTGTGTGATTACAGAAACATTAAGTTGGGTAAAGATGTAGAAAATAAAAAAGGGGAGTTGATCTCTAATAAAAAGCTTACTTTTGATCCAGAGCAACCAAAAAGTTATGCTTTTTGTAGTGACACAAAATATAAAGAGGATATTGTGCCTATTATAAAAGAAGTTACAACTTTATATCATGAAAGTACTTTTTTAGAAGCACACCTTAGTTTGTGTGAAAAAACCAAACACTCTACAGCTAAACAAGCTGCAACAATAGCCTTAAAGGCAAATGCCAAGCAGCTTATTTTAGGGCATTATTCTACACGATATACAAATTTAGAAGATTTTATAACTGAAGCTTCAACCGTTTTTAGCAATGTTCTGTTAGCAGACGATGGAAAGGAGTTTACGTTTTAATTTTCAAGATGCTCTTTAAACCTAAGCAACCATTTTTCAATTTGTTTTTTAAATTGGTTAGGAGCAATAAAAGCCATTATCTTCATAAACAAACCATTTATTTGTGTATACTCTACTTCAGTAATATATTCGGTTAATGAAGGATTTAAAGCAGTAAATTTAACTTTCATAGTGTTGCTACAATGTTTATGATCATATTGTGCATAAAATAAATCTGGCAAGTTGTTTTCAAGTATGGTTTCTGTAAGCTCAAATTTATCATAAACCAATGTTGCAGTAGCTCCAGTCTTCCCTTTTTCTCCAGTTAGAGGTATGATTTCTTTAAATCCATCTTGACATGCTTTTAATACTTCCGGATTTTGAAAGGCATTAGAAACATCGGTTATATTTCTATTGATGGTTATGGAAAAATTAAATTTCATAAGAATTATATTTATGTAAATGAACAATTGTATCTTTTAAAGATAATTAAAACTTGTAAATTGCAACTATGAATAAAGATTTAAGTAATTATAGGAAATCCTACGAAAAACAAAAATTGTTACTTGCAGAAGTTCCTGATAACCCTCTACAATTGTTTCAGACATGGTTTTATGAGGTGGATAATTCTGGTACGGTTGATGAGGCTAATGCAATGACGGTTTCTACTATGGGTTTAGATGGTTTTCCAAAAAGTAGGGTAGTGCTATTAAAAAAATACACCCATGAAGGATTTATATTTTATACCAATTATAATAGTGAAAAAGGAAAAGCAATAGCAAATAATAACCATGTATGCTTATCTTTTTTCTGGCATGCTGCTGAAAGACAAATAATTATTAAAGGAACTGCAGAAAAAATAGCCGAAAATTTATCAGATGGTTATTTTGAATCTCGTCCTAAAGGTAGTCAGCTTGGAGCTTTAGTTTCTAATCAAAGTGAGGTAATTAGCAGAACTGAATTGGAAGAAAAATTAAAAGCTTTAGAGAAAGAATATAAAAGCAAGCCAGTTACTCGCCCAAAACATTGGGGAGGGTATATAGTTAAACCTGTTGAGATTGAATTTTGGCAGGGTAGACCAAACAGATTACATGATAGAATTCGTTATCAATTACAAAAAGATTATTCCTGGAAAATAGAGCGCTTGGCACCATGAAAATATAAAAAACTACTTTATGCTATTATTTAACTTAAACCCTAATAATTACACAATTTTAAATGTAACATAAAGTAGTTTTATCTTGTTAAAATTACTCCACAAAATAAATATAAACCCAAGTAATACACATATTAATATTTTGCGAAGTAATTTTATTATTAATGGAAAAACTGCTTTGGGTTGATATCAACTTAAACCCTAATAATTACACAATCTTCGATATTTAGACCAAAGCAGTTTTTTTACATCATTTTTTCAATAACAAACTCAGTACGTCTATTGGCTTGATGTTGATCTTCGTCACATTTTTTACCATCACCACAATCATTTGTTAATTTATATTCACCATAACCTTTGTATGAGCTGATTCTTTCAGGAGCTATTCCGTTTTCAATAAGATAGTTGTAAGTAGCGGCAGCTCTTCTAGAAGACAGTTTTTCGTTATATTTAGCTGAACCTCTTGAATCTGTATGAGACTCAATGAAAATAATCATGTCTTTATACTTATTCATTACATTGATTATTTTATTCAACTCTGGTTTTGCATCTTCTCTTATAATACTTTTATCAAAGTCAAAATAGATAATATCTGCGCTTAAACCGGCTAATACATTCATATCTTTTAACGGGTCAAGCTCTAGGTTTACAATCATTTCAGTAAACGATTCTTGATTGTATGAATTGAATGGTTTTATAGTGTTTTCAAACTTAGGTTTGTCGGCATTTATTTGATAGTTTTCGTCACGTTTAATTAGTTTTTCATAATATCCATCCATACCAGTTTTAATTTCGAATACAATTTCTCCTTTACTGTCAGATAATATGATTGTTGCATTTTCAAGTGGTTCATGAGTTATTTTATCTGTAACAATTCCTTTTAGAGTAAAATCTCTAACTCTTGTAAAGGTGTAAATGTCATCATCTCCAACTCCTCCTTCTCGGTTTGAGGCAAGATACCCTTCTGATCCTAGTTCATTAAGATTAAAAGCAAAATCATCATTCGCACTATTAATAGGTTCTCCAAGGTTATTAATATTGGTGTAGTTTCCATCTTTTTCATTAAATTCTGCTACAAACACATCTAACTGCCCTAAACCTAAATGTCCTTCCGAAGAAAAGTATAATTTTTTTTCAGGTGAGTGATAAAATGGGAACATTTCATTTCCTTCAGTGTTTATTTCTGGACCCAAATTAATTGGTTTTCTAACTCCACCACGTTCATGAATTTCAGAAACATATATATCTGTACCTCCATAACCGCCAGGCATATCTGAGGTAAAAAACAATTTTTTACCATCGGCACTAACAGAAGGATGTCCCACAGAATAGTCATCACTACTAAAAAATAGTGGTTTGCTATTTTTCCATTCTCCATCAATCCATTCGGCTTTAAAAATCTTCAGGTTGTTAACTCCTTTATCATCTTTAATCTCTTTTTTGTTAAATACGTTATTTCTGGTAAAAAACATGTATTTACCGTCTGGTGTAAAGCAAGTGGCTCCTTCGTGGTATTTACTATTTACTCCTTCAGGCATTCTAATAACAACATCAGAAGTGTCACTTACTTTAAAAATATCTAAAAAAGGTTGGTTGTTCCAATTGTAAACTCGCTTTACACTTGCATCTTCATCTTCTCGAGCAGATACGAAATAGGTGTTTCCTTTGTATTTGATTGCGCCATAATCACTATTAACAGTGTTTAAAGGGCTAATAGTTACTTCGTATCTTTTCTTACGTTGCAAGAGTACGTCAACAAAATCTAAATTGTTAAAAAATTGCTCTACACGCGAATCTATAACTCCAGTGGCTTTAAATTTACGCATCCATTTTTCGGATTTTTTATATTCTCCTGAAGCTCGTAGTGCTTGTGCATATGCGTAATAATATTTGGCATCTGCATCTGAGTTACGTACTACTTTTTTATAGTATGGGACTGCATTTTGAGGTTGACGTAACAGCATATAACAGTCTCCTAATTGTTTGTTTAAATGAAAATCGTTAGGTGCTTTTTGATAAGCATCTTTATAAAATTCGATAGCTTTTACATAAGAGAATTTATTAAAAAGCTTGTCTCCGTGATTTATTTTCCCACCTTGAGCATATAGTATGATACTTGATAGGAAAAAGCAAATGTATGTGATATATGTTTTCATGATTAAAAGTATCTAGGTGATTTGTATTTAGTAGTAGGGAATACGAACTCATAAATTAATATAATTTCGTGTGACCCTGAGGTGTATGGTCGTATATCTGAAAAGGAGTATTCATAAGCATAACCTGCTCTAAACTGCTTGGTTATTTTAAAGTCGAATAGCGCTCCTATAGCATCATCATGCCTGAAAGAGCCACCAATCCAAAATTTTTCATAAAGCAGAAATAATGCACTTACTTCAACCGATAAAGGCGAACCTTTTGTATACTTTGTAGAAAAAGATGGCTTTAGTTTTGTGTTTGGACTCAAGTCAAATACATACCCACCAATCATATAATAGTGATTTCTTTCTAAGGCAACATAATCATCATTTTTGTTGTAATCATTTGAAAGCAATCGAGGAGAAGATAGCCCTAAATACCATTTGTTAGAATGATAATAAGCTCCTGCACCGATATTAGGTGTCCATCTATTTAATTTATTTTGGAATGCCGGATCTTCATATACAGAAGGGAATCCAAATAATTCTTCATCAATTTTATATTGGCTAAAACCACCCTTCATACCAAAAGATAGAAATTGTTCTTCTTTTAATTTAATGGTGTAAGAGTAGTCTATATAAAAAGATGTAAAGTTCTCATAACCTGCTTGATCGTTCATTATTGATAATCCTAATCCCATTTTATTGTTTCTTAATGGAGTGTTTGCAGATATGGTTGATGTTCTAGGAGCATCATCAACTCCTACCCATTGATTTCTGTTTACAGCTACGGCATACAATGCACCTCTACTACCAGCATAGGCTGGGTTTACTGCTACAGTATTGTACATATAGTGTGTAAACTGTGGCTGTTGTTGTGCGTTTACTAAATTTGGGGCACTAAGTAGGCTAATCATGATTATAATTAACTTTTTCATATTGATTGTGTATTAAGGTTATTATTTAGTGCTTAAGTAAACATGTCCGGTTATTGGTCTTATATCAGTATTTTTAATTTCGATGATATAGTAATAGGTACCTGTTGGTAATTCGTTATTTGTACCAATTTTAAGTCCTTCATGATTTGTTCCTCGCCATCTTCCTTTTTTAGAATCATAATCATCACTTTGGTAAACTAAGTTCCCCCAACGATTGAATATTTTTAGTGTAGGAACACCACAGTCATCAATATTTTCAACTTTAAAGTAATCGTTATAAATATCTCCATTAGGAGTAATTACTTTTGAAATAAATTTATCATCTAAACAATTACATCCTGGTTCAACAAGCAATACTTGTTCTTTAATGGTTTCATTACCACAATCATCTGTTAATACCCATGTTCTTATAATTTGATAATTACTTTGACCTTGAGTACCTTCAGTAGTTTCAGTAAACACAACATTAGCTTCTATTGAACAGGCCTCTTCAATTTCTATTTCAGGTACTGGCGGCACTTCGTTGCAATAGAATACAACATCATCTAAATCTTCTACAAGTTCTGGTGCGGTAGTATCAGAAATTGTAAATGTTCTTAATTGTGGTAGCGATTGTAATCCACATTCATCAGTAGCAATAACTTCGATGGTTATTGAGTTAGAACAACCGTCTGAGATCCATTCGCCTTCTATGGCGCTTAAGTTAGCTTTACTACAGTCTTCAATTATTTCAATTCCTGCAAAGCTTTCTCTCCAAGCTATATATTCATTGTTAAGAGCAGGGTCTGTACCTGTACATTCTGCAAACCCATCGTTTCCTTCCGTTAATTCTGGTGGAGTAGAGTCTTCAATAGTTAATACTACATTAAGAGTTACACTGTTTCCACAATCGTCAGTAATGGTATAGGTTACAGGAATAGTACCACCACCTCCACAAGTAGTGCTTAGGTTTTCAAAGTTAAAGTTAGAACTTACTTGTCCTGAAAAATCAGGGTCGCAACTATCACCTATACAAGTTTCAAGAGCAGCAATGTTAGCAGCATTCCAATTGTTAGCCATTGTTTCATTGTTTTCTCCATCACATTCTAATGTTTGATCTGTTACAGAACAGTTAGCTAATTCTGGTGGAGTAGAATCTTCAATAGTTAACACAACATCAAGTGCTACGCTGTTACCACAATCATCAGTAACGGTATATGTTACAGGGATTGTTCCTCCTTGGCCACATGTAGTAGCTAAGTTTTCATAACTATAGTTAGATGCTATAGTAACATTTAAGTCTTCAGCACATGTTTCAAGCGCAGCTAAATTAGCTGCATTCCATTGATCGGCCATGGCTTCATTATTTTCTCCATCACACTCTAATGAAGTATCTACTACATTACATTCTGATAAATCAGGCACAGTGTTGTCATCAAATGATAGTACGGCTACAAGCGTTGTGCTATTACCACAATCGTCAGTGATAGTGTAAGTAACACTAATGTTACCACACGGTCCACATGTTGTGTTTAAGTTATCAAAGTCATAATCAGAACTTACTTGCCCTGAGAAATCAGGGTCGCAGCTATCACCAACACAAGCTTCAAGAGCTGCGATATTAGCGGCATTCCAATTATCTGCTGCGGTTTCGTTATCTTCAGAACATTCTAAATTTTCATTCGTTACAGAGCAATTAGCTAAATCTGGTGGAGTAGAATCTTCAATAGTTAATACTACGTCAAGAGTCACACTGTTACCACAATCATCAGTAATAGTATAGGTTACAGGGATTGTCCCGCCTTGTCCACAGGTTGTATTTAAGTTACTAAAGTCATAATCGGAACTTACTTGTCCTGAGAAATCAGGGTCACAGCTATCACCTATACAAGCTTCCAGCGCAGCAATATTTGCAAAATTCCAGTTACTAGCTATTTCTTCATTGTTTTCTCCATCACACTCCAAAGTCTGGTCTGTTACAGAACAGTTAGATAATTCTGGTGGAGTAGAATCTTCAATAGTTAAAACTACATCAAGAGTTATACTGTTACCACAATCATCAGTAATGGTATAGGTTACAGGAATAGTTCCTCCTTGTCCACAAGATGAATTTAAATTGTTATATGAATAATTAGAACTTACTTGCCCTGAGAAATCAGGGTCACAGCTATCACCTATACAGGCTTCAAGCGCAGCAATATTTGCTAAGTTCCAGTTATTAGCCATCTCTTCGTTATTTTCTCCATCACACTCTAATGTCTGATCTGTTACAGAACAGTTAGTTAATTCTGGTGGGGTAGAGTCTTCAATAGTTAATACTACATCAAGAGTTACATTGTTATCACAGTCATCAGTAATGGTATAGGTTACAGGAATTGTACCACCTTGCCCACAAGTAGAAATTAAGTTATCATAGCTATAATTAGAACTTATTTGTCCTGAAAAGTCAGGGTCACAACTATCGCCAACACAAGCTTCAAGCGCAGCAATATTAGCGGCATTCCAGTTGTTAGCTAATGTTTCATTGTTTTCACCGTCACATTCTAACGTTTGGTCAGTTACAGAACAATTAGTTAAATCTGGTGGAGTAGTATCTTCAAATGTTAATGTTACATTTAAAAATGCTCTGTTATTACAATCATCAGCAATAATATAAGTTACTGGAATTGTACCACCTTGTCCACAAGTTGTACTTAAGTTATTGTATGAATAATTAGAGGTAACTGTAACATTAAGATCTTCAGCACAGGTTTCTAGCTCTGCAATATTGTCAAGGTTCCATTGATCAGCAATGGTCTCGTTATTCATACCATCACATTCTAAAGTTAGGCTTGTTACATTACAATCAGAAATGTCGGGTACAGTTACATCATCAAAAGATAATACAACATCTAATGAACTACTGTTACCACAATCGTCAGTAACCGTATATGTCGCTGTAATTGAACCACATGGTCCACAGGTTGTATCTAAATTATTAAAGTCATAGTTGGAGGTAACTGTTAAATTGGTGTCGCAGTTATCAGTAGCACAAGCTTGAATAGCAGCTATGTTTGCAGCATTCCAATTGTCTGCAACTGTTTCGTTGTTCCCACTACATTCTTCATTTGAATCTTGAATATTACAAGCGGAAATATTAGGCGCAATAGTATCATCAATCGTAATGATTTGTGCTACTTCAATGGCATTGTTTCCACAGATATCAGCTACATTCCAAGTACGTGTAATTGTTCCACCACAAGTATCTCCTACAAGAGCACTATCCACACCAAGTACAGTACCACTGGCATCACAGTTATCAGAATAGTTCAAGCTAATCATAGGAGGAACATCTTCAATACATTCTACGGTAATGTTGGCAGGTGCCGCTTCAATTACTGGCGCAATAGTATCGTCAATCGTAATGATTTG
>CANLRK010000005.1 GCA_947493535.1 uncultured Flavobacteriaceae bacterium | reverse complement strand
TGCAATTATGTGGGAGAGTAGGTCGCCGCCTTCTTTTATTAAATCCTCAAGATGATATCTTCTTGAGGATTTTTTTTTGTTAGAAATTTTTAGAAATGAAATATGTGTTAGTTGCTAATTTAATATCTTTGTTTGCTTAATAGCAACAACACAATTTTATGATGAAACAAACTCAAAAAACGTATGTTTTTGATTTTGACAGTACGTTAACACGCGTAGAAGCTTTAGATGTATTAGCAGAGATTACTTTAGCTAATAACCCGGAAAAAGAAGCGATTATTCAAGAAATTACCGATATAACTAATAAGGGGATTGATGGTGATATTTCTTTCACAGAATCCCTAGAACGTCGAATAAAACTACTTAAAGCTACTAAAAAAGACCTAAGTTTATTGACAGAAAGGTTAAAGGATAAAGTTTCAAAATCTATTATTGAAAACAAAGATTTTTTTGAGAATTATTCGAATAATATTTATGTTATTTCATGTGGGTTTAAAGAGTTTATTGATCCCATTGTAGCAAATTATAATATACCTTCTGATAGAGTTTTTGCAAACACATTTATGTTTGATGATGATGAGAATATCATTGGTTTTGATGCAGCAAATGTTCTGGCTAAACACAATGGTAAAATTGATTGTTTGAAACAGTTAAATTTACCTGGTGAAGTTCAGGTAATTGGTGATGGATATAGTGATTACGTAATGAAAGAGGCAGGTATAGCTGATAAGTTTTTTGCTTATACCGAAAATGTATCAAGGGCAAAGGCGGTTGATAATGCGGATCATATAACACCAAGTTTAGATGAGTTTTTATACCTAAATAAATTGCCAAGAAATATATCATATCCAAAACATCGAATAAAAATATTACTATTAGAAAATGTGCATCCAGACGCTTTTAAGCGTTTGTCTGAAGATGGATTTACAGTAGAAACGGTATCACACAGTTTAACAGAAGACGATTTAATAGAAAAAATTAAAGATGTACATGTTTTAGGTATTCGTTCTAAAACAAAAGTTTCCGCAAAGGTATTGGAGGCGGCCGAAAAATTAATGGTTGTTGGAGCTTTTTGCATAGGGACTAAGCAAATTGATTTAGAGGCTTGTAAAAGCAATGGAGTAGTCGTTTTTAATGCGCCATATAGCAATACACGTTCGGTGGTTGAGTTGGCCATAGGACAAATAATAATGTTAATGCGTAGCGTGTTTGCACGTAGTACCGAATTACATCAAGGCCAATGGAACAAAACAGCTAAAGGCTCAAGAGAAGTACGTGGAAAAATATTGGGTATAGTGGGGTATGGTAATATAGGTAAACAGTTGTCTATTTTAGCAGAGTCACTAGGTATGCAAGTGTATTATTATGATATTGAAGACCGTTTGGCTTTAGGAAATGCTAAAAAATGCAGTACTTTAAAGGAATTGTTAAACACTGCGGATGTAGTTTCTTTACATATAGATGATAATGCAAACAACAAAAATTACATGTCATCCAAAGAAATTTCTTGGATGAAAGACGGTGCTATTCTTGTAAATCTTTCAAGAGGTTTTGTTGTTGATATTAATGCGCTAAAAGATGCGTTGTTATCAGGTAAATTATCTGGTGCAGCGGTAGATGTTTTTCCTGTTGAACCTATTGCTAATGGTGTTTTTGAAACGGAATTAAAAGGAATACCTAATGTGATTTTAACGCCACATGTTGGTGGTAGTACAGAAGAAGCTCAAAAAGATATTGCTGATTTCGTTCCTAATAAAATTTTAGGGTATATCAACTCAGGGAATACAGTTGATTCAGTAAACTTCCCGAATATACGTTTGCCACGTCAAGAAAATAGTCATCGTTTTTTACATATACATAAAAATGTGCCGGGTATTATGGCTAAAATAAATAAAGTGCTAGCGAAATATAATTTGAATATTACTGGACAATATTTAGCTACCGATGCTAATGTGGGGTATGTTATTGTAGAAGTTGATAAGGAGTATAATAAAGAAGTGTTACAGGCTCTAAGATCAATAGAAAATACTATTAAATTTAGGGTGCTGTATTAGCAAATTATATGAAGTGCGTATAATAAAAAACTCCAAGAATATTCTTGGAGTTTTTTATTGTATTATAAGTTTAAAGCTCTTCAGGAGCGAGTGTTACAGCTAAGCCATCAAGTTCTGGCGTAATATTAATTTGACAGCCTAAACGTGAATTTTCCTCTACATGAAATGCTTCTGCTAACATTGCTTCTTCATCATATTCCATTTCTGGTAATTCGTGATTGGAGGTAACATAACATTGACAAGAGGCACACATGGCCATACCTCCACAAGTGCCTATTGTACCTTCTGGTACTAATTCAAAACCTTTTATTACTTCCATCAAATTCATGGCCATATCTGTAGGAGCTTCTACTTGATGTATAACTCCTTCACGGTCCGTAATGTTTAAGGTAACGTCTGTCATGTTATAGGTCTTTAATATTTAATACTTGCTCTTTTTTAGCTACTTTCATTGATCCGTCAAATCCAGCAACTCCTCCAACAGTAGTATATTTCATAACATACTTTTTGCCAGGGTTAATTCTTTTATAAGCGCTTTGGCACATTAATGTAGCTTCGTGAAAACCGCATAGTATAAGTTTTAATTTACCAGGGTAAGTATTTACATCGCCAATGGCATAAATTCCTTCTATATTCGTTTGATAATCTAGAGCGTTATTTACTTTAATGGCATTTTTTTCTATTTCTAACCCCCAATTGGCTATTGGTCCTAACTTTGGAAGCAATCCGAAAAGCGGAATGAAACAGTCGGTTTTTTGTGTAAATTCACCTTCGGTTTTATGTTTTATAGTTACACTTTCAACAGTATTATTTCCTTGTATGTCTATTACTTCTGCTTCAGTAATTAAGTTTACTTTACCTTGTTTTGCTAATGCAGCTACTTTTTCAACAGAATCTAATGCTCCTCTAAAATCATTTCTTCGGTGCACTAAGGTTACTTCTTTGGCTACATCAGAAAGAAATATTGACCAATCTAATGCAGAATCACCACCGCCAGCAATAACTACTTTTTTGTTTCTATAAATTTCAGGGTCTCTAATAATGTAAGCAACGCCTTTATCTTCATAATCTGTAATATTTGCAATTGGCGGTTTGCGAGGTTCAAAAGATCCTAGGCCTCCTGCAATAGCTACAACAGGAGCTTTATGCTGGGTTCCTTTGTTGGTGGTAACAATAAAAGTGCCATCGTCTTGTTTTTCTATGGTATCAGCTCTTTCACCTAAAGTAAATCCAGGTTCAAAAGGTTTAATTTGTTCCATTAAATTATCTACTAAATCACCAGCTAAAACTTCAGGAAAAGCTGGAATGTCATAAATAGGTTTTTTAGGATATATTTCAGCACATTGCCCTCCGGCTTGTGGTAAAGCATCAATTAAGTGACATTTTAATTTTAAAAGGCCTGCTTCAAACACGGTAAAAAGTCCTGTTGGTCCAGCTCCAATAATAATAATATCCGTAGTAATCATGTAATAATATTTTTCTTCTGCAAAAATCTTAAATTTTAAGATACTTTTAGTTGATTTTTATCATAAATATAAAAGTGAGGAGTAGTTTTTTTCTAAAAACGCTTGTAGGTAAATGGTATTTATGTAGTTTTGCAGTTCAATTAATTACTTAGAGGAAAGATTTGACTGATTGCTACCTCATTAAAAAAAAGCTAAAGCAGTGTAAACTTCTTTAGGCGCTTTCGTCAAATTTTATCGCTAATAACAAGTGCTCTTATTTTATAAGAGTTAATCATATAACGCGCTTATATTTAGTGTATTAAATTTAATTTATGGCATATTTATTTACATCTGAATCTGTTTCAGAAGGGCATCCAGACAAGGTTGCTGATCAAATTAGTGATGCATTAATCGATAATTTTTTAGCTTTTGATAAAGATTCAAAAGTAGCTTGTGAAACCCTTGTAACTACTGGACAGGTTGTTTTGGCTGGAGAAGTGAAGTCAAAAACATATTTAGATGTTCAGAAAATTGCAAGAGAAACTATTAATAAAATAGGATACACGAAAAGTGAGTACATGTTTGATGGTAATTCTTGTGGTGTGTTTTCTGCAATACATGAGCAATCTGACGACATCAACAGAGGTGTAGATAGAGCAACAAAAGAAGAGCAGGGGGCAGGAGATCAAGGAATGATGTTTGGTTATGCAACTCGTGAAACTGAAAACTATATGCCTTTAGCTTTAGACTTGTCACATAGAATTTTAAAAGAGTTGGCGGCTATACGTCGTGAAAATAATGTGATTACTTATTTGCGTCCAGATTCAAAAAGTCAGGTAACTATTGAGTATTCCGACGATAATGTACCACAACGTATCGATGCCATAGTAGTATCTACTCAGCATGATGATTTTGACACAGATACGGCAATGCTAGCCAAAATACGAAAGGACATTATTGAAATAGTTATTCCGCGTGTTGTTGCTAAATTGCCAGAACATATACAAGAGTTGTTTACAACCGATATTACTTATCATATTAATCCAACAGGAAAATTTGTTATTGGTGGGCCACATGGCGATACTGGTTTAACGGGGCGTAAAATTATTGTAGATACTTACGGAGGTAAAGGAGCTCATGGTGGAGGTGCTTTTTCTGGTAAAGACCCTAGTAAAGTAGATAGAAGTGCTGCCTATGCAACACGTCATATTGCTAAAAATTTAGTTGCAGCAGGTGTTTGCGATGAAATTTTAGTACAAGTTTCTTATGCTATTGGAGTAGTTGAGCCTATGGGTATTTTTGTAGATACTTACGGTACTTGTCCGTTTAATATGACCGATGGTGAAATAGCAGAAAAAATAGCTGAAATATTTGATATGCGTCCAGCAGCTATTGAAGAAAGATTAAAATTGCGTCAGCCTATGTATAGTGAAACAGCGGCTTATGGACATATGGGGCGTACAGCAGAAACAGTAACAAAAACCTTTAGCCAACCAAACGGCGAATCAATTACTGTTGATGTAGAATTATTTACTTGGGAAAAGTTAGATTATGTAAATAAAGTTAAAAAAGCTTTCGGACTATCATAAACAATTGTTATCATAAAAAAAGCCCTTAAGTGTACACTTAAGGGCTTTTTTATGAAATAGATACTATAAATTATAGATTATTCGGAAAGTTAAAAACCTTGGTTGTATGTAATAATCGGTAGCACTTACTGAAAAATCATTTGAGTTTGTACTATTCTGAATTTCAGTATTTAATAAGTTAGTAGCTTTTAGTTCATACTCCCACTTGCTATCTTGGTTTTTTCGGTAGGCAAGTGAGGCATCCCAAAACTCATAGTTATTTAGTGTAGTTTGCTCATTACTAAAATTAGTATAGGTATACTCAGTTTTAAAGGTTAATTTTTTCCATAGTAAGGCATCAAAATTTACAGAAGGAGCCTTCGTGTAAAATTTTGATCGCGAAGTTCCTTGATCGTTATCCTGAATGGTGTGTTTATAACTAATTTCAAAATTAGGGGCTGTTTTAAAATTTGTACGCAATTGAGCGGTGTAGTTTTGCGTATAATTTTCATTAGTTGATTTTAGAGTATTTATAAATTGGTTGAATTTAGTGTAGTTAAAACCTGCTCTAGCTGTAGCTCTAAATTTACCAAAGCTACGCTGTATTCTTCCGTTTACTATTACACTTTCATCTGCAAAATCGGAATTAAAAGGAGCGCTAATATTTATGACATTATTGGTTTCAAAGTTGGCGTTATTTCGTATTCCGTTTATGTTTTTGTTATAGTTAACCGTAGCAAATACATTGGTGTAATTAAACATATTAAAACTAAAATATGTTAGATTTATGTTATGTGATAATGCACTTTCTAAAGTAGGTGTTCCGGTAAAGAATGAGTTGTAATTATTCATTACAATTCCTCTGGCTAGTTGATTTACATCAGTGAAATTAGTTTTCATGGTATAATTTAAGTTGATGTTTTCCGATTTTTTCAACTGTATTCGGGTATTGAATTCAGGTAAAAGTCTAAAAAAGTTATCGGTGTAACTGCTACCAAACTGTGTGTTTTTAGCATTGTAAATATGTCCTGAAATTCCAGGGGTAAAGGTGAACTTTCCGAGTTTTAATCGGTAACGAACACCTAAATAAGCATCGTTAAAAATATAGTTGGTGTTATTGTAATCTAATCCGTTATTGATAATTGGTGTTGGGTTGTATACAGTGTTGTTATCTAAAACCTGAAAAATAGTTGAATTAAAACGTTGATTACTATATAAATTACCTATGGTAAAGTTAAGGTGACTTTTATCGTTAAGTACATTCCAGTAATCTAGTTTAGCGTCTAACTGATTGGATTTTACTCGTTTTTCCTGATTGGTATTATATACTGTTTGATCAAGATTGAAACCTAATCCTGTTGCTGTATTGTAATAAGTATCAGCGTTTCCACTTCCATCAACATTTTCCAAAAAAGCATTATAAAAGGGATCTTCATCTTGTAATAAATGTTGTGCTTCAAATGAAAAAATATTTTTATCGTTTAAGGTATAATAATAGTTTAAGTTTTGATTAATGCTATACGGGTTTGAATTTTCAAACTGATCAATATTTCCTAAAACAGAAGAAAAAGTATTTTGAAATTGCGATTCTTTTGAAAGCTTCCCTAATACATCATAGTCTAACTGATTATTGGTGTTAGGTTTGTATTTAGCACTAAGCTTTAACATGGCCAAATCACTTTTTTGATTGGTTTTGTTACTGGTTGTTTCGTCTGGTATGGCCAGTTCAGTGTTGGTGTATTTTACAGCATTATTTTCTTGTAAATCATTTCTACTACTTGAAAAAATACCAAACCCATTTATATCTAAAGTTTTACTTGGAGCAAAGCTAAAATTGGCAGCTCCAAATTTAGTGTTAATGCTTTTAGCTTTATTGTTTTGTAAGGTAAGAAACCCAATATCGTTATTGCCTAAGCTAATACTTGTACCGCTTTGTTGGCTAGGCATTTTAAAGCCACCAGTAAAATTAAAATAATCACGGCGGGTAAAAGCTACTTCGCCAATGTTGTTTAAATCGCCAATAAGGTTTAAACTATACTCAGGACTGTAGTAAAAAAGTTTTGGTTGTGCTATGTATAAGCCATCGTCATTAGCTACGCCACCACCAGCTGTTACAGCACCAAACCAAAAGTTCTTTTTTCCCTCTTTTAGTTTAATGTTAAGCGCAATGTTATCTTGATTGTTTTGAACAGCACTTAATTGTCCTACTTCGGAATGATTTTTCAAGACTTCAATTTTATCTACGGCGTTGGCAGGAATATTTTTTGTGGCTAATTTAGAATCGCCATCAAAAAAATCTTTCCCTTCTACCATAACCTTACTAACAACTTTTCCTTCAACTTCAACTTGACCATCATCATTAATTTCAACACCAGGAAGTTTTTCTAACACATCCTCAAGCTTTCTTTCGGTACCGTTTTTGAATGAATCGGCATTATAGATTAAAGTGTCTCCTTTTATGGTAACGGGCATTTCATAGGAGAGTTCCACTGCATCTAAGGCGTTATCAGTAACTAAGGTAAAGCTTTTATGTATGGTAATTTCTTTAGTTGTAATTAGCTCTTCATGATTTTTCATGCCGATATAACTTACTTGCAGTTTATACGATGCATTTTTTTGAAGGTTTAATTTGTAGGCTCCTTTATCGTTAGTAATGGCGTAGGCATCAAGGTTGTTAGTCTCTTGATTTATGGCAATAATATTGGCTAGTTCTAAAGGGTTTCCTATGCTGTCTTTAACAACGCCTTCTACCTTAACTTGAGCAAATGAATAACTGGCTACTATTAAAAATAATAGTATTACAATACGCTTCATAAATGTTTTTTTGAGTTTTATGTATTTTAATTTGTTTAATGAAAACGACCACCATGACCTCGTCCTCTACGGCCGCCATACATTTCGCGCATTTCTTCCATTTTCTTTTTTACAATTTCGGTGTATTCTTTTTTGGTGACTTCTTTCCCTTTAGAAGGAGCTTTAATATCAGTTTTTTCACTAGGATTTAAAACTATTTTTGAGCATAGAATTGTTGTTCTATCGGCATTAACTTCTAGTATTAAACCAGGTAAACCACTGTATTCCCCTGGTCCGTGGCTAACAGGTATTTGCATAGTGTACCATGCAGTAATGTTAATTTCTTCAGGAATTTCAATTTCATCCATAGGGTCTTTCACTGCTGTAGAGTCTGATACTTTTTCTTTTTTGTTGTCTGGTTTTCTTTTTCTACGCATGCTTTTCCAATCCATATCGTCAAGTTTTTTTACAGCAGTAGCTTTAAAGCACATGTATTGGCCAATTTTCTTGGTTTCGTTTTCCATTTTCCAAGATAATTTTGGTAAAGAATCGTTAATTAAAAATTGCTTACCGAAAAACTCTTGATCTTGAATTAATTGTTGGGTTTTAATGTTTTTATACTGTGGGCCAGCGGTAAAGCTACTCATCATCCCTCCCCACATGTTTCCGCCACGTCCTGGGGCATCTAATTTTTCTTCTTCTTTATAGACAGATTCTGTTTTGTTAAATGATAGCACATAAGTTTTTTCTAACATACTTTTCATGCGTTCAGCAATCATTTTCTTTTGTTCTTCAGACATTCTGTTGCCTCCCCATTTGTCTAAATCAATGGATGTTTTTGATTGGTATATGGCTTTTCCTTGAAAGTCTTGAGCAAAAAGAGTTATGCTAAATAATGTTAAAAATAGTGGTATAAAATGCTTCATTTTAAAAAGAATATAAATTATGATTAACCATAAGACGATTAACCTATATTATTGTTACAAGCTATGACTAGATTTTTTAATAAAGGTTTAAAACTCAAAAGGAATTATAAATCTTATAAACTAATTTGTAATTAGTAGTATATTGTGAGTTGAAAAGAATAGAGAATATTAACTATTATATTTTTTTGAAAAAGCTACTATACATACTATTGTTTTGTAACGCCACTTTTGTAATGTCACAAGAAAAAGTTTCGGTAATCTTAAAAGAAAAGAAACCGCTGTCTGTTGATAAATTTATTGGGGTAACTATGTTTGATGAATTGTTTTTTGTTAAAAATAATACGTTATACAAACAAACGGCAAATGAACTTTTTTCTTATCAAAATGTATTATTGGGAGATGTGGAAAGAGTTGAAATTTTAAACCCTTTGCAAACATCAATATTTTATAAAGAGTTTAATACATATGTGCAGCTAGATAAAAAATTAGGAGAGATAAATAAGATAGATTTTAATGAAGTAATAAATTTCAGTGCCATTAGCTATGCAGCCATAACAAGTAACAAACGTTTATGGATATTTGATACTAATAATTTGCAGTTGCAAGTTTACAATCCGCAACAAAATAGAATTGAAGCATCAACAAATCCTATACAGCAAGATATAATTGCATTTTATAGTAATTATAATTTTTGTTGGGTATTAACAGCAACCCAGTTGTTACAATACAATGTATACGGAAATAAGCTAAATACATATAGTTTAAAAGAATTTGAAAAAATCAAGTATTATATGAATAATATCTTTTTGCAAAAAGGTGATGAGCTTTTTGTAATGCATGTTACTGAAAGTTTACCAAAACTTGTAAGCCAGCTTGAAATACCTATTAAAGATTTTTCAGTAACAAACGAAACCTTGTATATTTACACCGGAAAGGAATTGTATTCTTTTGCAATTAACTTGAAACAAACAGAATAATATGCACGTAGCAATTGCAGGAAATATAGGAGCAGGGAAAACAACACTAACTAAATTATTGGCAAAGCATTATGGCTGGGAGCCCCAGTTTGAAGATGTAGTTGACAACCCATATTTAGATGATTTTTATACTAAAATGGAGCGTTGGTCGTTTAATTTGCAAGTGTATTTTCTAAATTCACGATTTCGTCAGGTGTTGGAAATACGAAAGAGCGGACAAGACACTATTCAAGACAGAACTATTTATGAAGACGCTCATATTTTTGCACCTAACTTACATGCAATGGGTTTAATGACAAATAGAGATTTTGAAAATTACAAATCGCTATTTGAGCTAATGGAGTCTTTAGTACAAGGGCCAGATTTGTTAATATATTTAAGAAGTTCTATACCTAATTTAGTAGGGCAAATACAAAAGCGAGGTAGAGATTATGAAAATTCAATTAGTATTGATTATTTGAGTAGGCTAAATGAACGTTATGAGGCTTGGATACATGATTATAAAGGAAAGTTATTAATTATTGATGTAGACGACTTAAACTTTGTGGATAAACCAGAAGATTTAGGGAATATAATTAATAAAATAGATGCTGAAATTAACGGGCTATTTTAAGTACTACGTTATAAATATAAACGCCACTTATAGTTAAATAAGTGGCGTTTTTTGTTGAATAATAAATGTTTATTTTGTTTCTTCTTTTTTAGGATTTAATTCAAATGTAAAGTCTATTGTTACATCATCACCTAATAAACCACCAGCTTCTCCTACATGAAACTCTGCTCGGTTAACAATTAAAGATCCTTCAAACGCTGCCGAAGGAAAACCCCATGGGGTGTCTTGTTTTCCTAAATAATTAATAGGCAGCTCAATTTCTTTACTAACATCTTTCATTGTTAGTATTCCTTTGGCAATAAATCCTGTACTGGTTTTAGTAAAACTATTTGAAGTGAAGCTGATATTAGGGTATTTTTCAGTATCAAAATAGTCATCAGAACGTAGGTGTTCATCTCTTTTATCGTTAGAAGTGTTAATTGAATTTACATCAATAGTAACATTCATTAAAGGGTTATCTTTAGAAAAATTTATTTCTCCTGTAATGGTTTTAAAACTTCCTTTAGAAGTGGCTACAATGTGTCTTATAGCAAAATCAACATAAGTATGTGAGCTGTCTAGAATCCATGGTCCGTTTAACTCTGAAATACTCGGGTTGTTTTTCTCAGGGGTTTCTTTGTTTAGAGCTTCAATTTGTGCTTTAACTTCTTCTTCAGTACCTGTTAGTAATTTCTCTTTAACTAAAGTTTTACCATCGTTTACTATGGTAGTAATTACTTTAGCTTCTGCGTTGCCATTGCTATTCTTTTTCATTTCTACCTCTACCTTTTTTTCAATGTTTATAGCGTCTTTTAAAAAAGCAGTTTCATCTTCGGTAGTAATAGCGTGTTTTTCTCCATTTTCATCAATCCAGATTTTCACTTCTTCTATTTCTTGATGATTTTCTGTAGTATGTCCGCCTAAAATAGGAGCAATAACTAAACCTATTAAACAAGTAAGTTTAATAAGAATATTCATAGAAGGTCCTGAAGTGTCTTTAAACGGGTCTCCAACAGTATCTCCTGTTACGGCTGCTTTATGTGCATCTGAACCTTTGTAGGTCATTTCACCGTTAATTTCTACACCAGCTTCAAATGATTTTTTAGCATTATCCCATGCACCACCTGCATTATTTTGAAAAATAGCCCAAAGCACACCACTAACAGTTACTCCAGCCATATAACCTCCTAACATTTCTGCAATGGCTAAGTTATCCATGCCAAATAATAAAGGAACAAAAGCTATAAGTAGTGGTAGCCCTATTGTTAATAGCCCTGGTAGCATCATTTCTTTTAAAGAGGCCTTAGTAGATATAGCTACACATTTATCGTATTCAGGTTTCCCGGTACCTTCCATAATACCAGCAATAGCTTTAAATTGTCTGCGTACCTCATATACCATTTCCATAGCTGCTTTTCCTACGGCATTCATAGCTAAAGCTGAAAATACTACAGGTACCATACCACCAACAAATAGCATAGCTAAAACAGGGGCTTTAAAAATATTAATACCATCGATACCTGTAAAGGTAACATAGGCTGCGAAAAGAGCTAATGAGGTAAGGGCTGCAGAAGCAATAGCAAATCCTTTTCCTGTTGCTGCGGTAGTGTTCCCTACGGCATCAAGAATATCGGTGCGTTCACGTACAATAGGTTCTTGTTCACTCATTTCGGCAATTCCTCCTGCATTATCGGCAATAGGACCAAAAGCATCAATAGCTAATTGCATAGCTGTAGTAGCCATCATAGCCGATGCTGATAAGGCAACACCATAGAAACCTGCAAAAGCATAAGATGCCCATATAGCTGCGGCAAATAAAAGTACAGAAGAAAAGGTAGAAATCATTCCTGTTGCTAAACCAGCAATAATATTAGTTCCTGCTCCGGTACTTGATTTTTGAACAATAGCTAATACGGGTTTTTTGCCAAGGCCAGTGTAATATTCAGTTATAGATGATATTACACCACCAACTATCAACCCTACAAGAGTTGCGTAGAATACACGTAAAGAGGAAACGCTTTCAGTTCCTTCTCCAAAAAAGTGCATCTGCATAGTTTCAGGTAACATCCAAACACATAAACCATAACAAGAAATTGCCACCAGTATTATTGAGGTAATATTACCCTTGTTTAAAGCTGCCATTACTTGAGGCTCTTTAGCATCATTGTTTTTAATGTTTACTAGCATGGTTCCGATCATAGATATTAGTATACCTACACCTGCAATAGCAACAGGTAGTAAAATAGGGCCAATTCCTCC
Source organism: uncultured Flavobacteriaceae bacterium (assembly GCA_947493535.1). Lineage (GTDB taxonomy): Bacteria > Bacteroidota > Bacteroidia > Flavobacteriales > Flavobacteriaceae. The sequence goes on along the minus strand of CANLRK010000005.1, from coordinate 153,975 downwards.
AAAGACATCTTGGATAGAACCTCCCATATCTTTTATTACATAGTTTCCGAGTACCATAGCAGCTAATACTGTAGCTACATATGAGCCAAATAAGTCGGCTCCCATACCTGCAACATCACCTACATTATCACCTACGTTATCGGCAATTGTGGCAGGGTTACGTGGGTCATCTTCAGGGATGCCTGCTTCTACTTTTCCTACTAAATCGGCTCCAACATCAGCAGCTTTGGTATAAATACCTCCTCCAACTCGAGCAAAAAGAGCAATAGATTCCGCTCCTAAAGAAAATCCAGCAAGTGTTTCTAAAACAATTGTCATGTCCATAGTATTGGTCCATGTACCCTCCATAAAGACATGAAAGAAAACAATAAAGAATACGGTTAACCCTAAAACTGCTAAGCCAGCAACTCCTAACCCCATTACAGTACCTCCACCAAAAGAAACTTTCAAAGCATTAGGTAAACTACTTTTAGCTGCTTGTGTGGTTCTTACATTAGTTTTGGTTGCTATTTTCATTCCCATATTACCGGCTAATGCCGAAAAGAATGCACCAAAAACAAAGGCTATAACAATAAGCCAGTGTGTAGTGGGTACTATAAATGATACTAAAGCTAGCAGTATACTAACAATAAGTACAAATATAGCTAGTAGTCTGTATTCGGCATTAAGGAAGGCAAGTGCTCCTTCGTAAATATGGTCGGAGATTTCTTTCATTTTTCCATCTCCAGCGTCTTGCTTCATTACCCATGCTTTTTTTATAAGCATGTACAAAAGCCCAATTGCTGCTGCTGCAATTGGCATATAAATCATCATTGATTCCATAAAATTAGTTTGGTTTAAAAGATTAGTGTTTTTAAATGTATTAAAAATCAATGAGATATAAAAAAAGGCGCTATTCAAAAATGAATAACGCCTTTAGTTTAGAGTTTATTTTTACTAGATAGTAAAGTTACCGTTAGCTTTATGTTCGCTAGTTTCGTAACGTTCAATACACTTGTCTAATATGTCATAAGCTTCTTGAGCATCACCCCAACCACCTACGTCAACTTTTTTCTTCTCTAAGTCTTTGTATACTTGAAAGAAGTGTGTAATTTCTTTAACTTGGTGCTGGTTCATGTCACTAATATCAGCTAAAGTATTCCAGATTGGATCAGAAACTGGGACACAAATAATTTTTTCATCTGGCCCTTTTTCATCAGCCATATGGAAAACACCTATAGGTTTAACTTCCATCACACACATTGGGAAAGTAGGCTCTGTTCCTAATACTAATACGTCTAACGGATCACCATCTAAAGCTAAGGTTTCAGGAATAAAACCATAGTCTGCCGGATACATCATCGAAGAGAATAACATTCTGTCAAATCTGATTTTCCCTAATTCAAAATCGTATTCATATTTGTTTCTACTCCCTTTAGGGATTTCTATTAAAACATCAAATGTTCTTTTTATTGCTGCGCTCATAGCTCTGTATTATATTTTTTTAATCAGTGCGCGAAAGTACATAAAATTATAGGTAAAAACATAACTATAAGTTAATTTTAAATTATGCTATGGCTAGCACTTAGCTCATTATTAGTTTTATGGCTTATATAAAGAAGGTTTTTTACAGTAGTTATTTCCTTATATTTGCCGCTGTATGATAAAAAATAGTATTGCTTTTTTCTTTTTTAGTATTTGCTTTTTTGGGTTTTCCCAAGAAGAGGATACTGTTAATGCCTCAACAATTGATGTAAATTATATGTATGGGGTTATTGCAAACCATAACAATAATATTTTGCATTTAATAACAGGGCATCCTGAGGGAGTATTATTGAGTTGGAATAATAAAACGTTTGGTGATAAACCGTGGCAAGAACGTTATAATTACCCAGATGTAGGGGTGTCATTTTTATATCAAGATTTTAAAAATGAATATTTAGGTAAAAATTATTCGCTATACGGGCATTATAATTTTTACTTGTTAAAGCGTAATTTAATGTTGCGAGTAGGACAAGGAGTAGCATATGCTTCCAATCCGTATGATAGTGAAACAAATTACAGAAATGTAGCATTTGGTTCACGTTTACTAAGTAGTACTTATTTAATGCTTAATTATAAAAAAGAACGCTTGTTTAATACACGGTTTGGTTTGCAAATAGGAGTAACATTAACACATTACTCTAACGCTAATATTAAAGCGCCAAATACTAGTATTAATACCATGTCAGTTAATTTAGGTGCGCACTATAATTTACAGAAGGGGTCTAGTGTTGCGTATGTACATCATAAGAAAGATTCGTTAAGTTATAGTAAGAAGATTGGTTATAACATTGCGTTAAGAGGAGGGGTTAATCAAGGTGATGTTATAGGCACTAAACAGTATCCTTTTTACATTGCTTCATTTTATGCTGATAAGCGATTGGGACAGCTGAGTGCATTGCAATTAGGAGTTGATGCTTTCTTTTCTATGTTTTTAAAAGAAGAAATTAAACATAATGCTGTGGCTTATCCTGAACGAAATTTAGATCCAAATACTGATTATAAACGAGTAGGGATTTTTCTAGGGCATGAATTGTTTATAAATAAAATGTCGTTAATTACCCAGCTTGGGTACTATGTGTATTATCCTTATGAATTTGAAATACGCGTGTATGAACGTATTGGGTTAAAACGTTACTTTGGCGATAAGTTTTTTGGAGCCATTACATTAAAAGCACATGGAGCAGCTGCAGAGGCTTTAGAGTTTGGTGTTGGTGTACGATTATAATTTAGTTAATAATGAAAAAGTATATATATATATGTATTGCCTTATTGTTTTTTGCTTGTGATAGTGAAAACGCTAATGATTGTTTGCAAAAAACAGGAAGCATTATAACGGAAGAGGTTAGTGTTCCTTTTTTTACTAAAATAAGGGTAAATAGAGATGTGTCATTAGTGTTAAAAGAAGGAACTACTCAAAAAGTAACACTCCAAACAGGAGAGAATTTAATTAATGATGTAGAGTTTAGAGTAGTTAATGAGCAATTAATTATAACTGAAAAGAATACGTGTAACCTTGTTCGAGATTATAATGTTACCAAAGTATATGTAACAACTCCTAATATTACAGAAATAAATAGTTCAACACAGTTTAAAATTAGTTCTGATGGGGTATTATCTTATCCAGAATTGGCTATTCTTTCAGAAGATTTTAATGATTCCTCAGTGATTGCAGTTGGGGAAATAGAATTGAACTTGAATGCTACATCGGTTAGAGTGGTAGGAAACAACCTAACTACTTTTAGATTAACAGGTGTAACAGAAAACCTAAATGTGAGCCTAGCGGCAGGCGACGGGAGGTTTCATGGAGAAAATTTATTAGCTAATAAAGTAACTGTTTTTCATCGCGGGACAAATAAACTTATTGTAAATCCGCAAAGTGAATTGAAAGGAACTATTGTAAGTACAGGAAATGTAATAGCAAAAAACCATCCGCCAGTTGTTGATATACAAGAGTTATATACAGGACGATTAATTTTTGAATAATACCAAACAAGTTGCTTTAAGGGTGTGCAGTTGGTTTATTCTTACTACTTTTGCAGTGTATTATGAAGGCTACTAAAAAAGATATTAGAAAATTAACCAAGGAAGAGTTACGTACATTTTTTGTAGAAAATGGCGATAAGGCTTTTCGCGGTAATCAAGTGTATGAATGGTTGTGGGGTAAAGGGGCTCATGTTTTTGAAGATATGACAAACCTTTCAAAAGCAACTAGAGAAATGCTTGAAGCTAATTTTGTAATTAATCACATATCGGTTGATGACATGCAGCGTAGTGCCGATGGGACTATTAAAAATGCTGTAAAATTGCATGATGGTTTGATAGTAGAGTCCGTATTAATTCCAACCGCTACAAGAACTACCGCATGTGTATCAAGCCAAGTGGGTTGTAGTTTAGATTGCCAGTTTTGTGCAACCGCCCGCTTAAAGCGCATGCGCAATTTAAACCCTGATGAAATTTATGATCAGGTAGTAGCTATTGATAAAGAAAGTAGGTTGTATCACAACCGTCCGCTTTCAAATATAGTATTCATGGGTATGGGCGAGCCTTTGATGAATTACAATAATGTTATAAAGGCAATTGATAAGATTACTGCATCCGAAGGTTTAGGAATGTCGCCTAAGCGCATTACAGTTTCTACTTCTGGTATCCCTAAAATGATAAAGAAAATGGCAGATGATCAGGTGAAGTTCAAACTAGCTGTTTCCTTACACTCGGCAATAGATGAAGTGCGTACCAAAATAATGCCTTTTAATGAAACCTTTCCCTTAACAGATTTGCGTGAGGCATTGGTATATTGGTATGCTAAAACAAAAAGCAGGGTGTCTTATGAATATATTGTTTGGAAAGGAATAAACGACAATCAAGAAGCAATAAATGCCCTACTTAAGTTTTGTAGCTATGTGCCATGTAAAGTAAATATCATTGAGTATAATCCAATAGACGATGGTGTGTTTCAACAAGCCGACAGAAAATTAGTGGATGAGTATTTATACCAATTAGAAAAGCATCATATACCAGCAACAGTGCGCCGTTCACGAGGTAAAGATATTGACGCAGCTTGTGGGCAATTGGCTAATAAATCAAAATAAAACTACTGAACTAATATTGTTAATAGAGTAGTATATTTTTTAGTAAGTTTGTACTACAAAACTAACAATAGTATCGCTTGAAAATTGTTGAACAAATAAAGCAGCCTATACATGAAGAAATGGAACTTTTTGAACAAAAGTTTTCAGATTCAATGACTTCAAGGGTAGCGCTTCTAAACAAAATAACCCATTATATCGTAAACCGTAAAGGAAAACAAATGCGACCAATGTTTGTGTTTTTGGTGGCTAAAATGGTTTCTGATGGAAAAGTAAACGAGCGTACCTATCGCGGGGCTTCGGTTATAGAATTAATTCATACAGCTACCTTAGTGCATGATGATGTGGTAGATGATTCTGATAGGCGTAGAGGCTTCTTTTCTATAAATGCACTATGGAAGAATAAAATAGCAGTTTTAGTAGGCGATTATTTGTTGTCTAAAGGTTTATTACTATCCATAGATAATGGCGATTTTGACTTGTTGAAAATCATTTCTGTAGCTGTGCGTGAAATGAGTGAGGGAGAATTGCTACAAATAGAAAAGGCACGCCGTTTAGATATTACCGAAGAGATATATTATGAAATTATTAGGCAAAAAACAGCAACCTTAATAGCGGCTTGTTGTAGTTTAGGGGCATGCGCTGTAAATGGCACTACTGATGAGGTAGAAAAAATGCGAAAGTTTGGTGAGTTAATAGGAATGGCTTTTCAAATAAAAGATGATTTGTTTGATTATGGTACAGAAAAAATAGGTAAGCCAACAGGAATTGATATCAAAGAACAAAAAATGACCCTTCCGTTAATTTATGCTTTAAATAATTCTGATACTAAAGAAAAGGCATGGTTAATCAATTCAATAAAAAAACACAATAAAAACAATAAGCGAGTAAAACAAGTAATTGCTTTTGTAAAAGAAAAAGGCGGATTAGAATATGCGGTGCGAAAAATGATTGCATATCAACAAGAAGCCTTAGCAATTTTAAACACATACCCAGAATCACCATATAAAGCATCGCTTATTACTATGGTAAACTACGTTATTGAACGAAAAAAATAAAAGCGCTCATATTTTATATATGAGCGCTTTACGTTTACGAGGTGTAAAATAATTATCCTTTAATTACTCCTCTTGATATTACAATTTTCTGAATTTCAGAAGTTCCTTCATAGATTTGAGTAATTTTAGCATCACGCATTAAACGTTCTACATGGTACTCTTTTACAAAACCGTTACCACCGTGTATTTGTACAGCTTCAACAGTTTGCTCCATAGCAACTTTACTAGCGTATAATTTTGCCATAGCACTACTCATATCATAATTATTTCCTTGGTCTTTATCCCAAGCTGATTTCATTACTAACATACGAGCTGCTTCAATTTCTGTAGCCATATCTGCTAATTTAAACGCAATTGCTTGGTGGTTACATATTTCAGTTCCAAAAGCTTTACGTTCTTTAGAATATTTTAATGCTAATTCATAAGCTCCTGAAGCGATACCTAAGGCTTGTGATGCAATACCTATTCTACCACCAGATAAAGTTTTCATGGCAAATTTAAAACCAAACCCATCTTCACCAATTCTATTTTCTTTAGGTACTTTTACATCGTTAAATTGCAAGGTATGCGTGTCTGAACCTCTAATCCCTAATTTATCTTCTTTAGGACCTACATCAAAACCAGGCATTCCTTTTTCAACAATAAAGGCATTAATTCCACGATGTCCTTTTTCTTTATCAGTTTGTGCAATTACTAAATATACTTCTGCGCGTCCACCGTTGGTAATCCAGTTTTTAGTACCATTTAATACATAATGGTCGCCCATATCAATAGCTGTAGTTTTTTGAGAGGTAGCGTCAGAACCTGCTTCTGGCTCACTCAAACAAAAAGCACCAATACATTCGCCTGTAGCCAAACGCGTTAAGTATTTTTCCTTTTGTGCTTCAGAACCATAGGCTTCTAAACCGTAGCAAACTAATGAGTTATTTACAGAAACCATAACAGAAGCAGAAGCATCTATTTTAGAAAGCTCTTCCATTATTAATACGTATGAAATGGCATCCATACCACTTCCTCCATATTTAGGGTCTACCATGATGCCCATAAAGCCAAGGTCTCCCATTTTCTTTACTAATTCTTGAGGGAATTCTTGTTTGTCGTCTCTTTCAATTACTCCTGGTAATAATTCAGTTTGCGCAAAATCCCTTGCAGCATCACGAATCATCATATGTTCTTCTGTAAGATTAAAGTCCATTATATGTGTTTTAGTATGATTTTTATTAAGAAAGTCACAAATATAAAAGATTCTGATGAATATTGTTAGTGTATAGGTTAATAACCTTAACGGATTAATGATAGTGTGATAAGATTATTAATGATCTGTATTGGAGAGCATTGTTGTTATAAGCTGTTTTTAATAATACGGACAATGTAATGCTTATATTTGTGTGGTAAATAATAAATATGGAATCAGTAGAATATTATGTAATTGGAGTGATGTCAGGTACTTCTTTAGACGGAATAGATTTGGCGTATATACAGTTTAAAAAAGAAGAGCATTGGAATTACAACATTATTCATAAAGAAACAGTAGCCTACACTTCAGAATGGAAAAGGAAGTTAAGTAAAGCGGTAAATTTTACTACAAACCAATTAACTGTGTTAAATGAGGAGTATACAAGTTTATTAGCAACTGTTATTACAGATTTTATTGAGGGCTATGCTATAAGCAACATAACTGCTGTTTGTTCTCATGGGCACACTATTTTACATCAACCAGAAAAAGGAATAACTTTACAAATAGGGAATTTGGAAAAGTTAGCAAAGCTTATACAACAAACAGTAATTTGTGATTTTAGAGTGCAAGATGTACAGATGGGAGGACAAGGAGCTCCACTAGTTCCAATTGGCGATAAATTACTGTTTGCAGAGTATAATTACTGCTTAAATTTAGGTGGATTTTCTAACATTTCAACAGAGCTATCAGGTAAACGTATTGCTTATGATATTTGCCCGGTAAACATTGTGTTAAATCATTATGTACAACAGTTAGGGTTGGTATATGATGCTGAAGGAAAAATAGCAGCAACAGGTATCATTCATGTAGGTTTGCTTGAAGCATTGAATAGTATAGACTACTATCAGCAGCAATTCCCTAAATCATTAGGTCTTGAATGGGTGCAACAAAATATATTTCCTTTAATTGATTCATATCACTTGTCTATAGAAGATATTCTTAGAACATTTGTTGAGCATATAGCAATGCAAATAAGTAGTCAGTTTACCCAAAAAGGAAAAGTGTTAGTTACCGGAGGTGGGGCTTATCATATATTTTTAATTAATCGCTTGAGAGCAATGTCAACACAACAAATAATTGTTCCAGATGCTGCTCTTGTAGAGTTTAAAGAAGCGATAATATTTGGTTTTTTAGGAGTGTTGCGTATGCGTAACGAAAATAATGTACTGGCATCGGTTACAGGGGCATCTAAGAACCATTCATCTGGGGTTATTTTTCATTACAAAAAGTCGTATTAGTTTACTATATTTACACGCATTTTTTAAAAACTTCATAAAATGGAACAGCTTTAACTCCCTTAGGGGATTTTACTATAACAGCATTTTCAATGTATAAGAACAGAAAGTTCTAAGAGGCACAACATATTCAACAACTAGTTAAAGCATAAAAAAATGAAAGATTTATTAAAAAAATATGAAGAAAAACAACCAGAGATTGTTTTTCACTGGAAAGATCAACTAACAGAAGCTGAAGGGTGGACGGTAATTAATTCGTTACGAGGTGGTGCTGCCGGAGGTGGTACACGAATGCGAAAAGGGTTGGATAAGTATGAAGTAATGTCGCTAGCCAAAACAATGGAAGTGAAGTTTACGGTGTCAGGTCCAGCAATTGGAGGTGCAAAATCCGGAATTAATTTTGATCCGCACGATCCAAGAAAAAAGGAGGTGCTAGAGCGCTGGTATAAAGCTGTAGCTCCGTTATTGAAAAATTACTACGGAACAGGGGGAGACTTAAATGTTGATGAAATCCATGAGGTAATTCCAATTACTGAAGACAGTGGTGTATGGCATCCACAAGAAGGTGTTTTTAATGGGCATTTTAAGCCAACAGAGGCGGATAAAATTAATCGTATCGGACAGTTACGTCATGGAGTAATTAAGGTGTTGGAAGATGAAAACCTATCACCAAGTATTTCAAGAAAATATACCGTTGCCGATATGATTACTGGTTATGGAGTTGCCGAAGCTGTACGTCATTATTACGAAATATATGGAGGAACTGTTGTAGGGAAAAGAGCAGTTGTTCAAGGTTTCGGAAATGTAGGTTCAGCAGCAGCATATTACTTAGCGCAAATGGGGGCTAAAGTAGTAGGGGTTATTGATCGTGCAGGCGGGATTATTAATGAAGAAGGATTTTCTTTTGAAGAAATTCAACAGTTGTTCTTAAACAAAGATGGAAACACTTTGGTTGCTGAAAACATGATTTCTTTTGATGAGATAAATGAGCGTATTTGGAATTTGCCTTGTGAAATTTTTGCGCCATGTGCAGCATCAAGATTAATTACTCAAGACCAAATCAACCAAATGATTGGTTCAGGTTTAGAAGTAATATCTTGCGGAGCCAATGTGCCATTTGCTGATAAAGAAATTTTCTTTGGATCTATAATGGAAGATACTGATAAAAAAGTAAGTTTGATCCCTGATTTTATTTCTAACTGTGGTATGGCCAGAGTGTTTGCATATTTTATGGAGCGAAGAGTAGAAATGAGTGATCAGGCAATTTTTGAAGACACTTCTAGTACAATACAAAAAGCATTGCAAAAAACATTTGCTAAGAGTGCTTCTAAAACAAGAATTAGTGAAACTGCCTTTGAAATAGCGTTAAAAGAATTAGTATAAATACACACAAATTATGTTTAAATATTTTTTAGGGAACAGTCCCAAATGGTTCAAGTATATAATGATTGCTTTTTTAATCATTAATATCCCAATTTATTTTATTAATCCAACAGTATGTGCTTGGTTGTTTATAGGTGAATTCATTTTTACTTTGGCAATGGCATTGAAATGTTATCCATTACAGTCTGGAGGATTATTAGCAATTGAAGCAATTGCTTTGGGGTTAACAACACCCAAAAATGCCTATCATGAAGTAGATCAAAACCTAGAAGTAATATTGCTTTTGGTGTTTATGGTAGCTGGTATTTATTTTATGAAGCCCTTACTAATGTATATCTTCAGTAAAGTGTTTACTAAAATAAAATCGAAACTAATATTGTCACTTTTATTTGTCTTTTTAGCTGCAGTTTTATCTGCGTTTTTAGATGCTTTAACAGTAACCGCAGTATTAATTAGTGTAGCTGTAGGGTTTTATGGTGTTTATCATAAAATTCACTCTACAAATACTTCTGATTATGATCATGATGGAATAGTAGATAGAAAAGAGTTAAGTGGTGAAACTTTAGAGCAATTCCGTAGTTTTTTACGTAGTTTAACTATGCACGGTGTTGTAGGTACAGCGCTAGGAGGAGTGTGTACTTTAGTTGGAGAGCCACAGAATTTATTAATTGGAGAGCGTTTAGGTTGGGATTTTATCGAGTTCTTTCAGCACATGGCGCCAATAACATTACCGGTACTTTTTGCAGGTTTAGCAACAACTGTTGTGCTTGAATTAACAGGAGCTTTTGGTTTTGGAGCTAAGTTACCAGAGGTGGCTGCAAGAATTATAGAAAAATACACTGAAGAAGAAGATGCCAAGCGTTCTAATAAAGAAAAGTACGGATTGATTGTACAAGGTGTTGCAGCAATACTATTAATAGCTGGTTTAGCAACACATATTGCCCCAGTAGGATTTATTGGTTTGGCTTTAATAATTGTACAAACTGCCTTTATGGGAATTACTGACGAGCATCAATTGGGGCCTGCTTTTGAAGAGGCATTACCATTTACAGGGTTGTTAGTAGTATTTTTTGTTATTGTGGCCATGATTCATGATCAGCATTTATTTTCGCCAATAATTGCTTGGGCTTTAAATCAAGATCCAGCATCGCAACCAGGCTTGTTCTATATTGCTAATGGAGCATTATCCGCAATTAGTGATAATGTGTTTGTAGCAACAGTTTATATAGGAGAAGTACAGCAAGCATTTCAGAATGGTGATATAACTCGCGAACATTTTGAAAAATTAGCTATAGCAATTAATACAGGTACAAATTTACCAAGTGTAGCAACACCAAATGGGCAAGCAGCATTTTTGTTTCTATTAACATCATCGTTAGCACCATTAATCAATTTATCTTATGGGAAAATGGTTAAGATGGCCTTACCATACACAATCGTTTTAGGTGGAGTAGGTTATATAATGGTAAAAACAATGTTGTAATTAATTGTAAAATATAAATTACAAGAGCCATTCCGTACAGAATGGCTCTTGTAGTTTTAAGAAGCTATTAAGAATTATATATTCAAATTATTATATCTTTAGCTGAAAAATTTCAAATAAAGTAAGCGTTAAACAATTTAGGAGTTGTATTTTCGTTTGTATAGTATTAATAATAAAAAGTAGAACTAGTATGTCGCTAACTATTCAAGAAGCAGCTCAAGAAGCAGCAACTAATTTAGAAGGAGAAGTTGTAACTCAAAAAGAATTTTCTGTAATCAATTTAATTATGGAAGGAGGAATCGGTGGGCAATTAATAATAGGGTTATTATTTATTTTGTTAGCGGTAGCCTTATATATTTATTTTGAGCGTTTATTAGCTATTAAATCAGGTGCAAAAGTTGATGTAAACTTTATGAATCAAATAAAAGATCATGTTACTAATGGTAATCTTGAAGGAGCTAATTTGCTTTGTGCGCAAGATAATTCGCCAGTATCAGCCTTAATTGCTAAAGGAATTTCACGTATTGGTAAGCCATTGGAAGATATTCATACGGCTATTGAAAATGCAGGAAGGTTAGAAATTTATAAGTTGGAGAAAAACGTAAGTGTATTAGCAACAATATCAGGAGTAGCTCCTATGATTGGTTTTCTTGGTACGGTTGTTGGAATGATTATATCAATATTTGAAATTGCGAACTCCGGGGGTAATATTGATATTAAAACATTGGCAGATGGGTTGTATACAGCAATGACAACTACTGTAGCAGGTTTAATAGTAGGTATTGTAGCTTATATGGCTTATAATCACTTAGTAGTAAAGACCGATAAGATTATTTATACCATGGAGGCTAACTCGTTAGAGTTTTTAGATTTATTAAATGAACCGGCATAAAATATAGATAAATGAATATTAGAGGAAGAAATAAAGTTACACCAGAATTCAATATGTCATCAATGACAGATATTGTATTCTTATTACTTATATTTTTTATGATTGCATCTACTCTTGTTTCTACCAATGCAATTGATTTACTATTACCTAAATCGGGAGGAAAAACAGCACAATCTAAAAGTTTGTCAGTAAATATTACTAAGGATTTAGAGTATTATGTAGATACTAAAAAAGTACCTAAAGAACAGTTAGAACAATATATTTTAGAAAAGGTTGGGGATTTAGAAAAACCAAGTATTGTATTGCGTTCTGATGAAACTGTTGAATTAAAAGATTTCGTATACGTAATGGATATCGCTAACAGAAATAAAATTAAATCTACCTTAGCAGTACGAGCTAAGTAATAAACTAATAAGTGATGAAAAAATTGTTCAAAAATGAAAATGAAAGACGAGCGTTGATGTTGACTGTATTGACCTTGTTTATTATATTCTTATGGATGTTTTTTCATGTAATATTATCAGCGCCAGACCCGCCAGAAGAATACGGGATGGAAGTGAACTTTGGAACTACTGATTTTGGTTCAGGAGATGTGCAGCCTTTAGAAGAAATTAAAACACAACCAACTGAAGAAACGACTCCTGAAACACCTATAGAAGAAGTAGTAGAAGAGGTTGTAGAGCCTGTTGAGGAAGTAGTGGAAGATGTAGTTGAGGATGTGATTACAGAGGAAACTGTAGAAGAAGTGCCTGTTGTTACACCTACAGAAACTCCAAAAGAGCAGCCAAAAGAAGTGATTGAGCCCCCGAAAGAAGATGCACCTAAGGAAACACCAACCCCTCCTAAACCAGACCAAGCTACAGAAGATGCCTTATCAAGTGTATTAAATGGTCCTCCAGCAGAAGGTAATTCATCTGGAAGTGAAGGAGATGATGAGGAACTTGGTGATAAAGGAAATGAAAATGGTGATCCAAATGCACCAGATTATTATACCAATCCGGGTAATGGTTCCGGAGGTAATTATGATTTAATTGGAAGATTGCCATTACGTAGACCAATACCTGATTATCCATGTAAAAAAGAAGGAAGAGTTGTAGTGTCTATTAAAGTAAACCGAGAAGGTAAAGTTATAGAGGCTACTCCTGGAGCAAAAGGAAGTACCACAACTGAAAGTTGCTTGTTGGCTGAGGCTAAAAAAGCTGCGTTAAAAACAAAGTGGCAAGCAGCTGCTAATGCGCCTGAAAAGCAGATTGGTAAAATCATATACAATTTTAGTTTGCACTAAAATGAATTATTCCGAAACTTTGGAGTGGTTATTTAATCAGTTTCCTACATACCAGAATATTGGAAAGAAGGCATATAAAGCTGATTTATCTAGTAGTATTGCGTTAGCTACTCATTTAGGTAACCCTCACCAAAAAATAAAGACGATACATGTAGCAGGAACTAACGGGAAAGGGTCTTCTAGTCATATGTTAGCTTCGGTTCTTCAGACAGCAGGCTATAAGGTTGGTTTGTATACCTCACCTCATTTAAAAGATTTTAGAGAGCGTATCAAAATAAACGGAGTTATGATACCTAAAAACTATGTTGTGCGTTTTGTGGCAGATAACATAGTTTGTTTTAAGGAAAATTCACTGTCTTTTTTTGAGATGACCGTGGGGATGGCTTTTGAATATTTTGCTGCTCAAAAAGTTGATGTCGCTATTATAGAGGTTGGTTTGGGTGGTAGGCTTGATGCTACTAATATTATAACCCCAGAAGTAAGTTTAATTACTAATATAGGTAAAGATCATACAAATTTTTTAGGTAATGATTTGGAAAGTATTGCAGCAGAAAAAGCAGGTGTTATAAAGCCACGAGTGCCTATCGTTATTAGTGAAACTCAAGAGGAAATAGAAGCTTTATTTAGAGTTATAGCTAAGCGGAACTCGGCAAGGATCACTTTTGCAGATCAGCTTGATTTGCCAACGTATACAACTGATTTATTGGGAGATTATCAATTGAAAAATATACGAGGAGTTGTGGCTGTGCTTGAGCAGTTAAAAGGTTTTAAAATTGATGAAAACCATATAGTTAATGGACTGAAGAATGTTGTTAAAAATACTGGTTTGCAAGGTAGGTGGCAAGTATTACAAAATAAACCATTGGTAGTTTGTGATACGGCACACAATAAAGAAGGATTGTGTTTAACTATGCAGCAGGTTGCGTTGCAAAATTATGATAATTTGCATATTGTTTTTGGGGTGGTTGCTGACAAAGATTTGTTGAAAATTCTTCCATTACTTCCCAAAGAGGCGCAATATTATTTTTGTGCACCAAATAATAAGCGAGCTTTGCAAGCTAAGGTTTTGAAGGAAGAAGCTAAAAAGTATGGGTTAAATGGTAATTGCTACAATTCTGTTAATGAAGCATTTATTGTAGCAAAGAATAACGCTATAGAAACTGATTTTATATACATTGGTGGAAGTACATTTGTGGTAGCAGAAATTCTTTAAAATTTACTGTAAAAAATGTTGTAGACTTAAAAATTGGTGTTATATTTGCACCCGCAATCAGTTATTAGGGCAATTAGCTCAGTTGGTTCAGAGCACCTCGTTTACACCGAGGGGGTCGGGGGTTCGAATCCCTCATTGCCCACAATAGTTTTGATTGTTTATCGGGTGATTAGCTCAGTTGGTTCAGAGCACCTCGTTTACACCGAGGGGGTCGGGGGTTCGAATCCCTCATCACCCACAAAAAAAGGTTACAGTACAACTGTAACCTTTTTATTTTTTATAGAATGTCTAAAATTCGTTCTAAAGCCATTCCTCTAGATCCTTTTATAAGGATAGTACTATCTTCTATATTTTCTTTAAAAACGGCTTTAAGTGCTTCGAAATTGTTATAAGACTGGATGTTTTTTGAGTGAGTTGTTTTTTTAAAGTTTTCACCTAAAATGAAACAATCGGATATTTTACTTTGGGTAATATAGTCAACAATTTTTTGATGTTCCTCTTGAGCTTCTTTTCCTAACTCAAACATGTCCCCTATAAAAAGCACTTTGTTTTTTGCGCTTAAATTATTAAAGTTTTCTAGTGCCGCCATCATGCTTGTTGGGTTGGCGTTATATGCGTCAAGTATTATTTTGTTACTTCCTTTTATTAGTATTTGCGAACGATTGTTTGTAGGAGTGTAGTTTTCTATAGCTTCTTTAATAGCTGAAGGGTTTACGTTGAAGTGTGTGCCAATGCTTATTGCTGCGGCAATATTGCTAAAGTTATAACTGCCTATTAGGTTGCTTTTAATAGTGGTTGTGTTATAATTCACTATAACGTTCGGATTAGCTTCGGTGAATGAAATGTTACAGTTGGTGTTTTTTTGTTCCGAAAAAGTGTATTGTTTTATTTCTTTAGCCTTCTCTAGCTGTGTGTTGTTATCAGCATTTATAAACACGGTTTTTTTATTGTTTCTTAAGTATTCGTATAATTCGGTTTTGGCTTTTATTACTCCATTGATGTCGCCAAAACCTTCCAAATGAGCTTTCCCAAAATTTGTTATATAACCATAGTCTGGAGCTGCTATCTTAGCCAAAGTTTCAATTTCTTTAAAATTATTAGCACCCATTTCTACAATACCTATTTCTGTACTTTTATCCATACTTAGCAAAGTTAGTGGTACGCCAATATGATTATTTAAATTCCCTTTGGTTGCAGTAGTGTTATATTTTTTAGATAATACAGCATTAATTAGTTCTTTTGTGGTTGTTTTACCGTTACTTCCTGTTAAGGCTATAATAGGAATGTTTAGTTGATTTCGGTGAAAATTAGCAAGATTTTGTAGTGTGTTAAGGGTATCACCAACTAAAATACTTTTTGGGCTTTGATAGTTTATGTCGTCAATTATAACGGCTATTGCTCCCTTTTCTTCTGCTTGTTGAGCAAATTTATTTCCATTAAAATTTTCACCACTTAGTGCTATAAATAAATTTCCTTTTTGAAGTGATCTTGTGTCAGTGCTTATTCCGGTTGATTTAAGGAATAAGTTATGAATGTCAGCTATGGTCATATCTTTATTTTTTTTCAAAAAAAAAGCTCTAAGTTAGTTTAGAGCTTTTAATTATTATATGTACTTGTTAGACTTATCTTGGAGATTTTCTATTTCCTTTTCCTTTAGATTTTGCACCAACTCTTGACATTGCACATCTAAAACCGATGTAGTCTGTTGCCATAGCTTCAGGGTAAAATCTTCTTTGAGCAGGATCTAACCAATATTCTCTATCTTTCCATGAACCTCCTTTGTAAACTCTTACCTCGTCATTTACAAGAGATGTTCTTTTTGATGAACCATCGTATACTTTGCTCATTACCCCTGCAGAATCAACTGTTACAGAGTGTTTTGGTGAGTTGTACATTTTTCTAGATTCATCACCGTTATCTTGATTAACTTCTCCTTCGTCATCTCCTCCACCAAAGGCAAAATATCTACTTGATGCTTTATCACCATCACGATAGTTGATGTTGTTGGCTTTGTTAAAGTTGGTTCTTAAATATGTTTCGTTATCATCAACTGGAACTTGAGCAATTTGCCCAGGTAATGCAGTTGCAATTACTTTTCCGTTTGGTAAAGTGTCGTATCCAATTGAATCTGTAGAAATGATAGCAACCTTTCCGTCTTCTCCAATTTTATTTTTAGTATAAACATTACCTCTATAGTAGTTAAAGTCACTTACTTCGTCGTCAACTATTGGTCTGTAAACATCAGCAACCCATTCAGCAACGTTACCAGCCATATCGTATAAACCGTAGTCGTTAGGCTCGTAAGACATTACTTCTGCAGTAATATCAGCTCCATCGTCTGACCATCCTGCTATACCACCATAATCACCATCTCCTTGCTTAAAGTTAGCGTTATGATCACCTCTGGTAACTCTTTTTCCTGATCTTGTATATTGACCACTCCAAGGATATTTTTTTCTACCTCTGTGTACGTTGTAACTTCTTATCTCTGACATTCCTAAAGCTGCGTATTCCCATTCAGCTTCAGTTGGTAGTCTATAACCAGGTTGTAAAATACCTGTAGAACGAGTAGCGTAGATGTTGATTTCTTCGCCATCAGCATTAGTAATAACGTTTTTGCTTTTTCTTTTTCCTCCGTTTAATATTTCTTCGTTACCTCCATACGTTGAAGTAGGGGAAATAATATAAGTATTTGTATTGAAGTTGCTGTCAGCATTAACATCAGTAATTTTAGCATCTTCTTTTAAATAACCATTTTCTTCTAAAGCTTGTTCGTTTACACGGTCCGTTCTCCAAACACAAAACTGATTTGCTTGAATCCAACTTACTCCAACTACAGGGTAGTTTTGGTAAGCAGGGTGACGTAAATAGTTGTTAGTCATTACCTCATTGTACCCTAAACGATTTCTCCAAACTAATGTATCAGGAACTACTCCATCATATATTTGAGTGAAATTTTCGTTTTCTGGCGGATATACTTTTTTGGTCCAATCTAAGTATTCCATATACATAATATTGGTAACCTCTGTTTCATCCATGTAAAATGATTGTACGTGTTGCTGATTAGGAGAATTGTTCCAATCATGCATTGGGTCATCGTTTACTTGACCTTTTGTAAATGTACCACCTTCAATAAACACAAGTCCAGGGGCAGTTTCTTGCTCTTGGTATTTAGTGTTGTATTGAAAACCACCTTCTTTGGAATTTATTTTCCAGCCAGTAGCTCTTGATCCTCCTTTGTTTCCTTTCTTACAGCTAGTAGTAGCAAAAACAGTAAGGATAATTAAAAATTTTAGGGCAAAATGTTTTCTCATGTTCATAACTTATATTCAGAGATGATTCTAGTCCGCAATATAATAAATATACATTATAATGCAATACTTTGTAAAAAAAAATGCTTTTATGTCGTATAAATACTCCGTAGACTATTAAACGTCAGATAAGACAAATATATTGTTTACTTTTGAAAAAAAAAGAAAAATATACTAAAAGTAGAATAGATACGTTTTAGCACTATGAATTTAAAATACTTATTAGCTAGCATGCTTTGCTGGTTTACTTTAACTACATATTCTCAAGATAAAGAGTTTGTTCTTAATTGGAAAGATAATGTTTCATTACAGTTTTCTTCAGAAAAAGCTATTAATGTACATGGTTTTCAATCGGAAAACTTTAGTTATAATCCTGATACAAACTCAGTTTTATTTGTAGGTAGTGTGAACTTCCCTGTTTCTGACGATTTTTATGAACTTGTTAATGTCACTTATGCAACTATAAATGAAGCTCAATTAAAAGGGTATAATTTGAAGCATATTAAAGACGAGTTGCAATTAACCGTAAAGCGCACTTCAGCAAGAGATAAAGTAGGTGGGTTTATAGAGTTTAATCCAATTATTAATAAAAATGGGCAATTTAAAAAAGTAGTTTCTTTAGTAATTAAATTTAAACAAAGAGCAAATAGGCAGGGTAATAGTGTTGTTAACAATCTATTGCCAGTAGCAAACTCGGCAATGGCCTCTGGGCAATGGTATAAATTTTATATTAATAAAACTGGAGTGTATAAGTTAACCAGAAGTTTCTTTTCTAGTTTGGGGATTAATGTGTCTAATGTAAACCCACAAAATATTCGTCTTTTTGGTAATGGAGGTAAAGCAATTCCTTTAGTAAATAATAATGTTACTGAGTTTGATGTAACTGAAAACGCTGTAAAGTTTGTTGGTGAAGCTGATGGATCTTTTGATAATGGTGATTATATGTTGTTTTATGGTGTTAGTTCTAGAGGATGGGATGCTGAAAATAATACGAATATTAATCCGTATGCAGATAAAACATATTATTATATAAACATAGGTAATGATATTGGTAAAAGAATTCAACCTATGGTTGAGCCTACTGGTGCTCCAAATGAAATAATTACCAATTATGATGAGTATCAGTTTTATGAGAATGATGAAATAAATATTGTGCGTTTAGGACGTAGGTGGTTTGGTAATGCATTTGATGTAAATGCTACTCAATCTTTTGGGTTTAATTTTCCAAAATTAGATACGTCTTTTCCAATACGTTTAAAAGTACTTACTGCAGCTGCAGCCGGGAATACTACTTTTATGGGGGTAAGCTTAAACGGAAACCCTGTAGATAATTTTACGTTTCCTGCAATATCTTCAGCGACGTTAGCTTCTGAAGATTCTTTTCAAGGGTTTCGCACGGTTAATAGTACAAATTTAACAGTAGCGTTAACATATAACAATGCAGGTAATCCTTCGGCAAATGCTTATTTAGATTATATTTCTATTGAAGGAACATCTTTTTTGCGTTCAGAAGGAAGACAATTTGAATTTAAAAAAAATCAAGTAGCTACATTTTCCGGAATAGGTGAGTATCAGTTAAGTAATGCTACTTCAGTTAGTGAAGTTTGGGATGTAACGGATATTTTTAATGTGAGCTCAAAAAATAATTCAGGAGCAGCAAGTAACTTTTCTTTTAAAGCTGTTCTAGGGGAGGTTCGAAATTACGTTGCTTTAGTGGAAGATGACTTTTATACACCTTTAAAAGATGCAACAGCGTCTTTAAGTAATAGCAATTTAAAAGGAACAATATTTTTGAGTGACTTAGGAGTGGTAGAAGATGTAGATTATATTGTAGTTACGCCAGAAGTACTGAAAAGTCAAGCGCAAAGATTAGCTGATTTAAATGCTCAAAACTTAGGGTTACGTACACGAGTGGTAACTTTAGAAAATATTTATAAAGAGTTTAATACCGGGAATCAAGATATTGGTGCTATTCGAAATTTTGTTCGTTATGTGTATGAAAATGGAACTACAGATAAATTAAAGTATTTATGTTTGTTTGGAGATGCGTCGTTTGATGTAAAAAACAGAATACCAAATAATACAAATTACACTCCAACGTTTCATACACTGCCAAGTTTTAGTTTGATTACTTCTTTTATGTCTGATGACTATTTTGGGATGATGGATCCTAACGAAGGTTCAATGGGGTCGGCTGATAGGTTAGATATTGCGGTAGGGAGAATTGTGGCCGACGGAAGTCAGCAGGCGGCTGAAATGGTTACTAAAATTCAACAGTATTATCAGCAAGATTCTTACGGTAGTTGGAGGAATAGAATGACGATTTTATCTGATGATGTAGATGCGGAATGGGAGTTTGTAATTGAGGATGAATTAGATAATTTAGCAGATGAGATTGTAGCAGAACGTCCATTTATTAATATGGCAAAACTACATTCAGATTCTTTTCAACAAGAAACATCTGCAGGAGGTGAGTTGTATCCTCAGGTAAATGAAACCTTGTTAAATAATATTCAATTAGGAAGCTTAGTAGTTAACTATTTCGGGCATGGAGGAGAAGATGGGTTGGCTCACGAACGTATTTTTCAAAAGAATGATGCGCAAGATTTAAGTAATATATGCAGGTATAATTTATTTGTAACAGTAACATGTGAGTTTACTCGATTTGATAATCCGTATAGGGTTACAGCAGGAGAAGTAACTTATTGGAATCCTTCTGGAGGCGCTATTGGTTTAATTACCACAACAAGAGAAATTTTTGTAACCCTTGGAATTAGTATGAACCAGGAAATTGCAAAATATCTTTTCGATTTTGATGATGTAGGTTATGTGTCGGTAGCAGAAGCTTTGCGCTTATCTAAGAATAATATAAATAACAGTTTAAAACGTGTGGTGTTTTATGTAGGAGATCCTGCATTAAAATTAGCAATACCTGAGCCTAATATAAGACTGACTCATATTAATGGAGTGCCGATAACAGATCCTACGGTGCCTGACTTACAAGCTTTAGGAAGGGTAACTTTAGCAGGTGAAGTTGTTGATGCATCTAATCAAATTATCACAAATTATAATGGATTGTTGTCAACAACAATCTATGATAAAAAACAAAATAGAACAACATTAGGTAATGACGGTACTTCAAACAGTTCTGGGTTGTTATTGCTAAACTATGAAACCTTAGGGGAGATTGTTTTTAGAGGTCAAGCTACTATTGAGAATGGCGCTTTTCAATTCGACTTTGTTGTGCCAAGAGATATTTCAATTCCATTAGGTGATGGTAGAGTTAGTTTTTACGCAAAGCGAGAGGGTGCTTTAGAAAATCAAACAGGAGTCAATACTTCTATCAAAATAGGGGGTATTAATACTGCTGCTCCAGCAGATGATTTGCCGCCAAGAATTGAAGCCTTTATGAATGATGAAAGTTTTGTTTCAGGTGGTATAACCAATGAGTCACCATTCTTATTGTTGAAATTATCTGATGATAACGGTATAAATACCGCTAGTGGTATTGGACACGATATTACCGCGATTTTAGATGGAGATGAATCTAATCCTCAAATATTAAATGATTATTATGAAACAGAGCCAGATGATTTTACTCAAGGAAAAGTAAAATATCAGTATAAAGATTTAGAATCAGGATTACACACCTTAACCATTAAAGCTTGGGATGTTTACAATAATTCAGTGTCAACAGAAATTCAGTTTGTGGTAGTTAAAGAAGCTGATGAGTTAATAGTTGAGAGAGTGTTAAATTACCCAAATCCGTTTATAGACTATACGGAGTTTTGGTTTAGTCACAACTCATCGTCAGAGTTAGATGTAATGGTTCAAATATATACAGTTACTGGAAAATTAATAAAAACATTAAAAGGAAATTCATCTACAGGCAATAAAGGAGGAAATGCATCGTTATTCAGGGGACTGCCATGGAATGGAAAAGATGATTTTGGAGATAAAATAGGTAAAGGGGTGTATGTATACAAGCTCACTGTAAAATCGTCAAGTACTAATAAAAAGACAGTTAAGTTCGAAAAACTTGTGATACTATAATAAAAAATTATATTTGCTTTTAAATTATGCGAAAAAAACAATCAATGAAAAAATATATTGCACTTCTTGGAATGTTAGTGTTAGGAGTAAAAATAAATGCACAAACATTAATTCCGTATGAGCCAGATACACGTGTAATAACTACAGGTACAGCTTTTTTATTAGTGGCAGGTGATGCAAGAGCGGCTAGTATGGGTGACCAAGGTGTAGCAACAGCTCCAGATGCGTTTTCTCAACAATGGAACATTTCAAAATATGCTTTTGCAAAAGCCGATCAAGGTTTTTCAATAACCTATACACCATATTTAAGAGAGTTGGTGAATGATATTTTCTTAGGTGGAGTTAATTATTATAATAAACTGGATGATCGTAGTGCGGTATCAGCAAGTTTTAGATATTTTAGTTTAGGAGAAATACAGTTTACTGATCAGTCAGGTAATCCAACAGGTATTGATAAACCAAATGAGTTAATGTTAGATGTGGCATACTCTTTAAAATTGAGTGATAAGTTTGCTATGGGGGTAGGGTTACGCTACTTACGTTCGGACTTAAAGTTGCAAGGTTCTGATGTTACAGGCGCTACAGACGCAGGTCCTGCAAGTTCATTTGCTGTAGATGTTGGTGGGTATTATGAATCTGACGAAAAAGCATACGCAAGTTTTAATGGTAAATGGCGTGGAGGGTTTTCATTGCAAAACGTAGGTCCTAAAATTAAATATGAAGAAGACGGTAATGAAAGTTTTTTACCAACAACATTGCGTTTAGGAGGAGGATTTGATTTTATTTTAGATGGAGCAAACAAAATAGGAGTTTCATTAGAAACAGCTAAGTTATTAGTGCCAACACCACCTGTTTATGGGTATAGAGATAATAATAATAACGGAATTGAAGATGGCGGTGATGACTCTGGGGTTATAATCGAGGGTAAAGATCCTAACGTGAATTTCTTTTCAGGAATGTTTCAATCATTTGGTGATGCACCAGGAGGGTTTAGTGAGGAACTGAATGAGTTTACATATGCTTTAGGGGCAGAATATACCTATCAAGATTCTTTTGCTTTTAGAGCGGGTTATTTTAATGAGCATGAAACTAAAGGAGCTAGAAGGTTTTTTGGTTTGGGTGCAGGATTTAAATATAATGTTGTAAATATTGATGTTTCGTATTTGTTATCAGCATCAAAAGTACCTAGTCCTTTAGAAAATACATTGCGTTTTTCATTAGCATTTAATATAGGTGATAATAATAGTGCAGGCGAAGGGGAATAATTTAAATTAATTAGATGAAAGAACTAAAAATAAGCACAACATTTAAAATATACGAACAGCTGTCGGAACTTCCATCAGCTGTTTTTAGTCTAATGCAACAAGCAATTAAGGCTAGGAACAATGCGTATTCGCCGTATTCAAAATTTAATGTTGGTGCGGCAATCTTATTAGATAATGGAGAAGTTGTTATTGGTTCTAATCAAGAAAACGCGGCATATCCATCGGGTTTATGTGCAGAGCGGGTAGCAATATTTCAAGCAGGAGCATTATATCCTAATGTTAAAATTAAAGCAATAGCAATAACAGCAACATCACAAGCTAAAAAAGTTGTTGAACCTATACCGCCTTGTGGAGCATGTAGGCAGTCTATGGCTGAGTACGAAATGCGCCAAAATGAAGGGATAGAGCTTTATTTTATGGGGGAAGAAGGAGCTATAATGAAATCAGATTCATTAGCAGATATATTACCACTAATGTTTGAAAAATCACATTTATAAACTTGAAATTAAATAAGGAAGACAAAAAAGTAATAAATCAACTGTTCTCAATAGTAAATAGTTGATTTTTTTATGAAAGCGTTTTTTTGATTCAGTTTGAAAGACTATTTTTGTCTACTGTTTAAAAAATAACCTGTTACTTCAAAATAAAGAAGATGAAGAAAATTACTAAAGCCACTTATTTAAAATGGTATGAAGACATGCTGTTTTGGAGAAAGTTCGAAGATAAATTAGCTGCAGTGTATATACAGCAGAAAGTTAGAGGGTTTTTACATTTGTATAACGGACAAGAGGCTGTATTAGCAGGGTCTTTACATGCAATGGATTTGACTAAAGATAAAATGATTACAGCTTACCGTAATCATGTTCAGCCAATTGGTATGGGTGTAGATCCTAAAGCAGTAATGGCTGAGCTTTATGGGAAAGTTACAGGAACCTCAAAAGGAATGGGAGGTTCAATGCATATTTTCTCAAAAGAAAAAGGGTTTTATGGAGGACATGGTATTGTAGGTGGTCAAATTCCATTAGGAGCAGGTATGGCTTTTGGTGATAAGTATCATAATACAGGAGCTGTTACACTATGTTATTTTGGAGATGGTGCTGCACGTCAAGGATCATTACATGAAACATTTAACATGGCAATGCTTTGGAAACTTCCTGTGGTGTTTATAGTAGAGAATAACGGGTATGCAATGGGAACTTCTGTTGAAAGAACAGCAAACCACACTGAAATATGGAAGCTAGGTTTAGGGTATGAAATGCCGTCAAGACCAGTAGATGGAATGGATCCAGTTGCTGTAGCAAAAGAAGTAGATAAAGCAATGGAGCATGCTAGAAAAGGTAATGGCCCTACGTTTTTAGAAATGAAAACCTATCGTTATCGCGGGCACTCAATGTCTGATGCACAACATTATCGTACAAAGGATGAGGTGGCTGAGTATCAGAAAATAGACCCAATTACGACAGTAAAAAACCTTATTTTAGATAAAAAATACGCTACTAAGGAAGATATTGAAGTAATAGATAAAAGAGTGAAAGACTTAGTAAAAGAATGCGAAAAATTTGCTGAAGAGTCTGAATTCCCACCTGTAAACCAATTGTATGATGTGGTTTATGAACAAGAAGATTACCCATTTATTCCTCATAAATTATAAGCTATGGCAGAAATAATTAACATGCCGCGTTTAAGTGACACTATGGAAGAGGGTGTCGTGGCTACATGGTTAAAGAAAGTAGGAGATACTATTGAAGAAGGAGATATTCTTGCTGAAATAGAAACCGATAAAGCTACTATGGAGTTTGAGTCTTTTTATGAAGGAACTTTATTACATATTGGTATTCAGGAAGGAGAAACTGCGCCAGTAGACTCCTTATTAGCAATTGTTGGAGAGCAGGGAGAGGATATTTCTAGTCTATTAAAAGGTAATGTTCAAGTAGAAAAGAAAGAAGATCAAGCAGCTCCTATAAAAGAAGAAAAAAATAATGCAAAATCATCTTCAATAAGTATTCCAGCAGGGGTAGAAGTAATTACAATGCCTCGTTTGAGTGATACTATGACGGATGGAACAGTGGCTGCCTGGCTAAAAAATGTAGGTGATGTAGTTGAGGAAGGCGATATTTTAGCTGAAATAGAAACTGATAAAGCTACAATGGAGTTTGAGTCTTTTTATGAAGGAACGTTATTGTATGTTGGACTTCAAGAAGGAGATTCTGCTCCTGTGGATAGTATTTTAGCAATTATTGGTCCGGCAGGAACTGATGTAACAGAGTTAGCGGCTAATTTTGTGAAGACAGATGTTATAGAGGAAGCTCCAAAAGAAACTACAAAAAAAGAAAAGCCAGCTCCAGTTAAAAAAGCTGATGCGCCAAAAGCAAAAGCAACAGTAACGAAAGTAACTAATGAAAGAATCTTTGCTTCACCTCTTGCTAAAAAAATGGCTGAAGAAAAAGGGATTAATTTAGCGAATGTTAATGGTTCTGGAGAGAATGGTAGAATTATAAAGAAAGATATTGAGAACTACCAGCCTACTGCTGGTGGGGCTAATGTGGGTGTATTTGTTCCTTCAGGGCAAGAAAAATCTGAAGATATAACAAACTCACAAATGCGTAAAGTAATAGCTCGTAGGTTAGGAGAATCTAAATTTACAGCACCACATTACTATTTAAACGTTGAGTTTGATATGGAAAATGCAATTGCTTTTAGAAAGCAATTTAACACACTTCCTGAGGTTAAAATTTCATTCAATGATATTATTGTTAAAGCTTCTGCTTTAGCTCTAAAAAAACATCCACAAGTAAATTCGCAGTGGTTTGATACACACATACAACAAAATCATCATGTGCATATTGGTGTTGCTGTTGCTGTAGAGGATGGTTTAGTGGTGCCTGTAGTAGAGTTTACAAATGAAAAAAGCTTACCGCAAATAGGAGCAGAAGTTAAAGACTTTGCCGTACGAGCACGTCAAAAGAAACTAACGCCACAAGAAATGGAAGGAAGTACCTTTACTATTTCTAATTTAGGAATGTTTGGTATTGAAAGCTTTACATCAATAATTAACCAGCCTAATTCAGCAATACTTTCTGTGGGGGCTATTGTAGAAAAACCGGTAGTTAAAAACGGGCAATTAACAGTTGGTAATACCATGAAGTTAACACTAGCTTGTGATCATAGAACCGTTGACGGAGCCACAGGAGCACAGTTTTTACAAACGTTAAAAGAATATATTGAAAACCCAGTAACTATGCTGGTATAATAAGTGGTATAATCAAAATCTTTAAATCCTGTTACTTATTTTAGTAATGGGATTTTTTTATATTTATAAAAAATACTAAATAATGAAGAAATTTCTACTTTTTTGTTTGCTACTGGTTGCTTGTAAGTCTTCTACTGTAGTAATGAATAATGATAATCCTGAAGAAAATCAAATTCCAAAACCATCCAAGAATGATGTAATAATGGAAACTTCAGGTAAAAAAGCATCAGCAGTTACCGAAAATTCAATAAAAGAAATTGTAAGTTATTTAGCTTCTGATGAATTGGCAGGGAGAGATACTGGAGGTGAAGGAATAGATAAGGCTGCTACTTATATAGAAACCTATTTTAGAGCCAACAACATAGGACCGTATTATTGTTCTTACAGAGATGTTTTTGATGTGGCAGGAAAAGAGGCATTTAATGTGATAGGTCTTTTAGAAGGAACTGACCCTGTTTTGCGTGATGAATACGTGGTTATTGGAGCACATTATGATCATATAGGAAAAGGAAAAAAGGTAGGTGATGATGTTATTGCCAACGGAGCAAATGACAATGCTGCAGGAACCGCTGCAGTAATGGAAATGGCTAAATATTTTGCTAAAGAAAAGCGAAATAAACGCAGTATTGTATTTGTGTTATTTGCAGCCGAAGAAAAAGGATTGTTAGGTTCAAAACATTTAGCAGAAGATATGAAAGAGGCGGAAAAAGAAATTTATGTAATGTTAAATTTTGAAATGATTGGAGTGCCTTTAAAAAAAGAATATGCAGCTTATGTTACAGGTTATCATAAATCAAATTTAGCTGACAAGATGAATAGTTATGCTGGGTCAAGTCTAGTAGGTTATTTGCCTCAAGCGAAACAATACCAACTGTTTTCTAGATCAGACAATTATCCGTTTTACGAAGCATTTAATGTTCCTGCACAAACGTTCTGTACATTCGATTTTACTAATTTTGATTATTATCATCATGTAGATGACGAAATTGATAAATTAGATTTTGCGCATATGGCAAGCTTTGTAAACGCCTATTTGCCTGCTATAGAAAAAGTAATAAACTCTGCACCAAATGAAATAAAACTAACTAATTAAATACAGTTTTTTTATACTGAAGAAGTTTTGAAGTCTTAAAAAATGAGTAAAAAAATAATAATTACAGGTACCAGCAGAGGGATAGGTTTTGAGTTGGTAAAACTTTTCTCGGCAGCCGGCCATGAAGTGTTGAGCTTGTCTAGAAATCAAAAACCTATTGCTGCATTAAAGTTAAATAACGTAACAGCATTAACTTTCGATTTGACTAATGGAGAAGAATATGCTCAAATAGCAACATTTATTACTGAGCAATGGAGTGGACAGGTGGATGTATTAATTAACAATGCAGGTTATTTAATAAACAAGCCTTTTGAGTTGTTAACTACTCATGATTGGGAAACAGTGTATAAGGTAAATGTTTTTGGAGTAGCAGAGCTTACAAAAATTGTATTGCCTTTTATGAAAACCAATAGTCATGTGGTAACTATAAGTTCAATGGGAGGGATACAAGGATCTATGAAATTCCCTGGGTTGGCAGCATATAGTTCAAGCAAAGGGGCAGTAATTACATTGTCTGAGTTGTTGGCTGAAGAGTATAAAGAGCAAGGCATTGCATTTAATGTGTTGGCCCTAGGAGCAGTGCAAACAGAAATGCTGTCTGAAGCTTTTCCAGGATATCAAGCGCCTTTAAAAGCAAAAGAAATGGCTCAGTATATTTATGATTTTTCATTAACAGGAAATAAATATTACAACGGAAAAACATTAGAGGTGTCTAGTACAACACCATAAGAATAATGCGAGATATTTTAAGCAAATATTTACCTGAAAGAGCTATAGCAAGTGTAATGTTGTTGTTAGAGCAACATCAAGTTTCTTTAAAAATTGTAAATCAACGAATAAGTAAACATGGTGATTATAGACGGTATGCTAATGGGCAGCACCAAATAACGGTTAATGCTAATTTAAATCAATATAGATTTTTAATCACACTGATACATGAAATTGCACATTTAGTAGCATTTCAAAAATACGGCAATACTATTAAACCACATGGTATAGAATGGAAAAGAACATTTCAGCGTTTAATGTTGCCTTTTATAAACCCAGCAGTATTTCCGAGTAAATTATTGCCGTATATTGCTAATCACTTTAAAAATCCGAAAGCGAGTAGTGATACTGATGCTAGGTTGTCTGTGTTATTAAAGCATTACGATGCAGATAACGATAAAAACTATATTTTTGAATTACCAAAAGGAAGTGTTTTCAGAATTCATAACGGAAAAGTGTTTAAGAAGGGGAATAAACGCGTTAAGTTGTATGAATGCGCTGAGCTAAGTTCAGGAAAAATATATTTATTTCAGCCTAATGCAGAAGTAGAATTGCTAAAAGTAAGTTAGTAAATGAAAAATAAAAATTATTATGCCATTTTAATGGCAGGAGGG
Organism: uncultured Flavobacteriaceae bacterium; assembly: GCA_947493535.1. Taxonomy (GTDB): domain Bacteria; phylum Bacteroidota; class Bacteroidia; order Flavobacteriales; family Flavobacteriaceae. The sequence goes on along the minus strand of CANLRK010000005.1, from coordinate 125,225 downwards.
GTAGGATCGCGTTTTTGGCCGGTTAGTACATCAAGGTTTCCGAAGCAGTTTCATGACATGTTAGGGACAGGAGATACACTCATTCAAAAAACATTTTCACGGTTAAGTAATAGTATTCCTAAAGAAAACATTTACATTCTTACCAATGAGAAGTATAATGATTTGGTGTTGGAACAATTGCCAGAAGTTACACAAAAGCAAGTAGTTTTAGAGCCTGCAATGAGGAATACTGCACCCTGTATTTTGTATGCTTCGTTAAAAATTCAAAAAGAAAACCCTGAGGCGGTGATGATTGTTGCGCCTAGTGATCATTGGATAGAAGATGAGCAAGCGTTTGCTGAAAATGTAAATCAAGCATTTGAGTATTGCAGCGCAAATAATGCTTTAATGACCTTAGGTATTCAACCTACTTTTCCGAATACAGGATATGGATATATTGAGTTTGATAAAAATAATTCTGAAGTCATTAAAAATGTAAAACAGTTTAGAGAGAAACCAAATTATACAACAGCAAAAGAGTTTGTTGCACAAGGGAATTTTTTATGGAATGCAGGAATTTTTATGTGGAGCGCTAAAAGTGTGTTAGCTGCATTTCAAGAATTTCAACCAAATCTATATAGTTTGTTCGAAAAAGGAATACCCTTATATAACACGGATTTTGAAAAAGATTTTATTCAAGAAAATTATCCAAAAGCAGCAAATATTTCTGTAGATTATGCTATTATGGAAGCAGCAAATAATGTGTTTGTTGCCAAAGCAAATTTTGACTGGAATGATTTAGGTACTTGGGGTAGCTTGTATGATAAGCTAGAAAAAGATGCAAACCACAATGCAGTGGTAAATTCTAAATTACTAGCAGAAGAAGCAAGTGGCAACATGATTCGTACAGAAACAAATAAATTAGTAGTGGTTGACGGATTGAATGATTACATTGTTGTAGATGAAAAAGACGTGTTAATGATTTATCCAAAATCAAAAGAACAAGATATAAAACAAATTGTAAGTAAAGTAAAAGAAAACTTTGATACAGATTTAACATAAAGTCATGATTGAAGAAAACGAACTAACCCCAGAACAAGAAAAAGCCAGTGGTGCAGACGTAAAGAAAGATGCACAGGGTTTATTTAAAAGTGCTTCCAAGTTTTTATCGGAGTTATTAGATATTCGTGATGAAACCGATCGCGATCAAACTATTGAAGATATAAAAAAGGATATTCCGTTTAAAGGACATACCGCTTGGGTGCTTATATTCGCTATATTCATTGCCTCAATAGGGTTAAACGTAAGTTCTACAGCCGTTGTAATTGGAGCCATGTTAATATCGCCGTTAATGGGACCTATATTAGGGGTAGGGCTATCTTTGGCTACATATGATGTTGACACTCTAAAAAAATCGTTAGTGAGTTTAGGAATTATGGTTGGGTTAAGTGTAATGACTGCCTGGTTGTATTTTCGATTATCACCTTTAACAGAAGAAACTCCAGAATTAGTAGCACGTACAGGTCCAACTATTTTAGATGTATTAATAGCAATTTTTGGTGGTTTAGCTTTAATAGTAGCACGATCAAAAAAAGGTACAATGGCTTCGGTAATTTTTGGGGTAGCAATTGCTACAGCTTTAATGCCGCCATTATGTACTGTAGGGTACGGTTTAGCTATTGGTGATCCAAGGTTCTATTTAGGTGCTTTATACCTGTTTACAATTAATACAATTTTTATTGCCTTGGCAACTTTTCTTGTGGCCAAAATACTTTCATTTCCGTTAGTTAAATATGCTAATGAGGCAAAACGAAATAAAATTAAGTGGACGGTTGCAGCAATTGCAATATTAGCCATAGTTCCTGCTGTAATTGCTTTTATAGCAGTATTAGAAAAAAGTAATCAAGATAGAGATATTCGTAATTTTATAAAAAATGAAATAGAAACTAATGATGAGTTGTTTTTAAGTAAACACGAAGTTAATTACGAAGATAAAACCTTAAGTTTAACATTTTTAAATGAATTGCCAGATGCCACAGTAGCCGATTTACAAAATGAAATAAAGTCGGGGTATGATCATTTAAAATATTTTAAATTGCGATTTAAGGGTAATAAAATTAAAAGTTTCGATTTGATCTCCGGAGCTTATCAAGATGCACAAAAGCGCTTAGAAGAAAAGAATAATGTTATAGAAGGTTTGCAAAATACTATTGTAAACTTAAAGGAAGAATTGAAAAAAACAACCGGTAAAACTCCGAATGACTTTTTACAAATTTCAAAAGAAGCTAAGATTAATTTTTCAGATTTACAAGCACTGAGTTTTTCTCAAGAATTACAATCAAACTTTAAGAAAATTGATACATTACCAATGGTTAGAGCAGTTTGGAAAACTAAGTTTAATGATTCGATTAGCTTAGATAGAGATAAGGCTTTAACTACATGGTTAATGCGTGAAATGAAGTTGGATACCGTTTATGTAAAAAAGTAATTAAAATACCGAAGCTCAAATAAAAAAGCTCCTAGAAATAGGAGCTTTTTTATTTATTTTCTTCCAAATACATTTTTCGTACTTTTTTCATTAGGTTAGAAGAGTATACAAAATCTGTAACAGCTTTATTATCGGTTTTAAAAATATCCTTATTGCTACCTTCCCACTCTTTTAAACCATGCTGTAAAAACACAATTTTCTGACCAATTTCCATAACTGAATTCATATCATGTGAGTTAATTACGGTGGTTATATTATACTCTTGAGTAATCTCTAAAATTAAATTATCAATTAGAATAGAGGTGTTTGGATCAAGTCCAGAGTTAGGTTCATCGCAAAATAAATATTTTGGATTCATTACAATAGCTCTTGCTATAGCAACTCTCTTTTGCATTCCTCCAGATATTTCTGATGGAAATTTTTTATTAGCGTTAATTAGGTTTACACGTTTAATTACTTCGTTAGCTCTATCTCTTTTTTCGTCAGTAGTCATTTTAGAAAACATTTCCATAGGAAACATTACGTTTTCTTCCACAGTCATAGAGTCAAACAAGGCACTACCTTGAAACAGCATTCCTATTTGTTCTCGTAAGTCTTGCTTTTGGTTTACAGAAAGTTCACTATAAATTTTATCGTGAAAAGAAATAGTTCCTTTTTCAGGGGTATGCAAACCTAAAAGCGATTTTAAAAATACGGTTTTCCCGGAACCACTTTGCCCAATAATTAAATTTGTTTTTCCTTGTTCAAAAACAGTAGAAATACCCTTTAAAACAGGAACACCATCAAAACCCTTATGTAAATCTTTAACTGTAATCATTAGGTAAGCATTAATTGTGTGATTAGGTAGTTTAAAATTATGATAAAAACACTAGTCCATACAAATGAGGATGTAGCCGCTTTACCTACTTCAAGCGCACCACCTTTCATATAATAGCCATGAAAAGAGGGTACAGTAGCTAATACAATAGCAAAGAAAAATGTTTTTACATAGGAGTAAAAAATTTGATAAGCATCAAAGTCAGACTGTAAACCTGTAACAAAATCTTCATGAGTTGAAAACCCACCATAAACACTTGCAACCCATCCGCCAAGAATACCTAAAAACATAGCTATTGTAATTAAAAACGGATATAGCATCATTGAAACTAATTTAGGGAAAACTAAATAGTTTAAAGAGTTAATTCCCATAACCTCTAAAGCGTCAATTTGCTCTGTAACACGCATACTTCCAATGCTAGAGGTGATAAAAGAACCTACTTTACCCGCCATAATAATAGACATAAAAGTAGGAGCAAATTCGAGTACAACACTTTGTTTAGTTGCAAATCCAACCAAGTATTTTGGTATAAGCGGATTATCTATATTTAATGCTGTTTGTATAGCAATTACTCCTCCTACAAAAAATGCTATAAATGCAACAATACCTAAAGAACCAATGATTAAGTCTTCAATTTCTTTGAAAATTAATTTTCGTAATGCACTCCATTTAGTAAACCTGCTAAAAACACCTTTTAGCATGATAAAATATTGTCCGAAATCGTGTAGGTATTTCATAGTAGGCTAAAATAATAAATCTATTGTATTATTGCTGTAAGATATGTTGTAAAATAGGTATTTTTGAAAAAAAATAACTCATGAAAATTAAATTGATAGCATTGCTTACGCTTGCCTTTCTAAGTTGTAAAGCACAACAATCTGTAAAAAAAGAAACAGAAAGTTCGCCTAAACTTGTTGTAGGAATTATTGTAGATCAAATGCGCTATGATTATTTAACACGTTTTAAAAATAAGTTTGGTTCAGCTGGGTTTAATAGATTGATTAATGATGGTTTTAATTGTAAAAACCATCATTTTAACTACGTGCCTACTTATACAGGACCAGGACATGCTTCAGTTTTTACAGGTACATCACCAATGAATCATGGTATTATTTCTAATTATTGGTACGATAAGTTTACTGATAAAACGGTGTATTGCGCTTCGGATACTTTGGTTAATGCAGTAGGAGTAATGACTACTAAAGAAAAAATGTCTCCACGTAGGTTAAAAACAACCACAGTGGCAGATCAGTTACGTTTGCATACTCAAGATAAAGCAAAGGTTATAGGTATATCATTAAAAGATCGCGGAGCAATATTACCTGCAGGTCACTCAGCAAACGCTGCTTATTGGTTTAGAGGGAAAAAAGAGGGTAAATTTATAACAAGTACCTATTATTTAGAAAAATTACCGAAATGGGTGGAAGTGTTTAATGCAAAAACGCACTCTTATTTGAAATCTTGGAATACATATTATCCAATTGAATCTTATCAGGAAAGTGGTGTAGATACCAATCATTATGAAGGGGCTTTTAAAGGAATGATAACAGCTACTTTTCCTTATAACTTAAAAAAGCTGTCTAGTAAAAATGGAGGTTATGATATTTTAAAAGCAACTCCTTTTGGAAATGAGCTAGTTACAGATTTTGCTATTGCTGCTATTAACAATGAAGAATTAGGAGTAGATAGTGTAACTGATTTTTTAACAGTTAGTTATTCTTCTACAGATTATGTAGGACACCAGTTTGGCGTAAACTCTGTTGAGGTTGAAGATACTTATATACGGTTAGATAAAGATTTAGAAAAACTATTTACTTATTTAGATAATAATGTAGGTAAAGATGCATACACTATATTTTTAACAGCCGACCATGGAGCGGTTAACGTACCCAACTATTTGAAGTCAAAAAATATCCCCGCTGGGTATTTTGATACTAAAGCTTTTAAAAGTAAAGTAGAAAAAGTTTTAGAGAGTAAATATAAAATTACTGAATTAGTAAAGAATATTTCTAGTAATCAGATTTTTTTAAACAGAAATTTAATACGCAATCATAATCTGAATTTAGCGGAAGTGCAACAATTTTTAGTTGAAGAAATAGTGATGTTTAAGCACATAGATAAGGCTTTTTCTGCATATACACTTACTAGCGGCCAGTTTATAAATGGTGTAGGGGCTTTAGTACAGAATGGTTTTCATCAAAAGCATTCAGGAGATGTGGTTTTTGTATTAGAGCCAGCAGTAGTTTCTTATTCTGAAACAGGTTCTACGCATGGTAGTAGTTTTAGTTATGACACTCATGTACCATTATTGTTTTATGGTTCAGGTATTAAGAAAGGAGCAACGGTATTAAAAACTGAGGTGATTGATATAGCTCCGACAATATCATCTTTACTTGGTATTTCTTTTCCAAATGGATGTACAGGACAACCTCTTGATGTTGTATTGAAATGATGTTTAATAATAAAAAAAAGAGCCGCAAATTGCGGCTCTTTTTTTATTATTTGTCAAGTTCTTTAAGCTTACGTGTTTTTTCTTTAAGCAATTCTTTCTTGGCTATCATTTTTTCTTGATGTTCATTGTTTCTTTTTTCTAGAGCTAATATTTTCTCTAGCTTTTCTGCATATTCTTCTTCGGTTATTTCTCCAACCTCTTTTTGTTGTGCAATACGCTCTTTAGCAGAAGCAATACGTTTTTCGGCATTTTGACTACGTTGTTCAAAATAAGCTAAACGCTCTTTTTTTGCTTCAATTTTATGTTGAGCAGCATCGGCTTTTTTATTTTTTAAGGCTACATGTTTTTCTTTTAAGGCTTTTTTATGAGCTTTCATGTTCATGTTGTGCTCCTTCATTTTTTTGCCTAATTCAGGATGTTCTTCCATGTAAGCTTTACGTTCTTCGGGAGTCATGTTTTTCATAGCTTCCTTATGTTCGGCAAGAATGGCTTCACGTCCTTCTTTATGTTTTTCTTTTAGCTGATCTCGTTGCTCTTTTAGTTCCGCTCTTTCAGCTTTCATTTCTTCTTTTTTCTGCATCATTTCCTCTTTTTTCTGATGCATTTCTTTTTTGTGTTTTTTATGCTCTTTTTTATCTTGAGCATAACTAGTACTTACTGTTAGCGCTAACGCTAATAAGCATATTGATTTAATATAGTTCATATTAATATGTTTTATAGGTTATCTAATTCGTCTAATTGTTGTTCAATTTCTTCTGCTTCTTTTTCAATGTCTTCAACAACACTTTCAATGTCTTTTTCTACAGATTCAATTTGTTGTTGTATTTCTTGTTCTTTTTTCTTTTCAGCTTCAGCTTTTTTATCTGTACAGGACAAAAAGAATAAAGGTAAGCTTGCTAATAAAATAAGTGTTTTTTTCATGTAAACGTTATAAATTGGTTAACCAACCTAAAGTACTCATTTTATATGAGTTTCCAAAATTTTAGACGCTAAGATTAACTTAAGATAATTTACGCTTAATAATTTTCCAACGTAATGCTTTAATGAATTTACTTTCTTGGGGAGTAACAAGTTTTTGAGTTTGTTTTTTTTGAGCATTATAAAACCCTATTATATAGTCTATAAAGAGTAAAGGAGTGCGTTTTAAAAATGCTAATTTTAAACTAGCAATAAAAGCGAGTGTGAAACTATAGCCTATTTTGTAAAAAGCCTCTCCTTGTTTGTATCTTGCTTCTTTGTTATATAATGCTCCTGTAGGTTTTAAGTGTTTTACGATTAATGATTCATCCGTTTTAATTTTCCAACAATGATACTGTGCTAATAATTCATCAACAGTATCCCATCCCATAGATTTTTTCAGCTTACCAATATCGTTAAAACAAGCTTTTCGGTAAGCTTTAAAGGCTCCTCTAATATGATCTTTGTTGGTTAGGTTTTCTAAAGCCCAATGGTTGTTTTTTTCAACATAAGCAAAACCACCACACATTCCTATTTTTTCATCACTTTTAAAGTGCTTGATTATAGTTTCAAAATAATGGTTAGGTAAGATTAAATCGGCGTCTAGTTTTACAATAAAATCATAGTTTTCGTCTAAAGTATGGTATCCTTTATAAAAGGCTTCTATTACTTTACTACCAGGTAAATGCTGATTGTTTGAAGTGGTGTTTACAAGTGAGATATAGGGGTGTTTTTTACAGAAATTTGAAACAATAGTTTCAGTGTTATCGGTTGAGTTGTCATTAACCACAACAACTTTTGTTGGGAGTTTAGTTTGTGCAACAATACTCTGTAAGGTTAGGCCTATATATTTGGCTTCATTGTGTGCTGGTATGACAATGTAGTAGTTCAAAATACTAATGTATTCGTTCTGCGTAAACTAAATAATACCTATGAGTAAATAGGCGTAATAAAGGTCTTATTCCTATTTTTTTAACCGGATTGGTGAATTTTTCTTTGGCTATTATTTTCCAACCAGCCTTTTCTAAAAGCCAATCAAATTGCCAATCTTCAAATTCGTGATAATGCCTGTCCCACTTATCGGTTTTGCTTCTGTAAGCAGGAGCAAACCATAAACGCATGGGTATAGATGCTACCAATTTGTTAGCTTTTAATTCTTGCAAAACATTTAATGGGGCAATAAGGTGTTCAAATATTTCAAATGCGGTTACTGCATTATAGGTGCTATTTTGAACCGTGGAAAAATCTACATCTAAATCTTCTCCTTTGGTATTTTTAACCTTATAGCCCATTTCAGCCATAATTTTAGAAAAGGGGTTTGGAACACCTAAATCTAAGATAGTTTCTTTCGTAGAAAGATGTTTTTCTAAGAATTTAGCAGTGTGTTTATAGCGTTTATTTGGGAATGTTTTTTCGTACATAACTCAAAACTACTCTTTTTTATGAAAACCTATTGAGTAATGATATTTTTAATTAGAAATATTATCAAAAGAGGTTTTAATACCTTTAATTAAAGCAGAACTAAAGCCTTGATGTTCCATTTCGTTTAATCCAGCAATGGTACAACCTTTTGGTGTAGTAACTTTATCTATTTCTGCTTCGGGATGATTCCTTTTTTGAAGTAATAATTCACTAGCACCTTTTACAGCTTGCGTTGCTATTTTAGTGGCTGTTTGTGCATCAAAACCAATTTCAATACCACCTTGAATCATACTGCGTATAAAACGCAATACGTAGGCAATACCACAGGCGCCTAAAACAGTTGCGGCATCCATTAAAGTCTCGTTAATTTCGACAGTTTCTCCTAAAGATTTGAATATGCTAGTTACAATTTTTAAATCTTCAGTAGAAGCGTTGTTAGAGGCTATGCAAGTAATAGATTCATTTACTGCAGAAGCAGTGTTTGGCATGGCTCTAATAATAGTTGGTTTGGTAGAAAGGTTTTCTTCTATCTGTTGAATAGAAAAATCACTAACTACAGATACAAGAATTTTTGTGGTAGTTATTTCAGGTTTAATTTCTTGTAATATTTCAGCAATTTTATAAGGTTTAACTGCAATAATAACAAGGTCAGCGTTTTTAGTAGCTTCGTTATTATTGTTACTTACATGAACTCCTTGTTGCTGTAAGTTATTAAGCAGTTCTGTTTTGTTTCGCGTAACGGTAATAGTTTCAGGGGAAACCTTGTTTTCAAGTAGCCCTTGTGCTATTGATTGCCCTAAATTACCACCACCTAGTATTGCAATTTTCATTGTTTTACATTGTTAGTTTAACACAAAGAAACGGAAAATTATAATGTAATGTGTAATTTAGTATTGATAGGTAATGGCATTAATATTCATTCCAGCGCCAACACTTGCAAAAAGAATAATATCTCCTTTAATTAAACTGTGGTTGTTGAATTTGTTTTTGATAACCAAATCATATAAGGTAGGAATGGTTGCTACAGAGCTATTTCCAAATTCATGAATACTCATAGGCATAATGTTTTTAGGAGTTTCAATATTATAGAGCTTATAAAAACGATCTAAAATAGCTTCATCCATTTTTTCATTAGCTTGATGTATGAATATTTTTTTCAAATTGTTAATAGATACACCGCTTTTGTCTAAACATTTTTTCATAGCTTGAGGTACATTGTTTAGAGCGAATTCGTATATTTTTCGGCCGTGCATTTTAATATATTTTGTATTGCTATTACATGTTTTATCATAGGTTTTTCCAAAATAAATATATTCGGCTTCATTATAGGTGTAACTTGCCGACTCATGAGATAATATCCCTTTTTCTGAATTGTTTATTTCAAGTATAGCAGCTCCTGAACCATCAGAATATATCATTGAATCTCTGTCCGACGAATCAACAACTCGTGAAAGAGTTTCGGCTCCTATAACCAAACATTTTTTTGCCATACCGCCCTTAATAAATCCTTGTGCATGAATCATGGCTTGTACCCATCCAGGGCATCCAAAAAGTAAGTCGTAAGCAATGCAATTAGGATTTTTTATGCGTAATTTTTGTTTTATTCTAGAAGCAATACTGGGTACAGTATCACATTGGATGCTGCCGTGTTGTACATCTCCATAATTACTAGCTACTATAATATAATCAAGTTCTTCTGGGTTTATGTTAGCATCAGAAATTGCTTTTTCTGCAGCAAAAAAACCTAAATCTGAAGTATTTAAGTGTGGTTCTGCATAACGTCTTTCATCAATACCAGTAATAGCTTTGAATTTTTTAATAATGATGTCGTTACTTTGTTTAAAAGCTGAGCCATCTGCGTTGAAAAAATTATGATCATTAAAATCAGTATTTTTCTTTACAACATTTGGGATATATGAACCCGTTCCCGTTATTTTAATATTCATAATAAATTTTAAGTATAGTAGAACAAGGTACTTATTATAAAAGAGCTAGCGTGTTGTTTTTAGGTTTATTATGATATTTTTATGAGATTGATAATATTTTGAGTATATATAAAGAAAAAAGACCTCATAAGCTTGTTTTGTTATGAGGTCTGTAATTATTTAAGCGATCATATTATGCTTCGGCATATGCCTCAATTCCAATACAACTACAAATTAAATTTCTGTCACCATATGCATCATCAACTCTTCGTACAGTAGGCCAAAACTTATTATCGGCAATATGTGGCAAAGGAAAAGCAGCCTGCTGCCTGGTATATGGTAAGTTCCATTTATTGGCAGTAAGCATTGCTTGAGTGTGAGGAGCATTTTTTAATGGGTTATTTGGGTTATCTGCAGTAGCTTCTGCTATTTCTTTTCGTATTGCAATTAAAGCATCACAAAAACGATCTAACTCGGCTAAATTTTCTGACTCTGTTGGTTCAATCATAATTGTTCCAGCAACTGGAAAAGATACAGTTGGTGCATGGAAACCATAATCCATTAAACGTTTTGCAATATCGCTTACTTCAATACCATTCTGTTTAAACTCTCTACAGTCAATAATCATTTCATGAGCTGCACGACCTCGTTCTCCTGTATATAAAGTTGCGTAGTGACCGTTTAAACGCTCTTTGATATAGTTGGCATTTAAAATGGCATTTATAGTAGCATCTTTTAATCCTTTAGCTCCTAACATAGTTATATAACCGTAAGATATTAAGCACACCAATGCAGATCCCCAAGGAGCGGATGATATTGCTGTAATAGCACTATCGCCACCTGTAGGAATAATTGGGTTGCTAGGTAAAAAAGGAACTAATTGTGGTGCAACACAAATTGGTCCCACACCTGGTCCACCTCCTCCGTGAGGGATAGCAAATGTTTTATGCAGATTGAGGTGGCAAACATCAGCCCCAATTGTTGCCGGGTTTGTTAAACCTACTTGTGCATTCATATTGGCTCCATCCATATATACTTGTCCGCCGTTATCGTGAATTATTTGTGTTATTTCACAAATAGCTTTCTCAAAAACACCGTGAGTAGATGGGTAAGTAACCATTAAAGCAGAAAGATTCTCTTTATGTAAAAATGCTTTTTCACGTAAATCTTCTACATCAATATTTCCTTTTTCATCAGTTTTAGTAACCACTACTTTCATACCAGCCATAACTGCTGATGCTGGATTGGTACCGTGAGCAGAAGCAGGAATTAAACAAATATTTCTATGATGATCTCCTCTAGATTCATGATATGCTCGTATAACCATTAAACCAGCAAGTTCACCCTGGGCGCCAGAGTTAGGTTGTAATGAAGTACCTGCAAAACCTGTAATAACATTTAGTTGGTGTTCTAAGTTTTTAAGAACTTCTTGGTAACCTTGTACTTGTTTTAATGGAGCAAAAGGATGTATGTTTCCCCAGTTAGGGTTACTTAAAGGGAGCATTTCAGAAGCAGCATTTAGCTTCATGGTACATGATCCTAAAGAAATCATAGAGTGGTTTAAGGATAAATCTTTACGTTCTAATTTTTTAATGTAACGCATCATTTCAGTTTCTGAATGATAAGTGTTAAACACCTCATTATCTAAAAATGATGTGTTACGTAATAAATTATTTGGTATTGCATCAGAAGTGGTAAGGCTACTTATCGGAGTAGCTTTTATATTTAAAGCAGAAGTAAAAACATTAATAATGGTATTAAGTTCTTTTATGCCGACTGTTTCATTTAATGCAATAGAAAGTGTGTTGCTATCTATATAATTGAAATTTATTTTAGCAGCTTCTGCTACTGGTTTTATTTTAGCAGTTTCAACTTTTAGGGTTATTGTGTCAAAATAGGTAGTGTTGGTTTGTTCAATACCTAAATCGATTAATTTGTCGGCTAAAGTTTTTGTAGCACAGTGCACTTTATTAGCAATGTATTGTAAGCCTTCTTTACCATGGTATACTGCATACATTCCTGCCATTACAGCTAACAGTACTTGAGCGGTGCATATATTTGAAGTAGCTTTTTCTCGCTTAATGTGTTGCTCACGTGTTTGTAAAGCCATACGCAATGCACGTCCCCCATCTTTATCTTGTGTAACTCCAATAATTCTACCAGGAATACTTCTTTTATATTTCTCTTTTGTGGCAAAATAGCCAGCATGTGGCCCACCGTAACCTAATGGTATTCCGAAGCGTTGGGTTGTTCCAACTACAACATCGGCTCCAAATTCACCTGGAGCTTGTAATTTAACAAGCGATAAAATATCTGCAGCAACCGCTACTTTTATATTGTTGGCATTTGCATTAGCAACAAAACTAGCATAATTATATACCTGACCGTGTTTGCCAGGGTATTGTAAAATTGCACCAAAAAACTCTTCAGAAAAATCAAAATCTTCATGGTTTCCAACTACTAATTCAATACCAATTGGTATAGCTCTTGTTTGTAAAACAGATAGTGTTTGTGGTAAAATTTCCTCAGAAACAAAAAACTTATTCACATTAGCTTTTTTCTGAGCACGCTCTCTAACATCAAACAATAAGGCCATAGCTTCAGCCGCAGCGGTACCCTCGTCAAGTAACGAAGCATTTGCTAGCTCCATTCCTGTTAAGTCAATAACCATGGTCTGGAAATTTAACAATGCTTCTAATCTACCTTGAGCAATTTCTGCTTGATAAGGAGTATAAGCAGTATACCAACCAGGGTTTTCTAAAATATTACGTTGTATAACACTTGGCACAACGGCTTCATGATAACCTAAACCAATGTAAGTTTTAAAAACTTGATTTTTATTTCCTAATTCATGAATATGGTTTAAGTATTCATATTCATTAAGTGCTTCAGGCAAATCCAAATCCTTTTTTAAACGAATATCGTCAGGAATAGTTTCGTAAATTAATTCGTCTAAGCTATTTAAACCTATTGTATTTAAAATTGTAGCGCGGTCTTTTGGGTTAGGACCAATATGTCTGAGTTGAAATGAATCTGTTTTCATCTGTAATTATATTGCGTTGTGTTGTTTAACAAAATAAATGATGCCAAAAGTACGGCTTTATTCTGAAATTTAGGAGTACTATTTTGGCTAAATTGTTAACTAAAAGGAGCTGTTGTTAACAGCTTAATTAATGCTTTTGTACTAGGGTAAGGCTTTCTGAAAATATAAGGTTACTTTTACAAGGTGAAAGATTTTAAAAATATATTCGATTTTTTTATAAATTCAAGTGTTTGGGTTGCGGTTTCAGTATGTGCATTAGTGTTAGTTACTTATTTAAATCACGATGTTCCTGTAAATTACACCTTGTTGTTACTAATCTTTTCAGGAACTATTGTTGGGTATAATTTTGTAAAGTATTTTGAAGAATCGCAATTAATTTCTTCTCGTTTTATAGATGTGTTTTCTGGACTTTTTATGTATAAAAAGCTGATTTTTTATTTAAGTTTAATAGCAATGTTTGTAACAGGTGTTTGTTTATTTTATTTAAAAATACGCACCTTATTATTATTATTACTACCAATGTTGCTTACTTTTTTTTATGCGGTTTCCTTTAAAGAGAAAACATTGCGGAAAATATCAGGAATTAAAATATACATTGTGGGCTTAGTATGGACTGTAGTAACTGTATTAGTACCTTTACAAGATGCTTCAACGGAAATTACAACAGATGTTTGGGTAAGTTTAATACAACGTTTTGCTTTTGTGTTGTTATTGATTTTACCTTTTGATATACGTGATATGAATGTAGATGATGTTGAGTTAAAAACACTTCCTCAACGAATAGGAATAAAGTACACAAAAATGTATGGACTTTTATTAGCGATGCTTTTTTTGTTGTTAGAGTTTTTTAAGGATGAAGTATTGGAAGTTAATTTGTTGGTATTGCCTATAGTATTTATTACAAGTATTCTGTTTTTAGTTTTTGCTACTGAAAAGCAATCAAAATACTACTCTAGTTTTTTTGTAGAAGGAATTCCTATTTTTTGGTTGTTACTCTTACTTATCTTGTAGCTCGTTAATAAATTTCATTTTTATTTCAGCCTTTTTTTTGGGGTCCATACATGTTACTGAATCACTTTGTACAAGTTCAGATAGTTTTTGGTTTTGCTTAACATAAGCACGTGTAATATGACAATACGCATATCTTATATTTAGCTGAAGTTTTTCCCAAAAAGTAGACTCATGATATTGCGATTTATCGCAAATGTATTTGGCCTCTTCGCAACTAATAAATAGTTTACTTTTTTTTGTTGTCATATTCTTTTTCACTAAACTGGTTTTATCATTAAATTATTTAAACCATGTTTCATCTAAACAGTTAGCTAAGGTTGTTCTAGCCCTGTGAATGATAACCCAAAGGTTAGACGGAGTAATGTTGTATTCATTACAAATTGCTTCAGTATCAAAGTTTTGTATGGTTTTCTTTTTGAAAATATCAGCTTGTTTTTGAGGTAGTTTCTCTAAACAATTATGTATAGCTAAACCAAGTTCTGTGTTTTCAATTTCATTTTCGGCATTTTTGTCAAACGGATCGGCTACGCGTTCTTCTAGCCAATCACCTTCTGTATCACTTTCAGAAAAATTTACGCGTACTTCAGCCTTTCCTTTAGTAGAGTTTATTTTTCGATAATGATCAATTATTTTTCTTTTTAAGATAGAAATTAGCCAAGTTCTTTCAGAAGCTTCCCCTTTAAAGTTTTGAGCAGATTTTAACCCTGAGAAAAAAGTTTCTTGTACCAAATCTTCTGCAATATCTTTATCGTTTACACGAGTAATAGTGTAATTAAAAAGATAATCAGCATAGCTGTCAATCCATTTTTTTGGGTTTAATTGATGTTTAGGCATTGGTTAGAATTAATACACTCAAATGTAATGAAATATATTTAGCTAATTAACCCAGCTCTTTTTAATAAAGCTTCTGGTTTTGGTTCGGCACCTCTAAAACGTTTATATAAGGTCATAGGGTGTTCCGTACCACCTTTGCTTAAAATATGATCGGCAAATGATTGTCCAATCTCTCGGTTAAAAATACCATGTTCTTTAAACATTTCAAAGGCATCAGCATCCAATACTTCTGCCCATTTGTAACTGTAATATCCTGAAGAGTATCCGCCTTGAAAAATATGTGAAAAAGCAGTGCTCATACAGTTTTGCGCCACATCAGGGTAGAGTTTTGTGTTAGCAAAAGCAGCTTGTTCAAATTCTTTAACATTTTTAATGGTTTCAGGTGACTGACTACCGTGCCAAGCCATGTCTAGCAAACCAAAACTTAACTGACGTAGGGTAGCCATTCCTTCTTGAAAATTAGCCGAAGCCTTAATCTTCTCAATAAATTCCATAGGAATAGATTCTCCAGTTTCGTAATGTTTTGCAAATAAATCCAAACATTCTTTTTCAAAACACCAATTTTCTAAAATCTGACTTGGTAATTCAACAAAATCCCAATATACCGAGGTCCCTGAAAGACTCGGGTAGGTTGTGTTAGCAAGCATACCGTGCAGACCATGTCCAAACTCATGAAACAAAGTGGTAACTTCATTAAATGTTAATAATGATGGTTTGGTTTCTGTAGGTTTGGTAAAGTTACATACATTAGAAATATGCGGTCTGTCATTAACACCTGCTTTTATTTTTTGCCCCTTGAAAGAAGTCATCCATGCACCGTTGCGTTTACCTTTTCTAGGGTGAAAGTCGGCGTAAAAAACTGCGATTAATTTGTTGTTTTCATCGGAAACCTCATAGGTTTTTACATCTGGGTGGTAAGTATCAATATTACTAACTTGTTGGAAACTTAACCCGTATAATTTTTTAGCAACTGTAAATACACCAGTAATAACATTTTCTAGTTTGAAATAGGGTTTCAGTTTCTCGTCGTCAAGGTTAAACAGTTTGTTTTTTAGTTTTTCTGAATAGTAGGCGCTATCCCATTTTTCTAAGTACTCAATACTATCTAATTCTTGTGCAAACTCCTCTAATTCTTTAAATTCTTTTAAGGCTACAGGTTTAGCTTTTTCTAACAAATCATTTAAAAAAGTAGTTACTTTTTCAGGAGAGCCAGACATGCGTTCTTCTAAAATAAAATGTGCATGTGTACTATATCCTAGTAATTTTGCGCGTTCATGACGAAGTTGAACTATTTTTAATACAATTTTTTCGTTATTAAATTTATTGTCTTGAAAACCTTTGGCTCCAAAAGCAATAGCCATTTTTTTGCGCAGTTCTCGAGAATCTGCGTATTTCATAAAAGGGATGTAACTAGGGTAGTCTAACGTGAAAATCCAACCTTCTTTACCCTTTTGAGCTGCCAATTGAGCAGCTGCTTCTAATGTGCCTTCAGGAATACCAGTAACGTCTTCTTTTTTAGTTAGGTGTAATTCAAAAGCATTCGTTTCTGCTAGTACATTCTCACCAAAAGTAAGTTTTAGGCTGGCGAGTTCTTTGTCAATTGCGCGAAGCTGCTCTTTTTTATCTTCAGGAAGATTTGCTCCATTTCGGGAAAAACTTTTATACTTTTTTTCTAAAAGTGTTTGTTGCTCAGCATTAAGCATTAAGTTTTTCCGATTATGATATACAGTACTTATTTTATCAAACAGTACTTTATTTAGAGCAATATCGTTACTAAATTCTGATAATAAAGGAGAAACTTCTTGAGCTATTTTCTGGATTTCATCATTAGTTTCTGCAGCATTTAAATTAAAAAATACGCTTGAAACACGATCTAATTGCTCTCCTGAATAGTCGAGCGCTTCAATAGTGTTTTCAAAGGTAGGTGCGTCATTATTAGTCGTTATAGTTTCAATTTCTTTTTTAGCAAGCGCAATAGCGTTTGTGAAAGCAGGTAAAAAATGCTCGTTTTTAATGCTTGAAAAAGGAGCTAAATTAAAAGGACTTAATAATGCGTTCATGGGTGTTTTTATATCAGATTAGTAATTTTTAGCTAAGTTAGTAGTTGTTTTTTACTTCTTGAGCTCCTGTAATAACTTTTTGCTTTAGTCCTTCTTTATAAACTAGTATTTTGTCAAGTACACATTTATCTGAAGCACCAATAATTTGCGCGGCTAAAATTCCAGCATTTTGAGCGCCGTCTAGGGCCACAGTTGCTACAGGAACTCCTCCTGGCATTTGTAAAATTGACAATACAGAATCCCATCCGTCAATAGAGTTTCGTGATTTTACTGGTACGCCAATTACAGGTAACGGTGATAACGAAGCCACCATACCTGGTAAATGAGCAGCTCCACCAGCTCCAGCAATAATAACCTTAATGCCTCTTGTGTGTGCATTTTTACTATAGTCAAATAGTTTTTCTGGTGTTCGATGAGCCGAAACAATGTCTACTTCTACCTCTATATCAAAACTGGTTAAAATATCTATAGCTTGTTGCATGATAGGAAGATCACTTGTGCTTCCCATAATTATTCCTACTTGTGGCATGTTGTGTGTGTTTAGTTGCTAATAACTTTTATTGTTTCTTTTACTTTTTGAGCTATTTCTCTAGCTGTATCAATATCTTTGTGTACAATGGTTACATGACCCATTTTTCTGAAAGGACGAGTTTCTTTTTTCCCGTAAATATGGGGTGTTACTCCGCTCATAGCCAAAATAGTATCAATATTTTGGTAGACAACATTTCCTGTGTGTCCTTCCGCTCCAACTAAGTTTACCATAATTCCAGAGGTTTTATTATCCGTACTTCCCAAGGATAAATTTAAAACAGCGCGTAAGTGCTGTTCAAATTGAGAGGTATAGGATGCTTCAATAGTTTGGTGGCCTGAGTTATGCGGACGAGGAGCCACTTCATTCACTAATATTTCATCATCATGAGTTTGAAATAATTCAATAGCTAAAAGACCAACATGATTAATTTTCTCAGAAACTTTTAAAGCAACCTCAATAGCCTTTTGTGCTACTTTTTCTGAAATACGAGCAGGACAAATTACATACTCTACTTGATTAGCTTCTGGATGAAACTCCATTTCAACAACAGGGTAATTTTTTATTTCACCTGAAGGATTTCGGGCAACAATAACGGCGAGTTCGTTTTTAAAAGGCACCATCTCTTCAACAATGCACTCGGTATTTGGTAAGTCAATTAAATCTTCAACTGAACGAATTATTTTTACTCCATTTCCATCATAGCCAAATTGCGCAGCCTTCCATACAAATGGTAAACTAATACCGCCATTATCAATAGCATCTTCAATTTCTGAGGTAAAAGCAAATCGAGAAAAAGGAGCTGTTGGTATATTATTGTCGGTATAAAATAATTTTTGAGTAGCTTTATTTTGAATAACACTTAAAGTTTTACTGGAAGGATATACGCTTACACCTTCGTTTTCTAGTTTTTGTAAAGCATTAATGTTAACACTTTCAATTTCTATAGTGAGTACATCTACTTGTTTTCCAAAGTTATAAACGGTGTCAAAATCTAGTAGGTCACCTTGTGTAAAATGATTTGTATATGGTTTACAAGGAGCATCATTAGAAGGGTCTAAAACATAAGTTTGTATGTCAAACTTATTAGTTTCTCGTAAAAGCATTCGTCCTAATTGCCCACCACCTAAAATTCCTAATTTAAAATTTGAAGAAAAATAAGTTGTCATGTGTTGTTTAGTTTGTGTTGTTGCCGCAAAAATACATTTAAAAATTTAAAGAGCTTTAAAATCGTGAAGCAAAACCTTACAAATAGTAATCAAATAGTTATCTTTGCTTTTTTATTAAAAAACGCAATAAGGTGATTAGACTCCACGATAAGTATTTTAAACCATTTCTTTCCGCAGCAGAAATAGACGCAGCTGTAACAGATTTAGCTCAAAAAGTAGCGGATGATTTAAAAGATGAAACACCAATTTTTATTGGTATACTTAATGGGTCTTTTATGGTGGTTAGTGATTTTGTAAAAAAATACCAACAACCTTGTGAAGTAACATTTGTGAAATTAGCATCGTATGCAGGCGTAAGTTCTACAGAAGATGTACAGCGTTTAATTGGTTTAAATCAAGATGTTTCTGGCCGTACAGTAGTAATTATTGAAGATATTATTGATACAGGAACAACCTTAGCTGAAATCTATGATATTTTCAGTGAAAAAGGAGTAAAGCAATTAAAAATAGCCACATTGTTTTATAAGCCTGAAGCGTATAGAAAAGATTTAAAAATACATTATGTAGGTATAGAAATTCCTGATAAATTTATTGTAGGCTATGGTTTAGATTATGATGGGTTGGGAAGAAATTTACCTGAAGTATATCAAATAAAAAACACACAACGCATGACTAACATTGTTTTATTCGGAAAGCCAGGGGCTGGAAAGGGAACACAAGCAGAATTTTTAAAAACAAAATATAATTTGGTGCACATTTCTACAGGAGATGTTTTTCGCTACAACATGAAAAACAACACAGAGTTAGGAAAGTTAGCAAAATCATATATTGAAAAAGGGCAACTGGTTCCTGATGAGGTAACTATAAATATGTTACAGGCGGAAGTAGAAAACAACCGTGATGCTAATGGATTTATATTTGATGGATTTCCACGTACTACAGCTCAGGCAGAAGCGTTAGATGCTTTTTTAGAAGAAAAAGAAATGGATATTTCTGCAACCATAGCTTTAGAAGCTAATGATGAAGTTTTAATAGAGCGTTTGTTAGAACGAGGAAAAACATCGGGTAGAGCAGACGATCAGGATGAAGCAAAAATAAGAATCCGTTTTGAAGAGTACAATCAAAAAACAGCTCCATTAATTAATTTTTATACACAACAAAATAAGTTTCATTCGGTTAACGGAATTGGAACAATTGAAGATATTACCACGCGTTTAAGTACTGTGATTGACGCATTGCAATAAAAAACAAACTTTAAAACACTCTTTTTTCAAAAGAGATAAACTATGACGGAAGGAAATTTTGTAGATTATGTAAAGTTGCACGTTAGCTCTGGTAAAGGGGGGAAAGGTTCAACTCACTTGCATAGAGAAAAGTATATTGAAAAAGGAGGTCCTGATGGTGGAGATGGTGGCCGTGGAGGACATATAATTGTTCGTGGTAATGAAAATTATTGGACTCTATTACATTTTAAGTTTAAGCGCCATCACCGAGCAATGCAAGGAGAAAATGGTAGTAAAGGAAGAAGTACTGGAGCTGATGGGGATGATATTTATTTAGAAGTGCCTTTAGGAACAGTAGTAAAAGATTCTGATACCGAGGAGGTGTTGTTCGAAATTACAGAAAATAATCAAGAAGTAATTTTATGCCAAGGAGGTAAAGGAGGTAGAGGAAACTGGCACTTTAAAAGCCCAACCAATCAAACACCTCGTTATGCTCAACCTGGTTTAGAAGGTGAGGAGAAAAATGTAACTTTAGAAATGAAGTTGTTGGCAGATGTTGGTTTAGTAGGCTTTCCTAACGCAGGAAAATCAACCTTGCTATCTGTAATAACTTCAGCTAAACCTAAAATTGCCAATTATGAGTTTACTACGTTAAAACCTAATTTGGGAATTGTAAAATATCGTGATTTTCAATCATTTGTTATGGCAGATATACCTGGGATTATTGAAGGTGCATCTGAAGGAAAAGGATTAGGACATTATTTTTTACGTCATATTGAGCGTAACTCAACATTATTGTTTCTAATTCCTGCTGATGCAAATGATATAGTTGAGCAATATCATATTTTGTTAAATGAGTTAGAAAAATATAATCCAGAGATGTTGGATAAAGATAGGTTTGTAGCTATTTCAAAAAGTGATATGCTAGATGACGAATTAAAAGAAGAAATGAAATTCGAGTTAGATGAACATTTAGGAGTGCCTTACATGTTTATTTCCTCGGTTGCCCAGCAAGGAATTGCACAACTAAAAGATAAACTTTGGCAAATGTTAAATCCGCCAAATGCTGATTTTTAACACAAAATAATAACTTATAAAAGCTCACTGTTTAGTGGGCTTTTTTTATGTTTTCATGAAAAGATTAATTGTATCTTTACCGTTAAATAAATAGTAAATGTTAGTCAAAACACTTTTAGTTACTCCTCCTTTTACTCAATTAAACACACCATATCCAGCAACAGCATATTTAAAAGGGTTTCTTCAGGAACAAGGAGTTGAAGTAAATCAAGCAGACTTGAGTATAGAATTGTTTGCAAAAGTATTTACTTCAAAGTTTATACAGAAAGTGTTTGAAGAAGCCGATGTGCAGGGTAATTATGAATTTCCTTTAGTGTGGCAACAACGCAATGAGTATATAGAAAAGGTTGAAGTAGTTATAAATTATTTACAGTATCATGAAGTTACCCAAGCATACCAATTACTGTCCAACGGGTTTTTACCTCAAGCGCATCGATCTCTTAATTTAGAAGAAGATTTGAGTTGGGCTTTTGGGAATTTAGGAATATTGGACAAGGCCAAACACATAGCAACACTATTTATTGAAGAGTTAGGTGATTTTATTCAAGCAAATGTAGATGAGTTTTTTTCATTTACGCGTTATGCTGAACAGATATCAACTTCTGCAAGTAGTTTTAATCAACTGGAAGAGTTTTTACAGTATGAGCCTACTATAATTGAGGAAGAGTTACTGGAGTTATTAGAAAATAAACTAGTTACAGAAAAACCAACATTAGTATGTTTTACAATTCCTTTTCCAGGGAATTTATTTGCAGCCTTAAGGTGCGCTCAGTATATTAAAAATTACCACCCTAAGATAAAAGTAGCCTTTGGTGGAGGTTATTGTAATACAGAATTACGGAGTTTAGAAGACGCTAGAATATTTGATTATGTTGATTTTATAAGTTTGGATGATGGGGAAGGACCACTACTGCGAATTATTGAATATCTTTCAGGTAAAACAGTAGCAGGAGATCTAGAACGTACATATATAGTAAATAACAATAAAGTGGTATATGTAAGCAAAAAGCCAAATAGTATATACCATCATAAAAATTTACCCGCACCAAGTTATGAAGGCTTACCACATAGCAAATACATTTCTTTTTTAGATGTAATGAATCCAATGCATCGTTTATGGAGTGATGGGAAATGGAATAAGTTAACCGTATCACATGGTTGTTATTGGAAGCAATGTTCTTTTTGCGATGTAAGTTTGGATTATATAGGAAACTATCAAAATACAACTGCAGATGATTTGGTAGCTAAAATTGAGAAGATAATTAAAGAAACAGGAATTACAGGATTTCACTTTGTAGATGAAGCAGCTCCTCCAAAAATGCTTCGTGCTTTAGCAGAAAAGTTAATCGAAAAAAGGGTGTATATAACATGGTGGACAAACATAAGATTTGAAAAAACATTTACAGATGAATTATGTGAATTACTGGCAAAATCTGGTTGCATAGCTGTAACAGGTGGCTTAGAGGTAGCTTCAGATAGATTACTAAAGTTAATGAAAAAAGGAGTTGATATAGGGCAAGTAGCTCGCGTAACCAATTCGTTTGCAAAACATGGTATAATGGTACATGCATATTTAATGTATGGTTTTCCAACGCAAACAGCTCAAGAAACAATAGATTCTTTAGAGGTAGTTCGACAACTGTTTGAAAATAATTGTATTCAATCTGCCTTTTGGCATCAGTTTACTACAACAGCACACAGTCCAATAGGAATGAACCCTGAAGCTTTTGAAATAGAAATTACAGGGCCAGAATTTAAAGGGTTTGCTCAAAATGATTTATACCATAATGATCCAAAAGGTACAGAGCATTATAAATTTAAGGAGGGCTTAAATTTAGCTTTACACAATTATTTGAATGGAGTAGGTTTTGAATTAGATTTACAAGAATGGTTTGAGTTTGATATTGCTCCTACTACACATCCATATAATTTAATTGAAAATTATTTATAGAATCACGAAATGTATTACTTGATTAAACCAAAGTCATTAGCGACATGATAAGTTGAGAAAAAACCAATATCTTTAGAAAACAAACTTTTTTTTCCGCCTTCATCTGTTTCTTTCCCTGGGTTTATTGGTATTCGGTGTCCGCATGTAAGTAATTTGTAAAAAAGTATTTTTTCTGTTTTTGTAGTATCGGTGTAAATAATTTTATCCACAGGAGCCGATTTATAGTTGTAAACAATACTATCCGGCACAGTGTCTATTTGATGTAAATAAGTCCATTGTTTAATTAGCTCCTTACTGTTTTGAATTGTTACAACTTTGTCTCTCTCACCATGATAAACGATTAGTTTTGGGAAAGTTTTTGTGGTGTTTATGTTAGGTACTAAATCAGCCCACTTTTTAGGAGAGTTGATTTTAGAGTTTGTAATTGCTCGTAATGCGGTTCTTTTTGTAATCGCAATTTTATACGGTGCGCCAGCAAAAATGGCCCCGGCATTAAAATATTCAGGATACACAGCTAGTAAAGCAACTCCCATAGCCCCACCAGCAGAAACGCCATATACAAAAATTTTTGAATGATTAATGTTATAGTTTTTAGTGGTGTCATCAATCATATTAATGATACTTTGTAATTCCCCAGATTCCTTGCTAATATCATCTAATTGAAACCAGTTAAAACAATTAGATACATTATTAATTCTTTTTTGGGTAGGATACAAAACAATAAAATTATGCTTATCGGCAAGTGTGTTCCATTCACTTATTTTGGCAATTGATTTTCCGTTTTGTGTACAGCCGTGTAAAACAACTACTAAAGGAAGTTTTGTGTTAGTAGTAGCCGTTTTGGGAACATATCTGTACATGGTAAGGTTACCAGGGTTACTTCCTTTAAAGTCCGTTTTCTGCATATTATAAGATTGTCCATAACTATGAAGAGTTGTTAAAAGTAAAAGCTGAAATATGTAAAGAAATATTTTATGCATTTTAATGTTAAAAAGAAAGATACTTAAAAAATAACAAAATGGCCTTATGTTATAAAGAAACGAAAATGTATAATAAAAATTGATGCTTAAATAATCACAATCAATTTAAACTATTAAATAACCTTATAATCTTTCGTTATCTTTATAGTATAAATGCCCCATAATAATAATGATAAAAATAATATTATGAATGAAAAAAAAGATGATTTAAGCAAGTGTCCATACATGAATGGGGCAAAAAAACAGACGGTAGCTAGTGGAACTTCAAATAGAGATTGGTGGCCTAACCAATTAAATTTGAACATACTTAGGCAGCATGCGTCAATATCTAATCCTATGGATGATGATTTTGATTATGCAAAAGCATTTAAAAGTCTTGATTTAAAAAAAGTCAAAAATGATTTATATGATTTAATGACCGACTCTCAAGATTGGTGGCCAGCTGATTACGGGCACTACGGTCCATTGTTTATTCGAATGGCTTGGCATAGTGCAGGAACTTATCGTGTTTCTGATGGTAGAGGTGGTGGAGCTTCTGGTTCTCAGCGTTTTGCTCCTTTAAATAGTTGGCCAGATAATGTGAATTTAGATAAAGCACGTTTATTATTATGGCCAATTAAGAAAAAGTATGGAAAGAAAATTTCTTGGGCCGACTTAATGATTCTTGCAGGAAATTGTGCCTTAGAATCAATGGGATTAAAAACATTTGGGTTTGCTGGAGGTAGAGAAGATATTTGGCAGCCCGAAGAAGATATATATTGGGGCTCTGAGACGGAATGGTTAGGAGATAAAAGATATACAGGCGAAAGAGATTTAGAAAATCCGTTAGGAGCGGTGCAAATGGGACTTATATATGTAAACCCAGAAGGCCCAAACGGTAACCCAGATCCATTGAAGTCAGCTGTTGATATTCGTGAAACTTTTGCGCGTATGGCTATGAATGATGAAGAAACTGTAGCTTTAGTAGCAGGAGGACATACTTTCGGAAAGGCGCATGGAGCTGCGAATCCGGATACGTATGTTAGTAGAGAGCCTGCGGCAGCAGGAATTGAAGAGCAGAGCTTAGGGTGGAAAAACACTTATGGAACAGGTGTAGGTGATGACGCTATAGGGAGTGGAATAGAAGGAGCTTGGACTCCAAATCCTATTCAATGGGATAATGATTATTTTGAGGTATTACTGAATTACGATTGGGAACTTACTAAAAGTCCAGCTGGAGCTAATCAATGGACACCTACAGCAACATCAAAAGCAAAACAAGCACCAAGAGCTGGAGATGCGTCAAAAACGCAAGCTCTAATGATGACTACAGCAGACATGGCTTTAAAAATGGATCCTAAGTATGCAAAAATATCTAAGTATTATTATGAAAATCCTGATGTTTTTGCAGATGCTTTTGCTCGAGCTTGGTATAAATTAACACACCGTGATATGGGGCCTAAACAACGTTATTTAGGAGAAGAAGTTCCTGACGAAACACTTGTTTGGCAAGATCCTATTCCAAAATCGACTAAAGAAACAATTAATGCTACTCATATAGCTTATTTAAAAGATAAGATAGGCGCTTTAGATTTGTCAGTTGCACAATTAGTAAGAACGGCATGGGCTTCGGCTTCAACCTATAGAGGATCAGATATGCGTGGTGGTGCTAATGGAGCTCGTATTAGATTATTGCCCCAAAAAAATTGGGAAGTAAATAACCCTAAAGAATTAGAAAGAGTTTTAGATGTTTTAGAGGGGCTGCAAAAAGAATTTAATGCAATGCATTCAAATGTGGAGTTATCTATGGCTGATTTAATTGTTTTAGGAGGTGTTGTAGGAATTGAAAAAGCAGCAAAAAACGGAGAAAAATTAGTGGAGGTGCCTTTTACTCCGGGACGCACAGATGCTACGCAAGAACAAACAGACATTACCTCGTTTAATTACCTAAAGCCCTTAGCGGATGGATTTAGAAATTATATAACTTCAAATATTATAGATAAGGAAGAAGAGTTATTGGTAGATAAAGCACAATTACTAACATTGAATATTCCTGAAATGACGGTACTTGTAGGTGGATTACGTGTTTTAGGAGCTAATTATGACAGTTCTGAAAATGGTGTGTTTACGAATAAAAAGGAGACGTTATCTAATGATTTCTTTGTGAATTTATTAGACTTTAGTACTACATGGAAAGCAATTCCTGGTGATGATAAAAAATTTGAAGGTCGAGATAGAAGCACTAACCAAGTGAAATGGACGGCAACACGAGCAGATTTAATTTTTGGTTCAAATTCGGAGTTAAGAGCAATGGCTGAAGTTTATGCTGCTGACGATGCTAATGAAAAGTTCATTTCAGATTTTATTTCTGCATGGACTAAAGTTATGAATTTAGACCGCTTTGATTTAGAATAAATTTCAGTGTAAATTGAAAAGAAAGAAAAAGCAGTCTGGATATATATTCCAGACTGCTTTTTAAGTTAGTTAGTATATAGGTTAGTTTATTGTTTTATGTTTTTTTGAATAATTCATCAAGTCTAAAAGCGCATCTATAATATTAGCTGATTTGCATTTTTCTAAGGTTTGATACATGCTAAAGTTTACTTTTCCCGTTTCAACACAATAAGAAAATATACCAATATTATGATTGCTAGGGTGTGAATAGATTTTTATTTGGTTTATAGTTGTTCCTAAACCATCACAATACAAGCATTTCATATTCCATGAAATATTTGAATGATCTGTCGAAAACTTATTCAACAAGTTTTGTATGGTTAAATTGCTATGCAACATGATAGTTTAATATACGAAAAAAAACTGAGAGTTGAGTTACTTTTTAACGCTAACACGTACACCTTTACTATGACTTGAGAATTCTGGAGCGTACATACTTTGGATGCTACTAATTCCGTTGGAAAAATTCCCAGAATTATTTACTCTTACATCATATTCGAGCACATAAGTCCCTTTTGGTAAATAATCAAAAAAGAAATGTGTAGCAACGTCTTTTGTACTTTGGTAGTAACCTAAACCATCTTGCCATTTGTAACCGGATAATACATCTACAGGTTCAAAAGTACTGGCACGCATATCTTTTAAGTGTACAAATTCAAAATTATCGTTTACATGTAATTCAATTCTAACTTTAACTAAACTACCAACTTTTAACGTAGTAGATTTGTCTATCGCTTTTAACTGTTCTCCAGCATCAGTATATTCTTTTAAGAATAATTTTTTGCTTAACTGAATATCACTTTTGTGCTCTTCGTTAGTAATTTTATCTAATTGCTCAAAATACTGCCAATAGTATCCTCCAAATTGAGTTACATTTGACGTGTTTTTTACTTGTATGTTAGCTTTGGTATTTGAAATTTGATTAGCATTCCAAGTTGTTTTAAAATATCCACTTCCAGCCTCAATTGAAGTTTCTGCCAATTTTTTAGTGTTTATTTTTTCATTACCTACTTGTAGTACAGCCGAACCATTAATAGCTAGCCAATTTTCACCTTGTAGTAAAAGAGCATAGGTAGCCTCTGTAGTAGATTTGGTAGTGTCCCAACTGTTTTTTCGTTTGTTGTTTAGTAACCATATTTTTAGTTCTTCAATGGTGTTTTGATCTTCAGTGATTTCTGAAAAAGCTTCTATAACAAGTGCTTGGGTTTCAATTGGCGCTTCATTCCAATACCAACCAGCTGTATTAGCTTTCCAATACATACCCTTATCTTCATTAACTATGGCGGTTTCTTTTAAATGTTCTAAAATTAGTTGAGGTAATTGTCTGTCGTTAAAGCGATGTAACACTAAAGCAAGCATAGTTTTTTGTAATAAACCGCGTTTTATCCAGTCCTTTTTTGCTTTATTAATGTATGTGTTAACAATAGGCTTTACTTTTTTATCAAAAGAAACTGAATTTTTAAAGAAACTTCGTGCGTATAGATAATGTAAATCATGACTGTCAACTGTAATACTTTCAGCTGTTTGATGCTTTAGTTTTTTGAAGTGACGGTCAATAAATTGTGCATCTATATAACGAACAGCTTTAGTAATGATTTGTTGCTGTGAGTCTGAGTTTTTAGTCACCCCTAAATTATTAAGATGTCCAAACCCAGCTACAATATGTCGAGTAATAAACTCATTAGCGTTACCCCCTTTAAACCAAGGGAATCCACCAGAGCTCAATTGCATTTTTTGAAGCTTTTTGATGGTGTTTTTTTGTTCTGATGCCAATCGTTCTAAATCAAATAAAATAGCCAATTGTTTTTTCTTTTCACTTTCAGATTGTGCATCTCTTAGCCATGGAGTTTCGGCAATTAGAATTTGTTTTAATTCTTCATTTTGTTCTAGTTTAGAAACTAATTTACCATTTGCCTTCCATGATTCAAATACGTGTTTTATTTTAGGATTACTATTTATGATATGACCTCCTAATGTGTTGGCATAATAGCGAGCAAATGTTTGTTCTGCGCATTCATGCGGAAACTCCATTAAATACGGTAAACTTTGTACAGCATACCAGGCAGGATTGGTAGTATATTCTAAAGTAAGTTGATGATTACGTAAAGTAGTTGAGTTGTTATTTTGTAATTTGTTAAAATGATATTTCTTAGTGCTATTAGCTCTAACGGTTAGTGGAATACTTTCTGTAACTAACATTTTATTGGTTAGTACAGGTAGCACATTCGTTTCCCCATCAGTAAAGTTATCTGCCATAGCTAACACTTTGTACTCAACAGCAGGTATTTCTTCTGGAACTATTAATTGCCATGAAATGGAAGTGTTTCCGTTGGGTTGTAATTTAAAATTTTGAATAGGAGTATTGTTGCTTAATTCAGTATCAATAACGGCACCAGTAACCGCATTGTAAAGCTCTAACTTGGCTTGCCCATTTAATAGTTTGTCAGATAAGCTGCTAATTTTAGTTTGAAAAACTAAGGTGTCGTTTTCTCTTAAAAAACGTGGTGGATTAGGAACAACCATTAATTCTTTTTGAGTCACTACTTCTTTTTGAAGTTTACCTGAAACGCCAGCCTGTGTATGCCCAAATAGTTGTAGTTTCCATCTGGTTAAGGCTTCTGGGGATTCAAATTCAAAAGTTAGATTTCCATTAGTATCTGTTTTTAATTGTGGGTAAAAGAAAGCCGTTTCGTTGAGGTTTTTACGGGCTACGATTGTTTTAAAGTTAGGTGTTTTTGAATTCTGTTTTTCGCCTTCTTTTAAATCATCATCTTGTTCTACGTCAA
The DNA here is from genome assembly GCA_947493535.1 of uncultured Flavobacteriaceae bacterium. Taxonomy (GTDB): domain Bacteria; phylum Bacteroidota; class Bacteroidia; order Flavobacteriales; family Flavobacteriaceae. The sequence goes on along the minus strand of CANLRK010000005.1, from coordinate 96,089 downwards.
CATCTTCTCTATTAGAATTATAACCACGTATCATCACATTCTCCTCTAGTACTTCTTCTTGAGCAATTGTAATACCAGCAACTTTCCCTTTTAATGCATGATGTATGTTGTTTAATTGTAAGCCAAAAGGATTTAATGTAGTGTATACTTTACTATATGATTTCGAGTGTAAATAGATTGGATTTTTTATTGTAAAATGATTACTTCTAAAGCCATTACAATTTTTGTTAGGTATATCATTTCTGTAGTAATCTCTTCCTCCTATATTACTAGGCCAGTTATGAGGTTTAAATTGATCTAGAGAGGCATCATACATACTTGCTAACACTTCAGTTTGTACGCTTTTATTAGAATTGTTTTTTATAGTAAATGACCATTTTTCTTTAGCGCCAGGTTGTAATTTATCTCTGAACGTTTGCGTAGTTATTAATAATGACTCTTTAGCGACAGACAAATCTACTGTTGTAGTTATAATTTTATAATCTTGGTGTTTTACCATAGCAAATTGTATGCGCAAACTTGCATTTGGATGCAGAGGTTTTTGCTTTATAATTTTCGTTAATGGTATGCGGAAAGTTTTTGTTCCTACTACTGTTACCTTTTCTTTAAACAGTATATCGCTATTAAAATATGCTTCTGTAAAAACATTTAGGTTTTTACAAGAACTTAGTAATTTAATACGGATAAAACCATCTTTCTTTGCGGTAGTTGCATTTAAGATTTGGTAATCGAATAACTGGCTGTCAGCTAAAGTCTGGTCTTTTTCATTTCTAATGGAAATGTGTTTTTCTTCAGTAATAGTGTTTTTAGCGCTATCGGTTGTTTCTGCAATAATTATATACTTTCCAGATTGCCATGATTTGATTGCTGACAATGTTGTTTTTTTACCATTTTCAGTATCAATAGCTTCTTCATAAACCAGTTGACCTTTCTTCCAATTTTTATAATCACTTTCATTGATGTAGGCTTCGTTAGGGAAAAGTATTTTAAATTCGTCTTTTGATAATAAAGGTGTATCTGCAATTGGAAGCCTTCTGGTACGCAATACGCTTTTAGGAGCAACAAGTTTATAAATTTTTAAATTTACTTTTGCAGCAGAGAATTCACTATTCAAATTTGTAGTGTTTAAGCTTAGTTCTGGAGTATCGTCTACATTCCAAATGTCTTGCGTTGCAATGTTTAGTTCAAGTGTGTGATAACCTACTTTTACAGTAGTGGTAGCGGTTCTGGTTTCGCCATTAATATCGGTTACATTGGCCGTAATTTCATAACTAAAAACAGGCAAGTCTTTTTTATTCTTGGTTTTATCAGGTAAGGCATTAAAATTAATATCAAATTCGCCTTTATCATTAGTGATAACTTCTCCGTGAGCAATTTCCTGTTCGTTAGTCTCGTAATGCCTAGACCAATACCTCCAATGATTAAATTGCGTTTTCCTAACGATGTTATACCTAACTTTAGCTCCACTAATATTGGTGCCTAATAAAGCCTTTGCTATTCCTGTAACACAAATATTTTCATTTACCGCAAAACTTTCTGTTACTGGATTGAAATTGACTTCAAACTTAGGTCGCTTGTATTCTTCCACAGAAAAATAACTATGGGCTTGAGTAAAGTGTTTAAAATGTTTTTTTTCTTGGATTATTTGAATGGTGAAATTACCAGTTAATCCGTCTTTTGGTAGTTGAAACTTTTCAGAGAACGAACCAAATTTGTTAGTAGTTAAATTAAATGTTTTTAACTCTTGGTAATTCGCATCTTTAATAATTACGTTAAATTTTTTTTCGGCTACAGCAGTAGATTTATAGTTGACCTTAGATAATACAATTCCTTTAAAATAAACTTCTTGTCCTGGACGATAGATGCTTCTATCTAGAAATAAAAAAGCTTGAGCACGTTCTGTTTTACTTTCGTCTTTTGGTTTATGGTAATTGCTGTAATGATATTGATTACCCAGCAATAGGCTGTCTTTTTGATAGTTAATTATTACTTCGGCATTGTCTCTTCTTCCAGAAAAAGAAGTTTCGCCATATTCATTAGTACTTTTTTGAGTTTTACCAAATTTTACGGTAGCATGTTGTATTGGTTCTCCCGAGGAACTATTTAATACTTGAAAAATCTTTTTGCCATGATAATCAGTTTCTAAAGCGCTTAAGTTTGAAACTGTAAAAGCGTTATAAGCAAACAGGTCACTTTTATTAAATTTTTTCTGGATGGTAGCTAATATCATATACCTACCAAGTTCTAAGTTAGGTAATGCAACTTCTGTACTATGATTAAAATAATCTCCTTTTTGAGGAAGCGCAGCATGAACAGTTTTTAAGGCTTTACGAGTAGTGAAAAATTCGTTGATCTTGGCTGGTCTATCTTTATAGTTGTGCTGATAAAAGGAATGATTTTGTGGTATTTGATAGATATGTAAGTATACTTGCTTAACATTGTTAAATTCAACCCAAATTTTAGATGCTGAATTACTAGGAACAGTTTGTTCATTTTGTAATTGTAAAACAGGTTGCAGAATACGCGATTGTATGTTTTGTGCAATAACGGCACCTTCGGAATTAGGATAGGTTTTAATTAAGTTTTCAGCAATAGTTAGGGCTTTTTTTCTGTTATTAGGATTGTTTTCTAATGTAGCTGTATCATATAAAACATGTGCGTAATGTGCCTTTAATAAAGCATATGCATCACCTGTTTTATAATGTTGTAAACTTTGCTCTAAACTTTTAGTATAGATATCATTATTATTATGAAGTGTAGTGTTGTTTTTTACAAATAGAAGTCGGTTAATATAGACGTCTATCAGAGCATTAATTTGTTTTCTTTCTAAATGAAACTGTTCTAGTTGCTGATAGGTTTTTAGTACTTCGTATTTAGAAAAAACAGTATCGGTTGTGGTTATATGTAGTTTTGTAAATTCATTTGAAGGAGCAAAATAAGATTCTTGGTCTACATAAAACCTTTCTTTAGGTTTGGTAATTCTAGCTTCATCAGTTTTAAAAAAGTCCAATGCTCTATGCGCTAATAAATCGTATAAAGTAGGGCGAAGGTGTTCTGTGTCTGTATCGTATATTAAGATATATTTATAGTCAGCAATTGAAATATTTTGTAATTGATTTACAGATGCAATAGATGATTTATAATCTTCATGAATTGAGGTAAACAGTGTGTTTAAATCCCAAGTTCTAAAATCATCTAGGTTAGGTTTGTCTGTTTTGGTTCTGTTGTAAATTTGCCAGCGATGTTGTTGAAAGTATTGCCATTTAAAGTTTGCTAAAACAGATTGTAAAATAGCATTAGTAGGAAAAGAGGCTTCCTTAATTTCTTTTTCTAAGCGCTTAACTATTTTTAATTCGGCCTCTTCTTGTAAAACCAATGCAAATTTAGATTGGTACAATAAGGCTTTTATTAACTGGTTGCTATTATTCCTTTTCTTTGCTTTTTTATAAATAGTGTTAACTATTTCATTAGCAGAGGTTGTTTTACCTTCTAATTCAAAGTTCTCTACTGTTTTCCAGTGTTTTTCAAAGTTTTGTTGTGCTTGGGTTGCTGTGATAATGATAAGACTTAATATGGTTAGTACTTTTTTCATATGCTGTTTTTTATAGCTAAGTAAAGGTACACAAAAAGTATTCCAACTAATCAATTATATCAAATGGGTTGGTGGGATTAAATAAAAATATTTTTTTCGTTTAATATTGAGTATGTTTACATAGTAATTAAGCATGAGGTTAGTTTTATACATATTTTTAGTAGCAACATTAGCAGGGTTTTCACAGTCAACCGATTTTGAAAAAGGAGAGCTGTATTATAAAAACGCTGAATGGCAACGTGCCAAACCGTATTTGTTAAAAGCATTGGCGCTTAATGAAACTAATATAAAAGCACAAGAGTATTTAGGTGATATTGCTGCTTATGCAAAAAAATGGGATGAAGCTTTAACTTACTATAAACCTTTGGTAGTACAATATCCTAATAAAGCAAATTATCACTTTAAATACGGAGGAGTGTTAGCCTACAAAGCTCAAGCATCAAATAAACTAAAAGCTCTTACTTTGGTCGGAGATATTAAAAAGCATTTGCATCTTGCGGCTCAGTTAGATGATAGCCATATTGAAGCACGATGGGCTTTGGTTGAAATATACATTAGTTTGCCTGGTATTGTTGGGGGAAGTGAGGCAAAGGCATTAATTTATGCTAATGAGTTGTTACAACTATCACCTGTTGATGGTTATTTAGCTTTAGGGTACGTAGCTGAATACAATAATAGGGCTGATGATGCCGAACAATATTATAAAAAGGCAGTAGTAGTAGGAGGTTCGCCACACACCTATACAAAGCTATCTAAATTGTATGAAAAAACAGATCAGCCTGACAAAGCCATTGCTAATTACGAAGCTTTTGCTGCAAAGCACGAACGTAATCATTTAAATTACCTAATAGGAAAAGTATCTGCGCAATACAATTTGGAGTTAGATAAGGGGTTGAAATGTTTACAACACTACATAACTAATTATACAGAAAAAGATGGAGTGCCACCATCTTGGGCTTATTACAGGATGGCACAAATTTATAAGCATAAAGAGGATAAAAGAAATGCCTATAATTTTATTAATAAAGCCCTAACTCTAAAGCCTGATTTAAAAGAAGCGCAACGTGAAAAAGTAACTATTTTGAAGATGAATTGATAAGTTAAATCTTTTTCTAATAATACTCAGTAAAAATTTATTAAAGCCATCCATTTTCCTATCTTTACGCATATAAGTAAACAATTATGCGAATACATTTTATAGCTATAGGAGGTAGTGCTATGCACAACCTTGCTATGGCATTGCACGCCAAAGGATATCATGTTACAGGAAGCGATGATACTATTTTTGAACCTTCAAAATCACGTTTAGAAGCTAAAGGATTGTTGCCTGAAGCGTTTGGTTGGTTTCCTGAAAAAATAACAAATGATATAGATGCAATTGTATTAGGTATGCATGCAAAAGCTGATAATCCTGAGTTGTTAAAAGCTCAAAAGCTCGGTGTTAAAATATACTCTTATCCCGAATTTTTATATGAGCAATCAAAACATAAAACACGCGTGGTTATAGGAGGGTCTCACGGTAAAACTACCATTACTTCAATGATTTTGCATGTAATGAACTATCATAATAAGGCTGTAGATTATATGGTTGGGGCGCAACTAGAAGGTTTCGATACCATGGTACATTTAACCGAAGAAAATGATTTTATTGTTTTAGAAGGAGACGAGTACTTATCGTCGCCCATAGATAGACGACCAAAATTTCATTTATACAAACCAAATATTGCCTTGTTAAGTGGTATTGCCTGGGATCATATAAACGTATTTCCAACATTAGAAAATTATGTAGAGCAGTTTGAAACTTTTTTAGATTGCTTGTCTAACGCCGCAATAATGGTGTATAATGAAGAAGATCCGTTAGTGAAAAAAGTAGTAGAAAATGCTACCAAACACATGAAACGTTATCCGTATCATTTGCCCAAGCATGAAATTATTGATGGACAAACCTATTTAGAAACAGAAGAAGGGCCTCTGCCAATTGAAGTTTTTGGTAACCATAACCTAAGCAATTTAGCAGGTGCTAAATGGATATGCCAGCATATGGGTATTGATGAAGAAGATTTTTATGAAGCTATAACTACATTTAAAGGAGCAAGTAAGCGTTTAGAAAAAATAGCTGAAGCTAAAGGAAAAGTAGCTTATAAAGATTTTGCTCACTCACCAAGTAAAGTAAAAGCAACTACAACAGCTGTAGCAAAACAATATAAAAACAGAAAACTAATAGCATGCCTTGAATTACATACTTATAGTAGTTTAAATGCTGAGTTTTTGAAAGAATATGAAAATGCATTAGATGCTGCAGATGAAGCTGTTGTATTTTATTCTCCAAAAGCAGTTGCTATAAAAAAACTTCAAGAGGTTTCTGAACAACAAATTTTTGAGGCGTTTAAACGAAACGACTTAAAAGTGTATACCAATCCGGAAGATTTTAAAACGTGTTTATTTCAGCAAAACTTTGACAATTCAGTATTGTTGTTAATGAGTTCTGGGAATTATGGCGGACTAAATTTTCAAGAAGTTACCCAACTAATAGAACAGTAAAATGAAGGATAACTTTTCCATAAAAAACTGGTCTGAGGACGACAGGCCTAGGGAGAAACTAAACTCAAAAGGAAAAGTTGCACTAAGTGATTCGGAACTATTAGCGATTATAATAGGTTCGGGTAGCAAAAATGAAAGTGCTGTTGCATTATGTAAGCGAATTTTAGCTTCGGTTAACAATAATTTAAATGCGTTAGGGAAATTATCGTCTGCTCAATTACAAAAATTTAATGGAATAGGAACAGCAAAAGCTATAAGTATAGTTGCTGCTTTAGAATTAGGTAGACGACGACGTGAGGAAGAAGAGGTTAGCTTGAGTAAAATAACATCAAGTAAAGCAGCTTTTGAGTTAATGCAACCTATAATAGGAGAGTTGCAACACGAAGAATTTTGGGTATTGTTTTTAAACAATTCAAATAAAGTAATAGCAAAAGAACAGCTAAGTAAAGGAGGTATTACTGGTACTATAGTTGATGTGCGTATAGTATTGAAAAAAGCATTGGAATTAGGAGCGTTAAGCTTAATTATATGCCATAACCATCCTTCTGGAACATTACGAATAAGTAATGCAGACAAACAAATTACCGAAAAAATTAAGTTGGCGGGAGAGTCTTTAGATATAAAATTGTTAGATCATTTAATTATAACTGAAAAAAACTATACAAGTTTTGCTGATGAAGGAATTTTGTAATGGAATTGGTAGTTTACACACATAAAATAACCCCGCGTGTTAGGTATGTATTTAAACATATTTGCACACGGATTTTAGGTATTGATGTAAGTTTTACTTCGGTAGTAGAAGAGTTTATAGCGCATCAAGGCTTAAAAATGTCTTATGCTAAACAGCCTCTTGCTAAAGAGTTTTTTGTACAATCAAATGTATTGTTGTTTGAAGAAGGAATTTCAGATGCTGAAATAAATGTACAGGTTTGGGATGATACTAAATGCTTTTTTAGTGTTGGGAGTAAAAGTTTTTTGCCGTTTGATATTTTTGCTGCGAGCTTTTATTTGCTAAGTAGGTATGAAGAGTACTTGCCTTATGTAGCTGATGATTTTGGTCGATTTCCTCCCGAAGAAAGTATTGCTTATAAACATCATTTTTTAAAACAGCCAGTAATTGATATATGGGCTTATAAGTTTCAACAATCCTTACAAAAGGCTTTTCCTGAATACGAATTCCCTAGCAGGAATTTTACATTCGCCCCAATTATAGATGTGCCTGTTGCTTTTAAGTATAAATATAAAGGTATAGTACGTACTATTGGAGGAAGCTTAAAAGATGTGTTAGCATTAAACTTTGTTGAGGTATACCAGCGTTATTTAGTGCTGTCAAAACTAAGAAAAGACCCTTATGACACCTACAAGTGGTTAATTAATAATCATAAAAAAAGGAATATGAAGCCGATGTTTTTCTTTTTGTTGAGCGATTATACCACGTATGATAAAAATATCAATCATCAAAACAAGCATTTTGTATCACTTATTAAATTGATAGCAGATTATTTTGAAACCGGTTTAAAAGGTTCTTTTTTGGCTTTAGATGATGTGCAAAAATTAAAAGAAGAAAAACTACGTTACGAAGCTATTTTTAATAGATCGTTGAAGTATACTAAAAATTCATTTTCCAAACTAAAATTACCATTGGTATATAGAAATTTAATTGAGCTTGAAATTGAATCTGACTATACTATGGGCTATGTTTCTGAAGCTGGTTTTAGAGCAGGAACATGTACCCCGTTTTATTTTTATGATATTGATTATGAAATGCAAACACCATTAAAAATAAATTCTTTTATTGTGTTAGATTATGTATATCGAAAAAGAGGAAATGCTTACTCAGAAATCACAAAGCTTATTGATGCAGTAAAAAAAGTTCATGGTACTTTTTCTATGGTAGTTCATAATTATACCTTTTCCGAAAATGAAGAATGGAAAGGCTGGCGAAAGTTATACACTAAACTTTTAGATTACTCATTAGATATTAAAAAGGATAAGAAATGAAACATATAAAGGATATTTTTTTTGATTTAGATCATACACTATGGGATTTTGATAAAAACTCTGAAATCACATATACAATTGTATTTAAAAAGCTAAACTTAAATGTCGATGTATCAAGTTTTTTATCAGCCTATCAGCCTATTAATAAAGAGATGTGGAAGCTTTTTAGAGAAGAAAAAATTGATAAAGAAACCTTGCGTTTTAGACGTTTGCAAGAATCTTTTGAAGCAATAAACATGTCAGTTTCCGACGCTGTAATATTCACTATCGCAGAGGAATATATTTACCATTTATCACAACAAACTCATCTGCTTGATGGAGCAATTAATGTGTTAAATTATTTAAAACCTAAATATAATTTGCATATAATAACTAATGGTTTTGCCGAAGTACAAGTGGGCAAATTAAAAAACACCAATTTAGAAATGTATTTTGATGTGGTGGTAAATTCAGAAATGGCTGGGGTAAAAAAGCCTAACCCAATTATTTTTGAAAAAGCATTAACCATGGCTAAAGCTACCAAAGAAAATTCATTGATGATTGGTGATAGTTATGAAGCCGACGTGTTAGGAGCAATCAATTATGGTATGGATGCCATATGTTATAATTATCATAAAGATGATTTGCCTCAAGCAATAAATCAGGTTAATCATTTAGAGGAGTTAATGAATATATTATAAACAATTCAGTTATATTTGATTTTAAAATAAACTATAATGAAAAAATATATACTAACACTTTTGTTGTTTACAGGTATTAATGCTCTAGCGCAACAAGCATTGAATAATTATAAATATGTAGTAATTCCTTCCAAGTATGAATTTCAGAAAAAAGAAGATCAATTTGGAGTTAATACCTTGTTGAAGTTTAAATTTCAACAATTAGGATTTGAAACATATTTAGATAATGAAGACTTACCAAAATCGTTAAAAGAGAATAGGTGTTTAGCGTTAACTCCAGTTATTAAGGATGCAGGAGGTATGTTTAAAACAAAACTATCTGTAGAGGTTAAAGATTGTTATGATAAAGTGTTGTTTGTTACTAAAGAAGGTTTTAGTCGTTCAAAAAGTTATGATTTAGCGTATAAAGAAGCACTTAGAAACACATTAACTTCCTTTGGTGGTTACCGATTACATTTTACACCAAAAGAAACAGCAACAAAGGTTGTTAGTTCAGAAGTGGCGTTACATGAAGTAAAAGTACCTCATGTAACTACTGCAAATCAAATGCAGTTTAGTTATAACAATGAAGAATATCTTTTTATAAAAAAGAAAACGGGTTTTAGTATAGAAAATAAAAACTCAACTAAAGCAATTGGAAGTTGTATAGCATCTACGCTTAAAACTAATATTTATCACGTAGAGTTAAATTCGAAAAAAGGAATAGGTTATTTTCTTGAAAATGGTAATTTCATGCTGGAAATTGTAGACAATGATTCTGTGCAGTTACTTACTATGGTAAAAACTAACTAGTAGTTATACTTATTTTTCCATCGATTTTTTAAAAAATCGCGTTGGGTCTGTTCTCTTGAGTTGGCCCCTGGTTCATAAAACTTAGTGCCTGTAAGCTCCTCAGGTAAATATTCTTGTTCTGTAAAGTTGTTGTTAAAATTATGACTGTATTTATATTCTTGTCCATAACCTAACTCTTTCATCAATTTAGTAGGGGCATTTCTTAAATGTAGAGGAACACTCAAATTTCCTGTTTGTTTAACAAGTTGTTGGGCTTCATTTATGGCTAAATAGGAAGCGTTACTTTTTGCAGAGGTAGCTAAGTAAATCACACATTGACTTAAAATAATTCTCGATTCTGGTACGCCAACAATGCTCACTGCTTGGAAAGTGTTAGTAGCCATTATTAACGCAGTAGGGTTTGCATTTCCAATATCTTCACTAGCTAAAATTAATAAGCGTCGGGCAATAAACTTTACATCCTCACCACCTTCAAGCATGCGAGCAAGCCAATATATGGCAGCATTCGGATCACTGCCTCGTATTGATTTTATAAAGGCTGAAATTATGTCATAGTGTTGTTCACCAGCTTTGTCGTATTGAATTGTGTTTTTTTGTACGGTACTTAATACTAAATCGTTGGTAATTTCAATGGTGTCAGTAGTAGTATTATTAACTATTAGTTCAAAGGTGTTTAATAGTTTTCTTGCATCACCACTAGAAATGCGAAGCAAAGCCTCATATTCTTTTATACAGATATTTTTAGTAGCTAGATGTTTGTCAGTTTCCATAGCATTATGAAGCAGCTTAATTAAATCGTCTTTAGTAAAATGATTTAACGTATACACTTGACATCTTGATAAAAGGGCAGGTATAACCTCAAAGCTCGGGTTTTCCGTTGTAGCTCCAATTAGTGTAATGATCCCTTTTTCTACAGCTCCTAATAATGAATCTTGTTGCGATTTGCTAAAACGATGAATCTCATCAATAAACAAAATAGGATTTTTTGTAGTGAATAATCCGCTGCTCTTTTTGGCAGAGTCAATGACTTCACGAATGTCTTTTACACCAGAATTTATAGCGCTTAAGGTGTAAAAAGGTCGGTCAGCTGTATTTGCAATAATGTTTGCTAAAGTAGTTTTTCCTGTGCCCGGCGGTCCCCATAATATGAGTGATGGTATAATGCCCTGCGCTATTTGATTGGTTAAAGAACCATTTTCTCCAATAAGATGCTCCTGACTAATATAGTCCTTTAAAGAGTTGGGGCGTAAACGTTCTGCTAATGGTTTATTCATAAAGTAAAAATACTAAATAGATAAGTATTGACAATTTTACCGATTACCATTTTTGGTAAACTTATTGTATTTTTAAAAATATCAAAGCGCTTAAAAACATATTCGATATTTTAGTTTTCCCACTACTGATTATTTTAATCATGTGGATTGTTTTTTTATATGAAATTAAATACGGGTTTAATTTTAATGATTACAGTATATACCCAAGAAAATTCAAATCATTACTGGGTGTATTTGCGTCACCGTTTTTGCATTCTGATTTGTCGCATATTGTAAACAATAGCATGTCTTTTTTTGTACTGATGACTTTAGTACGATTTTTTTATCAAAAAAATTATTTAAAAATATTTTTGTTAGCAATTGTTTTCTCAGGCTTTTTAACCTGGATAATTGCTCGTCCGGCATATCATTTAGGAATGAGTGGTGTAATTTATGTGCTAGCTAGTTTTATTATTTCAAAAAGTTTTTTTTCAAAACAATACAATTTAATAGCACTTGCCTTTGTGGTTATATTTATTTACGGAAGTATGGTTTGGTATGTGTTTCCTGTTGACGCAAGAATTTCCTGGGAGGGACACTTATCGGGATTACTTACAGGAATTTTACTGAGTTTCTTTTTTAAAAATGAATTGCCTGATACTAAAAGAATAATTGTTGCTCCTGAAAATCCTCTTTTTATGGCACACTTTAACGAGCAAGGAAAATTTGTGGCTAATCTACCTTTTTTAGATGAAGAAGGTAATTTGATTGTTGACGAAGAAGAGTAGGGGCTTAGCTTAACTTTTGGCGCATAGTCTCGTATAAAAAGGCTCCACAGGCTACAGAAACATTTAATGAGGCTATTTCACCTTCCATAGGAAGTTTTGCTTTGTAATCGCATATTTTTAGCGTAGAAGGATTTATACCACGTTCTTCTGAACCCATAATAATAGCAGTAGGTTTATTTAAATCAACATCATAAATTAAATCGTTTGTTTTTTCAGTAGCTGCTACTACCTGAAAACCTGAGCCTTGCAAGTAATATATGGCATCTTTTAAATGGTTTACTTTACAAACAGGTATTTTGAACAGAGCTCCGGCTGAAGTTTTTACAGCGTCGGCATTTATAGGCGCACTTCCTTTATCTAAAATAACAATACCTTTAACACCAGTACAAGATGCTGTACGTGCTATGGCACCAAAATTTCTTACGTCAGTTACGGCGTCTAAAAGTAAAATTGTTGGATTAGCTTCTAGATCTAAATTATCAGTAAGGGTTTCAATATTTATTGTTTTAACTAAGGCAACTTTAGCCATAACCCCTTGATGGTTTTTGTCTGAAAACTTATTAAACTTTTGAATAGGAACATATTGAAAAGCTATTCTATGCTGTTTAATTAAACTGAAAAGTTCTTTTGACAAGTCGTTTTCGACATCTTTTAAAAGATATATTTTTTCAATTTCAACGGCAGCGTTAATAGCTTCAATAACAGCTCTAGAACCAAAAATTTCGTTTGTTTTCATATAGTGAATTTCTGCCTACAAATGTAGTGATTTAATTGCATAAAAAAACCACCTCAATTGAGGTGGTTTTTTGAGTTGTTTATAAATAATTATTGAACAATGTTTCCATCTAGATCTTTAATGATATAGTCGTTTCCATTAATAATTATTTGTGCGGCTAATTTTTCTCCTCCACCATTATTAAATGTATCAGGGCTATCTGTTCTATATAAATCTTGTAAAGAAAGAGTTCTGTTAGAACTAACTCCATCGATAACAAGATTGAAAACTAAGTCCATAGGGATGTCTTCATGATTTGTGATTGCCGGCGCAGCACTTTTGTCCCATAAATCAATCCAAACATAGTAAATAGTTCCATCCATCCAGTTGTTAGGATCATTATCTATAAGCTCAGAACCACCTCCTTGTGACAATAATTCATTACAAGGTCCATCCCAGTTATGTATGATGTCAGTGTTAGAAATATCACTATCAGAAATAAAAATATCAAAATCATATAAGCATTTGTCAACAGTATTTCCATCAACAGTAATATTTCCATCAAAATCTAATAATACATCAAGAGTTGTAGGAACTGGGTCAACAATATTAACGGTTATTATTTCGTCAACTATTGCATTCATTTTTGAAGTAGCAGATAATCTAAAACGGTATGTTTCAGTTCCTTCAGTAAGGTTGTCTACTAATGTTCCAACAGGGAACTCAAAACTAGTAACATTTTTATCAGCAGTGTAAACGTAACCAGTTCCTCCTAAATAACCGTAGTCAAAAGCTCCAGCTTCAAACCAAGTTTCCCATATACCAACTGCAGGAAATGGTGCTGAGTCCACAGCAATATCTAAATCTTCATGAGGGATAGGTGAATACCCATTACCAGTATTAGGTCCTCCATCTGGTTCTGTAACAATAACAGGGTTTCCTTCATCATCTAATAACTCCATACGTATAGCTACATAGTCATTTATAGGATATGAAAGATTTGCTTTAAAGTAAGCACTACCACCTTCACCAACAGTTATCTCGTTAGTTTCTAAGCTAAGTACAGGCTTTCCTTGTCTTGCAATGTCTAAATCGTCATCCTGACATGACATTGCGAACAAACTTGCAGCTGTTAAAGCTGTTACTGCAAGTTTGTTATATATATTATATATTTTCATTTTAAAATGTTTTAATTAAGGCTATTATTTTATAAAGGGCTTAATGTCCAAGTTAAATCTTGATACCAACTTACCCCAGCAACATCAGCATTAGTTACCGTTATATTTCCACTTCCATCAACTGATGCAGTGTCATAAGTTAAAGGGTTTGACCCTTCATATTGCCAGTCTGTAATTACAATATTTCCAGTAGCTGGGTCATGAGAAAACTCCCACCAATATACACCAGAGAAAGGAGTTAGGTAATTAGCTCTATAAGTATCATTACAACCTAATGGAGTAATTTCTACTGTAGTAGCGTTAAAGCTATTTGAGTATGTTCCTGATAATGGTGGGTCACACTTTTCAACTTCTAATTCAATTTTACCAAATGGTAATCCAGTTTGTACACTTGCACTTGGATTAACTGGTACTATGTTTATAATAACCTTCGTTATTTCCCCTGTTGGGAAGGCTGATGGGTATAACTCCAAATTCAACATGTCAGGAGATAATTCTTGTCCAGCAGGAATTATAAACTCATTAGTTGTGTTAGTTATTGCAAACATTGTTCCTTCTGTAGCTTCATTTAAAGGATCAATTTCATATTTAACTGCAATATCAGAAGATGAATAAGTACCATTAGTCATACCAACTAAAAGTATTGCACCGTCAATTTTAACAGTTTCAGTATCTGCAGGTGTAAAAATATAAGAACCTGATTCTATATCAGTACCAACACTATATGGAGTGTTAGCATGATCTTCTTCAAAAGAAGGCCTTTCGTCGTCTACCAAACATGAAGTCATTGCAAATGACGCAAGTATAGTAGCTATAAATAATTTTGTTTTTTTCATAATTTAATTTTTTTAGTTAACGTCCCAGAATATGTTATCGTCAAATGCAGATTGTACAGTTTGTCCAAAACCACTAACGTTTGCTGAGTTTCCTGTGTATTCAGATGTTGGATATAGTAATCTAACTGGTCTTGGTCCTGAAGGACTTTGTTGTGGGAAAGGCATATTAGCAGGATACCCTGTTCTGTTATACTCAATCCAAGTTTCTAACCCATTGATACTATTTAATGCTAACCATTTTTGGTTAATAATTAACTCTAACTTATCAGTAGTACTATTCCAACCGATAAGATCGTTATCATCACTAGTAGTTAAATATGTACCCATTGGAGCACCAAGTAAGTTAAAAGATGCAGTAATACCATTTTTAAATAATGTTTCTGCTGTTCCTACTCCTGTTAAAAAACCTAGGTGAGCAGCTTCTGCTTGTAAAAAGTATGATTCTGCAGCAGTCATAATTATTCCATCCTGATCGAAAGAACTAATTAAAGCATCACCTAATTGAGCAGGGGCACCTGCGGTACCTTGGTTTAAACCAATAATACCCACTTGTCCAGCTCTTGGTTCAAATAATCTATTCAATCTAGGGTCAGATTCACCAGTTGTAGTTCCGTCTAAGAATTCTACTAAAAATTGAGTAGGCCCTACTTGGCGTTGCCCTGTTGTTGGATTACCATTTGTTTGATAACCATAGTTTCCAAAAAATGGACTTTGTTTGTCAATCTCATTTTGATAACCTGCATTGATACGAATATCATCACCAGTACTTAAAAACTCAACTCCAGGTTGGTTTAAAGAAGCCATTTGGGTGTTAAAATCCGTTAATGCTTGTCCGCCAGTTTGCTGTGCCCAAGCGGCTTTTCTTACAAGTAAACGTAGTTTTACAGTATTACCAAATTTTTTCCAGTGATTCATATCTCCGTTTAACATAATATCACCTGAACCTAATGGTTTAACTGTAGAAGTATTTGTATTATCAATTAAAGCAATTGCTTCATCAATTTGGTTGATTAGCATGTTATATACATTCGGAGCACTGTTATACGCAGGGAATAAATTTTCACCTCTTTGATGAATTTCTGTGTAAGGAATATCTCCGTAGATATCTACTAAATTTTGAAAATAAAATGACTTCAATATTTTAGCTACCGCTTTGTGATAATCATAATTAACTCCATTTTCAAAATTAATGATATGAGTTAGGTTAGATGTCCTAATGTACATTCTATCCCATACGTTATCATAAAAATCTGTAGTTAGATTATAATTGAACTCATCAGAAAATGGCGCTTGGAAAGCTTGTGTGTTACCTGTCCAAGTAGCTATCATTGTATTTCCCAATTGATTCATATTGGTTAAATACTCTATACTTGGTCTGTGCATTGCACCAGCTAATACTAAGTCTGGTGTTAAATTATCTACTTCAGCTCCGTTAGGACTGTCATTTACATCTAAATAATCTTCACAAGATGCTGCACTAAATATAAGTGCTAGCGCTAAGATGCTTTTTTGTATGATATTAATTTTTTTCATTGTTTATACTATTAAAATTTCAAATTAACGCTCATAGAATAAAATCTAGTAGGAGGCGTTTGACTATAGTTTCCTAAACCAGCACCAATTTCTGGGTCGTTATAACCTCTATTTTCTTTTGGTAATACTGTTAATAGGTTTCTACCACTTAATCCTACATTTATTCCATTAACAAATGATTTTTTGAAAAGTTTATTTGGTAAATCATAACTCAAAGAAACTTCACGTAATTTAAAAGCAGTAGCATCTAACACAAAGTTTTCATCTACATTAACAAAATTTTCATTAATGTAAGTTTGGTAGTTTTGATATTCATTAGAAGAACCATAACCTGGACCTGTAAGAACAGTTGTGTTGGTTACACCGGAACCTTCAACTGTTGAGTTAGGGAATATAAAGTTCCCTCTTCCGTTTTCTGCAGTAATTACAGAACGTCCAAAAGTTGTTAGGTTATTGTATATGTTTGAATAGAAGTGGTGCCCAGTTCTGTAGTCTGCTGTAGCACTTAACTTAACACCTTTGTACTTAAATTCTACACCAAAGTTTAAGATGTAATCAGGAGTAGATTTTCCTAAAACTTGAATACCTGTAGCAATTTGAGGTGTACCATCAGCATCTAATATAACTCTACCTTGATCATCTCTTTCGTAAGCAGTACCTTGAATTAAACCTAACTCTTCACCTTCTATAGCCCATAAACCAGCTGTACCAAGACCTCTTAATTGTATTCTGTCAGATAAATCAGTTACTTTAGTTACATCAACTTTATACGTACTATATCCAATATTTCCACTAAACTCAAAATTATCAGTTTTAATTGGAGTAAATCCTAAATCAATTTCCATAGCAGTACTTTTTGTTTCTCCAACATTTACTAATGCTGAAGTAACACCTGCAGTACTTGAAGAACTTGTGTTTAATATTTGGTTGCTTGTTTTACCAAAAGATGTAGCTACATCTAATGTTAAGCGTGGTTTACCACCTCTCTTTAAAAACTCAATATTAGCATTAAATTCAGCTGTGTTTACAAATTCTGGCTCAATGTTCTGGTCAGAAGTGCTAGCAGATAAAACGAATGAGTTTAAACCTTGAAAAGGAAAACCTCCCGCTTGTGACCCAGTTTCAGAAACATCGTGTGGGTCAATTGCAGAAACATTACCTACTTTTACGATACCACCTGATAATTTAAGCTTGTGTAATACCTTACCGCTTAAACTAGGGAAAGCCTTTGTAGGAACAAAAGAAATACCAGCAGATGGGTAAAAGAACCCTAATTCATTAATTCCTCTGTTTTTTGTTTTTAATACAGAAGACCATTCTTGTCTAGCGGTTAGGTTTAAGAATAAATAATTTTTAAAACCTAATGAAGCTTGTGCGTATACAGCTTGTGTTCTTTCTCTTAATTTTGTTTCGAAAGGTGTTATTAAGCTTGAAATATTATCAACGTCATACCAACCAGGTATGGTTAAGTCGGTTCCAAAATTTCTTAATGAACGGAATCTATAATCAGACATATGGTATCCAACTAACGCATCTAAGTTTAAGTCTTCAGTTAAATCGTAATTAAAAGTTGTAATTAAATCTGTTCTTAATTGACGAGATGTATTCATATATACTTCCAGGTTAGACTGTAAGTTTCTATCATCACCAGTAACTGAATTGGTTTGCTCATACTCATTTAAGTAATCAATATAGTTTGAATCTGTGTTACGAAGATTACTTCTAAGAATCACACCTATGTTTTTGTTTATTTCATAGTTTAATTCTCCAGTTAAATCAAATCTATTGGTTCTTGAAATTCTTCTAGAGTTGTTTAAAATCCAATATGGACTATCACCAAAAATTGTCCAGTGATCATCATTGTTTCCTGAGCTAAATTGAGTTATATCAACGTTTCCAGGAAGTTGAGCCAATTGTTGATATACGTTTCTTTCGTTACTCAAGTCAGTACTACTATCAATATTGTATGCAGATGTCGTGTTCTGTCTTTCAGAAGTATACCTTGCTATACCACTTACAGTTAACCTGCCAATTTTCTTACCGCTACTTAAGCTTACAAAATCTCTAATATATTTATCATTAGGTATTACTCCTTCAGAGTCACGTTTACTCAATGTTAAATTAGCATATCCTTCATTCACGTTACCACCAGAAACGGTTACAGAATTTTGATAGGTAACACCAGTATTGAAGAAATCTTTCATATTATCTTCTCTGTGTTCATAAGTGCTATATCTCCAATCAGTAACTGTTGGATAAGGCGTACCGATAGCTTGCATTGAACCATCATATTCAGGTCCCCAAGAACCTTGGTCAAATGCATCAATTTCTCCCCAATATCCTTTACCATAGCGATTTTGCATTTCCGGTAGAAAAGCAATTTCCTCTAAAGTTATAGAAGAGCTTAATGTTGCATTGAATTTATCAGCTCCTTTGGTTCCTTTTTTTGTAGTAACCATTAATACACCATTACCACCTAATGAACCATATAAAGCAGCTCCGTTAGGTCCTTTGATAACGTTGATAGATTCAATTGTTTTAGGGTCTATTGTTTGTAAAACACTAGCACTTGAAATTACATTGTCAATAACAACCAAAGCTTCACTGTTTCCAGATATTGAAGTAGCACCTCTTAAAGTAATTGAAGTATTACCTCCATCTACACCTGTAGTGTTTGTGTTTATCTGAAGACCAGAAACTTTACCAGTTAAAGCTTGTACAGCATTTGGGTTAACTGCTTCGTTAATTTTATCAGCCTTAACAACTTGTTGTGCTGTAGTAACTTCATCTTTTTTACGTTTAACCCCTAAAGCAGTTACAACAATTTCATCTAATGAATTGTCAGGCATTAAAGTTACATTAATAGTGTTTGAAGCACCTACTGTAATCTCTTGGTTAGCATAACCTACATAAGAGAATACTAATACGTCTCCTGTATTTGCTGAGATAGAATAATTTCCATCAAAATCAGCGGAAGCACCAGTAGTGGTTCCTTTAATTAAGACAGTTGCTCCAGTAAGTGGAAGATTGGTGTCATCCACTATTGTCCCGGAAATTGTCTTTTCTTGTGCGAACGAAAGTTGCACAACAAACGCTAGTAATAGCGTTAAAATTCCATTGAACTTTGTTTTCATTTTATAATTTATTTGAATTAGCTAGCACCAAAAATGATGATTTATTACTTATTAACCAAGGTTAACCATGTTAATTTTTAACATAAAGGTCAATTATTAACATTTTTTTGTGAAAATTTTAAGGTTTTCTATTCTTAATCTTCTTTCAAATAAAACGAGATTCCTTAATTATCTTGAATAAAAAAAGCCAGTGAGGTAATTCACTGGCTTAAAACTAAGTCGTTTTAATAAATTATAAGATATTTACAACTATATTTTTGTTAGTGTAATTGTAAAAGGGTTAGGAGAGTTTACTCCGCAACCCGGTGTTGGTGTTTCAAATTCTACACCCTCAATTATAAATTGAGTGTCATCGGTATAATCATAGCTACCAAACATTGGGCTGTCAGATCCTAGCGTTACAGCTGGTCCACAACTTAATCCTGTTTCTTGACCGTCAGTTACAACAACATTAGTACAGGTTGCAAAATTAAAAACAAAATCCATTGCAGGCTGTCCTATACCTAAACCTTCTACATATACAGCAGAAAATTGTCTTTCTGAAGCTGTAGCACCCATAGATAAGGTAACAGTTTGATCTTCAAAAAGTTTAACACCAATAACACTATCAGTGGTAGTTATCATATAGTCACCAGTAAAACTTGCAGTTGGAGTGAAAAGCTCTTGAGTACATTGTCTCTCAAGATATACCACAAACTGATCCGCTAACACGCCAAGCTGACCTGTAGATGGGTTTGCTGTTTGTGCACCGCTAACATCAACTAAGTTTAATACCAACATTTCACTTCCAGAAGCGATGTGTTCATCGTAGATACCATTAATGGTAACCCATCCTTGAATAGAGTTTGCAGGTATGTTTAAAGTTGCATCAACTATTTCGTAAGTACCTTCTATAGCAGTAGAACTAGGGTCTACCTCTAAGGTAATTGATCTCTCTTCAGGAGAAGCGTAAGAAACAGCTACGCCAAGTTGATAAGATTCTTGTGTAGTAGAATTTATGTTTATAACTGGTGAAGATCCAGCAGCTTGTTTAAAAAATGCAGTATCAGTTCTACCTGCTAATGAGGTTTCATCTGTTGTATCACATGAAAACAACAATGCTGATAAAGCAAATATTCCAATTATTTTTTTCATAATTATTTGTGTTATATAATTAGTTGATTGTTATAGTTTCGGTTAAACTAGTAGTTACTGAACCATTTTGAATTAAATCAAAAGTAATAACCATAGTTTCACTACAAGCAGCATAAGCACCAGTAGCTTCAATATAATAATCAGGTTGAGTGTTACCTAACCATGTAGTGGTACATAAGTATTGATTAGCAATAGTTACGTTACCAAAAGTGTCTATTTGAGCTACTACAGGATTACTGTTTGTTACAACTTCATCCCAATAAGCAGGGTTAGTTAACCATCCGTATCCAATTCCTTCCATTAACAGGTTTGTTCCGTCAAAAGAAGTAGTTACTTGAGATGCATTTGGACCCTGACCAGAAGGTGCGTTATCTGTACCGCTCCAATTAGCAGCACCTAATTCGGCTAATGTGAAAGGACAGTCATCATCTTGAATAGTTAATGTATAAGTTGAGTTAATAGCAGCTTGACCAGGGAATCCACCATTTTCAATTGTGAAAACGATAGTTCTATCTCCATCTACATCAAAGTTGTTAATAATATTAACATCAATTGAGTTGATGTGTGTTCCTGCAGCAAAATCAAATGATGTTCTATTGTCAACTATCTCATAATCTACTCCTTCTACAGCATCAGCTGATGAAGTAGTAAAAGAGAATGATTTATCTGTTGAAGCACTAGTAGATCCATATTGAGCAACTATTGTAACAGTTCCTCCAGATTCAGCCATTGTAACTCCACTCTTTTCAAATGCAACAAATGCATCTGAAGGGTATTCTAGGTAGTTTGAAACTGTTTCCTCTTCGTCACAAGAAATAAAGAAACCAGCAACAAACGCCATTAATAACGCTATTTTAAATGTTTTATTTTTCATAATTTTTATTTTTTAGTAACCAGGGTTTTGTGTCATGTTAGGGTTAACATCTATTTCTGCCTGAGGTATAGGTAACTGGAATCTATTGTCTCCAGCAGCTAATAATGTACTTGTAGCAGCAATACCAGATCCATCAGCTAAATCACCATTTGTTGCAGATCGTGTAATGTCTAATCCTTTTCTTTTTAGGTCGTAAAAACGATGCCCTTCGTATGCTAATTCTAAACGTCTTTCAAGAGCAATAGCATCTTTTAAAGCGTTTCCAGTTTCACCAGGACTAACAAAACCACTATATCTTTCTGAACGAACTGCGTCTAAAGCGGCAAGAGCTAAAGCATCTTGTCCTCCCATTTCAGCGTATGCCTCAGCTTTATTAAGCATTACTTCTGCCATACGAATCACTTTTGCGTCAACAAAATTGTTGGTTTGACCAGTTTTTCCAAAAAACTTAGCTATATGATTATAGTTGTTACCTGCAAAAGGGCTAGTTTGAAAGTATGCATTTTTTCTGACATCATTATTTTGATATAAGTTATAAAAATCAAAATCAGCTACATATTCAGATTTCACACCATTTGTAGGGCTTGTTTGTGAGTAATCAGTACCAATAGCTACACCATCATCCTGAGTTAATACTAAACGGGCTAATACTCCTTCATTTGGATTTGGTACATCTTTCCATATACCTGGGAAATCTGCACGAGTTGTAACGTTTGCAGTTACGTTGTTTGCTGCAGCAACACAATTTGGCATATCACCATTGTACAAATAAACTCTAGATAAGAAAGCATTAACAGTGTTTCTGTTAAATCTACCTACGCCATTATCAGTATTTATTAAGTCTTTTGCAGTTTCTAAATCGTCAATAATTTGCGCATACGTTTCTGCAACTGTATTTCTTGCAGGTAAAGCAAAAGCGTCTGCTGTTGTTAAAATAGAAGCACCTAATGAAGCGTTAGCATCTGCAGACTGTGTAGGTATTTTAGCATAAGTACGAGCTACATCAAATAAAGCAATTGCTCTTGAAGCTAAAGCTTCACCTCTCATATTGTCTTTGAATGCACCATCAGAAAGATTGTTGATGTTGTCTAAAATAGCATTGGCTCTAAAAATAACCTTATAGGCATCAGCGTATAGGTATGATACATTATTTGCGCTATAAATCCACTCAAACTGAGATCTTCTTGTAAGTCTCCCTGTTTGTGAAATGATTAAGTTATCTGCTAATACATCTGCTAGAATAAAGTAATCTGACCCCATGTATGTAGTATACATGTCAGCATCAATTCCTGTAAAACCACTATAAACACCTCTCATGGCATTTTCAAAACCTGCAGGGCTTACAAAAATAGATGAAGGGTCTTGTGCGTTAAATGGTTGTCTGTCTAATGAGTCTTCGCAAGAAACAAACCCAGTGGCTGTAACTATTGCGAGACCTAATGTTAAAATATATTTTTTCATATTGTATTTTTTACTTTTCAAAATTATAATTAGAAACTTACTTCAACACCAAAAGAGAATGATTGTAAAGTTGGGTAAGAGTATAATGAATATTCACCAGGTGAATTTTGAGCTGTTTCTCCAGAACCAATACCAACTTCAGGATCTCCCTTGTAATATGGAGCATATGTCCATAAGTTTTGACCTTGAATGTACATTCTTAATCTGTTTAGTCGTAATTTTTCAGTAAACTTAGAAGGTAAAGTATATCCTATTTCCGCACTACGAAGTCTTAAGTAAGATGCGTCTTGTAAAAAACGATCAGACTCTTGATTTGTATCGGTCCCTAATAATGGGTTAGGTAATACATTAGTGTCCCCTGGGTTTCTCCAGTAATTAAAAGCATCTAAACGCTGGTTACTGTTAGCGTTTTCACCATCACTTAACATGTTCATTTCCATGTTATTGTAGATGTAGTTTCCTTTTTTGAAGTAGAAGTTTAAGTTAGTATCAAATCCTTTATAACTTAAAGAAGTGTATACGCTTCCAGTATAGTCAGGGTTTACTGATTTTCCTTTTAAGGCAACTTTGTGATCTGCACTATATACGTTTGTAACGTTTCCGTTAGCATCATAATACAAAGCTTCACCATTAGCAGGGTTTACTCCAGCATAACGTACTAAGTAATGAGTATATATTTCTTCTCCTTCTTCTAAAACAGTACTTCCTAAAATTTGTCTAGTTCCACCAGGTAATGATACAACTTCAGTTTTTAAGAATCCGATGTTACCACCTACAGTCCAAGTTAAATTTTCGTTTTTGATAATATCACCAGCAAGTTCTATTTCAAAACCTCTGTTTTCAAACTCACCGTTATTAACATTTACAGAAGGTACTCCGGCACCACCAGCTGTGATTGAAAGATCTTTTGAAAAAAGTAAATTTGTAACGTTTGATTTGTAATAGTCAAGTACACCACGAACTCTTCTGTTTAATAAAGAAAATTCTAAACCAACATCAAGTATACCTTTCTCTTCCCATTGTA
This sequence comes from uncultured Flavobacteriaceae bacterium, assembly GCA_947493535.1. Classification (GTDB taxonomy): domain Bacteria; phylum Bacteroidota; class Bacteroidia; order Flavobacteriales; family Flavobacteriaceae. The sequence goes on along the minus strand of CANLRK010000005.1, from coordinate 72,553 downwards.
AATCTAAGTTTTGATTTTGATTAGGGAAAGCAGATGTTTGCCCGTTATAACCATCAAAAACATATGTTAATTGGTATGGGTATGAATTTCCTAAGTTGTCGTTACCTAGTGTACCATAAGAAGCACGAAGTTTTAAATCGTCAAAAATTTTCCCTTCTAAGAAAGATTCTTTTGCGATATTCCAGGCAGCACTAACAGACCAGAAAGTACCCCAGATATTATTTGTACCAAACATAGATGATCCATCACGTCTAATAGAAGAAGTTAAAATATACTTCTCGTCATAGTCATAATCTAAACTACCTGCAAAAGAAACTTTAGTTCTTTCTGTTTTGTTAGTTACAGGAGTTCCATCGGCATCAGCAGCTGCATCATGAACATCAATTTCTGGTGTTGGGAATCCTTTAGATCTGAAAGAGTAAGAGTAAAATTCTCTGTTTGTATATTCAGTTAATGCGCTTAACCCAAGATTATGTTTCTCGTTAAAAGTAGTATCATATCTTAATACGTTTTGAATAGTGTGTCTGAAGAAATAATTTCCATTATCCCTTTTGCTTCCTGGAGCATCAGCATCACCAACGTACCCATCAAGAATAGAACCTGGTTGCGTGTATGCTTCACCTCTTAATGTGCTATAGTTAATAGCTAACTTTGGAGAGTATGTTAATCCTTTTAAAATAGTTGCATTAGCACCAATTACCCCGTTAAGTTTTAAACGGTCTTCACTTTCTGGGTTGTTTCTAATTGCTTCTGATATAGAAAAACCTTGATGTGTTAAATTGTATAAAGGATTTCCGTTAGTATCATATAAAATGTTACCGCTAGCATCTTGTTGGTATAAAGTTTCGTATGGATTGTAATCATACATTGCTCTAAACGGGTTCTGAACATTGTTACGGTCTCTTGGTTCTTGAGACTTTGTGTATGCAGCAGAAGTCTTTACGTCAAATGAAAGCCAGTCAGTTGCATCAAAAGAAAAGTTAGCTCTAGCTGTTGTTCTTTCGTAACCATCTAAACCATCAATAATACCTGTATCTTCTTCATTTTTAAGAGATACATAGTATGAAGTTTTCTCTGTACCACCAGTCATACTAATCATATTAGATCTTAAAAAACCTCTTTTTAATAAAGTGTCTTGCCAATCATGATTATTTGCAAGTTGTGCATTCCAGTCAGCTTGAGTAGAAAGAGAAGCACCTAATCCGATTCCTAATTCACGTTCGTAACGTAACTTTTGATCAGCATTCATCATTTCAAAGTTGTCTTTGATTTTTTGAGTGTAACCAATTGAGCTAGAAAAAGTGAATTTTGCATCAGAATTTCTTTTACCACCTTTAGTTGTAATTACTACAACCCCTGCAGCAGCTGCAGAACCGTACATAGAAGCAGTAGCAGCATCTTTTAATATAGAAATACTTTCAATATCAGAACTGTTTAATAAATTTAGGTCTGAAGCTTCTACACGAGCACCATCTAAAATATATAAAGGTTGCAGGTTTGGGTTTGAACTGGCTGTACCTCTAATGTTTACGAAGGCAGTTTGACCTGGCTTACCGTTTTGAGCAACAACGCTTACACCAGCCGCTTGACCTTGTAGTGCGTTAGCAACGTTTGTGGTAGAAGCTACAGCTTCCAGTTGCTTAGTACTAACTTGTGATACAGCAGATGATAAAACAGTTTTCTTTTTACTAGAGTAACCAACAACAACAACTTCTGTTAAAGCGTTGTCTGGTGCTAAAGAAATGTTAATACTGTTTGAAGCACCAACAGTAGCATCTTGGTCTGCATAACCTACATATGAAAAGGTTAATACGTCTCCAGTGTTTGCTGTGATGGAATAATTTCCATCAAAATCTGTAGAAGTACCAGTTGTGGTACCTTTAATTATGACAGTTGCTCCAGGTAGTGGCATGTTGGTTTCATCAACCACGGTACCTGAAATTGTCTTTTCTTGCGCGAACGAAAGTTGCACAACAAACGCTAGTAATAGCGTTAAAATTCCATTAAACTTTGTTTTCATGTTATAATTTATTTGAATTAGCCAATGCCAAAAGTCTTAATAAAAAGTTAATAAAACAACTTTTTCTTCTTGAATTTTCACATTTTATTAATATCAAATGTTAATAAAACCTATATGTAGTGTTAAAATTTGGTGGTTAAGCTTAGGTGAATTTTTGTATTGAAAAACTTAATTTCTTCACCTTTATTTTTGTTGTTGGCTATTATAAAGCGTAGTAAATTGTTGTTAGTATTTAGTCCTAATCCAATTCCGAATCCAAATAAATTGTGGTTTTTGTTTGCTATTTCAGCTATTGCGTAATCAAATACCGTGTGAGTGTATAGTGTTTTGTTGAGTGTTATTCTGTACTCGGTATTTAAAATGCTGTAGCGAATACTTGGTATACTGTTTTCTTGGTAGCCTCTTATGGAGTTGATACCTCCTATGTAATTGAGTTCGTTTTCTAAGATGCTTTCGCTTATTAAGTAGTTGCTGGAGGTTTTTAAATGGATGCTGTTTGTTGTGTTTAAATCAAATATATATTCGCTGGAAAGATGAATGTTTTGCTGATTGTTTTTTGTGGTGGTAGTTCTGTTTGATAGTGATATTTCAAAATGTGTTTTTGTTTTGTAGGGATAAAGTGGGTTGTTGTGATGAATGTGGTGTGCTAAATAACCTATAACTCCTGTTTTTTTAAAATCGGCATTATTAGTTGTTTCTTCTGTAAGTGAGTTTGAGTTTTGAAAATCTAAACCAACTCCTATTTTTATGTTTTTCCCTATTAAGTAGTTTGTGCTTACTTTTTGGTTGCTATTGGTAAAGCTTGAGTCTTTTTTGAAAATAAGCATTTCTCCTTCTATGCTAAATGGGGAGTTAAATATGAATGGTATTGCAGTTTTTATGTGGATTGTACGTTGGTTGTTTTCTGTTGATTGGTATTTGAGGTGGAGTTCTTCTCCGGAATTCAAGTTATTGATTAATCTTAGGTTGATATTTCCGTTAAAGTCTAGTTTGCTGTTTTCGGGGTTCGATGAAAATCCAAGGAAGCCTTCAAAGTTGTTGCTTTTTTGTTTGTTTATGTATAAATAGGTAACGGTAGAGTCTTTGGTAAAAAGTATTTCTGGTTGCTTGTTTTCTTTTGCGAAAATTAAATTGTTGATGTTTTTGGATGCTTTTTTTAATTTTTCAGGGTTTAGGATTTTTCCTTTCTTAAGATTGAGGTAGTGAGTAATGAATTTTTCTGGAAATTTTTCATAACCTTTAATTTTTATATCTGTTATTTTTTTTGGTTCACTGTTTTTTAATTTCAGTGTTGCGTAAATGCTGTCGTTTTTAATGGTTATGTCAGTTAGGTTGCATTCGGTAAAAACCTCTCCTTTTTTACTATAAAGTTTTATGATGTTGTTAAGGTTTGTTTCTAGTTTGGTTACTTTGGTGATAAATTGTGTTTTTGTAATGTAAGTGCTTTGTGTAAGGTGTTCTTTTAAGTCTTTTATGTTAATGTTGTTGTGTTTTATTGCTATGTGATTGAATTGTTTGTTTAGGGTGAGGGTTGAAGAATAAGTGCTGTCGTTCAGTCTTTGTTTTTGTGAGATGTGTAAGTTGAAAAAACCAAGGTTTTGAAGTTGTTTTGCAAGTAGGTTTATTTCGGTATTAAGTTCTTTTATGTTGTTGAAGCTTTTTTTTATCGGATTTTTATTGATGAATGCAGTTGAAATACTGTCCTTTCCTTTTATTTTCAGGTGTATGTTTTGTGAAAAAGAAAGGTTGAAAAAAAGTATATATATAATAAGGTATAAATATTTTGTTTTTTTCATTGGTGTGTTGGGTGATTTGTTTTTGGGTGAGTGGTGTTGTTTTGGAGGTGTAAAGCTAGTTAGTTTTGATTTATTTTTAATTGTTTGATGTTCTTTTTTCAATCTTATTGAAAATTAATCACTTGCTGTTTGATTAGTTGTTTTTTATTTATACATTTGCAAACCCTAAAAATAGGGATTTTATAACAAAATAAATTTTAAGTAAAATTTAGTATGCCAACAATTTCACAATTAGTACGAAAAGGAAGAGCCAAAATAACTAAGAAGAGTAAATCGGCTGCTTTAAATTCGTGTCCTCAACGTAGAGGTGTTTGTACTCGTGTGTATACAACAACTCCTAAGAAACCAAACTCAGCAATGAGAAAGGTGGCTAGGGTTCGTTTAACAAACGGTAACGAGGTAAATGCTTACATCGGTGGAGAGGGTCACAATTTGCAAGAGCACTCGATAGTATTAGTTAGAGGTGGAAGGGTAAAAGATTTGCCAGGAGTTAGATATCACATCGTTCGTGGGGCTTTAGACACTGCAGGTGTAGAGGGTAGAACACAACGTAGATCTAAGTATGGTGCAAAACGCCCAAAGAAGTAATTTTAAAAACTTTAATGTTAAGACATGAGAAAAAGAAAGGCTAAAAAAAGACCACTTTTACCAGATCCTAGGTTTAACGATCAGTTAGTTACACGTTTTGTAAATAACTTAATGTGGGACGGAAAAAAGTCGGTTGCTTTTAAGATTTTTTACGATGCAATGGATATCGTAGAAGAAAAGAAGACAGACGAAGAAAAAACAGCTTTAGAAATTTGGAAAGAAGCGTTATCAAACGTTATGCCTCACGTAGAAGTGCGTAGTCGTAGGGTAGGTGGAGCTACTTATCAAATTCCAAGGCCAATTAGAGCTGATAGAAAAGTTTCTATGGCTATGAAATGGTTAATTAGTTATACTCGTAAAAGAAACGAGAAAACTATGGCTTTAAAGTTAGCAAACGAAGTTTTAGCTGCGGCTAAAGAAGAAGGTGCTGCTGTTAAGAAAAGAATTGATACACATAAAATGGCGGAAGCTAATAAAGCATTCTCTCACTTTAGATTTTAAGACATGGCTAGAGATTTAAAATATACAAGAAACATAGGTATTGCTGCGCATATTGATGCGGGGAAAACTACCACAACAGAACGTATCCTTTTTTATACTGGTGTGTCTCATAAAATTGGTGAGGTTCACGATGGTGCTTCAACTATGGACTGGATGGAGCAAGAAGCTGAAAGAGGTATTACAATTACTTCAGCGGCAACTACTTGTACATGGCAGTTTCCAACTGAAAATGGTCAGCCTACTGCTGATGCTAAAGGGTATCATTTTAATATTATCGATACTCCAGGTCACGTTGACTTTACTGTAGAGGTAAACCGTTCATTACGTGTATTAGATGGGTTAGTGTTCTTATTCTCTGCTGTTGATGGAGTTGAGCCGCAATCTGAAACTAACTGGCGTTTAGCAGATAACTATAAAGTACCTCGTATCGGTTTTGTTAATAAAATGGACCGTCAAGGAGCAAACTTTTTAGCTGTTTGTCAGCAAGTAAAAGATATGTTAAAGTCTAATGCAGTGCCAATTGTATTGAATATTGGTGATGAGATGGACTTTAAAGGGATTGTTGATTTAGTTAAAAACCGTGCTATTGTTTGGCATGATGATAACTACGGGTCAACTTTTGATGTTGTTGATATTCCTGAGGAATTAAAAGAAGAAGCTCGTGAGTTACGTGGTAAGTTAATCGAAGAGGTTGCTGCTTACGACGAAAACTTATTAGAGAAATATATGGAGGATGAAGATTCTATTACAGAAGAAGAGGTGCATGCTGCATTAAGAGCTGCTGTAATGGATATGTCTATTATACCAATGGTATGTGGATCTTCATTTAAAAATAAAGGGGTGCAGTTCTTGTTAGATGCTGTATGTCGTTATTTGCCTTCTCCGTTAGATAGAGATAATATTGTAGGTACAAACCCAGATACAGGTGAAGAGGAAACTCGTAAGCCAGATGCAAAAGATCCTTTTGCAGCATTAGCGTTTAAAATTGCTACTGATCCTTTCGTAGGGCGTTTAGCATTCTTCCGCGCATACTCTGGTCGTTTAGATGCAGGTTCATACATCTTAAATAACCGTTCAGGTAAAAAAGAGCGTATTTCTCGTATCTATCAAATGCACTCAAATAAGCAAAATGCTATCGATTTTATCGAGGCAGGAGATATTGGAGCTGCGGTAGGTTTTAAAGATATTAAAACTGGAGATACAATGTCTGCTGAAAAGCATCCAATTGTATTAGAATCTATGGATTTCCCTGATCCAGTAATTGGTATCGCTGTTGAGCCTAAAACAAAAGCCGATGTTGATAAACTAGGTATGGCTTTAGGTAAATTAGCAGAAGAAGATCCTACATTTACAGTTAAAACTGATGAGGCTTCAGGGCAGACTATTATTTCTGGAATGGGAGAGCTTCACTTAGATATTATTGTTGACCGTTTAAAGCGTGAGTTTAAAGTAGAGGTTAACGAGGGGCAGCCACAGGTTGAGTACAAAGAAGCTATTACTGCAAGGGCAGAACATAGAGAGGTGTACAAAAAGCAATCTGGTGGACGTGGTAAGTTTGCGGATATCGTGTTTACTATTGAGCCAGCTGAAGAAGGAAAGTCAGGATTAGAATTCGTTTCTGAAATTAAGGGTGGTAACATTCCTAAGGAATTTGTTCCTTCGGTAGAAAAAGGTTTCAAAATGGCTATGGCAGCAGGTCCTTTAGCAGGATATGAAGTAGATGCTATGAAAGTAACGTTAACAGATGGTTCTTATCACGATGTTGATTCGGATCAGTTATCGTTCGAGTTAGCTGCTAAATTAGGGTTTAAAGCTGCTGCTAAAGCTGCTAAAGCTGTAATTATGGAGCCTATTATGAAATTAGAAGTGCTTACTCCAGAAGAAAACATGGGTGATATTGTTGGTGACTTAAACAGACGTAGAGGTCAGGTTAACGATATGGGAGACCGTGCAGGATCTAAAGTTGTTAAGGCTAATGTTCCATTATCGGAAATGTTTGGGTATGTAACTTCTTTACGTACATTATCTTCAGGTAGAGCAACGTCTACTATGGAATTTTCTCACTATGCTGCAACACCATCTAATATTTCAGATGAAGTAATTGCTGCTGCAAAAGGTGTTAATGCTTAATTTTAAGAAAAATGAGTCAAAAAATTAGAATAAAATTAAAGTCTTACGATCATATGTTAGTAGATAAGTCTGCTGAAAAAATCGTAAAAACAGTAAAGAGTACAGGAGCGGTAGTAGTTGGTCCTATTCCTTTACCTACTCATAAAAAAATATTTACAGTGTTGCGTTCGCCACACGTAAATAAAAAATCTAGAGAGCAGTTTCAATTAAGCTCTTTTAAAAGATTATTAGACATTTACAGTTCTTCTTCAAAAACGATTGATGCGTTAATGAAGTTAGAGTTGCCAAGTGGAGTAGAGGTAGAAATTAAAGTGTGATAAACACTAAATATTAGAGTTAAATGAACTCAGGATTTAATGTCCTGAGTTCCTATTTATAAATTTTAAATTAATAATTAATTATGTCTGGGTTAATCGGAAAAAAAATCGGTATGACTAGCTTATTTGACGAGAACGGGAAGAATATTCCTTGTACTGTTATTGAAGCTGGGCCATGCGTAGTTACCCAAGTCAGAACCAATGAGGTTGATGGCTATGAAGCGCTTCAACTTGGTTTCGATGACAAGGCAGAAAAACGTGCTACTAAAGCGGCTAATGGTCACTTTAAAAAAGCAGGAACTTCTCCTAAGTACAAAGTTGTTGAATTCCAAGGTTTCGAAGAAGAGTATAAATTAGGTGATGCTATTACGGTAGAGCACTTTACTGAAGGTGAGTTTGTTGATGTATCAGGAACTTCAAAAGGTAAAGGGTTTCAAGGGGTAGTAAAACGTCACGGTTTTGGTGGTGTAGGTCAAGCGACTCATGGTCAGCATAACCGTTTAAGAGCTCCTGGTTCTATTGGTGCTGCTTCTTATCCTGCAAGAGTATTTAAAGGAATGCGTATGGCAGGAAGAATGGGTGGAGAAACAGTTAAAGTTGAAAATTTAAGAGTTTTAAAAGTGGTTGCTGAAAAGAACTTACTTGTTGTTAAAGGTGCAGTACCTGGACACAAAAATTCTTATGTAATCATTGAGAAGTAATGAAAGTAGCAGTTTTAGATATTAACGGAAAAGAAACAGGGAGAAGCGTAGAGCTTTCTGATGCTGTTTTTGCTATTGAGCCACACAATCACTCAATTTATTTAGATGTTAAGCAATACTTGGCTAATCAACGTCAAGGAACGCATAAAGCTAAGGAAAGAGGTGAGATAGCTGGTAGTACAAAGAAAATTAAAAAACAAAAAGGAACTGGTACGGCTCGTGCGGGAAGTATCAAGTCTGGTGTTTTTAGAGGTGGTGGACGTATGTTTGGTCCAAGACCAAGAAACTACGGTTTCAAATTAAATAAAAACGTGAAGCGTTTAGCGCGTAAATCTGCGTTAAGTATGAAAGCTAAAGCAAGTAATATTGTTGTTTTAGAAGATGTAAATTTTGATGCTCCAAATACTAAACAATTCAAGAACTTATTGAGTTCTTTAGGGTTGGCAGACAAAAAATCTTTGTTTGTGTTGGGTGAATCAAATAAAAACGTATATTTGTCGTCACGTAATTTAAAACGCTCTCAAGCTGTAACTAGCTCAGAATTAAGCACTTACGCAATTATGAATGCGAATAGTGTTGTTCTTTTTGAAGGTTCAGTAGAGGGGGTTGTGTCGAATTTAAGTAAATAATTAGAGACATGAGTATTTTAATTAAGCCTGTAATTACAGAGAAAGCAACAAAAACAAGTGAAGAAAACAACTGTTTTACTTTTCTTGTGAAGAAAAATGCGAATAAGGTAGAGGTTAAAAAAGCGGTTGAGGCTGCTTATGGTGTTTCTGTTGAAAAAGTTCGTACAATAAATGTAAGAGTAGAAAGAAGTAATCGTTATACAAAATCTGGTATGATAACTGCAAAAACAGGAGCTTATAAAAAAGCTATGGTGCAGTTAGCAGAAGGAGATGTAATTGACTTTTACGCTAACATGTAACTAAAAGACAAAAGATGTCAGTTAGAAAATTAAAACCAATCACGCCAGGGCAGCGTTTTAGAGTAGTAAATGGGTTTGACGCCATAACTACTGATAAGCCGGAGAAAAGCTTGCTTGCTCCGATAAAAAGAACTGGTGGTAGAAACAGTCAAGGAAAAATGACTATGCGCCATAAAGGTGGAGGTCATAAGAGAAGATACCGTATTATCGATTTCAAAAGAGAACGATTTAATGACGCTGCAGAGGTAATGTCAATACAGTATGATCCTAATAGAACTGCGTTCATCGCGTTAGTAAAGTACGCAGATGGAGAAAAAAGATATGTAATTGCTCAAAATGGACTTCAGGTTGGGCAAAAAATTGTTTCTGGTGACGCTGTTGCTCCAGAAATTGGAAATGCTATGAAATTAGCAAATATTCCTTTGGGAACTATTATTTCTTGTATAGAATTACGTCCTGGTCAAGGAGCTGTAATGGCTCGTTCTGCTGGTGCGTTTGCTCAGTTAATGGCAAGGGATGGTAAGTATGCTACAATCAAATTGCCTTCTGGTGAAACCAGATTGTTGTTAGTTGACTGTTTAGCGACTATAGGTGTTGTTTCAAATTCAGATCATCAATTGTTAGTGTCAGGTAAAGCTGGTAGAAGCAGGTGGTTAGGAAGAAGACCTAGAGTAAGACCAGTGGTAATGAACCCTGTTGATCACCCTATGGGAGGTGGGGAAGGTAAGTCTTCTGGAGGTCATCCTCGTTCTAAGAATGGTATACCTGCTAAAGGTTATAGAACCCGTTCTAAAACGAAAGCGAGTAATAAGTACATTGTAGAACGTAGAAAGAAATAATAAGATATGGCACGTTCATTAAAAAAAGGACCATTTATTCACCATAGTTTGGAGAAGAAAGTTCAAGCAAACGTTGAGTCTGGAAAAAAGACTGTTATTAAAACATGGTCAAGAGCCTCAATGATTTCGCCTGATTTCGTAGGGCAGACTATAGCTGTGCATAATGGTCGTCAGTTTGTACCTGTGTATGTTACAGAGAACATGGTAGGTCATAAGTTAGGAGAATTTTCACCAACACGTTCGTTTAGAGGGCATGCAGGTGCAAAAAATAAAGGTAAAAAATAGAAGCTATGGGAGTTCGTAAAAAAGAAATGGCCGATAGAATAAAGGCTGAGAAAAAGCAGATAGCTTTTGCAAAGTTAAACAACTGCCCTACTTCACCAAGAAAAATGCGTTTAGTAGCGGATTTAGTAAGAGGTGAAAAAGTAGAGAAAGCGCTTCATATTTTAAGATTCAGTCAAAAAGAAGCGTCACGTCGTTTAGAAAAATTGTTAGTTTCGGCAATAGCTAACTGGCAAGCAAAAAACGAAGATGCAAGTTTGGAAGATGCAGACTTATTTGTGAAAGAAATTAGAGTTGATGGTGGTGCTATGTTAAAGCGCTTACGTCCAGCTCCACAAGGTCGTGCACACAGAATCAGAAAACGTTCCAACCACGTTACATTAGTGCTTGGATCTAATAATAATACACAAAGCTAAGATAGATATGGGACAAAAAACAAATCCAATCGGAAATCGCCTTGGTATCATAAGAGGATGGGAGTCTAACTGGTACGGAGGTAATGACTACGGTGATAAACTTGCCGAAGACGATAAGATTCGTAAGTATATTCATGCGCGTCTATCAAAAGCTAGTGTTTCAAGGGTAATTATCGAAAGAACTCTTAAACTTGTAACCGTTACTATCACTACGGCTCGTCCAGGTATCATTATTGGTAAAGGAGGTCAAGAGGTAGACAAGTTAAAAGAAGAGCTTAAGAAAATTACAGGTAAAGAAGTACAGGTAAACATCTTTGAAATTAAGCGTCCTGAATTAGATGCATTCTTAGTTGCTAGCAGTATTGCACGTCAAATAGAAAACAGAATTTCTTATAAACGTGCTATTAAAATGGCTATACAAGCGGCAATGAGAATGAATTCTGAAGGGATTAAAGTTCAGATTTCTGGGCGTTTGAATGGTGCTGAAATGGCACGTTCTGAAGCTTTTAAAGATGGTCGTATTCCTTTATCAACATTTAGAGCCGACATAGATTACGCACTTGTTGAATCACATACTACTTATGGTAGATTAGGTGTTAAAGTGTGGATCATGAAAGGTGAAGTATATGGAAAAAGAGATCTTTCTCCGTTAGTAGGATTGTCTAAAAAGCAATCTGGTGGGAAAGGTGCTGGACGCGGAGGTAATAACAAACCACGCCGTAGAAAGTAATTAAAAGACAAGAAACAAGATGTTACAGCCAAAAAGAACAAAGTATCGTAAAGTACAAAAAGGCCGTATGAAAGGGAACTCTGGTAGAGGTCATCAACTTTCTAATGGTATGTTTGGTATTAAATCACTAGAGTCTAAATTTATTACTGCACGTCAAATTGAAGCTGCACGTATTGCTGCTACTCGTTATATGAAAAGAGAAGGTCAACTTTGGATTAAAATATTTCCAGATAAGCCTATTACAAAAAAGCCTCTTGAAGTACGTATGGGTAAAGGTAAAGGTTCGGTAGAATACTGGGCGGCAGTTGTGAGACCAGGAAGATTAATTTTTGAAGTTGGTGGAGTGCCAATGGATGTTGCTAAAGAAGCATTGCGTTTAGCAGCTCAAAAACTTCCTGTTAAAACTAAGTTTATTGTAGCAAGAGATTACCAAGCGTAATTGTAAATTTTAAGATGATGATGAAACAATCAGAGATAAAAGAACTGTCTACAGTTGAACTTCAAGGGAAGCTTGAAGAACTTAAGAAAAGTTATGCTGAACTTCAAATGACACACGCTATCCAACCATTGGATAATCCGTTACAATTGCGTGCAATTAGAAGATCGGTAGCTAGAGTTGCAACAGAGCTAACTAAAAGAGCAATACAATAATTGTATTCTACTGAAAGATGGAAAAAAGAAATTTAAGAAAAGAAAGAATAGGAGTTGTTACTAGTAACAAAATGACGAAATCAATTGTGGTTTCTGAAGTGAAGAAAGTAAAACACCCTATGTACGGTAAATTCGTGTTGAAAACAAAGAAATATGTTGCGCACGATGAGCAAAATGACTGCAATATTGGAGATACTGTAAAGATCATGGAAACAAGACCTTTAAGTAAATCTAAATGTTGGAGATTAGTTGAAATAATTGAAAGAGCAAAATAATGGTACAACAAGAATCAAGACTTAAAGTTGCAGATAACACCGGAGCAAAGGAAGTATTAACTATCCGTGTTCTAGGTGGAACTAAAAGAAGGTATGCTTCTGTTGGAGATAAAATTGTTGTTACAATTAAAGATGTTACTCCAAACGGTAGTGTAAAAAAAGGACAAGTGTCTACAGCCGTTGTAATTAGAGTTAAAAAGGAAATTAGAAGACCAGATGGTTCATATATCCGTTTTGATGATAATGCATGTGTGTTGTTAAACCCTACTGGAGAGATGCGTGGAACACGTGTTTTCGGACCAGTTTCTAGAGAACTTCGTGATAAAGGATTTATGAAGATTGTATCATTAGCACCTGAGGTGCTTTAATACATTTGAAAAATGACAAAGTTAAAGATAAAATCAGGAGATACAGTTAGGGTTATTGCTGGAGATCATAAAGGGTCAGAAGGTAAAATCACTAAAATTCTTCGTGAAAAGAATAAGGCGATTGTAGAAGGTGTAAACATGGTTTCTAAGCATGTGAAGCCTAATGCGCAAAACCCTCAAGGAGGAATCGTTAAAAAAGAAGCTCCAATCCAAATCTCAAACTTATCTTTGTTGACTGCTGATGGTAAAACCACTAGAGTAGGATATAAAGGAGAAGGAAAAGATAAGGTTAGAATTTCTAAAAAAACTAATGAAGTAATTTAGTTATGGCTTACGTTTCAAGATTAAAAAAAGAGTATAAGGACAGAATAGTTGCTGCTCTTACAGAAGAATTCAGTTACAAAAATGTAATGCAAGTGCCTAAATTAGAAAAAATCGTTATTTCTAAAGGTGTTGGTGCAGCAGTTTCTGATAAAAAATTAATTGATCACGCTGTTGAGGAAATTACTAAAATTTCTGGACAGCAAGCTATAGCTACAATTTCTAAAAAGGATGTTGCTTCGTTTAAATTACGTAAAGGAATGCCAATTGGGGCTAAAGTTACATTACGTGGAGAGCGTATGTATGAATTTTTAGATAGATTGGTTACTGCTTCATTACCACGTGTAAGAGACTTTGGTGGTATTAAAGCTACTGGGTTTGATGGTAGAGGTAACTATAATTTAGGAATTACAGAGCAAATTATTTTCCCTGAAATAAATATTGATAAAGTTAATAAAATTTCAGGAATGGATATTACATTTGTAACTTCAGCTAATACTGATAAAGAAGCAAAATCATTGTTAACTCAATTGGGTTTACCTTTTAAAAAGAACTAAGTTATGGCTAAAGAATCAATGAAGGCCCGTGAGGTCAAAAGACAAAAATTGGTTGCTAAGTATGCTGCAAAAAGAAAAGCTTTAAAAGAAGCTGGAGATTATGAGGCATTACAAAAGTTACCGAAAAATGCATCACCAGTGCGTTTACATAACAGATGTAAGTTAACAGGAAGACCTAAAGGATATATGCGTCAATTCGGTATTTCTCGTGTTACATTTAGAAAAATGGCTAACCAAGGATTAATACCTGGAGTTAAAAAAGCAAGCTGGTAATAAAATATTATAAATTGGTTTAAGGTTCGGCGGTAGAGTTGCCGCCGAAAACCAAAACCGCAAATTAGTACATTATGTATACAGATCCAATAGCGGATTATTTAACAAGAGTTAGAAATGCTGTACGTGCAAACCACAGAGTGGTTGAGATACCAGCATCTAACTTAAAAAAGGCTATAACTAAAATCTTATTTGATCAAGGTTATATCTTAAGCTACAAGTTTGATGATTCATCAGTACAAGGAACAATTAAAATTGCTTTAAAGTATGATGAAAACAAGCAATCTGTAATCAGAAAAATAGAAAGAGTAAGTAAGCCAGGTTTACGTAAGTATGCTGGTTCTTCTGATTTACCAAGAGTTTTAAATGGTCTTGGAATTGCAATTGTATCAACTTCTAAAGGAGTTATGACAGTTAAGCAAGCTCGTAGAGAGAATGTTGGAGGAGAAGTTCTTTGTTTAGTTTACTAATTTTAAAGACAAGAAAAAATGTCAAGAATAGGTAAAAGTCCAATTGAAATTCCTGCAGGGGTAACAGTTGATGTAAAAGACGGACAAGTTACAGTTAAGGGTAAAATGGGTGAATTAACTCAAGATATTCAAGATGTAACATTGACTATAGAAGAAGGAGTATTAACTTTAGAGCGTCCATCAGATGCAAAAGATCATAGAGCTAAGCATGGTTTGTATAGAGCCTTAATTGCTAATATGGTTGAGGGTGTTACTAAAGGGTTTACAAAAGAATTGGAATTAGTAGGAGTAGGGTATAGAGCTAGTAATCAAGGTAATGTTCTTGATATAGCTTTAGGGTTTTCTCATAATATCGTTATGGACATTGCTCCTGAGGTAAAAGTGGAAACCGTATCTGAAAAAGGTAAAAATCCAATTATTAAATTAACATCTGCTGACAAGCAATTAGTAGGTCAAGTAGCGGCAAAAATTCGTTCTTACCGTAAGCCAGAGCCTTATAAAGGTAAAGGAGTTAAGTTTGTTGGAGAGGTGTTAAGAAGAAAAGCTGGTAAATCGGCTTAATATTTTTAGGCTTTATAAAATAAATAAGCTAATAATTATTTTTTACGTTAAATTTTAATAGTTATTAGGTGTTATACGTTTTATAAGTCTGTTAAAAATGATAAAAATTAACAAATGAAATTATCAAAAAACGCAAGAAGAGCAAGAATTCATAACAGAATTAGAAAGATTGTTTCTGGTACTGCTGAAAGACCAAGATTGTCTGTTTTTAGAAGTAACAAAGAAATTTACGCGCAAGTAATTGACGATGTAAGTGGAAAAACAATTGTTGCAGCTTCTTCAAGAGATAAAGAGATTAGTGCCGAGAAAGGTTCTAAATCTGAAATCGCCGCTTTAGTTGGTAAAGCTGTTGCTGAAAAAGCTGTAAAAGCAGGAGTAACTACTATTTCTTTTGATAGAGGTGGTGCTTTATATCACGGTAGAATCAAGTCATTAGCTGACGGAGCTAGAGAAGGTGGATTAAAATTTTAAGAAATTATGTTTCAAAAGTATAAAAATGCAGAACTAGTAAAACCAACAGGTCTTGATTTAAAAGATCGTTTGGTAGGTGTGCAACGTGTTACTAAAGTAACAAAAGGAGGTAGAGCATTTGGTTTCTCTGCAATTGTAGTAGTTGGTGATGAAAATGGTGTAGTTGGTCATGGTTTAGGGAAATCTAAAGATGTTGCTAGTGCCATTGCAAAAGCTATCGAAGATGCAAAGAAAAACTTAGTGCGTATACCTTTAATTAAAGGAACTTTACCTCACGAACAAAAAGGTAAGTTTGGTGGTGCGAGAGTAAATATTCTTCCGGCAGCTCCTGGTACAGGGGTAATTGCGGGTGGAGCTATGCGTCACGTACTTGAGGCAGTTGGTGTGCATGATGTATTATCAAAGTCTCAAGGTTCATCAAACCCTCACAATGTTGTAAAAGCAACTTTTGATGCTTTATTACAATTAAGAGATGCTAAAGATGTTGCAAAACAACGTGGTATTTCTTTAGAAAAATTGTTTAAAGGTTAATCAAAGTAAACATGGCAAAGATTAAAGTAACATTAGTAAAAAGTGCTATCGGTAGACCAGTAAGACAAAAGAGAACTTTAGAGGCTCTTGGTCTTAGAAAAATGAGTCAAACTGTAGAGCATGATGCTACACCAGCAATAGTTGGTATGGTAAACAAAGTTCAACATTTAGTTTCTGTAACAGAAGCTTAATTAAAAAGTTATAACAATGGATTTAAGTAATTTAAAACCAGCCGAAGGTTCAGTAAAAAATAACGCTAAGAGACTTGGTAGAGGTCAAGGATCTGGAAAAGGTGGTACTGCAGCTAGAGGACATAAAGGAGCAAAATCACGTTCTGGGTATTCTAGAAAAATAGGTTTTGAAGGAGGTCAAATGCCTTTACAACGTCGTGTTCCTAAGTTTGGTTTCACAAACATCAATCGTGTAGAGTATGCAGGGGTAAACTTAGATACTTTACAACAGTTGGTAGATGCTGGAAAAATTACTGATACTGTAGATTTAGAGGTGTTGGTTGCTAACGGAGTAGTTGGTAAAAACGACCTAGTAAAAATTTTAGGTAGAGGTGAGTTAAAAGCTAAATTAACAATTTCTGTTCATAAGTTTACTGCTTCGGCAAAAGCTGCTATTGAAGCTGCTGGAGGAAGTACTGTGACTTTATAAGAAAATTTCATGAAGAAAATTATAGAATCAATACAAGGAGTTTGGCAAATTGAAGAGTTAAGAAATAAAATTCTTATAACTTTAAGTTTATTATTAGCTTATAGATTTGGTGCGCAAATTGTTTTACCAGGTATAGATGTAAGTCAATTAACAGGTTTAAGCGATAAGTTTGACGACGGAGGTTTTTTATCTTTAATTAATGCATTTACTGGAGGGGCTTTATCTAAAGCATCAGTATTTGCTTTAGGAATAATGCCTTACATTTCTGCTTCTATTGTTGTGCAATTAATGACAATAGCTATTCCATATCTTCAAAAATTACAAAAAGAAGGTGCTAGTGGGCAAAAGAAAATTACGCAAATTACAAGATGGTTAACCATTTTAATTTGTATTGTTCAAGCTCCATTTTATTTAGGTAGTTTACCAAGTTTAGGTGTGCCTGAAACAGCTTTCGTTTTTGGTAGAGGTGGAATGTTTTGGGTTTCTTCTATAGTTATCTTAGTTACCGGTTGTGTATTTGCAATGTGGTTAGGAGAAAAAATTACTGACAAAGGAATTGGTAATGGTATATCTTTACTTATTATGGTAGGGATTATTGCTAGTTTGCCAGCTTCATTTATGCAAGAAGTTGCTTCAAGATTTTCTGGTGATGCCTCTAATGGAGGTGCAATCATGATTTTGATTGAAGTAATTGTATGGTTGGTAATTATTATGCTTTCTATTATGTTGGTGTTGGCGGTAAGGCAGGTACCAGTACAGTATGCTCGACGTTCTGCTGTTGGTGGATACGAAGAGGGTGCTCGTCAGTTTTTACCTTTAAAGCTTAATGCTTCAGGGGTAATGCCAATTATATTTGCTCAAGCTATTATGTTTGTACCTGCGGTTGTAGGTGAGGCTTTTGGTGAAGGAGCATTTGCACAATTTCTGAAAACTGAATTTACAAATATGTTTGGATTTTGGTATAATGTGGTGTTTGCACTATTAATTATCATCTTTACATATTTCTATACAGCAATAACAGTTCCTACTAATAAAATGGCAGAGGATTTAAAGCGAAGTAACGGATTTATTCCTGGTATTAAACCAGGGACAGAAACCGCTGATTATTTAGATAAAATAATGTCTCAAATTACATTACCAGGATCTATATTTTTAGCAGCTATCGCAGTGTTCCCTGCAATCGTTATTAAATTAATGAATATTCAGCAAGGTTGGGCATTGTTTTACGGAGGTACATCATTACTAATTTTGGTAGGTGTAGCAATGGATACAATGCAGCAAGTTAATTCGTACTTGTTAAATAAGCATTATGACGGATTAATGGAAACTGGTAAAAACAGAAAAGCAGTAGCATAACTATGGCAAAACAACAAGCAATAGAGCAAGACGGTAGTATTATTGAAGCATTGTCAAATGCAATGTTTCGTGTAGAGTTAGAAAACGGTCATATAGTAACAGCACACATATCAGGTAAAATGCGTATGCATTACATCAAGTTGTTGCCAGGTGATAAAGTTAAGCTTGAAATGAGTCCGTATGACTTAACTAAAGCAAGAATTACATATAGATATTAAAAATAATTTATAAAAAATTATTAATATATCTAACAATTATTTAGTTTTGCATTCTCGTAAAATTAAAAGATTGTTACGAAACAATGAAAGCGGTAGTTTTTGCCGCTTTCATAAATAAACAATAAAAGATGAAAGTAAGAGCATCAGTTAAAAAAAGAAGTGCAGAGTGCAAAATCGTACGTCGTAAAGGTAGATTGTACGTTATTAATAAAAAGAATCCTAGATTTAAACAAAGACAAGGGTAATGGCTAGAATTGCAGGTGTTGATATCCCAAAACATAAAAGGGGTGTAGTCGCATTAACTTACATTTTTGGTGTAGGTTCGTCTAGAGCTAAGGAAGCTTTAGCAAAGGCGGGAGTAAGTGAAGATACAAAAGTTTCAGACTGGACTGACGAAGAAATCGGTAAAGTTCGTGAAGCTATTGGAGCGTACACAATTGAAGGTGAATTACGTACCGAAGTACAATTAAACATTAAACGTTTAATGGATATCGGTTGTAACAGAGGTATTCGTCATAGAGTTGGTTTACCATTAAGAGGGCAACGAACTAAGAATAACTCTAGAACCAGAAAAGGTAGAAGAAAAACAGTAGCTAACAAGAAAAAAGCATAATAATCATGGCAAAGTCAACAAAAAGTGCTAAAAAAAGAAAAGTTGTTGTTGAGGCGGTAGGTGAAGCTCACGTATCATCATCATTTAACAATATTATCATCTCTTTAACTAATAAAAAAGGAGATGTAATAGCTTGGTCTTCTGCTGGTAAAATGGGTTTTAGAGGTTCTAAAAAGAATACTCCTTACGCAGCTCAAACTGCTGCCGAAGATGCATCTAAAGTTGCTCATGAAGCAGGTTTAAGAAAAGTTAAGGTATATGTGAAAGGACCAGGTAACGGACGTGAGTCTGCTATCCGTTCAATTCATAATTCAGGAATTGATGTTACTGAAATTATTGATGTAACACCTACAGCTCATAATGGTTGTAGACCTCCTAAACGAAGAAGAGTTTAATAACTTTAATAGTAAAACAGAAACATGGTATTAACTATGTTTCTGTTCTTTTATATTTTAATTAATAATCACTGAGAGGATAACACGATTATCGAAGGATATTTTTAAGCCTTAATTCATAATCCCTCTCTTAATAATTTAAAAATGGCAAGATACACAGGTCCTAAAACTAAAATTGCTCGTAAATTTGGTGAAGCAATTTTTGGAGATGATAAATCTTTTGAGAAAAGAAACTATCCTCCAGGTCAGCACGGTAACAATCGTAGAAGAGGTAAAAAATCTGAATACGCAATCCAGTTAGCTGAAAAACAAAAGGCTAAATATACATACGGTATATTAGAGCGTCAATTCCGTAACTTATTTAAAAAAGCATCAGCTGATACAGGTATTACTGGTGAGGTTTTATTACAATTATGTGAATCTAGATTAGATAACGTAGTGTATAGAATGGGGATTTCTCCTTCTAGAAGCGGAGCACGTCAATTAGTTTCTCACAGACATATTACTGTTAATGGAGAAATCGTAAATATACCTTCTTACTCATTAAAAGCAGGTGATGTTGTTGGAGTAAGAGAAAAATCAAAATCATTAACAGCTATTGAAAACTCTTTAGCAAACTCAAGCAATGTTTACGAGTGGATTACATGGAATCCATCAACAAAAGAAGGAACATTTGTTGCTGTACCAGTACGTTTACAAATTCCTGAAAACATTAAAGAGCAATTGATAGTTGAATTGTACTCTAAATAATAACTGTTAACATCTTATAAATGGCAATATTAAATTTTCAAAAACCTGATAAAGTTATCATGATCAATTCTTCTGAGTTCGAAGGTAAATTCGAGTTCAGACCATTAGAACCTGGTTATGGATTAACTGTAGGTAATGCTCTTAGAAGAGTGTTATTATCTTCTTTGGAAGGATTTGCAATTACTTCAACTCGTATTGAGGGAGTAGAGCATGAATTTTCTACTATTTCTGGAGTTGTAGAAGATGTTACTGAAATTATCTTAAATTTAAAACAAGTACGTTTTAAGCAACAAATTGAAGATGTAGATAATGAAACAGTTTCTATTTCTTTATCGGGTAAAAAGCAAATTACTGCTGGTGATTTTCAAAAATTCATCTCAGGATTTCAAGTGTTAAATGCAGATTTAGTTATCTGTAACTTAGATCCAAAGGTTAGTATTGATATGGAAATCACTATCGAAAAAGGTAGAGGGTATGTTCCTGCAGAAGAAAATAAAAAAGCTAATGCGCCATTAGGAACTATCTTTGTAGATTCTATCTATACTCCAATTAAGAATGTATTATATAAAATAGAAAACTATCGTGTTGAGCAAAAAACTGATTATGAAAAATTAGTTTTTGAAATTCAAACAGATGGTTCTATACATCCTAAAGATGCATTAACTGATGCAGCAAGAATATTGATTCACCACTTTATGTTATTCTCTGATGAGCGTATTACTTTAGAGGCTGATGAAATTGCACAAACAGAAACATATGATGAGGAATCATTACATATGAGACAATTGCTTAAAACTAAGCTTGTAGATATGGATCTTTCAGTACGTGCTTTAAACTGTTTAAAAGCTGCAGAAGTAGATACTTTAGGAGACTTAGTATCGTTTAATAAAAACGATTTAATGAAGTTCCGTAACTTCGGTAAAAAATCATTAACTGAATTAGATGAGTTAGTGGCACAAAAAAACCTAACTTTCGGAATGGATTTATCAAAATATAAATTAGATAAAGATTAATTCATCATATTTTGCTCCTCAATAATGGGTTGATGCAAGATGATGTTAAATACCAAAAACAATGAGACACGGTAAAAAAGTAAATCACTTAGGTAGAAAAAAAGCACATAGAGTAGCTATGTTAGCAAATATGGCTTGTTCTTTAATTGAGCACAAGCGTATCAACACCACAGTTGCTAAAGCAAAAGCTTTAAAGCAATTTGTTGAACCTTTAGTGACAAAGTCTAAAAACGATACTACACACAACCGTCGTTTAGTATTTGCTAAATTACGTCAAAAAGACGCAGTTACTGAACTATTCAGAGATGTAGCTGTTAAAGTAGGAGATCGTCCAGGAGGTTATACTCGTATCATTAAGTTAGGAAACCGTTTAGGGGATAACGCTGATATGGCTATGATTGAATTAGTAGACTATAATGAAATCTACAACGCTGATAAGAAAGCCGCTAAAAAATCTACTCGTAGAGGAAGATCTAAAAAAACAGCAGCTCCAGCAGTAGATACGCAAGCTACTAAAGAAGAAGAATAAGATGATATTTCAATCTTAAATATTAAAGGATAAACTTTTTAGTTTATCCTTTTTTTTATATTAATTTTGCAACACAGTAAACACAACTAAACAACGCAACCTAATGAAGTATACAACTAGAAGAAAAGCAATACTGCTCCTAGCTGACGGTACTATATTCTATGGAAAATCTGTAGCAAATCAAGAAGGAACCTCTTTTGGCGAAGTGTGTTTCAATACAGGAATGACTGGTTATCAGGAAATATTTACCGATCCTTCTTATTATGGGCAATTAATGGTAACTACCAATGCGCATATAGGTAATTATGGTACAACATCTGCCGAAAATGAATCAGAAGGAATAAAAATAGCTGGTTTGATTTGTAAAAATTTTAGCTATGATTATTCTCGAGAGATAGCTGATAAGTCGTTAGAAGAGTTTTTGGCTGAGAATAAATTAATGGCCATTTCAGATGTAGATACACGAGCATTGGTATCATATATTCGTGATAACGGCGCTATGAACGCTGTTATTTCTACAGATGTTGATAACATAGAAGGGTTAAAAAAACAACTTGCCGAAAGTCCAGATATGAATGGGTTGGAGTTAGCTTCAAAAGTATCAACTAAAGAACCGTATTTTTATGGGAATGAAAATGCAACATATAAAGTAGCGGCATTAGATATAGGGATAAAAAGAAATATTTTACGTAACATTACTTCGAGAGACGTGTATGTAAAAGTATTTCCATACAACGCTACATTTGAAGAAATGCAAGCATGGAACCCAGATGGATATTTTCTTTCTAATGGTCCTGGAGACCCTAAGCCTCTAGTAGAAGCACAAACAGTAGCTAAGGAAATTATTAAAAGAGATTTACCACTGTTTGGTATTTGCTTAGGGCATCAAGTTATTGCTATTGCTAACGGAGTGTCTACTTTTAAAATGCATAACGGGCACAGAGGTATTAATCATCCAGTAATGAACTTAGCAACTGGTAAAGGCGAAATTACATCGCAAAATCATGGTTTTGCTGTTAATAGAGCTGAAGCTGAAGCAAATGTCGAGTTAGAAATTTCTCATGTACACTTAAATGATAAAACAGTAGCTGGTTTGCGTATGAAAAATAAAAATTGTTTTTCAGTACAATACCATCCAGAGGCTAGTCCTGGGCCACATGATTCAGCATATCTGTTTGATCAATTTATTGAAAACATAAAAAAAACTAAATAATAAATTATTGCAACTTAACCTCATTCTTTCGTGTTAGTGAGGTTTGTTGTTTGCTAACAATATTTTAAAATATAAAATTATGAGTATCATTATTAATGTTCATGCACGTCAGATTTTTGATTCACGAGGTAACCCTACAGTTGAGGTTGATGTATATACAGAAAATGGAGCAATGGGAAGAGCAGCTGTTCCTTCAGGAGCATCAACAGGAGAACATGAGGCAGTAGAGTTGCGAGATGGAGGTAAGGATTATGTAGGTAAAGGTGTGTTAAAAGCTGTAGAAAATGTAAATATGATCATAGGTCCTGAGTTATTAGGGGTCTCAGTTTTTGAGCAAAACGCTATTGATAAATTAATGATTGAATTGGATGGTACGCCTAACAAATCTAAATTAGGAGCTAATGCTATTTTAGGGGTGTCTTTAGCAGTAGCTAAAGCGGCAGCTTTTGAATTAGGAATGCCATTGTATCGTTATGTAGGAGGAGTTTCGGCTAATACTCTTCCAGTACCAATGATGAATATAATTAACGGAGGGTCACATAGTGATGCGCCAATTGCTTTTCAGGAGTTTATGATTATGCCTGTAAAAGCAAATAACTTTTCACATGCAATGCAAATGGGGTCAGAAATATTTCATAGCCTTAAAAAAGTGTTGCATGATAGAGGTTTGAGTACTGCAGTTGGCGATGAAGGTGGTTTTGCACCAACATTAAAAGGTACTGAAGATGCATTAGATTCAATAAAGTTAGCAGTTGAGAATGCTGGGTATACTTTTGGAGATGAAGTTATGATTGCGCTGGATTGTGCTTCGGCAGAATTCTATGTAAATGGTAAATATGACTATACCAAATTTGAAGGAGCGACAGGAAAAGTTCGTTCAAGTAAAGAGCAAGCGGATTATTTAGCAGAATTATGTGCTGCTTACCCAATTATTTCTATTGAAGATGGAATGGATGAAAACGACTGGGACGGTTGGAAATATTTAACTGAAATAGTTGGCGATAAAGTACAGTTAGTAGGTGATGATTTATATGTAACTAACGTAGAGCGTTTATCAAAAGGAATTGAAAATAAAATTGCTAATTCAATTTTAATTAAAGTAAATCAGATAGGAACACTAACAGAAACAATTTCGGCTGTAAACATGGCGCACAACGCTGGGTATACCTCAGTAATGAGTCACCGTTCTGGAGAGACAGAAGATAATACTATTGCGGATTTAGCTGTAGCATTAAACTGTGGACAAATAAAAACGGGTTCAGCTTCACGTTCTGATCGTATGTCAAAATACAACCAACTGCTTCGTATTGAAGAGGAGTTGGCAGAAGTGGCGTATTATCCGCAAAATAAAGCTTTTAAGATAAGCTAGTTGCTGTTTTTAACGTAAATAAAAAGCTTAAAAAAACAATCTGTTTTTTTAAGCTTTTTTTGTGTAAAATTAGTTCGTTTTTTAAGGTGATTTTTTGTAAATTGTGCGACTTAAAGAACAATTTAAAATCGATAGAAAGTTATCATGACAGAGAAAGCAACTTTAGAAGTAAACGGTAAGAAATTAGAATTCCCAGTAATTGTTGGAACAGAGAACGAAATCGCTATTGATATCAAAGCGCTAAGAGGTGCTTCTGAGGGCGTAATCACAATAGATCCAGGATATAAAAATACAGGGTCGTGTGAAAGCGCAATAACGTTTTTAGATGGTGAAAAAGGAATTTTAAGATATAGAGGTTACTCGATTGAAGAGTTAGCTGAAAAAGCCGACTTCTTAGAGGTAGCGTATTTGTTAATTTTTGGAGAACTTCCTACAGCAGAGCAGTTAGCTAAATTTGATGCTGATATTAAAGCGGAAGCTCATGTTGATGAGGATGTTAAGAAAATTTTAGACGGATTTCCTAAGTCTGCTCACCCTATGGGAGTATTAACATCTTTAACAAGTGCTTTAATTGCTTTTAACCCTACTTCAGTAAATGTTGATTCTGAAGAAGACATGTATAGAGCTATTGTAAAGGTGTTAGGTAAGTTTCCGGTACTTACAGCTTGGGCTCATAGAAAAAGAATGGGCTTACCTTTAGATTATGGAGATGATAACTTAGGGTATGTAGAGAACTTTATGAAAATGATGTTCCATAGGCCAAATAAAGAATACAAAGCAAACCCAATAGTAACAGATGCTTTAGATAAATTATTAATATTACATGCTGATCATGAGCAAAACTGTTCTACATCTACTGTAAGAATTGTAGGTTCTTCACATGCAGGTTTATATGCATCATTATCAGCAGGTATTGCTGCGTTATGGGGACCATTACATGGAGGTGCTAACCAAGCAGTATTAGAAATGCTTGAAGCTATTAAAGAAGATGGTGGTGATACTAAAAAATTCATGGGTAAGGCCAAGGATAAACAAGATCCTTTCCGTTTAATGGGATTCGGACATAGAGTGTATAAAAACTTCGATCCAAGAGCGAAGATTATTAAAGTAGCTGCTGATGAAGTATTGAAAGATTTAGGAGTAAGTGATCCTATTTTAGATATAGCTAAAGGTTTGGAACAAGAAGCGTTATCAGATGCGTATTTTGTAGACAGGAAATTATATCCAAATGTTGATTTCTATTCAGGTATTATATACAGAGCTATGGGGATTCCTGTAGAAATGTTTACACCTATGTTTGCTTTAGGTCGTTTACCAGGATGGATAGCACAATGGAGAGAAATGCGTTTACGTAAAGAACCAATTGGTCGTCCAAGACAAGTGTATATTGGAGAAAACTTAAGAAAATTTAAGTCTATAGATAACAGATAATAAAGGTGTAATTTAATAACACTATAAAAGCGTGATGTACTAAGGTTAATCACGCTTTTTGTATATTAATAAAGAAATGACAATGAGTAAGACAATAAAAATAATAAAAAATAGATCGGATATAGGTGCGGGTACACGTGGCTCAGATTTAGGAGTGGACGCTATAGAAATAGCTGCAATTAACCAGCGAAATGATTATTTCAATCAATTTGATTTTGAAGATATAGAAACTGAAAATGAGTCTATATACAATAAGGTAAACAACTCCTTTGCCAAGCGAATAAAAAGTGTTTATGAACAATGTACTCGTTTAAGCACTTCAGTAAAACGTAACCTGGAAGAAAATAATTTTCCATTAGTATTATCAGGCGACCACTCTTCTGCCTTAGGGACTATTTCTGGGCTTAAAGCTGCAAACCCTGATAAAAGAATAGGGGTTGTATGGATTGATGCTCATGCAGACATACACTCACCATATACATCTCCATCAGGTAACATACATGGTATGCCTTTGGCTGCAGCACTGTCAGAAGATAATTTAGCGTGTCAAGTAAATGAAGTTTCTGAAGAAACAAAAACCTATTGGACAGGAATGAAAAATATTGGTTGTGATGGCGCAAAAGTTTTAGCAAGTGATGTGGTTTATTTTGGCGTTAGAGATACCGAAGAACCTGAAGATAAACAAATAGAGGCTTTAGGTATAAAAAATTATATGGTACATGAAGTGCGTTATAGAGGCTTAGAAGTTTGTGTACAAGAAGCATTACAAAGTTTAGCAGCTTGCGATATGATTTATATTTCTTTTGATGTAGATAGTATGGATTGCGATATGATTTCTTACGGAACAGGTACCCCTGTACCAAAAGGATTTGATCAGTATGAAATTATTGAAATATTCAATCAATTAATTGCATCTAAAAAAATAGGAGCAATTGAATTTGTAGAGGTAAATCCATTATTGGATTTTAAAGGAAATAAAATGGCCGAAACCGCTTTTGAAGTACTTGATGCTGTAACTAAATCGCTTAAAAAAACAATATAAATGAATCAAACTACAAACACTGTTGTAATGGTTCGCCCAGCAGATTTTAGGAATAATGAACAAACTGCTGTGAATAATTTTTATCAAACTAGTGTAGCTTCTCAATCCCCTGATGCATTAACAATAAAAGCAAAGGAAGAGTTTGATGAGTTTGTAGTGAAATTAAAAGCGGCAGGTGTTAATGTTATAGTTGTTCAAGATACAGAAGAGTTTGATACACCTGATGCAGTTTTTCCTAATAATTGGATATCGTTTCATTACGACGGTACAATAGCGTTATATCCAATGTTTGCAGAAAATAGAAGGTTGGAACGTAATGAAGAATTGTTGTTTGCTGTTGAAAAAAATGGATTTAGAATTACTGATGTAGTTGATTATACAGATGCCGAAAATGAGGCTGTTTTTTTAGAAGGCACTGGAAGCATGGTGTTGGATAGGGTTAACCGGAAAGCATATTGTGCTTTGTCGCCAAGAGCAAATGAAGAATTGTTTATAGAGTTTTGTGAAGATTTTGAATATACTCCTGTGTTGTTTAAAGCGTATCAAAATGTATCAGGAAATAGGCAATTAATTTATCACACCAATGTGATGATGTGTATTGCAGAAACGTTTGCGATAATTTGTTTGGATGCTATAGATGATAAAAAAGAACGTAAAAACGTAATTAAGCATTTAAAAGAAAACGGAAAGGAACTTATTACTATTACAGAACAACAAGTAGCTCAGTTTGCGGGTAATATGTTGCAAGTAAGTGGAGTTGAAAATAAAAAGTACTTGGTTATGAGTGAGACTGCTCATAAAGCATTAACGCAAGATCAAGTAAATAAAATAAAAACTCATTGTGTTATTATATCTAGTAACTTAAATACTATTGAAGTGCATGGAGGGGGAAGTGCGCGTTGTATGATGGCTGAAGTGTTTTTGCCTAAAAGTTAAAAAAGTAAGCGCTAACAACTATTTGTTAGCGCTTACTTTTAATGTTAATTTTATGGTTGACTTATATAATAGTTTTTACAAATCCCGATAGGCCAGACCATAAATACTCTACTCCTAAAGCAATAACAATAAAACCAATAATTCTAGAAATAGAATTTATCCCATTAGGACCTAAAGCCTTTACAATTAATTGGGAACTTCGTAAAATCACATAGCATAATGCACAAGCGGTTAAAGTTGCTAACATAATAATTATTGCCTGATGTGTCGTAGAGTATTCTTCTTGCAAGCTAATTAATAAAGAAATTGATCCAGGGCCAGCCATCATTGGCATGGCTAACGGAGTTAGTGAAATATGTTCTCGCTCATGAGCTGCTTTTTTTCGTTCCTTGTTTAAACCACGGTTTTTAGTAAATTCTCCTTTTAACAAAGCAAACCCTGAAGAGGCAATAACTAATCCTCCTGCTACTTTTAAAGCATTTATGCTAATTCCAAAAAAAGAAAGTACGTATTGCCCAAGAAAAAAAGATACCGCTAAAATCACAAATACATTTATGCTGGCCAATAATGATGTGTGATTAATTTCTTTTCTAGTGCTATCTTGTGTTAAACTAACAAAAATAGGTACTGTGCCCAATGGGTTTATGACCGAAAATAAAGCCCCAAAAATAAAAAGGAATAATTCCATGAGATATAGTATTATTAAAAATCGCGGCAAAAGTACATAATTAGGAAATGTTTAAAACGTTAAATAGCGTTAATTAATTGAAAATATTTTGTGTGCAAAAAAGTTTTAAATTAATGTATCTTTGCGCCTTATTAAACATGGAGCAATGACAATTCAAGAAACACTTACAGTAAAGGTTAAAGAGGCATTTAAATCAATTTTTAACGCAGTATTACCATCAGTTGAATTTCAGGCAACTCGTAAAGAGTTTGAAGGTGATATAACAGTAGTAGTGTTTCCTATGTTAAGGGTAGTTAAAGGAAATCCAGTGCAAATAGGAGAAGCGCTAGGAGAGTATCTAGTTGCTAATGTAGAGGAGGTTGATGCTTTTAACGTAGTAAAAGGTTTTTTGAATATTGTTGTCTCTGAAAAATATTATTTGAACTTTTTTAATACAGTTAAAGCCAAAACTGATTACGGTTTTGTAGAGCCAACTCCTGGTGCTGATGCAGTAATGATTGAGTACTCATCACCAAACACCAACAAACCTTTGCATTTAGGACATGTAAGAAACGTATTGTTGGGCTATTCAGTAGCAGAAATAATTAAAGCTTCTGGAAAGAAAGTATACAAAACACAGGTAATTAATGATAGAGGGATACATATTTGTAAAAGTATGTTGGCTTGGAAAAAGTTCGGAAATGATGAAACTCCAATATCAACAGGATTAAAAGGAGATAAGTTGGTAGGGAATTATTATGTAAAGTTTGATCAGGAGTATAAGAAAGAAATTAAAGAATTAGTTGCTAAAGGGCTAACAGAAGAGGCAGCTAAAAACGAAGCACCACTATTGGTAGAAGCTAAAGAAATGTTGCGTAAATGGGAGGCAGGGGATCGTGAGGTTATGCAGCTTTGGGAGACAATGAATCAGTGGGTGTATGATGGTTTTGAAGTTACTTATAAAAATATAGGAGTAGATTTTGATTCATATTATTATGAAAGTAACACCTATCTTTTAGGAAAGGATAATATAGTAGAAGGGCTTGAAAAAGGCGTTTTTTATAAAAAAGAAGATGGTTCCGTATGGTGCGATTTAAGTGATGAGGGACTTGATGAAAAACTAGTTTTACGCTCTGATGGTACCGCAGTGTACATGACTCAAGATATAGGTACGGCAATACAACGTATAAAAGATAAACCAGATGTGGGTGGTATGATTTATACCGTGGGTAATGAGCAAGATTATCATTTTAAGGTGTTGTTTTTAATTTTGAAAAAGTTAGGATACGCTTGGGCTGAAAACCTATATCATTTAAGTTACGGAATGGTAGATTTGCCTTCGGGTAAAATGAAAAGTAGAGAAGGAACTGTTGTTGATGCTGATGATTTAATGGAAGAAATGATTGTTACTTCTAAAGAAATTTCAGAAGAACTAGGTAAACTTGATGGGTATAACGAAGCTCAAAAAGAAGAGGTGTATAAAACTATTGGATTGGGAGCATTAAAATATTTTATATTAAAAGTAGATCCTAAAAAGCGCATCTTGTTTGACCCTGCAGCGTCTGTAGACTTTCAAGGGAATACGGGGCCATTTATCCAGTATACTTATGCGAGAATTCAAGCTATTTTAAGAAAAGCAGACTTTGATTACTCTAAAGATGTTACAGTCAGCTTACATGAAAAAGAAAAGGAAGTAATAAAACAGTTAATGTTATTTCCAGAAACTATTCAGTTGGCTTCTGTAAATCATAGTCCAGCTTTAATAGCTAATTATACCTATGATTTGGTAAAAAGTTATAATTCATTCTTTCAAAATGTATCTATTTTTGGTGCAGACACTGAAGAAGAAAAAATATTCAGAGTACAATTATCCAATTTAGTAGCAAATGTTATTAAATCGGCTTTTGGACTGTTAGGGATTAATGTTCCTGAAAGAATGTAGTTTTAACTAAATAACTAAATAACTAAATAACTAAATAAATGAAAAAATGTATTTTGAGTATAATTTTGGCACTTCTAAGCTTTGCTAGTCAAGGGCAAATTAATTTTGTAGAAGGGTATTTTATTACTAATGAGGGAAAAACAAAGCAATGTTTAATAAAGAATAATGATTGGAGAAATAATCCTCTTGTATTTGAGTATAAATTGCATGAAAATGAAGAAGTTATTAGTATAGGAATTAGTGAGGTTAGTGAATTTTCGATGTCAAATATTAAATATGTCAGAGCTTTCGTAGATATAGATTTATCTTCAAATGAGTTAAGTAAAATGTCATATAAAAAAAATCCAGAATATGTAAAAAAAGAAGTTTTCTTAAAAGAAATTGTTCAAGGTCCTGTGAAGTTGTATAAGTATACAGAGCATGGAATAACTAAATACTTTTTTTGTAAAAAGAATGGGGTAATTACGCCTCTAGTATATAAAAAGTATTTAATAGGTAAGGAGAATAAAATTGGAGAGAATCTAATGTATAAACAGCAACTTTATAATGAGATAAACTGTAATGCTTTGTCAATAAATAAAATTTTACCTGTTAAATATTATGAAAAGGATTTGGTTTCTTACTTTAATAAAAACAATGCATGTTTAGGTGGTGAAGTTAGTCTAAAAGATGAGAAAAAGAAGGATGATTTTAATATAAGTGTAACTTCAGGAATTAGCTTTGTTGGGTTAAGCGTTGATAATACTAGTAATAGAAGTGTTGATTTTAATGATAAAGTAATATTTAGAGTAGGAATTGAACTTGAGTATGTTCTGCCATTTAATAATAATAAATGGTCTGCTTTTTTAGAGCCTAATTATCAAAAGTATAAAGAAAAGCAATTGATTAATGAAGGACTACATACTGAAGAGAATGTGGGGGTTAACTTTTCATATATAGAAATTCCAATTGGCGTTCGTCATAGGTTTTTCATTGGTTCAAAGAATAATATATTTGTTAATGCAGGTTATGTATCAGGTTTTACCATTGGTGAGTCAAAGATTGATTACGCAGAAAACATCTATGTTTTCGGGACGCATGACCCAGAACTTCGTTCGGGTAATGCTATATTTGGTGGTATAGGAGTTGCTTTATTTGATAAAATAGCAGCAGAAATAAGATTTTATGGAGATAGAGATCCAGTAGGTCATGAATTAAATTATAGCTCAGCGTATAAAGCAACTTCTGTTATAATAAGTTACAACTTGTTCTAATTGTTTTTTTGAGGATACTATTATAAGTATTCTTCTTATAATAACTTTTGTTACTCACGGCATTTTATGTAATTTTGCATTTCTCGAATAAACGGGAGTTAAGCTGATTTAAAACACTATTGATATATGTTTAATAATTTAAGTGAAAAGTTAGATAAAGCCTTACATGTTCTTAAAGGACACGGAAGTATTACAGAAGTAAATGTTGCTGAAACTTTAAAAGAAGTACGTAGAGCTTTATTAGATGCCGATGTAAACTTTAAAATAGCTAAAGATTTTACCAAACGCGTAAAAGAAAAAGCAATTGGAGCCGATGTATTAACTACCCTACAGCCAGGGCAGTTAATGGTTAAGATAGTTAAAGACGAATTAACCGAGTTAATGGGAGGAGATACTGCTGGTATTAACTTATCCGGGGCGCCAACGGTTATTTTAATGTCTGGTTTACAAGGGTCTGGTAAAACAACATTTTCAGGAAAATTAGCAAACTATTTAAAAAGCAAAAAAACAAAAAAACCGTTACTGGTAGCTTGTGATGTGTACCGTCCAGCAGCGATTGATCAGTTACATGTAGTAGGAGAGCAAATAAAGGTAGATGTATTTTCTGATAGAGGAAATAACGATCCTGTAGCTATAGCACAAGCAGGTATAGCGCATGCAAAAGCAAACGGACATAATGTGGTTATTATTGATACCGCAGGACGTTTAGCTGTAGATGAGGCGATGATGAATGAAATATCAAACATTCACAACGCTATTAATCCGCAAGAAACACTGTTTGTCGTAGATTCTATGACTGGGCAAGATGCTGTAAATACAGCAAAAGCTTTTAATGACGTGTTAAATTTTGACGGTGTTATTTTAACAAAGTTAGATGGTGATACACGTGGTGGGGCTGCAATATCAATCAAATCAGTTGTAAACAAGCCTATTAAATTTATTGGTACAGGAGAAAAAATGGAAGCGATAGACGTTTTCCATCCGTCTCGTATGGCCGATAGAATTTTAGGTATGGGTGATGTGGTTTCTTTAGTAGAGCGTGCTCAGGAACAGTTTGATGAAGAAGAAGCAAGAAAACTTCAAAAGAAAATAGCTAAAAACCAATTTGGTTTTGATGATTTTCTTAACCAAATTCAACAAGTAAAGAAAATGGGTAACATGAAGGACTTAATGGGAATGATCCCAGGTGCTTCAAAAGCCATGAAGGGAATTGATATTGATGATGATGCTTTTAAACACATTGAAGCAATTATTCATTCGATGACTCCAGGAGAAAGAACAAAACCATCTGTAATTAATGCCAATAGGAAAAAACGAATTGCAAAGGGTTCTGGACGCTCGGTTCAAGAAGTTAACCAATTGTTAAAACAATTCAATCAAATGAGTAAAATGATGAAAATGATGCAAGGTGGTGGCGGCAAAAAAATGATGCAAATGATGCGAGGAATGCGATAAAAGAAATGCTGTCAATTATTGGCGGCTTTTTTTATACATAAATAACAACACAATTAAAACAACACAAATGATTTTACTAGACGGTAAAAAAACAAGTAACGATATTAAGGATGAAATTACAGCCGAGGTATCAAAAATGAAAGCTAATGGCGAAAAAGTGCCGCATCTGGCAGCAGTAATCGTTGGTAGCGATGGGGCAAGTTTAACTTATGTAAACAGTAAGGTTAGAGCATGTGAGCGCGTAGGTTTTGAATCTACATTAGTGCAATTGCCAAATACTGTTAGTGAAGTTGAACTACTTGATAAGATTGAAGAATTAAACCAGAATGATGCTATTGATGGTTTTATTGTTCAGTTGCCTTTACCGAAACAAATAGATGATCAGAAAATATTAATGGCTATTCACCCTGATAAAGATGTTGATGGTTTTCATCCGGCAAACTTTGGTAAAATG
Organism: uncultured Flavobacteriaceae bacterium; assembly: GCA_947493535.1. Taxonomy (GTDB): domain Bacteria; phylum Bacteroidota; class Bacteroidia; order Flavobacteriales; family Flavobacteriaceae. The sequence goes on along the minus strand of CANLRK010000005.1, from coordinate 39,531 downwards.
GCTTTGGATATGAGTACTTTTATACCAGCTACTCCTTTTGGAATTTTAGAGCTTTTAGAGCGTTATGATGTTGATACTAAAGGAAAACATACTGTAGTTATTGGAAGAAGTCATATTGTAGGAAGACCTATGAGTATATTAATGGGACGTAAAGGGTGGCCAGGAAATTCAACAGTTACCTTAACACATAGTCATACTAAAAATATTACGCAAATAACAAGTCAAGCAGATATAATAATATCAGCATTAGGTGTGCCAGATTTCCTAAAAGCAGAAATGGTTAAAGATGATGCCGTTATTATTGATGTTGGTATAACACGGGTGCCAGATGATCAGGCCGCAAAAGGTTATGTTATAAAAGGAGATGTAGATTTTGAAAATGTTTCTAAAAAGGCAAGTTATATTACACCAGTACCTGGAGGAGTGGGGCCAATGACTATTGCAATGTTGTTAAAGAATACATTGCTAGCTAGAGAGCGCCATAGAGCAAAATAAACGAATTAATAAAAAAAGCTTTAGTATATACACTAAGGCTTTTTTTATTAATTCGTTTTTGATGAGTCAGCAACCAAACGGTTAATTTCGTCGAGTTCACTTGCGGTTAAATAACGCCATTTTCCAATAGGTACGTCTAAAGAAACATTCATAATTCGTACACGTTTTAATTTTACAACGTCGTAGTTTAAGTATTCGCACATACGTCGTATTTGCCGGTTTAACCCTTGTGTAAGTACAATTTTAAAAATAAACTTACTTACTTGTTCCACCTCACAGCTTCTTGTAATAGTGTCGAGTATTGGAATACCATTACTCATTTTATAAATAAACTCTTCAGTAATGGGTTTGTTTACTGTAACTAAATATTCTTTTTCGTGATTGTTTCTAGCTCGTAGAATTTTATTTACAATATCTCCATCGTTAGTTAAAAAAATTAACCCTTCACTAGGTTTGTCTAAACGGCCAATGGGGAATATTCTGCTAGGGTAATTTATGTAATCAATAATGTTGTCTTTTTCTACTCTAGTATCAGTTGTGCAAACAATACCAATAGGCTTATTAAAGGCTATGTATACAGGTTTTTCTTTTGGTTCTGAAATCAGCTTTCCGTCAACCCTAACTTCATCCTTTTCGCTAATTTTAGTTCCCATTTCAGGTATTTTTCCGTTAATGGTTACTCTACCTTCATCAATTAATTTATCGGCAGCTCTACGAGAGCAATACCCAGCTTCGCTTAAAAATTTATTAATACGAGTTAATTTTGGTGTTTCCATATTTCAAAAAAAAAGCTGTCTTAATTATAAAGACAGCTTAATATATAAACTTTTTAGCTTATTTATAATTTAGCAAATATTTTTTCCATTTTTGTTTTTTGCTCAGCAGCTAGTTCAGCATCAACTAAGATTCTTCCTGAGTGCTCGTCAGTAATAATTTTTTTACGACCAGCTATTTCTACTTGGACTTGAGGAGGGATTGTGAAAAATGATCCTCCAGCGGCACCACGTTCAATAGCAACAATAGCTAAACCGTTTTTTACGTTGCTTCTTATTCTTTTGTACGCACCTACTAATCTGTCTTCAATTTGCTTTTCGTATTTTGCTGATTGAGAAAGTAATGCTTCTTCTTCTTTTTCAGTTTCTGAAAGAATTTCATTTAAAGCATCTTTTTTATGTTTTAAGTGTGCTTGTTTGTCTTCTAAACGAGATTGCGCTTCTTCAATAACTTCAGTTTTATGAGCAATTTGAGCTTTAAATTCTTTGATGTGCTTTTCAGCTAATTGAATTTCTAATTCTTGAAACTCAATTTCTTTAGCTAAAGAATTGTACTCACGATTGTTACGTACATTTTCTTGTTGCTTGGTATATTTTTTCATCAATTCCTTAGACTCTTCAATAGCGTTTAGCTTGGCTTTGATGTTAGAGTTTAGTGTTTCAATATCATTGTTGAATTTTTCAACTCTTAAGCTTAGTCCTGCTACTTCGTCTTCTAAATCTTCAACTTCTAAAGGAAGCTCTCCACGTACATTTCTGATTTCGTCAATTCGAGAGTCGATTAATTGCAAATTATATAATGCTCTTAATTTTTCTTCTACTGAAACTTCTTTTTTCTTTGCCATATCTTAAAAATAATTGACCGGATTAGTATTAATACCTGATAAAACGATTGCAAAATTAGGCATTTTTTTGTTAAGAAACTCGTATAAAAGTGATTTTGTGTATTGTTCACTTTCATAATGGCCAATATCGCATAGTAATAGCTTGTTTTCAGCCTGATAAAAATCGTGGTATTTTAAATCAGCAGTAATATAAGCATCTACATTTTCACTTTTTGCCTTGGTAATTGCTGATGCTCCTGAACCTCCTAATACTGCTATTTTTTTGATTTTTTTATGAGTTAATTTTGAGTGTCTTATACAATTGGTTTGCATTTTTTCTTTTAGGAAGGCTAAAAACTCGGTTTCTTCCAAAGGTGTTTCTAGCTCACCTATCATTCCTAAACCAATTTTTTGATAACTGTTAGAAAGTTTAATTATTTCATAAGCAACTTCTTCATAGGGATGCTCTTTAAATAATGTAGAAACTATTTTAGTTTTTAGATGCTTTTCAAAAGTAAGATTTAATTGAGTTTCTTTTTCATAATGCAGTTTTCCTTTTTCGCCAACTTTTGGGTTAGAGCTGTTGTTTCCTTTAAAGCTACCCGTGCCTTCATTGCTAAAACTACAATTTTCATAATTCCCTATATTTCCCGCTCCTGCCTCAAATAAGGCAGTACGTAATTGCTCAGCGTTTTTTGAAGGAACATAAGTAGTTAACTTATAAATATAGTCTGATTTTGGGAGCAATATTTTTCTGTTTTGTAAGTTTAATTTGTTACAAATAGCGCCATTTACACCATGTTGTACGTTATCTAATGCGGTATGAGTAGCATAAATTGCGATATCATTTTTTATGGCTTTAATAACTACTCTGTTTACATAATCTTGTCCGTTGAACCGTTTAATTCCTGAAAAAATTATTGGATGGAAACTAATTATGAGGTTGCATTTTTTTTGGATTGCTTCGTCTACAACATCTTCCAATGTGTCGTGAGTAATTAATATACCTTTTAAAGGGGTGTTTTTATTGCCTACTAGTAAGCCCACATTATCAAAACCTTCGGCGTATGCTGAAGGAGCTAATTGTTCCATGTGTGCAATGGCGTCTTTTATTTGCATAGTTGTTTGATGAAATTAATTTAAAACTCAGCTTAAAATCAAAGATACATATTTATCATTTGCTAGTAAAACATAGATAACGTACTTTCGTGATGTGCAAGTAATCAGAAAAATATTATTTCCTATAGCCATAATATATGACTTGGTAACTACAGTTAGAAACTTGTTTTATGATGAAGGAGTTTTTAAAAGTAAATCGTATTCATTGCCGCTTATTGCTGTAGGGAATTTGTCGGTAGGAGGTACAGGAAAATCTCCAATGATAGAGTATCTGATAAATTTGCTGCACAATGAATTTAAAGTAGCTACATTAAGCCGTGGTTACCGAAGGAAAACGAAAGGTTTTGTGTTGGCGAGCAATAAATCTACTACTGATAGTATTGGTGATGAACCTATGCAGTTTTATAGTAAGTTTGATAATATAGCCGTTGCTGTTGATGCTGATAGACAAAACGGTATAGCCGAGTTAGAAAGCAGAATTTCACCAGATTTGATTTTGTTAGACGATGCTTTTCAACATAGAAAAGTAACAGCTGGTTTATATATTTTACTCACAAAATACGATGACTTATATGTTGATGATTTTATTTTACCGACAGGTAATTTACGAGAGTCTAAAAAAGGCGCAAAACGAGCAACTGTAATTATTGTTACCAAATGCCCTAGTAACTTAACCAAGCAGCAACAGCAAGAGATTATAAACAAATTAAATCCGGCAGCGTACCAAAGTGTTTTTTTTACTAAAATAAGTTATGCAAATCAGATATTAGGAGCACATTCTGGAAAATTGATAGCGTTAAAAAATATTGATTTCACATTAGTTACAGGTATTGCTAATCCAGCACCCTTGGTTACCTATTTAAATGAGTTAGGATTAACTTTTTCTCATAAAACGTATAAAGATCATCATAACTTTACTACAAAAGAACTTGATGAATTGGCAAAAGAGAAGTTAATATTAACTACCGAAAAAGATTATATGCGCTTGAAAAATAAGCTAACTAATGTATGTTATTTGCCAATTGTAACTAACTTTTTAGATAAGAAGAATGAATTTGATGAGTTAGTATATTCTTATATTAAAAAACAAGAGGACTGAAAAACTAACAGACCTCTTGAAAACTAATCAATTATAGAATTTTCTAAAAATTCTGAAAAACTAACTCGTTTAATAAAAAACAATAACTATGCCATTGTTATTTTGTTAGTTGTTGGTATATTTTTTTGAAAAAAGTTTCTGATTTAAAAGGTTTGGAAAGAATATCATTAAACCCTGCTTTATTAAAACGAGCTAAATCTTCCTTTTCAATAGTTATAGCGGTAAGAGCTATAATTGGTGTGGTTTTATCAAAATTACGTATTTGTCTCGTGGCTTCTTCACCTCCAATTCCTGGCATATGGATATCCATAAGAATTAAATCAAAGTTTTGATTTTTAGCTTTTTCTACAGCAGTTTCACCGTTGTCGGCTGTTGTACAATTAATGTCTTTTTTAAGAAGTGTCTTCTTCGTAATTAGTTGATTTACTTTTACATCATCTACTAAAAGTATATTTTTATTTTTTAATACACTGAGTAGTTCGTCCTGAATAACTTCATCAGTTTTAGTGTTGTCTATTTTTTTAGTGTCTGCAATAGGAAATGACAGTTCGAAAAAGAATGTTGTTCCTTTGTTAGGTTGGCTAGTAAGTGTTATTTTACTTCCCATGAGCTCAATAAGGTTTTTAACAATGGTGAGTCCTAATCCCGTACCTCCATATTTTCGATTGATTTGTACTGAGCCTTGTGAGAAGCTTTCGAAAATTTCTTCTTGCTTATCATAAGAAATACCAATACCATTATCCTTAACTTCAAAAAGCAAAGTAATATTGTTGTTAAAAATAGTGTGCTTTTTTATGTTTAGGCTTACAATTCCATTTTTTGTGAATTTTATGGCGTTACTTACTAAATTGATTAATATTTGAGATATGCGCAATGAATCACCAAGAATATAATTTGGAATATCTTCATCAAAATTTAACTCTAATTTAGTTTTATTGTCTTTTGCGGCTTTGTTTAAAGTAAAAAGTACTTCTTTAGCTAAATTTTTTATGTTAAACGGAATACGTTCTAACTCTATTTTTTGAGCTTCAATTTTATTTACATCTAAAATATCGTTTATAAAGTTTAATAAATAGTCTCCCGAAAAACGTAAGGATTTTAAGTAGTTTTTTTGAGCTTCTGTAGGATCTTCTTCTAATAATAAATCTGTTAGTCCTGTTACAGTATATAGTGGAGTTCTTAGCTCATGTGTAATAGTAGATAAGAAATTGGCTTTTGCTTTAGTAGCTTTTTCGGCTTCTTCTTTTGCAACAACTAATTGTTGGTTGGTGTTTTGAAGCAATAAATTAGCTTTTTTTCTTTTCTGATTGTTGTTGTATAAGAAGATGATAAAAGAAAAGAACAAAATTAAGAAAGCTAAGCCAAGAAAAGTCATTATCTTGTTTTGACGCAATTTTTCTTCGTTTTGTTGAATAATCAAATTTTGTTGTTCTATACGTCTATCTTGATCTGCAAAGTTTAGTTTGGCAATTTCTTCTTGCGTTAATCGGTCACTACGCACGTTATATATACTATCACGTATTTTGTTAAAGGTTCTTAAATATTCAATGGCCTTTTTAGTTTCATTATTATCTTCGTGTATTGTGCTGAGTGTTTTATAACCCTCAGTTATAATCCATGGATATTTATTGGCTTTTCCTAAATCAATAGCTTGTTGGCAACTGTTTATGGCTTCTTCTTTTTTATTTAACCCATTTAAAGCTTGTGAGTCATATAGTAATATTTCTGCTTTAGTAGATTCACGAGCAAATTTCTTAGCATCTTTATGTGCTTGTTCAAAGGTTTGATGTGCTTTTGTGAAATCTCCTTTTCTGAGATATAGTTTTCCTTTGTTTTTTAAAATGTCTGTCCCGTGGCTGAATAATTGCAAAGAACGATAAATTCTTAATCCATCATTAAAATAATTTAATGCTTGTGTGTAGTTGCCAAGCTCAGTGTGTGCTAAACCTTGGTCGTTTCTGGTTTGTGCCAAGCCTTCTAGATATTTATTGTTGCTCTGAATCCTTGAGGCTTGATTAAGCTTTAATAGAGCACCATCTAAATCGTTATCAAGCATTAATATACTACCTATGATACGATAAGTAATTGCTTCATTTTCTTTATCCTTAATTTTTACGGCTAAATCTAAAGCTTCGTTACAATGAATTAGAGCTTCTTTGTAGTCTAAAATTCCTTTTAAATCACGAGCTCTTTCTAGGTGTGTGTATATTTGATCTTTAGTTTCGTTAACACTTTGTGCTTGAGTGTTGAAAATAAAAATGAAAAAGAAAAAAAAGAATAAGATGTTAGGTAGTGTCTTCATAAAAATAAAGATACAATTTTTGCGTTAAATTAATCAACTTGCTTTTCGTAAGAGGTAAGTTTTATTGTGTATTTAATCAAATCAATTAATCTGTTGCAGTACCCTGTTTCATTATCGTACCAACCCACAATTTTAACCATTTTTTTAATTACTGAAGTTAGTTGTGCATCAAAGGTGCAAGAGTACGGACTTCCTAAAATATCAACAGAAACTATGGGAGCTTCTGTGTAGGCTAGTATGCCTTTTAGATTTGTTTTTGCAGCTTCTTTAAATTTGTGGTTAATAGTGTCTATACTGACTTCTTTTTTTACGTTAAAAGTGATGTCTGTCAATGAACCATCAGGTACAGGAACTCTGATTCCACATCCTCCAATAGCATTTGAAAGTTGAGGAAAAATATGAGTGATAGCTTTTGCGGCTCCTGTAGTTGTTGGAATAATTGATTGTGTTGCGGCTCGTGCTCGTCTTAAATCTCTATGAGGTTGATCATGTAAGCTCTGGTCAGTGGTAAATGAGTGTACTGTAGTAATATATGCTTGTTCAATACCGCAAAGTTCGTCAATAATTTTAATCATAGGAGCGGCATTGTTGGTGGTGCAGGAAGCGTTTGAAATAATGCTTTCAGATCCATCTAATATATGCTCATTAACACCTAAAACAATCATTTTAATATCGTCAGATAGTGGAGGGACACTAAGGATAACTTTTTTTGCTCCGTTGTTAATATGATGCTTTAATTCTTTTGAGGTTTTAAATTTACCGGTACTTTCAATAACGATATCAACATTATATGACTGCCAATTTAAGTTTTCTAAAGTAGATTGGCGGTTAAGTGGGATTTTTGTGTTGTTAACAATGATATGGTTTTCGTCGTACGAAATTGTTTCATGACATACCCCGTGAACACTATCATACTTAAGTAAATGCGCTAATGTTTTACTATCTGAAAGATCATTTATAGCAACAACATTAATGCTAGGGTTATTAATAAGCAGTCTAAAAAGAGTTCTTCCAATACGTCCAAACCCATTAATTGCAATATTTGTCTTTTTACTCAAATTTAGTTTTATAAAATATGTTTATGTGCTTTGTATGAGGAACGTACTAAAGCACCACTTTCTACATGTCTAAAACCAAGCTCTTTTCCTATTTTTTCATATTCAGCAAATTCATCTGGAGTAACAAAGCGTTGTACAGGTAAATGATTTTTACTTGGCTGTAAATACTGCCCTATAGTTACTACATCTACATTAGCATTTTTAATATCATGAAGAGTTTCAATGACTTCTTCTTTAGTTTCACCTAAACCTAACATGATACCTGTTTTAGTACGGCGTTGTCCATTGGCTTTTAAGTAGCGTAAAACCTCTAAGCTACGTTCATACTTAGCTTGAATACGAACTTCTCTAGTTAGCCTTTTTACGGTTTCCATATTATGGGAAATAACTTCAGGGGCTACTTCAATCATTTTATCAAGATGTTTTTCTACTCCTTGAAAATCAGGGATTAAGGTTTCTAAAGTGGTTTCTGGATTCATCCGTCTTATAGCTTTAACTGTTTCAGTCCAGATAATGGTACCCATATCTTTTAAGTCATCACGATCTACCGATGTTAGAACGGCATGTTTAATTTTCATGAGTTTTATAGATCGAGCTACTTTTTCAGGCTCGTCCCAGTCAACTGTTTCTGGTCTTCCCGTTTTAACACCACAAAATCCACAAGATCTAGTACAGATATTACCTAATATCATAAACGTAGCAGTTCCTTCTCCCCAGCATTCTCCCATGTTCGGACAGCTACCAGAAGTGCAAATGGTATTTAATTTGTATTTATCTACTAAGCCACGTAAATCGGTATACTTTTTTCCAACAGGAAGTTTTACTTTTAACCATTTTGGTTTTCCTTTAGGAGGAAGTACACTAGTTTGATCTGTATTCATAATATAGGTCTATAACGATTGGCAAAGATAGCGATAATATTGCAATTACACACACCTTGCGGCTTAGTGAATGTAGTGGTGTAGTGTGTGTTTGGTTTTAATTGTTGGTAGCAATAATTTCTGCTAACAACTTACGAGCGCGAAGTAATTTTACTTTAACATTATTGATAGGTTCATTAATTTCTTGGGCAATTTCTTTGTAACTCATTTCCTGAAAATAACGTAATTGTATTACTTGTTGGTAATGTGGTTTTAGTTTTTTAATGTCTTTTAGTAGCTTGGCTAAGTTTTGTTCGGTAATGATTTTATCTTCAATAGTTGGAGTTTCGTCAGCAATATGATGTAAATAATTTTCACTATCAGTAGTTGTGTTACTTGCTATTGAAGCTTTCTTTTTTCGAAGAAAATCGTAATGTATATTTTTAGAAATTGTTATTAACCAAGTGCTAAATTTGTATTGTTCGTCAAATAAATCAATTTTATGAAATGCTTTTGAAAAGGTTTGAATAGTTATGTCTTCTGCTTCAACTTCATCTTTTGTTCTTTTTATTTGAAATCCGTAAACCTCATTCCAATACGTATCTAATAAAAAATTAAACGCACTTTGCTTTCCTTTTTTAGCTTCGGCTATATGATGTAATATTATTGCGCTGTTTACTTCCAATGATTTGGTTTTGAAAACATGTTAGTTATAAATATAATCATTTGAAACAGAATTAGAAAAAACTCTAAGAAAGGAATAGCGAAAATTATGTCTTGTTCTTTTAACTTTTTAGCCGAAACACCGAAAATAATGTACTGTAAGAATAATTTAATACCAAGTATACTCATTACAATTTCCCATTTAAATTGTATGCTAATAAGTGTAATAAACATCAACCAAAATAAAAATTGAGAAATGTAAAAGGTGCTTAAAAAAAACTTGTCTTTAAACTTGTAATGTTTAGCAGTAGATATGTGCCTTCTTTTTTGATGAAACCATTCCAAAAAGTTAGATGAAGGAATTGACTCTGTATGACTTTCTTCTGAAAATTCAATACTTGTATTGGATTTAGTTGCAGCTTCATTAACAAACAAATCATCATCACCTGAGCGTACATTCATGTGGCTCATAAAGCCACTGTGGTTAAAAAAAGTTTCTTTTGTATAGGCTAAATTTCTTCCTACCCCCATATATGGGTTGCCTAGTTTGGCATATGAAAAATATTGTATGGCGGTTAATAAAGTTTCAAATCGTATTAAAGCGTTAAGTAACGAGTGTTTTTTCTTTTTATATGCCCCATAGCCTATTACAATACTTTTTTTGTTGGTAAAATTAGCGCTCATTTTACTAATCCAGTTTTCAGATTTAGGCTCACAATCTGCATCACAGAATAATAAATGGTCGTGAGTACTAGCTTTTATACCAAGTGTTAATGCATATTTTTTATTGCCCCAAAAGGCTTCGTTGTTTACCACATTAACAATTTTAATGTTTTGGTATTGCTCTTTAAAAGTTTCCATAACCTCTAAAGTACTATCATAAGAGGCGTCGTTTATTAAAACGAGTTCAAAATTAGGGTAGTTTTGAGTAATTATTTTAGGTAAAAATTGCTGTAAATTCTCTGCTTCATTTTTTGCACAAACAATTACTGAAATAGGAGGGGTGTTAACCTTGTTATTTTTGTTTTTAGTAAAGGCAAACTGTGAAAAGGCAATAAGGTAATAAAGTACTTGTATAGCCGTAACAGCTATAAAAGCATATAGTAAAATTGTAAGCATAAACTTTTTGAACTATTGAAAGTGACGTTTAATTTTTATGTTGAGGTTCATTACAAGTACCAAACTCTTCAGCAGGTTTTCCACAAAAACCACATGGTTCTCCAGATTTGTTTAAAACAGGGTTTTGGCTAGCGCAAGTACCAGCAAATTCTCCATCTTTTTTTGCCCAAAGTTTTATAGCGATTCCTATAACTCCTAATGCTAATAAGCCTATTGTCAATAATAAAAGTTTCATTTACATAAATTTATTACAAAGATAGGAATAAAAAAATGGGTTCAATAATGCTTTTTTATTGTTTTTGCGAGGTTATGTAAAAATTTCTATCTGTTTGAATTGATTTAATTATTTCGTTAAACTTAAAAGAATTTGTTTTGGTTGTAGTGTTTAACCAAATAGGCTTATTGTTTATCCAAACTTTTACGGGTATCGCAAAATTGCTTACTGCGTTTGTGAACTTATAGCATAATTTATTTTTTTTCACTTTGTATTTAAAAACAGGTATTTTAACGTCTCTTAAATATTGATTAAAAAAGCCGTTTAAGTCAAGTTTAGCATGTGTACTAATGTAATTTTCTATTTGTTTAGTGCTTACTTGTTGATGGTAAAATTCTTTGTTAAGTCCACGCAGAATTTTGCGCCATAAAGTGTCGTTATTAATAATTTGACGTAAAGTATGTAGCATGTTAGCGCCCTTATAATACATATCGCTTGATCCTTCTTGATTAACATGATATTTTCCTATTATAGGTTTATCGTTTAAAATAGCTTTTCTTGTGCCGATTATGTAGTCTTCTGCTTCTTTAGTTGAAAAATGGTAATCAACAAATAAACTTTCGGAATAGGCGGTAAAGCTCTCATGTATCCACATGTCTGCCACATCTTTATTAGTAATGCTATTAGCAAACCACTCATGACCACTTTCATGTACGATAATAAAATCGAATTTTAGCCCAACTCCAGTACCGCTTAAATCGGTGCCTTTATAGCCGTTTATATAATCATTTCCATAGGTTACAGAGCTTTGATGTTCCATGCCTAAATAAGGGGCTTCAACTAATTTGTAGCTATCTTCGTAAAAAGGATATGGGCCAAACCAGTATTCAAAAGCCTCCAAAGTCATGGACGCTTGCTTAAACTGTTTTTTAGCTTTTTCTAAGTTTTCTCTCAATACCCAATAATCACAATCTAACAATCCGTTTTCTCCTTTATATGTTTCGGAAAATCTTACATAATCACCAATATTAATATTTACACCGTAATTGTTAATAGGATTTTTTACTTCCCATTGATAAATTTTTTTCTTCTCTTTCTTTAAATGAGTGGTATTAATTAATCTTCCATTAGAAACATTGGTTAAATGCTCTGGAGTTGTTACTGTAATCAAAGCACCGTTGTCGGGTTCATCATAACTATGATCCTTATTGGGCCACCAAATACTTGCGCCAATTCCTTGGTTGGACGATGCGATAAAATCTGTACCCTTACGATCTTTTTTCCAAGTAATTCCGCCTGACCATGGTGGATTTATACTTTCGGTTGGTTTTCCTTCAAAAAATACCGAGATGTTATGATGAGTTGTTTTTATTAGTGTATTAGGAAATAATACCCAATAAACATTGCCCTCTCGTTTAAATGACAGTGATTGATCAATTAAATTATTATGATGTACTATTTTAGTAATGCGCATAGGTTCTTGAAGGTCTAGTTGCATCTTTTTTGCATTTTTTAAGACCTCAAAAGAAATAGTGTTTTTTCCTTTTAAGGTTTTAGTTTCTGGAAAAACCTCAAGAGATAAATTGTAATGTGTTACATTCCACCACTCACGTTCTGGAGTTATGCTTCCGCGAAGAGAATCTTGTCGTGTAAATTTTTTATGGTCCTCAAAAAGTCCGTTTTGAGCTAATGTAGTAATTGGGAAAATTAAAAGAAATAAGCGTAAAAATTTCATCAGTTTTATCTTTATTTAAGGATAAAAATAATGATTTAAAGTTATATGTTTAATAGATATTTACTTCGGGGTTGATTTCAATTCCAAATTTTTCAAAGACAGTGGTTTTAATCCGCATGGCTAAATCCCATATTTCTTGACCAGTTGCATTGCCATAGTTTACCAAAACCAAAGCTTGGTTTTTATGCACACCGGCATCACCGAACCTTTTACCTTTAAAACCAGCTTTTTCAATAAGCCATCCTGCTGGTATTTTAGTTTCGGTATCGGAAACTTTATAACTTGGAGCTTCAGGAAACTGCTGAATAAACGTATTGAAAATAGTGTTAGGTACTACGGGGTTTTTAAAAAAACTACCGCTATTACCTAGTTTTTTTGGATCAGGGAGTTTAGAGTTTCTAATAGCAATTACGGCATTAGAAATATCTGTAATACTAGGTTTTTTAATATTTTTTGCTGCAAGTTCAGCTTCAATAGCACCGTATGAGGTGTTAGTTTTGTGGCTGTGTTTTGTAAGTTTAAAGCTTACAGATGTAATGATGTATTGCCCTTTTAATTCATTTTTAAAAACAGAGTTTCTGTAGTCAAAATTACAAGCCTCTTTGGTAAAGTTGCGTGTTTTTCCAGTAGCAATTTCTATAGTTTCGCAGGAAACAAAATTATCTTTAAGTTCTTTTCCATAAGCGCCTATGTTTTGTATTGGTGCAGTCCCTACATTACCTGGTATAAGTGACATGTTTTCGAGCCCACCAAAGTCATGCTCAAGACACCATAAAACAAACTCATGCCAGTTTTCGCCAGCATGAGCTTTTATATAAACAAAATCATCATCTTGTTGGATAATTTTTTTTCCTTTTAAATTTAAATAAATTACAAGAGCATTATCAATATCTTTAGTAAGTAGCATATTACTTCCGCCACCAAGCAAGAACTTATCTGGATAATTTAACTGAATAATTTCCTGAAGTTCTTCTATAGAATTTGCTTGTACAAAGTTTTTAGCGTTCACGTTAATACCAAAGGTATTGTAGTTTTTAAGTGATATGTTATGTAAGATATTCAAAATAGATGTGTGTTCTGGTGATTTAAATTATACTTGACTTTTGTATTCAGCTAATGCATTTTTTAAAATAGTAGCCGCTGTAATTAAATCTTCCTCCTTAAGAACATAAGCTATTCTTATTTGATTTAACCCAACACCTGGGGTAGAATAAAATCCAGCTGCAGGAGCAACCATGATTGTTTTGCCGTTCAAGTCAAATTTTTCTAAAAGCCACTGCGCGAAATCATCAGCATTGTTTATAGGTAATTCTGCAATGCAATAAAAAGCGCCTTTAGGTGTAGCCACTTTTACGCCATCAATTTTTTTGAGCTCATTGATTAATGTATTTCTTCTTGAAGTATATTCTTCAATAACATTATCAAAATAACTTTGAGGAGTATCTAAGGCAGCTTCAGATGCTATTTGTGCATAAGTAGGAGGGCTTAGTCTAGCTTGTGCAAACTTAAGGGCTGTGTCCATAAAGGTTTTGTTTCGTGATACGATACATCCGATACGAGCACCACACATGCTGTAACGTTTAGATACAGAATCTATTACAATAGCATTTTCATCTAGTCCTTCCTCGGCTAAAATAGAATGATGTGTTAATCCGTCATAAGCAAATTCGCGGTATACTTCGTCAGCAATTAAGAATAAGTCGTGCTTTTTGACAATGGCGGCTAATTTTTTAATTTCCTCCTTACTATATAAGTATCCGGTTGGATTACCTGGATTACAAATTAATATTGCTTTTGTTTTTTCTGTTATTAGTTTTTCAAATTCTTCAATTGGAGGAAGAGCAAAACAGTTATCAATACTCGACATAACAGGAACAACATTTACGCCTGATGCGGTTGAAAAACCATTGTAGTTTGCGTAAAATGGCTCTGGGATGATTACTTCATCTCCTTGATCCATGATACTTCCGAAGGTAAAAAGTAAGGCTTCGGAACCTCCCGTGGTTACAATTACATTGTTATGGTTAATGGTAACATTATGTGCCTTATAGTAATTAGCAATTTTAGTTCTATACTCTTCTGATCCTTCTGAACGTGAGTACGCTAAAACATCTATGGTGTTGTTTTTTATAGCATCAAGAGCAACTTGTGGTGTTTTAATATCAGGTTGTCCGATGTTTAAATGAAATACATGTACACCTCTTTTTTTAGCATCTTCTGCAAAAGGAACTAATTTTCTTATAGGTGATTGAGGCATTGCAGTACCTTTAACTGAGATTTTTGGCATTTTTCAATCTTGTTTTTTGAAACTCCAAAATTACACATTTTTATTAGAATATGGTTAGGGAACACATACGTTAATTAGTGTTAAAATTTTGATGAGGTAGGGAATAAAATTGTACCTTTTTTATTGAATTAGAGTGTTATGAAATTGATGTTTAAAAAATATATTGCATTACTTGGGTGTTTACTTATGATTAGCTTTTCGTTTGGGCAATCTGATTTTGAGTTCTCTACTAAAAAGCATAAAGCTAAAATACCGTTTAATTTGGTTAGTAATTTAATGGTAATTCCTGTGTCTGTTAACGGGGTAGAGCTATCTTTTTTACTTGATTCAGGTGTGAAAGAAACAATTTTATTTAATGTAACTGAAGTAGATTCACTGGCTTTAAATCAGGCTGAGTTTTTTACCGTAAAAGGGGCTAATGATATAGAGGTAAAGGCACTAAAGTCAAGAAATAATACAGTAGAAATTGGAGGTGTAAGAAGTGAGAATCATATTATATACGTTGCTTTTAATCAAGGAAATAACTTATCGTCATATTTAGGAGAAGAAATCAATGGAATAATTGGGTATCATTTTTTTAAAGATTTTGTTGTGGAGTTACTGTATGAACAAGAACTCATGAAAGTATATAAAAAAGACTATTACAAAAAAAGGTGGAATCGTTTTACCGAAGTTGATTTAGCTTTTTCAAAAGGAAAACCTTTTGTGGGAGTTAAGTTGGGAGATAGTATTGTGGAAAATTTTTTAATAGACACAGGAATGAGTGATGGTATGTGGATGTTTAAGGAAGATGTTATAGCAATTAATCATTATGGGTATTATGAGGATTATTTAGGGATGACAGTTTCTGGGGAAATTTTAGGTAAGCGTAGCAAAATAAATGAATTAGAGTTTGTAGGAAGGGTGTTTAAGGATGTGAAAATATCATATCCATATAAAGATGTGTTGCCTGACGAATTGAAAGACTTTTCTACTAGAGCTGGAAGTATAGGAGGGGATTTGTTGAAGCGATTTACGGTGGTTTTTGATTATAATAACTCAAAAATGTATGTGAAGCCTAACAAACATATTGACAACCCTTTTTATTATAATAAATCTGGACTAGTGTTACGTCAGGATGGTGATGCTGTAGCTAAAAATAACAATAACGAATTAATAAAAAGTTTAAAGGAAAATAATTTTATTTCATACGTAGACTTGAGTTATGTGTTAACTCCTGAGTTTGTTATAGATCATGTTAGGGAAAACTCGCCAGCTGCTATAGTTGGATTACGTAAAGATGATGTGTTACTTGAGGTAAATGGGAAAAAAACATATCAGTATAAGTTAAAAAGTATAACAGCTCTCTTTCATGATGAAGATGATAAAGAAATTACGATGAAAATAAAAAGAGGTGATTTGATAATGGAAAAGAAATTTAAGTTAAAATCTCCTTTAAAAAAAAATACCCTAGTTCAAAATTAAACTAGGGTATTGTAAATAATATGTGTTTTTTTATTGACTCATTATAGAAGTAGTTTTTTCGTTGTTTTTCTCAAGAATACTACTATTGTCTACTTTTTTAACTTCTCCTTTTATCTTTAAATAAGAAATACCATTTTTTGTATTTTGAGCATTAGAAGTAACAGTTATTGTTTTTCTAATAAACCCTGGTCTTTTAGTGTCGTACTTCACTTCAATTGTTCCGTTCTTACCAGGTGCTATAGGAGCGGTAGGTTTTTTAGGAACAGTGCAGCCACAACTTGATTTTACGTTGGTAATAACTAATGGAGCTGTTCCTGTATTAGTAAATTCAAAAACACGAACGCCATCACTGCCATTTTCAATTTTTCCGTAATCAATAGTTTCACTTTTGAACTCAATTTTTGCTGCTTTGTCTTGTGCATAAGCAGTATAACTAATAATACTTATGAATAGTAATGCAAAAAACTTTTTCATAATAATCTTTTTTATGTGTTACTAAATTAACACGTTAGTACTATGTAATAATAAAAACATGGGTTCCAAATATAGTAAATATTATGCTTTAATGATTCTAAAAAAGAAGGTAAAGAAATTATTAAATTCTTTTTAAATACCTGCTTAATGGTTACTTTTGCTCATTAAAGTTCAAAAATCAGACCAAAATGAGCGATTCAGGAAAATACAATGCTAAAGTAGTAGAGGAAAAATGGTATTCTTATTGGATGAAAAACAATTATTTTCATTCAACTCCAGATGAAAGAGAGCCGTATACAATTGTTATTCCACCTCCAAATGTTACGGGTGTTTTACACATGGGGCATATGCTTAACAATACTATTCAGGATGTATTAATTCGTCGTGCGCGATTACAAGGTAAAAATGCTTGTTGGGTGCCTGGTACTGATCATGCTTCAATAGCAACCGAAGCTAAAGTTGTAGCTAAGTTAAGAGAACAAGGAATCGATAAAAATGATTTAACACGTGAGGAGTTTCTAAAACATGCTTGGGATTGGACTAACGAATATGGTGGGGTTATTTTAGAGCAATTAAAAAAGTTAGGCTGTTCATGTGATTGGGATAGAACAAAATTCACCTTAGATGATGATATGTCTGCATCAGTAATACAATCCTTTGTTGAATTGTATAATAAAGGCATGATTTATCGTGGCTATAGAATGGTGAATTGGGATCCTGAAGCCAAAACAACATTGTCTGATGAAGAGGTAGAATATGTTGAGCAAAACGGAAAATTATATCATATCAATTATAAGATAGAAGGAACAGATGATGTTTTAACAGTTGCTACTACACGACCAGAAACTATTTTGGGAGATACTGCAATTTGTATTAACCCTAATGATGAGCGTCATACCCATTTGAAGGGTAAAAAGGCAATTGTTCCTATTTGTAATAGAGTAATTCCTATTATTGAAGATGATTATGTTGATTTAGAATTTGGTACAGGTTGTCTTAAAGTAACTCCTGCTCATGATGTAAATGACAAAGCACTTGGTGATAAGCATAACTTAGAGGTTATAGATATTTTTAATGAAGATGCAACATTAAATAGTTTTGGTTTGCATTATAAAGGGAAAGATAGATTTGTAGTTCGTAAAGAAATTGCAGAAGAATTAGAAGGTTTAGGATTATTACCTAAAGTGGAAAATCATATAAACAAGGTAGGTACTTCTGAGCGTACAAAAGCTGTTATTGAGCCACGATTATCAGATCAATGGTTCTTAAAAATGGATGAGTTAGTACAGCCGGCTTTAAAAGCAGTATTAGAAGATCAAGATATTAAGTTATATCCAAAGAAAATAGAAAATACTTATCGTCATTGGTTGGAAAATATTAGAGACTGGAATATTTCTCGTCAGTTATGGTGGGGACAACAAATACCTGCGTATTATTATGGCGACGCTAAAGACGATTTTGTTGTAGCAGAAACTCCAGAAAAAGCGTTGTTGTTGGCAAAAGAAAAAACCAATAATCAATCACTTACATCTAAAGATTTGCGTCAAGATGCCGATGCTCTAGACACTTGGTTTTCTTCATGGTTATGGCCAATTTCTGTTTTTGATGGTATGCGCAATCCTGATAATGAAGAAATGAAATATTATTACCCAACAAACGATTTAGTTACAGGGCCAGATATTATTTTCTTTTGGGTAGCTCGTATGATTTTTGCTGGATATGAGTTTAAAAATGAAAAACCTTTTGAAAATGTATATTTTACCGGAATTGTCCGTGATAATCAAGGTCGAAAAATGTCTAAACAATTAGGTAATTCACCAGATGCATTGAAGTTAATAGATGATTATAGTGCTGATGCAGTTAGAGCTGGGATGATGTTGTTAAGTTCTGGAGCAGGGACAGATTTATTATTTGACGAAACCAAATTACAACAAGGAAAAGCTTTTGGTAATAAGATATATAACGCCTATAAATTAATAAGTGGATGGGAGATAAGTGATACTATTGAACAGCCAGAAGCTAGTAAGGTTGCGTTAGCTTGGTATGAAGCAAAATTTCAGGCATCGTTTGCAGAAATAGAAGATCATTTTTCAAAATATCGTCTGTCGGATGCTTTAATGGCTACGTATAAATTATTGTGGGATGATTTCTGTTCATGGCTTTTAGAAATGGTGAAGCCAGGATATCAGCAGCCAATTGATAGAATTACTTTTAATACTGTTATTAGTTTCTTTGAGGATAATTTGAAAATATTACACCCATTTATGCCGTTTTTAACGGAAGAATTATGGCACTTAATTGCAGAAAGATCTAAAGATGAAGCTCTAATTGTTTCATTATATCCAGAGAAAAAAGAAGTTGATCAAAAAATACTTAAAGATTTTGAGGTTGCTTCAGAAGTAATTTCGGGTATTCGTGCAGTTAGAAAAGAAAAAAATATTTCATTTAAAGATGCTATAGAGTTTTCAATACTTAACAATGAGAATGAATCAAATCATTTTGATTCAGTTATTGAAAAATTAGGGAATATCTCTGAGTTAAATTATGTAAAGACAAAGGTTGATGGTGCTTTGAGTTTTAGGGTAAAGTCAAATGAATACTTTATACCAGTGTCTGGTGCTATTGATTTAGAAGCTGAGGTTAAAAAAATAACTGAGGAATTACAATATACGGAAGGGTTTTTAAAATCTGTTCAGAAAAAATTAGCAAATGAACGTTTTGTAAATAATGCCCCTGAGGCGGTTATTGCTACAGAACGTAAAAAAGAAGCTGATGCGTTGGCTAAAATAGAAACTTTAAAAGTTAGTTTAGCTGCATTACAATAAACATGAAATTGTTTGAATAAAAAAAAGAGTTATGTAGCTACATAACTCTTTTTTTTCGGGTTTATTAATTGTGTATTTAGGTTATTGTTTTACGATGACATCACCGTGTGCTAAATGACTATTTAAATCATTCATCTTAATTTCAATAATTTCTTTTTGTTGTCCTTGTTTGTTGTTAACATGTGCAACTTTAATTCTTTCTCCTGCATTCTCATTTTTTGTAGTGGTACTGGTTAAAATAAATCCAGTGAGAATTATTCCGAAGAGTATAACATACTTTTTCATAATTCATTTTTTTTTTGGGGGTTATTATATTCTAAAATTAAGAGTAATACCAGTGAAAATAAAATTATTAACAATTTATTTGTCAAATTGTTAATAATTTCAGATTAACGGCATTTTATCAAATTATAAAACAAAAGGTAAGATTAGCTATCTTACCTTTTGTTCTTCTAAAGTTTTTTTGTTTTAGAAAACAGTTTCGTCTTTGTGTATATCATCTTGACCGTCATCAGGTCTACTACTTTGACTACAATCTCCAATTACATCGCCATGAGCTTCATGTGCAGGCCATGCATGTAAATCTATTTCAATAGGATGAGCGTTTTCTGGTTCACCTGGTGGGATATGACAAATAATGATTTTTTCATTCGATTGATCATTTTCTTTTGTGTTGCTAATAAATAATAATGCAACTAAAACTACGCTGAATAATAAGATGTATTTTTTCATAACTATCGGGTTTATGATTAATAATACTTAAATCTACTATTTTATATGTGAATAATTTAAAAATTTAACATGTTTTTTGATAAAGTGTTATTAAAATTAGATTAATGGTTAATATATGTTAATAGATTAATGATTTAATTAAACTTTAAGCAAAAAAAAGCTCTTTTATATTGCTAAATATAAAAGAGCTTTTTAGTATTTTGCTTTGTATTTTATTTTAAAACAGCTTTAGCACTTATGGCTACATCTTCCCAAGTTCTGCTTATTCCGTCTTCTCCTTTGTGTAAAACTTCACATGCTTTATGTAAAGAGTTAAAGGCGGTTTCCATTTTCCAGTCCATTAAATTAGTAATCGTTCCATTAAGGGTAACAATGTTATTGTCAATAGTGTACTTCATTGGTATGTTAACAATCTCTCCATTCATTTTAAGGTTTAAGTTCATTCTCCCTTCTTCTTCATTTCCCATAATATTGCTAAAATTCCCACTTATAAATTCAGTTTCTTTCATTACTCCAAAGAAGAGAGATTTTATTTTTGAATCTCTAGTTTCATCTTTAGAGAAAAAACTTGATACAGGAATACTGAAGTTTAAATTTACAAAGGCACCTTGTTTAGTGTCGCTTACAATAGGTTTATCAATGTTTAAGCGAGTAAAAACTCCTGATACTGGTGTTTTAGCCGTTGTTTTGTAGGCTGTCCAATGTACTTCAGTAGCGTTGGCATCAACAGTATAAGTTTGTTGCGTAGTATCTTGAGTAGTTGGTTCGGGTTGTTTATTTTCTTTTTTGCATGAAGTTATAAGTAAAGTGCAGCAAAGTGAATAAAAGAATATTTTTTTCATAGTGTTGTTGTTTGTTGTGGTTAGTAAGATTAAATGAGTTTTATGTTTACATTGTATTTGGTTATAGTTTCATTAACTAAATCTATGTAGGCTAGCTTAGCTTCATCGGCGCTGAGGTCTTTAACTTGTAAAATTGCATTTAACTTAAATGCATTTCTTATTTGGTCAGGGTCATTAGGAGAATAGAAAGAGCTAGCGTTTATTGTAGCTTGTTTGTAATAGGCGTAAAACTGAAGACGTAAGTCGATTGGAATATCAATGTCATCCATTGCATTTGCTGCTTCAAAAGCTTTTAAAAACCTTTCGTGTATATCTTTTGTCTTACTCATTAATAGCAACTATGGTTTCACCTCCTTTTACAACATCATTTAACTTTATGTTTAGTTTTGTGCCAATAGGTAAAAATAAATCTACCCGAGATCCAAACTTAATAAATCCTGCATCAGTACCTTGAACTACATTGGTGTTTTCAGTAGCATAATTTACAATTCTTTTTGCTAATGCACCAGCAATTTGACGGTAAAGTACCTCGCCAAAGGTCTGGTTTTCTATTACGACAGTGGTTCTTTCGTTTTCTTCGGATGCCTTAGGATGCCATGCGACTAAAAATTTTCCAGGATGATATTTGCTAAATTTTACGACACCACTTAATGCATAACGGGTAACGTGTACATTAATTGGAGACATAAATATGGAAACCTGTAGCCTGTTGTCTTTAAAATACTCTTTCTCAAAAACTTCTTCAATAACAACTACTTTACCGTCAACAGGGGCAATTATGTGATTGTCATTTTGTTGTGTGTACCTCTTTGGGTTTCTAAAAAACTGTAGGATAAGTACTAAAAAAACAAAACCAATGCCGTAAAGTATATACTGTATAATTTCATTGCTTGTAATGTATTCGGCTGCTAAAAATATAGCGACTACTATAAATAATGTTATTAAAATTATTTTGTGTCCTTCTTTATGAAACATAATTAATTAGTTGTAAGTATAAATAGATAAATGATGAAACAAAAATTAAACTATCTAATCGGTCTAAAAAACCTCCGTGACCAGGTATTAAATTACTACTATCTTTAATGTTGGCTTCTCGTTTAAATTTAGATGCAATTAAATCACCTATAGTACCAAATATAGTTATAATTAAGCTTAAAACCATCCAGTGTATTAAAGATAAACTTTTAGTTGTAAAGGCAATAATTATTCCAGCGATTATTCCAGCGATTATTCCGCCAACAAAACCTTCTATGGTTTTTTTTGGTGAAATTTTCGGATAAAGTTTTCTTTTGCCAAAGTTTTTTCCAATTAAATAAGCAAAAGTATCGTTAGACCAAATGATTATTAAAATACCTAAAATAATGTATGGATTATATGTGTTGTTATATACTGAAGGTATCAGTGCTAATAACGAAAAAGGTATTAAAAGGTAAAGTAGCGGTAATTGCTGTTTTAAGATACTACGCTCGTTTATTGTTTTTAATTTAAATAGATTATAGGTTAGATATAAGTGGGTGCATAGAGTTGATAAGCTAAAAATAATAAAAGCCCTAGTTGATAAGCTTGATTGATTAGTAATAGCGATGTAGGTAAAATAGGCTAAAATTACAAGTTGGAAATAGGCTCGAAAATTATTTAGTTTTAACAGGTCGTTAAATTCCCAACATGAAATTGCTGCAAAAGCAAATAATAAAAGAGCAAAAGAGTAACCGTTATCTGAATAAAAAATAGCCGTTATTAAAATGCTTATATATATCAGTCCTGATATTGTGCGAGTTATAGTTTCATTCATTTTATAAATCTTCCAAAAGGAGCAAATATAAGTTTTTTGTACTGCTTCCGTAAGTCATAAAATCATTTTCTGTTGAAGATTTGAAATGCTTTAAAGTGGTAATATTACTAGGAATCTGTTTTTGCGTATTGTTTTTAATAGCTCTTAATCCTTCACTAATAGTTTCTTTTAACTGGCTAGTTGTAGCATATAAGACAAAATTTTCAGGTAATTCGTCTAATTTATGTTCTTTAATTTGATTAGAAGATATTAAGATAGATCCCTTGTCGGCAATTAAACTCTCGCAATTAGTTAAAAAGAATGAAGCTGAGCTTTTCTCATATTTTAAGCTAAACTGTTTAAAAATTTGTTTTAAACTTTCACTATAGCATAATACGGTCTCTGACTCCCAATTATTTTCTTTTAAAATATCATTAAAATTTTGATGTATTTCGCTTAAAGAATCACAGTAAATAAATTTACCGCCATTTTTCATGAAGTTGATGGTAAACTGTTCGTCAATAGGGATGTTTTCTTTAGGCATGTATCTGCCTTGCTCATCATTTTGGTCTGAAGATTGCTTTTTGTTTTTACCGAAAAGTTTTTCAAAAATCCCCATAGATTGAGATAGTTGTTTTTTAGGGGTTATTAAACCAAATATATAAAAAAAACTTAATTTAAATTAGTTTTAAATTAAGTTTTTAGGTTGTTTACTCTTCTTCGTTTAGATCGTTTACTTTGGCTTCAGATTTAAATGGTCTTTTTCCGAAAATATCTTCTAAATCATCTCTGAAAATAACTTCTTTTTCTAGTAGTAATTCTGCAAGTGTAGAGAGTTTATCTTTATGACTTTCAAGTAAATCTATAGCTCTTTGATATTGCTTTTCTATAATCTCTGATATTTCATTATCAATAAGTTCTGCAGTTTTCTCGCTATATGGTTTTGTAAAACCATGGTCGCTCTGTCCTGATGAATCATAATAGGTTAGGTTACCTATTTTATCACTTAAACCATAAACAGTTACCATTCCTCTGGCTTGTTTGGTAACTTTTTCTAAATCGCTCAGGGCGCCAGTAGAAATTTTGTTGAAAATTATTTTTTCTGCAGCACGTCCTCCTAGGGTAGCGCACATTTCATCTAACATTTGTTCTGGTCTAACAATCATACGTTCTTCTGGTAAATACCAAGCAGCCCCTAAAGCTTTTCCTCTAGGAACAATGGTTACTTTTACCAAAGGTGCAGCGTGTTCTAGCATCCAGCTCACGGTTGCATGACCAGCCTCATGATAGGCAATAGCTTTCTTTTCTGAAGGAGTGATAATTTTGTTTTTCTTCTCTAGTCCTCCAACTATCCTGTCAACAGCATCTAAAAAGTCTTGTTTGTCTATCTCTTCTTTGCCATTCCTTGCAGCTATCAGTGCAGCTTCATTACATACATTTGCTATGTCGGCTCCAGAGAATCCAGGAGTTTGTTTAGATAAGAATTTAGTGTCTAAGCCCTTTTTGATTTTTAAAGGTTTTAGGTGTACTTCAAAAATTTCTTTTCGCTCTCTAATATCTGGTAAGTCAACATAAATTTGGCGATCAAATCTTCCGGCACGCATCAATGCTTTGTCTAAGATATCTGCTCTGTTTGTGGCGGCAAGTACTATTACATTATCATTTGTGCCAAAACCATCCATTTCGGTAAGTAGTTGGTTTAAGGTGTTTTCACGTTCATCGTTACTTCCTGACATTGCATTTTTACCTCTAGCTCTACCAATGGCATCAATTTCATCAATAAAAATGATTGATGGTGATTTCTCTTTTGCTTGCTTAAACAAATCTCTTACTCGAGATGCTCCAACACCGACAAACATTTCAACAAAATCAGAACCTGATAGTGAAAAGAAGGGAACCTTAGCTTCTCCAGCAACTGCCTTTGCAAGAAGTGTTTTTCCTGTTCCTGGAGGGCCTACTAATAAAGCTCCTTTAGGTATTTTACCACCTAGCGAAGTATATTTTTTTGGGTTTTTTAGAAAATCAACAATTTCTTCAACCTCTTCTTTAGCTCCTTCTAATCCAGCAACGTTTTTGAAAGTGGTTTTTATGTCTGCTTTCTGGTCGAATAATTTAGCTTTTGATTTTCCGATATTAAAAATTTGTCCTCCTGGGCCTCCGCCTTGTCCTCCAGACATTCTTTTCATGAAAAACAACCATAATCCTATAATTAATATAAAAGGTAGTAAGCCAATTATGAAATCGGTTAGGGTATTATCTTGTTGCTTAACATCTAAAGTAAAATCTAATTTGTTTTCCTTTTTTTGGTCTGTTAAGTAGTTTTCAAAATTTTGTAAATCGAGGTATTGAACAGAAAAGTTTGGTATTTTTCCTATAAAAGAGATGCCACGTTGTTTAGCAAATTCTTTGTACGTTTCTTTTTTTAAAGCTTCATCTTTAAGAAATACGTGTGCAAGCCTCATGTTAGGGACAATAACGATTTCTTTAATATCGTTTTGAGGAACGTACTCTTTAAACTGAGAAAAGCTAACTTCGTTATCTGTTGATGAGTTAGAGTTTAAAATAAAGAATAATAAAATTAACGAAATGATTCCGTAAATCCAGAAAGCGTTAAATTTTATTTTTTTAGGTGCGTTTTTATTGTTGTCTGACATATACGTCTTGTTTAGTAATTGGTTTGTATTGAGGTTATTTTAGCATCACCCCATAAACTTTCTATATCGTAAAATTCTCTTGTGTGTTTTTGAAAAACATGTACAACTACGTTAACATAATCCATTAAAACCCATTCTGCATTTTCCGACCCTTCAATGTGCCAAGGCTTATCTTTAAGTTCTTTGCTTACTGTTTTCTGTATGGAACCAACAATAGCATTTACTTGTGTGTTTGTGTTACCGTTACATATAATAAAGTAGTCACAAGGAGTATTATCAATTTCTCGTAAATCTAATATATCAATATCATTACCTTTAACTTCTTCAATTCCTTTAAGGATTAAAGTAATTAAAGTATCCGTATTTGTATTCTTTTTTGTCATTAAAAATAGTTTGAAATAGCAAAAATATTCTTTTTTTGCGGTATAACAGTTAGATTTATTATAAGTTTTACATTTGTAGTATCAAAATTATCAAACTCCATACCGTTCCGTCTACTAATGACTATTTGAAACAACTGTCAGTTCATGAACAATTGGAAGATTTTACTGTGATTTTTGCGAAAGAACAGACTCAGGGTAAAGGACAATTAGGAACTGAATGGAAGGCTAATAAAGGTGAAAACCTAACGTTTAGTGTGTTTTACAACTCTTCGTTTTTAGCTTTGGATAAACAATTTTACTTAAATTGTGCTGTGTCTGTAGCTGTATTTAACGTGTTGCAGAAATTATGTTTGCCACAGTTGTATATAAAGTGGCCTAATGATATTTTGTCAGGTAATAAAAAAGTGTCAGGTATTCTGATAGAAAATATTGTGAGGTCTACTACCGAAAAGCATTCAATAATAGGTATTGGTTTAAATGTAAATCAGGTTGCTTTTGATGAATCATTTAGAGCTAGTTCATTACAGCAAATTTTAGGAAAATATTTTAATTTAGAAGAGTTATTGGTTACGCTAGTAGTAGAGTTAAAAAGGCAATTGCAAAAATTAAGCAATTTAGATTTTAATGAGTTGTACGAAAGTTATCAGGCATATTTGTTTAGAAAAAACAAACCTTCTACATTTAAAAATGCAGAAGGTGTTATGTTTTCTGGTTTCATTAAAAGTGTAACACCGGAAGGTAAATTACAAGTGATTCTTGAAGATGAAGTTATAAAGGAATTTCGTCTTAAAGAAGTGAAATTAATGTATTAAATTTCGCCTAGTTTTTCAGATAATTGTCCTACAAACTTGGTGATTGGTCCTTTAACCATCATGGCCATCATGGCGTTAAACGTACCTTCAAAAGCTAATTGAGTTTCTGTTTTATCATCTGCTATTTCGTTTAAGTTAGCAGTAAGTGTAAATGGTAATTTGTCACTAGCTGCTCCTAAAACAACTTTATCGGTATTATGCTCTTTCAATTTTAATTTTATTTCAGGCATTCCTTTTAAGCCAAATAAGAAAATATCTTCTCCTAATACTTCAAATTTTGTATCTGTGGGCATTAGTTGTTCAAAATTTTCCATTTTAGTTAAAAATGAAACGACTTCAGCTTTTGATTTGTTGATAATAACTTTGTTTCCTTCTATGTTCATGATGGTCTAATTTTTTTAGAGTGTTATTCGCAAATAGTATTCCATTCTGATGGGTTTTTACGCCATTCTTGTAAAGTGTTTATTTCTTCTCTAGTAATATAATTGGTTTCAGCTGCTTGTTCTATAAGATTTTCGTAATTACTTAAGGTGTGTAAGTTTACATTGGCCTTTGTGAAGTTTTCCTCAGCAATAGTAAATCCATAGGTAAAAAGAGCTAACATTCCTTTTACTTTAGCACCATGTTGTTTTAATGCTTCAACGGCTTTTAAACTACTTCCTCCGGTACTAATTAAATCTTCAATAACCACAACAGTTTTGTTAGCTTCTAAAAAACCTTCTATCTGATTTTTTCTTCCGTGTTTTTTTGCTTCAGGGCGCACATAAACAAACGGAATGTTTAATTCTTCAGCTACTAATGCACCAATAGCAATGGCTCCAGTGGCAACACCTGCAATAACATCAGGCTTGCCATAAGCATCAAGTACTTGTTTGGCTAATTGTTGTTTTAGGTAGTTTCGTACTTCAGGAAAAGATAGTGTAATTCGGTTGTCACAGTAAATAGGTGATTTCCATCCTGAGGCCCAAGAAAAAGGATTGTTAGGTTGCAGTTTAATAGCGTTAATTTGCAATAACAATTCGGCTGTTTTTTTAGCGATGTTTTTGTCTAATATCATGCTGCAAAACTACATTTTTTTTGTGTTAAAATTACCTGAAAAACGAAAATTAAGTTATATTTATCAAAATATAATTAGTTATTTAGATTACCCTCTTATGTATAAAATTTTCGTAAACGATAGACCAATTATTTTAACGAGTACTGTAATGAAAGAGTCTGGTTTTAAAGTTTTCTTATTAAAATCAGTTGATATGGAATATGTAATACGAAAGTTACAACGGAATGATTTTAAAGAGGTGTACTTATATCACCCCAAAAAGGAAAAGTTATTATCACTATTTAAAGAGAGAATGGGCTTTATTTACGCAGGAGGAGGATTAGTGAAAAATGAAGAAGGAAAATTACTTTTTATTGAACGGAATAAAAAATGGGATTTACCTAAAGGACGTGCAGAAAAAGGCGAGGATATAGAAACAACTTCTTTGCGTGAGGTAGAAGAAGAAACAGGTGTTAAAAATTTATCGATAGATCGTTTTTTACAAGAAACCTATCATATTTACCGTAATAGAGGTAAGTATAACTTAAAAATAACTCATTGGTACTTAATGAAAACTAATTATTCAGGCGAGTTAAACCCTCAATTAGAGGAAGGAATTACGCAGGCGGTATGGAAAACCAATGATGAGGCTAAATTAGCTTTAGATAATTCTTACGCTAATGTAGTGCTTCTTACAGAATCTTATTTACAAAGCCTTTAAAACATTGTTGCTATTTTAATTTTAAAAAGCTATTCTGTTGTTTAGATGATAAATAACACTATTTTTGCAGCCTTAAAATTAAACAAAGCAGCATGAATGCATTAATTCATAAACATTCCAAAAACGCAAAAAATGATATTTTAGCTGGTATGACGGTATCCTTAGCAATGATACCTGAAGTAGTTGCATTTGCATTTGTAGCACAAATTAATCCGTTAATGGCACTTTCAGGAGCTTTTATTATTGGGTTGATTACAGCAATTTTTGGAGGGAGACCAGGGTTGATTTCAGGAGCTGCTGGTGCGGTTGCAGTTATTTTTGTGACAATGATTTCTGAAGGGCATACTAAAGGGATGCTGTTTGATCAGCCTGTTGAAAACATGGGGTTTTATTATTTAATGGCCTGTGTAGTTTTAATGGGGGTTATACAAGTGCTTGCAGGTGTTTTTAAGTTAGGGAAATTTGTTCGGTTAATACCACACCCAGTAATGATGGGGTTTGTAAACGGATTATCAATAGTTATTTTTTGGGCGCAAGTAAAAATGTTTACGCATAAGAAAGTACAAGTATCTGCTTCTGGAGTAAAGGAGTATATAAATGAATATATGCACGGAACAGAGTTGTTCACCATGATTGCTTTAGTGTTACTAACTATGGGTATAATATGGGGGTTACCTAAACTTACAAAAAAATTACCAGCTGCCTTAACCGCAATATTAGTTACAACATTAATAGTAGTGTTTACAGGGTTAGATGTAAGTACAGTAGGTTCTTATATAGTTGAAGGAGGAGGAACAGGATTAAAAGGAGAGTTGCCAACACCAAATATGGAGTTGTGGCAAAATCTTCCTTTAAATTTAGATACTTTCACCTTTATTTTGCCTTTTGCTTTTTTAGCAGCATCAGTTGGTTTAATAGAAACACTTATGACAATGAATTTAGTGGATGAATTGACAGAGACAAGAGGAAATGGTAACCGAGAATGTGTGGCGCAAGGAGCAGGAAATATTGTAAGTGGTTTGTTTGGAGGAACTGGTGGTTGTGGTATGATTGGGCAAACGGTTATAAATATTAATAGTGGAGGTCGTGGGCGTTTGTCAGGTATAGTAATGGCAGTTACGTTATTATCTTTTATTCTATTCGCTGATAAATTAATAGAACAAGTTCCTATTGCTGCTTTAGTAGGGGTAATGTTTATGATGGTGATTGAAACTTTTGCTTGGTCGAGTTTTAGAATATTAAAAAAGATACCAAAATCAGATGCCGCAGTATTAATTATAGTTTCGGGAGTAACGGTTGTATATGATTTAGCAATAGCTGTATTTGTAGGGGTAATTATTTCTGCGCTAGCATTTGCATGGGAAAATGCCAAGCGAATTAGAGCGCGTAAACGTATTAAAGAAGATGGTACTAAAGTGTATGAAATCTTTGGGCCATTGTTTTTCGGAAGCATTCAAGCGTTTAATAGTAAGTTTGATGTAAAAAATGATCCTGAAAAAGTGGAGATTGACTTTTTGGAATCACGTGTTTCAGACCATTCTGCATTAGAGGCGTTATTTAATCTTATTGAAAAATATGAGAAAATAGGAAAGCAGGTTAAGTTAAAGCATTTGTCAGAAGATTGTAAAAACTTAATGGTAAAAGCATCACCAAAACTAATGAGTGCTATTGAAGATAGTGTGGATGATCCGCGTTACCATGTTATGAGTAACAATGATTTTGTTTAAGGGTTTTATAATGCATAAAGAAAATAAAAACCTCTTGCATCTTGTAAGAGGTTTTTTGTTTTTTAAAACTGAGTGTTGTTTTTAGCTTCAAATTGTTTAGGGATATCTTCAATTTTTTCGCCTAAATTCTGACGTAAATCAATTTCGATTCCTCTAGAGATAGTTGATATTGGAACATCGTTAGCAGAGCCCTCAAATGGATTTTCTCCAACTCGACCTATCCTGTTCATTGTATGAAAAATCCACATAATAGCTAATGAAAAAGGGATGGATAGCCACACAAACCACAGGTCTATTCCTGGTGCTTTATTGGCTAGTTTTAGTCCTAGTTCATAAAACTGTCCTGCTAATGCTATAGGGATGATTAAAATAAAAATCCATGTAAAATAGTGTAATAAGGAGGCAAATTGCCTAGGGTAAGGAAAGTTTTTTATACGCTCAGATTTTCCTTGGTGTGTAAATAGTTCTTCAAGTACGTTTTCGAGCTCTAAAAATGAAAATTCCCATAACAAATGTCGCTTTTTTAATTTCTTTAAATGATGTGATTGTAGATATAACAATGCGGTTTGCTTATTTTTTTTGTCTTTTAAATAAGTTTTGTCTTCATCGGATAAATAAGGAGCTATAGCATCATTAAAAGGAATATTAAACTCAGGAACAAACACTTTTTTTGCCCATTCTTTGTTAGTGTTTTCGTTCATTACATATTCCCATGGCCTTGTTTGTCGCATAGCATAGCGCAAGGCTGTTAGCCAAGCAATATGACGATAGGTAAGAATTTTAATTTCCTCTTGTATTTCAGCTTCGTCAATGGGGTGTTTTGAATGATCGTTGTTAATGAAGTCTTGTGTCATCATGCCAAAAGTACGTGAGGAATTAACAATAGCGCCCCATATTTTTCTTGCTTCCCATATTCGACCATAAGCAGCATTGCTTTGAAAACCAATTATAAATGCCACTGCGGTACCTACTAAAGCTACAGGGGTAAATGGCACTTGAAACAACCCGTCAGCTATAACAAATAAACCTACTTCAATTAGTGAGATAAAAATAAATTTTAGCAGGTCGAACCTTGTCCATAGGGCCATATCTTTAATTCCAAAAATTTTTTTGGTATACATAACATTTAGTTTAATGGTTGATTAAACTAAAATAAGAAATTATTAACTAGTGAAAGTTTAAGTTTTAATCTATGATATAATTTCTTATTTCTTGAATGTTTGAATGGTAGGGGGATTATTTAACCCGAACAGCATGAGGGACAAGTATGGTGTAGTCGCCGCCATTGCGTAATACATCACGTACAATGCTGGAACTGATAAATGAAGTTTCGGCACTGGTGAGTAAAAATAAGGTGTCGATTCCGGATAGTTTTCGGTTGGTAATAGCAATGGCTTTTTCGAATTCAAAATCGGCAGGATTTCTTAAGCCTCTTAACATATATTTTGCTCCTACATTTTTGCAGTAGTCAATGGTAAGTCCGCTGTAAGTAGCTACGGTTATTTTTGCTTCGTTTTTAAAAGTATCTTTTATAAACTGTACTCGCTCTTCAAGTGTAAACATATATTTTTTAGCATCGTTGATACCAATGGCAATAATAATTTCATCAAAAAGAGGAAGTGCTCTTGAAATAATGTCTTGATGACCTAGAGTTATTGGGTCAAATGATCCTGGAAAAACTGCTTTTTTCATAATGTTTTGCTGTGTTGTATAAAATTACAACTTTTTATTCAGTGCTTCATGAATAGCGTTCATAAACAACTCGGTTAATGAGATGCCAGCTTCTTTAGCTTGCTGAGGTAAAATACTTTCTTCTGATAAGCCTGGATTGGTGTTTATTTCAATGAAATGGGGCTTTCCTTCATGAAAAATAAATTCGGCTCGTGAAAACCCGGTCATGCCTAATAGTTCATAAATTTGTTTAGCTAAAAGGCTAACAGCTTTAGTGTCGGATTCTGAAATTCTAGCCGGTGTAATTTCATCAGATAATCCTTCGTACTTGGCCTTATAGTCAAAAAAGTCAGTGTGTGAAACAATTTCAGTAATTGGTAAAACGGTTGTTTTTCCTTTGTAGCTAATTACGCCAACTGAAACCTCGGTGCCATCTAAAAAAGATTCTATTAAAACCTGATCATCTTCTGTTAAGGCATTGGCAATGGCTTTAGGTATTTCATCTTTACTATAAACCTTACTTACACCGAAACTCGAACCAGCTCTATTGGCTTTAACAAAACAAGGAAGTCCAACTTCAGCTATAATGGCATCTGTGTTAATGGCATCTCCTTTATCATAATAAACTGATTTTGCCATGGGTATTCCATACGGACGCAATACAGAAAGTAAATCGCGCTTATTAAATGTAAGTGCTGCTTGATACATATCGCAACTGGTTTGCGGAATGTTTAGTAAAGCTAAATAAGCTTGCATGTAACCATCTTCACCTGGGGTGCCATGTATGGTGTTAAAAACGCAATCGAACGTAATTTTTGATTGATTTACTTCTATAGAAAAATCAGCCTTGTTAACGGGGTGTTCTTGATTCGTGTCATCAATATATACCCATTTTTCTTTTAAAATGTGTATTCTATATGCATTACAAGAGTTTTTTATAGCCTTGTAAACTACGTTTCCTGAGTTTAAAGAAATTTGATATTCACTAGAATACCCGCCCATTATAATAGCTATGTTGTTCATTTGCTGCTAATAGTTAATTATAAGATGTCATTATGAAGTATAATGCATGTTAACAAAAATACTATTATTATATTTGTCTTCTAAATAAAAAGTATGGGTCTTTTAAAATTTATTTTCAGTAAAACTTTTCTTGTGCAATTAGCTTTGGCAGGACTTGTTTTTTTAGTGTTATTGTTTGGGTTTTCTAAATGGATGGCAGCAACTACTAATCATGATACATTTACAGAAGTGCCTAATTTAGAAGGAAAAAAACTTGAAATAACTAAAGCTTTATTAGAAGAAAGAGGCTTGGCTTTGGGGGATATTGAATATAAAGACTACAACCCTGATTTCCCGAAAGAATCTGTGGTAGAGCAAAATCCTAAAGCAGGAGCGAAGGTTAAAGAAGGAAGAAAAATTTACCTAAGTGTAAATAAATCGGAGTATCGATTAGTACGTATACCAAATTTAAAAGACAAAACGCAACGACAAGCAGAAAGTACATTAAAAGCTATTGGTTTTAAAATAGGCAAAATCACGTACAAACCTCACTTTGCTAAAAATGCAGTTATGAGTTTGAGTCATAAAGGAAAAGAAATAAAAGCAAATGATAAATTACCCTATACATCTGTGATTGATTTAGTATTAGGTGATGGAGAATTGAAATATGGAGAAAAGGATACAACATTGGATAATGATGTAGTAAATTAATTATGATAGAACAAACAGAAGAAATAGGTCCAGAAAAAGAATTATATGAACACCATTCTTTTACAGCTACAAAAGGCCAAGAGCCCTTGCGTGTAGATAAGTTTTTAATGAACTTTATTGAAAATGCTACGCGTAACAAAATACAACAAGCAGCTAAAGATGGTAATATATACGTTAATGGTAAAGTTGTAAAATCAAACTATAAAGTAAAAGGTGGAGATGAGGTGAAGGTGCTTTTGGGACACCCTCCATATGAGAATTTATTGGTAGGAGAAGATATCCCTATTGATATTGTTTATGAAGATGATGATTTATTAGTAGTTAATAAACCAGCAGGAATGGTAGTGCATCCAGGGCATGGTAATTATTCCGGAACCTTAATAAACGCATTGATATATCATATTGAAAATCTACCTAAGAATTCAGATGATCGCCCAGGATTAGTACATCGTATAGATAAAGATACTAGTGGTTTGTTGGTAGTTGCAAAAACTGAACAGGCTATGACGCATTTAGCTAAACAGTTTTTTGACAAAACCTCTGAACGTAAATACCATGCCTTGGTATGGGGTCATGTTGATGATGATGAAGGTACAATTGAAGGAAATATAGGTAGGCATCATGCAAATCGTATGCAAAATACAGTATATCTTGATGATGAGGCAGATAATGGAAAACCGGCGGTTACTCACTATAAGGTGTTAGAGCGTTTTGGTTATGTTACATTGGTTGAGTGTGAGTTGGAAACAGGAAGAACACATCAAATACGTGTGCATATGAAACATATTGGGCACACCTTGTTTAATGATGAACGTTATGGAGGTGATAAAATTTTGAAAGGTACCACCTTTACCAAGTACAAGCAATTTGTAGACAATTGTTTTAAAATATTACCAAGACAAGCCTTGCATGCAAAAACGTTAGGTTTTATTCATCCTACAACAGGTAAAAAAATGAGCTTTACTTCAGAAACTCCTGAAGATATTCAAATGTGTTTGGAAAAATGGCGAACCTATGCAAAACACAAAAGCTTATAAGAAAACACTATATTAACATAGAAAAAAGATACCGAAAAAGGTGTCTTTTTTTGTTTTAGCTTTAATAAATTTGAAAAGAAAATTAACATACCTTAAGAAATGAAAATAGTTGTCTCGCCAGCAAAGTCATTAGATTTTGAAACAATTGTACCAACGGCTAAATATTCACAAGCCGAGTTTTTAGCAGAAGCAGAAATAATTCAAAAGAAACTAAAAAAACAATCACCTAAAAAGCTAGGAGAGTTGATGAAGATTTCTGAAAAATTATCGGAACTAAACTGGCAACGCAATCAAGATTGGAAACTCCCATTTACACCAGAAAACTCTCGCCCGGCAGTGTATGCCTTTAACGGCGATGTCTATACTGGGTTAGATGCGTATACCATTCCAGAAAATAAAATTGATTATATGCAAAATTCACTACGCATATTATCAGGGTTGTATGGTTTGTTAAAACCATTAGATTTAATACAGCCATATCGGTTAGAAATGGGAACCAAATTTCCTGTTGCTCGAGCGAAAAACTTACATTCATATTGGAAAGCAAAAGTAACAAATGCAATAAATGAAGAAATTACTGATGACGAATTGTTTGTTAACCTAGCAAGTAATGAATATTTTGCCGCTGTAGATGCTAAAAAAATAAAAACTACTGTAGTTACGCCAGTATTTAAAGACTGGAAAAACGACAAGTTAAAAGTAATCTCTTTTTTCGCTAAAAAAGCACGTGGCTTAATGGTGCGTTATATAATTGATACAGAAGCAAAAACTATTGAAGATTTAAAAGGGTTTGATTATGAGGGTTATTCTTTTTCAGAAGAATATTCTAATTTAGAAAAGAACGAATTGGTGTTTGTTAGGTAAATGGAAAGACTAGTAGTATTAACAGGAGCAGGAATGAGTGCCGAAAGTGGTATTGCTACTTTTCGTGATGCTAATGGGTTGTGGGAAGGGCATGATATCATGGAAGTAGCATCGCCAGAAGGTTTTGCTAAAAATCCAGCGTTAGTACTCGATTTTTATAATAAACGTAGAGCGCAATTAAAACAAGTGCAGCCTAACCTTGGGCATTACAATTTAAAGCGTTTAGAGGAAAAATATCATGTTCAAATAATAACTCAAAATGTAGATGATTTGCATGAACGTGCTGGAAGTAGTAGTGTATTGCATTTGCATGGTGAGCTTCGTAAGGTGAGAAGTACACGAAATGAAAATTTAATTTATTCT
Source organism: uncultured Flavobacteriaceae bacterium (assembly GCA_947493535.1). Lineage (GTDB taxonomy): Bacteria > Bacteroidota > Bacteroidia > Flavobacteriales > Flavobacteriaceae. Next base: position 3,894 of record CANLRK010000005.1, on the reverse strand, counting down.
TGGGAGGAAGATTTGGCTCTAGGGGATTTGTGCGAACAACAATCACAAATGCGCCCTCATATTGTTTGGTTTGGTGAAGCAGTGCCAATGATTGAAAAAGCAATAGAAATTGTTGAGCAGGCGGATGTGTTAGTAATTATAGATACTTCTATGCAGGTATACCCAGCTGCAGGTTTGGTAAGTTATAGTAAAAACAGTACGCCTATTTATTTTATAGATCCTAAACCATCAGTAAATAAAGGTGATTTTAATAATTTTATTATTCTGGAATCTGGGGCAGTAGCAGGAACTACTACATTGGTTGATTTGCTACTTCAATCTTAATTTTTAATAAATCAATCCATCCGTTTAAATTTTTAATTTGCTCCTCACTTAACTTAGCATCTTGGTGCATTAAAGTGTAAGAGGATAGAGGCATTTCTTTAGCTTCTACGAGTTCTATAATTTCATCAAGTTTGTGTTGTTTCTTTTTTACGGAATAATTGCTCCATTCCGAAAAATTTAAGTGCTTTTTACCATGTTGTATGTGATTGTCTACCCAGAAATTAACAGGAGTTATTCTGTCATACCAAGGGTATATGGTGTTGTTGGAGTGACAGTCATAGCAAGCGGTTTTTAGTAACTGGCTAATTTGTTTCGGAGGAGTTTCAGTAACAATAAAATCGGTTTCAGGAACCGTTTCAGATTGGTTTTTTGCTGGGTTTATGAATTGTGCAATAGCAAATAGTGCCAATAATGTAATGCTAATTTTTTTTATCATAATAAATAAAGTGTTATGTCAACTAAAAGTAAAGATACACTTTTTAAAAGTTAAAAAAGCGAGTTATTACTACAGATATTTTTATACGGTTGCGTATCTTTGCGGCTTATTAAAAACACACAACAAAAATGACACTTACAGCATTAAATGCAATTTCACCTATTGATGGTAGGTACAGAGGAAAAACGAAAAGCTTAGCGCCATATTTTTCAGAAGAAGCGTTAATAAAATACAGAGTTTTAGTTGAAGTAGAGTACTTTATTGCGCTTTGTGAAATTCCTTTGCCGCAATTAGCAAGTTTTGATGCGTCACTATTTGAAAGCTTACGCGATATCTACAGAAATTTTACTGCAGAAAATGCGCAGGCAATAAAAGATATCGAAAAAGTAACCAATCATGATGTTAAAGCCGTAGAATATTTTATTAAAGAAAAATTCGACACCTTAAACATAGCAGAATACAAAGAGTTTATACACTTTGGTTTAACCTCACAAGATATTAACAATACCGCAATACCGTTATCTATAAAAGAAGCAATAGGAGAGGTGTACATACCAGAATATACAGCGGTATTAGAAAAATTAGCAAGTTTAGCTAAAGAGTGGGCTCAGGTGCCTATGCTAGCACGTACACACGGGCAACCAGCATCTCCTACACGATTAGGAAAAGAAATTGAAGTATTTGTGGTTCGTTTAAAAGAGCAATTCAATTTGTTAAATGATATTCCTAGTGCTGCAAAATTTGGAGGAGCAACAGGAAACTTCAACGCACATAAAGTGGCTTATCCTAGTATAGATTGGAAAGCTTTCGGAACTAAATTTGTAAATAGTTTAGGTTTACATCATTCTTTTCCAACTACACAAATTGAGCATTATGACCACATGGCGGCGCTATTTGATAATTTAAAACGGATCAATACTATTATTATAGATTTAAATAGAGATGTGTGGACTTATGTGGCAATGGACTATTTTAAGCAAAAAATAAAAGCTGGTGAGGTAGGTTCGTCAGCAATGCCACACAAGGTAAATCCTATTGATTTTGAAAATTCCGAAGGAAACCTAGGTATTGCTAATGCTATTTTTGAACACTTGTCAGGTAAATTACCTGTATCAAGAATGCAACGCGATTTAACCGATAGTACCGTGTTAAGAAACGTAGGGGTGCCATTTGGGCATACTGTAATAGGCTTTCAGTCTACCTTAAAAGGGTTAAATAAATTGTTGCTAAACGAAACAAAATTTGCAGAAGATTTAGAAAACAATTGGGCAGTAGTAGCAGAAGCTATTCAGAACATATTACGTAGAGAGGGGTATCCAAACCCGTATGAAACTTTAAAAGGCTTAACGCGTACCAACGAAAAAATAAATAAGCAATCTATAGCTAATTTTATAGATACGCTAGAGGTGTCTGTGGCTATTAAGGAAGAGTTAAAGCAAATTACACCAAGTAATTATACAGGTATTTAAACAATTCTAGTAGGTACATTATATAAGCCATTCTGTTGTAAGAGTGGCTTTTTTTGGAGCGTTCCCTTTCGTTGCACTACAGGTCGTGCTGTCCGTTAATACGCTTCGCACTTCGTTTCACTCAGGCTGTAGGGTAACCACTACTATCACTAACGCAAAATGATAACTATCTTAAATGTAGACATGGAAAAAGGGTTAATAGAAGTTACAACAACTTTAAGTTAGGGTGATGATGTTGTGCATGCTTATGATGTTATAAATAACGTTATTTTACCAAGGGTGACAACTGTAGTGACAGAAATGTTTAATGAAAATACTGAAAAGAAAAAATAAATATTATGAAACAAAAAGAAATAGGAATATTTTTTATATTGATTGGAATAGTAATTATATCAATGAAGTGTATGCAAGATTTGAACTCATTTTCAATTTTAGACGTTATTAAAATTATTTTTAGTGTTTTTTTAATAATCTTTGGAGTCTTTAAAACCCTAAAAAAATAGTTTTGGTTTTCTATTGTGATAAGATTGTTTTTATAAGAGACTCGATTCTTTTTGTAATTCAAATAATTATTTTCTTTTTTTTATTATATCTCAGCATTTGGTTTTTACCTTATGTTTTGATTTGGAGTTATATATATATTAGACATTTAAAGTTTATTTATAAAATTGAAAATGAAAGCATTTATATTTTTACTTTGCTTGGTTTTAAGAAAAAATATTTTTCAGACATTAAGAATATTGAATGTAAATCTTCACATTTTGGTCAGATCGTTGTAGGTGTCCTTTTTTGGTATTACGATAAGGGTAAACTTAAAAAAGTTGATTTTCCTCACTCAAGATTTGGTAGTAATAAAAATATTATTGATTCATTAAATTATTTAAATGGAAAAATAGATATTGACGTTGACAGTTTTAAAAAATATAATATAGAGTATTTATCTGGAACTTTTAAAGCTAAAAAATAACTACAGAATTCAAAAAAGGTGTGCTATATGGTACATCTTTTTTGGGTTGCCGCATCATTATTCCTACTCGGTGGTATAAACGTGTGTTAAAAGGGCTTATAATTGGTGTGGGTAGGCGTGTATGTATATATGTGGTTTATTTGGTGGTAAACGCTGGAGAGGAAGGTGCTGAGGTCAACCAATTGCTTTTGGGTTAAAATTTTTTAAAAACGCCTAAAATACTTTTAGTAAAAGAGCAAGTGTAGCCTTGTATGTATATTACCAAAACCCTTAAAAGACCTGTAAATAGAAAAAGTTCAGCTTAAAATAACTTTGTTTTAATTTTTTAACCTGCTTAAAACCAGCTTGTCGGGGTTGGGTAAAAAAAATAATTAAAAAAGAAGTGTAAAAAGTTTGTTGATTAGTTAAGAAAGGTAGTATATTTGCACCCGCAAAACGGCTTAGTGTTTTAGTTTTGAAAGTTCATTAATAGAGGTGTTTATTTAGGGTTTAGAAAGGATTTGAAAAAAAATCTAAAAAACTTTCAAAAAACATTGTGAGGAATAAAAAGGGTTGTATATTTGCACCCGCTAAACTAAACACTGGTTTAGTTAAAAAAAAGAGTTATAGGTAAGTAAGCAGGTTCAAGTCTTGCGACTCGACAAGAAAAAGCCTTTAAGAGGTTAGTTCATTGACATATTGATTGACAGCGCGTATTA
>CANLRK010000004.1 GCA_947493535.1 uncultured Flavobacteriaceae bacterium | reverse complement strand
CCTGAACCGTCTACATCACCATCACATTCTTCCATAACTCCATTGTTACCTAATTGTGCAATGATGTCATCATTACTTAATGGAGTTGGGTTAGGATCAACATGTAAGTTAACTAATACTATAGCATAACATCCTGTAGAAGCATCTAATACACGCGCATAGATGTTTTGAGATCCTTGCACAGTGTTTTCGTAAGCTGCAGTGTTTGTTATTGGGTTAGTTCCAGCTTCAGCATCCGCAGAAGTTTCATGGAAAGTAACATCTAAGCCAGAAACGCCATTAGTGATAAGAGGAACTTCAGCATCTAAGTCAAATGGGTAAACCCCATCCATATCATTAAAATAGTCATCATCACAAGCTACAACTTCCCAATATTGAGGAACAGCAGGCAATAAGTCTACATGTAATGTAATCGGTCTTACCGTAGTACAAGCATTACCATAACTGTCTGTATTGGCATTAGCCACAGCCATATAAATTACCTGGTCAGGTGTACTGATGTTGGTGTACGATGTAGGGTTAGGTATTAAACCTACAGGGTTACCTGAAGCATCTAAGTTGGTGTAGAACTCAATAGTTAATGTAGGATCTATCCCTAATACGTTAGTTGCATAGTCTAGTAAATCAAACTGAACAAAACCATCGTCACTACCCGCATCTTCACAAGAAGCATACACTAAATCACCATCTGGTAATTCTGGGCTAGGAAGCACTAAAAGGTTTACTTCGGTAATAGAGGTACACTCTAAGTTATTGACAGAAAGCGTTGCATAAATAGTTTGCACTCCAATACCTTCACCAGTATCAATGTTTTGATATAATTCATCAAGAGAGATAGCACCTACTTGTAATTCGGCTTGTTCTATAGTTTCATAAAAATTAACAACTACTCCAGAAATGTCCCCTGTAATTTCAACGGTAATACTATTTAAATCAAAATATCCAAAGCCATCATTATCATCATCACAAACTGTAATAGGGTTTGTGAATGGATATACTTGAGGTGAAGGTGCTACTTCTAAATCAAGAGTAGTGTAGCTTGTGCAACCAGTGTTGATGTTTTGAACAGCTATATATAATGTTTGTGGGTTGGTAGTGTTTGTAAAATGCTCTGGATTGCTTATTAACGTACTATTATCTGGTACTCCATTGGTATCTATATTGGTATAATAGTTAACAGAAACGTCGGTTAAATCACCAATAATTTCAGTTTGAATTGAAGTTAAATTAAACTCAGTAAAACCATCAATTGCATCATTATCACATAAAATAAATGGTTCAGGGTTATTAATAGCTGGGTTTGGAATAACAATTAAGTTGGCTTGCATTGCTGTAGTATAGCAGCCTGTTATGGTATTTTCTGTTCTAATAAATAAAGTTGTATCTGATGATGTATAAGGACTAGATAAAGGACTTGTGTTTGCTTCAGCTTCAGCTAATGATTCATGTATAGTAACGATAATATTACTTGCTCCATTAGTGGCATCTGAAACGATGCTTGAAAGATCAAAATCAGCAACATTATTGTCGCTACAACCATAAACATTACTAATGGTGTTTTCTACAGGTAAAGGATTGACAGTTAAAGTAATATGTTCACCTAAACCTAAGCAACTGTTTAAGTCTTGGCTGTCAACACGTATCCATATAGATTGTGTATTGGGTGAATTAGTGTTTTGATAATTGGTTATATCTGTAATAGCATTAAGTTCTGCTAAGGCATCTTCTTCGGTTTCATAATAACTAGTATTGATGTTAACTGCTGAGAAAATAGTATTTATAGCGTTGTCGGCACTACTAAAGTCAAATGTTGCAACACCATCATAGTTATCATCGCATTCTTCAAAATAGTAATGAGTATTGTTTGGTATACTACTTGTACCAACTAGTAAGTTGATCTCTCCATAATTTGTACATCCATTAATGTTTGTAATACTTGCGTATACTGTGTTTCCGGTACTACTAGGAAAACTAGTGGGGTTTTGTATAGGGTTAGTGTTTGTTTGAGCATTATTTAATGAAGTGTAGTAAACAAATGTTTCGTTGCTAGCGTTGTTTGATAGAACACTATTAGCTTCATTTAGGTTGAAGTTGACATTTCCATCTGTATCGGTATCACACTGTTCTAATACTATAGGTGTTGTAATAGTTGGTAGCGGATTAACAATCAAATTAACTGGGGTTGCGTTTACACAACCTGTTTCGGTATTTCGAATTCGAATATAGATAGTTTCACCAGCAGAAGCATAAACTGTAGGTAAAGGGTTTGTAGCGTTTAATGCATCAGTTTCACTAGTGTGATAAGAGTCTACTACAACATTTGTCTGCACGCCAATTGCTTCACTGTTAGCTTCTGACAAAATAAAATCGCTTAAGTTGTCTGATGGGTCATAACACTCTTCTAAAGGAGTAACAGTATTGACTGTGGGTAAAGGAATGATGGAAACGATAGCTTCTCCTAAAAAAGGGCACTCTCCATTGTTTAGATTTATTTCAACAATATACGTTCCTGTTTCTGAAACATCTGCCAAATCGTGGGTAGTGTTTGTTAAAGTGTTTCCATCAAGAGTCCAAGTATATGTAGCGCCAGGGATGTCTTCTGCGGCTAAGGTATAAGTTTCCCCCTCGCATAAGCTTAATGTATTGGTAACTACTGTAGGGTCTCCATCATTGTTAATGATATCTACTTTTTCAGCAAATAACGATTGTATAAAAGGAGGTAGACCTAAACGAGCACTTTCATTTTGAGGTGTAGAAGGAACGTTAAGTATGACTCCTTGCTCTACATAGTTAGCAGCATTTCCTAAAGTTTCAGGGTTGTTAATTACTCCTAAATAAGGACCGGTTCCAGCGTTGAAATTAGTTAATGATCGATATATTTTTCCGTCAGGGCCAATTTGAAGAGCACCATGTGCATAGGTGCTACTGTAGTCAAGTACAAATTCAGAAGCAGGAATGTTTGTGCTGGTTAAGTCGAGTTGTACTAATATTCCGTTAAATGATGGGTCGTTAACTGTTGTATAGAGCCTGTCTCCACTTCTAGAAAACTCTACGCCATAAGGATTGTTTCCGTTGTTTCTTGGGTAAACCTCTTGTTCATTGGTAACCACTCCTGTAGCAATGTCAAAGTCATATAAAAACACACCTCCGGGAGCACTTCCGCCAGATGTTGTAGCAAAGTTACTGTGTGCAGCTGCCAATTTACTACCGTCAGGTGAGCTTTTTAAGTAACCAATAGCGTTTCGTCGATAACCACTTAGTGGTACTGTGGTTGGAGTAACACTTACTATAGGAATATTATCTACACCAGCAGCATCTACATTAAAACTGTAAAATTTATTAGTGAAATGAGTTATTAACCAGAAAGAGTTGCAGTCAGCACTTCTAACGGCAGTAATTTTTTCAGAACATTTATACTTATTCTCTAAGCTGTCTGAAGAGTTATAAGTCACTAAAGGAATGTTTTTTTGACCTGTTGCTACAGCTCCATTGCCACCGTCAAGGGACATGTTTACAACAGAGTAATTTAAGCCATGGTTGTTTGCAGATGATCCATTGTGATGAGGCTCGTCTACAGTAAAGATGTAATATATGTTACTATTACCAGGGTTTGGAACAATTAATCCAGAAGATGTGCTAGATGGGTTTCCGTTTAAACCTGTACCGTTAGGCATTATCTGGTGGTTTTTATTCCAAACACTAATACCATCTGTATAAAATAATAAATTCCCAGAGGCGTCAGAAATAGAAGTACAACCTTCATTTGTGTTTATTTGCCCATTAGGTATGGCAACTGGTGCACCTGAGTTAAAGCTTACTCCGGCATTAGTACCAAAAAACCAGTTGTTAGCCTCTCCTTGAGCAAAGGTATATGAGTGTACTAATATGAAGGATAGAATATAAAAATATTTTTTTAAGATCATTGTATAAAATTAAGTGTCCACCTGATTAAAAACGTGAAAATACAAATTTACCCTACCTTTACCGAAAAAAACACGCACTTTAACGAAAAAAGCCTCTTTAAATGAATAAAGAGGCTTTTGTTATTGAGGATTGTTTGAATTAAGCTTCAAAAGGCTCAATAGAAACATAAGACTTGTTGTCTCTTTTCTTTGTAAATTTTACAATACCATCTACTTTAGCATGTATGGTATGGTCTTTACCCATGTACACATTCTCACCTGGATTGTGTTGAGTTCCTCTTTGTCTGATTATGATGTTCCCTGCAATAGCAGCTTGACCTCCAAAAATCTTAACACCTAAACGTTTCGATTCTGATTCTCTACCATTCTTAGAACTACCAACTCCTTTTTTATGAGCCATCTCTTTAAGGTTTTATTGTTAATACTTAGTGTTGTAGTTATTTTTCTACACCACCATCTAATTCATCTTGCCAAGCTTTTAGCTCGTCCCACTTTCCTTCAGCTGCCATTTTAGCTTGCTTTGGCCAAGTGTCAGTAACGTGGTTACCTCTTACATCGGCAATAATTTCAGAAATTTTTGCAGGCTTAGCTTTAGCTAAATCAGCGAAAGTAGTAATACCAGCAGCAGCTAATGTTTCTGCAATTTTTGGTCCGATACCTTCAATTTTCTTTAAATCATCTCCTTTAGTAGCTTTTGGTGCAGCTTTTTTCTTAGGTGCAGCCTTTTTAGCTCCTGATGCAGAAATACCTTCAATTAAGATTTCAGTTAAGGCTTGTCTGTGTCCGTTTTTTACACGGTAACCTTTTCTTCTTTTCTTTTTGAAAACGATTACTTTATCACCTTTAAGGTGTCTTAAAACTTTTGCTTCAACAGAAGCTCCGTTTATAGCTGGGGCGCCTACAGTAACGTCTCCACCGTTGTCTACTAATAAAACATTGTCAAAAGAAACGTTGTTTCCTTCTTCTGTTCCTAAACGGTGAACAAATACTTTTTGGTCTTTTGCAACTTTAAATTGCTGCCCTGCTATCTCTACAATTGCGTACATAGCGTAACGTATTTAAAATAAATTGTTAAAAATAATTGGGGGCAAATATACGCTTAATTCATTAAACTGCAAACTGTAAGCAGTAGTTTTTTAGTTGAATATATAAAGTTGGTCTTTTTGTATATTATAAAGTATCTTCGCAGTCTAAATTTTACATCTTGTGAGCAAGCAACAGCTATTAACTGTTTTTGATGAAGCTTTTCAAACAAAACAGCTTATTAATCGTTTAGCAAGCCCTAAATCAGAAACAAAAATTTCTAATTTAGTAGGGTCTTCTTTGTCTTTTGTTATTTCAAAGCTTTTCAGAACGATAGATAAACCTATTCTTTTAATTTTAGAAGATAAAGAAGAAGCGGCCTTTTATTTAAACGATTTGGAGTTGTTTTTGAGTGATAATGATGTATTGTTTTACCCAGGTAGTTATCGCAGAGCTTATCAGTTAGAAGAAACAGATAACGCTAATGTATTGTTGCGCTCTGAGGTGTTAAACAGAATTAATTCACGAAAAAAACCAGCCTTAATAGTAACTTATCCTGAGGCGCTTTTTGAAAAAGTAGTAACAAAAAAAGAGTTAGATAAAAACACCTTAAAAATAGCAGTAAACGATACAATTTCAATTGACTTTATAAATGAAGTGCTGTTTAGTTATAAGTTTAATAGGGTTGATTTTGTTACAGAACCGGGTGAGTTTTCTGTAAGAGGAGGTATTGTTGATGTGTTTTCGTTTTCTAATGATGAACCCTATCGAATTGAGTTTTTTGGTGATGATGTAGATAGCATTAGAACATTTGATGTAGAAACGCAACTTTCGCAAGAACAGTTAAAAAAAATAAGTGTCATACCTAATGTAGAAAATAAAACACTACAGGAAACAAGGGAAAGCTTTTTAAAATATATTTCTTCAAAAACAACAGTTGTTGTTAAAAACAAAGAGTTGTTAGCTTCTAAAATTGATACACTTTTTTCAAAGGCAATGGTAGCTTTTGAAAAGTTAAATTCTGAAATAGCTCATGCAAAACCTGCAAAACTATTTTGTACCTCAGAAGATTTAATGCAGCAGCTTAAAGAATATTCATTAATTGAATTGACAGTAAGTACTAACTCAGATATAGCTTATCATATAAAACCACAACCATCATTTAATAAGCAGTTTGAGTTGTTGATAGATAATTTAAATCAAAATACTGCCGAAGGATTTACCAATTATATTGCCTGTTCTAATGAACAACAAGCTAAACGTTTCAAAGATATCTTTAATGATGTAGAGCAAGAAGTTAACTATAAGGCAATAGTGCTACCTATTTACCAAGGTTTTGTTGACTTAGACAGCAAAACAGTATGTTATACCGATCATCAAATTTTTGAGCGTTACCATAAGTTCTATTTAAAAAATGGCTATGCTAAAAAACAAGCTATCACCTTAAAAGAGTTAACACAATTACAAAAAGGTGATTATGTAACGCATATTGATCATGGTATAGGGAAATTTGCAGGTCTGCAAAAAATAGATGTAGAGGGTAACCAGCAAGAAGCAATCAAGTTGTTGTATGGAGAGCGTGATATATTGTATGTAAGTATTCATTCACTACATAAAATATCAAAATACTCTGGTAAAGATGGAAAGACACCACAGTTATTTAAGTTAGGTTCTGGAGCATGGAAAAAATTAAAACAGAAAACAAAAAGCCGAGTTAAGCATATTGCGTTTAATTTAATTAAACTATATGCCAAACGTCGTGAGCAAAAAGGCTTTCAGTATGCGCCAGATTCTTATTTGCAACATGAGTTAGAAGCTTCATTTATTTATGAAGATACGCCAGATCAAGCATCGGCTACTGAAGCTGTGAAAATAGATATGGAAAGCGAACGACCAATGGATAGGTTAGTTTGTGGTGATGTTGGTTTTGGGAAAACCGAAGTAGCTATCCGTGCAGCTTTTAAGGCTGTTGATAATGGTAAACAAGTGGCTATTTTAGTGCCAACAACCATTTTGGCTTTTCAGCATTACAAAACATTTTCAGAGCGTTTAAAAGATTTTCCTGTTACAGTAGATTACATCAACAGATTCAGAACCGCAAAACAGAAAAATGAAACTTTAAAAGATTTAGCAGAAGGTAAGGTGGATATTATAATTGGTACTCATCAATTAGCTGGAGCAAAAGTAAAGTTTAAAGATTTAGGTTTACTTATTGTTGATGAAGAACAAAAGTTTGGGGTAGCAGTAAAGGAAAAACTAAAAACAATTAAAGAAAATGTCGATACACTTACACTAACTGCTACACCAATACCACGTACGTTACAGTTTTCATTAATGGCTGCACGCGATTTGAGTACCATTAATACACCTCCACCAAATCGTTATCCAGTAGAAACACAAATTATTCGTTTTACAGAAGATGTAATTCGTGATGCTATTTCTTACGAAATTCAACGTGGCGGACAAGTATATTTTGTACATAACAGAATTGAGAATATTAAAGAAGTAGCAGGAATGTTGCAGCGCTTATTGCCTAGTGCTAAAATAGCTATTGGTCACGGACAAATGGAAGGGAAGAAGCTAGAAAAACTCATGTTAGCTTTTATGAATAATGAGTTTGATGTTTTAGTGGCTACAACCATAATAGAATCGGGTTTAGATGTACCTAATGCCAATACCATATTTATTAATAATGCTAATAATTTTGGTTTATCAGACTTGCATCAAATGCGTGGACGAGTAGGTAGAAGTAATAAAAAAGCTTTTTGTTATTTTATCACGCCGCCTTATACAGCAATGACGGATGATGCACGTAAGCGTATTCAAGCCTTAGAACTACATTCTGATTTGGGTAGTGGATTTAACATAGCAATGAAAGATTTAGAAATTCGTGGCGCAGGTGATATTTTAGGAGGAGAGCAAAGTGGTTTTATTAATGAAATTGGTTTTGCTACCTATCAGAAAATATTAAATGAAGCTATTGAAGAGTTAAAAGAAAATGAATTTAAAGAGTTGTACGATGAAGCGGATAAGACTAATGAAAAGGTTTTTGTAAAAGAAACCCAAATAGATACAGATTTTGAATTGCTGTTCCCAGATGATTACATAAATAATATTACGGAACGTTTGAGCTTGTATAATACGTTAGGTAACTTAAAAACAGATGAAGAATTAGTGCAATTCGAAAAAGGTTTAGTTGACCGTTTTGGAGAATTACCTACACAAGCAGTCGATTTGTTAGATTCTGTACGTATTAAATGGATTGCAGCAAGTATAGGCTTGGAAAAAATTGTTATGAAACAAAACCGTTTGATTGGTTATTTTATTTCAGATCAAAACTCTGAATTTTATCAAAGTGAGCAGTTTACTAAGGTGTTACAGTTTGTACAGCAACATAAAAACCTGTGCAAAATGAAAGAAAAACAAACTAAAAAAGGCTTACGTTTATTACTTACGTTTGAAAATATTAAACGAACAAGTAATGCGTTAGAAGTGCTGCGTAAGTTTTAAAAAAAAGGAGGAGTTATAGAACCCCTCCTTTTTTAATAGTTGTCTCTTTTGTTAAGAGGTAATTTAACTTAAGCAATACTTTCGCCATTGGCAATATTATCTTCGTCAGGGTTTACAAACACCAATTTGCCATCGGTATTTTCAGTCATTAAAATCATACCTTCGCTTTCCACGCCACGCAATTTTCTTGGCGCAAGGTTTACTAAAACAGTAACTTTTTTACCTATAATAGCTTCGGGTTTAAAACTTTCTGCAATTCCAGAAACAATGGTTCTGGTATCAATACCTGTATCTACTTTTAAGACTAATAATTTTTTAGCTTTAGGCATTTTTTCTGCCTCAACAATGGTTCCGGTTCTAAGGTCTAGTTTGCTAAAATCTTCAAATGTAGCCGTTTCTTTTTGTGGTTCTACCACTTTATTAGCCTTTTCATTTTCTAATTTTATGTTTTCGAGCCTGTCTAATTGTTTTTGAATTGCTTCGTCTTCAATTTGAGGGAAAAGGATAGGTGCTTTACCTTCTTTTATTTTATGCCCTGAAGGAAGTAGGTTAATATTTTTATTAATATCGTTCCATTTGGTTTCAGGTTGTTGTAGTAGTTCTTGTAATGTTTTTGCAGCAAATGGTACAAATGGTTCACTTAAAGTAGCTAAAGCAGATGCTATTTGTAAGGAAACATACATAATGGTTTTGGTACGTTTCTCGTCAGTTTTTACTGTTTTCCAGGGTTCTTGTTCAGCTAAATATTTGTTTCCTAAGCGTGCTAAATTCATCATTTTTAGGTTGGCTTCTCTAAATCGATAACGCTCTACAGAAAAAGAAATATCAGCAGGGAATGTCTTTAGCTCTTCTAAAACATCAACATCAGCTTCAGTATATTCATTTGGAACAGGTACTTCGCCATTGTAATATTTGTTTGTTAATACCAATACGCGGTTAATAAAGTTACCGTAGTTGTCGGCTAACTCTTTATTACGTGCTTGAAAGTCTTTCCAAGTAAAATCGTTATCTTTTGTTTCAGGAGCGGTAGCTGTTAAGGTGTAACGTAAGGCATCCTGACGGTCAGGAAAATCTTCTAAGTATTCATGCAACCAAACGGCCCAATTTTTAGAGGTAGATAATTTATGTCCTTCTAAATTTAAAAACTCATTAGCGGGTACGTTGTTTGGTAAAATATAACTTCCTTCGGCTTTTAACATTGCTGGAAAAATAATGCAATGGAAAACGATATTGTCTTTACCAATAAAGTGCACTAGTTTAGTATCTTCATTTTTCCAATATGGCTCCCAATCTTTTCCTTCTCTTTTTGCCCATTCTTTAGTGGCAGAAATGTATCCAATAGGTGCATCAAACCATACGTACAACACTTTTCCTTCACCACCAGAAACCGGTACGGGTATTCCCCAATCTAAATCCCTAGTAACCGCACGTGGACGCAATCCGTCTTCAATCCATGATTTGCATTGACCGTATACGTTCGATTTCCAGTCGGTTTTATGATCTTCTAAAATCCATTGTTTTAGAAATGCTTCATGCTTGTCTAAAGGTAAAAACCAGTGTTTGGTCTCCTTTAAGGTTGGTGTCGCACCAGTAATGGCCGATTTAGGATTAATTAAATCTGTTGCATTATGACTAGTACCACATTTTTCGCATTGATCGCCATAGCTTTCTTCATTACCACATTTAGGGCAAGTTCCTACTACAAATCGATCAGCTAAAAACTGATTGGCTTCTTGATCATATAATTGTTGCTCAGTCTTTTCAATAAATTCTCCTTTAGTATCTAAGGTTTTAAAAAAATCCGAAGCAGTTTCGTGATGTACTTTTGCAGAGGTTCTTGAGTAATTGTCAAAAGAAATTCCAAAATCTTCAAAAGATTTCTTGATAATTGCATTGTATTTATCAACTACATCTTGAGGGCTAACACCTTCTTTTTTAGCCTTAATAGTAATAGGTACTCCGTGTTCATCACTACCACAAACAAAAGCAACATCTTTGCCTAATAAGCGTAAATAACGTGCGTAAATATCAGCAGGAACGTAAACACCTGCTAAATGACCAATGTGTATTGGGCCATTAGTGTAAGGTAATGCTGCGGTTAAGGTGTATCTTTTTGGATCTTGACTCATGATTTCTGAAAATTGAATTGCAAAAATACACAATACAAGTTATAACTGCCACAGATTTGTTATTTTTACTGTTATGAAAATACAACAGCCAAAATCCTTACAACGTGGTGATATTGTTGCCATAGTTACCACAGCTAGAAAAATTGATAAAGAAGACCTGCAGCCAGCTATTGAATTACTTGAGGGTTGGGGGCTTAATGTGGTTATTGGTAAAACTATTGGTTTGGAAGATAATCAGTTTGGTGGTACAGATGCGCAACGTACAGCCGATTTTCAAGAAGCTTTAGATGATGATAGTGTAAAAGCCATCTGGTGTGCTAGGGGTGGGTATGGAACGGTACGCATTATTGATCGTTTAGATTTCACAAAGTTTTTACAGCACCCAAAATGGGTAATTGGTTTTTCTGATGTTACAGCCTTACATTCACACATACATAATATGGGTATAGAAACACTACATGCTATAATGCCTATTACTGTAAAAGGAAATACGCCACAGGCATTAACTTCTTTACAAAAAGACCTGTTTGGGCTAAAGAATAGTTATAAAATACCTTCGGTTGGCATAAATAAGCTAGGTGCAGCTACAGGTGTTTTAGTAGGTGGTAATTTGTCTATGTTGTATAGTTTGTTAGGTTCTGTGTCTGCAATAGAAACTAAAGGAAAAATATTATTTATAGAAGATTTAGACGAGTATTTGTACCATGTAGATAGAATGATGATGAATTTGAAACGTAATGGATATTTTGATAATCTTGCGGGGTTAATAGTAGGAGGAATGACTAAAATGAACGACAATGAAATTCCTTTTGGAAAAAATGCTGAGGAAATTATCTTGGATGTGTTAGCTGAATATAGTTTTCCGATAGTGTTTAATTTTCCAGCCGGACACGTGTCTGATAACAGATCGTTACATTTTGGAAGAAAAGTTACTTTAGCGGTTACAGCAACAGAGGTACAAGTAGATTTTGATTAATGGCAGTACATAATGACTTAGGAAAAAAAGGAGAACAGTTGGCAGTGAAACACTTACAACAGAAGGGTTATACTATTTTAGCGACCAATTGGCGGTATTTAAAAGCAGAAATTGATATTATTGCACAGCAAGGAAAAAACTTAGTTGTTGTTGAGGTAAAGACCAGAAGTTCAGATGTGATAAGCACCCCTATGGAAGCTGTAAACCCTAAAAAAATAAAGTTATTAGTAACAGCTGCTAACGCCTATGTAGTTGAAAATAATTTGGATGTTGAGGTACGATTTGATGTTGTTTCTATTGTAAAAAAAGGAGCTGATTTTTCCATAGAACATACTCAAGAAGCATTTTTATTTTTTTAAATTCTCTAACATTACAGCAGTCATCTCTTTTAAATCATATTCATGTTTCCAGTTCCAGTTATCCTGTGCTGCTGTATCGTCAATGCTTTTAGGCCAAGAGTCGGCAATAGCCTGACGGAAATCTGGTGAATAACTTATAGTAAAATCAGGTAAGTGTTCTTGAATTGCAGCGGCTATCATTTTTGGGGTAAAGCTAATACCTCCTAAATTGTATGAAGAACGTATTTTAATAGCTTCTTTGTCAGCTTGCATAATATTAATAGTTGCTCGTACAGCGTCGTCCATATACATCATCGGTAAAGCGGTATCTTCACTTAAAAAACAGTCGTATTTATTGTCTTGTATTGCTTTGTGAAAAATATCTACCGCATAATCGGTAGTACCACCGCCTGGTAAAGTTTTCCAGCTAATTAATCCTGGGTAACGTATGCTTCTTACATCTACACCGTATTTGTTGTGATAATATTCACACCAACGTTCACCAGTTTGTTTAGTAATACCGTAAACAGTAGTAGGCTCCATAATAGTGTACTGTGGCGTGTTTTCACGCGGAGTAGTAGGACCAAAAACAGCAATACTTGATGGCCAAAACACCTTTTTAATAAGGCCGTCTTTAGCTAAATTAAGTACATGAAAAAGTGAATTCATATTTAAATCCCAAGCTTTCATTGGGAATTTTTCACCAGTAGCTGAAAGCATGGCAGCTAATAAATATGCATCAGTTACACGATGTTTTTCTACACAATTACGCACCACATCATAATCCATAGCATTTATGATTTCAAAAGGCCCCGAATTCATCAAAGTGTCATTTCCTTCACGGATGTCTGCAGCAACTACATTTTCGTTTCCATGAATTTCTCTGAGTGCTAATGTTAATTCAGATCCTATTTGCCCACAAGCGCCTATAATTAAAATTTTTGGAGTCATAGTTGTGTTTGATTTGAGTGTTGCAAATATAATTATTTCTTAAATTTATAAAGCTAACAAGTCCGATTGCTTTTTAAAAATTATATTTGTGTAAAAGCTTTAAGAATGAATAGATATGTTTTTTTTATAGTGTTTGTAGTTTTCTTTTCTTGTAAAAAAGATGCTAAAGCAATTAAAACTGCAATAATAGAAGATGCGATTGAACAAACAGATAGTGTAAAGTTTACAACAACAAATTTGAGGTCTAGCGCTAAATTTACTGGTGATTGGGCTGAGATTTTAACTTTTGAAAATGAATTGAAACGAGTGCTGAATGCTAAACTTCAAACAGAAAAGGATGTTTCTTTGTTAAAAGAGTTACTAGAAAAAGTAAAAGAAACTTATCCTGAAAAATTTAAAACCCTACCAATTGAATCGCGAGTAAAAGTATTAGAAACAGAAATTTTAATGTTAGAACAAGATTTAAAGGATGGTTTTTTAGCTGATATTAATTCAAAAAAGGAGCGAGTACAAAAGGCATACAATATTTTTGTAAGCCAAATAGAAACATTACTAATAAAAGAGAAAGACTATGAAAGGTATAACTAAAATAGTTATGGTTGTTTTATTGTGTTGCTTTACATGGGTAAACGCTCAAGAAAACACAGAAAAAGAAGTAATAAATAAAATGCTTAAGGCTTGGCATAAAGCAGCTGCAACAGCTAATTATAATGAGTATTTTAGTTATATGACTAATGATGCTGTTTTTATTGGCACTGATGCTACTGAAAATTGGGAAAACAAGGCGTTTAAAACTTTTTCTAAACCGTATTTTGACAAAGGAAAAGCATGGAGTTTTACGGCTATTGAACGAAATGTGTATCTTTCTAATGATGCAAATTTTGCATGGTTTGATGAATTATTAGATACTCAAATGAAAATATGTAGAGGTTCAGGTGTGCTTCAAAAAGTAGATGGAGAATGGAAAGTTAAACACTATGTTTTATCTATGACAATCCCGAATGAGAATGTAGGTGAGGTAGTTAAACTAAAAGAGGTAGCCGAAGATCAAATAATTAAACAGCTAAAATCAACTAATTAAACATACGAATGGGAGTAATAGCAAAGGCTACACTTACAATAAATAATGCAAATTATGAGGTAGATTTGTCAAAGCCTATAGATGTTTCATTGCCGTTAAAGTCGGGTAGTGAAAATCCACATGCTTGGTATGTTGATAATCCAAGTATTACTCCAGTGGTACTAGGTGATTGGGTTGGAAGTGTACAACAAGGAGCCTCAACAAATTTTAACAACATTTATTTTAACCCGCATGCACATGGTACCCACACAGAATGTGTTGGACATATTACTAAAGAATTTTATAGTATTAATGAAAGTTTGCAAACATTTTTCTTTTTAGCAGAACTTGTTACAGTAATTCCTGAGAAACATGGCGACGATTATATCATTACACAACAACAATTACAAGTTTTACTAACTACAAAAGTAGAAGCAATAGTTATACGTACATTTCCGAATCATGAGGTTAAAAAAACACAGAAATATTCGCATAGCAATCCACCTTATTTAACTGAAGAGGCAGCTATATATTTGCGTGAAATAGGAGTACAACATTTATTAATTGACTTGCCAAGTGTAGATAAAGAAGAAGATGGAGGGGCATTGTTAGCACACAAAGCCTTTTGGAATATTTCAGAAAATATCCGAACAACAGCAACAATAACTGAGTTTGTTTACGTGCCAGATGAAATTAAAGACGGAGTTTATGTGTTGAATTTGCAAATAGCATCATTTCATAACGATGCCTCACCAAGTAAACCAATCTTATATAAATTAATATAGTATGGATGTAATTTTAGGAGCAATTTTAGGAGCAATACTATCGTATTTAGGGATTGATTTTTTTAAAAGAAAAACTAAAAAAGAGGTTACGGAAAAGCAATCAGTTGTACTTATTGAAAAAATAAAAAATGTTTGCAAACTTATTTCTGTAGAGGGCGAATTTTCAGAAATATATCATTATGAAAATGTGAAAGAGCGTTTTTTAAGTTTGATTTCCAGTAAAAAGAAAGCTATACTTTTAGTAAATGCAAAGGCGCAAGTAGGATATGATTTGTCAAAAATTAAAATCACTTCTAACGCAGAAAAGAAAACTATTATTATACAGGATTTTCCGGAAGCTGAATTACTTTCTGTAGAGACTAACTTAAAATATTACGATAAGTCTGATGGTATATTCAATAAGTTTGACGCAGAAGATTTGACAATATTAAACAGTGAGGCAAAACAATTTATTGTAGCTAAAATTCCAGAAAGTGGTTTGATAGAAACTGCTAATAAGGAACTATTAGAAGTTGTAGGAATAATCAAAAATATAGTAGAAACAATTGGTTGGAAATTAGATTATTCGGCATTAGTAATAGAAGAAGCATCGCAAAAATTGTTAAAGTAAATATATGAATATTGAAGAATTCAGAACTTTTTGTTTGTCAAAAAAAGGAGTGACTGAGCATTTTCCGTTTGATAAGGATACGCTAGTATTTAAAGTATGCGATAAGATGTTTGCATTAAGCTCATTAAAAAAATGGGAAGAGGGGGTGCAATTTATAAATCTAAAATGTAATCCTGATTATGCTGTAGAGCTTCGTGAAAAATATGAAAGTATTTTGCCAGGCTACCATATGAGTAAAAAACATTGGAACTCTGTTCATTTGCACAGTAACGAACTTCCGGTTAGTATGATAGAGTATTTAATAAATCATTCATATGATTTGGTTGTAAAAGGCTTGTCAAAAAAAATGCAAGAGCAATTACGTTAATTGAGTGTATGTTAGGTTAAATAAATTATTAGTAAATTTAACTCCCCAAATTTTTAACCTACTTAATAATGAAAAAAAGACTACTTTATTTAAGTTGTTTATTACTAACAGTAGTAAGCACACAAGCACAATCCATTACCGATTTAATTAATCAAACCGATATATCAAGGTTAACTACTACCGTACGAGAGTTCTCAGGAGAAGATCCAACTACAGTATATGGAAATCCTGAAATTATTTTAAATAGAGTAAGTAACACAGGCAATGATGTGGCGGCTTATTATATAAAGGAGCGAATGGAAAATTTAGGATTAAGCGTAGAAGAACACGATTATTCCTCTGGTGGAAAAAATATAATAGCTACGCAGTTTGGCGTAACTAATCCGAATGATATTTACTTAATTTCTGCACATTATGATTCAGTAGCTAATTATTGTGCCGATGATAATGCTAGTGGTGTAGCTGCTATTATGGAGTTGGCAAGAATACTGTCAGTTCATTGTACTGATAATACCATTGTGTATGCTTTTTGGGATGAAGAAGAAAGTGGACTTAACGGAAGTGCTGCATATGCCCAAAGAGCCAATACTGATGGGGATAATATCTTGGGTGTATTTAACATTGATATGATGGGTTATGATGGTGATAACGATAAAAATTTTGATATAGATGTGCGTCCGTTTGCACAATCTATAGCAATGAAAGATGCTATTATTGATGTGTTGAATAATCCTGCTTATGGATTTGATTTAGTTGTAAATGTAGTTAATCCGGGTACAACAGCTAGTGATCACGCTTCGTTTTGGGGGCAAGGATATTCTGCAGTATTATTTGGAGAAAGTTGGGAGCAAGGAGATGTTACACCAGGTTATCATTCTTCTAGTGATCGTATCAATTTGTTTAATATGCCATATTACCATCAAATGTGTAAATTGGTAGTTGGATATATGGCAACAGTAGCTAACCCTACATTTATAGATACCTCAGTTACACAAAATGCAACTACACTTACAGCAACTCAATCAGGCGCAAGCTATCAATGGGTCGATTGTAATGCTGGAAATGTACCAATTTCTGGAGCAATAAATCAAAACTATAGTCCAACAGTATCGGGAAGTTATGCCGTAGAAATCACTAATGGAAATTGCACCAAAACAAGTAGCTGTATTACGTTTAATGTGCTAGAGGTTTCTGAATATAATCTTGAAGTTATAAATGTGTATCCTAATCCAACAACCAATAGTGTAACTATTTCAGGAGCAAGCTCCGAAGATCAAGTAAGAAGTGTTAGATTGGTTACACTAACAGGACAAGAAGTTTTAAGTAAAAAAGTTACGACACTTAGCACAACAATAAATTTAGTAACCTTTCCTAGTGGAATTTATTTTTTAGAATTAAGGAATAATGCTAATAAAAAACGAATTATTAAGTTGATAAAAGAATAGTTTAAATAAAAAAAGGAGCATAATAGCTCCTTTTTTTATTTAAACTATTCTTTTACTTTGATAACTCAGTAAAGTACTGATAGAAATACGGAATGGTTTCAATCCCTTTTAAATAGTTCCATACACCAAAATGCTCATTTGGTGAGTGAATAGCATCTGAGTTTAATCCGAAGCCCATCAAAATAGTTTTACTTTTTAGTTCTTGCTCAAACAAAGCAACTATAGGAATACTCCCACCACTACGTTGCGGAATTGGAGTAACACCAAAGGTTTCTTGGTAGGCTTTACTGGCTGCTTGATAGCCAATATTATCTATTGGAGTTACGTATCCTTGACCACCATGATGCGGTTTCACTTCTACTTTAACTGATTTTGGGGCAATGCTTTCAAAATGTTTTTTGAATAGCTCGGTAATTTCTTCCCATTCTTGTCCAGGAACCAAGCGCATTGAAATTTTTGCATATGCTTTAGAGGCAATTACAGTTTTAGCGCCTTCACCAGTATATCCGCCCCAAATTCCATTTACATCTAAAGTAGGGCGTATAGCGTTACGCTCGTTAGTAGTATAACCAGTTTCTCCATGAACATCGTTAATGTCTAAAGCAGCCTTATATTCTTCTAATGAGAATGGTGCTTTTGCCATTTCATCGCGTTCTTCACGAGATAATTCTTCTACTTTATCGTAAAAACCAGGAATGGTAATATGATTGTTTTCATCGTGTAATGAAGCAATCATTTGCGTTAAAATATTAATAGGATTTGCTACTGCACCACCATATAATCCAGAGTGTAAATCTCTGTTTGGTCCAGTAACTTCAACCTCTACATAGCTTAATCCGCGTAAGCCAGTGGTGATAGAAGGAATATTGTTGGCAATCATTCCTGTGTCAGAAATCAAAATTACATCGTTGGCTAGTTTTTTTTTATTTCTAGGTACAAACCACGCTAAACTTTCCGATCCAACCTCTTCTTCACCTTCAATCATAAATTTAACATTACACGGTAAATTTCCTGTTTGGGTCATGTACTCTAAGGCTTTAACGTGCATGTACATTTGTCCTTTATCATCACAAGCACCGCGAGCGAAAATTGCTCCTTCCGGGTGAATATCAGTTTTTTTAATTACTGGTTCAAAAGGAGGAGAGGTCCATAAGTCAATAGGGTCTGCAGGTTGTACATCATAATGACCATATACTAATACAGTTGGGAGCTTAGGATCTATAATTTTTTCACCATATACGATAGGGTACCCAGGAGTTTCACAAATTTCTACGTTATCACAGCCAGCTTTTTCTAGACTTTCTTTAATAGTATCTGCAGTGTTTAATACATCTTGATTGTAAGCAGGATCTGCACTTACTGATGGAATTTTTAATAAATCGATAAGCTCATTTATAAAACGGTCTTTATGTTGAGCAATGTAATCTTTTACGTTTTGCATGTGTTGTAAATTAATTAGCATCAAAAGTAAGAAAAATACTATACTTCTTCTTTGTGGTTTATAAGTATTGTTTATATTTGCAGGCACAATTCAAAAAAAACACGCGGGTGTGGTGGAATTGGTAGACACGCTAGACTTAGGATCTAGTGCCGCGAGGCGTGGGGGTTCGACTCCCTTCACCCGTACTTTGGAAAACCTTAACTTGTTTGTAGTTAGGGTTTTTTTTATGCAGTATGTCATACTCTGTTCTTAGTTTTTACTTGAGCTAAACATATATAATGTGGTTAAAATTCGGTTTGAAATACTGAAAATTAAAATACACTATTGTATTACCACTAAAGAAGATTAAGTCTGAAAAATAGCTTTAGTATATAAAGAATAATTTTTCGGATTTTTTTTAAAGTAATATGTATATTTGCTGAAAATTCTTAAAAAGAAAAGAATGTCGATTAAAGATTTATATACTAGTGGATTTGTAACGAGAAACCAAGGGCACTTTGCCGCAATTGTTCGTGTTGCATTAAGTGATGGTGTAATTACTCAAGAAGAGGAGCAGTTTTTAAAGCGTTTAGCTTCAAAATTAAGTATTGGAGAGTTAGAGTACGTTGAAATAATGGAAAACCCTACTAATTATCCTATTAACCCTCCTACAACATACAATCGTAGATTAGAGCGTTTGTTTGATTTAGTAAGAATTGTATATGTTGATTTAGACGTGAAGGAAAAACAAATAGCTATGTTAGAACGTATAGGTGTTGGTTTAGGTTTTGCACCTGCTAATGTAGAGTTTATTGTTAAAAAAGCGTTACAGTTAATTAGTGAAGGTGTATCTGATGTAGATACTTTTTCTGATGAAATAAAAAATATGAATAGGTAAAAAATTATCTATTTTGCAACATAAAAAAAGCCACGCAATTGCGTGGCTTTTTTTATGTTTTACAGAGAGGTGCTTATTTATATTTTTCCATAAATTCTTCCGATTTTTCAACCATTTTCAAACTACCGGTGTAAAAAGGGATACGCTGGTGTAATTCTGTGGGTATAATATCTAATACTCTTGTAAAACCATCACTAGCCTTACCTCCAGCTTGCTCTGCAATAAAAGCCATAGGGTTACATTCATACAACAAACGAAGTTTTCCGTTAGGAGCGGTTTTACTTCTAGGGTAAATATAAATACCTCCCTTTAATAAATTTCTATGAAAGTCAGCTACTAATGAGCCAATATATCTTGCGGTATATGGCCTGTCTCCTTCTTCTAATTTGCAGTATTTTAAATACTCTTGCATTCCTTTTTCAAAATGAGCAAAATAGCCTTCGCTTACAGAATAGATTTTTCCAGTTTCTTTAATTTTCATGTCTGGGTGTGAAAGGTAAAAAGTACCTATAGCAGGGTTAAGTGTAAATCCGTTTACCCCATCACCAGTAGTAAATACCATCATGGTAGAAGTACCGTAAGCAACATATCCTGCGGCAACTTGATTTCTTCCAGGTTGCAAAAAGTCATTAATAGTAACAGGAGTTCCTACAGGGCTAACCCTTCTGTAGATTGAAAAAATAGTTCCAACAGAAACATTTACATCAATATTTGATGAGCCATCTAACGGATCCATCATTAATACATAGTTGTTGTCGTTTTTCTTGTTACTACCTTCAACAATTACAAAATCGTCTTCTTCTTCAGAGGCTATACCACAAACAATTTCGCGGTTAATTAAGGTTTCTTTAAATATTTCATTAGCATAAACATCAAGCTTTTGTTGTGCTTCTCCTTGTACATTAATTTCACCAGCGGCACCAGTAATATCAACTAAACCAGCTTTTCTTATTTCGTGGTTTACAACTTTGGCCGCAAGTCTGATAGAATTAATTAATCGAGAAAGCTCTCCTGTGGAATATTGAAAACTATTTTGATGTTCAATAATAAATTCACCTAATGTTTTGTGTTTGTTTGCCATAAATAGTTGTGTGTCTTAATTGCTGCAAAACTACATAAAATAATTTAGTGTTTTTTGATAAAGAAATTAAAATTTAGCGTATTAAAGCTCATGTATAATGTTTATTTTAGCAAGTGTTCTAATGAATGATTTTTATACACAATTGTATTAAATAATAAAGTTAATGTTTGAAATAAAAGAGGCTGTAGCAACCGACATGCCATCGGTTTTAAAATTAATTCAGGAGTTAGCTGAATTTGAAAAAGAACCAGAGGCTGTTGAAGTAACGATAAACGATTTGTGTAATGATTATAAAGCACAACGGTTTAATTGTTTGGTGGCTACGTTTAATGATGTAGTTGTGGGTATGGCACTGTTTTATTATAGATATTCTACTTGGAAGGGAAAAACAATCCATTTAGAAGATTTAATTGTAACCGAAAATTTTAGAGGTAAAGGAATAGGTAAAGCATTGCTAGATACAGTTGTAGATAAAGCTAAAAATGAAAATTTACGAAGGGTAGAATGGAATGTGTTGGACTGGAATATACCAGCAATTGATTTTTATAAAGGTGTTGGTGCTACAGTATTTAACAATTGGTTGGTGGTACAGTTAGATGAAAAAGGAATTCAGAATTATTAAAAAATGCGAGTATTTAAATTTGGAGGAGCATCAGTAAAAGATGCTGCAGGAGTAAAAAATATTGTTGAGGTACTACATAAAGTAGGTGCTCAGCAAGTATTATTAGTAGTTTCTGCAATGGGAAAAACTACCAATAAAATGGAACTTGTTGTAAGTAACTATTTTACAAACAAAGCAGAAATGTTATCTGCTATTAATCATGTTGTAGTATACCATAATCAAATAATAAAAGAATTATTTCCAAACCCTTCTCATATTGTGTATGATAAAATACGCAGTGTTTTTGAAGATTTAACCGTTTTTTTAGAGCGAAATAAATCACCTAATTATAGTTTTGTTTATGATCAGGTGGTTAGTTTAGGTGAGGTTCTTTCTACAACAATTATTTCGGAGTATATGAAGAGCCAAAATATTGAAAACACGTGGTTGGATGTAAGGGAGCTAATTAAAACCGATGATAAATATCGCGATGCAAATGTTAATTGGGAACTTACCCAAAAAAGAATAGTCAGCAAGGTAAATTCAAAAACATTATCAATAACACAAGGTTTTTTAGGTTCAGATAAAAATAACAACACTACAACTTTAGGAAGAGAAGGGAGTGATTATACCGCTGCTATTTTTGCATATTGTTTAAATGCAGAAAGTGTAACCATATGGAAAGATGTTTCAGGAGTGTTGAATGCCGATCCTAGATATTTTACTAAAACGGAATTGTTGCATCAAATTTCTTACGAAGAAGCTATAGAATTAGCGTTTTACGGAGCATCTGTAATTCATCCTAAAACTCTTCAACCTTTGCAGCGTAAAGAAATACCATTGTATGTAAAGTCTTTTTTAAACCCAGAAGCTACTGGTACATGTGTAAGTAAAGGAAAACAATTAGAGCCTTTAGTACCATGCTTTATTGTAAAGAAAAACCAAATATTATTATCACTATCATCACTCGATTTTTCGTTTATTGTAGAAGAAAATATAAGTGAAGTTTTCGCGTTGCTACATAAGTATAAACTAAGGGTAGACGTTATACAAAACTCGGCTATTAGTTTTACGGTATGTGTAAATGATATTTATGGTAACATAGAAAAACTTCTGCATGAATTACGATCGAAGTTTAGAGTGCGTACTAATAGTGGAGTGTCATTATATACAATTAGACATTTTAATGATAGCTCATTAGCAGAAATTGAAAACAATAAAGAAGTACTTTTTAAACAAGAAAACAGAAAAACCATACAAATAATTACAAGAGATTAATTATTGCTGCGAATAGCTAAAACTGTAATTTTTAAGTACATTTGAAGTATGGCCATAGTTGAATATTTATGGGGTTAGTAACATCAAAAGAATTGGCAAAAGCCATAAACATAGACAAGTTAGGGTTTGTAGGGGTATTTGTAGGCTGGATTTTAATTAAGATTCTTAGAATTGATAGGCTGAATAAAATCTACAATAAGCACAAACATTTAACAGATATTTCATTTTTAACAGCAATCTTAGGAGAATTCCAAATTAAATATGAAATACCCGAAGAAGATTTAAAGAGAATACCTAAAACGGGGTCGTTCATTACAGTTTCTAATCATCCATTAGGAGGTATAGATGGTATTTTATTACTAAAGTTGATTTTAGAACACCGTAGCGATTATAAGATAATAGCTAATTTTTTGTTACATAGAATAGAGCCATTAAAACCTTACATCATGCCAGTAAATCCTTTTGAAGATAGGAAGGATGTAAAGTCAAGCGTAGGTGGTTTTAAGCAAGCTATTTCTCATTTAAGAAACGATGCCGCTCTAGGAGTGTTTCCGGCTGGAGAAGTTTCGACGTATAAAAGCGAAGGGCTAATTGTTGATAAAGCCTGGGAGCCATCAGCAATGAAGTTGATTCAAAAGGCTCAAGTGCCTATTTTACCAATATATTTTCATGCCAAAAACAGTAGTTGGTTTTATAGATTGGCAAGTTTAAGTGGTGTGCTACGTTCTGCAAAATTGCCCTCAGAAATGCTTAGTCAAAAACATAGGGTTGTAAAAATAAGAATAGGAAAGCCGATACAGGTTAAAGACCAAAATGAATATACCGACTTAGAAGGGTTTACTAGTTTTATCAGAAAGAAAACCTATATGCTTGCTAACCCTTACCATAAAAAACAAGCGTCATTAAAACAAGTGGCCACATCTACCATAAAAAAAACAATAACTCCGCCTTCTAGTCCAAAAAAGATTGCATTGTCAGTAAGTGCAGAACTGATTGAAAAAGAAGTAGACAATTTACGAGGCTATGATTGCAGATTATTAGAGAGTAAAAATTATGAGGTTTTTTTGGTCTCTGCAGATAAAATTCCGAATATTTTAAAAGAGCTGGGAAGACTTCGAGAAATTACCTTTAGAGAAATAGGTGAAGGAACTAACAATGCATTTGATTTAGATGTTTTTGATAGCTATTATCATCATATGTTTTTATGGGATAATGCTACAAAAAAAATTGCAGGAGCATATAGAATGGGCTTGGGGTCTAAAATTTTTGCAAAATATGGTATTGATGGTTTTTACCTTCAAGATTTATTTAGGTTTGAACCAGAGCTGCATACCATGATGAGTGAATCTATTGAAATGGGGCGTGCCTTTATTATAAAAGAATACCAGCAGAAACCAATGCCTTTATTTTTATTATGGAAAGGGATTGTTCATACTACGTTACGCTTTCCAGAACACAAATTTTTAATAGGTGGTGTGAGTATTAGTAATCAGTTTTCATCGTTTTCAAAATCACTGATGATTGAATTTATGAAATCTCATTATTATGACCCGTATATAGCACAATATGTACGACCTAAAAAAGAATTTAAGGTGCAACTTAAAGATGCAGACAAGGATTTTGTTTTTGATGAGACGAAAGCGGATTTAAATAAATTTGATCGTATAATTGATGAGTTGGAATCGGGACTGCGTGTACCAGTACTATTAAAAAAATACATTAAGCAAAATGCTAAAGTAATTGCTTTTAATGTAGACCCGCTATTTAATAATGCTGTAGACGGATTAATGTATATAAAAATTGCTGATTTGCCAGAAAGCACAGTTCGTCCGGTTATGGAGGAGTTTCAGGCAGAATTAGAACGAAAATTTATGGAAAACAACAACAGTTAGTTCTCCATAAATATTACGACAAGTTTTTTGCTACAAAATTTTCGCAAAAATTCTTTATTTCGTTTCTAGCTTTTGTAAAGGCTTGATGTATTTCTTTTTCAGAACCAACAACTTTTGATGGGTCAAAAAAGTTTTGATGTATTCGCACTGCTTTTTTACTTGGAATAAATGGACAGTTTTCGTTGGCATGATCACATACCGTAATAATATAGTCAAAGGAAATATTATCATATTCAGTTACTAAATTAGAACTGTGGTGAGCTATATCAATATTGTCTGCTTTCATGATGGCTATAGCTCTTGGATTAACGCCATGAGTTTCAATACCAGCACTAAATATTGTTGCTTTCTGATTGCAAAAATGATTTAGGTAGCCATGTGCCATTTGACTTCGGCAAGAGTTTCCTGTACAAAGAACTAAAATATTTTTCATAATTTTTATTGTTTAACAGCATCCTGAATTGGGTGCACAGATATTTTCTGGAACTTCTGTAATTCCGCATATTTCTTTTGCTTTGCAATCAGTTTTTGCTACTGCTAGTTTTATAATGAGGTTATTTGATTTTATTTCATAATCATTTATATATAACTGAGCAGTATGAAACATAGCGTTGCTATATTCTATTTTTACTTCAGCATCAAACACATATTGCTTTATTTTTCCAACTTTTTTTAAAATAGATAACGCTTTAAACACAGACATGAATTCGGTTTTTCCTAATTCATCAGGGCTTTCCCATAGTTGGATAATAGTTTCTTTCCAGCTGTTTTTTTGTGCGCCACAATCAACAGAATCAATAGTGATATGCTTTACTTCTGTGATATGATAGTTTGCTCCGACAATCAGATTTTCTGCATATTGAAACAATAAAGCTTTTTCTTTATGTTTTTCTAATAGCGATAAAAATTCTTGTGTTTTCATTATGTACGTATTTTAACAACAGTTTTGTTTCGTGTTTTGAAAAAAGTAATCTAGTTGTGTTTTAATATTATTCCATTGATCAACATTAATACAGTAGCACAATTTTTTTCCATCTATTTCGCCTTGTATTAAATTTATTTTTTTGAGTTCTTTCAAATGTTGAGATATGGTTGCTTGCGCCAAACCAATTTCTTCAACAATATCATTACAAATGCATGAGTGTTGGTTGCTTATATACTCTAGTATTGCAATTCTTGCAGGGTGACCTAAAACTTTAAATATTATAGCTAGATCGTTTTGTTTGTTACTGAAAATTGAAGTTTTTGTGATTCCCATACAATATATTTTAATATTGCAATATTACGATAATATGTAGTATTAAAAAACTCATTCATGAAAAAAATGAGTTTTATATAATTAAAACCAGCCTTTTTGATTTACTTGATAGAGTTCAATAAATTCTTCATCGGATTTAGTGAGGTAAATAATCCCCTCAATTAAGCCTATTATTTCCATAACTATAGCTCCTATTCCACAAGTTAAAAAAGAAACCAGTAGCATAATTAAACCTTCTTTAGTATAACCAAGCACAAACTTATGTAAGCCAAAAGGCCCTAAAAGTATTCCTAAAATACCAGCGATTACCCTTTTACTTTCCATGGTACTTGGGTTGGGTATAGGGTTTCCATTTTCGTCAACAATTTCCATAAAATTATTTTATTTAAAGGCTTTATCAATAGGTTCCCAAAGTTCAATTTTGTTTCCGTCAGGATCCATAATCCATCCAAATTTACCATAATCATAGGTTTCAATTTCTCCAACTACAGTAACGCCTTCTTTTTTTAAAGTTTTAATTAGTTCTTCTAAGTTTTCGACTCTAAAGTTAAACATATATTCTTTATGACTAGGCTCAAAATAGGATGTGTCTTTTTTAAATGGGCTCCATTGAGTACTTGCATCATTTCCTTTTTGATCTTTCCACCAAAAGGTACAACCATAATCATCTGTATTGAATCCTAAATGGTTTTTGTACCATTCTTTTGCTGTATCGGGGTTTTCAGATTTAAAAAAAATACCACCAATACCTGTTACTCTTTTTTTCATTTTTTAGCTTAAAAATTCAGGTATTAAATTTAGTATTAAAGTTTAGCAATCAAAAATGTTTTTTAATTTTTGAAACAATTGTTTCGGCAAGTTTCTTTTTACTTTCAATTGTCCAACCAGCTACATGTGGAGAAAGAATTACATTATCTGCATTAATTAAGTACTCAAAAGCTTCGGGTAACTGGTTATTTTCGAATAAATTTTCAAAAGAAGATTTTTCATATTCCAAAACATCTAATCCAGCTCCAAGAATTTTTCCTTGTTTAAGTGCCTCTGTTAAATGATTAGTAACAACAGCTGATCCTCTTGCAGTATTAATAAACCAGAAAGGTTTTTTAAAGTTGTTTATAAAATCACGGTTAATCATTTCATGAGATAATTCGTTGAATGGCGTATGAATACTCAACACATCTGTTTTTTTCCATAACTCTTCTAAACTGACCTGTTGGCAGTTTTCATCGGAAACATTAGCTTTAATATCATAGCAAATAACGGTTACATCAAAACCACGCAATTTTTTAGCAAAAGATTTTCCCATGTTTCCATAGCCAATTAATCCAACAGTTTTACCATCAAGTTCATGTCCTCTATTTTCTTCACGCAACCATTTGCCATCTTTAATTTCATGATGTACTTTGTTTAAATTATTAAATAAGGATAAAAGCATTCCTAGAGCATGTTCTCCTACAGCATTCCTATTGCCTTCCGGTGCAGCAATTAGCTGGATGTTTTTTGATGCAGCATAATCAACATCAATACTTTCTAGCCCAGCACCAACACGTGCAATAAATTTTAGTCTTGTAGCTTTATCAATAAATTGCTTGTCTATTTTAAATCTACTACGTATAACGATACCTTCAAATTGGTGAATTTTTAGTTCTATTTCCTGTTTAGTTGAGGTGTAATCTTCACTGTTTGTATGGCCGAGTTTTTGTAATTGCTCAATTAAAATCTCATGATTAGAATCTAAATGTAATATATTCATTGAATGCTGAAAATTTATAACTCAAAGGTACAAGTATTATTTGAGTTAGTATATTGAACCAATGTTTATAACTAACTCAATGTTAGTTTTTTTTGTATATTTAGCCGTCTAAAAAAATAACCCTAATTAACATGAAGAAAAATTACGCTCTTTTGTTGTTATTGCTTTTATCGACTAGTTTAGCAATTTCACAAAACTCAATTAAAAATGTTGAAGCAAATATATTGCAAGCAACATTAGATAAGCAAATTAAGAATGGTTATACTCATAATGATATTTCTAATTGGAATGTACAAAGTGACGCTTCGTCACTAAATAATGATACGTGGTATTATTACCTTGTGCAAACTTATCAAGGTGTTGAAGTAAGAAATGCCTTAGCAAATATACATGTGACTGACAATGTTGCAAATTTAAATAACATCCATTTTGTTAAAAATTTAGAAGCTAAAATAAATTCTAGTTCGGCTTTTGTTTCGGCTCAAGACGCGGTTTTTAAGGCGCTTGAATATTTAAGTGTTACATCGTCTAATGTTGCTTTAAAAGTTAAAAGTAGTACTGATAAAAAGGTAGTTTTTGATAAAACAAATATTGCTGCGAGTGATATAGAAGTAAAGTTGATTTATGAAGTGATAAATGAAAATGAAGTTAAATTAGCTTGGAATGTTAATTTAGACTTAAAGGAAAAGAATAATTGGTGGAATGTAAGAATAGATGCTACTACAGGTGAATTTATAAGTAAAAATGATTGGGTAGTTTCGTGTTATTTTGGAGAAACTAGCAAACAACATAAGCACCATGTAGAGAAAGAAATTAATGTTGTTGATTTTTTTGCGCAAGATGTAAGAAAACAAGAAAAACTTAGTACATCTATGATGGTTCCTTCATATAGAGCTTTGCCGTATTATGTTGAGAGTCCAAATCATGGAGATTTTGAATTAATAGTAAATCCTGCTAATCCAACAGCATCACCTAACGGATGGCATGATGATGGTACATCTTATACTGAAACTCAAGGGAATAATATAGTTGCTTATGACGATTCTAGTAATCCAAATAATAGTGGGCCAACAACAAGCCAGAGTGCATCAGGCTTAGTTTTTGACTATCCATACGGAGGGCCAGGTGTTGCAGCTGATACATATATAGACGCTTCAGTGACTAATTTATTTTATATAAGTAATAGTGTACATGATATATATTATTTATATGGTTTTGATGAAGCTTCAGGAAATTTTCAAGAAAACAATTTAGGGAATGGAGGGTCTTCTGGAGACCCAGTTTTAGCAGAAGCACAAGATAATTCAGGGTTAAACAATGCTAACTTTTCATCACCACCTGATGGTTCTAGCGGAAGAATGCAGATGTATTTATGGGATGTTGGAGCTTATGATCCTAACGCTGGACCTTTGTTTGAGATTAATAATACTCCTTTGTCAGGAGTATACCCAGCGTTAGATAATAATTTTGATGCGCCAGGTCATGTAACCCCAACGGGCTCTTTATCTGCAAATTTAATATTGATTCAAGATACAGTAGATCCAACAAGTGATGGGTGTGAATTTGTTGTAAACGGCGCACAATTAAATGGAAATATTGCGGTAATTAGAAGGGGGACTTGTTCTTTTGTATCTAAAGTGGTAAAAGCTCAAAATCAAGGAGCTATAGCTGTTCTAATTGTTAATAATCAAGCAGGTGATGTTTTGATGGGCGGTACAACAGCTGACGGAACGGTAACAATACCAGCATATAGTTTAAATCAATCAGATGGTGAAGCAATAATTGCTCAAATGAGTATAGAAACTGTTAATGCAACTTTTTATGAGCCAACACCACCACCACCTTTTGTTAATACTGATGGTAGTTTTGACAATGGAGTTGTTGCCCATGAATATGGTCATGGAATTAATATTAGATTAATTGGCGGGCGTTTTAACTCTGGGTGTGTGAATGCTGTAGAGTCAATGGGAGAAGGATGGTCTGATTTTATCGGAAAAATTTTATTGTTGAAAAACATTGATAACGGAATAGCATTAAGCGGAACAGGAACTTTTGTTGTAGGGCAGTCACCGAGTGGTCAAGGAATACGACCTGCTCCATATTCGGGTGATATTAGTAATAACCCGATGACTTATGAGACTTTAAGAGCCGATACGACTAATGCTACTTACACAGTTCCTCATGGAGTAGGCTCAGTTTGGGCAGGGATGCTTTGGGATTTAACATGGGATTTAATTGCAATTCACGGATTTAATCCAGATATATATGATGTAAGTGGTACGGAAGGAAATATAGTGGCATTAAAGTTAGTAGTAGAAGCGATGAAGTTGACTGCTTGTGATCCAGGTTTTGTTGATGGAAGAGATGCTATATTACAAGCTGATGATGTATTATTTGGTAATGGAGTTGCTGGGTCAGGTACAGGAGCCAATCAATGTGCTATTTGGGGAGCTTTTGCTAGAAGAGGTTTAGGTATTAATGCAAATCAAGGAAGTACCGGAAGTACATCTGATGGTATGCACGATTACACCAACCCCGCAGCTTGTGCTCCAGATTATTTATTAACTATAGGAGGACCTACAGAAGTTTGTGAGGGAGCTAATGTAGATTTTGATTTGGTTTTCAATGCTCAAAACGGATGGAATACCGCAACTGGTTTTGTAGCTTCTGGGCAGCCAGGAGGATCTGTAGTAAGTTTTTCGCCAACAACAATTAGTGATACAGGTTTGGTTACTATGAATGTGTCTAACTTATCGCCAGGAGCACACACAATTACAGTTACACCTGGCGGAGATACAAGTAAAAATTTAGTTGTAAATATAATTGTAAATGAAACGAACCCTATTATTGGCGATGGAGATACACAGTATGCAGAAAATTCAGGGGCATATACATCGTTTACTAATGGTTCAACAATAAATGTAGCTCCAGGTATTGATTTAGATTTAAATATGCCAACAACATTTTCAGGAGGGTTAGTTTGGACAGCCCCTAATGGAACAACCTATACAACCGATACTGTTAGTTTTACTTCCATTGTTGATGCAGATAATGCGGTAGAAGGAGCGTGGACAGTAGTTGCTAATTTTGATAATGAATGTAATACAGCTTCTGAAACTGTTAACTTTACGGTTAATATTGATCCTGCTTTAGGAATTGATGAAAATACCTTTGATGATTTAAGAATATATCCTAATCCAACAACTGGAAAACTATTTGTTACAAGTTCGAATAATTTGACTAACGCTAAAGTTTCTATTTTTGATATTTCAGGTAGAGTGTTATCTAATGAGTTAATGGCTAAGCGCCACTCTATAAATCACCTAAGTGTTGATTTAGGACAATTAGCTTCAGGGGTTTACTTTGTGACAATTGAAGATGATGAGCGTAAATCAACTAAAAAGATTATCAAAGAATAATTATATGATTACAGTTTATAAAAAGGAGTGTTATTAAACACTCCTTTTTTAGTTATAAATACTTTTTCAAGACTGTACGAATATGCTTAGGAGATAATTTTGCAATATCATATAGTTCCGGAACAGTACCATGTTCAATAAAAGAGTCGGGAACTCCAATAATTTCAATAGTAACAGAGTAGTTGTGTGTGACTGCAAAATCGGTTATAGCGCTTCCAAAACCACCAATTTCTGTTCCATTTTCAAGGGTAATAATTGTTTGATGAGTTCTGAAAATGTCATGCAATAATACTTCATCTAAAGGCTTTACAAAACGCATGTCATAATGTGAAATTTTTGCTTGTGAAGTGCTAGGGAGTTCTTGAAGAATGTTTTCCAATGAATTTCCTATGTGACCAATACTTAATACAGCTATCGATGAACCTTTTTTTAATACAACACCTGTACCTATTGCTATTTTGTTATAAGGCTTTTTCCAATCGATAGTGACGCCTCGTCCTCTAGGGTATCTAATAGCTATTGGATTGCTTAATCCTAATTGAGCTGTGTATAAGATATTTCTTAATTCAATTTCATTGCGGGGTGAAAAAATAATTAAATTTGGGATACATCTTAAGTAGGCTAAATCGAAAACTCCATGATGTGTAGCTCCATCTTCTCCCACAAGACCAGCTCTATCAATACAGAAAATAACAGGTAGGTTTTGTAGGGCAACATCATGTATTACTTGATCATAGGCTCGCTGCAAAAATGTTGAGTAAATATTACAAAAAACAACTAACCCTTGTGTGGCCATTCCTGCGGCTAAAGTAACTGCGTGTTGTTCGGCAATACCAACATCGAAGGCTCTTTCTGGAATGGAATCCATCATTAGTTTTAATGAGCATCCGGTTGGCATAGCAGGTGTAATACCAATAATTTTTTCATTATAGAGAGCTAAATCAACAATAGTTTCTCCAAATACATCTTGGTATTTAGGTGGAATATTGGCGTTGCTTTTTATAGGTAATTCTCCTGTTTGGGCATTAAACTTACCTGGCGCATGATATTTAACTTGATCTTCTTCAGCTTGTTTTAACCCTTTTCCTTTTGTGGTGAGGATATGCAAAAATTTGGGACCTTTTATCTTTTTTAATCGATTAAATTCAGTTATTAATGCATTAAAATCGTGACCGTCAATAGGGCCTGTATAATCAAAGTTTAAAGCTTCAAAAATATTATGTTGATTGCTAGTAGCCCCTTTCTTAATTGTAGTGAAATACTTTTTTAAAGCACCTACACTTGGGTCAATACCAATAGCGTTATCATTTAAGACTACCAATAAATTAGCTTTAGAAACTCCTGCATGATTAAGAGCTTCAAAGGCCATACCGCTAGCAATAGAGGCATCGCCAATAATAGCAATGTGTTGTTTTTCGGTTTCCCCTTTTAAGTTAGCTGCTATAGCCATACCTAAGGCTGCTGAAATAGAGGTGGACGAGTGTCCAACGCCAAAAGTATCATATATACTTTCTTTTCTGTTGGGGAACCCTGAAATTCCATTTAACTGTCGGTTGGTATGAAACTTTTCTCTACGCTCTGTTAAAATTTTATGTCCGTAGGCTTGATGACCAACATCCCAAACTAAAATATCATTAGGCGTGTCAAATATATAATGTAGAGCAATGGTAAGCTCTACTACGCCTAAACTTGCTCCCAAATGTCCTTCTTTGGTGGCCACAATATTTATAATGAACTCACGTAACTCTTTAGCTAATAGTGGGAGCTGTTCACGAGGAATCTTTTTTAAATCACAAGGATTAAATATTGTATCAAGTAAGTTGTACGACATGAAACAAAAATACTATTTTTACACATATGGAAGAGTTGTTTTCTGATGAATACTTTATGAAAAAAGCTTTGCAAGAAGCAGAAAAAGCTTTTGAAAAAGATGAAATTCCTGTTGGAGTTGTTGTGGTTGTTGATAATAAAATTATTGCACGAGCACATAATTTAACGGAATTATTAAATGATGTTACTGCGCACGCAGAAATGCAAGCTATAACAGCTGCTGCAGATTTTTTAGGTGGTAAGTATCTAAAAAAGTGTACTATGTATATAACCTTAGAGCCTTGCCAAATGTGCGCTGGAGCTTTGTATTGGTCGCAGGTTGATAAAATAGTTTATGGTGCTAGCGATAGTGCTAGAGGGTTTATGGCTATGGGAGCAAAATTGCACCCTAAAACAAAAATTGCGGGAGGTGTTTTAGCAAATGAATGTAGCCAATTGATAAAGCGTTTTTTTGTAGAAAAAAGAAATTTAAATTAAAAAAGGAGCTGTTAGAGCTCCTTTTAATATTGTATTTATTTGTTTTCGGAAGTTTTATTTTTTTCGGACTTGCTTGTTAAGCCTTTTTTGTTTTCAAGTGCAAGTAAAAATTCTGGGTCAATTTTTAAAGCTTCATCAAAAATGGCAACGGCTTTTTCAACATTACCTTTATCAAGGTTGTATTCAATTAAACCTAAAATATTTAAAAAAGCGGCTTTTATAGGAGTTTCTATATAACTATTTCCTTTAATGAAAATACGTACTTTTTCATCTTTTGAGTTTTGTAATCCGTATAAAATAGTTTCTTTAGCCTCACCAAAGCGCTGAATACCAAATTGCAATTGAGCAAGTTCATAAGCATCTAAAACATTGCTGTTTTTTTTAAGCAATGCTTCATAGTTTTCAATGGCCTTTTTAGGGTTGTTCAGATTTTTAAATGCAATAGCTTTAGTTCTTAAAGCTAGGTCAGAGGTGGAGTTTCCTGCAACAGATAGCGCCTGAAAGGATTTGTTAGCTTGTAAATACATGTAAGCTAAGGTGTCTTTTTTGGTTTCTGAAGGAGATAATACTAATAAATGGCTCAATCCTTCAATAGCTCCATCTAAATCATTGTTTTTCAACATCATTTTATAGTATTTTTCATAATGTTGAGTTAAGGCTGTTTCGGTAGCTGTAGCTTTTTTATTTTTTTGAGCTTGATTTACTGAAGTTGCTAGTAAAGCAATTACACAAAGTAGTATTTTTTTCATAGTAATGTTGTAACTGTTAGATTATGCTACGAATGTATCAAATTATTTTTAAAACTATAATTCAGTAGTGTACTGATTTTTGTTGACGATATTTTTTTGCCCTTTGTTACAGCAAGATTATTAATTATTGGTGAAGGAATACCAAGTTTTTCACAATACTGAGTGTAATAAATTCCTTTTGTTGGGTGATAAGGTGAAACTAAATTAAATAGTTCGGTTTTGATACTGGTTTGTAAAAGTTGTTTTATTACTGCAATACAATCGTCTAGATGAATTAGGTTGATATATTCATTGCTGGTTTTTAATACTTTATTTGAAACATAAAAAGCAGGGTGACGGTTGTTGCCAATGAGCCCTCCAAGACGTAAGATTATTGTTGAAAAATTAGAGTTTTGTAGAAATTGCTGTTCTACTAAAGTGATTTGTTTTGCTCTTTCTGTTATGGGCTTACATATAGTATCTTCTGTAATTATACCTTTAACATTGCCATATACGGAAATGGAGCTTGTATAAAATACACGTTTAATAGGTGATTTTTCAATGAAAGGTTTGAGTTTTAAAAGGTTATTTGAATAATCATTTCCTTTGGGAGGAACGGTAATAATGAGTTCATCAACTTTAAAAAACGAAATAAGAAAACTGGGGTTTATATTAGTAATATCAATCTGGTAAGCATCAATGTTTTCTGTTAGTAATACATCTACTTTTTCTTTAGAAGTAGTACTTCCTTTAACAATATATCCGTTTTTAACTAGTTCTTTTGCTAAGGGAAATCCTAGCCATCCACAACCTAATACCGCAATTTTATTCATTAAATTTTAATGTGTTTTTTACAATAATAGCATCATTAATTACAAAAGGTTTGGGAATCATGTTGCTAGGTCTTTTTGAAATGTTAAAAGCTGTATTATTTAGTAAATCGTGTGATATTTCTAATAATTCAATATGAGGGTTTTTATTTACTGGAATACTAAAACTTAATTCCAAAGGTTCGTTGTTTACTACATGATATGTAGCAATACGCGGACTCCCTTTTTTGAAAAATTTTGAGTCTATCTTAGTAGGAATAGTAGTTCCGTTTATTTGAAAATCAATCAAATCGGACTTAGTTTTTGAGTTAATTTCTATACTGTTTAGTGTGCGTTTTGGTTCAATACATACACGAATTCTACGTTGGTTGTTAACAATAGTATCTATAGAAATATTGATAGTTGATTTCGCTACAGGAATATTTTCAGCTTCAGCATACTTTTTAAATGGGGTTTGGTATTTACTATTAAAACTAATAGAGGCATTTTGAGTAGAGGTATTGCTAAAATATTTTTCATTCCAGCTATCAAGCATGGTATCATAACTTAACCAATAGCTATTGTTAGTATCGTTATTATGAAAATAGACTAAGCTGTTTGGTTTTGGCCTGTTTTCTGCAAAATCACTTTTGGTATGTGCAATAATAAAAATGATACAGCTACTTAACAAAAACAGATGTCCAAGTGATTTTTTCCGACGAATAAATCCGGTTGCCGGTAGTAATAAAGTGAAAGTAAGAGTAGTTAACACACTAGTAGATACTAAAATTTTTAAACCTAGAGCAATGGGGAATTGGGGTATAAAAGGGGTGAGAATAAATACAGCAGGTAAGCACAATAAACTAATAGCAAATATGCTTGGTTTTTCTTTTTGTATTAAAAAGAAAAATAATGCAATGGTAAAAAATAAAGGAATTATAAAAAAGCTGGCTCCAGTTAATTCTAATGAAATAATAAGGTTGATTACTAACCAAATAAAAATAGGAACTACTAGTAACTCTTTTGTATTGGTTGGGGTATATACTTTTTTATAGCAATACCAGCATATACTCAAAGCTAGTAATGCAAAAAAAGCAATATATAAATGCCCATTATAGGTAAAACCGTGTAATATTTCATTGTATTGAGGGTAGATTTTTAAGAGTAGTTTCCATCCAAAAAAACCAATTATTCCGTTAATGAATAAAGCTATAAATAAAGCTAAAAATCCTTTTCCTATTTCTTTGTTATTGAGTTTCTTTTTTCGTTTACCATATATAAATGTTGCAATAAATAATAAAAAAGCTATAATTACTAATGGTAGTCCCCATGAAAATGGGTAACTGTGCATGCCTAATGGGGAGTTAAAATATACGTTATTTGTAGTTACTTCAGTTTTAGTAAGGTTAGTATTTCCAAAATGTTCAAGTAAGGGCATTAAATAACTCGCTTGATGTGAAAGTGTGTTATTATTGAGTCTTTCAGGGGTGTCTAAAGCTGAATGATAGTCGTAATGATCATCAATAAAAGCGAAATTAAACCCTTCAATGTTGGCTTCTTTTCTAAATACAGTTAAATCAGTATCGTTAGGAAGTTTTTTATATATGCTGTATGCTAATGAGTTTGCCACAGGAAATTCAGGATTTGCTTTTATGAATTCATTAATTAAATGAGCATTTCCTTTATTGGTTTCAATTAATGTAAATGATGGGCCTCCACTACCTCTAGCTTCAAAATTTAAAATTAAACCAATATCATTTACCCAAGGGTGTTCTTTCACAAATAGTTTAGCGCCATTTAACCCAAGTTCTTCGCCGTCTGTAAATAGAATTATGATATCGTTTTTATGTGGTGTTTTATTAGCCACAAAAGCTCTAATTCCTTCTAAAACAGTTGCAACGCCACTAGCTGCATCACTTGCTCCTTTTGCGGAGTGTCCTGCGCTGTCGTAATGGCTCATTAGTACTAAAGCTTTTGAGTTGTTTGTGCCTTTAATTCTAGTGAAAATGTTTTTTACTTTGGCAAAAGCACCCCAATCACTAAAACTGTTACCTTCTTGTGTGTATACTTCTAATCCAAGTTTTTTTAATTCGTGTATTATATATGTGGCTACTTGTTCGTGAGCTTTTGTGCCAACGGGATGAGCTTCACGACCTATATTTTGTACATGCCTGAAAGCTTTGGTGTTGGAAAATTCAGTATTACTTGGGTTGTTGATATAATTGTTTGAAGGTAATTGCATGGTAATACTTGCGTATGCAGCAAAACCTAATATGAATAGCGCGATTATTTTTTTTAGCATAATGTAAACATTAAATTGTTGAAACTGTTTATGGGTGACAAAAGGTGTCAGTCTTTTCGTTTTACTAAAGCATAATACTCGTTTTCTAAAGGTAAATATCCTTGGTTGTATACAAAGTAATATACCGTGCCCTTTTTTGTGGTATATGTTGAAGTAAAGTAGGAAAAATCAAAACCTTTTTCGATGAGTTTGCTACGTGTAGTTTTTGTTTTTTCATCAGGATTTAAAGCTTCTAATATGCGCCAGTTTTTGCGTAAACGATTGTTTATGTTTCGTATTAAATTTTTAGAATCTTTATTAATACGGTTGTTATATTCATTACGACAACTATCATCACAAAACTTTTTGTCGGCTCGCCCTTTAATAGGCTTGTTACATTCAATACAAGTTTTTTTCATACTCTATTTTTATACCGATAGTGTCCAATAATAATATAGTCAAATAAAATATCTTCGGCTATTTGCCCATTACCGATGTTGTGCACAATTAAATGCCGCTGTCTGTCGTGCGACATTTGATCTATAACAATGCCTATATGTGTTAAACCACCACCTAAACTCCAACAAACAATATCACCGGGTAAATAATCTTTTCCGTTTGTTGTTATAGGGAGTTCAGCATTATGCCGTTTAAAATAGGTCATTAAGTTTGGTACTCTTCTGTGGTCAATATTGGTGTCTGGTTTGTGTAAACCCCATTTTTTTGGATATAAAGAGAAGTTGTTTTTCATATCATCGTGTACTTCTTTCTGTAGGTCAATACCCATTTTTCTATAACTACGTATTACCACATCAGTACAAACCCCTTTGTTCTCAGGAATATCACCATTAGGGTAATTGATTGTAAAGTAAGTAGGGTCATATACAATGTTTTTATCTATGATGTCTTCAGCACAAGCACTTAGTTGTTGGAAAAAATCTTGAGCAGAAATCCACAACGGAGAGATTAAAAGCAAGGTAATGATGAGACTTTTTTTATGCATAGAAATTGACTTTTTTTCCAGATCTTACTAAGGTACAAAAAACCGTTTACAAACGGTTACAATTATTTACAATTGACAGTAAGTAAGTAATAACCGATTAAATATTATAATGGTTTGCATCTTTGTAGTATCGAAACATAGGTGTTCGAGGGTATTAACTGTTTAACATTAAAAATAAATTTATTATGAACACATTAAG
Organism: uncultured Flavobacteriaceae bacterium; assembly: GCA_947493535.1. GTDB lineage: Bacteria > Bacteroidota > Bacteroidia > Flavobacteriales > Flavobacteriaceae. The sequence goes on along the minus strand of CANLRK010000004.1, from coordinate 206,070 downwards.
AAACAAAGTACAGTTGATTGGGAATTTAGGAACTCAACCAGAAGTTATTACACTAGAAAGCGGAAAGAAATTAGCAAAATTTACTATGGCTACTAATGATAGTTATAAAAATAGCAAGGGAGAGAAGGTAACTGAAACCCAATGGCATAATATTGTTGCATGGGGTAATACTGCTCAAATTATAGAAAGCTATTTAAGCAAAGGAGAAGAAGTTGCAATTGAAGGGAAGTTAACCTCAAGAAGTTATGAAGACAAGAATGGAAACAAACGGTATATTACCGAGATTGTTGCTAATGAGCTATTAATGCTTGGTAAAAAATAGCTTAAACAATTTACATAAAGAAAAGCCACACAATTGTGTGGCTTTTGTTGTTTATAGAAACTGAGGGTGTTTATAGCCTATCAGGGTTGTAGCCTAGGTAAGGTACTTCAGTTTCTTTAAAAATAACTCCGTAGTCTTCTAACTCTTTTAAAATAGGAGTGTATACTTCTTTTGAAATAGGTAATTGAACTCCAGGTGTTTTAATCTTTCCATTTAATATCTGTAGTGTTGCAATAGCAACAGGTAATCCCACAGTTTTTGACATAGCGGTAAAAGTTTGATCATCGCCAAGAATAACCATTTTAGAGTCAATTTGGTGTTTCTTTCCGTTTAATTCATATCCAAATTTATGATACATTACAATCATATCTTTGTCGTCTTTTTGCAATGTCCAAGAATCTTGTAATATTTTCTGAAGTATCTGAGCAGGCGTTGCATTTACCAAGCCAACCTTTTTAGTAGCATTAAATAAATCAAGCTCTAAAAACTTATCCCAAATTTCATCATCTTGATCAATTTTCAGATTGTGTCTGAATTTTAATTCAACAGAGTCAGTTGGGCTATAAGGTAAAAATGAGTTTACAAAATCACGGTAGCTCATGTTTTCTGAATCTTCAATAGTGTAAGAATCGTCAGTCATTCCTAAGGTTATAAAGCAGTTCCATGCTTTTGAATATCCAACACGACGTATAGTTCCGCGATAAAGTGTAGGAATATCATCTAAACCATAAACGCTACGGTAGCTTAAAGAGTCTCTATTGGCATAAGCTTCAAATTTTCCGTAACCTTCAACTTTTAAAAATTCGGTTCTTCTAAACAAACGGTTGTAAGGTATGTATTTATACTTACCTTCTTGTATGAATTTTGCAGCACCACCTTGCCCAGCTAACACAACATTACGTGGGTTCCAAGTAAATTTATAGTTCCATAAATTGGTATCGCTTTCAGGGGCTACTAAACCACCACAAAAAGATTCAAACAGTAACATTTCCCCTCCCTTATCATGTATACTGTCAATTACTTGCATGGCACTCATATGATCTAGTCCTGGATCTAAACCAATTTCATTCATAAACACTAAGCCTTTTGCTTTTGCTTCAGCATCCAAGGCCTGCATTTCTTTACTGATATATGATGCGGTAACCATATGTTTTTCATAAGCAATACAATCTTTAGCAACCTCTACATGGAAGCGAGCAGGAAGCATAGAGATAACAATATCAGCATTTTTAACTGCGTTTTTTCTATCAGTATCGTTAAAAATATCTAAGGTTATTGCCGTAGCATTAGCATTATTATTTATAAGGGTATTGGCATGGTCAATATTTAAATCGCCAATAGTGATATGGAGATTTTCTTGTTCTGATTTTTCAATTAAATAGGTGATTAAATTAGAGGCAGATTTTCCCGCACCTATTACTAAAATTTTTCTCATTTTTGTGGTATGGATTTATTTTTTGAAAATAAAATAATTACAAACAAAGATATAACCTACACTTGTTTAAACCAATTTTATTATGAATAAAAGAATATTAATTACAGCAGCAGTACTAGCAATTATTGCTATTGTTTTAGGTGCATTTGGCGCACATAAATTAAAGGAGTTATTACCTGAAGCTAGTTTAACTTCTTTTGAAACAGGGGTGAGATATCAAATGTACCATGTTTTTTTGTTACTTTTTTTAGGTATGTTTCATCAAGTTTCTGAAACATATAAAAGGCGGGTGTATATAATAATTTTAATAGGTGTATTGTTCTTTTCAGGATCTATTTATTTGTTATCAACAAGTAGTGTAACGGGTATTGATTTTTCTGCTATAGGTATAATTACACCAATAGGCGGGATACTTTTAATTATTGGATGGGCATTGTTGTTAAGAAGTTTTATCAACATAAAACAACGCTAAAGGCTAATTGCTAGTATTTTTTATTATTTTTGCCCTTTATAACTAAACTAAACATAGTACAACACACTATTATTATGGCTGGTAATGATACAAAGAACATGATTTCATTAGAACAATACGGAATCAGAAATGCAAAAATCCAATACAATTTATCTTCTGATGAGTTGCATGATGTAACCATAGCTAAAGGCATAGGAGTAGAAGCTGCTTCAGGAGCTTTGGCTATTAACACAGGTGAATTTACAGGTAGATCTCCAAAAGATAGGTTTATTGTAAAAGATGCTACCACAGCTGATAAAATATGGTGGGGAGATATTAACATCCCTTTCGATTCAGATAAATTTCAAAAATTATACGACAAGGTAACAGCTTACTTATCAGAAAAAGAAGTCTTTGTAAGAGATAGTTACGCTTGTGCAGATGAAAACTATAAATTAAACATTAGAGTAATTAACGAGTATCCATGGTCAAATATGTTTGCTCATAATATGTTTTTACGTCCAACAGAAGAGGAGTTAGAAAGTTTTTCTCCAGAATGGACTGTGGTTAACGCTCCAGGTTTTATGGCAAATCCTGCTGTAGATGGAACTCGTCAGCACAATTTTGCTATTTTAGATTTTACTAGAAAAATAGCTTTAATTGGAGGTACTGGATATACCGGAGAAATTAAAAAAGGAATTTTTTCGGCATTAAACTTCATTTTACCTGTGTATAAAAATACGTTACCAATGCACTGCTCTGCAAACGTTGGTAAAAATGGCGAAACAGCCATTTTCTTTGGTTTGTCAGGTACAGGAAAAACAACGTTATCGGCAGACCCAGAGCGTAAACTAATTGGTGATGACGAGCATGGATGGACTAACGAGAATACCGTGTTCAATTTTGAAGGAGGATGTTATGCAAAAGTAATCGACTTATCGGCAGAAAAAGAACCAGACATTTTTAATGCTATCAAAAGAGGTGCAATTTTAGAAAATGTAATTATGGATGCTGCGGGTAAGGTAGATTTTGAAGACACATCTATCACACAAAACACACGTGTAAGTTATCCGATTTACCATATTAATAATATTCAAGAACCTTCTATAGGGAAAAACCCGAAGAATATATTTTTCTTAACAGCTGATGCGTTTGGAGTATTGCCTCCAATATCAAAATTAACGCCAGGTCAAGCAGCATATCACTTTATTTCTGGGTACACAGCAAAAGTAGCAGGAACAGAGGCTGGAATTAATGAGCCTTTACCAAGTTTTTCGGCTTGTTTTGGTGCGCCATTTATGCCGTTACACCCAACTAAATATGCAGAAATGTTAAGTGCTAAAATGCAAGAAGCAGGAGTTAATGTTTGGTTGGTTAATACAGGGTGGACTGGTGGACCTTATGGTGTAGGAAACCGTATGAAGTTAAAGTACACCAGAGCGATGATTACAGAGGCTTTAGAAGGACGTTTAGATAATGTTGATTTTGTGCAACATCCAATATTTGGTTTGTCAATGCCAACAACATGTGAAAATGTACCAGATGAGGTGTTAAACCCACGTGGTACATGGAGTGATACAGAAGCATATGATGCTAAAGCTAATGAGTTGGCAACATCGTTTAAAAAGAATTTCGCTCAGTTTGAAGAGTATGCAAATGAAGAAATTTTAAAAGGAGGTCCGTTAGTATAGATCTTTTGATATATCAAAAAATAAAAAATCCCAAGGAAGCACCTTGGGATTTTTTATTTTTTGTAACTTTAATAATTACCTTACCTTTATGTATGCTGGTTTATAAAAGGAAATATATTTTTTATTATATAGTAACAGTTGTATTGTGTTTATATAGCCAATCTGTAGTTGCACAAACATTTGCAGATAAAAACTATTACTTAGTTGATAGTTTAGAGCTAACAAAATTATCAGAGGAAGATAGAGAACTGGTTAATTCGTCCTTAAAAAAGTTTCACGAGTCAAAAACAGATTCACTTAAGCTAAAATACATAAATGATATAATTGAATTGTCTTGGGATGAAAATCTATGGACAAAGTATAATAGCTGGATGAATAATTACCTTACAAAAAAGTTGTCAGGTGTTGTGTTAAGGGACGATAAGTTGTCTGCTAAAAACAGAATGCTATTCAGTTACATGGCTGCAACTGTTAATAACAAAGCAATTATAACTCATGATAAAGGTAATTATGTGGAAGCATTAAACTATTATCATGAATGTATAGCCATTCAAGAGCAAATTAAAGACAGTGTGTTGTTGCCAGAAGCCTATAATAATTTGGGTTCTCTCTATCATGATATTAAAAATTATGAAAAAGCAGAGAGTTTTTATAATAAGTCACTAACCTTATGTAAAAGGTATAAAAACTATCGTTGTGTAGCAATGGCCTTAACTAATCTGGGGCAAATACTATCTGATAGGAAAGAGTTAGATTCTGCTTTAGTATTGTTAACCCAAAGTTTAAAAGCTCGTGAATTATCTAAAGAATCGTACGGTATAGGTATTACGTATGATTTATTTGGAGAAGTATATTATAGAAAAAAAGAATACGATAAGGCTTTAGCATATTATACCAAAAGTTTAGAGTTAGAACGAGAGCATAATGACTTTAAAGGAGTAGCTATTTCGTTAATTTATTTAGGAGAAGTATATGTTAAAAAAGGAAATTTTAAAAAAGCGAAAGAAGTAGGTCTTGAAGCGTATGAAATAGCAAAAAAAGAAAATGCTTTAGAGAGTTTAGTTAAAGCTACTAAATTATTAAGAGATGTTTACGTTGGAAAATTAAATTGGAAACAAGCATTTGCTTACGAGCAAGCATATAATAAGCTAAGTGATAGTATTCAGAATGATAAAATAGAAGAATCTATACTAATAAAACAATCTAACGCTGATCTTAAGGAAAAACAAAAAGAAATAGAGCTTTTATCAGCTAATAATAAACTACAAAGACTTAGACTTAAAAACAATAAAATATTTTTAGGAATAGCCATTTTAGGTATAATGCTTATTTCATTCATAGCGCTTTTTACAAAAAGAGTGTTGAATAAAAATAAAGTTGTTTCAGAACTATTAAGAGAGCAGAATGAAGAAAAACAAGTAATGATGAAAGAAATTCATCATAGGGTTAAAAATAACTTGCAGGTAGTTAATAGTTTATTAAGATTGCAGTCAAAAGAGGTTGATGACAGTAAGATAACGGACATGTTTAAAAACACTCAACGAAGAGTTTTATCCATGGCTAAGCTGCATGAAAATATGTATAGTACAGAAAACCTAAGATTGATTAATGTAAAAAATCATTTAACAGATTTGGTTTCGGATATTATTGATAGTTATGGTTTAGACAAGCAAGTAAGTAAAAGCTTAGCGATAGTAGATGAAGAGTTAAGTATTAAAACACTATTACCATTAAGTTTAATTGTTAATGAAATAATTGCAAATTCATTAAAATACGCTTTTGTGAATAAACAAAAAGGAACTATTTTTTTGGAGCTAAAAAATGTAGGAGCTACCACTTTTGAAATGATTATAGGAGATGATGGAGTTGGGTTTCATCCTTTAGACGAAAGCTCTGGTTTAGGAACAAAATTAATCGATATATTTTCCAGACAACTAAACGGAACAATTAAATTATTAGAACGTGAAGGCACGTTTTATGAATTGAAATTTGTTGTAGACAAAGAATAAAAATAAATATGTATTAACCCTCAGGATAAATCAAAAGCGTGAAAGACAAACTATTTTCTGAGTATGAATGGAGTGACAGGTTTAAGTTTACCGTATACAATATAGGTAAGTTAGCTTTATTAATTCATGTTGTGCTAATATTATTTTTTTACATGGTTAAAGTGCCAGAAATGGTAGGGTACAATATAATATCTACATTGTTTTTTGTCCTGTTAATGTATTTAATACGTAAAGAATATAATGTCAGATTAATATTTTTAATAGCTAGTGTAGAAGTTGTATTGCACGCTTGTTTAGCAACTTATTACATAGGTATTGAAAGTAATTTTATTTTTTTAATATTCGTTCTTCCTTCCGTTTTTTTACTAAATCCTTATTGGAAAACTTGGCAAAGCTATGCCTATTTTTTAAGTATAGGAGTGGTCTATACTTTAAACAGCTTCTATTTTAGAGAAAGTCCTTCAAAATATCAGTTAGATGAGCAGGTAATTTTTTACACAGGAATGGTTCTGGTAATGATTGTTGGTTTTATGATATTTCTAGTAGTTTTTTACTACAGTAAATTGGTTTATGTAAATGATAAGTCTATTCGTGAAGCTAATAAAATATTATATGCTAAAAATGAGGAAAAGCGGTTGATAATTAAAGAAATACATCATAGAATTAAAAATAATTTACAAGTAGTAATTAGTTTGTTGAGGTTACAAGCATCAAAAATTGACGATAAGAATGTAGTAGAAATGTTTAAGAGTTCGCAAAAACGAATATTTTCAATGGCATTATTGCATGAGAGCTTATTGAAAGAATATACTTTGGAGTTAATAAATGCACAAGAGTATTTTATGCGCTTAGTAGAAAATCTAATTGATAGTTACTCAGTAAATAAAAAGATTGATGTAGAATTAGATATAGAAAATGTTGAGTTAGGAATGCAAACTTTAACACCATTAGGTTTAATAGTGAATGAAGTAATTACAAACTCGCTTAAGTATGCCTTTGCAAATACAAATGATGCGCAAATAACTATTAGTTTACATAAAAAAAATAAACAACAGTACCTGTTGCAAATTTCAGACAACGGATCAGGAATTGATACTGAAAAAGAATCAAAAGGTTTAGGTACAAAATTGATTTCTATTTTTGTAAAACAATTAAACGGAACCACTGAAGTTTTTTCAGATAACGGAACACATTATAAAATTGTTTTTGAAGAAATAGAACATACCTAGCCATTAATGTGCTTCTAGCCAATTTTCTCCTTCATCAAGCTCAACATCTAACGGAACAGCCATTTTAAAAGCGTTTTCCATTGCGTTTTTAACTAAAGATTTGATTTCGTTTTTTTCTTCTTTTACAACATCAAATACCAATTCATCATGAACTTGAAGCAACATTTTTGATTGCATTTTTTTAGCTGATAATTCGTTGTGAATTGCAATCATTGCTAACTTAATAATATCTGCAGCACTACCTTGAATAGGTGCATTAACAGCGTTTCGTTCATCGGCTGCTCTAACAATTGCGTTTTGTGAGTTAATGTTTTTTAAATACCTGCGACGCTGTGAAACAGTTTCAACATAACCATTGTCTCTAGCTAAATCTACCTGATTGGCCATGTATGCTTTTAGCTTAGGGTATGTTTTATAATAATTATCAATAAGCTCTTTAGCTTCACTACGTGATATTTTCTGTTGTTGTGCTAAAGTAAACGCTCCTTGCCCGTATATAATTCCAAAATTTACAGCTTTGGCATTACTACGCTGTGTCCTAGTTACTTGGTCTAAAGGTACATTAAAAACTTTTGCGGCTGTAGCTGCATGAATATCATCCCCTTTCATAAATGAGTCAATCATATTTTCATCCTCACTTAAAGCAGCAATAATTCGTAATTCAATTTGAGAATAATCTGCAGCAACAAGAATATGGTTTTTATCCTTTGGTATAAAAGCCTTACGTACTTGTCTGCCGCGTTCGGTACGAATAGGAATGTTTTGCAGATTAGGGTTATTTGAGCTTAATCTACCTGTTGCAGCCACTGCTTGGTGGTAATCCGTATGGATGCGTTTTGTTTTAGGGTTTACTTGTGTAGGTAAAGCATCAACATAGGTGTTTTGAAGTTTTATTAGGCTTCGCCAAGCTAAAATATCTTGAATAATTTTATGGTCGTCTAATTTGCTTAAAACTTCCTCAGAGGTTGAATATTGTCCTGTTTTTGTTTTTTTAGGTTTATCAACTAGCTTTAAATCTTCAAATAATATAACGCCTAATTGTTTAGGTGAAGCTAAGTTGAACTCTTTTCCAGCGGTTTCATATATGGCGCTTTCAAGTGTTTTTATATCTTTTGATAGCTCTTCAGATAACTTGGCTAAAAAATCAACATTAACATTTATTCCTTCCAGCTCCATAGCTATTAAAACAGGCACTAAAGGCATTTCAATAGTATCAAAAAGCTTTTTTGTTTTTGTTTCTAATAGTTTTTGTTCAAATAATTGTTTTAATTGAAATGTAATATCTGCATCTTCTACGGCATATTCGGTTTGTTCAGTTAGGGGGACTGTTCTAAACGATTTTTGGTTCTTCCCCTTTTTACCAATTAAACTTTCAATAGAAATAGGTTGGTAATTTAAGTAAGTTTCTGAAAGGACGTCCATATTATGTCGCATATCTGGATTGATAAGATAATGCGCTAGCATGGTGTCAAATAAAGGGCCTTTAAGGGTAATGTTGTAATTGTGTAATACTTTAGCATCATATTTAATGTTATGTGCTATTTTTTCAATAGTAGTGGCTTCAAAAAACGGGCGCAATTCTTCAATTATTTTTTGAGCTTCTTGCTGATTGTCTGGAAAAGGAATGTAATATCCTTTTTGTGCTTCCCAAGAAAATGAAATACCAACTAGTTCTGCTTCAAAAGTATCCAAGCTAGTTGTTTCGGTGTCAAAACAAACAGAGGATTGCTTCATCAATTGTTTTACGAATAACTTTCTTGCAAATTGTGTGTTGATAAACTGATATACATGAGCTGTGTTTTTGGCAGTTTTATAACCAGTAATACCTGCTTCAGAGGTGGACTGGTTAGTGTTGTTTCCAAATAATGAAAACTGACTATTTGTACTGGTGGTTGCTTTTTTTGGTTTGTTTTGTTCTGTGGATTTTTCAGCTGCTTCAGGTTGCGTTAAGCCATAAACAGTTTCAAAGGTTTTTTGTAAACGTCTAAATTCTAGTTCCTGAAACAATTCGGTTACCTTTTTTACATCAGGTTTAGAAACATAAAACTCATCAGCATTAAATTCAACCGGACAATCGAGCAGTATAGTGGCTAGCTTTTTAGAAAGCAAACCTAATTCTGCGTTGGCCTCAACTTTTTCTTTCATTTTTCCTTTTAAGTCTGCAGTGTTTGCTAAAAGATTTTCCATAGAACCATAGGCTTTGATAAATTTTTTAGCAGTTTTATCGCCTACACCTGGCAACCCAGGTATGTTATCAACAGCATCTCCCATCATTCCTAGATAGTCAATAACTTGTTCTGGTCGTTCAACTTCAAACTTGGCTTGTACTTCAGGAATACCCCATATTTCAATGCCATTACCCATTCGTGCTGGTCGGTACATAAAAATATTTTCAGAAACTAGCTGAGCAAAGTCTTTATCTGGTGTAACCATATAGGTGGTAAAGCCTTCTTTTTCGGCTTTTTTAGCCAGTGTACCTATTAAATCATCAGCTTCATATCCGGGCACCTCAATAATAGGAATGTTCATGGCGCTTAAAATTTCATGAATAATTGGTACAGCAACTTTTATAGCTTCAGGAGTAACTTGTCGGTTGTTTTTATATTCAGGAAATAGTTCGTTACGTAATTGACTACCTTCTTTATCAAAGCAAACGGCTAAATATTCAGGCTTGTCTTTACGCAGGATTTCAAAAAGAGAATTAGTAAAACCCATTATAGCGGAAACATCTAATCCTTTTGAGGTAATTCTTGGGTTTTTGATTAAGGCGTAATAGCCACGAAAAATCAATGCATATGCATCTAATAAAAATACTCTTTTTTCTGCCGACATAATTAAATATTGAGTTCTAAAAGGTAAAAATATGAAAATGAAACGAGTATTATTTGTTAATTTTTATAGAATTAAAAACCATTAGCATGCCAATTTGCTATCTTTGATAAAAAACAAAATAGATGTCAAGATTTTACATTGCGTTAGTTATCATGCTAAGCGTTTTTTTGTTTGTAGAAGCATATGCATACCAAGCTTTTAAAGTACTTACAAAAGAAAAATTATACCGATGGGTATGGATAGTTATTTCGGCTTTGGTTTATGTGCCTTTTTTTATTGTTTTTTTAACGTACTCTAGAGAAAACGGACAAACTAAAGGATTTCAGTATGCTGCTTCAATAATGTTGCTATTTCTCTTGCCTAAAATAATACTAGTGTTCTTTATGTTTGGAGAAGATGTGTATAGAATTATGGTTAAGTTAGTGCGAACAGTTGGAAATTCTGAAATAAAAAATATTCCAGGTAGAAGAAGGTTTATAGCGCAATTGGCCTTGGGTATAGCCGCAATTCCATTTGCTTCTTTATTGTATGGTATAACAAAGGGAAAATACAACTTTAAAGTGCTTAAGTATGAATTAGCATTTGATGATTTACCAGAGGCTTTTAATGATTTTACAATTACTCAAATATCAGATATTCATTCAGGTAGTTTTACTGATATGGATAAGGTGGAGTATGCGGTAAATTTGGTTGCAGAACAAAAGTCCGATTTGTTGTTGTTTACGGGTGATATTGTAAATAATAAAGCTGAAGAAATGGATGCTTTTATTAATGTTTTTTCAAAGTTAAAGGCTCCGTATGGGCAATATTCAATTTTAGGAAACCATGATTATGGCGACTATGCTGAGTGGAAAACTAAAGCAGATAAAAAGGCTAATTTTGAGGCAATTAAAAATATTCATACAAATATTGGTTTTGATTTGTTGTTAAATGAATCACGGTTTATAGAAAAAGATAATCAACGATTGGCTTTGATAGGAGTTGAAAATTGGGGGAAAGGGTGGAAGCAAGTAGGCGATTTAAAAAAAGCTTCAGAAAAAATAAATCAAGATGACTTTAAAGTGCTTATGAGTCATGACCCTTCTCATTGGGAGTATAAAGTAAAAAACAATGAGTTTAATTATCAGCTTACGTTAAGCGGACACACACATGGTTTACAAATGGGAATAGAAATACCAGGTTTTATAAAATGGAGCCCATCAAGTTATATCTATAAACAATGGGCAGGATTGTATGAAGAATACGGTAGGTATATTAATGTAAATAGAGGTTTTGGGTTTCACGGCTTTGCTGGAAGAGTTGGTATATGGCCAGAAATAACCGTAATTAAGCTTAAAAAGCGTATAAAAAATGCGTAATAGCTTAAAAATGTTAACTTTGTATATAGCGTTGGAACGCTTTTTGAGTAGTACTTAAAAAATTAAACTAGAATACAATGTCTAAATTTGGTGAGTTAATTGATGTTCCTGTACCTGTGTTATTAGATTTTTACACAGAATGGAATGAAGATTCAGTAGCAATGCACCCAGTAATGCGTAATGTAGCAGCAGCGCTTGGGGATAAAGCTAAAGTAATTAAAATTGACGTAGATAAAAACGTACAGCTAGCTGAAGCACTTCGAGTAAAAGGACTTCCTACTTTAATGATTTATAAGAAGGGAGAAATGAAGTGGCGTCAATCTGGTGAACAAGACGCCAATACATTAATAGGGTTGGTGCAAGAGTACATTTAAGTATCTATTGATTTAAATACGTAGCCTAGATTTGTAAAATGAGCTAAAGTTTTTGGCAAGCAATAATATAGGTTGTCAGATGCTTTTACGCTGTCATGAAAAACAACTATGCTCCCACTGGTTGTGTTTTTAAGTACATTTTCGGTGCATTTTTCTTTAGTAATAGATTGATCAAAATCCCCACTTAACACATCCCACATAATAATTTTGTGCTCTTTTTCTGATAGTTTTTTAGCGGTTTTGGGACTGATTTTTCCATAGGGAGGTCGAAAAAGTTTTGTTTTTTTCTCTAAGGTTAAATCATTTAATGTTTTCTGACACTTTTTAGTGTCTTCTAAGTATGTTTTTTTAGAAACCTTCCAATTGTTTAAATGATTGTAAGTATGATTTCCTACGGCATGTTTTTTACGCAATATTTTTTGAAATAAGTCTTGGTTGTTTTGAATGTTCTTGCCAATACAAAAAAAAGTAGCCTTAGCGTTATACTTATCTAATTCTGATAATACCCATTCGGTAACTTTATTTGTTGGGCCATCATCAAAAGTGAGGTAAATAACCTTTTCAGAGGAAGGTATATCCCATATCATATTTGAAAATAGACGCTTTAGTAATTGTGGTGTTTTTACAAAGTATAGCATATACTTAAAGGTACAACAAAAAATGCTCTCTTCTATACTTTGTTAAGCAACGAAGAAAAGAGCATTGATAAGTATTAGTATGGTTTTAATCTTGAGGTTCTTCAGTCATAAAAAACGCTTCAAGTTGATCTAGTTTTTTATCAAAAACGGCTTTTTCTTTTTCAAAAAATAGCGAATCATCGTTTTTATCTACAATACGCAATAGTTTTTTATAGTCAGTAATATCCATTAATACTTGATCAGCATAGCTATACATTTGTTCTTCACTAAGCTTACTAGCAGCATCTAAGTTGCGCTGAACTTTTTTTGATTCTAATAGATATAATTCACGAGCTTCCTTTTTTAAACCAGCTTTGTATAGACCTTCAATAAGTTTGTCTAAACTAATGCCGTAATTGGTACGCCTCATTAATTCTTTTAGTGGCTTTAAAGCGTTAAGGTAGTATGGTATTTCGTGTTTAATAATGTTAATGTCTTTATTTTCTATACCAGTTATAATTATGGTTTTGTAGCGTTCTAAATCGGTTAAAATTTCATCTGCTATATATAATTGTTCTTCTATAGGTAACGTATGGTAATAGTTTAAATGGTCTTTATACATTAGGGCTAAATCATTAAACACTTTGCGTGCTTTTTCTGGTTTATTAATACGATAGTACCCATCAACGAAAGGTTCTACTAATGTATATAGTTTAAACTTATCAACAGGCATTTTTTCCATTGCCAGATCCATTAAGTCTTCAGCTTTATCAACTTTATTTTCGTCAATAAGTTTTTCAGTTACCCTAGCTATACTTGAGCGGTAGCTAAAGGCATTGGTTCTTGTTTCAACATCATGATAGATATCTTCACTACCAGAGTTACCCCAATCCCAAGCCATAATTTTTTTGTAAGCAGAATCGGTATCAATGAATCCCATATCAAAAGGATTCTTTTTAGAAATAGGCGTGTGTATTGGTACTAATTTATACACAATACCATCATACTGTAAATAGTCTTTTAACCAAGCAAATTCAGCAGGATCATTACTCCCTCCAGAAAAGTAAATTGGGCGTTTCCAGTTATTATTAGCTATTATGTCAAGCATTAATAAATGGTTTTTTCCTAATTGATCACTTTTAATTTTTAAATACATCTCTGAAACAATTTCTCCAGCATATTTTTCTGGGACGATATTGTTTTTTAATACAGCCTCTTTATCAACAGGGATTCTAATGCTTTTAGTAGGGAAAGTATTGTATTTTTGCCCACTTTGCATTTCTACTTTTACCTCTTCATTTTCTAAAGCAATAAAATCGATAAGTTTTTTGATAGTGATTGTATCTTTTGTGCGTTCTTGAAATAATACAGCATCACGAGTTCCCCATTTATATTTGTCATGAGTTAATTGTGAAGGTATAGGATCACTTTGATAAGCTTTCTTTTTTAATTGATCAATATACCAATCGGTAGCTAAAAGACTTGTGTTTGCAACTCTAACATCGGTACGGTGCTTTTCAATTTCTTGTAAGTACCATAGGGCAAAGGTATCGTTGTCGCCAATAGTAAATAGAATAGCATTTTCTGCACAAGAGTCTAAATAAGCTTTTGCCATAGATTGTGCGGTGTATTTTTCAGATCTATCATGGTCATCCCAGTTTTGATTAGCTAGCAGTAAAGGAACAGCTAATAGGCATACTGAGGTAACTAAAGGAGCAGTGTATTTAGGTTTAAGATAATTTTTAAGGCCTTCGTATAAACTTAATACTCCAATTCCAATCCATAATGAAAACACATAAAAAGAACCTACAACAGAATAATCTCGTTCACGAGGTTCAAAAGGTCTTACGTTGGTATATACCTGAATTGCTAACCCGGTAAAAAGGAAAAAAACTAATAATACCCAAAACAATTTTAGATCTTTTTTGGCTACGAATAGCATACCGATTAAACCTAAAATAAACGGCAGAAAATAGTACGTATTACGCCCTTTATTTCCTTCAATATCTTTGGGTAAGTTTTCCTGTGAAACTCCTAAAAGAAAATGGTCAATAAAATTAATACCACTAATCCAGTTACCATTGTTGTTGTATTTTCCTTGAATATCATCTTGTCTACCAGTAAAGTTCCACATAAAATAACGGAAGTACATATAGCCTAATTGATATTCAAACAAAAACCTAAAGTTTTCTAGCATAGTAGGTTTGCTAACAGTAATGTATTGGCGAAACTTTTTAATAAACTCAAGTTGTTCTTCTGCTGTTAGGTAACCTTCTTGTGCATCAGTGTTAAATTCGGCAACTATTTGTCTGAGCTCTTTTTTACCAAAAAACTCAGATTTTACTGCAACTTGAACGGTCATAAAGTCTAAGTATCGTTCGGCGTTGGCCTGACTCCACATACGAGGTAAAAAGGTTTCATGATCTGGATTTGGATTGAAATCGGCATTTTTGTAATTATTTACAATAACATACTTGCCCAATTTTTTATCTTGTTCGTATTTAGGTTTTTTGTCTTTGTAAGGGTTGTTGATATCTAAATCAGCAAACTGATCGGTAAACTGTGGGCCATATAAAAATGGATTATATCCGTATTGTTCTAAGTTGTAATAAGCAAGTAACTCTCTAGCATTATTAGGGTTGTTTTCATTAATGGTTGTTCCTGCGTTAGCACGTATAGGAAGCATAATCCATGAAGAAAACCCGATAAAAATAAACAAGATGCATAAGGTAAACGTATTAGCAAACACGTAATTGTTTTTGCGTGTAAAAGTAAGCGCATAGTAAAATGCAGCAACTACAAGAATAAACGCAATAATTGACCCTGAATGAAACGGTAACCCTAAACCATTGACTAAAGAAACTTCCATCCACCCAAAGAATTTTAGTACGTTAGGTAGTATAAGCTTGAACAATAATAAAAGTATTGCAATAGCGGCTATGTTTGCTATAATGAAGTTTTTAACAGTAACTTTTTTATAATTTTTAAAGAAGTAAATAAGGCCTATTGCAGGAATAGTTAACAACCCCATGAAATGTACTCCAAAAGATAGCCCTATAACAAAAGAGATTACTAAAAGCCATTTATTACCTCTGGGCTTGTCCATGTCTTCTTCCCATTTTAAACCTAGCCAAAATAATAAAGACATTATAAATGTAGCCATGGCATATACCTCAGTTTCAACAGCATTAAACCAGAAGGTATCAGTAAATGTAAAGGCTAATGAGCCTACCAAGGCGCTTCCTAAAATTGTAAAAGCTTTGTTTTTGCCAATTTCATTAATGTTTTTTACAACTAATTTCCTTGCTATAATACTAATAGTCCAAAACATAAAAAGTATGGTAAATGCACTAGAAAAAACTGATAGCATATTTACCATTACAGCAATGTTTTGTGTGTTTCCAAAAGCAAACATGGCAAAAAATGCTCCTAGGATCTGAAAAAAAGGTGCTCCAGGAGGGTGACCAACAGCTAAGTTAGCTGAGGTGGAAATATATTCACCAGCATCCCAAAAACTGGCTGTAGGCTCTACACAAAGTCCGTAAGTTAATAAGGCTATTGTAAATACTGTCCAACCTAATATTTTATTAGTTTTAAAAAAGCTACTTGCTGTCATGAGTTTTTGTTTTCAAAGTGGCTAAAATACTAAAAAAAACTCCTTTATAAGTCTTAAAAAATTGCCAAATAACAAGATTGTATGTAACTTTATATGAGTAAATTAGAATTTGAGATAAAAAAACAGTAATATTTTTATAAAAAAGATTTGCGCGAATGATATTTTCTTGTAAATTTGCACCCGCAATCACGCATTGTCCCATGGTGTAATGGTAGCACTCCGGTTTTTGGTACCGTCAGTCAAGGTTCGAATCCTTGTGGGATAACAAATAAAAATCGCAATCATCTGAATAACAGAAGATTGCGATTTTTTTATTGTGTTTTTAGTCAACATTTAGTCAAATAATTTAATAAAAACACATTATGGACAATTTATCAGAGTTATTAAACCCAACATCTATTCTTATGAAATTTTTAATATTTAAAGAGAATCGAGTAAGGTATACTTCAGAGGAAAGAAAAATAATTTACGAAAGTTTTAAAGATGAAATATCGGCAGCGAAATTAAAGCAATATAAGCTTTAATTTTTTGTACATTTGCAACAGTGTTTTACATACGTTTTCCCTGTGTAAGTATCTTTAAATGTATACTTACTTAGCAAATTAGGTGAAAAACATAGGTTGCTTCAACCTTTGACAATTGTAGTCTTTTGGTAATGAAGTTTCTCTTTTACTGGACCCGTAGCAATTGGAGCTACGACCGTTCCTGTAAAAAATAAAGCCTTTCGCTACAACATCAGATTTACGAGTGACTTCTGACGTAGGAAAGGCTTTTTGTGTTATAAATCTTTTCTTGTTTTATTTTTTTGTATTTTTGTTTTGTACTTTATTTGGAGCTATGGCAATTGGAGCCGGACGTGTACCATTTAAAGTACTTTTTTTATTTTACCCATTTCGTAGGAATAACTCTTGTTGCTTTACCATAATTATTAATGATTGTCTAGTCCTGAAAAATATGGTTACAGGTTAAAAATTGATTTACACTGTTTTTAAATATACCATATTCGGTGTTTTATAGTCTAAAGATACATGTAATCTTATTTCGTTGTACAGTTTAATTGAATTTCTTGTCCTCTAATTTGACAATGTGAACAATCATTAACATGAGTCTCATAAGTCATGTAATCCCACCATGCAATAAAATCCAAGTGTAAATGTAGTTCTCAAAGTTTTTTTCATATTGTGGGCAACGGTTTGGGCTATGGTTTCGTTGCGTTAAAATTCGCAAGGATTTTCTGCCGTAAACCGAAGATAGTAAATTAGCGAGGACTTTCCGAAAGGAAAGTCAGAAGCAATGAATTATACACGGTGTTGTGCATAGGTTTTTATTCAAAATCCAGTTAAATCAAGATTTGTTTTTTCGCAATATTTATCAAATTCAGTTTGTTGTTCATTCGTTAGGTTAAAGAAGAAATACAGAATATTGTCAAAATCCGATTTAATTATTTCGTCCAATTGGGTCATAAACCTTTCCGCATCTATATTTCTTGTTTCAAATCCGAAATCGAAAAATTTGTATTTAAGTTTTCTGTCGTTCAAAAAGTTTGCAAGATGGACAACATTATATTTTTCGTCATTATATTCTATCTCCGCAAAATATTCGAATCGGTCGTAATAAACTAACAAATTCAATATTGGGTATTCAAGTCGACAAAATTTAGCCATTCCGTAATCTTTAGATTCCGCAATTTTAAATCCGTTTTCAAAAGCAGATTTTAGATAAATTTTAATGTCGATTTCTAATTCCATTTTTGTTTTTTCAACTTATGCACAACGTTCTGTGTATGGTGCGTATCCCAAAGGGGATGCACTATACACTTTGTTGTGCACTGGCTTTTAGTTTATGTAATTCATCCAAAATATAATACTTAAATATATCCATAATCCACTAAACAAAATATGAATGATTGTCTCGAATCGTTTTCCTTTCCATAGTTTAGGAGAATACCCCAAAAATTGAATTATCAGTCTAAGCGACCAAAATATCGCAAGTCCTAGAGAAATTGTTTTACCGAGTCTCGTTTCTATAAGTTCTGTTGCTGAAGTTAGACAAAGTAAACCCATTAGAAAGACAACTAAAGCAATAAAAAAAGTATGAATTGTCATCATTTGTTTATTTATTAAACTTAATGATTTCAGTTCCTCCTTCCAGTTGAAATACTTTGGAAAAATTATGTGAACCAATGCTAAGCCCATTAATAGAAATCCGATTATTTTGAAGTTTAATATCATTCTTAGCTGCAATTGAATATTGACATAAATGGTGTGAATTTAGATTCATCAATTGATACAAATCCAGCTTCTTTAAACGCCATTTCCCAAGTTGTTTTCGAAAAGAAATGTGTAAATCCAATGGTAAACGCAAAAAAGTTGGGAAAATCTCTTAAATGTTCCACCATGATTACATTGCCACTCGGCTTACATACTCTTCTACACTCTTTTAAAAACTTTATTTTCTCTTCTTGCTTTCGGATTTCATGAATTGCAGATACTAAAAATATATTGTCAATGGAATTATCCTCTAATGGGATGGTGTTTGAATCTATTTGTTGCGTATTTGGATAAACTAAACTCACTTTTCTTGCTCTTATTATTGCAGGTTCGGTATGTTGTTTAGCATTATAAAAATCATAAACCTGAAGTTTTGAATGAGGTAAAATATCCTTGATGATATAACTCGTTTCGTCAAAGCCTGCATTGATATTCAGATTAAAATTTTGTGCGGTATCTTCAAGATTCATTTTTTTCAACCAGTCGAAATTGTAAAAGCCAGAGAAATCGTAAACATATGCAGATACGATTAATGGCATAATAAGTCCATATGTAAATCCACAAATCACAAGCCAAAACAAATCCTTATTCCAGTTCAGCATATATTGACTTCCTATAATCATCGCCATGACAATAAGTCCAAAAACATAAAAGTGTCTGTTGAAACTGAGGATATTTAGTACTCCTTGAAATTTTCGTCTTTTTATTTCCATTTTTCAATCTTGCCTTTTGCCCAGGAATATGGGACGTCTTTTATCTCGAATGCATTTGCTAAAACAATGTTTTGAAGTTTTAACTTGTTTAGAAAATCAAAATGGTAGTTTTTTACATTTACAGGCTTAGGTTTCCAATTTTGTCGAATACCTAAAATGGTTAGTATCGTTTTATCCTCTGTGTTTACAGTAAAAGTATGTGGTAAAGGACCTGCAAATTTCCTTGCATCCTTCCAGTCAGTAAACGGTGAGTTTTCAGGTATTTTTATTTCACCGTCTGTTAGCTCAATAGAAATTTCAAATTTAGATTGAACTGATTTGATTATTTTGAAATTGTTACTTTTTGTTTGCTCAATATCCGTTGTAGTGTAATTGTAGTGGGTGAAAATATTACCGAAAAATTCCATTTTCTTTTTATCGGTTTGTGATTTGATTATATATAATCCCCTTAATCTTTTTCCTGCATTATTTGTGTATCGGACGAATATTCGATAACCTATTAAGAAGAAATCGTTTCCCATAAATTTTGGAAAGCCTTTTGGTCTAAGTCCGCTTGTTTGAACCATCGCAATAGCAATAAAAGCCCATTTGTCTTGAAAAGTATCCAATTCCAAGCATTCTGGGATTAAGTTTTGAAGCTGGTCTTTAGGAACGGCAAATGTCAGTACTAGCGAACTGTCAAAGTGAGCCTCTACTGCAAATGGATGGTTTTTTAGAAAATTTATCACGCAGTATGTTGTATTAATTTTTTATTTAAAACGAATTCATTGTAGTAAACAAGACCTATAAAAAGCAACGCAAACAAGGAATTAAGTCTTCCCCAAAGTAGAAGGTCTGGAACAAGAATGAATTCTAAAGTATTCATCACTGCCACTACGAGTATTTGAGCAATCGCATTGAACTTAGATTTAAATTTAGAGAGCACCCAAACCGCCATTACAACTTCTGACAAACCAATAAGAGTAGTTAAAGGTCTTGAATAGTCTTCACCTAATATTCGTGCAACTATCTGTTCGTGTCGAGGTACAAGATTTAGCACCTTACAAAAAAGCCCATTTGCAAGCCAGACTACAGAAATTATTAAGGTTAATGCTTTATGTAAGTTTTTAATATTCAATCTGAAGTTTCTTTAGCTTGTGCACAACGGTCTCGTATAACCGTCAGTTACGGGTTTTAAGTTACTATTTTTCGATTAATCACTGACGCTCGCAATTCCGAGTGGATTCGGACGTAGTCGAATCCGCCATAATTGCGGTTATACATCTTAAGTTTATACTTTACTAAATTAGATATAAATTAAGAAAGAGAAAAAGAGAGGATTAAGGTTAAGATATACGTAGAATATAAAAATTCGTCAACAATGATAATCCCCTCTCTTTTCCACAGTTAAATCGTTCAGTTCTTTGAGACCTTGGATCTCGTTTTTAAGATGTTGATTAATATGTGGATTTACTCTTTCATTAAAATGATTTCTTATGGATAAAGTTACAGAAATTTTTGGTGTTGATGTTAGTAAATCTGTTTTAGATATTTACAATGATAATTTGGGTCATTTTCAGGTTAGTAATTCTGTTAAGGGTTTTAGTTCTTTACTTAAAAAAATAGACAAGAACACTTTAGTAGTGATGGAAGCCACGGGTTATTATCACTATATGTTAGCCCAGTATTTAGTTAGTAAAGGGGTTTGTGTTTCGGTAGTAAATCCTTTATCAGTAAAACGTTTTTTACAGATGAAATTAGCTAAGATAAAGACAGACAAGAGCGATGCAAAAGCGATTTATGACTATGCTAAATTTAATGATGTTCCATTGTATACTAGTTTAAATGCCATTCAAGCAGAATGTTTGCAAATATTTAGACTTTTAGATAGCTATCAAAAAAAGTTAACTGCTACTAAGAATAAATTGCATGGAGAGAAAGTGTTAGGAGTACCCTCGAAAATTGTATTTAAATCTTTAGAACGAGAATTAAAGCATTTAAAAAAAGAGATGAAGTTATTGGAAGACCATTTAATGTCTTTGGTAAAACAAGAACATCAAGTAGAATTAAGTTTATTAAAAACTATCCCAGGTTTAGGAAATAAAACGGCATTGTTTTTAATTGTTATAACGGACGGTTTTAAGAAGTTTGAAACGGCAAGTCAGTTATGTAGCTATGTAGGAATAACTCCTACAATACGAAAATCAGGGAGTAGTGTTAGAGGTCGCAGTAGGATAAGCAAAGTTGGAAATAAAAAGCTTAGAAACCTGTTGTTTATGTGTTCGTTTACAGCTTGTATTCATAACAAAGCTTGTAAAGGGATTTACGATAGAATAGTTGCCAAAGGTAAGAGCAAAAAATTAGCATTAATAGCAGTTTGTAATAAGCTATTGAAACAAGCATTTGCTGTTGTGAAAAGTGGGTTGGCTTATGATGAGAACTTTGTATCTAAATTAAGTTAAAATTATTTGGTTTTTAGCTCAGTTCTTTGTTGGCACCAGTTTTTTGTTCCGTTTCGTATAGAATTAAATCATCTTTTATTTTGTAGATTATTAAAATTATGAGCTTTAACAACCTTAAATAATCATTCTGTTGTTCGTCTTCTGAACTAGAATTTGTACCGTGTAAGTACTTATTCCGCAAATCTAAACTATTTGAAAACTCTTTTTTATTTAGATAATAATTCAAATATTTTCTTTCCTCAATTGTGAACAAGGTATTGTCAAATTTCACGATTCCATTTTGTTCCATATTCAGGATTTCTTTTCTTATTTCAGGGGAATAATGCCAAAAACTTAAAACATCCTCATAGTGTAATTTGCCTATAACGAAAACTAATTCTTGATTTTTAATTCTCAAAAAACCGTCTTGGTCTTGAAACAAATATTCGTGTGATATTAAATAGTCAATATCTCCTTTTTGATAATCTTGAAAATCATCATAACCAATGTTTTCGCTTGTTAGAAGTTGATAAAATGTACGATACTTTTCTTTAAACGGTTCAATGTAATAGAGCATTGAGTTGCCCGAAAAGAAGTAATGTTTTAACCTTAAAAACTCTTCTCCTTGTCCATAAATATATTTCTTTTGAAGTTTACTTTTAACTTTGCTTAAATGCAATTGAGAGGAACTGATTTTAATTAAATCAAAGTCAATAAAGCCTTCTTCTATATAACATTGGTATTGCTTAATTAGGAACTCTAATTCTGGTGCAATAAATCTTATCTTTTCTAAAGGTGATGCGTTTTCTGATGCGAAAGAAATGGTTAAACCTTTTATGTCAAACTTTTCATTTAAAACTTCATTTACCTGATGAGATAAGACATTTTCAAGGCTTATTTCATTTTCATTTAAGTAGTGTAGATATAATGCTAATTGTATGTGAGACAATAAAGCTTTACCGTGAAACCTAAAACTAATTAAGTATTCATTTTTTGAACGCATAAAAGTTCTTTCAAATGAATCAATTTCGTGAGTTTTACTTACTAATTCTATACAACCTTGTGCATTAATGTATCTAAATAAAAACGAAAAGTTTCTAAAAATATATTCATTTGATTTGGTGGCATCAAGCCACTTTTCAGAATAGCAGTGAGTTAATTGACCGTTCTTGTTTTCCAATTTATAAGGTTCGACTTGGTCTTTTGATAATGAAACTTGAACGCGATTTGTAGTTCCTGAACCTTTCTCGAAAAATTCATCATTCTGCTTTTTTTCTAATCTTTTAGCCTTGAGTTTAGTTTTATCTGATAGTTTTAATGTTCTTGAATTAATAACTAGCTTAACATAATTCAAATTTGCGTTTGGTGAATCTAGATATTTTAAAATCATTGATTCCTTGTCAGAATCTTTTAACGAGTTTGGAAAGAATAGTTTAGGTTTTTCAGATAAAACGTGTTCTTCTTCGAACTGTGAGAGTAACAATTCAGCCGATTCTGTTGAATCTAAAAGATAGGATTTAATGATGCTTGAAAATTGGTTTACTAAATTCTTTTGTTTTAATAATTGTCTTATATGAAATCTGTTGCTTTTTAATATTTCTTGCAGGCTATTTGATGAAATCTTTTTATAAGTGTTTAATTGACTTAATAAAGTCCAAAATGAATCGTAATACTGATAATCAATTGATTCAAAGTAGTTCGCAATATTCTCGCTAGAGACCTTTGTGTAAAATGAAGTAATTGTACTCCAAAATTTGTCTACAATTGAAATATATTTTTCTTTAGTTTTTTTATTCCAAACTCTGCGATATAGTTCATTGTCAAAATAGAGTTTTATTTGATACAACTCTAAAACCTCATTAATTCCGTAGATTTTTGAAGAATCATAGTTCTCAATTATTGGCTCTGCGTTTTGTAAGTTTCTATCACCTGATAAATCTTGTTTGGAATAAAATACTACTCGATTTAAGTCTCTTTTCATTGATGATATTCAAATTCAGAAGGTGATTTTTCAAATTGGTGCCAACGGTTGGGCTATGGTTTCGTTGTGGAATTGTCCGCAAGGACCATTCCGCCGTAACCTAGCCATAGTTTAAAGATAGGAATTTTCGGTTAGAAAATTCCGCCACAATGAATTATAGCCGTTGTTGTACACAGTACTTTTATTTCCATTTTGCGATTAATTCTGTAATTCCTTTTTCAATTCCGTTATAATATTCTCCGTTTTTGAATTCAGGAATAATAGTTTGGTCAATTACTTTCTTACAGATTTCGTCAGTCAATATTTTTTCAGTTCCATAACCTGTCGAAATTCTTATTTTTTTCAAGTTTTTACTGAAAACAATAGTCAGTCCGTTATCTTTTTCCTTTAGTCCAACTCCGTTGTAATTCGACAAGTCAATTGCAAATTGGTTAAAGTCATTATATTTTCCAATTGAGTCTATTGAAACTACAGCAATTTGATTAGTTGTTTCTTTCTCAAATTCTCGAATTATTAAAGTCAATTTTTCCAACTGCTCTGGCGTAAAAATAAATTCATAATCATTTACTTCTCGTTTCAGTTTGGGTAAATCACTCTCGCCTAAATCAAATTCCGTAAACTCAACTTTTGGTGCTTCTGAACTCGGTTCGGTTTTGTCAATCTGTTTTGATTTACAACCAGAAATGGTCAAAAAAGCGAGAAATATTATTTGAAAAATGAGTTTCATTCGTATTGTGTACAACGGTCTAGTATATGAAACGTAGCGTATAAATAAACACTAACTTTTCGGATTATACACGAGCCAAATTTTTATTTTTTCTATTTATCTTTAATTTTTTAAATATACAAAAATAAAAATTTGGTGGACTTAATAGAGAAGCAAAAACCTCTCGGAAAGCCTGTAATAGCTATGTTTTATATACATTGTTGTGCATAGTGCTTTTCACGTTTTGCTTGGTTTTCCGATGTTTGTTATTTAGTTCTAAATTGAGCGTTGGCAAGACATATTCTTTTACAGTTTTGGTGGTGCGATGGCTTGAGCGACTGTAAATGTGTATGGCTTTCAGCGTTGGCAATTCCGATTACTTACTTAATTTCAAAATCCGAAATGCACCTTGTATTACCACTATAAAAACGATTGTTCCGATAATCAAATCAGGTTTGTTGGAATTTAGCCAATTCACTAAAATTCCTGCGATTATTACTCCCAAATTGATAATCACGTCATTGGAAGTAAAAATCATACTCGCTTTCATATGTGCCTCTTCTTTGCTCTTTGACTTTTGCAAAATGTAAAGACAAATTCCGTTTGCGATAAGTGCTAAAATCGAAACGATAATCATCGTTGAAAAATCGGGAAGTTTCTCGGCTCCAAAAAATCTTCTCAACACTTCCACAAATCCGATAATCGCAAGTGTTATCTGAAAATAGCCTGCAATTTTTGCAATCCGTTTTTTCTTAATCAACGTTCCGCCAACCGCAAACAAGCTAATTCCGTAAACAAAACTGTCGGCAAGCATATCCAAACTATCGGCAACCAATCCCATTGATTTCGAGATGAGCCCTGTGGTCATTTCGATAATGAAGAAGACAAAATTTATCGCCAGTACAATCCAAAGTAGCTTTTTTTGGTTGGTGTTTTCTACAAAATCTTTTTTGTTGGTTTCTTCGGTCGAGATTTTCTTTCCGCCTAATTTTAATTCGATAATTGACTTTTCAATTTGGTCGTTATGACCATCGTGAAAAACGGTCAATTTTCGGTTGGGAATGTCAAAATCGAGATTTTTGATTTCTTGGATTCCATCCAATTTCATTCGTATAAGATTTTCCTCGGAAGGACAATCCATCTTACTGATTTCAAATATCGTTTTGTTCATTTTAGTCGTCATCTTCGTTTCCAAAAGGTTTGATTATTACTCCAACGCTAAATATAAAACCGTCTGTTGGTGCATAAATTTCGGAAAATTCTGGATTGTCGTGTGGTGGCAAAACCAATGGCGAAAACCTGCTTTGTCTTCTGTCCGTAAAGTTTTCAAAATTCACAAACGTTGTTCCCCATTTAAAATTTCGCATTGCCACAAAACCCATTGTTATGAAGTCGGTTGTTTCTGTTCCATTAGACAAAAATTGTTTTCCTGTGTAAAACGTTTCGTAACCGATTCGCCATTTTTCAGATTCGTACATCAAAACACTTCCTGCGTTATGTTTTGCAGTTAGCGGTTTTTGTGGATTTCCAGCCAAATAATTCAATTTTGTGTCAATGAGTGCATAATTCAAGAACCAACGAAAATCTTTATAGGTAAACTTGATGTTTGTTTCAGCACCTTTGCTCAAAATTTCATCTGTTGCATTCTCAAATTGGAAAAATCCATTATCAGTTGAATTTAACAGTAATGCATCATTAATCGCAGTTACATAAAACAGTTGATTAATAGAAAAACCAACGGTTTCAAATAAACGTGTTTGATAGTTGAAATCAAGATTTACACCGTAAGAACGTTCCGCATTTAGTGAAGATTTATCAATACCAAGTACATTTTCAAAATTGATAAATTCCGCCTCTTCTGTAAAAATATCTGGAATTTTGTAACCTAATCCACCACCAATTCTGCTCGAAAATCCACTATCGTTTTTGTATAGCAATGAAACTCGTGGAAGCGGAAAAAAGCCAAAATCAGTATTGTAATCTGCTCGCAATCCTGTTTCCAAAATCCAATTATCCGAAATGTCATAAATGTTATTTGCAAATGCTCCATAAGTTATATCTGTTTGGTCGCGTTGCAAAGTTGCATTATCATTTTCATCAAAATCAGAAGTATATAGGTTTGCTCCAAAAATCCAATCTGTTTTATTGGCTGACTTTTGATAGTTTATTTCCGTGAATGTATTGGTTTGTTTACCGTCAAATGTAAAATCGGGAATGGTCAGTTCTCTGTCGAAGAACGAGATACTATTTTTGATAGTTAATGAACTGACGGAATCTATTTGAGTTTCGTAAACCGCTTGACTGCTCAATCTTTTCGATACGTTTTCTTCGGTATATTGATGGATGCCATTTTCGCCACTTTCAATTTTTGTGATGTCGCCACCAATTCTGTCGTCATACGTTCCGTTTAAGCCAAACCAAAATGTTGTTTTTTCCGATGGATAATAAAAGAACTTTGGGTTGAATGAAATCGAAGTTGTTTTTGGCAAGTTACTAAAGTCATCATCTTCTGGGTCATACGCTTTTTGATAATGACCTGAACCATAAAGTGAAACACCAAATTTTTCATTCCGTTTGCTGTAAAATACATTTGCTGTACTTCCCAGAGCTTGGGTTTGTGTCAACATAATATCCAAAGCAGGTTCTTCGTCTGGTGTTTTGGAAACCATATTTATCAAACCTGCAATTGCACCACCACCATAAAGCGTTGATGAACTTCCTTTTATTATTTCAAATTGTTTTAAGTCTAATGGCGGAATTTGTAAAATACTCAAACCGCTGGAAAAACCGCCATAAAGTGGAAATCCATCTCTCAAAAGTTGTGTATAGCGTCCATCGAGACCTTGAATTCTAATGTTGGTATTTCCGCTACTTAACGAAGTTTGTTGCATCTGTATGCCTGTACTTTCTCGAAGTACCATTGAAATATTTGTCGGGTTCATTACTGCTTTTTCGCCTAATTCTTCCGCTCCAATAAATTCAATTCGAGTTGGAATTTTTCTAACAGTTCGTGTACTTCTTGAAGATTGTATGACAACTTCGTCAAGTTCATTACCTCCAGATTCGAGCTTGAAAGCGAACTCCTTTTTTGTTCCAACATCAATAGTAGTTTCTATGGTTTTGAAGCCTATGTATGAAATTTTTATAATGTGGTTTCCATTTGGGATTTCTGTAAATGTGGCAATTCCGTAAAAATCTGTTACTGCTCCTTTTGCTAATTCTTCAAAATAGACGGTAGCACCCAATAATGGTTCGTTGGTTCCTGCATCGCTAACAGAAATGGAAATATCGCTCGTCTGTGAGAACGATATGATTGATACGAATAAAAATAATGTGTTTAAAAATATGTTTTTCATCTGCTTATTCTGATTTAAAAGAATAGTACAAATGTAAATTCCTTTTACTGCAACTCGATTGCAAAGATTACTTGTTGCAGTTGTCGCACAAGCCTTTTACAACCATATTAGCTTGTTGTAGTTTGAAGTTTTGAGGAAGTTCAATTTGAGGAATTGGAACATCGAAAAGGCAGAATGTTTTATCGCAGTTTGTACAGTAAAAATGATAGTGCAAATCCTTTGGGTCGCAGTTACAGCCTTTGGCACAAACCGCATATTTGGTCATTCCAGAACCATCTTCAATGCTGTGGATAACTTTGTTTTCCTCAAATGTTTTCAGCGTTCTGAAAATCGAACTTCTGTCAGTATATGCTAATGCGTTTTCAATATCTTTTAAAGATTGGGCTTTTTCTTGGCTCAAAAGATGTCGTAAAACCACAGTTCTGACTGCGGTGTTTTTTACTTTTTTTATTTTTAGGATTTCTTCTTCAGTTTGCATTTTCCTAATGTATCATTTTTTTCGAGCGTTGGCGAAAAACAGCTCTTTTATTTTTTTAGCGTTGGTATTTCGCGTTGGCAAAAAAAATAAATGTGCTGTTTGTGCGGTTGGCTTTTTTAGTTCAAATGTTGAATTTTAGAACGATTTTTTGCATTATGCACAACGTCTCCGTATATGAAACGTAGCGTGTTAAAATAAGCTGTCGTTTCCGGATTATACACGAGCCGAATTTTTAAATTTTTCTTTTTATCTTAATTTTCTCAAAAAGCCAAATTTAAAAATTTGGCGTTCTTCGTAAATATACAAAAACCTTTGGTGAAGCCTATATTAGCTATGTTTTATATACATCTTAAGTTTATACTTTACTAAATTAGATATAAATTAAGAAAGAGAAAAAGAGAGGATTAAGGTTAAGATATACGTAGAATATAAAAATTCGTCAACAATGATAATCCCCTCTCTTTTCCACAGTTAAATCGTTCAGTTCTTTGAGACCTTGGATCTCGTTTTTAAGATGTTGATTAATATGTGGATTTACTCTTTCATTAAAATGATTTCTTATGGATAAAGTTACAGAAATTTTTGGTGTTGATGTTAGTAAATCTGTTTTAGATATTTACAATGATAATTTGGGTCATTTTCAGGTTAGTAATTCTGTTAAGGGTTTTAGTTCTTTACTTAAAAAAATAGACAAGAACACTTTAGTAGTGATGGAAGCCACGGGTTATTATCACTATATGTTAGCCCAGTATTTAGTTAGTAAAGGGGTTTGTGTTTCGGTAGTAAATCCTTTATCAGTAAAACGTTTTTTACAGATGAAATTAGCTAAGATAAAGACAGACAAGAGCGATGCAAAAGCGATTTATGACTATGCTAAATTTAATGATGTTCCATTGTATACTAGTTTAAATGCCATTCAAGCAGAATGTTTGCAAATATTTAGACTTTTAGATAGCTATCAAAAAAAGTTAACTGCTACTAAGAATAAATTGCATGGAGAGAAAGTGTTAGGAGTACCCTCGAAAATTGTATTTAAATCTTTAGAACGAGAATTAAAGCATTTAAAAAAAGAGATGAAGTTATTGGAAGACCATTTAATGTCTTTGGTAAAACAAGAACATCAAGTAGAATTAAGTTTATTAAAAACTATCCCAGGTTTAGGAAATAAAACGGCATTGTTTTTAATTGTTATAACGGACGGTTTTAAGAAGTTTGAAACGGCAAGTCAGTTATGTAGCTATGTAGGAATAACTCCTACAATACGAAAATCAGGGAGTAGTGTTAGAGGTCGCAGTAGGATAAGCAAAGTTGGAAATAAAAAGCTTAGAAACCTGTTGTTTATGTGTTCGTTTACAGCTTGTATTCATAACAAAGCTTGTAAAGGGATTTACGATAGAATAGTTGCCAAAGGTAAGAGCAAAAAATTAGCATTAATAGCAGTTTGTAATAAGCTATTGAAACAAGCATTTGCTGTTGTGAAAAGTGGGTTGGCTTATGATGAGAACTTTGTATCTAAATTAAGTTAAAATTATTTGGTTTTTAGCTCAGTTCTTTGTTAGCCACCGTATTTTTCTATCAGTTTGTTTAAAGCAATCATTTTATTCTCTATTTTCTCTTTTGAATTCTCAATGAATTTTTGATATTCAATCAAGTTTTCATCATAACTTTTTCCATTCAACTCACAGATTTTTAAAATCCCTTTTGTCATAAAAGTGTCAGCAAGTTTTTCCGCCATTTTCGTTCTCAAAGTAGCATAAAACTCTTTCGGACCAACTAATATTTTGGATTTCGTTTGTTTTATGTCATTAAAGGTTTCTTTAAATAGATAATTTCCTAAATCATCTGGATTAGAAGTAAATAGTTGAATAATAGCCTCGCAAAAATAAAATAAGTAAGGTTTTTCAAATTCGTTTGATGTTGCAACAAATGAACCTTTGTTGCAATATTTGTCAAAGATTATTACCAATTTGTAATTCTCGATAGAACTATCATTATCTTCATTGTACAGATAGCCAAAAACAAATTTTCTAATATTTTCAGTTTCTTCATTTGATAAAATCTGCATATTATCCTCTATCTCTAATGTTTTACATTCTCTTAATATTATCGAGTAGAAGTAGGCAAGAAATGTTTTGTTACTCGTTTTTTTCGGAATAATCATTTCAAAACCATTTTCTAAATTCAATTCCTCAAAATTATTCGAGTATTTTTCTTCTCTAAATTTTTGTAGAAAGTTAACAGCTATTTCGCTTTCCAATTTCGCTAATTCATCTTCACATTTTTGACATAGAACAAAATCTCTTTTGTAATGATTCTGTTTAATTTCAGTAGAAGTATTTTTCAGATTATCTCTTCCGAAATATGTGTTTATCGAAGAATTATTAGAGTCTATTTCGTAAGACTCTTCTTTGTAGTGTTTCCCCACGCAATTCTTAATTAGACTTGCTGGAACAATGTGAGAGCCTTTGGCATTAGCGGTTTTGTCACATATTATACAATTCATTCGTAATGTTTCTTCATATGGTGGCTAACGTCTAGTATATGGCAAGTAGGGGACAAGATACAGATAAAGTATCAAGTTTGCACTGAGCCAAAACGTTGTATTTTGTTTTTAATTTAATCATTCTTAAAAGCCAAATCAACGATTTGGCGGTGTTGGTAAATAGCTCTGAACTTTCTAAAACCACTGGAAGCCCTATTTGCTATATACAATGTTAGTGGCTTTTTTTAATTTTCTTTAAACCAATCCATTCATGTTCAATATCTCTCATCAACAAAGCATTATCAAACTTAACCGATCCTTTGGGGAAAATATTTTCATTTTCAAAAAAACTAGATTGGACATTCTTTACATCTAAAAGAGACACTTTCCAGTTATAGGCTTTGAGTTCTAGTCCCTCGAAATCATTTTTATAAGGGGAATAACCAACTGAGCCATTTTCAAAAAAATCAGAAACACAGTCTAAACTTTCAAAAACACTTTCGTTGTTCCAGTTATTAGTCTCTTTAGCTTCAATTGACAGTGAGGTTTCATCGTCACTTATAAACGCAACTTTATAGTTTCCATCTGATTCATTAACTGAAAACTCAGCTAGATGGTGAACTCCAGGAAAAATAGTTCCTCCTGCCAATGAGTTTAATTTCGAAGATGTATCTCTTCTTGGGATATAAACACCCTCTTTTAGTTCACCATTTTCTATCCATTCCACAGCAATTCTATGGGCTCCATTTTCAGATGATATTCCGATTTGTTTTGGAAGTCCTTTGGGTCTTATTTCTTTTAATCTAATTAAGCAAATACCCGCTATTCCTTTTCCATTAATCAATTTAGGTTTAAATGGCTTAGGTAAATAGTTTTCCAAAGCATCCTTGTCAACTTGATAATTGATTAGAATTCTTCTGTCTATTATTCCTTTAATCTTAGGTATTTTCATTTTGCTTTAATTGCCACTAACGTTCCTTGTATGGTGCCGTAGCAACCCGAAGGGTGCTATGCACTATACAAATTGTTAGGCACTTTATATTTTCACATCCTTAATTTCCTTGACAAGTTCAATTAATTCTTTTAAGCTTGATTCAGATTTATTGGAGTTTTTCGACTTTAGAATTTTATTGGTTGTAGGAGACTCATAAAGTTTATTAACAGTTTCATGAATTAATTGGTCTTTACGATTTGGATCTCCTTTTATTTGGTCAGCATATGCCATTAGAGAAGTAGCAATACTCTCTCTAAATGCGTATTCTTCCTCTAAGCTTCTGGTTTTATTAAATTGTCTAATTGTAAAATATAAAACGGTTACTACGGGTAATAAACGTAAGCCTGCGACAATAACTTTTTCGATTTCGAAAGAAAATTCTTCACTATTAAACAACTCGTAAACGTACCAAGCAAGAAAAGACGTAGCGACAATAGATAGTACTAACCAAACAATGGTTGAGACAAATAACCACTGTTTCCGCTTTTTAAAAGTAGATTGTAAATCACGTGCAATTGCAGGTGAAAGTAATTTATCTAATTGTTTTTGAATCCTTTCTGCTTCTTCTGTAAGACTTTTAAGATTAGCTGATTCTGTTGAATTTGTGTCAACTAGATTTTTGGCTTTCTTTTCTTCTTCTATAATTCTCTTTTCAATATCTTCAATTGATGAAGTATGTTTAGCTATCTGTTCATTATATGATTTAACAGATGCTTGTACTTCTGCCAATTGCTTATCAATTCCAGATTTAATACTTGTTATACTCGCATTTGTCTGTTCTATTTGGCTCTTTGTTTGATTCGTACTGTTTAGGTTATTTGTAATTTGTGTTAGTTCTTTCTCTTTTGTTGATTTAAATGTTTCAACCTCCTGTTTTAAACTTTCTAAAGATTCTTTAAGTTCTTTCGCCTTGTTAAAATTTGTTCTTAGTTCTTTGTTCAAATTTTTGTTTTCTGTCCTAAGTTTTTTCAATTCCGTGAGTACTTCGGGTTTTTCATTTTTAACCAAAAGTGAGAAGATACCAGACTGCAAAATATATGTTTGAAAAAGTAATGTCCAAGATTCAATTCCAGTCAGATTTTTATTTTTGATTACATTGATAAGGTTTTGAAGCGTACCATTAATATCAAACATATTCTGGTTCTCTCTTCTAATGAAGAATCGCGAACAGGCATAAAGAATATTTAGCTCGTCAGCCTCTTTTATAGCTGTAATACTCTCTTGAATTATTGAAATTATCTCAGATGCAGTAAGACGTTGTATAATATTTGTTCCGTCTTTTTCTTTAATCAAAAAACTTAAATCTTCACTTTCAATTTGTTCAATCAAGTTTCTTATCTGTGTTATTTCGTTTGCTTCCATTTAAATGATTATTGTGCCTAACTAATAAATAAACACAATTGTGTTTATTTCTATTATACATGCCAAGATAGTAAAATCAGATTAAGAATAGCTTAAATAGCCATAAATATTGGTGTTTATAGCTATGTAAACGTTTGTAAATGTATAAAAATACGTTTAATCAAAACTTGACCCGTCCTGAATATAGGCTACATAATGTTTAGAATTATGTAGCCTATATTCAGGACGGGTCAGATCTGTTGTCAACTGTTGTTGGTACTGTTGCTAACTATTGTTGACATTGTTGGTACTGTTGCTTGAAAAACAAAAAAACCTAGTATTTTCAATGGTTTAAACCTATACTCAACAATCAACAAAACACTGTTGCTGTTGTTGCTACTGTTGGTGTTCTATCCTTTTAGTAGTATCTTTGAAATAGTAACTAAGGTTACTGTTGCCTAAAAGATTACTCGTCTATTCAATATTAAATAGATGAGTTTTTTATTTTTCTAAAAAAGTCTTCAAGGTCATTATTATAAATTTTTTCTTGCTTTAATTCTTTATCTGTTTTTCCAGCAGTCATATCCCAAACATTAGCATTTATACCCATCCGTCTTAATTTGGGTAATTTATCTCTCATAACCTTTACAGCTCTATTACTTATATCTGGAACTAATAAAACAGTATAGCCAATTAATGGTTTTAATTTAGTGTCTGTTAAACCATTCAATCCGCCATAAGCTATCCATGTATAATTAGGTAAGTTTATATGTCCAACAATCGCAGTCTTTTCGCTTTCTACTAAAATAACTATATCTGATTCTTTGTACTCATCAATTAACAGATGCTCTCCAAATAGACAAGCATGATAACCGTCTTCATTTTTATATGGAACTTTAAATTTATTTGTTCGCTTTCCATAGATGGTATAATAAGATATTTTGTTTTTCTGTACCTGTGTCTCTTTGTTGATATTCCAAAAAACAGTTCCTCCGTCTTTTGTTGTACCTAGTACATATAAAAACTTCGCATTCTCAACTACTTCATCAGAATAAGTATTTCTTAAGTATTTCAATAAATTGTTTTCAGGTTTTTGTTGGTATTGTTCCCATATTATTTCTTCACTTATATACTTAAGTGTTGATTGTTGCTCTTGTTGCAAGTTGTTGGTTGTTGTTACCAACATTAATGGTTCATACTTTCGCAATGTGTCATGCCATATAAATTCATCTTCTTTTTCGTTTAAGTATACTGCTGGAGGTGTTGTAATTTTCCCACAAGAATGGCAGTAGCCATAATTATTAGGTAGCTCATTATAATTTACAAACTTTCCATCCTTATTCGAGCTTCCACAACAAGGAGTTATTAGTTTAAAATCTCTTTTCTTTTTGAATGTATATTGTTGTTTTTTTTTAGTCATTTTAAATATTGTTTACTTATAGACCCCCATGAAACTGGAAACTGGAAACCAAAAGACCCTAAGGTCTTGTTTTTACTAACTTTAGAGGTGTTTTTTGATTTTTTAAAGTTTCCTAATTGAAAAAAAACATCCTTAAAAATGAGTAAAAAAAACAATAAGGAAACTTTTAAAAAAGTATAAACTAGCTCCAACCTCTTGTAAACAATGAGGTTATAAGATTTTTGTTTCCAGTTTCCAGTTTCCTAGGGGTGCGTATTATTTTTTATTCCAAAGTTTGGATATTTGACTTTTACTCTTCTTTGTAAGTGATACAATGGTTTGTTGATTTACACCATTTTTTTTAGCCAGCTTTATAATTTCACTTGTTAAAATCTTACTATCTATAGTGTCATTTTTATGCTCGAGAACTATCTTAAAATTGGTAAAATAAAATTCATTTAATAGAATAGCTAAATCAACAGACTTGGCATTTATTTTAGATTGAAAATTGCTCGTAGAAGAGCTAAACATCAAGTGAGACAGTAGAGTTAGCTTATGTATATTAATCAACATTTTAGATATATACTCACTGGAGTAATCTGTTAACTTTTTTTGAGTATTTATCAATTTCTGTGAATAATCATATATCTCATTTTCAGCATTAGAACTGAGAGTAACATTAAAAGAATCTAGTTTTGGTTTAATAATTTTAGCCTCAATTGAATTTCTATAATTGAGCAAATTACTAATTGAATTATTATAATTTTCGGTAATTTTAAAGGGTAATATGTCTTTTGTTAGTTTATCGTTACTGGTTAATTTAGTTACAAATAGTAATCTATCAATCAAGCCACTTTCTAAGTTGCCATTAGCAAACATTTTAGGTATAAATTGGTGTTGAATTGAACCTAATAAGGTTGGGTATGATTTTTCAATACGATAGCTTTCAGTAGTTTTTCTAGCAACATCAATATGTTTATTAGTACTTCCTTGCAATAAAAAAGTACGCCAAGCATTACCATCATTACTATTTTTATTCGCCATCTTTTCAATGAGGTAAAAAAGCTCATCTATAAAAATGCCTATTGAATTCTTATTCTTTAAATGTGTAAACATTGCTGCCTCAATAGTAGCATCTTGCAAAAACAGTTGCTTCCTATTTATCTCTTCGTTTTCAGTATCATTTAAAGCGTTATTAGTTGCTTCTCGTTGACGTTCTTTATATTCAATATAGTGTTGGTTGTCATATTCATTAAGTGGTTTAGTAGCTAAATCCATGGCTGGAGATTTAACATCGCCACGACTACCAACAATAGCAAAATACAAATTAGCATAATTGGTATAGTTCATACATTTAATATTAAAAGCTAAGCCAGCGGCATTGCTATAAGCAAATAATATGGAGCTTAATAGGTACTCTTTTGGAGTTCTTTTATAAATAAATGCATTATTGATTAAATGACTTATTTCTGTTGGTAATAATCGTATAATTTCATTAAGCTGGTTAGTAGCTATTTGTTTATTCGTTAAAACAATACTATCTATTTGCTTCTTAATATCATCAACACTAACAATATCTGAAGTTACATTGTTGCCTGTTAACATAACTTAGATTGATTTAGTTAAGCATTCTTCTACCTCTTTTAACTTGTAATAGACTCTATTGCCTATTCTGTGGCAGGGTAGCTTCTCCTCTTTAGTCCATTTCCAAAGGGTTGATGGGTTAATTTGTAAAATATCACAAACTTCAGTTCTTGTAAGAAGTTTTGTTGTTGGTTGTTGTTGGTTGTTGTTGGTAAGTGTTGCTAATTCTTGTTTGACACTTTCTTTAATAAGGTTTTTTAATTCTACTGCTGTGCAATTCACAACTTTAATTTCTTTACTCATAATAAATCTATTTAAATGTTATTAGAGCAAAAGAAAATTAAGGAAAAGTAGGGGAGTCCACAGTTTGATGTTTTTAGTTTGTTTTTTTTAAAACATAACCTTTTCTATTTAAAAAATTCCTTGCGTTTTCAACATTTTCGTCATCTATATATGGATTGTTTTTAGTTGGATTGTCATCCAAAATAGCCGCTATTGAAGGTCTAAGGGTCGATGGTTTCTCTCCTGTAACTTTTGATAATAGATTGCTCATTTTATTTGGGTTCATTTTTTGAGTTTTATCATTGTTTAAATAATCTATGATGCCCAATTCATTTAGAAATAAAACTTTTTGTTTAGCAGTAGTTTTTTCTTCGGTTGTAATGTCAAGGGATTGTTCAGTATAGCTATCGTTTATTTTATCTTTTAAATACTCTTTTTTCTTATGGTATTCATTTAACCAAATAGGATTTTCTAAGTAACATTCCCAGTGTAAAAAAATATATGGTAATAATTCTGAAAAAGAAGGATAGCTTTCTTTATAATCTTCAGGGTCTAGAAAAACATCAAATGGAGTATCAAAAAACAGATTTGTATCAATATCTTCAAGTTCATTTAGTAAAGTTTGATAGATGTCTTTTTTAGTAATGCCTAAAACAGGGTTCTTTTCTTCTTCCGCTCTTTTTTCATAATGGTTAATAGCTACTTTTAAAACACACCCGAAAAAATAATAATTATCTTCAAATGATGCTTTTAGTAAATCCATATAAACTGATTTAATATCTTCAGCTGATTTATCATTTTGTAAATGTTTTGAATAATATTTTTTTTTACATGGAGTCGTAAAGTCTCCCTTATCAGGTAGCTCCCAAAAATCATAGTTATTTTTTACTTTTTCAAGCCTATTCTCTAAAGTAATATTAGATATTGTTACAAGTTTATTATGTAATTCTTCTGCTGTCATTTTTTAAATATTATTTAAGTTGTCCATAGCTAAAAAAATTTGCTCAGTATAATCCGCTGATGTTTTTCCTATGTAAGTTAGTAATGAAGCTTCTGTTGTATGTCCAGTTACGCTTTTAATTAATGCTGTATCCATTTTTCCGTAATAATTTGAAGCAAATGAACGTCTACAAGTGTGGCTAGTAATTAATTCCCATTTTTTAAACTTTCCGAATACTTTTCGCTTAGTATCTGGGCACATTTTCCCTCCATTAACCAGAGTGTCTATTTTAGATAACCTGCAAACCTCTTTTATGTAATCATTGAAGTTTTGACTTGAAATTTTATAAGGGAAACTATCATTGATAATATTCATAGCTTCTGTAGAAAGTGGGATAATTACTTTCTTGTTCGTTTTCTGTTGTGTAAGGGTTATTATTTTTCTGTTAGGCTGGTTTCTATATACGCTTACGTTCTTTTCAGTTAAATTTAATAGATCACTAACGCGTTGTCCAATTTCACAACCTAAAAGCAGCCATTTTTTAGCATTGTTTAGTTTTTTATTTTCAATTATTGTATTTGATATTTTTCTAAGCTCAACCTTGTTAAGATATATAATATCTGTTTTGTTGTTGGTTGTTGTTTTTTTAATAAGATGTAGTTGTTGGTTAACTTCTACACCAAGACTATTAGCTTCATTGCATACAAATTTTAAATCGCTAATTTTCTTTTGCATGAAACTTTCTGAATAGTTTTGAGTATTTAATAACCAGTCTTTAAATTCATTTGAGAATTTTAAATTGATATCTCTAACAAATATTTGTTTATTGTTTAGATATTTTTCAAGAAGATTTTTAAGGTTATTATATCCCTTTATTCTTCCTGATGATATACCAACGCCTCCTTTTCCGTTTTTTCTAGTAGAAGCGTTGTCAATAATGTATTGTATAATTCCAGATATTGTATTAATGTCGTTAGAATTATCAATTCTGTCGAAGAACGTGTCAATCTTCTGTTCTAGCCACTCACCATTTATGGGAATACCTTTACTGTTATCAATATTGAACACTTCTTCAATATAGGTTTTTAATTTTTGTAAGTCTGTTTTAAGGGATTTAAGGTGATCACTCTTTGCTATTGGAAAACCTGTTGCAGTGCTCCATTTTTTTGGATCTATAGTTAACCCAGTTTTTCTTTTTAAAGTGTTGTTTCTGCCTAAAGAAAAGCGTAAATAAATAGGTGCATTACCTTTTTTACTTTGAAGTAGATACTTGATTGTTGCCATTGCTCAAATATATTAATTTAGTCAACATCTAGTCAACAATTTTGCGATTTAATGCAATTTATGTAGATTTGCTCAAATGCTAAAACCAATAAAACACAGGTGTTTATTTGTTTTGATGATAATTGGATTGTTTTGAATTCACAAAAACTAATCCTTGTGGGATAACAAAAAAAACCTCTAGTTGTAAACTAGAGGTTTTTTGTTTTTTAAAAACTATTAGCTAGTTTTCTTCATTTCTATGTGGAATATTTTTATCGGTCAGTGCGTGTAAAAAATTAACCAAGTCGGTTTTTTGTTGTTCTGTAAAGTTTAAAGGTGTAACCATTAAGCTATCTATGTTTACAGGGGCTTTTACAAAATCATACGGATTGCTATAGAAATCAATAACCTCTTCTAGGGTGTTAAACATTCCGTTATGCATATACGGTGCGGTAAGCGCGACATTTCTTAGTCCGGGCACTTTAAATTTACCTAAATCAGAAGAGTCTTTTGTAACTTGAAACCTTCCAGTGTCATTCAATGTAGTGCCGTTGTATAGTCCTATATTTCTAAATTCATCACCAGTAAAATCTGGTCCAGAATGGCATTCAAAACATTTAAATTCATCTGCTAAAAAAATAGCTCTACCACGTTGTTGCGATGTGCTTAAGGCTAAAGTATCCACGTCATTAATCCATAAATCATGAGGGGCACTTCCATCACTTTCTAGACTACGTTGAAACTCTGCCAAGGCATTTGTAATTGTGTTGTGATTAGGACTGTCTTGGTATATTTTGTTAAAGAGGATATAGTATTCTTTGTTATTTTTTATTTTGTTCACAGCTTCATCAAAAACTAAATTCATTTCCACTGGATTTTCAATGGGCATGCTTGCTTGTGCTTCTAAACTTGGAGCTCTACCATCATGAAAAAAGTAGGGGCGGCTCAGCATATTCATTATCGAAGGAGTATTACGTGTTCCGATACTATCATTTACGCCTAATGATAGTGCTTTGTTATCGGCATATGCAAATTGTGGGTTATGACAGCTAGCACAAGAAATGCTGTTGTCTTTAGAAAGAATAGGGTCGAAAAATAATTTTTTACCAAGTTCAACTTTTGTAGTTATTTGTGGTGGTTCGGAACAACTAAAAAAGCCTAAAAGTAGGATAAAGTATTTGAGGTTTTTCATGCGTTAAAAATAAACTAATCAGTATTAATTTAAGGTAACTTTGGTTACAGTGCGCAAAAGTATTAAATTAATCTAACATGTTGTTACGTAGTTTGTTGATAGGGTTGTTAGTATTGTTTGTAATCCATGAGCTATGTTTAAAATGACTCCATTTTACAGCGGCTAAGTCTTGAGTAGGGTCAATAAAAGTACGCATTGGTTTTCCGTTGATGCTAACCCTGCTGTTTACAGCGTATACTTCAATATCTTTTTGTTCTTCTTCTTTATATTTTTTTTTCAAAAACTGAGCAAATTGCCATATTACATCGGGTTTTGTGGCTAGTAGATGCCCTTGTTTGAAGCTTACTAAATCTCGATGGTTAATAATTGAGCTCTTTCCTGTTGCTTTGTCAACTATTTTAAAATTGATCATCCCAGATTTTGTACGAAGCATCATACGCCAACTTAATCGATGACCTTCTTCTGTTCGTAAAACATCTCCTTGTATAAACCAATGACGGATTGGAAGTGCTATTTGTATGCAGAAGTAAATAATAAAAAGTGGTTTTATAATACCAATGTTGTTAGGGATGTTGATTTCGTTTTCAGTGTAGAAAGGCTTTTGTTTTAAAAAGATGCGATGTATAGTTTTGGCTTCAAAAAAGAATAAGCAAAATGCTAATGATAAAAAAGGAAATATGCCAACTTGAAATACTATGGCATTAAATAAATGAAAGAAAATTGCCGCTGCAAAAGCGTATTTTCTTGTTACTTTAAGAAGAAGAAAGGGGATGATTAATCCGTCAAAAACAATTCCTCCATAAGCTAAAAAATAATGCATCCATTGCTCTTGTAATAGATTTCCAACAAGATAATAATGTTTTTTAGATTGCATTAATAGTTTCATTACACTGGTGTCTAACCAGTCTGGGTATAGCTTGGCAATAGCCCCATAGGTATAGACTATAGCCATTTGTATAATAAAAATTAATTTTGCCCATTGGGGCATTTTTATCGATTTAATTTCGGGGTTTCTTTGTACGTCAACCGAAAGATATTTGTTGGCGGGAACAATGCACATAAATGTCGAAATTAAAATGAGTAAATAATAATGGTTGTTATACGAGGCTTTTTGCATGAGATATGTGATGGTCCATAACAACGTAAAAGCAATCATACTTACGCGATATCGGTAGCCAATCATTACAAAAAAGCCAAATATTCCCATTGTTATATAGTAGGCATACATCCAGTTTCCTGGTAAGGGTTGTAGCCACTCAAAGCCTATCATGGTAAAGGTAAGGTCAGGGTCAATTAATGTTTTTTTTACCCAGCCCGTAAAGATAGCGCCAACAGACTCAAGGAATATCAAGAGCCCGAAAAGCACTCTAAATATTACTAAAGAAGAATTGTCAATTTGTTTAAACAAAAGTTTATTCATGATGAGTGAAGTAATGTAAAGCTTCTTGCTGATCTTTTTCTAATTGATTTTTGAGCAATGCTACGGATTCAAATTTTTGTTCATCACGAAGGCGTTTAAGCACAGAAACAGTTATATTTTCATCATAGATCTCTCGATTAAAATTAAATAAGTGTATTTCAATGCTTTGTTTTGTTCCGGATACTGTAGGGTTGTGGCCAATATTCATCATACCTTCATATAGCTTACTGTTAATGATAGCTTGTGCTATATATACCCCGTTTTTAGGAATCATTTTATAGGTTTCGGAAATAGTAATATTAGCCGTTGGATAATTAATGGTTTTTCCTATACCTTTTCCTTTAGTGACTGTTCCGTTTAATTGAAAAGGTGTGCCTAAATAGGTGTTTACAGTTTCTATATCACCTTTGGTTAGTGCATTTCTAATTTTTGTAGAACTAACAGCAACTTCATTTATATCTTGAGCAGAAATTTCTTCTACGGTAAAGTCGTAAATTTCCCCAAACTCTTTAAGATTTTCAATGTTAGCTGTTCGGTTTCGTCCAAACCGATGGTCGTAACCAACAATAATATGTTTTACATTTAGTTGTTTTACTAAAATATCACGAACGAAATCAGCAGCGGTAAGTCTTGAAAATTCTTTTGAAAACGGTTGAATAATTAAATTTTCAATTCCTATGTCATCTAATATTTGTGCACGTTCATCAATGGTGTGTATAAGTTTGATAGTTGTATCTTTTTGTAACACCATGCGTGGATGTGGAAAAAAAGTTAAAACGGTAGCGGCTAAATTATTGTTTTTGCTAGTATTGGTAAGGCGATTCAATATTTTTTTATGTCCTATATGTACTCCATCAAAAGTGCCAATAGTGAGGACTGTTGGAGTTTTTGAATCGAAATCTTTAATAGAGCGAAATGTTTTCATAAACAAATTTAGGAATTAGCTAGACGCTAAATACATGGGTAAAGATAAAAATTAATATGGGTTATTTACCGTTAAAACTGTTCATTGTATTGTTTATTCCTGCTAAACCAAATGACTTTATAGCTTGTACAGAAACATCCAAACGTTCATTTAATTTATTACTTTCCTCTTCTGTCCAGTTCCCTAAAACATAATCTACCTGTCTTCCTTTACTGAATTCATCGCTAATCCCAAACCTAAAGCGGTTGTATTTGTTGGTTTGTAATATTAATTGTGTGTTTTTAAGTCCGTTATGGCCGCCATCACTTCCTTTGGTTTTAATACGGATTGTTCCAAAAGGTAAGTTTAAATCGTCTGTAATGACTAATAAATTTTCTAAGGGTATTTTTTCTTTGGTAAGCCAATACTTAATAGCTTTCCCGCTTAGGTTCATATATGTAGAAGGTTTTAGTAATATAAAACTACGTCCTTTAAATTTATAAGTGGTAATAGCGCCAAGTTTTTGGTTTTCAAAAGTAAGCGACTCCTTTTTAGCTAAATAATCAAGAATTTTGAACCCTATATTGTGACGCGTGTTTTCATATTCATCGCCAATGTTTCCTAAGCCGACTATTAAGAATTTTTTCATAGTATCTGTATTTTTTAATAAAACACGTTCTTTTGATTTAAATATATTGAGTAACCATTGAAACATAACTCATAGTTTTTACGGTATAGTTTAAACTGTTACAAAAATAAAAAAGCATTCAACAATGTTGAATGCTTTTTTATTTTTAGTGAAAAAACTATTACTAAGCTTTTTCAGCTTCCTTTTCAGCTTTAGCAGCTTCTTGAGCAGCTTTCATTGCAGCTCTAGAAATTCTTACTTGAGCAACAACAGTGTTGTCTGGTTGTAAGAACGTGTACTTGTCATTAGCTAATTTAGTGATGTATAATTTGTTTCCAATTTCTAATTCTGAAATATCAGCATCAATAAAATCAGGTAAGTTTGCAGGTAAAGCTTTAACACGTAATTTACGTTGGTTAAGGTTTAATACCCCACCAGCCATTACACCTGGTGCGTTTCCTACTATTTTCACAGGAATGTTCATAGTAACTTCTTTATCGTCAAATAACTGGTAGAAGTCAACATGTAAAATTTTGTCAGTAACAGGGTGGAACTGAATGTCTTGTAAAATAGCATTAATTGTAGTTCCGTTATCTAAAGCAATCACAACAGTGTGCGCGTTAGGAGTGTAAACTAATTTTGAGAATGCTAATTCTGGTGCTGAGAAATGCACTGCTTTGTCTCCTCCGTACACTACGCAAGGAACCATTCCAGCATTACGTAAGGCTTTAGTAGAAACTTTACCTACGCTTTCTCTTTGTGATCCGTTGATTGTAATTGATTTCATTGTAAATCTTTATATAAATTATTAATTACCCCTTATAAGGGGCGGCAAATGTACGCTAATTATTGCGTCTTGCAAAAAACTTATAAAGTAATTTTCAGTATTTGAAAAGTTTACATGATAAATTTTTCACTTATGGATTTGTTTTCATGAACACTTTTCATCACATCAGCAAAAAGTTTAGCCGAACTAACAACTTTAATTTTATCACTTTTGCGTTCATGAGGAACAGAGTCGGTTACAATTAGTTCTTGTAATTTTGAGTTTTCAATACGCTCAAAAGCATTACCAGATAGAATGGCGTGTGTACATATAGCACGTACGCTTAAAGCACCACGCTCAATCATCATATCGGCAGCTTTAGTAAGCGTTCCGGCTGTGTCTACCATATCATCAACCAACACTACATTTTTACCTTTTACATCACCAATAAGCTCCATATGAGAAATAACATTGGCTTTTTCGCGTTGTTTGTAACAAATAACTACATCGCTTTTTAAGGCTTTGGCGTAGGCATAGGCACGTTTAGAACCTCCCATATCTGGTGAGGCAATGGTCAG
The DNA here is from genome assembly GCA_947493535.1 of uncultured Flavobacteriaceae bacterium. Taxonomy (GTDB): domain Bacteria; phylum Bacteroidota; class Bacteroidia; order Flavobacteriales; family Flavobacteriaceae. The sequence goes on along the minus strand of CANLRK010000004.1, from coordinate 162,439 downwards.
GTTTTCTAAATTTAACGATTGTACGTGTGGTAAGAAGATGGTTGAAGCAAATAAATGGTCTACAGGCTTTTCAAAAAATGCTTGAATTTGATCCGCATGTAAATCCATTGTAATAATTCTGGTTGCTCCCGCAGTTTCTAGTAAACTGGCTACTAGTTTTGCTGTAATAGGAACTCTAGGTTTATCTTTTCGATCTTGTCTTGCCCATCCGTAGTAGGGTAATACTGCAGTGATATGACGTGCGGAAGCTCTTTTAGCAGCATCTAACATCATTAACAGTTCCATTAGGTTTTCTGAAGATGGGTGAGTTGATCCGATTAAAAACACCCTACGCCCTCTAACAGATTCTTCAAATGAAGGTTGAAACTCTCCGTCGCTATAGGTTGATCTTATTACGTTTCCTAGTTTTGTTCCGAAAGATTCAGCAATTCTTTCTGCTAAATCTTTACTCTGTGAACAAGCAAATATTTTCGGTTCTAAGGTATAATCCGACATTATATGTTAATTTAGTAGTGTTGTTTGTGCGGCAAAAATAAGAATTAATCCTAAAAAAAAGTGTTATATAAAAAGGTTCTTTTAAAGAAATAATTTTATACTTTTGCTGACATACAAAAAAAGCTGCTCAAGTGGCGGAACTGGTAGACGCGCTGGATTCAAAATCCAGTTTCTTCGGAAGTGTGGGTTCGATTCCCACCTTGAGTACAAAATTAAAACCTAATTTACATTACTAAGAAATGTAAATTAGGTTTTTTTAAGTTTTGGGGATTTTCTTTTCTTTCTATCGGTTAAATTCTAAGATATAAGCATCTGAAAGCACACCATTGGTTGTTATGCCTTGGTCAATAGTGAGCTTGTTTCCTTTTGTTTTGTAAAGTCCAAATTCATTGCCTTCAATAAATAAAAAATAGTTGTTTTTAATCTCTGTAATATTAAAATGATATTTTCCAGTTGGCAAACCGTCGTAATATAGCTTCGCTTCAGCATTGCTTTTATTGTTGTTTTCAATTGTTAGAATTGAATTTTTCACATTAAAACTCCATGTAATGACTTTTGATTCATAACTTTCATTCTGTCCAATAATTCCTCCAGAAACTTTTGTTAAGTTCCAAGCACCTCGTGCGTTAATGGTTTTGTTTTGAATGTAGTTTTCATCATCATTACTAACACAACCTGTATGAAGTAATGCAAAAATAAACGTGAGTAGTACTATGTTTTTCATGATATACACCTTTTAAATTAAACGATTAGTTATAATACTATGAGTTTTTTTGGTGTATGTATAGAAAGCTAAAAAAGTGGCAAGGTCACCACCTACTTAAAGATAGTAAAAATTACCCTAATAAGCAAGAAGAGTTTAGGTTTCTGTTTTTTGGCATAGTACTTGTCTTAAAGCAATTGTTCGCATAGTTTTTGTTCATAACCTTTTCTTTTATATATTAGCGAACGTTATATAATAAGAAAATCTACCATTATTTAAAATAGACCATGAAAAAATTTACAGTATTAAAATTAGTTATGGCAGTAGCTTTATTGTCATTTGTTTCAGGAATTGCACAAGAAAAGCCAGTAACTAAATTATTAAAGTCATACATTATGGCTTCTAATTCGTTAGGTGAAACAAAACAAGTAAATAATGTATTAGCATTATTTGATGATAGGTACCGCAATAACACCGCATACGTTGGGTTGTCTGGTGTAGTAAAAAGAAGTACCATTAGTTTTGAGCAGTTTTCTGAGCAGTTAGCAGAAAATGTAAAAAATAAGAATTATGACTTTCACATGAACGTTCAAGAAATTGTTCATGAGTCGCAAAAAGAAAGAGCAGGAACAGTATCTGCTTTAGTAAACTTTGAATCAAAAATTGATGGAAAAGTTGCTGAAAAAGGAACTATTTTAATGAATATTGTTGCTTCTTTAGTGAGAGGAGAGTGGAAAATTATTCACAATAATACCGTAAGAGTTTCTGAAGGAAGTGATATAGGAAATTGTGTATGTTATTTATATGCAAAAGGATCTACAATGTTTAATGCAGAAACATATTATCCTGCAGGAGTTGAATATGATAGAGAATACCAATCGTTTAGAGTAACTACTAGAGATGGAAAACGTATCATCAAAGGAAACGAAACTACTTACGTTTGGGCTTCTAACGGTGATGTGTTAGATGGTGCTCGTAAAATAGGAGTTGCAAATACTTCTGATGAAGCAGTAAAAGCAGTATTATCTGATATTTATTCAGAAACATGTACTAAGATGGATTTTAACTAATCTTGATATAAAACAATTAAAAACCTTCAAGTGTTTCTTGAAGGTTTTTTTATGCAATATAAGTATGGAAAAAAGTTATGATGTAATAATTATTGGAGGCGGGGCAGCAGGTTTTTTTACAGCTATTAATATAGCGGCTAATAAATCTGATATTACAATTGCTATTTTAGAACGAGGAAATTCGGTATTGCAAAAAGTAAAAGTGTCTGGTGGAGGCCGATGCAATGTTACGCACGCTTGTTTTGATCCGAAGGAATTGGTGCAATACTACCCAAGAGGAGAGAAAGAGTTGTTAGGTCCGTTTCATCAATTTTCATGTGGCGATACTTTTGAGTGGTTTGAACAACGAGGAGTATCCTTAAAAATAGAAGAAGATGGTAGGGTATTTCCTACATCAAATACATCACAAACCATTATTGATTGTTTCATGAATGAAACAAAAAAATATAATATTGAAGTGATTAAAAATCAAGGTGTAACTAATTTGATTTCTGAAAAAAAGTCATGGAAGATTTTTACCAAAATGAATGAGTATTATTCAAAGAGTGTTGTAGTAGCTGGAGGCAGCAGTCCAAAACTATGGAAGTTACTTGCCACATTGGGGCACTCCATAGTAACACCAGTACCGTCATTATTCACATTTAACACACAAGATGATAGAATAAAGGATATACCAGGTGTTGTAGTGCAAAACACCGAAGTGGAAGTGTTAAATAGTACATTGAGTACTAGTGGTCCTTTATTAATTACTCATTGGGGATTAAGTGCGCCAGCCGTTTTAAAATTGTCGGCTTTTGGCGCTAGGGAGCTATTTGATAAAAATTACAAATTTTCTATTCGGATTAACTTTGTTCAACGTGATATAGAATCATGTTTAGAAGCGTTAAAAGCATTAAAACATCAACTAGCTAAAAATTTAGTTGTTAAATACACGCAGTTTGATTTGCCTAAGCGTTTGTGGCAAAAATTAGCGATAGCTGCAACAATTACAGAAAAGACTCGTTGGGCAGATCTAACTAAAAATCAATTAGAAAATTTAGCGAGCCAACTTACAGAAGCCGTGTTTACTATTGACGGAAAAAGTACTTTTAAAGAAGAGTTTGTAACAGCAGGAGGCGTATCATTAAAAGAAATTAATTTTAAACGCTTTGAAAGTAAATTGCATTCAAATTTATTTTTTGCAGGAGAGATTTTAGATATTGATGCTGTTACTGGTGGATTTAATTTTCAAAATGCATGGACAGGTGGCTACATTATAGCTAAAGCAATTGCTCAATAGAAGTTTTAATAATAGAAATAAGAAGTATATTTGCTAAAAAAATAATAGATGCAAGAAGCACGTTTTATATTTGAAAACACAAAAATAAATATAGATAGTGGAGCAGTTACTTGGGAAGCTCCAAGTAACATAGCTTTGGTAAAATATTGGGGGAAAAAAGAACACCAAATTCCAGCAAACCCATCCATAAGTTTTACACTAACTAACTGTAAAACAACTACAACTTTGCATTATGAGTTATTGTCATCACCTTCAGAAAAGTTTCAGTTTGAAGTGTTTTTGGATGGAGAACAGAAAGAGGAGTTTAAACCTAAAATAGCCGCTTTTTTTGATAGAATAGTACAGTATGTACCATTTATCAAGCATTTTAAATATTCCATTTATACACACAATTCGTTTCCTCATAGTTCTGGTATTGCATCTTCAGCATCAGGAATGAGTGCTTTGGCCTTGTGTATTATGAGTATAGAAAAAAAGTTAAATCCAGAATTATCAGAAATTGAAGTTATACAAAAGGCTTCATTTTTAGCTCGTCTGGGTTCAGGAAGTGCTTGCAGAAGTTTAGAAGGTGATTTAGTATGTTGGGGGACGCATAAAGAAATTCCTTCAGCATCAAATTTATATGGAGTAAAATTTCCGTATAAAGTGCATGAAAAATTTAAGAACTATCAAGATACTATTTTGTTGGTAGACAAAGGAGAGAAGCAGGTGTCAAGCACAGTAGGGCATAATTTAATGCACAACCATCCTTTTGCAGAAAATAGGTTTGCACAAGCCCATGATAACTTGTCAAAGCTAATAACCGTTTTTGAAACAGGTGATTTGTTAAGTTTTATAGAAATTGTAGAGAGTGAGGCTTTAACACTTCATGCTATGATGATGACTAGTTTACCTTATTTTGTGTTGATGAAGCCAAATACACTTCAAATTATTAATGAAATATGGTCGTTCAGAAAAGCAAGTGGTTTACATCTATGTTTTACTTTAGATGCTGGGGCTAATGTACATTTGCTATATCCGGAAAGCGAAAAAGAGCCAGTTTTAGAATTCATTAACAATAAGTTAGTTGGCTATTGTCAAAATGGTCATTATATTTGCGATACAGTAGGATTTGGAGCAAAACAATTGTAACTTTAAATCCGTAGAGTTTAAAATTATACTAAGGCTATGAAAGGACCTCTTTTTTATTCGAAGATTTTATTATTTGGAGAGTACGGAATTATTAAAGATTCTAAAGGGCTTTCAATACCATATAATTTTTATAACGGAGCATTAAAGCTTGATGAAAATCAATCGGAAGAAGCTAAAAAATCAAACCAAAGTTTATTTGAATTTGCAAAACATTTAGAGCGTTTGCAAGACGGAAACAGAAGTGCTGCTGTTTTTAATATAGAGGCATTAAAGCAAGATCTTAAAAAAGGGATGTATTTTGATTCGTCTATACCGCAAGGTTACGGTGTAGGAAGCTCGGGAGCTTTAGTTGCTTCTGTATATGATAAGTATGCGAAAAATAAAATAACTGTTTTAGAAAACTTAACGCGTGAAAAGCTATTACAGTTAAAAGAGATTTTTGCGCAAATGGAATCTTTTTTTCATGGGAAAAGCTCTGGTTTAGACCCGTTAAATAGCTATTTGAGTTTACCAATTTTAATCAATTCAAAAGATAGTATTGAACCAACTGGATTACCGTCGCAAGAAACTAAAGGCAAAGGAGCCGTATTTTTGTTAGACTCAGGAATGATAGGTGAAACAGCCCCTATGGTGAATATCTTTATGGAAAACATGAAGCAAGAAGGGTTTAGGAATATGCTTAAAACACAGTTCACAAAACATACAGATGCTTGTATAGATGATTTTTTAAAGGGGAATATAGGTTCGTTATTTAATAATGTAAAACAGTTGTCTAAAGTAGTGCTTAATAATTTTAAGCCAATGATTCCGGAACAGTTCCATCAGTTATGGAAGCAAGGCATTGAAACCAATGATTATTACTTAAAACTATGCGGATCTGGTGGTGGAGGTTATATTCTTGGGTTTACTGAAGATTTTAACAAGACGAAAGAATTACTTAAGGATTATAAGTTAGAAGTGGTGTATAACTTCTAAAACTCATCCGTATGCTGTCACGCAAAAACAAACTTTTCTTAAAGAAACTTTTTAGTTTGTTTTCCGTAGTAAGAGGCTATAATATTATGTTTATAGTACTTGCTCAATATTTATCATCAATTTACATATTATCAAAAAACACGTCGCCTAAAGAGGTTGTGTTGGATAAGTTCTTATTTGTACTTGTACTTGCTACTGCTTTAGTTGTTGCTGCAGGATACATTATCAATAATTTTTACGATACCGAAAAAGATTTAATTAATAGGCCTAAAAAATCTATGTTAGATAGGTTGGTAAGTCAAAATACAAAGTTGTCAGTTTATTTTGTATTGAATATTGTTACAGTAATATTGGCAAGTTATGTATCATTTAAAGCCGTATTGTTTTTTTCGTCTTACATTTTCATGATATGGTTTTATTCCCATAAGCTTAAAAAGTACCCTTTTATAGGAAATTTGGTAGCTTCATCTTTAGCAATAGCCCCATTCTTCATTGTGTTTGTGTATTACAAAAATTTTGAAACAGTAGTTTTTTTTCACGGAGTGTTTTTAGCATTGATTATATCTATTAGAGAAATTACCAAAGATTTGGAGAATATAAAAGGTGATTTAACATTAAATTATCAAACAATACCGGTTGCATATGGTGTTAAAATAACCAAGCAAATAATAAGTGTATTACTGGTTTTTACTATTGCCACATCTGTATTAATTACAGCGTTGTTTAGGGTAGGAATGATGTATTGGTATTTTTATCTTGCTAATGTATTGCTGCTGTTTTTTTTGCTAATGTTATGGTGGTCTTCTAAAAAGTCAGATTATATTTTATTACATAATTTATTAAAACTTGTGTTAGTAGTAGGTGCTTTTAGTATCTTATTAATTAAGCCAAACATATTATTAAATAAGTTTCAGGAATTGATGAATGTTTTATAAGAGCATGTATAAATATTATAATAATTAGCAATACCTTTGCGCAAAATTACTTAGATATGTCACACGAAAGAAAGAACACTGGGAAGAGGAAGTATACAAATGATTCTTATAAAAAAGCTTCCGCACCAAAATCACGTGCGCAAAAGCCTAAAGCTTCAGTAAAGCAAGCAACAGTAAAAAAATCAGAGTCTGGTGAAATTCGTTTGAATAAATATATAGCAAATTCTGGTATTTGCTCACGTCGTGAGGCTGATATGCACATTTCTATAGGTAGCGTTACTGTTAATGGTAAAGTAGTTACAGAGATGGGGTATAGGGTAAAACTTAATGATGAAGTGCGTTTTGATGGTGCTAGAATTAACCCAGAAAAGAAAGCATATGTATTATTAAATAAACCAAAAGGTTTTGCTACAACTACAAGTGAGAGTAAAGGGAAAACCGTAATGGATTTGGTTGCTAATGCTACAAGTTCAAGAATAAAACCAATTGGACGTTTAGGAAGAAACTCTACAGGCTTATTGTTGTTTACAAATGATGATGAGTTAACCAAAAAGTTTACCAACTCTAAAACAGGAGTACAAAGATTGTTTCATGTAGAATTAGATAAGAATTTGAAACAAGAAGATTTAAAGAAAATTCAAGACGGAATTACCGTAGAAGGTAAAAAAATTACCGTAGTTGAAGCCTCATACATCAATAATGCTCCTAAAAAGGAAATAGGAATAGCTATTTTAAACACAGGTAACGGTGTTTTAAGAACTATTTTTGAGCATTTAGGCTATGATTTATTGAAAGTAGACTGCGTAATGATAGGAGATTTAACCAAAAAAGATATTCCAAGAGGCCATTGGAAACATCTTACTGAAAAAGAGGTAATTAATTTAAAGCATTTTAAATAAAATATTTTATGCTAGGTATCTACTAAGCCCTTTAAGTATTAATACCTAAAGGGTTTTTTAATTGAGTAATTTTTCTAAAGCACTATTGTAAAAATCTGTTTTATAGATGCCATTATGGTGGCAATTATCTATTAAAAACAAATTATTAACATTAGGTGTTTCCTTTTTTAATCGTACAGCATTTTCTTGGGCAGGAATTAACTGATCTTCTTTACCATGAAAAATAACTATTGGACAAGTGACTTGTTTTAAAAATTTATGGGTTGGTATTTTATAATTGATTAAAAACTTTGGGATAAAAGGGGCTAGCCGTTGTACCAAACTTTCAAAGGAATAGTAGGGTGCTTCTAATATTAATAGTTTAGGATTGTTGTTTGCAGCTACTTTAGCGGCTATACCCGAGCCAATAGAAAACCCAAGTACAATAATGTCGTTTTCTTGGTAACTTTTTTTTAAAAAGTCATACACTTTTTGTGCGTCGTTATGCAAAATTTGTTCGCTAGTTATCTGGTTGTTGTTTTTTCCGTAGCCTCTGTAATCAACAAATAGAATGTCATAATTATGCTTGGTGTATAAATTGGATCGTAAGCCCCATTCATGTATAGCGCCAGCGTTTCCGTGAAAGTATAATATTACTCCTTTAGGATTAGGTGCTTTAAAAAGTAAAGCATTTAAAGTATTGTCTTGATCTACAGAAATATTTAGCTCTTCAAAATCAGTAACAAAATTATAGTTATAGTTAGCTTCTAGGGTTTTTGGGTTAAAATAAAATTTTTCTTGATTAAAATAGAAAAAAGTGAGTATTGCTATATATATTATGATTAGTATGTAAATTAAATACCGTAGTTTTTTTAACATAATTGTTTCTTTTTTAAGGTGTAAATTTCCCAAATCATATAACTAAATACGACTGCGTATTCAATAAAAATTAGATAATAATTATTTAGGAATGCATCGTTATTGTAAAATGAATAGCTGAAGATAATTGTGAAACTCCACACTAACGGGAATTTATAATTGGTATAAATACTTAATAATAATAACATAGAAATATACCACGGATGTATTGTGCTTGAAGTAAATAAATAAATGCTTAACACAATTAAAAAGCTAGTAAGAAGCTGCTTTGTGTTTTTGTTGTTTCTTGTAAAAGAAATAATTAATACTGAAAGAAGCACAATAATAGGAGTTATTTTACCTACAGTATGAATAATGTTATACCCTTTAATGTAATAACCAATTTCACGAACAATTAAATAAAGGCTTCCATTAAATTCAAATGTTCCAAACCACAAGCTTAAGGTTTTAGAATAATTACTAATTAGCTCTTCACAAAGAAAAGGAGTAAAACCTGCTAGCGTAGTTAGTGCTATAATTGCATAAAAAGCAAGAAGTTTTTTAATGTTGAAATACTTGAAAAATAAAGGGAGAAATAGTAAAGGGAGTAATTTTAAATTTATAGAAAAGGCAAATATAATTGCTGCTGTTTTCCAATGTTTTTTTTGTAGTAAGTATAATGCCCATATAAGAAAAAATAGCATTACTCCTTCAAAGTGTAAATTTCCAGTTAGTTCTATAAGTATTAAAGGGTTAAGAAGATAAATGAAAATAAATTTTGGGTTTAATTGTTGCGATTTCAATAATTTTGAACCAAAATAAAGCACTCCCAAATCGGCTAAAATTATAAGTAAACGCAGGCTGATAATACTACCAATTATACTGTTGTTTGCAATAAGGGCACTTATAAAAAAACACAACTGATTTAATGGAGGGTAGTTGCTATAATGACTTGCATTTAAAGCCCCCATGCCTTTTATTAAACCGGCAGCCTGATTAGGAGCAGATAAACCTGTATTCAAGAAAGACTCAGGTAAGTATAGGTATGGGTTAAAACCGTTTAATAACATTCGACCATCCCAAATAAATCGGTAAAAATCTTGTGATAGGTTAGGAGTAGCTACTATAAAAACGAGTCTTATTACTACTGAATATAACAAGAGTATTTTCCATGAAAAATTCTGTTGAATAAGGTATAAAAAGAGCAGGGACAGAGTAGTATAACTGCTAAATAGCAGTATAAAGTTTTGTCGCTCTAGAAAATAGCTAAAATAGGAGCAACCTAGTATTGTTGCAGCAAAAACAAAATAAGAGTAGTTAGATGGTTTTTGCGAAAAGAATTGGGGCATTAAGTAATAGTGTTAATTAATTTCTTTTTTCTCCCTAGCTTGTTAGGTTAGTTAAGCATTAAAAGTAAAGAAATTTAATTAATCTATTTTAAGTGTAATTACACTTTTGATGTGATTGACTTGTAAAACACAAAGCCAAACCCAGTAACTAGCATTAAATGAAAAGGAACTAATCCAAAATCAGTTTCTTTAGCTCCGCCTATTACAGTTACTAGATAAGAACTAGCTAATCCGAAAATAAAATAAAGCAGTAGTAAACCTTCAATAACAATATTTTTAGAAATATTCTTACTTAAATATTTGTTTCCTTTCCATGAGTCTTTTAAAGAGCTAATATTAAATTTTGGAGTACGTACAAACTCACTTTTTTTACCTCTATGTCCTTCTAAAACAGCTAATGAATTATGTAAAGAGAACCCCATAGCAATAGAGAAAAAAGCAAAGAAATGACCAATGTAATTAAAAAAGTTTTTAAAGCCTTTACCGTTTAGGTTTCGGTACATAAACCAATAACAAATAAAGAAAATAAGTGTGCTTGTAACAAAGAAACTCATTACTATAAAGTAAGAGCGAAAGTGTCCGTAATAGTTTTTAATATATAGCATTGGAACACTTAAAATAGCAACAATAAAAACATTTAAAAACATGGTGCTGTTTAACAAGTGCATTACTCCATGAAACTTAGTTTTAAAAGATAAGTTTTTAGAATTTACAACACGTTTAAACATTTTCTGAAAATTTTCGGCGCCACCTTTATTCCAACGAAATTGTTGTGAGCGTGCCGCACTAATTACTACGGGTAATTCCGCTGGCGTTTCCACATCAACTAAGTATTTAAACGCCCAGTTTTTTAGTTGAGCTCGATAACTTAAGTCTAAATCTTCCGTAAGTGTATCTCCTTCCCAATTTCCTGCGTCGTAAATACATTCTTTACGCCACAATCCAGCGGTACCATTAAAATTAATAAAATGTCCTTTGCTGTTTCTTCCTACTTGCTCTAAAGTAAAATGCGCATCTAAAGCAAAAGCTTGTATTTTTGTTAAAATGGAGTAGTTACGGTTTATGTGTCCCCAACGCGTTTGTACTACACCAATTTTTTTATCTTTAAAATAAGGCACTGTTTTTTGTAACCAATCTTTTTGAGGTAGGAAATCAGCATCAAAAATGGCAATAAATTCCCCTTTAGCTATTTTTAAACCTTCCTTTAATGCTCCAGCTTTAAACCCTTCGCGATTTGTTCTTCTTATATGAGATATATCGATGCCTTTTTGTTGCAAAGCCTGCACAAGTTCTGCATTGCTTTCTACAGATTCATCAGTAGAATCATCTAAAACTTGAATTTCAAGTTTGTCTTTAGGATAATCAATTTCGGCAATATTATTTAGTAAACGTTCTACAACGTACAATTCGTTGTAAAGTGGCAACTGTATTGTTACATACGGAACTTCATCAGGATTATCTAAATTAAACATAGGGCCATTATTCTTTTTTTTCGATGCTTTTAGGTAGTTAATTAGCAGGTTTAATTGCGCTAAGGCATAAAAAAGAATGATGATTAACGATATAGAATATATCGCCATAATAAAGTATGATCCGTATAGTATTGCTTTATCCACTGTTATTTGAGGCTGTATTTAAAAATCCACGTTAAAATTTTAACGCCTGCAAATATAGCACCTTTTATTGTACCTGACACCTTTGAGACCCCAATTCTTTTCTTATAGTGTACAGGTATTTCTGTATATGACAAGTTCTGTTTTAGAGCTTTAAGCTGCATTTCTACTGTCCAACCATAGGTTTTATCTTCCATTTTTAAACCTAAAAGTTTGTCGTACTTTATAGCTCTAAAAGGGCCAAGATCGGTAAATCGAGCTTTAAAAAACAACTTCATAAGCCAGCAAGCCAACCAATTTCCGAATATTTGTTGTGGAGTAATAGCGTCTTTTTCACGTAATTGTGGCACACGAGCACCAATAACTAAATCGATGTTTTTGTGGATTATAGGATGGATAACTTTAGTTAATTCTCCTGGATAATCACTGTAATCTCCATCAAGAAATACGATAATATCAGGAGTTTTATTTAGGGAAGCTATATGGCTTAATCCTTTTAAGCAAGCATAGCCATAACCTTTATTGGTTTCTGTTAAAACTGTAGCACCTGCTTTTTGGGCAACACTCACAGTGTTATCTGTAGAGTTGTTGTTAACTACAATAATTTCTGAAACCATATCAGGAATTTCTGCAATAACTTTCGCAATAGAATCTTCTTCGTTAAAAGCAGGAATAATTACATTAACTATAGGCATTTGCTGAAATTAAGAAATGTAAAAATATTAAAATTGACATGAAGTGTCTTCTTTTGCAACTAGATTTACTTCTGAAAATTGTTGAGAGGGCCTATTAAGAGATGGAGTTATTTCACAGCGTCTGTTTTTAGGACAGCGCATATAACTTGGTCTGCACGATGATAAGCCAAGTAAAGCAATTATAATTATACATATTATTCTTTGCATATAACCAAAGTTATTTCTTGTTAACATAATTCATTAAGTCAATATCATTGCCAAGTAATACTTCTGTAGGGTTAATTCTACCACTTTCAGGTCCATTCTCTAATTTTAATACTCCTCTCGGGCAAACCGCAGCGCAAACCCCACAGCCAACACAACTTGCCCGTACTATATTTTCTCCTTTTTGAGCATAAGCACGTACATCAATACCTTGTTCGCAATAAGTAGAGCAGTTTCCACAGGAAATACATTGTCCGCCGTTTGTTGTAATTCTAAATCTAGATTTAAACCGCTGAATAATGCCTAAGTAAGCCGCTAAAGGACATCCAAATCTACACCAAACCCTATTGCCAAAAATAGGGTAAAATCCGGTACCTATAACTCCTGCAAAAATAGAGCCTATTAAAAAACCGTAAACATCTTGAATGTTTTGTGTTTTGATAAATAGTACTTCCTTTGTTTCTGCAAAAAATGCATACAAGGTTATGGCTGTCATCAATAAAGCAAAAACCAATACACTATGTACAACCCATCGTTCCAGTTGCCATGCTTTTAAAGACTTATTTGATAATTGTCGGTATGGGTCGCCAAGGGTTTCGGCTAAGCCTCCACAACCGCATACCCAAGAGCAATACCATCTTTTTCCGAAAAAATAGGTGAGTATTGGTACAATTATAATAGTGAGTGCAATTCCCCATACCAGAATAAATAAACCAAAAGTTCCGGTATTGATAAGTTGTTTTAAGTTCCATGAAAAGAAAAAGTCATAATCTAAAGGAAAAGCATTTTTGAAATCATACCATGGTAACTGAAACCGTACCATGATTTCCGGAATTAAGAAAGCAAAAACTAATTGAAAGAACAATACTGAGGTAGTGCGTAAAATTTGATAGTTATTATGGCGGTATTTGATATACATTCTTACAGCCATAACAAACATTACAACAGTATACAAGTAACCGTATAAAAACCATTGACTTGCGTCATTTCCGCTTAAAGCTTTACTGGTGGTATCAACTAGGTATGTCCAATTAACTATATATGCAGGTTTAAAATACAGTACAATATAAAAAACTATCAAAAAGATAAACACCATCCATCCTATCCACCCCCTGTTGGTTGAAGGATGTGAAAAAATACCGTTGTTTTTTATTCCTTTAGCGCCAAGCGTAATTACTTTAGGGATATTATATAATAATGCTCCTATAATGGCTAAACCAAAGGTAAGCCACCAGAGTAAAGTGTTATTAGTTGCAATAAAACCGTTACCAGATTTTTTTATTATTGAAAAGCTAAGACTCTCAGGGTTAGTCCAGATTTTTTGTTTGAATTCTTTGTTTTTTAAATGTTGAGCATTTGCGTTTTCTATAGCAGTGGTGATTTCTGATGACAAGCTATAAGCAGAGGAGAATTCATTATTAAGAATTGTTGTTTTTACCTTAGAAATAAATAACTCACTTTTAATATTGTTAGCTGAAATAAGTTCTTCAAACACTTCAGGAGTAATTTTAAATGACCCCAAAAAAGGGAGACTGATAAATATTCCAAAACCTATGAGTAACAGTACGAGTCCTGTATTTTGTATTGTTTTAATCATGCTATGCTTTTGAAAAAATGCGTTTCCAACTTTTCTTTTTTAATTGAATAGTGCAACTATTTTCTTTGTTAAACTTTGCAACGATTTCTTTTTCATACAAAGTGTAAAACTCAGGATCAAAATTCGCGTCGGCTAAATGAGCTAAAACATACTGAACAGATTTTTTTTCGTTAAGTATTTTTTCAAAAAAACTATGACGCATTCTAATGCCTAAAGTGTTAATGCCGATAAATTCTTGAGTAGTTTTGTTATAATTTATGCGGATACATTTTTTTTCTGTTTCATGCTCCCAATAAAAGTGAGTTTCATGTGTTTTAGGCTGGTTAGATACCCATCCATAAGTTTGATATTCTATATTAAAAAATTTAGCTGAGTTAAACCAATGTCCCGGTTTATAAGCTGTTTTATTTCCGCAAATTGTTTGCGCTAGCGTTTCTCCCATCATTCTACCAGTGTACCATACCGCTTCTATGGCTTTACGATTGTTTGTGGGGTTTTGTAGTTCTGCACAATCACCAATCGCATATATGTTTTCAACGGATGTTTCTAAAAAACTATTTACTAATATTCCTTTATTAGTGCTTATGTTTGTGTTTTTTATAAAATTAATATTAGGGCTTACACCTGTAGTTAAGCCTACTAAATTGCAAACAATTTGCTCACTAGTTTCAGCTATAGTTATGGAGTTAGTTTTGCCGCTAGTATCGGTATTAATTTGTTTAAGGTTTGTGTTTAAGCGTAAATCTATATGATGCTCTCGTATTTCACGGTTTATCATTTCAGACTCTTCTTTAGGAAGTACATTGCTCCAAAAACTTGGTTCTCTTACCAAAAAAGTAACGGGTATGTTTCTGCTGTGTAGCATTTCTGCTAATTCAATACCTATTAGTCCACCACCAACTATTACTGCGCGTTTACAATCGGCACTGTTAGCGGCATATTTTTCAATATAATCTAAATCTTGTTTATGATACATGCCAGTAACACCTTTTGCGTTTTGTCCAGGCCAATTAAATTTATTTGGTTTTGATCCAGTGGCAATAATTAATTTATCATAACGAATTGTGCTTTTGTCTTCAAAAATTAGTTCGTTATCATTGGTGTTTATATCAGTAACATATTTATGAATTAGTTCAATTTTATTTTTTTTCCAAAACCATTTCTCATAAGGTTGGGTGTGTTCAAACTTTAAATGTCCCATGTAAACATACATCAATGCTGTTCTTGAAAAAAAATATGGACTTTCACCTGAAATTACAGTAATACGCTTGTTGCTATTTTTTCTAATGTGCCTAGCGCAGGTAATACCTGAAATTCCATTTCCGATAATAATGATGTGTTCCTCCATTTAACGTGTTGTTGAGGGTTATGTCGTAATTAAAGTTAAAAGCTTATTTTTAATGGTAGTTTTTTCTGAAAAAAATAATGAGTAAGGTATGAATAAATTCTGGCAAGTGATAGTAGCTATATTAATTATTGGAACTTTTTTGTTCTCATGTAATAAGGAAAAAGAGAGGAAAATAAATGGAGTATCATTTGTCGCAACTCCTCATAAAGTTACTGAGACTCATATTACTCCAGTAGTTGCTTTGCATGCAAATTATGCGGCAATTATGCCATTTGGTTTTGTAAAGAGTATTGCACATCCAAAAGTGTTGTTTAACACGAATAAGCAATGGTATGGAGAAACGGTAGTGGGTGTTAACCAAAACATTATAATGTTGAAAAAAAGCGGTATTAAAATTATGCTTAAGCCACAGTTGTGGGTTTGGGATGGGGTTTTTACAGGAATAATAAAAATGAATACAGAAGAAGACTGGCGATTGTTTGAATTAGGGTATGAACGGTTCATTTTAACTTTTGCAGAGGTAGCGGAAAAGAATGATGTAGCTATATTTTGTATAGGTACAGAGTTAGAGTTTTTTATAAAACATCGACCAGAATTTTGGGAGAATTTAATTAAAAAAGTAAGAGCTGTATATAAAGGAAAACTAACCTACGCAGCTAATTGGAATGAATATACCCAAACCCCTTTCTGGGCTAAATTGGATTATATAGGTGTTGATGCATATTTTCCGTTGGTTAATGAAAAAACGCCTAGTGTAAATGGACTAAGATTAGCTTGGGATAAACCAAAATTATTGCTGAAAAAGTATTCAGATTCCTTACAAAAGAAAATACTATTTACAGAGTTTGGCTATAGAAGTGTAGCTTTTACAGCACATAAACCTTGGGATGTAGCATATGATAAAACAACGGTAAATTTACAAGGACAAACAAACGCAACGAAAGTTTTATTTGAACAATTCTGGAAAGAAAATTGGTTTGCAGGAGGGTTTTTATGGAAATGGTTTCCTGATTACGTGAATTCTGGAGGAGTACATAATGCACGGTTTACTCCTCAAAACAAACCAGCTGAAGAAGTGGTAAGGGAAGTTTATTTAAAATATAAGTAAAGTTATCCTATATGGTTAGTTTGGGGTGCTGTTTAAAACAAAGACCAGCGATTAAACTAGCTGGCCTTTTTCTTTTATTTTTTAAATAGCCCAGCAATAAACAGTACCACTGAAGCACCAATTACACCAGTAAGCAAGTCGCCAAGTACTCCGCCCATAAGGCTAATGTTAAGCGTTTTGAAAAGCCAACTACCAACAAGGCCGCCAACAATACCTAAAATGATGTTAATAAGTACTCCAAAACCGCCACCTTTCATTAGTTTTCCAGCAGCCCAGCCAGCAACAGCACCGATTAGTAAAGCGTATAATAATCCACTCATATTGTATAAATTTAAAGGTTAATACTTATTAAAGGTAGGAAATATTATTAACTCTTTATGTGTTTCAAATAGTAGTTATGCAAATCACTTGCAGAGGCACCAAGCCATTTTTTTATATAAATCATCCAAAAATGGTATTGGAGTTTCCATATACCATTGGTTTGGTAACGACGTGCAGAGGTGGTTATCCACTGCTGAATAACAACAAATTGTTGCTTAGCATATAGCTTATTGATTAGGTCGTTATCTTCATAAATAATATAACTTTCATTAAACCCCTTAAGTTGCTCAAATAGGGTTTTAGTTATGAATTGGCTTTGATCGCCACCTCGGCAAGCCCGCCAGTTAAATTGAGTTAGCCAACCGGCTAATTTTAACCACCAATGAGTACTGTTAAACTTCATTTTAAAGCAACCTGCTAGGTTTCCCTTTTGAATTTCGTCAAGTATGTGTTTGTCAAAGTTGTTCGGGGGAAATGAATCGGCATGTAAAAAATAAAGAATTGTACCGGTTGCTTTTTTTGCGCCATAGTTCATTTGTTTGGCTCTACCTTTTTCGGTATCTAAAAATTGAATCCGACCATCTTTTTCAGTCATTGTTTTAACTATAGCTGCGGTGCTATCTGCGCTACCGCCATCAACCACGATAATATCAGCAATGTTATTTTTGCTACTATTATGTAATATATGAAGCAAGAGTTGTTTAATATTTGCGGCTTCATTTAATGTTGGTATGATGATAGAGATCTTATTCATTCAAATTCCAATCGTATTTTTTATAACTTTTTTTTGCGGTACTCATTATTTGAATATTGGAATAGTTATTTAGAAAATCAATTAAAGAACCATCTGTTTTAAAATCTTTAGAAAACCATTGAAATATTTTTGAGAGCTCTATATTGTTTTCGGAAATTGTATTTCGACTCTTATCATTTATAAATTGGTATGCTAAAAATTCTAAATCATTATTTACGGTAGCTGAAGTAAACGCTTTGTTTAATAGCGGTGGACAGGAGTAAGAGGCACAGTTTATACCAAAATGAATTTTGGGCTCATTCATTTTACGCAGTATACGGTGCTCAATATCATTTAAAGTATACCATTTTTTATCAATTTTAATAAATCGATAATCCCAAGGAGATTTGATGTCTTTTATACTTTTTATGGGGTAGTGATCAATAATTAGTTTTATGGTAAATGCATTGTAAGCATTCATCCAATAAGCAAGTTTTTCTTCTTTAGTCCAGGAATCACCTGGAGGAGTTTTAGATAAAAGTAACAGATAAGTGTTAAGTTGTTTCTTGTCTGAAATAAATCCTTTGTAATTAACGTTTCCTTTAATGTTAACGTGTTTTTGTAACAGTTCATGAAAAAGATTGTGGTTTATTTTTTCAACAACTAATTCCGTTACGGATGTACTATCTATATCAAGTATTTTTTTCGGAGTAGCAACAGTAAAAGAGCTACTGTCCTTTTTAATAGTTTTTGCTGTTGGATTTTTGACAGGTTGTTTGTTTTCTTGTGTTCCGGTGTTTTTTGTTGAGGCACAAGAAAGAATCAATAGACTTGTAAAAAGTGATATGTATGAGGTTATAGACATATGTATTTATGCTCCTTACTTTTTAGAGCAAGGAGCTTGTTTAATTAGCAACAGCCACCGCCATCATAATGAAAGGTAGACTCAGAAAAATAAATATCATCTCTATTTAAAGCTTTCAATGCAGCTGCAGTTTTATCGCAAATGGCTAAAGGCTGATTTTTTAGTAAAATATGACCTTGTTTGTCATCAAAATAATCTTCATCACCATAATAGATTGCGGCTTTTCCGGTAAATACACAAGGTCCGTCTTTAGGCATAGGATCTTTTATGGCAGCCACTTCAATAGATTCAATGTAAATTAATTCTGTAGTAGGGTAGTTTTTGGGGTCTAGTATACGATAAGGTTTTCTTGCTCTAATTTCGATGGTGCCAAAACCAGCATCGGTTAGTGCTTTTACATACTCGGCAATAGGTAAGCTACCACTTAAGCATAAAGCACGTAAGCGTTCATCGTTACGGAGCTCCTCGTTCATGGGCTGTTCGCAGGTAGGATCACTCATCACTAATCGTCCATGAGGTTTTAATACTCGGTACATTTCTGCTATGGCTTTCTTTAAATCATCTGCTTTAAAGATATTGAATAAACAGTTTTGTGCTGCAACATCTATGGAGTTGTCTTCTACTGGTAGGTTCATGGCATCTCCTTTTTTGAGTTCAACAAAATCACGTTTAAACCAATCGTTTTGTTGTTCAGCAAGAATAAAGTTTTTACGAGAAGCTTCAAGCATTTCATCTACAATATCTACACCAATAACCCCGCCTTTTTGTCTGTTAAAATAAGAAAATTGTAATAGTTCCATACCACCACCAACACCAACATAAAGCATTTTAGGGTTGTTAGATAAGTCGCGAGCATGTACAGTAGAACCACACCCGTAGTTCATCTCTTGCATTATTTTAGGAATTTTTAATCCAGGGAGCTCCCATATTGGGTTTGTTGTACAGCATAAACCAACATCTGGTGTTAAGGCTGCTTCTTTATATACGTTGTGGGTGGTTTCTAAGTAACTCATAGTTGTTGAATTAATTTTTTAAAGAGAGTAATCATTTTAGGTTCTGCCTGGCCTGCAATAGCTATAATTTCTTCAATATTAACAGGTTTAAGATTGTCAGGGTCACATTCATCAGTCAATACCGATACGGCTATGGTTTCAATATTTAAGTGGTTAGCTACAATAACTTCCGGCACGGTACTCATACCAACAGCGTCTGCACCAATAATGCTTAACATTCGGTATTCGGCTCTGGTTTCTAGTTGAGGTCCTACAACACTAGCGTAAACACCTTCATGTAAAGTGATATTGTTTTGTTTGGCTATAGCTTTAAGCTGAAGGTTTATCTTTTTTGAATATGGCTCAAGCATATCTGTAAATTGTGAGCCAAACTCACCTACGTTTGCAAAGGCTAAAGGTGAATTTCCTTGTAGGTTAATATGGTCATCTAATAGCATTAAATCGCCTTTTTTATATGCTAAATTAATAGCTCCTGCTGCGTTAGAAATAAGTAGTTTGTTAATGTTTAAACCATGCATAATACGTATGCCATAGGTTACTTCCCATAAGTTATAACCTTCATATAAATGAAAACGGCCAGACATGACGACTACTTTTTTACCTTCTAGCCAACCGTAAATAAGTTTTCCAGAATGAAACTCAACTGTAGCTTTTGGAAAATGAGGAATGTCTGCATAAGCTATTTCTTGTTCTATTGTAATTTCATTAACAATTTTACCTAAGCCAGTACCTAAAACGATCCCTATTTCTGCTTGATCAATTCCTTTACTGTTAAGGTAGTTTATAGATTCTTGTAGTTGTTGTTTTTTCATAAGTTATTTTACAGGGTAGTTTTATTGTATTAAGTATGGTTTAAACGCCGGATATTCTTTTATGTCATCATACACATCAATGTCATTTAGCATTTCTAATTGAGCTACTTTTTTTGTTTTTAAATCGTTTAATGTTTCCTCTCTTACAGTTGCGGTTCCCCAATTTTTATTTTCAAATATGTTTGGGTGTAATTCTTTCATGCCTAATAAATAGTAACCACCATCTTGTGCAGGGCCAATAACAACATCGTTATGGTCAAGCTCTTTAAAAGCTTTTTGAATATGTTTAGGTTCTAAATCATACAAATCACTCCCAATAATTAGTACTTTATGGTAGTTATTTTCAAAGCTCGTTTTAAAAGCATTTTTCATTCGTAAACCTAAGTCAGTACCATTTTGCAGGTATTTTTTAAAAACTTCGTTATCCCAAATGTCATTTTCTCGTATTTTAACTGAATAGTATACTGCCTTTTCACAAGGTATGTTTGAAGTTGTTTTTACAGTATGTTCAAGTAGTGTTTTATATATACTTAAAGCATTTTCTGCACCAATAGTTTTTGCAAGCCGTGTTTTGCATTTCCCTATTTCAGGGTTGCGAGTAAATATAAGGAGTAAGTTTTTATTTTTAGTCATATACTTTTATGCCGTTGGTAAGCCAAATAGCCCATTTTTTATTATAAGGATGAATGTTACTTGTAGGCTTGTTGTAACCATCTACAATAGGTTGACTTTTGTTTACCCAATTAAAAATGCCACCGTATAAATTGTATACGGTATACCCTTTTTGGATTAATAATTCGCCAATTTTTTCACTTCTATAACCAATAGAACAGTACACAACAATAGGCTTATTTTTAGGTAAAGCTTGTATTGTTTTATTGATATCAAAATCCTCATAACTAATAAAGATGGAGTTTTTTAAATGACTTACTTTATATTCTTGAGGTTCTCTAATATCAAGAACTGTATAGTTATTGTAGTTTTTTAGTAGTTTTTCAGGGCTAATAAACGGAACTGTTCTTTCTAAGGTGTTAAACAGCATTACATCAAAAGAGTTATTTTGAGCAATACTAGTAAAAGCAAAAAGGAATAATATGTAAAATGTTTTCTTGATAACTTAAAAAATGTTTTAATTAGGCTACAGTTCCTTGGCAACTACTTCCAGCGCCAGCAGTACAACCATAACAATGTTGAGAAATTATAATGTTTCGTTGCTGTAGTAACTCTTCGTTATAGTCACTAATATGCTGTATTTTACTAGCTACTTTTAGTTCAAGCATCTGGTTAAAATCACAATCATACAACCACCCATCCCAACTTACGGAAAGTGTGTTGGTGCACATTACATTGGCTACTGCCACAGGATTGTAAGCTTCAACCAAAGCATACATGTAATCTTCATAATTGTCAGAAGCTATAAGGTAATCCAGAAATCTACTTATAGGCAAGTTGGTTATTGCAAATAAGTTATGAAATTGAATATTAAAGTTGTCTTGCAGTGCTTTTTTAAACTCATTTTCAAGAGCTTTTTGGTCGCCTGGTAAGAAAGCACCTGAGGGGTTGTATACTAAATCAAGTCGTAAATTACTACCAGGCATTCCGTAACCAACAGCATTTAATTCTTGTAACGCTTTTATAGAGGCATTAAAAACTCCTTTACCTCGTTGTTTGTCAGTTTTTCCAGGAGTCCAATGCGGCATTGAAGAGATTACATGTATATTGTGTTTTTTAAAAAACTCAGGCAAATCATAATACTTTTTATTAGCACGTATAATGGTAAGGTTAGAACGGACAATAAAATCTTGTATGCCTGCTTTAGAAGCTTCTTCTACAAACCAACGAAAATTAGAATTCATTTCAGGTGCTCCTCCTGTTAAATCTAAGGTATGCGCTTTAGTGTTTTTTATTACCTCTAAACATTGTTGCATGGTTTCCTTAGTCATTATTTCTTTCCTGTCAGGGCCAGCATCTACATGGCAATGCTCACAGACCTGATTACACATATACCCTAAATTTAATTGTAATATTTCTAGTTTTTTAGGGGTTAAAGGAAACTGCTTGGTTTCTGCTATTTTTTCTTTAAATGTAGGCAACTCCCCATTTTTAAAAATACCATTAGATAAAAAATCAAGTTGTTTTTGTGCTTGTGCTAATTCGTTTTCTCGTTTATGAAGAGATTTTGTTGCCATGAAATAGTTCTTTATTAGAGCGCTTATGTTTTTTTATTAGTTCTGTTAGTAGTTATTAATAGTAAACTACATTTCTAATTTATTTACTTTATTCATCATTTGTACACCGTGTACTAAAGTAGCTCCGCCTTTTATGGCAGCGCCAACATGTACGGCTTCCATCATTTCTTCCTTAGTGATTCCTCGTTGTAAGCCATCTTTGGTATAGGCATCAATACAATAGGGGCATTGCTCGGTGTGTGCTACTGCTAAGGCAATTAATGATTTTTCGCGAGCAGTTAAGGTGCCTTCTTCAAAAACCTTTCCATAATAGTCAAAAAACTTGTTGCCAAGCTCTTCGTTCCACTCTGTAATTGAACCAAATTTTCTTAAATCTGCTGGGTCGTAATATGTTTTTGCCATAATGTTATAATTATTAATGTATAGTCGGTGAGTAAAAGTAAGTCTTACAAGCTAAAATTAAAATATATATGTCAGATAAATAGTCTATTTTTGCAAAATGAAGAATGAATTAAGGCTATCAGACTGGTTACCAACAACTAACAAAGAAGTTAAAATAAGAGGTTGGGATGAGTTAGATGTAATATTATTTAGTGGTGATGCGTATGTAGACCATCCGTCTTTTGGTCCTTCAGTTATTGGTAGGATTATAGAAGATTGTGGCTTGCGTATTGCTATTGTACCTCAGCCCAATGTAAATGATAATTTGCAAGATTTTGTAAAATTAGGAAAACCTAATATGTTTTTTGCGGTAACTGCCGGAGTGATGGATTCTATGGTGAGCAACTACACTGCAAGTAAAAAACAGCGTGATAAAGATGCTTATACGCCAAATGGTGATAAGGGTTTTCGTCCAGATTATGCTACTACAGTATACACCAAAATATTAAAAGAAAAGTTTCCTGATGTACCTATCATTATTGGAGGTATAGAAGCTTCTTTGCGTAGGGTTACCCATTATGATTATTGGAGCGATCAGCTAATGCCAAATATTTTAAGTAGCTCAGGGGCTGATTTACTTGTGTATGGAATGGGAGAGCAGCCTTTGCGTGAAATTATTGAGTTAATGAAAAAAGGAGTGCCTTTCTCATCATTAAAAACAATAAAGCAAACGGCTTATTTACAAAGTCGTTCAGAAGTTATTCAGAAAAATAAAAACTGGGAAGATGTTCAAATAGCTTCACATGAAGACTGTTTAAATGACAAAAAGATTTTTGCTTCAAATTTTAAAGTAATAGAGCAGGAATCTAATAAAACTTTTGGAAACAGAATTATTCAGCATGTTGCCGACAAACGATTAGTGATTAACCCGCCGTTTCCTACAATGACAGAAGCAGAGATAGATGCTTCTTTTGATTTGCCCTACACACGTTTGCCGCACCCAAAGTACAGTAAGCGAGGTCCGATACCTGCTTTTGAAATGATTAAGTTTTCAATCAATATTCATCGTGGATGTTTTGGAGGGTGTAGTTTCTGTACCATATCAGCACATCAAGGTAAATTTATTGCTAGCCGAAGTAAAGAGTCTATTATGAAGGAGGTGGATACCGTAGCCAATATGCCTGATTTTAAAGGGTATTTTTCAGATATTGGAGGGCCATCAGCGAATATGTACAAAATGAAAGGGAAAGTGCAGTCAATTTGTGATAAATGCGTAGCACCATCGTGTATCAACCCTGTTATTTGTAGTAATTTAGACACTTCACACAAACCATTAACAGATATTTATCAGTCAGTAGATAAGCATCCAAAGGTGAAAAAGTCATTTATAGGTAGTGGTATACGGTACGATATGCTAGTACCTGAATTTAATAAAAACGCTGACCCAAAGGAACTCGAAGAGTATACTGAAGAAGTAATAACCAATCACGTTTCTGGGCGTTTAAAAGTAGCTCCAGAGCATACCTCAGATCCTGTGTTGAAGCTAATGCGTAAACCGTCTTTTTCAAACTTTCATCAGTTTAAAAAGATGTTTGATAAAATTAACCTGCGTAAAAAGTTAAACTTACAATTAATACCCTATTTTATATCGAGTCATCCTGCTAGTGAGTTGGAAGATATGGCAAACCTAGCTGCCGAAACTAAGGATATGGGGTTTAAACTAGAACAGGTACAAGGTTTTACGCCAACACCTATGACGGTAGCAACAGTAATTTATTATAGTGGGTACCATCCGTACACGCTTAAAAAAATGAAAACACCTAAAACCAAAAAAGAAAAAGAAGATCAACATCGTTTTTTCTTTTGGTATAAGCCTGAAAATCAAAAATGGATTAGAAATACACTAAAAAAAGTAGGAAGGAACGATTTGATTGAGCGATTGTTGCCAAAAGAAGAAGGGTATAAAAAAGAGGCTTTTAAACAAGATGTTGGCTCAAAATCAAATAAAAAAGGATTTGTGAGTGTGTTGCCTAAAGATAAGAATAGTACTCAAAGAAAAAAGAAAAAATCAGTTTCAGAAAAGAAATATAAAAAGAAACGAAGAAGGTAGTTTTCTTAACTGAATCACATAAAAAAAGCCATCAATTTTGATGGCTTTTTTAAGTTTCTATGTAGATTTATTTTTTATTCTCGGGCTTAAAAACAAAAGCTCCAGGGTACGTTTCGCTAATTAATACCAACGCAGCGTCAGCATCAATTCTGTTTCTAAATTTTCCTACCCAAACTTTGTAATGTGGTGTTTGATACACAATATCAGAAGTGTAATCTGTAAACATTTTTTTGCACTCAGCTAATGTTTCTCTAGCAGTTTTTATTTCACCAGAAATCACTTGTATTGAGAAGTAGTTTTTAAGTTCGCCAGTATCGTATAATTGCTTACGTTCTTTCAGTAATAAGTCAATTTTTTTATCTTGTTCAATAGTAACTGTTCCTTCTTGTCCGTATGATGAAGAACAAATGAATAGAAGACAGCTAACTAGTAAAGTAAGTTTAAGTAAAGGTAAGCGGTTCATAATGAATTGTGTTTACACAAAAGTACATTTTCTATTAGTTTTTACTTTGTGGTTTATCTTATTTAGAATTTATATAAATTAGAATTAACATATCTATAACACTTAAAAAATCAATCTTAAATATTATTTTTGTCGGAACAATTTTTTCTTGAGCTAGCTTTTTATTGCTATTACTGAAAAAATCGTACCAAAAAGAAAAAACCCTTTAAAAATATTTTAAAGGATTACTAATAAATTATAGATACATTACAGATGAAAAAGGTGAAACACCGTAATTCAACTTCTAAAGTTCTAGGTTTTTGTTTAGCGTTTTTGCTAGCATTTTCTACTTCTATTTTTGCTCAAGGCGATCCTGTTGCGGGTAAATCATTGTTTAATTCCAATTGTGCGGCATGTCATAAATTAGATAAAGATATGACAGGGCCTGCATTGCGTGGTGTTGCAGAGCGTTTAGAAAAAGATTGGCTTTTTGAATGGATTCGTAACAGTTCGAAAATGATTAAGGCTGGTGATCCGTATGCGGTTGAAATTTTTGAAAAGTATAATAAAACAGCTATGACTGCATTTCCGCAGCTTTCGGATGCTGATTTAGA
The DNA here is from genome assembly GCA_947493535.1 of uncultured Flavobacteriaceae bacterium. Lineage (GTDB taxonomy): Bacteria > Bacteroidota > Bacteroidia > Flavobacteriales > Flavobacteriaceae. The sequence goes on along the minus strand of CANLRK010000004.1, from coordinate 136,721 downwards.
AAATATTTTAGCGTACACTTCTGAGGAGAAAAAGGCTGAGGTTGTTCCTGTTGCTCAAGCTGGAGCAGGAGATGCTAGTGCTGATTCGGGTATGAGTACGGATTTAGTGTTAGGGTTGTTGGCGTTAATTTTATTAGTGTTAGCGGTAATGTTGTTTATGGTTACAAAAACACTAAACAATCTTGCAAAACAAGCTGGGGTTCAGGCGGAAGAAACTGACTCTGTTTGGCAGAAGTTTGTAAAAAACCAATTTTTAGTATTGGTGGCGGTAATTGCATTTATGTTGTTTGCTGGATATCACGCTTTTGGGTTCTTAATGCAAGTAGGTGTTGACCAAGGGTATCAGCCAGTACAGCCAATACATTTTTCGCATAAAATACATGCTGGGGATAACGGTATTGACTGTAAGTACTGTCACTCAAGTGCAAGAGTTAGTAAAACGTCAGGTATACCTTCGTTAAACGTGTGTATGAACTGTCATAAAAATATTTCAGAAGTAGCTGCAACTACTGCTGATGGTGAGTATACTAAAGAGTTTTACGATGGTGAGATTCAAAAATTATACGATGCTGTTGGTTGGGATGGTACAAAGTATACGGGGGAATCTAGTCCGGTTAAATGGGTTAGAGTGCATAATCTTCCTGACTTTGCATACTTTAATCACTCGCAACACGTAACAGTTGCTGGGGTAGCATGTCAGAAATGTCACGGACCAGTTGAGGAGATGGAAATTTTAGAACAACATGCGCCTTTAACTATGGGGTGGTGTGTAAACTGTCACCGTGAAACTAATGTGAAGGTTGAGGGTAATGAATATTACGCGAAAATTCACGATGAATTAAAGAAGAAATATGGTGTTGACCAACTTACAATTGCTCAAATGGGTGGATTGGAATGTGGAAAATGTCACTATTAATAATAAAAGAAGTTAATATCAATTAATAATATGGCATCAAACAAAAAATACTGGAAAAGTGTTGAGGAGTTAGATACTAACTCAATTGTTGAGACGCTACAGCAAAATGAATTTGTTGAAGAGATTCCTGTTGATGGTTTCTTGGGTGATAAAGAAACTCTTGAGGCTTCATCAACTACTCGTCGTGATTTTCTTAAGTATGTTGGGTTCAGTACAGCTGCTGCATCTTTAGCTGCTTGTGAGGGTCCGGTAATCAAATCAATACCATATGTAGTACAACCAGAACAAGTTCGTCCGGGTGTTGCAGATTATTATGCAACAACTATAGCGAACGGTTTTGATTTTGCTAGTGTATTAGTAAAAACAAGAGAAGGGCGTCCAATTAAGATCGAGCCAAATAAACTGGCTAGCTCAAACGGAGGAACTACTGCTCGTATACAAGCGTCGGTATTATCATTATATGATAATATGCGTTTAAAATCAGCTAAAATCAAAGGGGCTATCACTACGTGGTCTAAATTTGATGCTGATATTACTAAAAAATTAACTGATTTAAGTGCTGCGGGCAAAGAGGTTGTGTTGTTGACACAAACTTATGCAAGCCCATCAACTACTCGTTTAATTGCAGAGTTTAAAGAAAAATATGGCAATGTACGTCACGTTGTGTACGATGCTATTTCTGAATCTGCTGCCTTAGATGCGTATCAAGAAAAGTACGGAGAAAGAGGTTTGGCTTCTTATGATTTAGAGAATGCAGATTTAATTGTTTCTGTTGGTGCGGATTTCTTGGGGGATTGGCAAGGTGGTGGTTATGAAGCTGCTTATGCAAAAGGAAGAGTGCCTGAGCAAGGTAAAATGTCGCGTCATATTCAGTTTGAATCTAATATGAGTTTGTCAGGTGCAAACGCTGATTTACGTGTGCCATTAACTCCATCAGAACAAAAAGTTGCCTTAGCGAAATTATATGGTTTTGTTACTGGGGCGTCTGTAGGGGGTAAATTGCCTGCTGCTGTTGAAGCTGTTGTTAAGAAAGTTGCTGCTGAATTGAAGAAAGCAGGAAGTAGAGCGGTTGTGTTAACAGGGGTGCAAGATAAAGGAGCGCAAAAAGTTGTTTTTGCAATTAATGAGGCTTTAGTAAGTAAAGCGTTTAATCCTTCGGTTCCTGTAAAGATAAGACAAGGGAATGATGCTGCAATGAGTAAATTAGTAGCTGATGTAAAGTCAGGGAAAGTTGGTGCGGTAATTATGTCTGGTGTAAATCCAGTGTATACCTTAGCAAATGGAGAAGCGTTTGGTGATGCTTTAAAGAAAATAGATTTAACAGTGTCGTTTACAGAAAGAGAAGATGAAACTTCTGCATATGTAAACTATTTAGGTGCAGCGCCACATTACTTAGAGTCATGGGGAGATGTAGAGTTTAAAAAAGGACACTACAGCTTAATGCAGCCTACAATTAAGCCGTTATTTGATACGCGTCAGTTCCAAGATTCATTGTTAAAATGGATGGGAAGTGCAGAATCGTATTATACATATATCAAATCAACATGGTCAACAGGTTTCCTAGGAGCTACTTCTTGGAATAAAGCGTTGCATGATGGTGTATTAGTAAAGCCTGTAGTTGTTGCTGAGGTTGCTGAAGGAGATGTTGAAGAAGTAGAAGTTACTAATGTAAGTGCAGATGTGGCTAAATTAGCTAAAGCTGCTTCGAAAGGTTTAGAGTTAACATTATACTCTAAAACTGGTATGGGTGATGGTCAGATGGCAAATAACCCTTGGTTACAAGAGTTTCCTGACCCATTAACTAGAGCTACTTGGGATAACTACTTAACAATTTCGCAAGCAGATGCTGATCGTTTAGGGTTAAGTTTAGCGCAAAGTACTTTCTTTACGGAGGCACGCAATGATGCTAATGGAGGTTTAAACGGAACTTATGCAAATGTTACTGTAAACGGCGTTACTGTAAAAGTGCCAGTAATGGTACAGCCAGGTCAAGCAGTTGGTTCTGTAGGTATGGCTTTTGGTTATGGTAGAAAAGCAGGGTTAAAAACTGAAATGCAAACTGGTGTTAATGCATATAAATTATATGCTAACGCTAATAAGGTGCAAGAGGTAAAGGTTGAGTTAACTGATGGTATACATGAGTTTGCTTGCTTACAATTGCACAATACCTTAATGGGTAGAGGAGATATTGTAAAGGATACTACTTTAGAGGTGTTTAATACAAAAGATGCTAAGCTTTGGAATCCGAAGCCACACGTATCTAAGGATCACGCAATGATTCCTGTAGATTCTCCTGATGCAGATTTATGGACGTCGTTTGACAGGTCTGTAGGACATCACTTTAACTTATCAATAGATTTAAATGCTTGTACAGGATGTGGGGCGTGTGTTATTGCATGTCATGCAGAAAACAACGTACCAGTTGTTGGTAAGTCAGAAGTACGTAGGTCAAGAGATATGCACTGGTTGCGTATAGATAGATATTATTCTTCTCAAGATAGCTTTAATGCTGATGTTGAAAAGAAAGACAATATTGCAGGTTTAGGAAGTTCATTAGTAGAGTTTGGTGAGTTGGAAAATCCAGCGGCTAATCCGCAAGTGGTGTTCCAGCCAGTAATGTGTCAGCACTGTAATCACGCATCATGTGAAACTGTTTGTCCAGTAGCGGCAACATCTCATGGTCGTCAAGGGCAAAACCAAATGGCATATAACCGTTGTGTAGGTACACGTTATTGTGCTAACAACTGTGCATATAAAGTCCGTCGTTTCAACTGGTTCTTATATGCAGAAAATGATGAGTTTAACTATCATATGAATGACGATTTAGGTAAGATGGTATTGAATCCAGACGTAGTTGTTCGTTCTCGAGGAGTTATGGAAAAATGTTCTATGTGTATTCAAATGACACAGAAAACAATTCTTGATGCTAAACGAGATGGTAGAGCAATTAAGGATGGAGAGTTTCAAACAGCTTGTTCTAACGCGTGTGAGTCAGGAGCAATGATTTTCGGCGATGTAAATGACTACGATAGTGAAGTTTATAAGAAGAAAAACGATAGTAGAGCATATCATTTACTAGAGCACGTAGGTACAGAACCTAATGTTGTATATCAGGTAAAAGTGAGAAACTCAAAAGAAGCATAAGTAAAAAAATTAATTAAGTAATAACAAGTATAAATTATGGGGTCTCATTACGAAGCACCAATAAGAAAACCTTTAGTTACTGGTAACAAATCATACCACGATGTATCGGTAGATGTTGCTAGACCAGTTGAAGGTCGCGCTAATAAGCAATGGTGGATTGTTTTTTCAATTTCATTAGCAGCTTTCCTTTGGGGAGTAGGATGTATGATTTACACAATATCAACAGGTATCGGTACTTGGGGATTGAACAAGACAGTAGGATGGTCTTGGGATATTACTAACTTCGTATGGTGGGTTGGTATTGGTCACGCAGGAACATTAATATCTGCAGTACTATTATTATTCCGTCAAAAATGGAGAATGGGTATCAACCGTTCAGCAGAGGCAATGACAATTTTTGCCGTTGTACAAGCGGGGTTATTTCCAATTATTCACATGGGACGTCCATGGTTAGGATACTGGGTATTACCAATACCAAACCAGTTTGGATCATTATGGGTTAACTTTAACTCACCATTATTATGGGATGTATTTGCAATTTCTACTTATCTATCAGTATCATTAGTGTTCTGGTGGACAGGTTTATTACCAGATTTTGCTATGTTACGTGATAGAGCGGTAAAACCATTCCAAAAGAAAATATATAGTTTAGTGAGTTTTGGTTGGTCAGGACGAGCAAAAGACTGGCAACGTTTTGAAGAGGTGTCTTTAGTATTAGCAGGTTTAGCTACGCCATTAGTACTTTCTGTACACACTATTGTATCGTTTGACTTTGCTACATCGGTTATACCAGGATGGCACACTACAATATTCCCGCCTTACTTCGTTGCAGGAGCAGTATTCTCAGGGTTTGCTATGGTAAATACCTTATTAATCATCATGAGAAAAGTATGTAATTTTGAAGATTACATTACAATGCAACATATTGAATTAATGAACTTAGTAATCATGATTACGGGTTCTATAGTAGGGGTGGCTTATATTACGGAGTTGTTTATTGCATGGTATTCAGGAGTAGAGTACGAGCAATATGCGTTCTTAAACAGAGCAACAGGACCTTACGCATGGGCATATTGGTCAATGATGACATGTAATGTATTCTCTCCACAGTTTATGTGGTTTAAGAAATTAAGAAGAAGTTTATTATTCTCATTTATCATATCAATTGTTGTAAACATCGGAATGTGGTTTGAGCGTTTTGTAATTATTGTTACTTCTTTGCACAGAGATTATTTACCATCATCATGGACAATGTTTTCGCCAACATTTGTTGATATAGGTATATTTATAGGTACATTAGGTTTCTTCTTTGTATTGTTCTTATTATATTCAAGAACATTCCCTGTAATTGCACAGGCAGAGGTAAAATCTATTTTGAAATCATCAGGAGATAAATACAAAAAAACTAACGATAGTCATGAGTAGTCATAAAGTAGTTCACGCGTTATATACTGATGATGATGTGTTAATGGATGCTGTTAAAACAGTAAAAAATGCACATTATCATATTGAAGAGGTTTTTACACCTTTCCCAGTACACGGATTAGATAAAGCTATGGGGTTAGCACCAACACGATTAGCCATTACAGCATTTATGTATGGTTTAGTTGGTTTGTCTGTAGCGGTTACCATGATGAATTTTATCATGATTAAAGATTGGCCTCAAGATATTGGTGGTAAACCAAGTTTTAGTTTTATTGAAAACATGCCATCATTTGTGCCAATTATGTTTGAGTTAACTGTGTTTTTTGCAGCACACTTAATGGTAATTACTTTTTATATGAGAAGTAGGTTATGGCCATTTAAAAAGGCTGAAAACCCAGATGTTAGAACAACAGATGATCATTTTTTAATGGAAATTCCAGCAGGAGATGATGTAGAGGCTTTAACTGCTTTATTAAAAGAAACAGGAGCAGTAGAAATTAACTTAACTGAAAAGCACTAATTATGAAGAAGAGTTTAGTTAAAATTATAGCGATAGCAACAGTATTAGTAAGCGTTTCTTGTAAAACAGATACTGCGCCTAATTACCAGTTTTTCCCTAACATGTATGATTCTGTTGGGTACGAAACATATAGTGAGTCAGAAGCATTTAACAATGGTGTTGAAGCACAATTACCAGTAGCAGGTACTGTAAAAAGAGGTTGGTTGCCTTTTGAAGTACCTAATACTGCTGAAGGAAGAACCTTTGCTAAAGATAGTTTAGTAGTTCCTTTAAAAATGACAGAGGCAAACTTAGCAACTGGAAAAGAGTTGTACGGAGTATACTGTAGTGTTTGTCATGGTACAAAAGGAAAAGGAGATGGTAATCTTGTAAAACGTGAAAAGTTCTTAGGAGTACCGAACTATAAAGATAGAGATATTACAACAGGTAGTATTTACCATACTATTTATTACGGGTTAAACTCTATGGGTTCTCATGCTGGTCAGTTAAACGAAAAAGAGCGTTGGCAAGTTGCATTATATGTAAACAAGCTAAAGGCAGATTTAACCAAATAAGAAATTAGATTAAGATATAGATATGTACGATTTTTCTAAAAAATTAAAGCTGTGGGCTATCGGATTTATGGTAGTTGGAGCTGTTGGTATAATAGCAGGTTTTATTTCTGCACCTAAAACGGTTGAAGAAGTAAAAGAAATGTTAGCTCATGATGCTCATCATGGTGGACATGATGCACATGCAGAAACAACTCACGTTGTTGAAGCAGGGCATGGAGATAAAGCTTCAGCTCATGATGCACACGCAGATGATCATCATGCAGAGCACGTAATGCATTTGTTGCAAAATAAACCATGGTCTGCGTTATATGTAGCCTGTTTCTTTTTTATGATGATTGCTCTTGGAACGCTTGCTTTTTATGCAGTAAATAGAGCAGCTCAAGCAGGATGGTCTCCATTATTATTTAGAGTAATGGAAGGTATTACTTCATATTTACCAGTAGGGTTAATTATTTTATTGGTGATTTTAGGAATGTCAACTCTTGGGCATATGAATCATATTTTTGCTTGGACAGACCCAGATTTAATTGATCCATCTAGCGATAAATTTGATAAGTTAATAAACAACAAAAAAGGTTGGTTAAACAGCGGATGGTTTATGGTTAGAGCTGTAATTTATTCAGCTTTCTGGATTGGATATCAAATAATCTCTAAAAAGTTATCTCGTGCGCAAGATGTAGCTACAGATGATTCTAATTTTAAAAAGAACTTTAAGTTATCTGCAGCATTCTTAGTAGTGTTTTTATACACAGAATCGATGATGTCTTGGGATTGGATTATGTCTTTTGATCCTCACTGGTTCTCTACATTATTTGGATGGTATGTATTTGCAAGTATGTTTGTAAGCGGTATTACTGTAATTGCCTTAGTAACAATTTACTTAAAGGCCGGTAAAAAGGATTATTTACCAAAAGTAAATAACAGCCATATACATGATTTAGCTAAATTTATGTTTGGTATTAGTATTTTCTGGACATACTTATGGTTTTCTCAATTCTTATTAATCTGGTATGCAGATATACCAGAAGAAGTAACATACTTTGTTACACGTATACAAGATTATAACTTACCATTCTTTGGTATGGTTGCTATGAATTTTATTTTCCCATTGTTGGTGTTAATGAATAGTGATTTCAAACGTGTAAATTGGTTTGTTGTAGTAGCAGGTATCGTTATTTTATTAGGGCACTATATGGATGTGTATAACATGGTTATGCCGGCAACAGTTGGTACTGAATGGTCAATTGGTTTACCAGAAATATCTTCTATATTGTTTTTCTTAGGGTTGTTTATTTATGTAGTGTTTACAGCATTAACGAAAGCGCCATTAGAACCAAAACGAAATCCTTTCATTCATGAAAGTGAACAATTTCATTATTAAAATTAATTAAAACTAGAAATTTAAAGTAATGACAGTTTTTTTATACATAGTAGTAGCGCTTTTAATTGCAATTTCATTATGGCAATTATCAAAAGTTATAAAAATATACAAAGCATCAAAGTTAGAGACTGAAGTAGCTAATAATGCAGATAACAAAACACAAGGAGGTTTAATGCTTGGGTTTTTAATCTTCCTATTTTTATTTGTTGTTTTAGGATATGTTGCATGGAAAGATGTGCTTTTAGGTACTCCAGCTTCTGAGCATGGTTCAACTTACGATTTGTTAATGATGACATCTTGGGCAATCATTTTTCCAGTTTTCTTCTTAACACAGTTCTTATTACACTATTTTGCTTATAAATATCAAGGTAAAGAAGGAGGAAAAGCATTATACTATTCTGACAATATGAAGTTGGAAATGATTTGGACTATTATTCCAGTTATTACTTTAACAGGGTTAATTTTATTCGGATTATTTAGTTGGAATGATATCATGTCTTACGATTTTGAAGGTGAAGAAGAGCCAATGGTAGTTGAATTGTATGCACAACAATTTAACTGGACGGCACGTTATGCAGGTCAAGACAATACTTTAGGTGAGGCTAACGTACGTTTAATTGATTTTGATGCAGTTAATACCTTAGGATTAGATACATCTGATAAAAATTATGAAGATGATGTAATTACTAAAGAATTGCACATACCAGTAGGTAAACGTGTACATTTTAAAATGCGTTCGCAAGATGTATTGCACTCAGCTTATATGCCTCACTTTAGAGCACAAATGAACTGTGTGCCAGGTATGGTAACTGAGTTTTCTTTTATACCTACAATGACTACTGCAGAAATGCGTAAAGATGAAAAAATTGTAGCTAAGGTTAAAAGAATCAATGAGATTAGAGCAGAGCGTAGAAAAGCTGGGGAAGAGTTAGAAGACTACGAGTTTGATTACGTATTATTATGTAATAAAATTTGTGGTAAATCTCACTACAATATGCAAATGAAAATTGTTGTTGATACTCCAGAAGATTATGCTGCTTGGATGAAAGAACAACAAAAAGCAAAAGACGTTATAACTGTAGCGGCAAACTAATTAACTAGATTTAAAAAACTATATAACCTTTATAAAGTTATGTCACACGACGATCACGGACACCACAAAGAGACATTCATTACTAAATATATTTTTAGTATAGATCATAAAATGATCTCTAAGCAATACTTGATTACGGGTATCATCATGGGAATTATTGGTATTGCAATGTCAATGTTATTCAGATTACAATTAGCATGGCCAGAAGAACCATTTAAGATAATGGAAATTCTTTTAGGCGATCGTATGGCTCCAGGAGGCGTACTAGATGCTGATTCTTACTTAGCCTTAGTAACTATTCATGGTACTATTATGGTATTCTTTGTACTTACAGCAGGTTTAAGTGGTACTTTTAGTAACTTATTAATACCGTTACAAATTGGAGCTAGAGATATGGCATCAGGTTTCTTAAACATGGTATCCTACTGGTTGTTTTTCTTGTCTTCAGTTATTATGGTAATTTCATTGTTTGTTGAAGCAGGTCCTGCTTCTGCTGGATGGACAATTTACCCACCATTATCTGTATTGCCACAAGCAATTCCTGGATCAGGAATGGGTATGACACTTTGGTTAGTATCAATGGCAATATTTATTGCATCATCGTTACTAGGTTCATTAAACTATATTGTAACTGTAATCAACTTACGTACTAAAGGAATGTCAATGACGCGTTTACCATTAACCATATGGACATTCTTTGTAACAGCTATTATTGGGGTGGTTTCTTTCCCTGTTTTATTATCCGCTGCCTTATTGTTAATTATGGATAGAAGTTTCGGAACTTCTTTCTACCTATCAGATATTTTCATTAATGGAGAAGTATTACACTACCAAGGAGGATCACCAGTATTGTTTGAACACTTATTCTGGTTCTTAGGTCACCCTGAAGTATATATCGTATTATTACCTGCCTTAGGTATTACATCTGAAATTATAGCTACAAACTCACGTAAACCAATTTTTGGTTATAGAGCCATGATTGCTTCGGTATTAGCTATAGCCTTCTTATCGTGTATTGTATGGGGACACCACATGTTTATTTCAGGAATGAACCCATTCTTGGGGTCGGTATTTACATTTACTACTTTATTAATTGCTATACCATCTGCGGTAAAAGCATTTAACTATATTACTACACTCTGGAAAGGTAACTTACAGTTTAACCCTGCAATGTTATTCTCAATCGGATTAGTTTCTACTTTCGTTTCTGGAGGATTAACAGGAATTATTTTAGGAGACAGTACTTTAGATATTAACGTACATGATACCATGTTCGTAGTTGCACACTTCCACTTAGTAATGGGGGTAACAGCAGTTTATGGTTTCTTAGCGGGTGTTTATCATTGGTTCCCAAAAATGTTTGGTAGAATGATGAGCAAAAAATTAGGTTACTTACACTTCTGGATTACAGCTGTTGGAGCATACGGTGTATTTTACCCAATGCACTTTACAGGTTTAGCCGGATTACCACGTCGTTATTATAACAATACAAGTTTCCCTATTTTTGACGATTTAGCGGATATTAACGTGGTTATTACCATTTTTGCTATCATAACAGGATTAGGACAATTAATTTTCTTATATAACTTCTTTAACAGTATTTTCAATGGAGAAAGAGCTACGCAAAATCCATGGAGGTCTAATACTTTAGAGTGGACTACACCAGTAGAGCATATTCATGGTAACTGGCCAGGTGATATACCTGAGGTACACCGTTGGTCTTACGACTATAGTAAGCCAGGTCATGATGAAGATTTTGTACCGCAAAACGTACCAATGAAACCAGGTGAAGAAGAATTACATCACTAAAAATATCCTTTTTTAAGGAACTTTATACAAAAAAAACCTTCTAAATATTAGAAGGTTTTTTTGTTTTGTAATTTAATTATTCATCTATTATATTAGTTAATAAAAAAAGCCACTTCGATTGAAGTGGCTTTTAAGTGTTATTAATAAAGAATTACAATTGAACAATTACAGTTTTTGTTTCTTTATCCCAGTGTAGTAAATGCTTGTTTTCATCAAACCATTTTTTCCAAGCTTCAAGATCGTTAGCTTTGGTTAGTCCTATTGTTTCGTAACTATAACCCGTTTTTGACTTTAATTGAGTTATTTGTTGTAAAAAATTACTAGCAGATACTAATTCTAAACTGTACCCTTCTTCTAAGTTGTGAAATTTTTCAATTAATGAAATTTGTTCTTTTACATACTTACATGCTTTTTTATCAATGGTATTGTCTTTTTCAGTACCAAAAATTGATGAAGTAGTGATTGCCATTGCCCCAATTAGCATAACATGTTTTAAATTCATTGTGTAGTTTTATTAGTTAGTATATTTATTCCCCAATGTCATTTTATTTGACTCTACAAACTTAACTTGTATCGTGTTAAAAATCAACAGGTTGCAAATTTTTATTACATTATAAAGATGAAAACCAATATGTTAGCTATTTTTTAATCTAAACCACAACTATGTTATGGATGTGCTATTTAATTGTAATTTTTATTGAATAATTCACAACGTATTTTTTCGATTAAACGCAAATAATATCTGCTATTTACTAAAAAAAGTGGTTAAACATTGTTTTTTTGTGGTATAACGCAGTGGCAAGTTTTTGTATAGGTCTTTAATTTAGATGAAATAGATTTTTGCTACTTTTACATTTTCCTTACTATACCACCAGAAGCATTATATGAATGAAAATTTAGATCCAACCAACGAAAATTTCTCATCGGCAGATCATGATGTAGAAAGAGCCTTAAGGCCTTTATCTTTTGATGACTTTGCTGGACAAGATCAAGTATTAGAAAACCTTAGGATCTTTGTTCAAGCAGCTAATTTACGAGATGAAGCTTTAGATCATACCTTATTTCATGGGCCACCAGGTTTAGGTAAAACTACATTAGCTCATATTTTAGCTAATGAACTTGGGGTTGGGATTAAAGTCACTTCTGGACCTGTATTAGACAAACCAGGTGATTTAGCGGGTTTATTAACCAATTTGGATGAACGTGATGTATTGTTTATTGATGAGATACATCGTCTGAGTCCTATTGTTGAGGAGTATTTATATTCTGCAATGGAAGATTATAAAATAGATATAATGATTGAAACAGGACCTAATGCTAGGTCGGTACAAATTAACTTAAACCCATTTACATTGATTGGTGCTACCACTCGTTCGGGTTTGTTAACTGCACCAATGCGCGCGCGATTTGGTATTCAGTCCCGACTTCAATATTATACTACCGAACTTTTGTCAACAATTGTTGAGCGTAGTGCACATATTTTAAATGTTCCTATTGATTTAGAAGCCGCAATTGAAATTGCAGGAAGAAGTAGAGGAACTCCTCGTATTGCGAATTCTTTGCTGCGTAGGGTACGTGATTTTGCACAAATAAAAGGGAATGGGAAAATAGATGTTGCAATTGCTCGATTTGGATTAAAGGCACTGAATGTTGATGCGCACGGACTTGATGAAATGGATAATAAAATACTAACCACTCTTATTGATAAGTTTAAAGGTGGCCCAGTAGGGATAACTACATTAGCAACTGCTGTTTCAGAAAATCCGGAAACTATAGAGGAAGTGTATGAACCTTTTTTAATTCAGCAAGGGTTTATTTTACGTACACCAAGAGGTAGAGAAGTTACAGAACTAGCGTATACTCATTTGGGTAAAATTAAAGGAAATATTCAAGGAGGACTGTTTTAAAAATGTTTCGTTGTAATTGTATCATACTAATGTTTTCTGTACTACTGTTAGTTTCATGTAGAGAAAAAAAAGTTGCTGATAATAATAAGAAGACAATTCAAAGTTTAAGGAAAGATAGCCTGTTTGTTGATTCAATTAATAAAAACTTTTATAAAATTTATAGTGAAAATGCAGCTAATGGTTTAAAGCAAAGTAAAAAAGCCGTGGAGTTATCAGAGCTGTACTTAGATGATAAACGCCACGCTTTATCATTAATGCATTATGGTATAGTACTTTATTTGTCAGGGAACTATAAAGAAGCCCATGAAATATATTTAAAAGCGTATGGCTTACTTGAAAAGTCACCATATAAAGCTGAGTTATCTCAATTATGCAATGAAATGGGTAATTTTTATGCTAAGCAAAAAGATTCTCTTAGAGCTTTTGAAAAATGGGATGAGGCAGAGTTTAACGCGAAGCAATCAGGTGAGTTAAGACATCTAGGAACTTCATATGGTATGAAAGCATCTTATTATAATAGGTTTGGTTATTATAAGTATGCTGATAGTTTGTTTAAGGAGTGTCATAAGATAAGAAAGGTACAGAAAGATAGCGTAGGCTTAGGATTTGCTTTGTTAGACTTAGCTCTAATAGAAAAGAGAAATCATAACTTTATTAAAGCTATGGAACTGTTAAGAGAGTCAAAATTGATAAGAGAAAAAATTAAGGATAACTTTTACTTGTTGGAAACAGAAAAAGCAATTGCTGATTTATACTTACATCAACAAAAATATCCTTTAGCAATACTGCAATATGATAGAGTAATTCAAAAAAGCGCTTCTCAAAATTATATTGATTTAGCGAGAAAATGTTACGATTCATTACATGTAATTTATGCAACAATGGCTAACTATAAGTTAGCATTAGAGTATAAAATGCAAACAAATAAAATTAAAGATAGTTTATTTGATGTAGTTAAAGCCAAAAGTATACTAGAGTATCAAACAAAGTACGAAACAGCTGAAAAAGAAAAGGAAATATTAGAAACACAAGCAGCAAAAGTAGAAACTGAGTTAGAGTTGTCCAAGAGAACAGTTTTGATGTATGGTTTGTTAGGCGGATTATTATTACTACTATTTGGAGGTTATACGTTTGTACAGCGAAATAAAAGAAAGTACGAGCAAGAAAAGCACTTAGCAATAGTAAAAGAAAAAGAGGCTGGTATACAAGCAATGATAGAAGCAGAAGAAAAAGAACGTGCTCGTATTGCTAAAGAATTGCATGATGGAATAGTGCAAGATATTGGAAGTGTTATTTTAGGCTGGAGAGAGGCAGCTTCAGGTAATAGGTCAAAAGAACTTTTGAGCAGATTAGAAAACACTAATCAAGAGTTAAGAAATGTGTCGCATCAGTTAATGCCTAAGGCATTAGAGGAGTTGGGCTTGGTGGCAGCGTTAGAAGATATGTTAGCAAATAGTTTAGGGTACACAAATATTGAATACAACTTTGAATATTTTAATATAAAAGAAAGATTGCCACAGAAAGTAGAAATTACCATATACCGTATAGCTCAAGAGTTAATACATAATGTAATTAAGCATAGTTGTGCTACTGATGTAAGTGTGCAATTGTTTATAAATAAAGCAAATGTGCTATTTGTTGTAGAAGATAATGGAAGAGGTATTAAACAAAATAAAAAAGAAGGCATAGGCTTATTAAATATAAAGAGTAGGTTAGCAAGTTTACATGGTTCAGTAAATTTTGGTTCAAGTGAAAATAGTGGTACTTTAGTGACAGTTAAAATACCATTATGATACGTATTCTTATAGCAGATGATCATCCGTTAATGGCTGAAGGGATAAAAAACACCTTTTCAAAGTCAGAAGATATTCATGTTAGTGTAGTTGTAACTAACGGAAAGGAAGTATTGGATTATGTAAAAGATATACATGTAGATGTTGTGTTATTAGATATTGATATGCCAATAATGAATGGTATTGATTGCGCAAAAGAACTTATAAAAAGCTATCCAAGTATCCATGTGGCAATACTGTCAATGCATCAAGAAAAGTCTATAATAAGTAATCTTATTGAGTATGGAGTAAAAGGTTATATGTTGAAAACAATTCCTAATAATGAATTGATTCAGGCTGTAAAAACAATTTACTCCGGAGGAAGTTATTTCAATACAGATGTCACTAAAGCTTTATTGCGTAAGGATACTGAACAAATAGCCTCTAATACCTCTGTTCAAATACTTTCAGATAGAGAGGTAGAAATAGTAAAACTACTTGTTGATGGATTAACAAATAATCAAATTGGTGATAAACTACATATTAGCCCGCGTACAGTGGATACACACCGTACCAATATTATGAAGAAAATACAAGTAAAAAATGTAGCGGGAATTATAAGATATGCTTTTCAAAATAAATTGGTGACCTAAAACTAAACTGGCCAAATACGGTTATTTCCGTATATATTTGTGAAATTTTACGGAAATAACCCTATTTCATGATTTTTTTAGTGCTAATACATTTGTTATAACAAAACAAATAATTAATTAAATCACTAAAGTCATGAAAAAAATTATTCTATTAATAGCTATATTTTGTATAAGCTATACAAACGCACAAACAATTTTAATTGTAGATAATAATGTAAGTATTGATACAACGCCAGCTCATGTGTATAGTACGTTTGCAGGTGCAATTGCTGCTGCTGCAAATGGAGATACGATTTATGTGCAGCCTTCACAGACTACATATGGTTCAATTACAATTAATAAAGAAGTAACTATTTATGGAGGAGGACATACGCCAGAATTAAATAATGGGAGAAGAGCATTTTTTGGAAATATCAGCATTACGGCTAGCAATGTGAAGTTAAGTGGTATAGGAGTATCTGCAAATACAAGCTTAAGTGTAACAGGTACAAGATCAAATATTACAATTGAAAATAATATGTTGTTTAATATTACAATTTCTGGAGGGATAACAGATAATGTTATCATTCAGGGTAATATTATTAATAATAATTTAACTCTAAGTTCTAATGCATCAAATAGTATGAATACTACCGTTGTAAACAACTTTTTCGATACACCATCTGCAAATGGGTTAAATTACTTAAATAGTAGTACCATATTTAATAACAATGTGATTGTTTTTCAAGGAGTAACAACGCAGTCATTTATCGCTAATCCAATAGATTTGGTTGCTCAAAATAATGTGTTTGTATTTACAAGTTCTTTTAATGGTACAAATTGGGAAGCGGGAGGAACACCTACAACTTTTCATAATTGTTTAAGTTATAGTTACCCTGGTAACACTTTAGCGCTTATGAATGGGATAGGCAATCATGATAATGTAAACCCAATTTTCACAAGTATTCCAGTAAATAATCCAGTTTTTGATGTGTTAAACGATTATCATATCGGTTCAGGTTCTTTAGGAACTGATGGAAATGAAGTGGGTATCCACAATGGTTTTTATGACTTTGACATGCGAGGGTACCCTACTTTGTTACCTTATATAACAGAGATGACTATCCAGAATAATATGCTTCCTGCAGGTACTGATTTGAATGTAAACCTGAAAGCAAACGCTAATAAAACAAATTAAAAATATTAAGTATGAAAGCTAAAATCTTTTTTATTTTCAGCTGCTTGATATTTGGTGTTGTTTTTTCACAATCAAACATAGCCAGTGTTGAATATTTTTTTGATACTGATCCAGGTGTTGGAAATGGTGCCGTAGTGGCAATTAGTCCGGATGTTGAAAATCTAAACCAAACCTTATTAATCCCGACAACAGGATTGTCTGAAGGTACTCATCGGTTGTTTGTTAGAGCTATAAATATTGATGGCACTACAAGTATGTATGTTCATAAAACGTTTAGAGTAGGTCATGAGCTTATCAATAATATATCTGATATAGTAGAAGCTGAGTATTTTATAAATCAAGACCCAGGAGTAGGAATGGGAACTGCAATTGATGTTTTAGATGGAGGTATTGTAGATGAAACATTAAACATAGCTACATCTAGCTTACCTGTGGGAACACACAGGTTGTTTATTAGAACTAAAAACGCAGTTAATGAGTACAGTTTATATGAACATAAAACATTTAGGGTGGCACATACTCCAGATAATAATAACTCCGATATAGTAGAAGCGGAATATTTCTTTAATCAAGATCCTGGAGTGGGAATGGGTACTGCAATTGATGTTATAGATGGAAGTGTTGTAGATGAAACTTTAGTGGTGCCTACAATAGGTTTGCCAGCCGGAACACATCGTATTTTTTTGCGAACAAAAAATTCAGCAAATCAATATAGCTTATATGAGCATAAAACATTTAGACTTGGTCATGTATTCGATAATAATACATCAGATATTACAGCGGCTGAATATTTTATTGATGTCGATCCAGGTATAGGCAGCGCAACCGCACTAACAGTTTCAGGTAATAGTATTGATGAAAACTTTAATGTAAATATACCTGTAGGTTTAGCACAAGGTGATCATTATTTGTATGTAAGAACGAAGAATATGTCAGGTGAATGGTCTTTATACGAGCGCCAGTATTTTGAAGTAAACGGCGTTTTAGGAATAGAAGATCAAACCTTAGAGATAGATATGAAAATGTACCCAAATCCAGTTTCGGAATATTTAACAGTAAATGTAGCGAAAGAAAATAAGATAAATAATATTCGAATTTATGATTTAAACGGAAAATTAGTGCTCCAAGAAACCTCAGGTAACATTAATATGTCTTATCTAAATAAAGGAATCTATTTGGTGGTTTTAGACACTAAAAAAGGAAAATTAAGTAAAAGAGTGCTAAAACAATAAAATAAGGTAAATCCCGTAGTGAATTACGTTTTTTACCTGAGGAGTTTAGATTAAAGAGATTAATAATTTTGAAGTGTTGATTAATTATACCTTCATTTTTTGGGGAAATAAACAGAGCACTCTTTTCAATTGATCTTTTATGAAGGTTAATCAACAGGTTGAATTGAGTGTTTTGTTTTTTTAAAACATAAGATATGAGAAAAATTTTAAGCGTAGTAGTTTTTTTAATGTGCTTTACATTTCAAGCACAAGAGTTGTCACCGTTGAATTTTAAAAATGAAGGGTATACTCAAAAAAAGTTTAACAAAACTGAAAAGAAAATTTATATCCAGCATTTTTTTGTTAACTATCAAGTTATGATGAGTGCTTCTGAAATTGCTCGAGGAGGAAGAGAAATAGGAGGAGGATATCGTGGTGATGCTAAAGCATCTTTAAGTTTAGGGATTAAAGGTGTTGAGTTGGAAGATTATCAAAAAATGACTAATGAGTTTTACAAAGATTTTGTTAAAGATTTAACAGATAAAGGGTTTACGATACTATCTGCGGAAGAGGTACAAAAAAATCCAGAGTTTGTAAAACAAACATTAGTCGAAGGAGGAGTTCCTTCAAGTAGTGAAATACCAGGGTATTTATCAACTTCTCCAGAAGGCTATAGTTATTTAACAGGTGGTAATGGAGCTTTTAATCTAGCTGGTATGCCACAGTCTAAAAAATTAGGAGGAGTAATAGTGGCCCGAGTATATATAACGGTACCATTTTTAGAAAATGGAGAATCGCAAGGAAGCAGGGCTTTAACTAAAACCTTTGGAGGGGTTGCAAAAGTGGTGCTAAAACCAAACTTGCGTTTGTCGCCTTTAGAAACGGTTCCAGTAGCAGGAGATTTTAAAAAGCCAAAAACATCTGGAACAGCTGTTACTTTTGCATATAAAAAGAACTTAAAATATCAAGCGTTATATGAGGGGAAATTGAAAAAACCAACATTGATAAAAGGTGTTTTTGAAGGTAAAAAGTATAAGGCAGTAACTGCTGCCTCTCAAGATTTATGGGGTACTGATGCTGGAGCTTTTAAGGTGTTTAATGTGCAAGACAGAGAGTTAGAAAGAATGCAAGCTGTTCCTTGTGATAAGGAAAAGTATGTAAATGGGGTTTCTAAAGCAGTAAAAGAATATTTAGATGCATCTACGGCAGGATTTCTATCTTACATACAGTAAACCAAAATCTTTTTCTGTATTTTTGAGATATAATTATAAGAAGTTAGTTTGAAAAAAAAATACACACAACTCATTAAAGCCGAAGCTCAACGCCTCGGCTTTTTGTCTTGTGGAGTAAGTAAAGCTGATTTTTTAGAAGAAGAAGCACCTAAACTAGAACAGTGGCTTAGCAATGGGTTTCATGGAGAAATGAAGTATATGGAAAATCATTTCGATAAGCGTTTAGATCCTCGTTTATTGGTTGATGGTGCTAAATCAATTATTTCGCTAAGTTATAATTATTACCCCGAAAAGGAGCAGCGCAATGATTCGTATAAAATTTCTAAGTATGCCTACGGACAAGATTATCATCAGGTAATTAAAGCGAAACTCAAAGAGTTGTCTTCTTTTATTCAAGATACTATTGGCGAAGTTAACGGAAGAGCTTTTGTAGATTCTGCTCCAGTTATGGAACGTGCTTGGGCTAAAAAATCAGGAATTGGCTGGGTAGGAAAGCATTCCTTAACTTTACAAAAGCAACAAGGGTCTTTCTTTTTTTTAGCAGAATTAATAGTTGATTTAGATTTAGAGTATGACACTCCTAGTACTGACCATTGCGGAACTTGTACCCAATGTATAGATGCTTGCCCTACGGACGCTATTTTACCTAATAATACGGTAGATGGTAGTAAGTGTATTTCTTATTTCACTATTGAGTTAAAAGATCATATTCCTCCTCACTACAAAGATAAATTTAACGATTGGATGTTTGGTTGCGATATATGTCAAGATGTATGTCCGTGGAATCGTTTTTCAGTACCACACAATCAGCCTTTGTTTACGCCCAATGAAAAACTATTAACCATGTCAAAAAGAGAATGGGAAGAGGTATCTGAAGCAGTTTTTGGAAAGTTATTTAAAAAATCTGCTGTAAAACGAACTAAGTTTTCGGGCTTAAAGCGAAACATTACATTTTTAAAAGATTAAAAATAAGCCAACCGAAATCTTTCATAATTGAAACATACTTTTAACTTTGTAAAACAACAGATGTTTTAACTATGAGTAAGAAAAGAATGAGGCATGAGGCATTAATTTACCATGCTAAACCAGTACCTGGAAAAATTAAGGTTGTACCAACAAAAAAATATGCTACTCAGCGCGATTTAGCTTTAGCATATTCTCCAGGTGTCGCAGAGCCTTGTTTAGAAATTGAAAAAAAGCCAGAAGAAGCATATAGGTATACAGCTAAAGGGAATTTAGTGGCTGTAATTACTAACGGAACAGCGGTTTTAGGTTTGGGAGATATAGGCCCATTAGCATCTAAACCTGTAATGGAAGGAAAAGGCTTGTTGTTTAAAATTTTTGCAGATATTGATGTTTTTGATATAGAGGTAGACACAAAAGATGTTGATAAGTTTATTGAAACAGTAAAAAATATAGCGCCAACTTTTGGAGGAATTAATTTAGAAGATATTAAAGCGCCAGAAGCTTTTGAGATAGAACGTCGTTTAATTGAAGAGCTTGATATACCTGTAATGCATGATGATCAGCATGGTACAGCAATCATATCATCTGCAGCGTTGTTAAATGCTTTAGAAATAGCCGAAAAAGAAATATCAGAAGTTAAAATAGTAGTTTCTGGGGCAGGATCAGCGGCAATTTCATGTGCTAATTTGTATGTAAGTCTTGGTGCCAAATACGAAAACATAACGATGTTTGATGTGGATGGTGTGTTGCATAAAGGAAGAACTGATTTGTCCGACTTGCAAAAAAAGTTTGCCTATGGAGAAGAAGGTACTACGATGGCAGTAGCAATGGAAAATGCAGATGTCTTTTTAGGACTTTCAGTAGGAAATATCTTATCACCAGAAATGTTGTTAGCCATGGCAAGTAACCCTATTGTTTTCGCTATGGCCAACCCTACACCTGAAATAGATTATAACTTGGCAATTGCTACAAGAGATGATATTATTATGGCTACAGGAAGGTCAGATCATCCTAACCAAGTAAATAATGTATTAGGGTTTCCGTTCATTTTTAGGGGAGCATTAGATGTGCGTGCTACTAAAATAAACGAAGCTATGAAATTGGCAGCTGTGCATGCTATAGCCGATTTAGCAAAAACACCAGTGCCAGAACAAGTAAATATTGCTTATGGCGAAACGAAACTGATTTTTGGAAAAGATTATATTATTCCTAAACCATTTGATCCGCGTTTAATAGCTATTATACCGCCAGCTATTGCCAAAGCAGCAATGGAGTCAGGTGTGGCTACCGAACCTATTGAAGATTGGGCAAAATATGAAGAAGAACTATTACAGCGTTTAGGGTCAGATAATAAACTAGTGCGTTTGATACATCGAAGAGCTAAATCAAACCCAAAACGAATTGTATTTGCAGAAGCCGATCATTTAGATGTATTAAAAGCTGCTCAGATTGTACATGAAGAAGGTATAGGGATACCAATTCTTTTAGGGAATAGAGAGGTTATACTTGAATTAAAAAAAGAAATAGGTTTTGATGATGATGTGGTAATTATCGATCCTAAAACAGATGAAGAAAGAGAGCATAGAGCGCAATATGCTCAAAAATACTGGGAAAAATCTAGAAGAAAGGGGAAAACCTATTTAGAGGCTAAAAAATGGATGCGAGAGCGTAATTATTTTGCTGCAATGATGGTTAATGAGGGTGATGCAGATGCTCTTATTACTGGGTACTCTAGAAGTTATCCAACTGTATTAAAGCCAATGCTGGAACTTATAGGGATGGCAAAAGGAGTTACTCGAGTAGCAGCTACTAACTTAATGATGACAGAAAGAGGGCCAATGTTTTTATCGGATACCTCAATAAATATTAACCCTTCAGCCAGAGAGTTGGCGGTAATTGCAAAAATGACAGCAAGAACAGTTAGGTTGTTTGGTATGGAGCCTATTATGGCCATGATGTCGTATTCAAACTTTGGGTCTTCAGGACATGAAAGTTCTACTAAAGTTACAGATGCTGTAGCGTATTTGCATAAGTATTACCCAGATTTAGTTGTTGATGGCGAGTTACAAACGGATTTTGCGCTTAATTCAAAAATGTTAAGTGAAAAGTTCCCTTTTTCAAAATTAGCAGGAAAGAAGGTGAACACGTTGATATTTCCTAACCTTGATTCGGCTAATATCTCATATAAAATGCTAAAAGAATTGAATAAAGCGGAGTCAATAGGTCCAATTTTAATGGGGATGAATAAAGCCGTACACGTACTACAATTAGGAGCGCAAGTGGAGGAAATGGTTAATATGGCTGCCGTTGCTGTTGTTGATGCGCAACAAAAAGAAAATATGGCTGCAGTGTAAACCAATAGACTATTGTTAAAAAAAGTGTATTTTTGATTTAACTAACTGATATAATGATTACCCAAATACAAGGAAAACTCGTAGAAAAAAATCCGACAAATGTTGTTGTTGATTGTGGCGGAGTAGGATATGAAATTAATATTTCTATGCATACATATTCTTTGTTACCGGCTCAAGATTTTATAAAGCTTTATACACACCTTCAGGTTAAAGAAGATGCGCATACTTTATACGGTTTTATGGAAAAATCTGAACGAGAGGTTTTTCGTTTATTGATATCCGTTTCAGGAATAGGAACCAATACAGCACGCACTATGTTGTCGGCTTTGTCACCTAAACAAATTCAGCAGGCTATAGCGGTTGGTGATGTAGCTACTATACAATCAGTTAAAGGTATTGGGGCAAAAACTGCTCAGCGTGTTATTTTAGATTTAAAAGACAAAGTATTAAAAATTTATGGAATAGATGAAGTTTCTGTTCCTGTAGGCAATACTAATAAAGAAGAAGCGTTATCTGCTTTAGAGGTTTTAGGTTACGCGAGAAAGCAAGCCGAAAAAGTATGTAATAAAATAATAAGTACAACTCCTGATGCCAATGTTGAAACAATTATAAAAATGGCATTAAAGAGTTTGTAGTAATGATTAAGAAAAAACAAATAATGGGCATTATAGCGCAAAGATTTTTTTTACTGTTTCTATTTTTATCTGCAGTTTCTTTTGCACAAGATCCTGTTCAAGATTCAATTCCTCCAAAATCTGGTTATAATTTAGGGCAGTTAAGTGTGCCGAACCCATCCAGTATTGTTTCAAAATATACCTTTGATCCTTTCACTAATAGGTATATTTATACAGAATCTATTGGCGATTTTAATATTGATTATCCTGTTATTCTAACTCCAGAAGAGTACGAACGTTTGGTGCTGCAAGAGCGTATGCAGAACTATTATAAAACCAAGCTAGATGCTATGGAAGGGAAAAAAGAAGGAGTTGAAGAAGATAGGAAAAACATTCTTCCTGATTTTTACGTAAACTCTAATTTTTTTGAGTCGATATTTGGAGGGAATACTATTGAAGTTATTCCGCAAGGATATGTTGCAATGGATATCGGGTTTTTATATTCAAAACGAGATAACCCTGTAATTTCACCTGAAAACAGGTCAAATTTTACGTTTGATTTCGATCAACAAATAAGTTTGAGTTTATTAGGGAAAGTGGGTAAACGTTTACAAGTTACTGCTAATTATGATACCGAATCAGTTTTTGATTTTCAAAATCAAGTAAAGTTAGAGTACACTCCTACCGAAGATGATATTATTAGAAAAATTGAAGTAGGTAATGTAAGTATGCCACTTAATAGTTCTTTAATTACAGGAGCACAAAGTCTGTTTGGTGTTAAAACTGAATTGCAATTTGGGAAAACTACAGTAACAGCAGTTTTTTCAGAGCAAAAGTCTCAGCGTAAAAGTGTAGTAGCGCAAGGAGGTGGAACACTTGAAGAATTTGAACTTTTTGCGTTAGATTACGATGAAAGCAGGCACTTTTTCCTATCGCAATATTTTAGAAACAATTATGATGCTGCTTTGGTGGATTATCCGTTTATACGCTCTAACATTCAAATTACACGATTAGAGGTTTGGGTAACAAATCGTAACAATACCGTAGATAATGTTAGAAATATTGTAGCAATACAAGATTTAGGAGAGTCTGATCCGAATGCTATTGGCGAGGCTACTTTGCCAATTTATGCGAGTGCTAATGCTTTTCCTGATAATGAAAATAACGGGTTTAATCCGGAAACAATAGGAACATCATCTACATTAACACAAGCTGTTAGAGATGTAGCTACGGTACAATCAGGTTTTGGAACTCTTTCAGGTGTTGTAAGTGAGGGTATTGATTATTCAAAATTAGAAAATGCAAGAAAGCTGATAGAAAACTCAGAGTATACGTACAACTCTCAGTTAGGATATATTTCATTAAATCAACGTTTAACTAATGACGAGGTGCTTGCTGTTGCTTTCCAATATACCGTAGGTGGACAGGTGTATCAAGTAGGGGAATTTGCTACCGATGGAGTAGAAGCAACTACTGTAGATAGTGGCTCGGGTATTGTTACAAATCAGAACTTGGTATTAAAAATGCTGAAGAGTAACATTACTAACGTTAATGAACCAATATGGGATTTAATGATGAAAAACGTATACTCTCTAGGGGCGTATCAGTTAAGTCAAGACGGTTTTAAAATGGATTTATTATATACAGATCCATCACCAGTAAATTATATTTCGGAAGTTAACGGAACGCCCCTGCCAGCCGATGTAGAGCAAACTACCTTATTACAAGTATTTGATTTAGATAAATTAAATGTGAATAATGATCCGCAACAAGGTGGAGATGGTTTTTTTGATTTTTATCCAGGGATTACCGTAAATACTGGAACGGGAAGTATCTTTTTTACTAAAGTAGAGCCTTTTGGTGAATATTTATATAATAAATTAGGAGGAGGTGGTAATTATGATCTGCCTGCAACATATGATGATAACCAAGCAAAATATGTATACCGTAGCTTATATACCTCAACAAAAACGGCTGCGATGGAAGATGCCGAAAAAAATAAATTTCAATTAAAAGGACGTTACAAATCAACAGGAGGTAGTGGAATTTCTATTGGAGCATTCAATGTACCTAGAGGTTCGGTTTCTGTAACTGCAGGAGGAAGACAGTTGGTTGAAGGGATTGATTATACGGTGGACTATAAGTTAGGGCAAGTTCAAATTTTAGATGAAGCCCTAAAAGCATCTAACACACCTATTGATATTTCTGTAGAAAATAATGCGGCTTTTGGGCAGCAGTCTAAGCGTTTTGCAGGAATTAATGTAGAACATAAGTTTAATGAAAATTTTCAAATTGGAGGTACATTTTTAAACTTAAAAGAGCGACCATTAACGCAGAAGGCTTCTTTAGGTTATGAGCCAGTTAATAATACCATTTTCGGTTTAAATGGAAATTATTCAACAGAAGTTCCATTTTTAACACGGTTGGCTAATAAATTGCCAAATATCGATACTGATGTACCTTCAAATATTTCGGTAAGAGGTGAGTTTGCATATTTACTACCAGGATCGCCAAAACGAACACAGTTAAATGGAGAGGCTACTACTTATGTGGATGATTTTGAAGGTTCGCAAATTGCTATTGACGTAAAATCGCCGTTATCATGGCATTTAGCTTCTGTACCTAGAGGACATGGGCAAAGTTCAGATATTAATACTCAAATATTTGACAACGCCATAGAAGAAGGGTATAAAAGAGCTAAATTAGCATGGTATAGTATTGACCCTATTTTTTACGGAAACGATAAACCATCGGGTATTTCTGATGATGATATTTCAACACTTGAAACTCGTCGTGTATTTATACAAGAAGTACAACAACAAGATATTGCAACTGGGCAAACAACAGTTTTAGGGACATTAGATTTGGCATATTACCCAGATGTGAAAGGACCGTATAATAATCAAAGCACTACAGGTTTTCAAGCTACCAATCCTGATGATAAATGGGCTGGGGTTACCCGACAGTTAACTACCACTGACTTTGAGCGTTCCAATGTTGAATATATGGAATTTTGGATCCAAGATCCGTATTATGATTCTGGAGTAATTACTCCTTCTACAGGAGGTAAATTAAGTATCAATTTAGGTAGTGTTTCAGAAGATGTATTGCGTGATGGTAAAAAACTATATGAAAATGGATTGCCAGATGATGGTTCTGTTACACCAACTACTGTTAACGATGTCTCTCCATGGGGTAATACTCCTGTAAATCAAGCCTTAGTTTACGCTTTTGATACTGATGGTGGTGCGAGAACAAATCAAGATGTTGGATTGGATGGTATGAATGATACACGAGAAGCAAATAAGTATAACCCATCATTTGCAGAAAATCCAAATGATCCAGCAGGAGATAATTATACCTATTACTTAAACACATCGGGGTCTATATTACAACGTTATTATAATTATAACGGAACACAAGGGAACTCACCTGTAGAAGTGACGAATACAAACAGAGGTTCAACTACCTTACCAGATGTGGAAGATATCAATAGAGATAACACAATGAATACCATTGATAGCTATTTCCAATATGATATTGATATTACCAATAACATGCAAATAGGCGATCCTTTTGTTAGAGATGTAAAAACACGATCTGTTACAATGCCAAACGGAAACACTAAAGAAGTTCGTTGGGTACAGTTTAGAGTGCCACTCCGTGGTGCGCACGCTATTGCAGTAAATGGAATTAACGACTTTAGGTCTATCCGTTTTATGCGTATGTTTTTAAGTGGTTTTGATGAAAATGTTGTGTTGCGTTTTGGAACTTTAGATTTAGTGAGAGGGGATTGGCGTACCTACACACAAACCCTTGATGGAGATGCTGACAACACAGCAGATGCAACAGGGTTTGAGTCAGGAGCGGTTAATGATCAAGAAAATCCGAACTATGTAATTCCTCCTGGGATTGAATTAGAAGAGTTATATAATAACAATACAGTATTACGTCAAAACGAACAATCATTGTTGTTGCGAGTAAGAGATTTAGAAACGAAAGATTCTAGAGCCGTATTTAAAGGGATAAATGTAGACATGTTGCAGTTTAAGAAAATGCGAATGTTTATACACGCGGAAGATTATGTGGAAACAGGAGGTTCATTAACCGACAGGGAAATGTCGGCGTTTATGCGTTTAGGTACCGATGTAACTCAAAATTATTATCAGGTTGAAATCCCATTGAACTTGTCAACAAGCAATACGGCAACTGGAATATGGCCAATAGAAAATGAAATAGATTTACAGTTGTCAATTTTAAAAGAAATAAAAGCGGCAAGCATTGCCTCAGGAACTTTAAATACGATAAAATACTATGATGTTGCTGCTGATGGAAGTTTTTCTGAGTACCTAAATATTGATGCAGATGGTTTACCAAACACAGCTATAGGGCCCAATACTAAATATCGTATTGCGATAAAAGGGAACCCGAGTTTAGGAAACATCCGTAATTTAATGTTGGGAGTTAAAAACAATACAGATCCTGCAATGGGAAATACCATATCAGGAGAAGTATGGTTTAACGAACTTCGTTTATCAGATATGGATAATAAAGGTGGTTGGGCAGCTTTATTGAGTGCCGACGCAAATGTTGCTGATTTTGCCACAGTTTCCGCTTCAGGAAAAAGAAGTACGATTGGTTTTGGTAGTTTAGAGCAAGGTCCAAATGAGCGTAGTCGAGAAGATGTAAAACAGTATGATGTAGTAACAAATCTTAATATTGGGCAGCTTCTACCAAAAAAATGGGGAATAAAAATTCCATTTAATTACGGTGTTGGAGAGCAGGTAATAACCCCTAAGTATGACCCGCTATATCAAGATTTAGAGTTAGAAACTATTATAGATCAAGATCCGGACAATGAAGATTTTTACAGAAATAGAGCTGAAGATTATACAAAACGTAAAAGCATAAACTTTATAGGTGTTCGTAAAGAACGTACTGGAGATGCGAAACCACAGTTTTATGATGTAGAAAACTTTACAGCATCATATTCTTATAACCAGGTAAACCATCGCGATTTTGAAGTGGAAAATTATTTTGAGCAAAATGTAAGAGCAGGTTTAACCTATGGTTACGGATTTCAACAAAAACCTATAGAACCATTAAAAAAGGCAAAATTCACTAACAAGAGTAAGTATTACAAAATATTAAAAGATATTAATTTTAATTTGCTACCATCTAACCTATCTTTCAATACAAACTATACGCGTTTGTATAATAAGCAACGTTTTAGAGATGTTGATTTGGCTGTAGGAAGTATTCCTTTACCAGACCTGTATAAGCGTAATTATATGTTTGATTGGCAGTACAATATTAGCCATAACCTAACTAAAAAATTACAACTTAATTTTACGGCTACCAGAAATAATATTGTAAAAAATTATATCACTAAAGCTGGTCTTATAGACAATAGCAACACTGTATGGGATGGATTTTTTGATACGGGAGATCCGAACAGACATACACAACAATTTCAGTTAAATTATGAATTACCATTAAATAAATTACCAATGTTAAGCTTTTTGAAATCTACTTACTCTTATACAGGAGATTTCCAATGGCAAAAAGGGTCAGATGCATTAACTAGTATTGAAGCAGTAGACGATTTAGGTAATCCTACGGGGCAAGTGTATAATATTGGGAATTCTGTACAAAACGGACAAACTCATACATTTAATGCTTCTTTGGATATGAAGAAGTTTTACAAGTACATTGGTGTTGAGAAGAAGAATTTTAAAAAGACTTTTGCAGCAAAATTGCGTCCTAGAAAGGAACGTAAAACTAAAAAGCTAGAAGCTTTAAAAGCAAAAGATTCACTTTCTGAAAGTAAACAAAAGATTGTTGATAAGAAAATTAAGAATTTGTCAGAACAATTGGTGGAAATTCGTTCAAAAAGCAAGCAAAAACCAAAAGCCAACTTTACAAATAAACTGTTTAATTTTGGTGTAGATGTACTTACGTCAGTAAAGAAAATACAGGCAACATATACCGAAAACAATGGTAGTTATATACCAGGTTACACTAATGATGTTGGGTTTATAGGAACCTTAAAACCATCATTTGGGTATACTTTTGGTACTCAGGCCGACGATTTACGTTATGAAGCGGCCAGAAAAGGGTGGTTAACTTTATATCCTGATTTTAATGAACAATATTCAAGTACAAAAAGTAGGCAATTAAATATTACAGCTAATTTGGAGCCTATAAAGAAATTGAAAATTGATTTAAATGCCAATAGAACGTATCAACATAGGTATACCGAAAATTATCAAATTAACAACGCTGATGCAAGCGGTTTAAATGGAACTTACCAGGCATTAACGCCAAATACCTCTGGTAATTTTAATATATCTACAATACTGATTAAAACAGCCTTTAAGAAAAGTGATGAGTCACAATCAGCAACATTTGAAGCTTTTAGGTCTAACAGGAAAGTTATTGCTAATCGTTTGGCAACTCAAGCAGGAATTGATGTAACGAACCCTGCTAACTTAGATGCAGAAGGGTACCCGTTGGGATATGGTAAAACAAGTCAACAAGTATTGCTGCCGTCATTTTTAGCAGCTTATTCTGGAAGAAATGCTTCTAAGGAGAAAACAGGTGTTTTCCGTGATATGCCATTACCTAATTGGTCGTTAAAATATACGGGATTAATGGACTTGGCTTGGTTTAAGAAGAACTTCAAGCGTTTTTCGTTGGCACATGGCTATGCTTCAGGATATACGGTTAATCAGTTCAGGACTAATTTAGAGTTGCAGGCTAATCCAGCAGATAATATTGATCAAGCAGGGAATTATAAAAATGAAACAATCCTATCTAATGTAAACTTAACCGAACAGTTTAGTCCGTTAATGAAATTAGATTTTGAAATGAAAAACTCAATCAATATTGGTTTAGAAATGAGAAAGGACAGAGCATTGTCATTAAGTTTTGATAATGGTTTAATGACAGAAATTCAAGGAAAAGAATATATTGTAGGTTTGGGATATCGCTTAAAAGATTTAAAATTTAAAACTCGTTTATTGGGGCAAAAACAAACGCTTAGTGGTGATTTAAATATAAAAGCAGATGTTTCCTTAAGAGATAATAAAACCATAGTTAGGTATTTAGATGTAGCTAATAATCAAATAACTGCAGGGCAAAAGTTGTGGAGTGGTAAGTTTACAGCTGATTACGCAATGACTAAAAACTTTACCGCACTTTTCTATTTTGATTATACATTTTCAGATTCTGTAATTTCTACCTCATTTCCGCAAACAACTATGCGTGGAGGATTTACACTACGATATAATTTTGGAAATTAAAATAAGAAGAACAATAAAAAATAAATGGGAATACCATATTTTTGCAATCAATAAAATTTAAACAACAATACAATGAATTTTCCAGAAGAATTAAAATATACTAAAGATCACGAATGGGTACGAATCGAAGGAGATGTACTTACAATTGGTATAACAGATTTTGCCCAAAAAGAATTGGGTGATATCGTTTATGTTGAAGTAGATACTTTAGATGAAACTTTAGAGCAAGAAGAGGTTTTTGGTACAGTAGAAGCGGTTAAGACAGTGTCTGATTTGTTTTTACCAGTAGCTGGAGAGATTATCGAGTTTAATGAGACTTTAGAAGATGAGCCAGAAAGTGTAAACTCTGATCCTTATGGTGAAGGTTGGATGGTTAAAGTTAAGGCTTCAGACATGAGTCAGCTAGATGAATTACTTTCAGCTGAAGCTTACAAAGAGTTAATTGGTGCTTAAAAGAAATAAATGGTTTGTTTTAGCGGGGCTATATACAGTGTTAGTAATTACTGTAAGCTTAGTTAAAATTAAAAGGCCAGTTCAAGTTAATATATCACATGCAGATAAGTTGGTTCATATAGGAATTTACTTTTTTTGCACTTTAATTTGGTTTATAGCTTTCAGGAGTAGAGGTTTTAGTAAATCCTTTCCTAAAGCTTTATTAAAAGCATCAATAGTTGCATTTGTATTAGGGATAATACTAGAGTTTGCACAAGAGTTTACTGTTACAGCACGTTCAGGAGATGTTAAAGATGTAATGGCTAATGGTGTCGGCATAATTATTGCAGCATTATTTTTATATCAAGTAAAAAAACACTTGCCGTTAAATTCAATTAAATAGTTGTGTATTTCACTAATATTTGGTTAATTTAGCAACTTATAAATTTATAGTATAATGGAATTAAAGAAAAACCCAAAAGCGGATATCAAAAAGAACAGCGCATTTTACTACGCTGTTGGTATTGCGGCTGTAATGTTAATTACTTATTTAGGAATTAATCATAAAACATACGATAAAGTAGATTTTGATATTGCCTCAATTGATATGGGTGATTTGGATGACGAGGAAATTCCAATGACAGAAATTATGCAAACACCGCCACCGCCACCGCCACCACCAGCGGCGCCAGAGGTGATTGAAATTGTTGAAGATGAAGAAGAAATTGAAGAAACAGTAATCGAATCTACTGAAACAGATGAGGCTGAAGAAATTGTAGAAGTAGAGGAAGTTGAAGTAGAAGAGGTAGAAGAAGATGTAGAGGTTCCTTTCCAAATTATTGAAAACGTACCTGTTTTTCCTGGTTGCGAGAATAAAAAGAATAATGCGGACCGTAAAAAGTGTATGTCTGAAAAAATAGCTAAGTATGTAAATAAAAAATTTAATACCGAACTAGCGTCAGACTTAGGGTTAACAGGAAGACAAAGAATTTTAGTAGCGTTTAAGATTGATAAAAACGGTGATATAACTGGCGTACGTGCAAGGGCACCTCACCCAGAATTACAGAAAGAAGCAGAAAAGGTGATTAAATCTTTACCTAAAATGAAACCAGGTAGACAACGTGGTAAAAACGTAACAGTACCTTACTCGTTACCAATTATTTTCCAGGTACAAGACTAAGAGTCATATTACATAAATACTTAAAAATCCCGAGCAATTGCTCGGGATTTTTTTTGGTATGTTTCTTGTGTGTATTTCCGTTACTATTAGGTTTTTTTAAATAAAAAGTTGGCGCTGTTTTATTAAGGAACCAAATAGTATATGTTTAACTAAAACCATACATTATGAAATTACACATTCCTAAAAAGAAAACAGTAAAACTATCTCTCAGAGAAAAGAAACATCAAGCAAATTTACGAAAAAACAATGGGCTCTATTTTCAAATAGGGTTAATCTTAGCCTTGTTTATTAGTTTTGGTGTTTTTCAGTTGAAATTTGAGAAAAAAAATCAAATGGCTCAAAAAATTATACTTCAAGAGGAAATAGAGGTAGCAAATACACCTATTGACTATATAATAGAAGAGTTAATACCTAAAAAGGAAGTAGCGCCTAATATAGAGACGTTAAGGCCAGATCTTACTAATCCAACTATGGTTGATAACGATGTTCCTGTTGTAGAAACAATTGTAGATGTCCCCATTGCTGTAGTAGATGAAGCACCAAAAGTTAATCAAGTTCGTGTTATTGATGAAGATCCTGAAATAGACACGTATCCAGTATCGTTAGTAAGTGAATTGCCTGTTTTTCCGGGTTGTGAAAAATTAACTGATAAAGAGGAACAGTTTGAGTGTTTTTCAAAAAAAATTGCTAGAATAATCAACAAAAAGTTTGATGCAGATATTGCTGTAGACAATGGTATTACAGGTAGGCAAAAGATAACGGTAACTTTTGTGATAAATAACCAAGGAAATGTGGTAAACGTAAAAGCAAGGGCTCCGCATCCGAAACTAGAAGCAGAAGCAGTTAAGGCAGTTAAGGCCCTACCGCAAATGACCCCAGCAAAACAAGGTTATAAAACAGTAAATGTAAGTTATGCGCTACCAATAATTTTTGAAGTACAGTAATTGTTGTTTAAAGTATAAAAGAATCCTGTTTTTGACAGGATTTTTTTATGCCTAAAAAGCTCATAATAAGTATTTATTGTATTTTCGCAGCTATAAATTACTGCACATGAAATATTTTATAATTGTACTTTGTTGTTTTATTAGTTTTTTTAGCCAAGGTCAAATAACAAGTGTTTATGAAAAGTATCCTGTTTTTGAAGCGTGTACCTCTGTAGAAATAGGGGAATTGCCGAAATGTTTTAAAGAAGAAGTTCAAAAAGAATTTCTAGAGCACTTTAAGTTACCTGAAATAGTTACTACAGACAAGTACGAAGGGAGTATGAATATTTTATTTGAAGTAACGGAAGAAGGGGCGTTTAAGATTATTTATACTAAAGCGGCTTATGCAGAATTAAAAGATCAAGTTGAAAAAACATTTGAACAGTTTCCGGTAATTGCACCAGCTACCTATGATGGTAAGGCTGTATATACACAGTATGCAATGCAAATAAAATTACCATCTCTAACATGGGTTACAACTGAAATAGATGCTAAGAATGCTAAAAAGCCAAAAAATAAGTTAGAAGCAGCAGCTATGGAATATGATAGTCTTGTAAACTTAGGAAATGCAGTAATTAACAAATATAAGAGCGGTTTAAACATACCATTCTCCCACCAGAATTATGCTAAGTTTGATTATAATATCAATGTAGTAGGAACAAACTCTCACACTGCAGTTAAACCGTATAACTATAGTGATGTGTCAAAATATTATGATTTTGAGGTGCATCAAGCGAATTTGAAGAAAGATAAATCGAGTTGGTTTGGAAGAAAGTTTTGGAATGAACATTTGGTAGAGTTTCAAGGAAATAGTTATTGGTTTACTGCAGATATTGTAGCTGATTTGCAGCTAGGAAAGGATGTTCAAAGTGAATTGTCATATACCTATAATAATACCCGTGCAATTAATGTGCAAGGTGGTATTGGGAAAAAAATAAACTTCTCAGCAAGTGTTTTTGAAAGTCAAGGACGTTTTGCAGATTATGTAAATGCTTATGCAGAAAGTATAAAGCCTGATGGGGGAAATCCAGCTATTGTCCCAGGTAGAGGTATAGCGAAAGAACATGGCGATGATGCGTATGATTATCCTATTGCTGAAGGGTATATTTCGTATCGTGCTAGTAAAAACTTTAATGCGCAATTCGGACATGGGAAAAATTTTATAGGGGATGGTTACCGTTCGTTATTTATTAGTGATGTTGCTAGTCCGCATCCGTACTTAAAATTAAATACATCTTTTTGGAAAATTAAGTATACAAATACATGGATGTGGTTAAAAGATGTACGACCTGAAGCTACTGTAGATGGAGCTTACGGAAGTAAATATATGGCAACTCATTTTTTAAGTTGGAATGTTACTAAAAAATTCAATGTAGGTTTTTTTGAATCTGTTTTATGGTCTAATGACAATAATAGAGGTTTTGATGTAAATTACCTGAATCCAGTAATTTTTTATAGAGCTATTGAGTTTTCAACAGGTTCTAGAGCAGGAAACGCTTTAATAGGGTTAAGCGGTAAATATAAATTTTCAGACAAAATTAATGCTTACGGACAGTTAATAATTGACGAATTTTCATCGAAAGATATTTTTGGAGGTGAGCAAAGCTGGAAAAATAAGTTAGGATATCAGCTAGGGGTGAAATATTACAATGCTTTTAATGTAAAAAATTTGATGTTACAAGCAGAATATAACCAAGTACGTCCATACACTTATTCGCATGATGAATTGCTGTTAAACTATGGGCATAACAACCAGTCTATGGCGCATTTGTGGGGAGCTAATTTTAGAGAGTTTATTGGTATAGCTCATTATAATTATAAACGCTGGTATGGTATGGCGAAATTAATTTATGGGCAACGAGGTTTGGATACTGGTGATGGAGTAAGTTACGGTGGTGATATTTTTATAAATAATGATTTAAGACCTTCTGATAATGGGATTTCTTTATTGCAAGGAAATACAACTAATGTGATTATTGCTGATTTGCAAGCAGGGTATTTAGTAAATCCAGCTACAAACTTGAAAGCTTTTATAAATGTTACACAACGTAGTTTTTCTCCTGAAAATGTGCCAGCAGATTTCGAAAAGAACACCACATGGTTCAATTTAGGATTCCGTACAGATTTGTTTAATAATTATTCTGATTATTAATTCGATAAAAAACAGTAATTTTGCCGTCAATTTTAAGAGCATATCGTTGAGCACAACAATAGAAAATAAAACCCAAAGAAATCTATTTGCAGATTTTAAAGCTATTACAAAGCACCGTTTAGCCTTAAGTGTTGTTTTTTCAGCTATTGCAGGATATTTAATTGCGGTAGGAAGAGAGGTTGATTTTGTAATATTAATCATGTTAGCGATAGGGGGGTATTGTATGGTAGGGGCTTCAAATGCATACAATCAAATAATTGAGAGAGATTTAGATAAATTGATGGATAGGACTAAAAACAGACCGATTCCTTCAGGAACAATATCTGTTAAAGCAGCTTTTGTAATTGCAACAATACTTACTATTGTTGGTTTGGTGGTGTTGTATATGATTAATCCGAAATCGGCTATGTTTGGGGCAATATCTATCTTTATGTATGTAAGTTTGTATACACCGCTTAAAACTAAAACACCACTGGCTGTTTTTGTAGGGGCTTTTCCGGGGGCTATTCCTTTTATGTTAGGTTGGGTAGCAGCTACAAATGATTTTGGAATTGAACCAGGAACTTTATTTCTAATGCAATTTTTATGGCAATTCCCTCATTTTTGGGCAATTGGGTGGTTTTTGTATGAAGATTATGAAAAGGCTGGATTTTTTATGTTGCCTACGGGTAAGCGAGATAAAAGTACTGCTTCGCAAACAATCTTATATACGGTATGGACAATAGTGGCATCAATAATTCCGGTGTTTGGCTTTACTGGAGCGCTAAAATTATCGGTGCCTGCAGCAGTTATAGTATTTCTATTAGGGCTAGGGATGTTATATTATGCGATATTGCTTTATAAAAAAATGGATGCTAAAACAGCAAGACAACTCATGTTGGCAAGTGTGTCATATATTACCTTGGTGCAAATAGTATATGTAATTGATAAATTTTTACAATAAAAATAAATGGATTTAACTCAAGGAACTGAAGTTGAAAAAATAGCAAGAGCAAAAAAAACCATGTTATGGTTCGCAATGGTAAGCATGACAATGACCTTTGCGGGATTAACGAGTGCATACTTGGTGAGTAGTTCAAGGCCAGATTGGTTAAAAGATTTTGAGCTTCCTCCAATGTTGTTATGGAGTACTATAGCAATTCTTTTGAGTAGTATAACCATACATTTAGCTAAAAGAGCTATTAAAAATGAACAACACAGACTAGGTTTAATAATGCTATTAAGCACTTTGGTATTAGGGCTTGCTTTTATATGGTTGCAATGGGAAGGGTTTTCATATATTGTTACTGAGTTTGGCTATAATTTTACGGGACCGACAAGTAATGTGGTAATTTCTTTTATTTATGTGCTTGTAGCGTTGCACTTAGCACACTTATTTTCAGGAGTAATAGTGCTTTTAGTGGTAATTTATAACCATTATAAACAACGTTACAATAACGGGCAAACACTTGGATTAGAGCTAGGTGTGATGTTTTGGCATTTTTTAGATTTCCTGTGGGTGTATTTGTTTTTGTTTTTCTATTTCGTTAGATAATAAAAATACTTATTTTTGTTTCTTTGTAAAATATATATAATTTATAATTCAATATAATATAGTATGGGAGCTACAGTAGCTGTAAATTCTGGACATGATACAAGTAAAGGTTTCGGTAAACCTTTTGGGATAAGTTATGGTAAAATGATGATGTGGTTTTTCATTTTGTCTGATGCCTTAACATTCTCAGGTTTCATTGTTGCTTACGGATTTTCTAGATTTAAATTTATACAAGAATGGCCAATAGCCGATGAGGTGTTTAATCACTTTCCTTTTTTACACGGTGTAGATGCGCCAATGTATTATGTAGCGTTAATGACTTTTATTCTTATTTTCTCATCTGTAACTATGGTATTAGCTGTAGATGCAGGACATCATATGAAAAAGAATAAGGTTATTACTTATATGTTTTTAACTATTATTGGAGGTATGATATTCGTTGGCTCACAAGCTTGGGAATGGAAAAACTTTATTAATGGAGGGTATGGTGCCGTAAAAACAAAGTCAGGTTCTTTATTACAATTTACAGATGCTGATGGAAAACGAGTGCCTATGAATACATTTGTTGTAAAAACAGCAACAGATAGAGTACAGCATACTGCAAGTACAGGTTTATGGAGTGTGAAAGAAGGTAGCTTATCACCATACGCTATGAAAGATGTAATTACATCATTTGCTGCAAGACCTGATTTAAGAGTAAGAACACAAGAGTTAACTGAAGCAGGAGAGAAAACAGTGTTGAGTAGAGAGGCTTCAATAGAAAAATTAAAATTAGGAGTTAAAACTATAGAAGGAGCTAACTTAGTAGAAAATGAATATGGTCACCCATTATTTGCGGACTTCTTTTTCTTTATTACTGGGTTTCACGGATTTCACGTATTCTCGGGAATCGTAATCAATATTATTATTTTTATTAATGTAATTTTAGGAACTTACGAAAAAAGAGGGCAGTATGAAATGGTTGAAAAAGTTGGATTATACTGGCACTTCGTAGATTTAGTGTGGGTATTTGTATTTACATTCTTCTACCTAGTTTAAAAAATAAAATTCGATAACACGATATAAAGTATAGAACAATGGGACACGAAATTAAACCTTTCTTTTTCGGATTATTAAAACCAAAGAACAACGTTAATAAAATTTGGTTAGTATTTTGGTTATTGTCTGCGGTAACAATAATTGAAGTTATTTTAGGTATTATAAAACCTGAATCATTAACACATAATAGATTTGTGGGAATGAAACTACTTAACTGGATTTTCATAATACTAACTATCTACAAAGCATATTACATTACTTGGGCATTCATGCATATGGATGGTGAGAAAAAATGGTTTAGAAGAGCTGTAGTATGGACAGGAGTTTTCTTAATTATGTATCTTATTTTTATTGTTTTAGTAGAAGGAGGATATGTATACGATATAATGAAAGATTCTTTTATTACTAGAGACTTTTAAAAGAGTGAAATAAAATATATATAGTTAAAAAGACGGTAATTAGTACCGTCTTTTTTATTTTTGTACCTATTAAAAAAAGGAACTTTGACTAAGAAGAATTTAATTTTAGCACTATTATTTATTTGTCCTATAGTAATCTATTTATTTTTTGCTACAGGGGTGTATAATTTTTCAGCGCTACCTGTTGTTTCTGCAAATGTTGCAGAGGTGTCGGAATTTAAAAACTTACAAGGGGCTCCTGTACAGTTGCATGGCAAAATTACAGTTTTAGGATTTTTAGGTAATGATTTAGAAGATAGAAAGATTAATGTGTATAACCTTAATGAAGAAATCTATAAAGGAATTCATAGTTCTGATCAAGATTTTCAAATGTTAATGTTATTGCCTGTAGGAACAGAAAGTCAGGTTAAAGAAATCATCCAAGAGTTATCACGCTATGCAGAAATTGATAAATGGGAATTTGCTTTTGGAACTCCGGATGCTATTAACAAAGTGTTTAATTCATTACAGCTGCAACTACCCTTAGATGCTAATTTAGGGAGTAATTATGTGTTTATTATAGATAAAGAATTAAGGTTGCGTTGTTCTGATGATAAAGAATTTATGGGTTTGTATGGCTATGATGCAACTGCGGTATCAATACTTCATAAAAAGATGGATAATGAT
Source organism: uncultured Flavobacteriaceae bacterium (assembly GCA_947493535.1). Taxonomy (GTDB): domain Bacteria; phylum Bacteroidota; class Bacteroidia; order Flavobacteriales; family Flavobacteriaceae. The sequence goes on along the minus strand of CANLRK010000004.1, from coordinate 98,285 downwards.
GTAACTGTATTGCTATTTGAATACAATGCGGCCTTAAAAAGTAATTATAAAATAAACAGAAGAGACTCTTATTTAAAGAAGAATCAAGTTCATGATGAAGAATAAATCTTATATAGGTATTACGTTTATCATTTTGGTGTTTGGCATTTTTGCCATACCTAAAATAGTTGATAGAATCTCAAATAATAAAGTTGTTGAAGGCGATCGATTAAATAAAGTGAAGCAGAAGGTTCAAACTACTGGTAAAACAGCCTCCTTAGTTAAATTTGGTAAAGTACCTGAGTTTGAATTTACAAATCACGATAGCATTTCAGTTGGCAGTTCTTTTTTTAAAGATAAAGTATATGTGGTTGAATTCTTTTTTACTACCTGTCCAACAATTTGTCCGATAATGACTAAAAATATGTTACAAATAGAAAGTGCTTTTGGCGATTTAGAAAACTTTGCCATAGCATCTATTACTATAAACCCAGCTCATGATACTCCGTCTGTTTTGAAAGAATATAGAGCTTCCCACGGTATAAGTTCAAAAAATTGGCAATTACTTACTGGAGAGCAAGAGGCAGTTTTAGGATTAGCTAACAAAGGTTTTGATTTGTATGCTGCGGCTAAAGAAAAAGCTCCAGGAGGCTTTGAGCATTCAGGAATGTTTGCGTTAGTTGATAAAAATGGCTACATCCGCTCAAGAAAAGATGAGTTTGGAAATCCGATTTTATATTATCGAGGAATAACTGAAACAAGTACAGATGAGGCTGGAGAAGCTATAGCAACATCACTACACCAAATTACCGAATTAAAACAAGATATTCTTAAATTATTAAAAGAAGAATAAACTCTAAAAAAAATGAAAGACCAAAACGCTCTAGAAAGAAAATATAATAAATGGATTTGGATTTTGTCAATTGTTATTCCTGTAGCTGTAGCTGCATTATTCGGAATTAACCTTAAACGTATGGGGTTTGACGTTGAACCATTAAATTTTTTACCCCCAATTTACGCTACAATAAATGGCTTTACAGCTATAGTTTTACTACTGGCTGTTGTGATGATTAAAAAAGGAAATAGAATTGCCCATGAGCGTTTAATGAAATTGGCTATAACATTGTCGGTTTGTTTTTTAGTGCTTTATGTAGCATATCATATGACCTCAGAATCTACTGTTTTTGGTGGTGAAGGTACTATTAAATATATATATTATTTTGTGTTGATATCTCACATTATACTTTCAATAGCGGTAATACCATTGGTGCTAATTACCTATGTGAAGGCTTTGTCAAAACGTTTTGATAAGCATAGAAAAATAGCAAAAATAACATTTCCGTTATGGTTATATGTTGCTATTACAGGGGTTATTGTTTATATCATGATCTCACCATATTACCCAGTTTAATGAAAAAACTTACGTTAATAATAGTACTGTTTTTAATGCCAAATGCCATTGCCGCTCAATGTGCTATGTGTAGAGCTCAGTTAGAAAGTATGGATGACAATTCACTAGCCGAAAGCGTTAATGACGGAATAGTGTATTTAATGGCGGTGCCTTATGTGCTTATAGGTGTTATAGCTTTTTTTATATATAGAAGCTATAGTTCTAAAAAAAGTAAAAAGTAAAATTATAAATTATTGATAATTAGTTTTTTATGTAAAAATTGATTAAATTTATTATCCTCTCAAAAACGTATTACTTTATTTATAACCAGTGTTAACCTATAAAGTGTATGTTATGAAAAAATTTAAAATTACAATTTCAATTTTATTAGTGGTATTAGTTAGTGTTTCATGTCATGATGATGAAATATATAACTTAGAAGATGAAGCTAAAGTAGAAACCTTTGCTAAAGCAGATAGTAGAAACGCAACCTTAGTATTTGGACGTTATTACGGAAAATGTGAAGGAGATTACTGTGTGAAAATTTTTAAGTTAAAAAACAAACAATTAAAAGAGGCTGTTAAAAGCTCTCGCCCAGCTTTTGGTGAATTTTATGAAGGAGACTTTTCAATGATAAAAGTGTCGGATAAAATAAATATTACCGAATTATTTTCTGATTTCCCTTCAATGTTACTAAGAAGTAAAGAAACGCATAGTATAATTGGTCTTCCAGATGCGGGTGATTGGGGTGGTATTTATTTAGAGTATAAAGATGAAAAATTGCATAAGCAGTGGTTTTTAGATTTAAATGCCAACAATTTACCTAAGGAGCTAGTAAACTATACTAGTTTGATAAATGAAAAAATTAATTTAATTGAAGGCGATCAGTAAAAAATAAAAAAGGTTAAAGTTCTTAAAAACGGTTAAAGCAACTATATTTAGTGTTTTAACCGTTTTTCATGAAAGTACTTTTTTGTTTATTGTTTTGTACAAACGTGCTTTTAGCACAAACCATTACAGGCGTGGTTTCCGAAGCAGCAACCGATGCGCCATTAGCATATGCTAATATTACCTTGTTGACTAAAAACAGAGGTGCAACTACAAATGAGAACGGTGAGTTTAGTTTTGAAGTAAAAACAAGTCTGGCTGATAGTTTGCTGGTGTCCTATATAGGCTATGCATCACAAACAATAGCTGTTCGCGATGCTATAGAGAAACAGAAAGCAGGCTTAAAAATTAGGTTAATAGCGCAAAAAGAAGAAATTGATGCGATAGTGCTTGAGGTGAAAAAAGCAAAGTATTTTACTGAAAAGAAAATAGGAGTTAAAAAAGAGTTTATTCGTTATGGTACATCTATTCCTTATGAGTATGAAACCTGTACGTTAATTAAGAACCCTGAGTTTCGTGAAGGTAAAATCAATTCACTAGTGTTTTATTTAAAAAAGAGAGAAGATAAATTGTATGAGGTTTTACCAACTTTTTTTAGAGTAAAGTTTTATGAGTATGATCCGAGGTATAAGCAACCAGGTCAATTGTTATCTTATGAGGATATAATTGTTAAGCCAACAAACAAAACGCAAAAAGTAACACTTTCTTTAAAGCAGTACCATATCAAATATCCAAGGCATGGGGTGTGCGTTGGGATAGAAGCAATTAATCTGGGTAAAAAAAGAGAGTCCAAAATAATGTATCTAACGGCTCCTAATGTGCGTTGGACATATAGTGAAGAACAATTAACATGGTCTAGTTATAAAGGGAAAGGTTGGAAGAAAAACAATAATAAGATTAGGTATACAGTTTTTGGAAAAGTAAAATACCGTTACACCAACCCATTAGTACAGCTTAACGTGCAATTTAGAAAGTAAATACTCTGTGAAAAATAGGATTATTTTAGCGTGGTAAATGATTGTTTTTTAGAAATGTAGTGGTTTTTGTGTTTTGTAAAAGTAAGGCGTTACCCACTTTTTTTGATAATTTTTAGGATTTTATAAACACTTGTAGTGAATAATATTATCAAATACATTTTGTAGTTCTTTTTTTTCATTTTCCTTGTTGTTAATAAAGCGCTTTTTAATAATTAATTAAAATATAAATAATGAATAAATCAATAACGTATTTTTTGCTTTTGAATAGTTTTTTTGGGTTTTCTCAAATATTGTCAGGTGTTATATTTGATGAAACGCTAAAAAAACCACTTCCGTATGCTAATATAACTTTATTAAATAAGAATTTAGGGGTAACTTCAAATGAGCAAGGAGAGTATTCTTTTAACATTAAAAGTAATACAGCAGATACATTGTTAATTTCATATTTAGGATATTCAACAAAGAAAATATCATTAATTTCATTTCAAGATAAAAAAGAAATAGTGTTAAATATAGCGCTAGTTGAATCAAAAGAAGAAATAGATGGGGTGGTTTTACGAGTTAAAAAAAAGAAATATACCTCTCCAAAGACCATAGGTGAAACGAAAAAAAAGCGTTTTAGAGTTGGCACGCAGTTTGGATATGAGAATTGTGTATTTATTGAGAATGTCAAAAGAAATAAAGGAAAACTAAAAGCAATTAAATTCTCGCTAAAAGAAAATGTTGAGTCAGATTTTAATACGTTACCAACTTATTATAGGATAAAGTTTTATAAGTATAATACTGAAAAAAGGCAACCTGGAATGTTGTTGTCTTATAAAGATATTTTTATTAAACCTAAAAATAAAACACAAAATATAAGTATTGATTTATCAGAACATTATGTGTTATTTCCGTTAGAAGGTGTTTGCGTTGGGATTGAAACAGTAAAGCCTTCAAGTGTTAAGTTGCCAAAAAACCCTATGTATACTACAGCGCCATCTTTGGTGTGGACACACAATAGTAAATCTAATACATGGAGTAGTTATCGAGGGAAAAAATGGGTGAAAAATAGTAGGAAATCTGCTTTTAAAAAGAAATTTTATAGAAACCCACTAATACAATTAAAAGTACAATATCGTAAATAAATGAAGAAGAAAATATTAATTGGTTTAGGTGTATTGATAGCACTAGTACTAGTAGCTTTTGCAACTAAACAAACCAAAATTATCTATACGGTAAATACTACAATAGAGTTAAAAGAACCAATACTAAATCTTGGTAAAATAAATCTAGATAGTTTGGTAAGAGTAAATATTCCTTTAAAAAATACCAGTAAACAACCTTTATTAATTTCAAAAATAGAAAAAAGCAACGCTAGCTTGGTTGTAGATGAAACGGCACAATATTTCCCAATAGATAAACCGGTAGAACTAACATTGTTGTACCAACCTAATAAATTGGATCTCATAAATGAGTCGTTAATCTTACACGGTAACTTTCCAGAACAACAAATTACAATTCCTGTTGTAGGTCAGGTTGTAAAGTAAGATAAAATAAAAGGGGTAAGCAGCCAAACAACTTAGTTTTTTTAGGTTTTATGTTTTTTCTGTGCATTCTTTTGTAACAAAAAGCAACAGAATTAGTCTAATAACTAAAGTTGCAAAAAAAAGCAAAACGAATACATCAATCAAATGTTAGAAATTAAACAACTACACAAGTCTTACCCTATAGGCGATTCAAGCTTACATGTATTAAAAGGTATCGATTTATCAGTTAAAGAAGGAGAGCTAGTGGCCATTATGGGGTCTTCTGGTTCAGGAAAGTCTACCTTACTTAATATAATTGGTATGCTTGATGAAGCAGATGAAGGAAGTTATGTGTTAGATGGTGTACCCATAAAAAACCTAAATGAAAAAAAAGCCGCGGTATATCGTAATAAGTTTTTAGGATTTATTTTTCAATCCTTTAACTTAATTAACTATAAAAACGCTGTCGAAAATGTGTCTTTACCATTATATTATCAAGGTTTAGGCAGGAAAGAACGACAAGAAAAAGCATTATTTCACTTAGGGAAAGTAGGTTTAAAAGATTGGGCAAAACACTTGCCTAATGAGCTTTCTGGAGGTCAAAAACAACGTGTAGCTATTGCACGTGCCTTAGCAGCAGAGCCTAAATTATTACTAGCCGATGAGCCTACGGGCGCCTTAGATACAAAAACATCCTATGAAATAATGGATTTTATCCAAGAGTTAAACGATGAAGGTAAAACCATACTTATAGTAACCCACGAAGAAGATATTGCTAATATGTGCAAACGTGTGGTGCGTTTAAAGGATGGTGTTATTATGGAAGATAAATTTGTAAACCAAGTAAGAGCAGCGCAATATGTTTGATTTAGATCTTTGGAGGGAAATATTTCAAAGTATCAGTAAAAATAAACTGCGAAGTTTACTTTCAGGCTTTACAGTGTCGTTTGCTATTTTACTGTTTACTTTACTCTTTGGTATTGCTAACGGATTAGAAAACACCTTTAATGGATTTTTTAAAGACGATGCGCAAAATTCTATTTTCATTCGACCAGGAAAAACTACCAAGCCGCATAAAGGATTTAAAGCAGGTAGAAAAATTCAATTTAAAAACGAGGATTACGAATATTTAAAAAACGACTTTGGAAACAAGGTGCAGTATATAACTTCTCGTGTTTATAAAAACTTTATGGCTTCGTATAAAAATGAAAAAAATACTTATTCAATAAGAGCCGTACATCCAGATCATCAATATTTAGAGAAAACGTTGGTGTATGAAGGACGTTATATTTCGGCAAAAGATTTAGAAGAAGAATCTAAGGTTGTAGTTATAGGAAGGTTAGTTGAGGAAGATTTATTTATGAAAACGGTAGCCCTAGGGAAGTATATTAACTTAGGAGGCATACAATATAAAGTTGTGGGAGTGTATCGTGATGATGGAGGAGATAATGAAGAGCGTATGATTTACATGCCAATAAGCACTGCTCAAAAAATTTATGGAAATAACGATTATGTTGATCAAATAAACATGACCTATAATCCGGCAATGAGTTACAATGAAGCCTTGTCTTTTAGTAAACTACTAACAAAAAAACTAAAAGAACGTTTTGATGTAGCACCTAAAGATCAAAGTGCTGTTCGTGTACGTAATATGGCAGAGGCTTCTAAGAATGTTAATCAAATGACAACGGTATTAAGTGTACTAATAATTATTATAGGTATGGGAACTTTAATAGCCGGAATAGTAGGTATTGCTAATATCATGATTTTTGTCGTAAAAGAACGTACTAAGGAGTTAGGTATTCGTAAAGCCTTGGGAGCTACACCAAAATCAATAGTAACCATGATTATGTTAGAGTCGGTTTTAGTTACTTCCTTGGCAGGGTATTTTGGGCTTTTAGTAGGAATGGGATTACTTGAGTTAATAGGCGATAGTTTAAAAGAGTACTTTATAACCAACCCTAGTGTAAGTACCAATTTAATTGTAGGCGCTACTATAATATTGATTATAGCAGGGGCAATTGCAGGCTATGTGCCAGCAAAGCGTGCAGCTAGTATAAAGCCAATTGTAGCACTTAGAGATGAATAATTATGTTTAGATTTTTAGTAGATAGAGACTCTTGGCAAGAAATTTACGACAGTTTACGTAAAAATAAATTCCGAACTGTAATTACCATGATAGGTGTATGGTGGGGTATTTTATTACTTATAGGGCTTTTAGGGGCAGCAAGAGGAATGGAAAACTCCTTTAATCGTCTTTTTGGAGATTTTGCTACCAACAGTGTGTTTATATGGGGCCAAAGTACAAGTAAGCCTTTTAAAGGATTTCAAGAAGGGAAAAGCTTACGTTTAACTTTGCAAGACGCTAAAGCAGTACAAGAAGAAGTTGATGGTATTGAATTTGTTGTGCCAAGAAATCAAACAGGAGCCTCAGTAGTAAGAGGATTTCAATCGGGTAGTTTTAGCGTAAATGGAGATTATCCTTTACTGGATAAAGTGCAGAAAAAGAAACTTATCCACGGGCGCTTTATCAATCAAAATGATATTGACGATAAAAAGAAAATTGCAATAATCTCTGAAGATGCTTATAAACAGTTATTTGAAAAAGATGAAGATGCTATTGGCCAATACATTCAAATAAATGGTATTAATTTTAAAGTAGCAGGAGTTTATGCAGCTAGTATGATGGGTGGTCCTTCATCAGATATGCATATCCCATTTACAACCTTTCAACAAATTTATAATAAAGGGGAAGAAATAGGTTGGATGATGATTACTGGTAAACCAGAGTTTGATATCAAACAAATTGAGCTAGACGCTAAACTGTTATTGAAAAACTTAAATAAAGTTCATCCAGAAGATAAAAGGGCATTTGGTAGTTTTAATTTAGGGAATGAATTTAAAAAACTAACAGGCTTTTTAACAGGAATGCAGTTTTTAACTTGGTTTGTTGGTATAGCCACATTAATTGCTGGAGTATTTGCAATAGGAAACATTTTGTTAATTACTGTAAAAGAAAGAACTAAAGAAATTGGAGTACGTAGAGCATTAGGTGCAACACCATTTGAAATTAAACGTCAAATAGTAATGGAAGCGGTGTTGCTAACACTTATTTCCGGATTATTAGGAATAATATCAGGTGGCGTGTTACTAATGATTATTGATGCGGCATTTGGGCAAGGAGAAGATGCGGCATTGGTAAATGCGTCGGTATCTATCCCAATTGTTTGGCTAGCTTTGGCAATATTAATAGTTTTGGGAACTTTAATCGGATTGATTCCTGCCAATAAAGCTACTAGTGTTAAACCAATTGACGCTTTACGAGAAGAATAAAAAACTAAAATAAAATCAATCAAAAAACAAAAGGATTAAAACTAAACAGAATGAAAAAAGGACTTAAAATAGCGTTAGCAGCAGTAGCACTTATTTTATTAATAGTGGTAATGAAATTTTTTGCCGATAAAAATTCAAAAGCAGCTGTAGAGTATAAAACTGAGCAACCCTTTAAAGCAAGTATTGCTACAAAAACTGTAGCAACTGGAAAAGTAAATCCAGAAGAAGAAATAGAGTTGAAACCTCAAATTTCAGGTATTGTTTCTGAAATCTTAGTGGAAGAAGGCGATGTGGTAAAAAAAGGCGATTTAATTGCTAAAATTAGAGTAGTGCCAAACGCACAAAATTTAGCAAGCTCACAAAGTAGAGTACGCTCTGCAAAATTATCTTTCGATAATTCTAAAGTGCTATATGAGCGTAATAAAGATTTGTTTGAGCAAGGTGTTATTTCAAAACAAGATTTTGAAAATAGTGAGTTGGCTTATAATCAGGCTAGACAAACCTTAACTCAAAGTCAAACGGATTATCAAATTATCAAAAAAGGTTCCGCAGCAGGTATGGGCTCTGAGGCTAACACCAATATTATAGCACAAATTTCAGGAACTATTTTAGAAATTCCGGTTCGTGAAGGAAATCAGGTGATTGAAAGTAACAACTTTAATGCAGGTACAACCATTGCTACAATTGCAGACATGAGTAAAATGATTTTTGAAGGAAAAGTAGATGAAGCAGAAGTAGGAAAACTTAAGGAAGGAAGAGAAATAATGGTTAAACTTGGTGCTATTGAAGAGAAAGAGTTTCCCGCAAAATTAATCTTTGTAGCGCCTAAAGGACAAGAGGAATCAGGTGCTGTACAGTTTACTATAAAAGCAGATGTAAATATTAAAGACGGAACATATGTGAGAGCAGGGTATAGTGCTAACGCAGAAATTGAGTTGGAAAAAAAGGATTCTGTTTTTGCTATAAAAGAGTCTTTATTACAGTTTAACAGAATTACTGAAAAGCCATTTGTTGAGGTTGAAAAAGAAGATCAGAAATTTGAAAAAGTAGATGTAAAGTTAGGAATCTCTGATGGTATTAATGTAGAAATTTTAGAAGGTTTAAAAGAAGGAGATAAAGTAAAAGTTTGGAATAAAGCCTCTAAAGATAACGAAGAAAAAGAAGATTAATAAGCAGTTGTAAATTGATATGAAAAAAACACTAATAGCACTAAGTTTATCTTTGGGAATATTTTCTTTTGCGCAAGATAAGCAATGGACTTTAGAAGAGTGTGTAAACCATGCTGTTGAAAATAACCTTACAGTAAAGCAAACAGAGTTTGATGCTTTAACAAGTGAAGAGAATCTTGAGGCTTCGCGTGGACAACATTTACCTTCTGTAGGTTTCGGAGTTTCACAATCGGTAAGCTTTGGTAATGCTGAACTTTTTCCAGGAAATTTTGTAGATAGAACTTTTCATTCAACTAATGCAAGTTTCAATGTGTCTCAAACTATTTTTAATGGGTTCAGGACAACTAATTTGTACAAACAATCTAAATTAAATTTAGAACAAAGTAAGTTGGAATTAGCTAGGATTAAAGATGATATCACATTAAATGTGGTAAATAGCTACTTAAATGTATTGTTTAATAAAGAAAATCTAAACACAGCTCTATTTCAGCTAGAGTTTAGTAAAAAACAATACAAACGAGTACAGAAGTTAGTTGATTCTGGAGTAAGTCCTCAAGGTGATTTGTTAAATATAGAGGCTACAATGGCGAGTGATGAACAAACGTTAGTTGCAGCAGAAAATAATTTAAATTTAGCGAAACTAAGTTTAGCGCAATTACTTCAAATACCATCCGTCAATTTTGATGTAGAAAGTATTGATGTTGGTGAGCCTTCAGAATTGCTTTTATATGATAACAGTAATTCTATTTATAGCATTGCTGAAAAGGAGCGTAATGAGATAAAATCGGCAGAAAAAGCAATTGAGGTATCTGAGTTAGGAACAACAATAGCAAAGGGAGGATATATGCCATCGTTGAGTTTTGGTTATAGGTATAGTACAGCAGCAAATTTTTCAAATTTAGATCATTTGAGCACTGCCCCAACACAATCATTTTTTGAACAATTAAATAATAATAAAGGGCATAATTTAAGTTTACAACTTAATATACCTGTTTTTTCAAGGTTTCAAAATAAAACATCGGTAAGTAAAAGTAAAATACAAGAAGAAAAAGCAAAGTTAAATTTAGAACAAGCTAAATTAACACTGTTCACAAATATTGAACGAGCTTTTTTAGATGTAAAAGCAGCATTAAAATCGTATGAAGCGGCTAAAAAATCATTAGCAGCTCAAGAATTGTCATTAGAAAATACCCAAGGACGTTTTAGTATAGGTATGGCAAATGCATTTGATTTAGATCAAGAGCGTACAAAACTTGTAAACGCAAAAGCTTCATTAACAAAAGCAAAATATGACTTTGTATTTAAATCTAAAGTGCTTGATTTTTATGCAGGTAAATCATTGTTAGAATAACAAAATAGTAAAAGTATAATAACAACTGCGGGTAGCTTTTATGGTTACCCGCAGTTTTTTTATTTTAAAAAGGAAGAATTCATCGGAAATACCGATTTTTGCAGTAAATTTTTTGTTTTGACATATATACTACAAATAGAAACCGCAACCACTAATTGTTCTGTTGCAATAGCAAAAAACGGAAAGACTATTGCTGTTAAAGAGTTAAGTAATGGTTATTCGCATGCAGAAAATTTGCATGTATTTATTAAAGAAGTGCTGGAAGAAAATGCTTTGTCTTTTTCTGATTTATCGGCAATTGCTGTAAGTAAAGGTCCGGGTTCTTATACAGGGTTACGTATTGGGGTTTCAGCTGCTAAAGGGTTGTGCTTTGGTTTAGATATACCGTTAATTGCCATTGAAACGTTAGAGGTTTTAGCACAGCAAGTAGTTATAAATAGCGGGTATATAGTGCCAATGATTGACGCAAGACGAATGGAAGCTTACACTAAAGTTTATAACGCAAATCATGAAGCTGTTAGAGCTATTAAAGCTGAGATTTTAGAAGAAACATCTTTTGATGCTTATTTAGATAGGAAAGTGGTTTTTATTGGTAATAAAACTGAAAAGACGGCAAGTGTGATAAAATCATCTAATGCAGAATTTATTGAGGCAGTACCATCAGCAAGAGAAATGAGTACGTTAGCCTATGAGAAATACAAAAAAAACGACATCGAAGATGTCGCTTATTTTGAACCTTATTATTTAAAAGATTTTTTAGTTACTCCTGAAAAAAAGAAAGTTTAAGCATTCTTTTGTATTTCTACCGAGTGTGGATAAGGAATTTCTATTCCTGCCTCATCTAAGGCTAACTTACAGTTTTCAAGAGTGGTGAAGTATACATCCCAATAGTCAGCAGTGGTAGACCAAGGTCTTACCGCAAAGTTTACAGAACTATCGGCTAATTCAGATACATTTACACTTGGTGCAGGTTCTTTAAGTACTTTAGGGTTATCGGTAAGTACTTTTAATAAAACTGCTTTTGCTTTTTTAATATCTTCGTCATAACCAACACCTATAGTTAAGTTAACTCTTAACGTTCCTTCAGAAGTATAGTTGGTTATATTTCCGTTAGAAAGTGTTCCGTTAGGAATAATAATTTCTTTGTTTTCTGGGCTATTTAACTTAGTGGTAAAAATTTCAATTTCTTTTACTACACCAAGTTCTCCTTGCGCTTCAATTAAATCACCAATTTTAAAAGGCTTAAAAATCATAATTAACACACCACCGGCAAAATTAGCTAGTGAGCCTTGTAGAGCTAAACCTACTGCTAAACCTGCCGAAGCTAAAATAGCTGCAAAAGAAGTAGTTTCCACCCCTAAAACTCCAAGTAAGGTTACAATTAACAATACTTTTAAAGACCATGATAGTAAGTTAACTAAAAATTTTTGGAGGCTTTTTTCATAGCCTCTTTTTTCCATTACTTTATTGGTTTGTTTTAGTATTTTTTTGATTATCCATGAACCGATAATCCAAATAAGAATGGCTCCTAATACTTTTGGTCCATATGCTCCTATAAAGTCAATTCCTTTATCCATCCAAATGCTTGCTTCATTTTGTGCAGCTTCCAGTTCGTTTGTTTTCATGTGTTTTTATTTAAAAGTTAATTAGTGGTTATTTTATATAATGTATACAAATATACATAATAGCAATTGCTTTTTATGAATGTAGTAAACAACAAAAAAGCGCCTTAAGGCGCTTTTTTGTTATTGTACTTCAAAAGTGACTTTGAGATTTACTCTATAATCGGAAACTTCACCATCTTTTACACTTGCGCTTTGATCTTGAACATATACAGAACGTATGTTTTTTACAGATTTTGAAGCGTGTTTTACTGCTTTCTTAGTTGCGTCTTCCCAACTTTTTTCTGAGTTAGCTAAAACTTCAATTACTTTTAAAACTGCCATAATAATTTGATTTAAAGGTTAGTATTAGCTATAAATTTAAAAAAAAATTAAGCGTTTATGGCAATAACGGAGTTTATTTTTCCTGGAATTAATTCTTTTAATGTGGCTTCAATTCCGTTTTTTAAAGTAACAGTAGAAGATGGACAGCCGCTACAAGCACCTTGTAAAACAACTTTTACTTCTTTAGATTTTTCGTCGTAAGACTGAAACATGATGTTTCCTCCGTCACTTGCAACCGCAGGTTTAATATACTCGTTAAGTACATTCACAATTTCAGTAGAGATATCGTCTAAGTCGTCAATGTTCAAGTTAATTTCTGGAGCTATTTCTTTTTTTGGTTTAGCTACTGTTACATCAATAATTGTGTTTCCGTTAGCAATAAAATTTCTTATTTCTTCTCGGAGTTCATTGGCAATATCATTCCATTCAGCCAAATCATATTTGCTAATAGAAACATAATTCTCATCAATAAAAACTTCTTTAACGAAGGGGAAGTGAAATAGTTTAGCGGCTAGAGGCGAAACTTTAGCTTCATCAATGTTTTTAAATTCAAAAATGGTATCTACTAATTTTTTATTAGCCACAAACTTCATTACTGAAGGGTTGGGTGTACTTTCGGCATAAACCGTTACAGCTACTTTTTTTGTAGCCGTATCGTTATCAACAATTTTTTTTCCGCTATTTAAAAAATCTTGAATTTGTGTGGCTACATCTGTTTCAATTTCATCCCATTCAACAATATTGTACTTTTCTATGGCAACAAAATTACCAGAAATGTAAACCTTTTTCACAAAAGGTAAATAGAATAATTCTTTAGCTAATTGTGAGTTGGTAGCTTCATCAATATTATTGAATTCAAAATTTTGATGCTCTGTTAAAAAGTGATTTGATTCAAATTTTACAATATTAGGAGATGACGTCTTAACTATATTGATAGTATGCGTTTTCATATAAAAATCTTTTTTGCAAAAATAAGGAATTACAAGATGGCAAAGCTTGATTTTAAACAATTATTCACACTTTTAAAAGAAAATGCCGCGTATAATAATTGAAATTTATAGCACTACTTTTCTAAATTTTTCTATATTTGGGAATTATACATTATCCCAATATTAAAAAGGGACAATTTTTGTTAAGAATTGTTGCTGGAAATGACTTTAAGAAAAATGATAAAAAAACTTTACATTTTAATTGCTTTGTTTATAGTTTTTGAAACTAATGCACAAGAAGGAATACCTGTATATTCTGATTATTTAACTGATAATTTATACTTAATTCACCCATCAATGGCTGGAGCTTCAAATTGTTCTAAGCTTCGTTTAACTGGTCGTCAACAATGGTTTGGTATTGAAGATGCTCCAAGTTTAATGACTGCGAGTTACAATACAAGGTTTAATGAAGATATGCCATCTGCTGGAGGAATAATTTTATTTAATGATAAAAATGGATTTCACTCTCAAACAGGAGCGTATTTAACATATGCACACCATTTGATGTTAGGGAGAAATACAATTGATTTAAATCAAATTTCATTCGGATTGAGTGTTGGGTTAATACAAAGTAGGTTAAATCAAACAGAATGGGATTTAGTTTGGAATGGAGGAAACAATACTTCTGGAGCTCCTGACCCAGTAGCAACCTCAAATGAAAAAATTTCAAGTACTTATTATAATGTTGATATAGGTGTTTCTTATCATTTCTTAGATTTTTATGCTCACTTTACCATTAAGAACTTAATGGGTAATGCGCGTAAATTATACACAGAGCAGGAGAGTTCTAACTTGCAGAAGTTTTTAATATCCATGGGGTATGTTTTTTCAGGAATTAATAGTGATTGGTCTGTAGAGCCATCAGTTTTATTTCAGCATATTTCTGACACTGGAGAAACACAGTTTGATGTGAACGGGAAAGTATATAGAAAGTTAGAATTTGGTAAAGTTTGGGGAGGTTTATCATATAGAAGAAGTTTAGACGGAGCCGAGTATGCAACAGTAAGCGGATCTGCTGAAGGGCAAAAATTACAATACATAACTCCTTTTGTAGGGGTTAATTATGATAAATATATGTTTGGTTACACATACTCTCATCAAATGGGACAAGTGCAATTTGAAGGTGGATATCATCAAATTACTTTGGGTATTAACTTAAATTGTAGACCAGAAAAATACGACTGTAACTGTCCTGGTATAAATTAGAAATAAAATAGTATCAATATCAAATGCCCGTCTTAACACGGGCATTTTTGGTTTTAATAAGCTTAAGCAATGGTATTCAAAGAAATTAGAGGTAAGAAACCACAAATTGGGGAAAATTGTTTTATAGCCGAAAATGCAACACTTGTTGGTGATGTGGTAATGGGAAAACAGTGTAGTGTTTGGTTTAACGCTGTATTACGAGGGGATGTTAATTATATTAAAATAGGAGATAAAGTTAATATTCAAGATGGAGCAGTAGTACACTGTACTTATAAAAAATATCCTACAATAATTGGTAATAATGTTTCTGTAGGACATAATGCTATTGTACATGGGTGTACCATACACGACAATGTTTTAATAGGCATGGGGAGTATAGTAATGGATAATTGTATTGTGCATTCTAACTCGATTATAGCTGCAGGTGCTGTGGTAACTCAAAACACAGTGGTAGAATCAGGAAGTATTTATGCAGGTGTACCAGCTAAAAAAGTAAAAGATATTTCTAAAGAGTTAATTTCTGGAGAAATTGATAGGATAGTTGAGAATTATATTGAGTACGCTAGTTGGTTTAAATAATTTAAGAAAAACTTAACCAAAAAAGCGCATTAAATTGTAATTTTGCATAGATGAAGTTTAAAAGAAATACAGCAGTAATTTTAACTTGTTACTATCTAGTAATTAGTTTAGGGCTTACTTTGACTATCCATTTTTGTGGTGGTAGTTTAGCTGGTGTTTCTGCAGTTGCTGAAAAAGGAACTTGCGAAGTTGTTGTTGAAAAAGCTTGCTGTGCTGAGGAGCCTTTGTTAGATGAGGGGTGTTGTTCGGATAGTGTAGTTGATTTTTCTGATGTTGATAGTGATGTAGTTTTTTTATCAAATTCATTAAAGTTACTTGCAATAGCTAGCCCAACAACATACCATGTTGTGTTATTTGCTTCAGTTAGTAAAACTAAGTTAGCGTTACCTAATTATACTTACCAGAGTAATGCACCTCCATTGTATAAACTACACCAGTCATACATTTACTACGGTTAATCATTAGTTAATAAGGAAGAGTAACGTTGTTTTCTTGCCTTTAACATATAATGAGAAACAGTTTTTAAAGTAAAAGTATGTATTTATGAAAAATAATATGCTGTTGCTTCTTCTGTTGTTACCTATGTTTAGTTTTTCACAAGACGTAGTTTCGGGTACAGTAGTAGAAGATGTCAACGGAAATAAAGTTCCAGTTTATGGAGCAAATGTATATTGGTCAGGAACTTCAATAGGAGTCGTAACCAATGAAGAAGGAAGATTTTCTATTCCTTTTTCAAAAGAAAATAGTCAATTAGTAATAAGTTATGTGGGGTATGCACAACAAGTGTTAAATATTACAGAACCCCAAGTTATAACAATCCAATTAGAAGTTAATAGTAGTTTAAATGAGGTAGTGCTTACTGCCGAAAGAAAAGCTACAGAGGTATCTTTATTAGATAGCAGGCAAATAGTTACATTAAACTCAAAAGAGTTGCTAAAAGCCGCATGTTGTAACTTATCAGAAAGTTTTGAAACCAATGCTGCAATAGATGTCAATTTTTCTGACGCGGTAACAGGAACTAAACAAATTAAAATGTTAGGTTTAACAAATCCTTACATTTTAATTACCCAAGAAAATATTCCTAGTGTTCGTGGAGCTTCACAAGCCTATGGGTTAACCTTTACCCCAGGAACATGGCTAGAGACTATTCAAATTACTAAAGGTGCAGGTTCTGTAGTTAATGGCTATGAAAGTATTGCAGGGCAAATTAATGCAGAGTTACTTAAACCGTTAACCGATGCTGCTTTTTTTGTGAACTTATATGGTTCTGTAGATGGTAGGGTAGAGCTAAATACACATGTAAACCAGAAATTAAATGATAGGTGGAGTACAGGGTTTTACATTCATGGCAATCATAGAAGCTGGAAGAAAGATAATAATGATGATGGGTTTATTGATGCACCACTAGCGAGCCAAGTTAATATTTTAAATCGCTGGCAATATGCTAATCATGAAAGTGGATGGGTAAGTTTTTTTGATTTTAGGTATTTAAAAGATGAAAAACTTGCTGGAGAAATTGGTTTTAAACCTGAAGATGATCGGTTAACTACTAATGCATGGGGAAGTGAAATAGCAACAAAGCGAATTGATGTAAGTAATAAAACAGGCTATGTATTTAAAGATCAAAAATACAAAAGCTTTGGCTTGCAAACATCATATAGTAATCATGACCAAAAAGCGTATTACGGATTGCGACGATATGATATTAACCATCAAAGTGTGTATTCTAACTTTATATACAATTCTATATTAAGTAATACACAGAATAAGTTTAAAGCGGGGTTAAGTTTTACTTATGATCAGTATGATGAGTATATTATTGATTCTTCTGTAGCGAGAAAAGAGAACTCAATTGGAGCTTTTTTTGAGTACACCTATGATAATGGTGATAATTTTAGTTTAGTAGCCGGACTTAGAGCCGACACTCATAATATTCTAGGAAACTTTGTAACGCCAAGATTACACTTGCGTTATAACCCGTGGGAAGGTTCAGTGTTTAGAGCTTCAGTAGGAAGAGGAAAAAGGAGTGCAAATATTTTCACGGAAAATCAACGTTATTTTGCTTCGTCAAGAAATTTCATAGTTCATAATGAGGGTGGTGAAGTTTATGGATTAAACCCAGAAGAAGCGTGGAATTATGGTGCTAGTTTTCTACAAAAATTTAAAGTGTTTGGTAAAAGAGGTGATGTGTCTTTAGACTATTATATAACCGACTTTAAAAACCAGATAGTAGTTGATGTTGATCAAAATCCTAATGAAGTTCAGTTTTATAATTTAAAAGGAAAATCAATTGCGCAAAGTGTACAAGCTGATTTAAATTATAATTTGGCTAAACATTTAGATTTGCGTTTGTCATATAAATATTATGATGTTTCTACAGAGTATAAAAAAGGGAATTTAACAGCTCCATTATTAGCTAAAAACAGAGTGTTGGCAAACATAGCTTATCAAACTCATCATTTAAATGAAAAAGGTGGACGCTGGAAGTTTGATGCTACCTGGAATTGGGTAGGAAAACAACGAATACCAGACACAAGTGTAAATCCAATTGAATATCAGCTGTCAGATTATTCAAATCCATTTAGTAAATTAAATGCACAAGTAACGCGTGTATTTACAAAACAGTTTGAAGTATATTTAGGAGGTGAAAATGTATTGAACTATAAACAAGATACCCCTATCTTAGCGGCTAATGATCCATTTGGCTCATATTTTGATAGTACTATGATATACGGTCCTATTCAAGGGGCAAATATTTATGCTGGGTTACGATTAAAAATTGAGTAATAATAAAAAAAAAGAGTTATGAAAAAAACAATAATGTTACTAGTTATGCTATTCACTGCGGTGGCTTTTTCGCAAAATAAAAATGCAAAGGCAACTATAGAGGTTGATGGAGTTTGTATGATGTGTAAAAAGCGTATTGAAAAAGCTTGTTTTAAAACAAAAGGAGTAAAGTCTGCTGAATGGAATGTTGATACACATCAATTAGTAGTTGTGTATGATGAGCGTAAAACAAGTTTAAAGATAATTAATGAGAATATTGCAGCTGTAGGTCACGATACTAAAACTGTAAAAGCATCAGATGAGGCCTATAATTCTGTACATGAATGCTGTAAGTATCGTGACGAAGAACTTATTAAAGAACATCATAAATAAAGGTAAAGCGTTATTCTAAAAAAGAACCCCAGTATTATTGTACTGGGGTTTGTTTTTTATTAAAGATAAAGAGTTATTGTTTTATAAATTTTTGAGTTACAGTTTCTTCAGTGTCTGTAAATTCAATTATATATAAACCTGCTTTAAGTTTATCAACGTTTATAATCCCGTTTGTTGTAGTTCCTGTTTCAATAGTTTGTCCTAACATATTAACAATTCTATAACTTGGATTTAATTCATAACTTTTATTAATGTAAATATTAGCACCTTTAACTGGGTTAGGGTAAAGTATTACATCGCCCATATCTTTCATGTCGTTTAGTGAGTTTATATAGGTGATTTCGTTATTACGAATACTTCTCGCACCATTAATTCCTTTTATGGTTACTTGATCTATATAAATATGGTCAGCATTTGTACTTGCGTCACATTGAAATCTAAATTGTGAGTTTGTAGCAAAGTTGTAGTTTGAACTATCTAAAGTAACAGTAGCACTATAAAAGTTATTATTACTAAAGCTGCTACCACTAGTCCAAGAAGCAACAGTGCTCCAATTTGTGCCATTATAGAATCTTAAAAAGAAATCTTCCCCATTTTCCATGCTGTATGAATAGAAGTAAAAAGTAACTTCTACTTGGTTGTATCCACTTAAATTAAAAGCAGAAGATGTCATTGCGGAACTTGTTCCTGAATTGTCTCGTAAACGAATAGAGTAGTTGTTTTCATAAGATCTGCTTCCTGAATAACGATAGCAGTCGCTACCGCCATCCGTCCATCCGTCCCATCCAGATTCAAAGAATCCTTCATGCAGAGTTACGGTACCACTAGTGTTACAAGGTGCACATGCAGATCCACCGCAGTCAATGCCAGTTTCATCACCATTTTGAATACCATCAGTACAAGTAGGTGTAGGAGAGCCTCCACCTAAGCAAAAGTCAGTAGCCTCAGAAGTACCAAAACTTCCCCCAGATTGAATGGTACCATTTGGTCCAGTTACGGTATAAGAACCATTTCCGTAAGAACAGCAAATACCATCACCATAAGCATCATTTATTGTAAAAGTATAGCAATCGTCAGTTAAACATAATGTTTCTGTTATTGTAGAACCATCAGCGTTAGCAGAGGAATAAGTTCCAGAAGCTACAGTTGTTCCGGAGTCATTTTTTATATTCCAAGAAGTTTCTTCTGGATAATTGTCAAAAGTAATACTAACAATTACTTCATTTTCTGTACAGCTAGTGTTACAAGGCGCACATGCAGATCCACCACAGTCAACACCAGTTTCATCACCATTTTTAATACCATCAGTACAAGTAGGAGATGGAGCACTTCCACATTTATCAGAAAGCGCTAAGTTATATCTGAATCCTCCTGGTTCAAGTATAGAACGCATTCTGTTTTTTTGCCCTTGTGTAAATAAGTTCATACATGAATCGTCACTATAATCCATGTAGTTTTGTACCATATCTGTAGTTCCACAAGAAGAGTGTCCTGTTGAACATCCATAATTTGCGGCATCAGACTCTGGAGTATCCGAAACAAAGTCGTCGGTACCACAGGCACCATCACCCCATATATGACGTAAATTTAAATAATGTCCCACTTCATGTGTTGTTGTACGCCCTTTATCGAAAGGAGCTGATAGATAAAATCCTGATCCTTTATCAGAGCTACCAAAATAATTAGGCCCCATTACTACTCCATCAGTAGCTGCACTACCACCTGGAAATTGAGCGTAACCTAATAACCCAGAGCCAATATTACATACCCACATATTAAGATATTGAGAGGTGTCCCATGGGTCTACACCACCTTGTGAAGATTTTTTCATAGCATCATTGGTTCCCCATGATGTTTTATTAGATGATTTTCTGGTAATTCCTGAGGTTGCATTTCCGTTAGGATCTACGGTGGCTAAACAAAATTCTATTTCGGTATCAGCTGCTTGTGACCACGTGTTGTTAGCATCACTATTCGTACGTCTAAAATCTTCATTAAGTACATCTAGTTGCGATTGTATTTGTGCGTCACTAATGTTTTCATTAGCATTATTGTAAATTACATGCACAACAACGGGTATTGTAATAACGCTACCATCAATTCTGTTAGTTTGGTATTGTTGAATTCGTTGTTGTGTAAATGCTTCAATGTTTTCCATTCGTTGTTTCAACTCTGGGTCTTTTTGCATTCGGTAACTTAAGTTTTCCATTGCAGAACAGTTACGTTCTTGGGCAAAGAAGTTGCTTATTGTAAATAAGCATAGTAGTAGTACGATTTTTTTCATTATTTATCTGGTTTATGATTGTACCCTATAGTTCCTTTTATTTGTGAAATGTTACCCGATAAATAGAATTATTTTTTAAAAATGTATTTTTTATGTGAATTTATTGAGGGATTATTGTTTTTTTTATTATGTGCTTAAAGTAAAAAAGCCTTCAGTAAAACACTGAAGGCTTTTAAGGTTATTGGAGGTGCAATTATTACATCATACCTGGCATTCCACCACCCATTGGAGGCATGGCTGGAGCTGCGCTTTCTTCTTTAATCTCTATTAAGGCGCATTCTGTAGTTAGAATCATTCCAGAAACTGAAGCGGCATTTTCTAAGGCTACTCGAGTTACTTTTTTAGGGTCAATAATTCCAGCTTTAAGCATATCTACATATTCATCGGTTTTTGCATTGTATCCGAAGTCTTTTTTACCTTCTTTTACTTTTGCGCAAATTACAGATCCTTCTTTTCCTGCGTTTTCAGAGATTGTTCTTAAAGGTGCTTCAATGGCGCGAGAAACAATACTGATTCCTGTTTCTTCATCGGCATTAGCAGGCTTGATGCTAGAAAGTGCTTTGCTTGCTCTTACTAAGGCAACCCCACCACCAGCAATGATACCTTCTTCAACAGCAGCACGTGTAGCGTTTAAAGCATCATCAACTCTATCTTTCTTTTCTTTCATTTCTACTTCGGAAGCCGCACCAACGTATAGTACAGCAACACCACCAGCTAGTTTTGCTAAACGCTCTTGAAGTTTTTCTCTGTCATAATCAGAAGTAGTTGTTTCAATTTGAGCTTTAATTTGGCTTACGCGTACTTTAATGTTTTCTTGGTCACCAGCGCCGTTTACTATGGTAGTGTTATCTTTATCAATAGTAACAGTTTCAGCAGAACCAAGCATTGATAAATCAGCGTTTTCTAAAGAGAACCCTCTTTCTTCAGAAATTACTGTTCCTCCAGTTAAAATAGCAATATCTTCTAACATTGCTTTTCTACGATCACCAAATCCAGGTGCTTTTACTGCGGCAATTTTTAGTCCACCACGTAATTTATTTACTACCAAAGTAGCTAATGCCTGTCCATCAACGTCTTCAGCAATAATTAATAATGGTCTACCAGATTGAGCTACAGGTTCTAGTATTGGAAGTATTTCTTGAAGGTTAGAAATTTTCTTGTCGAATAACAAGATGTAAGGATTGTCAAGGTCGGCAATCATTTTGTCGGCATCGGTAACAAAATATGGAGATAAGAACCCTCGGTCAAATTGCATACCTTCTACAACATCTACATAAGTGTCGGTACCTTTTGCTTCTTCAACAGTAATAACTCCTTCTTTTCCAACTTTTCCGAAAGCTGTAGCAATTAACTCACCAATTACTTCATCGTTATTAGCAGAAATAGAAGCTACTTGTTTTATTTTTTCAGAGGCTGAACCTACTTCTTTAGCTTGTTTTTCAAGGTCGCTAACAATGGCCTCAACCGCTTTGTCTATACCGCGCTTTAAGTCCATAGGGTTAGCTCCGGCTGCAACGTTTTTTAATCCTTCTTTAACAATTGCTTGTGCTAAAACGGTTGCTGTTGTAGTACCGTCACCAGCTAAGTCATTAGTTTTTGAAGCCACTTCTTTAACCATTTGAGCTCCCATGTTTTCAAGCTCATTTTCTAATTCAATTTCTTTAGCTACAGAAACCCCGTCTTTAGTAACGGTTGGTCCGCCAAATGATTTTGAAATAATCACATTACGACCTTTAGGACCTAATGTTACCTTTACAGCATTTGCTAAAGCATCAACACCACGTTTTAGTCCGTCGCGAGCTTCAATATCAAATTTTATATCTTTTGCCATTTTTTTAATTTTATGTTGTTAACAAATAGATTAAACGATAGCTAAAATGTCACTTTCGCGCATCATTAAATAATCTGTTCCATCTAACTTTAATTCTGTACCACTAAACTTACCATATAAAACGGTATCCCCAACTTTAACCGTTAAAGGCTCATCTTTTTTACCGTTACCAACGGCAACAACAGTTCCTTTTTGTGGTTTTTCTTTAGCGGTGTCAGGAATAATTATTCCTGAAGCCGTGGTTGTTTCAGCAGGGGCAGGGGCTACAAGAACTCTGTCTGCTAAAGGTTTAATAGTTACTCCCATATTATTATGTGTTTATGTTTATAAATTTTGATTACTAACGGACAGAAATTATACCAATGTTGTTGTACTGACAAATTTTCAGAACAACTACTATAAAGGCAGTTTGTTATAAAAAAAATGCCAACCTTTACAGGTTGGCACGTATTACTTTTTAGTGAGTAATCACTAGACTAGTTGTCTTTGTTTTCATCTGTTGCAGGAACCGTAGATGCTGGAGCATCGTTAGTTGTTGAAACAGGAGTTTCAATTTGTTGGTCGTTAGCTCCATCTAAAGCTTTTGAAGCAGCTGCTTGATTACCAAAAATAGTTACGTTAGATAGTAATATTAATACAATCATTAAAATAGCCAACCACCAAGTACTTTTGTCTAAAAAGTCAGTAGTTTTTTGTACACCACCAATTTGCTGTGATCCACCTCCAAAAGAAGATCCTAATCCGCCACCTTTTGGATTTTGTACCATAATTACTACAACTAGTAAAAAGGCAACTATCATTATAAGTATTAAAAAGATATTAAACATAACAGTATTATTATTTTGTATTAGTTATTTCAATTTTTTCGATATCCGAAATACGGTCTGCAAAGAAACTATTTTTTTCTGGATATTTCAAACTTAAAATGCGATAAGCTTGAATTGCTTTTTTATAATTTTTTTGTTCCAAATAAACCTTAGCCAAAGTTTCTGTCATTAACTCCTCTGAATTGAATGTTTTTTCTTGGGTAAGGCTTTTTAAATTAACACTTTTTTTAGCGGGTATAATTTTAGGTTTTTCACTAATAAACTTATCAATAAGTTCAATGTTGCTTAATGTTTTTGTGCTTTCTGTAGTGCTTTTTCCCTCTTTTTCTTCTTCACGGTTAATGGTAGAAATACTGGTAAGTTTTAACCATTCTTGAAAAGAGTGTTTTTCTTGAGTGTTAAACTCTAAAGGCTTCCCGAGTTCTAAGTTTTCTTCAGCAGAAGTTTCGCTCTTTTCTTCAAATAAATTTGGGTCTAAAACGTTGTTAAAATCACTCGTAATATGATCTAAGTCATGACTAGTGTTTTCGTTGTTCAGCTTTTGTTGCGCTTGAAGTTTTTGCTGAGTTTTAGAAATTAAATTCTGATTGAAAGCGGTTGAGGTAATATAATCAAACAAAATACTGCGATCGGTGGTATAAGCAGCAGTAATTTTTAATTCAGTATTATAATTGTAGCTATCTTGATTTTTTAACCCCTTCAAGTACAAGGCTCGTGCAGATTGAAAGTAAGGAAAATCAGTAAGTACATTTTTTAGCGCACTGGTTTGTGCAGTGTTGATACTTTCAGATTCTTGTAGTAATGATGAAAATTCACTCGCATTCATAATATTACCATTTTGCTAAAGAGGCATTAAAAACATCTTGAGTAATGCGCTCATAAATTACTTCTATAGCACTATCTAAACTAGAACCGATTAGTTGTTGTGAAGCAGGATAATCATAATAGAAAGAGAAGTTTTTTTCAAAATCATCTTCTTCCTTGGTGTTATTGGTAAAGCGTACTTTTATAGCAATGGTTAACCTGTTTTGCGATGCTGTTTGATCAGCAGTAGCCGACATAGGAGCAATGCTGTAGTTGGTTATTTCTCCTTCATATAATAAATCACCATTAGAATTGGTAAGCTCTAAATTGGTTTGATTCTGAATTAAATCTTGTAATGATTGGGTAAAAGTCCTGTCAATTCCGGGTTCTACAATAGGAGCGTTATTTTGAAAAAAGTTTACCTGAAAAGTTTTTGCATTACCTACATCGCCACCTGTAAATGAATAAATACCACAACCTTGTAGTAAAGTTGCTGTGATAAAGGTGAAAAATAATAATTTAACTTGTTGTAATTTCATGGTAATTGCCCTTATTGGGTTAAAAATACATTTTAAATGAAATGTGTCCTAATGTTTTAGTGTTTAAAGATTGTATTGTTTTATTTTACGATACAAAGTACGTTCAGAAATGCCTAATTCTTTTGCTGCCAACTTCCGTTTTCCGTTATTACGTTCTAACGATTTTTTAATTAGTTCCAGTTCTTTTTCATGTATAGAGAGGGTTTCTTCTTCAGTAATATCTTGAATGTAATCGTAATTATCTGCTTCTTTATAAGAGGTTGGTTTAGGTTGGTTTTCTTGAGGCAACTCTAACACTTCAACCGTGTTTTGCTGTGGTTCAGGAATATCAATTTCATCATCAGTATTATATATTTTATTAATGAGTTCCTGATTTTCTTTTTGAACTTGCTGTGAGTTCCCCGAACGCATTAACTCTAAGGTTAATTTTTTCACATCGTTCAAATCTGCTTTCATGTCAAACAATACTTTATATAATATTTCTCGTTCGTTGCTAAAATCACTTCCTGACTTTTTATCGCTAATAACAGCAGGTAAATTACTTCCACTACTAGGAAGGTAACCTTGAAGGGTGGCAGCGTCAACAGTACGAGAGTGCTCAAGTACCGAAATTTGTTCGGCAATGTTACGCAATTGACGAATGTTACCGCTCCAGCGGTAGTTTATTAATACTTGTATTGCTTGTTCGTCAAGTTTTACTGCAGGCATTTTATATTTTAAAGCAAAGTCAGATGCAAATTTTCGAAATAATAAATGAATATCTTCTTTGCGTTCACGTAAGGGAGGTAATAGAATTTCCACGGTACTTAAACGGTAGTATAAGTCTTCACGAAAGCGTCCTTTTTGTATAGCTTCAAACATATTAACATTCGTTGCCGCTACAATACGTACATTGGTTTTTTGTACTTTACTTGAACCTACTTTTATAAACTCACCATTTTCAATAACACGTAATAAACGCACCTGAGTAGTTAATGGAAGTTCTCCTACTTCATCTAAAAAAATAGTTCCTCCGTCAGCTACTTCAAAATAACCATTACGGGTTTGAGTTGCACCTGTAAAAGCACCTTTTTCATGCCCAAACAATTCACTGTCTATAGTTCCTTCTGGGATTGCACCACAGTTTACGGCAATAAATTTACCGTGTTTACGGTGTGATAAGGAGTGAATTATTTTAGGAATACTCTCTTTACCCACACCGCTTTCTCCGGTTACCAATACTGAAATATCGGTAGGAGCTACGCGTACAGCTTTTTCTAAAGCACGGTTAAGTTTAGGAGTGTTTCCTATTATTTCAAATCGTTGTTTTATTGCTTGAATGGACTCCATAAATTAATTGTTGTCTGAATAACCAACGGCTTCTCCTATAAAGGTTGCGGTGGTACAGTCGTTAATTTTTACGTTTACAAAATCACCTATTTTATAATGTTCTTTAGGGAAAACAACCATGTTGTTTTGTGAGTTTCTTCCCGCCCAATGTGCATCAGATTTTTTAGATGTAGTTTCAATAAGTACTTCTTCTATTTTTCCTACATGCTTTTTAAGCTGTTCATGACCAACGGCACGTTGTGTATCGATAACTTCTTGTAAGCGTCTTTTCTTTACTTCTAAAGGAACATCATCTTCTAGTTTTCTTCCGGCTAATGTTCCTGGTCTTTCAGAATAGGCAAACATAAAACCGTAATCATATTTTACATATTTAATTAAATCTAGCGTGTCTTGATGGTCTTGTTCTGTTTCTGTTGGGAAGCCAGAAATCATATCTTGAGATAAAGAAACATCAGGGATAATTTTATAAATATTATCAACTAACTCCATATATTCCTCACGAGTATGCTGACGATTCATGGCTTTTAATATTCTGTTACTACCGCTTTGCACTGGTAAGTGAATGTACTTACAAATGTTTTTGTGTTTTGCCATGGTGTGTATTACATCAAGGCTCATATCTTGCGGGTTTGATGTAGAGAAACGAATACGTAGTTTAGGGTAAGCTGTGGCTACCATGTCTAGTAGGTTTGCAAAATCTATAGCTGTAGCTTTTTGCATTTCGGTAGCGTTTTTAAAATCCTTTTTTAAGCCGCCACCATACCATAGATAACTGTCAACATTTTGACCTAGTAGAGTAACTTCTTTAAAACCTTTCTCAATTAAATCTTTTATTTCAGATAAGATTGACTGCGGATCTCTACTGCGTTCTCTCCCACGTGTAAATGGCACTACACAAAAAGTACACATATTGTCACAACCTCTGGTAATGGAAACAAATGCAGTTACACCGTTACTTTGTAACCTAACTGGAGAGATATCACCATAGGTTTCTTCCTTAGATAAGATTACGTTTACGGCATTTCTTCCTTCATCAACATCAGCAATAAGGTTAGGGAGGTCTTTGTAAGCATCTGGGCCAACAACTAAATCAACAATTTTCTCTTCTTCTAAGAATTGTTCTTTCAATCGCTCTGCCATGCAACCTAAAACACCAACTTTCATTTTAGGGTTTACTTTTTTTACGGCGTTGTATTTTTTCAATCTTGCACGTACTGTTTGCTCAGCCTTGTCTCGTATTGAACAAGTGTTTACTAAAACTAAATCAGCTTCTTCAAGTGATTTTGTAGTATTAAACCCTTCATTGGCTAAAATTGAAGCGACAATTTCACTATCAGAAAAGTTCATTTGACACCCATAACTTTCAATAAAAAGCTTTCGTGAATTTTCAGGTTTTGCGGTAGTAATTAGTTGTTCGCCTTGTTTGCTTTCGTCTATTATCTTCTCCATTTGGTATATTTCTCTCAAAATTGATTTGCAAAGATAGTGCTAAAATCATATTCTGACAAAGTGGCAGAAAAAAATTATATATATTAGCACGACTAACTTAATTGAAATTAGAATGAATTTTTCACAAATTGAACAAAAAATAGAAGAAAATAAACCGTTGGATTTTGGTGATATTTTTAATAAATCCTTTGAGCTTTTTAAGAAAACATGGCAACAAGGTTTGTTGTATATGTTGTTGTCAGTAGCTATAGTGCTTGGGGTTATGGCAATTATATTGGTGCCAATGTTTGTGGCAGGTGTTATTGATCCATCATCGTTTGAAAGTCTTGAAAATGGTAACCCAGATTTTAGAGCTATTATAGGGGTGTATTTATTAATGATACCCGCTATTTTTGCGGCTTCTGTTTTGTCAATGCTATTAAATGCTGCGTTTTATAGAATTGTAAAGCAAATTGATTTGGGTGAGTCTGCAAGCACTGCTTCATTTGCAATGTTTTTTAAATCGCAATATATAAGTAAAGCTTTTGTACTTTCAATACTAACAATGCTGATTGCTATTGCTGCAACCTTAGCATGTTATTTACCATTGTTTTTTGTTATGGTGCCTTTAACATTAGTGGTAGTATTTTTTGCTTTTAATCCTGAGTTGTCTGTCGGAGACATATTAAAGCTGAGTTTTAAATTAGGAACCAAAAAATGGTTGCTTACTTTTGGTTTAATTATAGTAGCATCATTGCTTGCTGAAATTGTAGGGTTGCTCTTATGTGGTATAGGTATATTTGCAACAGCTTCATTTGTGTATTTACCAACATATTTAGTGTATAAAGAAACCGTTGGTTTTGAAAATGAAAGAATAGAAGTTGAAAGGTAATAAACGATAAATAAATAGTTGAAAAAGAGACTGTTTTTAGCGTGAGAAAAAGCGTTAAAAACAGTTTTTTTTTAGGAATACGAATTTTTGATATACTTTTGCAAAATCTAAAAAAGGGAATTGATGGCAAAGAATTTGGTAATAGTAGAGTCTCCTGCTAAGGCGAAAACGATAGAAAAATTTTTAGGAAAAGATTTTAAAGTTGAGTCGAGTTATGGGCATATAGCTGATTTGCCTTCAAAAGAGTTAGGGGTAGATGTAGAAGGAGATTTTGATCCGAAATACATTGTTTCCACCGATAAAAAAGCGGTGGTAAAAAAGTTGAAATCTCTTGCTAAAGAAGCTGATACAGTATGGTTAGCTTCCGATGAGGATCGTGAAGGAGAAGCTATAGCGTGGCATTTAGCCGAAACGTTAAAATTAGATAAAGAAAAAACCAAACGGATTGTATTTAATTCCATTACCAAAAAAGCAGTAACCACTGCTATTGAGAATCCAAGGGAAATAGATTATAATTTAGTCAATGCACAACAAGCACGTCGTGTATTAGATAGGTTAGTAGGTTATGAACTTTCACCTGTATTATGGCGAAAAGTTAAAAGAGGCTTGTCTGCAGGTAGGGTTCAATCGGTATCGGTTAGGTTAATTGTAGAGCGCGAAAGAGAAATAGAAGCTTTTACACCAGTAGCATCATATAAGGTGGTGGCAGAATTCGCTACAGTTGATGGGAAGAAGTTTAAAGCAAAACTTCCGAAAGATTTTGCTACAAAAGAAGAAGCACAAGCGTTTTTAGATAAAAATAGTGCTGCAGAATTCTCGGTAGCAGACTTAATACAAAAACCAGCAAAAAAATCGCCAGCAGCGCCTTTTACCACATCAACTTTACAGCAAGAAGCATCAAGGAAGTTGTATTTTTCTGTTAGTAGAACCATGCAAGTAGCACAGCGTTTGTATGAGCAAGGGTTGATAACATATATGAGAACAGATAGTGTGAATCTATCAGGAGAGGCTCTGGAAGCAGCTAAAATTGAGATTGAAAACTATTACGGGAAAGAGTTTAGTCAAACACGAAATTTTGCTACCAAAAACAAAGGAGCTCAAGAGGCACACGAGGCTATTCGTCCTACAGATATGAGTCGTCATTCGGTTGACTTAGAGCGAGATCAATCGCGATTATACGATTTGATTTGGAAGCGTACTCTTGCATCGCAAATGAGTGATGCTCAGTTAGAAAAAACAACGGTTAAAGTTGCTGCTTCAACTCACAATAATCAGTTTGCAGCAAATGGTGAAATGATTAAGTTTGAAGGATTCTTAAAGGTATATTTAGAAGGAAACGATGATGAAGAGGAAGAGCAAGATGGAATGTTGCCTGTAATGAAAATCGATGATCGTTTACAGAATCAATACATTACGGCTACAGAACGTTTTACGCGAGCACCGTATCGATTTACAGAAGCTTCGTTGGTAAATCGTTTGGAAGAGTTAGGTATTGGGCGTCCATCTACATATGCGCCAACAATTTCTACCATTCAAAATAGAAATTACGTAGAAAAAGGTCAGGTTGAAGGTGTAGAACGTACCTATAAACAATTGCTGTTAGAGAATAGTAAAATAGTTGAAAAAGAATTAACGGAAAGAGTAGGGTCAGATAAAGGGAAATTAGTGCCTACAGATATAGGAATGATTGTTAATGATTTTCTGGTTGATAACTTTGAGAATATTTTAGATTATAACTTCACGGCTAATGTAGAAGCTACCTTTGATAAAATTGCATCTGGTGATGAGGACTGGAAGCATATGATGAAAGAGTTTTACACTTCTTTTCATCCGCAAGTAATAGATGTGCAAGAAAATGCCGAAAGAGGAAATGGTGAGCGTATTTTAGGAGTTCATCCAGAAACTGGACGTCGTGTAAGTGTGCGTTTAGGTAGGTTTGGAGCTATGGTTCAGATTGGTGTAGTAGAAGATGAAGAAAAACCGTTGTTTGCAAGTTTAACTGAAGATCAAAGTTTGTCAACAATTACATTTGAAGAGGCTCTGGATTTGTTTAGGCTTCCGAAAACATTAGGGGAGTATGATGGAGAAGAGGTAATTGTGAGTAACGGTCGTTTTGGGCCATATATAAAGTTTGGTGCAAAATACGTGTCGTTGGCTAAGGGAGAAAACGCCATGGATGTAGATATGGATAGAGCTATTGAGCTTATAGAGGCTAAGAAAAAGGCAGATGCTCCTGTGCATAACTATGAAGGGCATGAGGTGACTAAAGGCGTGGGGCGTTTTGGGCCATTTATCAAATGGAATAGTATATTTATAAACGTAAACAAGAAATACGATTACGATAATTTATCAACGGCTGATATGGAAGAGTTGATTGAAGCTAAAAAGCAAAAAGAAATAGATAAACTTGTTGTAAATTGGGAAGATGAAGGAATTCGTATTGAAAAAGCACGTTGGGGCCGTCATAATATTATACAAGGAAAGGTTAAGGTTGAACTACCAAAAACAGTTGATGTTTCTGAGATAACTATCGAAAAAGCTCAAGAATTGATAGCTGCTAAAACACCTAAGAAGAAGGCGGTAAAAAGAAAAACAACAGCAAAGAAAAAAACTACTAAAAAATAATGACATTAGATTTTCTATCACCGGTTGCGAAAGAGGTTGTGGCACATGCTAAGCTGCAAGACAAGCAATCATTAGGAAATGTTATTTCCTTTTATCAAAAAGAATCAGAATTTCCTGAAATAAAAAAAGGGAGTGTTGTGATAATTGGGGTGTTGGAAAATAGGAATGATATTAATTACTTAGGAGAAAAGTTGTCGTTTAATGAATTTCGTAAAGCTTTTGTAGAACTTTTTCCGGGTAATTGGAGTGCGGAAATAGTAGATGCAGGAGATATTAAGCCAGGTGAGACAGTTGCGGATACGTACTTTGCTTTAAAAAAAGTGGTGGAGGCTGTAATTAAGCTTGGGGCAATACCGTTTGTTTTAGGAGGTTCTCAAGATTTGTCTTATGGTATGTATCGTGCGTATGATAATCTTGATCAAATGGTAAACATGGTAAGTGTTGATGCAAAATTTGATTTAAAAGATCCCTCAGAAGGTATAAAGAATAACAATTATATGAATAGTATAATTGTTGACGAGCCTAATAATCTTATAAACTTCTCAAATATTGGATTTCAAACCTATTATAACTCACAAGAAGAAATAGATTTATTAGAAAAATTGTATTTTGAGGCGTACCGCTTGGGGGAAGTAACTAATAACTTGAGTTTGATTGAGCCTCTAACTCGAGATGCTGATTTGGTAAGTTTCGATATTGCTTCAATACAAGCTTCAGAGCTGTCAAGCGGAATAGGTTATCGATCTCCAAATGGTTTCACAGGCAAGGAAGCTTGTGCAATTGCTCGGTATGCAGGGGTTAGTAATACCGTGTCAAGTTTTGGTGTTTTTGAGATGAATGCTAAAATGTCTGCTTCAGGAGTTATGTTAATAGCGCAAATGTTGTGGTATTTTATAGAAGGAGTACATTGTAGAATAGTTGAGCCTTCCTTGAGTGCAGATAATGCATATAAAAAATATATTGTACCATCACAAGATTATGATTTTGTGTTTTATGAAAGCCAAATAAGTAATAGGTGGTGGGTGAAATTGCCTGATAATGAACAAGAAAATAATAATATTAAAAAACATTCGTTATTATCTTGCACGCAAGAAGATTATTTAATAGCTTGTGATCAACAAATTCCAAAGAGAATTTATAAAGCATTTAGGAAAAATTTGATTTAGATATTTTCGGCTTTACTCGATTAAAAGTGTGTTTTTTATGTCAAAAAGCAGTCTTTTTTTACAGTATAGCACTACATTTTTTTAGTTAAAAGTTGTTTTTTAGAAAATATATAGATATGTTTACGCCTTTGAAAATAATATCATATTAATATAAGACATCAATTCTATGAAGAAGTTTATTTTGTTTGCAATGGTTTTTGCACTTCTTACAAGTTGTAGCAGCAAAAGTTCTAATGGTGAACTAGTAGGTGTTAAGGGTAAGAAATGGCATCCTGAAAAACCTTACGGAATGTCATTAGTTCCAGGAGGTTCTTTTACCATGGGTAAATCTGATGAGGATAGACCTGCTCTACAAGATGCTCCGGCTAAAACAGTAACTGTACGTTCGTTTTATATGGACGAAACAGAGATTACTAATAGTGAGTATAGACAATTTGTTTTTTGGGTAAGAGACTCGATAGTAAGAACAAGATTGGCAATTTTAGCAGATGAGTTAGGAGAAACAGGAATGGATGACTCTGGTTCAAAAAGTAAAGACGCTGGAATAGGTCAGTTTGCATTTAAAGATGCAGATACTACTGATTTAAGCGTGTGGGATAAGTACATGTTGGATAACTATTATAGTTTGATGGATGGGTATGAAGGAAGAAAATTGAATCATGATGTCGATTTAATTTATGATACAGATGATTATCCAGATGAGTACTATTCTGAAGTAATGGATACAATGTACTTGCCAATAGATGAGGCTTTTAATGGGAACCGTCCTTGGGATGTTAAGAAATTCGTTTACCGTTACAAGTGGTTAGATATTGAAGAGGCTGCTAAGGCAAAGAATAAAGGAAAAAGAAGAAGAGATTTTATTAGAACAGATACAGTAGAGGTGTATCCTGATACAACTGCTTGGATTAGAGATTTTGCATACTCTTATAATGAGCCAATGCACAACGATTATTTCTGGCACGATGCTTATGGAGATTACCCTGTTGTAGGTGTGTCTTGGGAACAAGCAAAAGCATTTTGTGACTGGAGAACATTAAATAAAAATGCATCTATCAAAAAAGGAAGATCACATGTAAATGGATTCAGATTACCTTCTGAAGCAGAGTGGGAATATGCTGCTCGTGGAGGATTGGCTGGGGCTACATACCCATGGGGAGGTCCTTATGCTAAAAATGATAGAGGGTGTTTCTTAGCGAACTTCAAACCTTTAAGGGGAGATTATGCTGCAGATCAAGCATTATATACTGTAGAGGCAGATGCTTATCAGCCAAATGATTACAACTTGTATAATATGGCGGGTAATGTATCTGAGTGGACAGCATCCTCTTATGAGGCTAACGCTTACGAATACATGTCAACGATGAACCCAAGTGTGAATGATAAGAAAAACATGCGTAAAGTAATCCGTGGAGGTTCATGGAAAGATGTTGCTTTTTTCTTACAAGTAAGTTCACGTGATTTTGAATATGCAGATTCTGCAAGAAGTTATGTAGGGTTTAGAACTGTTCAGGATTATATGGGAACAGATGTTACCCCATCTAAAAACTCAGCTAGATAATATTAACTATTAATTATAACCAACAAATTTATTATTAACTTAACTTAAACTAAAAACTATTTATTATGGCACAATCAAAAGGATACAAAAGATTTATGGCAATGGCTTACGGATTAGGAGCTGCAGTTGTAATTTTAGGAGCGTTATTTAAATTAATGCACTGGCCAGGAGCATCTGCAATGCTTATTATCGGATTAGGAGCTGAGGCTTGTATTTTCGCATTATCTGCATTTGAACCAGTACACGAAGAATTAGACTGGTCGTTAGTATACCCTGAATTAGCAGGAGGACAATCTTCTGGAAAGAAATCAAAAGAAGTTAAAGGAGACGCACAAAGCATGTTATCTCAAAAATTAGATGATATGTTAAAAGAAGCTAAGCTAGACGCTGGTTTAATGTCTTCTTTAAGTACATCTATCCAAAACTTCAAAGGTGCAGCTGATAATATTCAACCAGCAGTTGATTCTATCGCAGCAACTAAAAAATACTCTGAGCAAATGTCATTAGCAGCTGGACAAATGGAATCGTTAAATTCATTATACAAAGTTCAAATGGAATCTGCTGCACGTCAAGCAGAAGCTAACAAAGCTGCAGCTGAAAACGCTGAAGGATTAAAAGCTCAAATGGAGTCGTTAACATCTAACTTATCTTCTTTAAACGGAGTATATGGTGGAATGTTATCTGCAATGACAAGCAACAAGTAATTAGTTTTTAAAACTAAAAGTATTATTTATTAATTTTAAAACTAATTAGAATATGGCGAGTGGAAAATTGTCACCAAGGCAGAAGATGATTAACTTAATGTATTTAGTACTAATAGCAATGTTAGCATTAAATATGTCAAAGGAGGTATTGACGGCATTTGGTATCATGAACGATAAGTTTGTTGAAAATAACCAAACTTCAGCACAGAAAAACGACGAGTTTTTATCTAAAATAGCTCAAAAGGCTAAGGATGAGCCTCAACAGTATAGTGTAATTAACTCTAAAGCAAAAAACATCTCTAAGGTATCTAAAGATTTTTATGCGTATTTAGAAACTGTTAAGGAGCAAGTAGAAGCACCTTACGTGGAAGATAAAGTTGATGGAGTTTTACCATACGAATCTATGGATAAAGGTGATCACGTAGATGAGAAATGGTTTAAAGGAGATAAAATGTCAGATGAAGGTGAAAAAGTTGTTGCAGCTTTTGATAAGTACCGTAATGACATGAATGGATTATTAGGTGAAGGAAATAAAGCTCTTAAAGACATCTTGATGTCTAAGTTTAATACTGAGCCTATTAAAGCAAAAGATGGTGCTACTAAGTTATGGTTAGACTATAACTTTAAAGGATTCCCTTCAATTGCGTCTTTAGCTAAATTATCAGCTATGCAATCCGATGTTAAATCTTTAGAATCTGAAGTATTATCTAGATTATTATCTGGTAAGCAAGAAGAAGCTTTATCTTTTAGCAACTACCGTGCAATTGTAATCCCTGAAAAAACTGCATTTTTCTCAGGAGAAAACTTTAAAGGTAGAGTGGTATTAGGACGTGTTGATGATTCAACAAAACCTAACAGCGTAGAGCTTAATGGAGAGCAAGTAGATAAGAAAAACTTCAAAGATGGTGGAGTTGTGTTAGACTTCCCTGCTGGAGCAGTTGGAGAGCGTGACTTAAAAGGTAAATTCGTTTTCTTAGAAAATGGTAAGCCAGTAGAAGTTGCTATCGAGAGTTCTTATGCAGTTGTGCCTAAGCCAAATTCAGCTACTATTTCTGCTGATAAAATGAATGTTGTTTACCGTGGTATTCCTAACCCAATGACAATCTCTTTTGCTGGTATTTCTTCTGATAAAGTTAATGCATCAGCACCTGGATTAAGAAAATCTGGTAAAGGATATTTAATGACACCAAGTAAAGGTAGAGAGGTTTCTATTAACGTAACTGGTACTTTACCTGATGGTTCTAAAGTTTCTGACAAGAAGAAATTTAGAATTAAAGATATTCCACGTCCTGCAGCTGCAGTTAGTGGACAAGCTGGTGCAATTAAAAAGTCTAAAAACTCTTTAAAAAGTGCTACAGTATCTGCGGTATTAGAAGACTTCGTATTTGACTTAAAACTTAAAGTAAACTCTTTCAAGTTTAAAGTACCAGGACAACCAACAATTATTTGTAATGGTAGAAAGTTAAACGCAAGAGCACAATCAGCTTTAGCAAGAGCTAAAAGAGGAGATGCAGTACAAATATTTGGTTTAAAAGCTTCTGTTGTAGGAAGTCCTATTAAACTAAAAGATGCATCACCATGTATTATTGAACTTTCTAACTAAGAAAAGTTATATTGCTAAAACAGTTTAGCTGTTGGTTAAGCTGTTTTAGTATTTGTTTACAGAGATGTAATAAAATAAATATTTAAAAAATGAATTGGAGAAATTTTTTAGTAACAATTATATTG
Source organism: uncultured Flavobacteriaceae bacterium (assembly GCA_947493535.1). GTDB lineage: Bacteria > Bacteroidota > Bacteroidia > Flavobacteriales > Flavobacteriaceae. The sequence continues at coordinate 62,093 of CANLRK010000004.1, read as the reverse complement.
GTAACATTAACTCAAGGAGTTTTTGCTCAGTATAATCTTTTAAACGCTAATAGCCCTGAGGAAATTGGTGTTAAAACTGAAGCTCAGAAAAACTATGACAACAATAAGCCATTAGAATATGGTTTTATTGATGACAAAGATGTGCTTTGGTCTAAAATGGTATGGGAAAAAATAGTTTTGGATGAAAGAGTTAACTTTCCGTTATACTACCCAGTTGATACCATGAATATTGGTAAAGAAAGAAGAAGCTTATATGATGTTTTATTGAAAAACATTAAAAATGGTAAGATAGAAAACTTATATACAGATTCTTATTTTACAGGAAAGCAAAATTTTGATCAAGTAATGGAAGGTTTGGTAAAAATTGATACACTTGATTTAGGGTACGAGCAGTATAACGCTGGTGAGCCTATTTCACCAGAGTATATTGATACTACTAGAATTACTGCTTATGATGTTAAAGAATACCGTATTAAAGGATTATGGTATTTTGACAAGCGTCAAGGAGAATTAAAATACCGTATGATTGCTTTATGTCCTGTTGTACCAGATGTATTCTTTTTAGATTCTGATGAGCCAGATTTAATTGAGCCTTTCTGGGTGTTTTTCCCAGATACACGTGAGGTGCTAAATGAGGCAATGTGTTTTAATAATAAAAACACGGCAATGCCAATTTCTTTTGACCATATGTTAAATGCTCGACGATTTGGGTCTATGATGTATAAAGAAGAAAACGTATATCAAGATAGAAGAATACAAGATTATATACCTGATAATGCATTAATGCAATTATTAGAATCTGACAGAATACGAACTAAAATTCGTGACTTCGAGTTAGATCAATGGCAGTATTAATAAGTTTCTCCAATTTATTATAAAATTAAACTCCTACATTTGTAGGAGTTTTTTTATACACCAATGTTAGATTATATTATTGTAGGTTTTGGAATTTCAGGACTGTCTTTCGCAGAGCAATTGCGTAAAGCAGGAAAAGAATTTGTAGTTATTGATCAGGAAAAAGAATCTTCTTCTTTAGTGGCTGGAGGTATGTATAATCCGGTTATTTTAAAGCGTTTTACTTCCCCCTGGAATGCTACAGAACAACTCAATTATGCCATTCCTTTTTATAAGTGTATAGAGCGTTTTTTAGATAATGAGTTTATACAACCTTTTCCGGTATTGAGAATTTTTAATGCTATTGAAGAGCAAAACAATTGGTTAATTGCTTCCGATAAGCCAAGCCTAAGTGCCTACTTGTCTTCCAAGTTTGTTTTGAATACGAATAAAAGTATAGAAGCAAAATATAATTACGGAGAGGTTTTACAAGCAGGAAGATTACATGTTGCAAAATTGTTGCAATCATATAAGCAAATTCTACTAAGTCGAAATCAGTATAGCTGTGAAAAGTTCAATTATGATGCTTTACACTTTAACTCAGATAGTGTTATATATAAAACGTTAACGGCTAAAAAAATTGTGTTTGCAGAAGGTTATGGTATGGTTAATAATCCATACTTTAATTACTTACCTCTTAATGGAACTAAGGGGGAAGTGTTAATTATTAAAGCTGATGAGTTGCAGTTAAACTCTATTGTTAAATCGGGTGTTTTTATTATTCCTCTTGAAGTTAACAACCACTATTTGGTTGGAGCTACCTACCATTGGACTGATAAGACATGGGGTACTACTTTAGAAGCTCAACAAGAGTTGAAAACAAAATTAGATCTCTTTTTAAAATGTGACTATGAAATTGTGGATCAACTTGCAGGAATCCGTCCTACGGTAAAAGATCGTAAGCCTTTAGTGGGGAATCACCCTAAACATCATAACATGTATATCCTTAACGGAATGGGAACCAGAGGTGTTATGGTAGCACCTATAACGAGCAAACAGTTATATGATGCTATAGAGCATAATATGCCTCTGGATGAAGCGATAAACATCACTAGGTTTCATCATGTTTCTTCGTAAAACATTACTTTATTGCTTTACTCTTATCATAATTCACAAAAAAGTTTATCCATATATTTCTTGACAAACGAGCAATAATAGGCATGCAAATTATTAATGTGCCTGTGATAATAAAGAAAGTAGTTAGTAAAGATGCTTGTAGTAAAAAGTGGCTAATAATAAAAGGCGGAACTGTAAAAGCAATACCTACGGCATAACTTACGTACATAGAACCGTAAAAGAATGAAGGTTCAATATGATATTTTAATCCGCATGAACTACAATTTTCATTTAAAGCTAGTGTACTTTTTAGTTTATACGGATTTTTTTCTTGATACATGCTTTCTTGATGACATCTCGGACATTTACCAAATAAAATACTATATAATTTGTTCCCTTTTTTAAGCATATATTTTAATGTACTTTTGTGTTAAATTACAAGTAACAAAATTAGTGTTTTTATTAAAAACACTAGGTAACATTAGTAACATACTATGCTAAATATTCATAACCTAACAGTTTCTTTTCAAGGTGAAGATTTATTTAAAGAAATCACATTTCGTTTAGGGGCTGGTGATCGCACAGGTTTAATAGGTAAAAATGGTGCGGGTAAATCTACAATGCTTAAAGTTATAGCTGGCGATCAAGAATATGATGCAGGACAAATAGCGCTAGTTAAAGATATTCAAATTGGTTTTTTGCGTCAGGATATTGATTTTGTGCCAGGGAGAACAGTGTTAGAAGAATCCTATCAGGCGTTTGAATTGATTAAACAATTAGAGTTTCAAATTGCAGAGCTTAATGCAGAGCTTGCCAATAGAACTGATTATGAAAGTGATGCGTATGCTAAAATAATTGAAGAAGTTACAGAGTTACAGCAACAGTATGAAATACATGGAGGTTATAATTACCAAGGAGAAACCGAGCGAATACTACAAGGGTTAGGTTTTAAAAGAACAGATTTTGATAAATTAACTGATACTTTTTCCGGTGGTTGGCGCATGCGAATAGAATTGGCCAAATTACTTTTGCAAAAAAACGATATCTTATTACTAGATGAGCCAACCAACCATCTTGATATTGAGTCAATTATTTGGTTGGAGTCATTTTTAAAAGCATATTCGGGAGCAGTTGTAATAGTTTCGCATGATAAAATGTTTTTAGATAATGTAACCAACAGAACAATTGAAATATCATTGGGTAGAATTTACGACTATCCAAAGCCATACTCTCAGTATTTAGTGTTGCGCAATGAAATTAGAGAACAACAATTGGCGGCACAGAAAAACCAACAAAAACAGATTGAGCATACTGAAAAACTAATAGAAAAGTTTAGAGCTAAAGCTAATAAGGCTACAATGGCACAATCACTCATCAAAAAAATAGATAAGATTGATAGAATTGAAGTAGATCAAGAAGATAATGCGGTAATGACATTAAATTTTCCAGTGTCTATTACGCCTGGTAAAATTGTTCTTGAGGCGGAAAACTTAACGAAAAGTTATGGTGATAAGCTGGTGTTGCAAAATATCAACTTGTTAATTGAACGAGGAAGTAAAATAGCTTTTGTTGGACAAAACGGTCAAGGTAAATCTACATTAGCAAAAATGATGGTGAATGAAATACCTTTTCAAGGTACTATGAAAATAGGGCATAACGTTCAAATAGGTTATTTTGCTCAAAACCAAGCAGAGTATTTAGACGGAAATAAAACTGTTGAAGATACAATGATTGATGCGGCAGATGAGAAAACAAGAAGTAAAGTTAGAGATATACTAGGAGCCTTTTTATTTAGAGGAGAAGAAGTAGATAAAAAAGTAAAAGTGCTTTCTGGTGGGGAACGAAACAGATTAGCTCTGGCAAAAATGCTACTACAGCCCCTTAATGTTTTAATAATGGATGAGCCTACCAACCATTTAGATATTAAGTCAAAAAATGTTTTAAAAGAAGCGTTAAAAAAGTTTGAAGGAACTTTGGTAGTAGTGTCCCACGATAGAGATTTTCTTCAAGGGTTAACTAAAACTGTATATGAGTTTAAAAATCGCGTAATAAAAGAATATTTAGGAGATATTGATTATTATTTGGAAGAACGAAAAGTAGAGAGTTTACGTGAAGTAGAAAAGCGCGAAGTAATTAAGGAGGAGCCTAAGGCAGATAAGAAGCAATCTTACGAAGAGCAAAAAAAAATAAAAGCTTTAAATAATAAGCTTAGTAAAATAGAGGCAACTATTAATAGGTTAGAGCGAGAACTAAAAGAAATAGATATTGCATTAGCAGTAAATTATGACGAAACTATAGCTGAACCTGATTTTTTTAATAAATACCAATCAAAAAAAGATAAGCTAAGTGAATTAATGGAGCAATGGGAGACTATTCAGGAAGAAGTTGATGATTTAAGCTGCTAAAAATGAAACAAATGTACAATTTACGTAAAATAAATGAGTAAAATACTTGCAAAAGCATAAAACTGTTGTATATTTGCACTCACAGCGCGGGATAGAGCAGTAGGCAGCTCGTCGGGCTCATAACCCGAAGGTCGCAGGTTCGAGTCCTGCTCCCGCTACTAAGTAAGAGTAATCAGCAATGGTTACTCTTTTTTTGTTGGGTAAATTCAAGTACTCTCTTCTTTCCTGAATATATATAAATCAACAAATTAATTCAAATTAGGTGTACATCTAGGTGTGCCATTTTTTTAAAAAGGCATACATATAAAAACTTAAACAGTTTTAAAACTATGGTTTATAGTGCTTAAGCATATACATATCTGGTAGATGTATTTTAAGATTGAATCTTATTAGGTTGCATAACATCTTTTTAACAACAATCACGTCAATTCCTATTATATTGTTTGTATTTAAACTAGTTGTTTTTTACGAATAACACATTTAAATGGTTTTAATTTTACATACTGGTTATTTATTTCGTATATTCACTAAGTTTTGTGTAAAAAAATAAGTTAAAGTGTTTTTTTGTTTAGTAGCAAAAGTTAAAACATTGCTTTTCAACGAGTAATAAAAGCACCTTATCGAAATGTGAATAAAAAAATGTAAAACTCTTTTTTTATGAGGCTTAAACGCCTCATTTTTACCCAGAATTGAGAGAAATCTTTATTTTAACCCAATTAAACTATGCAAAAAAAAGTACTTTTATTTTGTCTATTTGCATCATTTATGTCTTATGCCCAAATCCAAGGGGTAGGTATAAATGAAACCGTACCCGAACAAAAATTACATTTAGGTTCTCAAACAGGAACTATTAGGGTAGATGGTTTAAATGCAACAAATCACGATTATAACGGAGGAGAAGCAGGAAAAACCTATCCACTATACGTAGATTCTAATGGAGATTTAACCTTAGATGTATCTGCTTATCAAAATAGTGATGGTGGCGATGCTTGGACTACTGCAGGTATTAATGGTACGGTAACAATATTACCTATTGGAATAAATGACGGTTATGAAGTAGTAGAAATACTAGATATACCATTAACAATAGATAGAGATGTTATTGTAGAGTTAAAGTATTCTTTAAGTATTGAAGTGTTTCAAGATAATTTATTAAATATAATAAAAGATCCGTACGCTCGTAATGTGACTAACTTTTTCACATTAGATACACCAACACTTACCCCTACAACAAGAAGGTATGGGCAAAGTTCTAAGTGTTATTTTAACAGGAATGATGTGGCAACAGACCCTACGGCATTACCTGATGCAGCAACAGGTTTTATTTACAATTCAGGAACAACCTATATTCCTTTAGGACCAGGAACTCATACACTTCGTTTTTACGGAAGTGTATCATCAGGAGGAGCAAACCGTTCAACTCACGTTCGTTTTGCTGGTGGGCCAGATGCTGTGTTTGTTCGTATATACTAAAAAACTACCCCTATGAAAAAAATTACAATATATATATTCGCGCTTGTAGCTAATGCAGCTTTGGCACAGGTAGGTATAGGAACAACTAATCCGCAACAAGATTTGCACGTAGCTGGAACAACGTCTACTATTAGAATAGAAAGTTTAAATACGGTTAATGAACCATTATTAAATGATGGTGTTAAATTGGCGCCAGCCTATGTAACTCCAGAGGGAGATATTACCATATACCCTCCAGGATATACTTCAGGCTCTGGTACAGGAAATTTAGAACCATTAAATTTCTTGATTAACATTCCGAATTTTGTGCCTAACGGACCTTATGGTGATGGTACTGTTGTTGCTAATGATGCAACGATAACATCGGCTACAGAACAAATAGTATCTGTTCCGTTTTCTAGTCCGCAAAATGCGTTAATTGAGGTACGTTATGTAATGACGATAGATTTATCAGATGAATTTTTACCACAGCCAGCAGCATCAACATTTATAGATACATCTGCACGAACTATTCGTTGTTATTTTTATATTGATTTAAATAGCGATGGCTTAGATGCCACAGAATTATCAAAAGTATATGGGTTACATGGTGAGGCTTATGCATCTTATGCTCAAGGTTCGGTAGGATACGCATTTATTCACGGAGTAGGGTATGGAAGTATTCCAGCAGGAAATCATTCTTTAGTCTTCTTTGGTGAAACAGCAGATGGAACTAATAGAGATACTTTTGTAGGTTTCGGAGGATCATCCGACTACTTAAAAATTCGTATTTACAACTAAAAAAGTAAGGCATGAAAAAAATAGTTACACATATATTAATAATGGCTTCTGTGGTGTCGTTTGCACAAGTAGGGGTGAACACTACTACACCGCAACAAGAACTTCATGTAGAAGGAGCTACTTCTACAATTAGAGTAGAAGGGTTGAATTTTGCAAATAACCCTTTAAACTTGGGTACTGCTGAGAACACACGTGTACACGTAGATGGTGATGGAGATTTGGTGTTAGCAAGTGAGCCAACTGAAATAGAATTGTTATTTAACCCAGCAAATTATTTAGAAGACCCTTTAGATACTGGAGGGGCAAACTCAAATCAAATTAACCAAACTGGAGTTGGTTCTGGGTATAGTCAAGGAGGTTGGCCAAGACAAACTGGGCCAGGTTTATCTACATTTACCTTAACTCGTAATGCAATAGTAGAAATTAACTATTCATTATCTTATGAAATTTATAAAAGTGGTATTGGTATAGATGATTACCATGCACGTACAGTGCAATTTTATGTGTATTTAAGAAGAGATGGTCCTGGATATGTTAATCCTGGAGATGCTACCTTGGTAAGAAATGATGTTGATGGTAACCCTATTGATTTTGCAGGTAACCCTGGTGCTTTAGCATATAGTGGGCAATTTTATACCAATGGTAACAGTGATGGTGCTAGTGGTTTAGAAGGCTTTGATAAAAAGTTTTATGCTACTGGGCATGATTATGTTAAATTAGGACCTGGTACATATACACCAATGTTTGCTGGTATTATGTTTGTTGCCAATACAGCAGGTACAGGTGCCGTGAAAATGCAAGTAGGTGGGGGAGATGATGAGATTGTTATTGTGGCTCATTATTATAATTAATACCCTACATTAAAGAATATATAAAAGAGAACTTGTTTGTAAGTTCTCTTTTTTGTTTGTAGCAACTTATATTGTTTAAGCTAACAAGTATTATAGTATCTTTGCAAAAAGATTCTAATAAAACACTATGGAGCATAAAGCAGGTTTTGTAAATATTATTGGTAACCCTAATGTGGGTAAGTCAACTTTAATGAATGCCTTTGTTGGAGAGAAATTATCAATAATTACCTCTAAGGCACAAACCACTCGACACCGTATTTTAGGTATTGTTAATGGGGATGATTTTCAGGCAGTATTTTCCGATACACCTGGAATAATAAAACCAGCATATGAGTTACAGAGTTCAATGATGGATTTTGTGAAATCGGCTTTTGAAGATGCTGATGTGTTAGTGTATATGGTTGAAATAGGAGAAAAAGGGTTAAAAGATGAAGCTTTTTTTAATAAAATAGCGCACTCAAAAATACCAGTGTTATTGCTGTTAAATAAAATAGATACGTCTAATCAAGAAATTCTGGAAGAGCAAGTTCAGTATTGGTCGGAAAAAGTACCAACTGCGGAAATATATCCTATATCAGCATTGGAAAATTTTAATGTTCCTGAAGTTTTTGAGCGTGTAATTGAATTATTACCAGCATCACCTCCATATTACCCTAAAGATCAATTAACCGACAAGCCAGAGCGTTTTTTTGTAAATGAATGTATACGTGAAAAAATATTATTGCACTATAAAAAAGAAATCCCTTATGCTGTAGAAGTAGAGACTGAAGAATTTTTTGAAGATGAAAAAATTATCAGGATGCGTGCTATAATTATGGTGGAGCGAGACACTCAAAAGGGAATAATAATTGGGCATAAAGGTGCTGCTTTAAAACGTGTGGGTATAGAAGCGCGTAAAGACTTAGAACAATTTTTTGGTAAGCAGGTGCATTTAGAGCTATATGTGAAAGTAAATAAAAACTGGCGTACCGATGCAAAACAATTGCGCCGCTTTGGATATAATCAGAAGTAAATAAAAAGCCTGAGCAAAACTCAGGCTTTTTTATTGTTTTAAAATAGTGTTCATATAATTGTTTAAGGCTATCATTTCATTTTTTCCTTTTAATTTTCCTGCCCTTCCTGCAAAATATAAAACAAACCATAACAATAGCATCAACCCCATTACTACTAATTGTATGGTAAAATTCTTTTTTAACGAAGCATTTGCATAAGCCCAAATGCCAAAAACAGTAAACACACAAATTACTATAAAATGAGCAAACATAAACATAGTCCATACCGATGGTTTAGGGCCAAATAAGCCGTTTATAGTACTACTATTTTCTTTAAATGAATTGATTTCTAAATGTAGTTGTGGCGACCAAAAATGCTGCTCTTTTTCAGGCAATTTTATAAATACATGATTGTCAACACGAGTAACTATATACGGAGACGCTTCTTTTTTTTGCATTTCAAACTTTTGAAGCAAGGTATCCTTATCTTCACTAAGTTCAGTTTTGAATCGTGGGCGTAAAACAATTTCAGGGCTAACAGACATAATTATCATTGTAAGAGATTTCAATATACAGTTTTTTCTTAAATAAGTAAACACTACCTTTGCGCCCAAATAAAATAGTGTAAAACAAGGTGTTATTTTGTTTTATAAGTAGATATCTTAAAAATAAAGTCAGTGGTGACTTATAAAAAATATGGGTAATATAGTTGCAATTGTAGGAAGGCCAAACGTAGGGAAATCAACTCTATTTAATCGGTTAATTCAAAAAAGAGAAGCTATAATTGATTCGGTTAGTGGGGTAACTCGTGACCGTCATTATGGAAAATCTGATTGGAATGGAAAAGAGTTTTCAGTAATTGATACGGGAGGATATGTTGTTGGAAGTGACGATATTTTTGAAGCTGAAATTGATAAACAAGTAGAGCTTGCAATTGATGAAGCAGATGCGATAATTTTTATGGTAGATGTAGAATCGGGTGTTACTGGTATGGATGAAGAGGTGGCTACATTGTTACGTCGCGTAAACAAACCGGTGTTACTAGCAGTAAATAAAGTAGATGCGGCAAATAGGTTGAACGATGCTGCAGAGTTTTACAGTTTAGGATTAGGAGAATTTTACCCATTAGCAAGTATTAGCGGAAGCGGAACAGGAGATTTATTAGATGCTTTAGTTGATGTGTTGCCAGAAGTAGAGGAGGAGGAAGAAACAGAATTGCCTCGTTTTGCAGTAGTAGGTAGACCAAATGCAGGAAAGTCATCATTCATCAACGCGTTAATTGGTGAGGATAGATATATTGTTACAGATATAGCAGGTACAACACGTGATGCTATTGATACGAAGTATAATCGATATGGTTTTGAATTTAACTTAGTTGATACAGCTGGAATTAGAAGAAAAGCTAAAGTTAAAGAAGATTTAGAGTTTTATTCTGTAATGCGATCGGTACGTGCTATTGAATATAGTGATGTGTGCTTATTAGTGGTAGATGCAACAAGAGGCTTTGATGCGCAAGTGCAAAATATTTTTTGGTTAGCGGTTAAAAATAGTAAGGGAGTTGTAATATTAGTGAATAAATGGGATTTAGTTGATAAAGACCATAAAACAACTAAAGCCTTTGAAGTACATATTAGAGAGCAAATTGCTCCTTTTACCGATGTTCCTATTGTGTTTATTTCTACATTAACAAAGCAACGTATTTTTAAAGCAATAGAAACGGCGGTAGAAGTTTTTAATAACCGTAGTAAAAAGATACAAACAAGCAAGTTTAACGAAACAATGCTTCCGGTTATTGAACATACGCCACCACCAGCATATAAAGGTAAGTTTGTTAAAATAAAGTATTGTATGCAATTGCCTACTAAAACTCCACAATTTGTGTTTTTCTGTAATTTGCCGCAATACATAAGGGATCCGTATAAACGGTTTATCGAAAATAAATTAAGAGAACACTATGGTTTTACAGGTGTTCCGATTAAAATTTATTTTAGAAAAAAATAAATAATATTAAAAACTCCCTTGCAGTAGCTTAAGGGAGTTTTTTGTGTTAAAGTTCTATTAAAAGCAAAGGCTAAAATAATTGTTGTAATAATTAGGCTTAGTTTAGCCAACATAAATCACCCATAAATTAATAATGAAGAGTTTAGTTTTTTTTAGTTTGTTATGGTGTACGCTAACATCAGTTGCTCAAAACTTTGAAGTAACAGGTTATGTAGCAGATCAACAAAACAAACCAATTGAATCTGCTACTGTATATGCAGAGTCTGTTCAAGATTCTACAATGATAGCGTATACAATTTCTGATGAAAAAGGCTTTTTTGAGTTATCAGGAAGAACAAAAGAAGCTAAACTTAATTTATTTGTTTCGTACACAGGTATGGCGGTTTATAAAAAAGAACTGAGTACTTCGGCAAGTAAAATCCATCTAGAGCAAATTGTATTAAAGGAGAATTCAGAATTACTAAACGAAGTAGTGGTTGTGGCGGAACGTGCGCCAATAGTCATAAAAAAAGACACTCTTCAGTTTAATGCTGCATCATTTAAAACAGGGGCTGATGCAAATGTAGAAACCTTATTAAAAAAACTACCTGGAGTTATAGTGGATAGTGATGGAAATATAACTGTAAACGGAAAAAAAGTAAATAAAATACTAGTTAACGGGAAAGAGTTTTTTGGGAGTGATTTAACTATAGCTACTAAAAATTTGCCAAAAGAGATTATAGATAAAATACAGGTAGTAGATACTAAAACTAAAGATCAGGCTTTTACTGGAGAAGAGGGTGATAAAGAAAATAAAACCATAAATATTACCATAAAAGAAGATAAAAACAAAGGTTTTTTTGGGCGTATAACTACAGGGTATGGTACCGATGAACGTTATTCAGTTAGTGGTATACTAAACTATTTTAATGAAGAAGAGCGTTTAAGTGTGTTGAGCGGATCTAACAATATTAATACTTCTGGTTTTAACAATGATGAAGTTAAAGATATTGGCGGAGGGAGTAATAATTGGCGAAAAATTAATGGGGTTTGGCAACAAACCAATCCACTGTTTTCAAATTCGTCTAATGGAATAACACAAGCAACTACTGCAGGTGTACATTACGCCAATGAATGGAATAAAAAAACGGATTTAGGTACAGATTATTTATTTGATCAAAACGACTCAGAAACTAAAGCTTTATCAAGAATAGAAACATTTTTACCTAATAACAGTTCTTATATAACAACCTCAACATCTAGTTCTGATAGAAAAGCTTCAGGACATAATTTCAATCTTGAATTTGAAACAAAACCAGATACATTAACACGCATATCAGTAGCTCCTAGCTTTTCAAAAAGCAATGGTGATATGCTTAGTACAAACACCCAAAGAAGGAGTAATTCAACTGAAGGAGTAATAAACAACTCGTTTACCAGTACGTTGTCAACATTTGATAGTTATAGTGCTAATTTTGATGGGAATATTTCTCGGAAATTTAAAGTAGCTGGAGAAAGTTTAGGCTTATGGCTAAACTCAGGGTATAGCAATAATGACTCTGAAGATATTTTTAAATCAACGGTTGATTACACAGATACCTCAATTGCAGATGAAAATGAAAATCAACTTAAAGTTAATAAACAAACAAATGATTTTTTAAATGCTTATTTGCGTTATACTAGAGTGTTGAAAGGAAATTGGTTTTATGAATTAGGTTTGCGGTCTGATTTAAATAGTTCTTCTATCAATCGAGAAACATTTGATTATAATTTAACTAATGAACAGTATGATGTAGTAAATATTGAGTTAACGAATAGGGTTAAAACAAAAACAACACTTCTTGCGCCATCCGCAGGAATAAAATACAAAAAGGATAAACTTAATATTCGTTTTAATATTGGGTATAACTTTACCGAATTAGAAAATAAAAATGTATTAAATAATACAGTGATAACAAATACGTTTACCAGCATGAATTTCATGATTAATTTATGGAAAAGAATAGGGCAAGGAAAATCTATTTGGGCACGAATAGCCAATAGTGCCAATGTGCCTCAAATAAGTCAAATTCAGCCTGTAGTAGATAATACCAATCCGTTAAATACTATAGTTGGTAACCCAAATTTAAAAGCATCAAATGTAACGCGTATATCATTTAGCTATCGAAATTTTAATATAAAAAAGAAAAGTGGTTATAATTTGTATGCTTCTACATCATTAACAGATAACGCTGCAATATCAAAAACGATAACTGACCCTATAACGTATAAGCGTATTACAACGTATGAAAATGTAAATGGTTCATATTGGGCATATCTAAGCGGAGGTTATAATAAGAAGCATAGTTTGGGGAAGCATAATTTTTCGTATAATTTTAACCTGAATACTAATTTAAGTAGGAATAAAGGTTTTTCAAATGGAGAAGAACTAACAACTAAAAATATATCTGTCAACCCGATAATTTCATTCACATATAATTATAACGATCTGATAGAGCTGAGTCCGCGTTTTGAATATGATTTTAATGCATTAGATTATTCTATCGATTTAGGACAGGAAAATAAATATACAAGCTCTTCGTTAGGAATTAATTTAGAAACCTATTGGCCTAAAAAAGTAGAGTTAGCTAATGACTTTACAATGAATTACAACCCTAATGTAGCTGAAGGTTTTACAAAATCAACTTATATGTGGAATGCGAGTTTAGGAGTGAAAATGTTAAAGGATAAAGGGATTGTAAAAATAAAAGTATATGATTTGCTTAATCAGAATACTAGCGTAAGAAGATACTCTAATCAAGATTATATATCGGATACCGAAAACTTAGTATTGAAACAATATTTTATGCTAAGCTTTACATATAAAGTAAATAAAATTGGTGGTAAGAAAAGTTAGTTTTCTTGAAAAAGATTATAAGTAAGTAGAGTCAAAACTTATATTATTCATACCAAAAGTTTTTGTCTTTACCAACTTCCGCTTGCGCCGCCGCCGCCAAAGCCGCCTCCTCCGAAACCACCTGAAAACCCTCCGCCGCCAAAACTTCCTGTGCCCCCACCGTAAGATCTTCCGCCACTCGAAAGGATGATCATTTCAAAAGGTGATAGTCCTCGGGAGCGTTTACCGCCTTTAAAATCATCATCATCTCCTTTTCCTTTTGAAAGAATGGAAAGTATAATGATAAAAAACATGGTGCCTAATAAAATAATAATACCTTGATGAAAACCACTGTTGTCTTTTTCATATTTTTTATCGGCCTTAAATTCTCCGTTTAATGCAGCGAATATGGCATCTGTCCCTTTGTTTAAACCAGAAAAATAATCACCACGTTTAAATTCAGGAAGTATGATACGGTTTAAAATACGCTCAGCCATCAAGTCGGTAAGTCGGTATTCTATTCCGTATCCTGTGCTAATGTCTATTTTACGGTCTTTACTAGCTACAAGAATAAAAATACCATTGTCTTTATTGGCTTGACCCACACCCCATTTATGAGCCCATTTTGTAGCAGTAAGAGAAATATCATCACCGTATAAAGTAGGTGTGGTTGCTATAACAATTTGAGTAGAGGTACTATCGGCATACTTAATTAATTTTTGTTCAAGAAATTCAGCTTGATTTTTGCTTAATAAGTGTGCACTATCATAAACACTTGTTTGTTTACTTTTGTTAGGGAGTTCTGGTATGGTAAATTGGCTGTAGCTGAGTTGTGAAAACAAAATAGCTGCTAAAAAAAGGACAAGATGTTTTATGAGTACTTGCATTAACTTCTAGAAATTTCGTTAGGCAATTCGTTTACATCATCTTTTGAAATTGGAAAGTATTCTTGTAGCTGAATTCCAGCTTCTAATATTCCTGCAATTAAGCCTTTTTTGTATTCTTTCTTTTTAAAGTAGCTAATAACTGTATCTTTAGTATTGTTCCAAAAATCTAAAGGTACTTTTTTATGTATGCCTTGGTCACCATAAATTACAAATGTTTTGCTTTGCACGGCCACATAAAATAATACACCGTTGCTTAGCTTAGTTTGGTGCATTTGTAATATATGAAAAACTTCTAAAGCTCTTTCATGAGCATCTTTATAAAGTTTTTCTTCTAGGTGTACTCTAATTTCTCCAGAGGTATTACTTTCGGCTTTTATAATAGCTGCAATAATTTCTTGCTCCTCTTGGCTGGTTAAAAAGTCTTCGGTAGCAGACATGATATTACTTGCTTATGTAGTCATTAATATCGGGTGCTTTTTCAGATCCTTTTTCAGCTTCAAAACGTAATTTTTTCTCAAAATTAAATACACCAGCAAGGATGTTTCCAGGGAATTGTCGAATATGATTGTTATAAGGAGTTACTTTTTCGTTAAAACGATTACGTTCTACATTTATTCTGTTTTCTGTACGCTCTAATTCATTCATGAGTTCTTTGTAGTTCTCATTGGCCTTTAAATCGGGGTAACGCTCAAAAACGGCTAACAACCTTGATAATGCTGAGGTTAAGCTACTTTGTACTTCTTGAAATTGTTGTAGTTGTTGAGGTGTAATATTGCTTGGGTCTATTTGTATGCTTGTTGCTTTTGAGCGTGCTTCAATTACTTTGGTAAAAGTTTCTTGTTCGTGTTCAGCATAGCGTTCAGCAACTTTCATTAAATTAGGTATTAAATCAGCTCTACGTTGGTAAGCACTTTCTACATTTGCCCATTGTTCTCCTATGGTTTCGTCATGCTTAATAGCGGTATTGTAAAAGCTTTTTACCCATCCGTAAGCAGCTATTGCAATAATTGCGATTATAATTAATGGAAGAAATTTTTTCATAGCTATTTGATGTTAGTCTAGTTGTTCTTTAAATTTATATAACTCGTTTTTTATATGCTCTAATTTACGTATAATTTCAAAGTTTTTAAGTGTTTTTTTCTTCTCTTCTTTTAAATGTGTTTTGGCACCATCAAGGGTATAACCTTTTTCTTTTACGAGGTAGTAAATAAGTTCTAGGTTTTTAACGTCTTCAGAAGTAAATTTTCTGTCGCCTTTGGCATTTTTTTTTGGTTTAAGAACATCAAATTCTTTTTCCCAAAAACGAATTAATGAGGTGTTTACTCCAAAGGCTTTAGCAACCTCGCCAATTTTGTAGTATCTTTTTTCTGGAAGATTGATATACATTAGTCAAAAGATTGATTTTCTTCGGCAGCTTTTTCTAGCATAATTTCATACTCTTCAGGAGTTAAATCGCCATGATAAAAGTTAATAGGGTTGATTGGCTTATCATTTTTATGCACTTCATAATGTAAATGCGGCCCTGATGAAAGCCCAGTATTACCTACATATCCAATAATGTCACCACGCTTTACATAACGCCCTTTTCGGGTGTTATATTTGCTCATATGGGCGTATTTAGTTTTGTAACCAAAACCATGATCAATAATGACCATGTTTCCATATCCAGTTCCTCGTGATGCTTTAATTACTTTTCCGTCGCCAGTAGCGTAAATAGGTGTTCCTCTATCTGCTGTAAAATCCATTCCATGATGCATTTTACGGTATTTCAAAATAGGGTGCATGCGCATACCATAACCTGAAGCTAATCGAGTTAAATCTTTGTTTTGTACTGGTTGGATTGCAGGAATAGCCTTAAGTAGTTTTTCTTTATTTGCAGCTAATTTTTCAATCTCATCTAACGAACGCGATTGTACTTCAATTTCCTTAATAAGTTTGTCAACTTTTTTTGATGAATTTATAATGAGTTCTGAGTTTTCAGCACCTTCTAAATTTTTATACTTGTTAATTCCTCCAAAACCTGCTTTTCGCTGTGCTTCAGAAATGGGGTTAGCTTCAAAATGAATGCGATAAATATTCTCGTCACGCTCTGCAATATTGTGCATTACCTGTTCGGCAAGCGCAACACGCTTATTTAATTTGGCATAATTTAATTTCAGGTTTTCATTCTCTCGCTGTAGCATTTTTTCTTTAGGAGAATCTATGTAACTAGAAACTACTATATAACTAAAAAAACCAAACAATGCAGCCGCAGAAAGAAATAGCAATGAAAAAGTTAAGGCACGTCCTTTTTTTCGAGTTATCTTTCTGTAGGAAAGTGTTTCGGAATCATAATAATATTTTACTTTAGCCATAAGTTTAAATGTGCTATTTTTGTACGTTTAGAATACTAACGATACACAAATATAAAAATTGTTTTGTTAGGTAAAACTTTATAAGTTAAGCTTACTATGAAATCTCAAGAAATACGCTCTAAGTTTTTAAACTTTTTTGAATCAAAATCACATAAAGTAGTTCCATCGGCACCTATGGTGCTTAAAAATGACCCTACATTAATGTTTACTAATGCAGGAATGGTGCCTTTTAAAGAGTTCTTTTTAGGGCAGAAAAAGGTAGTGAATTCACGTGTTGCAGATACTCAAAAGTGTTTGCGTGTTTCAGGAAAACACAATGATTTGGAAGAGGTGGGTAAAGATACTTATCACCATACCATGTTTGAAATGCTAGGAAACTGGAGTTTTGGAGATTATTTTAAAAAAGAAGCTATAGCCTGGGCGTGGGAGTTATTGACGGAAGTGTATAAAATTGATAAAGATATTTTATATGTAACTATTTTTGAAGGTGATGAAAATGAAGGATTGTCTAAGGATACTGAAGCATATAATTTTTGGAAACAATTTATAGCTGAGGATAGAATTTTATTAGGAAACAAAAAGGATAATTTTTGGGAAATGGGAGCGCAAGGGCCATGTGGTCCATGCTCTGAGATTCATGTTGATATTCGTTCGGCAGCTGAAAAAGCAAAGGTTTCTGGGGCATCATTGGTAAACATGGATCATCCTCAAGTGGTAGAGGTTTGGAATTTGGTGTTTATGCAATACAACAGAAAAGCCGATGGTACCCTTGAAAATTTACCAGCCACACATATTGATACTGGAATGGGGTTTGAGCGTTTGTGTATGGTAATGCAAGGTGTACAATCAAACTATGATACCGATGTATTTACTCCTTTAATTAGAGAAATTGAAACCATAACAAATGCAAATTATGGTAAAAATGAAACTACTGATATTGCTATTCGTGTAATTGCAGATCATGTTCGTGCCGTAGCTTTTGCAATTGCTGACGGACAATTACCAAGCAATACAGGAGCGGGGTATGTAATACGACGTATTTTGCGTAGAGCAATACGTTATGGATTTACCTTCTTAAATAAAAAAGAGCCTTTCATATACCAATTGGTAGAAACACTAAGCGCACAAATGGGCGAAGCTTTTCCTGAAATTAAAGCGCAAAAATCATTGGCGGTAAGTGTTATAAAAGAAGAAGAGCAATCATTTTTACGAACCTTAGAGCAAGGGCTATTGTTGTTAGAAAACATCACTTCTAACGCAACATCAAAAATCATATCTGGAAGGAAAGTGTTTGAATTGAAAGATACCTATGGGTTTCCTGAAGATTTAACAGCTTTAATTTTATCAGAAAAAGGACTTGGTTATAATCAAGAAGAATACGAGAAAGCTTTAAAAGAGCAGCAAGATAGAGGGCGTCAGGCAACTGCTATAGAAACGGATGATTGGCATATTCTTGTGGAAGACGATGAAGAAGAGTTTGTGGGGTACGATACTTTAGAGGTGGATGTAAAGTTAACGCGTTACAGAAAAATAACAACTCAAAAAGACGGAGAACAATACCAGATAGTGTTTAATATTACGCCTTTTTACCCAGAAGGAGGGGGGCAAGTAGGTGATAACGGACATATTGAAACTTCAAATGGAGATGTTATATATGTGCTTAACACAAAAAAAGAAAATAACTTAATAATTCATTATACTAAAAGTTTACCTGATAATTTATCAGAACGATTTAAAGCAGTAGTAAATAAAGAAGCTAGAGCTCTTTCAGCAAGTAATCATACAGCAACACATTTATTACACCAAGCCTTACGTACAATATTGGGCGATCATGTAGAGCAAAAGGGATCTTTGGTAAGCCCGAAGTATTTACGTTTTGATTTTTCACATTTTTCAAAAGTAAGCTCAGAACAACTGCAAGAAATTGAAGACTTTGTAAATGCTCGTATTCGTGAAAATATAGTGCTTGAAGAAAAAAGAAATATCCCAATGCAGCAAGCCTTAGATGAGGGAGCAATGGCTTTATTTGGTGAAAAGTATGGAGATAGCGTAAGAGCAATCCGTTTTGGAAATTCAATTGAGTTATGCGGAGGAACTCACGTAAATCAAACAGCAGACATATGGTATTTTAAAATAAAATCTGAAAGTGCAGTAGCTGCAGGAATACGTCGTGTTGAAGCTATAACTAATAAGGCTGTTGGCGAGTATTTTACAGGTACAGAAAACGATTATAATAAAGTTAAACAGGCGCTTAAAAACGCAAAAGACCCTATAAAGGCAATTACTAGTTTGCAAGATGAAAACGCTGCTTTGAAAAAACAAGTAGAACAATTGCTAAAAGAAAAAGCAGGGAGTTTAAAGAGTGATTTAAAGGGTGAAATAACCCAAATAAACGGAGTGAACTTTCTGGCAAAAAAGATAGATTTAGGTCCTAAAGAAATTAAAGACTTAGTACATGAAATAGGTGGTGAGCTAGATAACTTATTCTTGTTTATTGGAGCAGAAAACGACGGGAAGGCTACACTAACTTGTTATATATCTAAAGATTTGGTTGCTGCAAAAGAATTAAACGCAGGAACTATTGTTAGAGAATTAGGAAAGCATATTCAAGGAGGTGGGGGAGGTCAGCCATTCTTTGCAACTGCAGGAGGTAAAAATCCAGCAGGTATAGATGCTGCCTTAGATGCTGTAAAAGTATATTTAAACTAAAATATTAATCCTCACTTTATGTGAGGATTTCTTTTCTTAAATGAATTTTAGAACTCAAATACCAATATTTAAACAATCCGATAATTTAATAGATTATCATTCTAATTTATTGTTATTAGGTTCTTGTTTTTCTGAAAATATAGGTGAGAAACTATCCTATTTTAAGTTTCAATCCCAAATCAACCCATATGGAATTTTATTCCATCCTAAAGCAATTGAAACGTTTTTAGATAGGATGATTAATCAGAAGTTCTATTCAGAAGAAGAGTTAGTGTTTCAGAATGAACAATATCATTGTTTAGATGCTCATTCTAGTTTAAGTAGTACTAATAAAGAAGATTTGCTAAATAATTTGAATTCAATTCTTACTTCAACTTTTGAGCAAATTAAAAGCACTACACATATAGTACTTACTTTAGGAACCGCTTGGGTTTATGAGTATAATAACACGGAAAAAATAGTAGCAAATTGTCATAAAATTCCTCAAAGAGAATTTAATAAAAGATTATTGTCGGTTGATGAAATTATAGGTTCTTTATTTAATATTGAGCAGCAAATAAGGTCGATAAATTCTAAAGCTCAATTAATTTATACAGTGTCTCCAGTTCGACATATAAAAGATGGTTTTGTACAAAACCAGCAAAGCAAAGCTCATTTATTAACAGCAATTCATCAAGTAACAAACAGTACAAATGAGTGTTACTTTCCTTCATATGAAATTATGATGGATGAGTTACGAGATTACCGTTTTTATAAAGAAGATATGATTCATCCTAATCTGGTAGCAGTAAATTATATATGGGAACGATTTGCGGGTGTCTGGATATCTAAAAGCGCTTTAGATACAATGAAAGATGTGGAAGTTGTTCAAAAAGGCTTAGCACATAAACCTTTTAACCCAAACTCTGAACAATATTTAAAATTTGTTGAACAATTAGAAGTGAAAAAAAAGAGATTACGAGAAAAATATCCTTTTATATTTTTCTAGGTTTCTTTTTGTAAGAATTGTTATGTTGTGGAACCAAATTTTAATAATACACAATGAGAAAAACAATTTTTACCCTATTTGTTGCGGCTGCAACCTTATTGTCATGTTCAAGTGACGATTCACCGTCTAATCCACCAGCTAATGATGGCGTTTTGTTAAAGAAAGTAATAGATACATTTGAAGGAGGGTTTGTTGTAACAACTGAATTAACTTATGACGGGAATAAGTTAACTCAAATATCAACAGATGATGGTTCTACTGATACTTTTGTATACACAAATGGTTTGTTGACCCAGCAAACGCATACGTGGGAAGGTAGTTCTAGTGTAAGAACCTTTGAGTATGATGCCAACAATAGGTTAATAAAGAGGTATCATGACGGTATTTTAGCTTATACTTTTACTTATAATCAAGATGGAACGATATCTAAAACCGAAAGTTCAGGAAATAGTGTTAATATATTGACTTTTGAAAATGGTAATTTAATCAGTGATGCATATACGAACAATGCGGGGACAGATTATGTAGTAAGCTATACATATGACACTAAAAATAATCCGTTTAAAAATATTCATCAAAAAGATGTTTTTGCTTTGTTGGGGTATTACAATGCTAATAATGTATTAGCGAGTGCAGCTAGTGGTACTGGGGTTGATAATTATGATAACAGTACAACAACTTACAGCTCGTATAATTCAAATAGCTTTCCGGTTGAATCTTCTAGAGTAGCAGCTCAAGGGACTATAGATGAAGAAATTACTGCCTCACAATTTTTTTATGAATAAATAAAAGATTTTAATACTAACAAAAAAGCCTCAAGATAAACTTGAGGCTTTTTTGTTGTTTAATAGGCTTATTTCGTGATAGAGGATGAAACTTTACGAAGCGTTCAGTGTCAATGGTAACTATTTTTTATCAATTAGTTTAAATTCTATATCTTAGTCATCTAACTAACGTTAATTAGTTGAAAGTAAAAATGTCAGTAAGGAAATTAGAAATAATTAAAAAATCGGAAATTCTTTTTAAAGAAAAAGGATATAGTGCAGTAACCATGCGTGATATTGCCTTGGAAATGGGAATGAAGGCAGCAAGTTTGTATAATCACATTAAATCAAAACAAGAAATTCTATCTGATATTATATTATCATTAGCTGAAGATTTTACTTCGGGTATGGAGGCTATTGTTATTTCTGATAAAACTACTGCAGAAAAACTACAGGATGTAATTTCATTGCATATTCAAATAACTAAAAATCATCCAAATGGGATGGCATCATTAAATACTGACTGGATGCACCTTGAGGAAAAACTAGACTACTATTTGGAGTTAAGAGATGGCTATGAGCAAAATTTTAGGCAATTGGTAATTCATGGTATTCAAAATAATGAAGTAGCAGATGTAAACCCAGAAGTTGTAGTTTTTTCAATTTTATCAACATTGCGATCACTTTATTTATGGATACCTAAAAAAGATGACGAAAATTTAAAAAACTTAGATGTAGATCTGAGTAAAGTCCTTTTACAAGGGATAATAGCGTAATAAAAAACTAAATTATGGAGATAATTTGCAAAACTAACTAACAATTGTTAGTTTTGAGAAAAATCATGAAGGATTATGGCTGATTTTGAAAAATTAGTAGTTAAAGAAGTTTATAAAGAGACTAAAGATACTGTAGCAATTACCTTTGATGTACCAGAAAAAGTGCAAGAGCGCTTTAAATACAAGCAAGGGCAACATTTAAATATTAAAAAGGAAATTAATGGCGAAGATATTCGTCGTTCATATTCATTATGCACAAGTCCTGTTGAAAATAAATGGCAAGTAGCCGTTAAGAAAATTAAAGGCGGTGTGTTTTCAACCTATGCTAATGAAACATTAAGTGCAGGTGATGTGTTAGAGGTATCTGCTCCTGACGGAAAGTTTTATGTAGAGGTGGACGCTAGTAAACCTAAGCATTATATTGTTTTTGCGGCAGGAAGTGGAATAACACCAATATTATCTATCATAAAAACACACTTAAGTCTTGAACCTGAGGCAACTATGCAATTGTTTTACTTGAATAGAAAGGTAAAAAGCATTATCTTTAAAGAAGAGATAGAAGCGTTAAAAAACAAGTATATAGGAAGGTTTGAAGTATTTTATTTTTTAACAAAGGAGCAACGCGGGATACCTTTATTAAACGGTAGGTTTACTTCGGAAAAACTACAAGCGCTAACTCAAAAAATAATAGATGTTCCCTCGGTAGATGAGTGTTTTATATGTGGGCCAGAGGAAATGATCTTTTTAATTCGTGATGAGTTAGTCTCCGCAGGGTTACTTGAAGAAAAAGTTCACTTTGAGTTGTTTAATGCAGGAAATACAGAAGCAGATAAAAAACATATTGCTGAGGTATTAGAACATCAGGCTGAACATACAGAGGTGACAATTATAGATGGCGATAAAGAGTTTCATTTTGAAATGGAACCAGATTACGATAATATATTAGATGCTGCCTTAGCAAATGATGCTGACTTGCCTTTTGCTTGCAAAGGTGGTGTTTGCTGCACTTGTAAAGCTAAAGTAGTAGAAGGAGCAGTAGAAATGAAGTTGAACTATGGTTTAGAACCATATGAGGTAGAGCAAGGGTACGTATTAACGTGTCAAGCAGTACCAACCACAGATAAAGTTGTGGTAGATTTTGATGCATAAAAAAGAAATCACTTAAAACAATTTACGATGAGTGAAGCAGAATTAAATAAGTTAGAGGCCGCTTTTGAAGAGAAAATAGCAAATGAAGTAAAGATAGAGCCTAAAGATTGGATGCCAGAGAAATATAGGAAAACACATATTCGTCAAATATCTCAGCATGCACATTCAGAAATAGTAGGAATGCTACCTGAAGGGAATTGGATAACAAGAGCACCTTCTTTGCGAAGAAAAGTGGCGTTGTTAGCTAAGGTTCAAGATGAGGCTGGGCACGGGTTGTACTTATATAGTGCTTGCGAAACATTAGGGATATCTCGTGATGAACTGTATGAACAATTACATACTGGTAAAGCAAAATATTCAAGTATTTTTAATTACCCAACTATTACTTGGGCAGATATGGGAGCTATTGGCTGGTTAGTTGATGGTGCTGCAATTATGAATCAGGTACCTTTAATGAATACATCATACGGTCCATATGCTAGAGCGATGGTGCGTGTGTGTAAAGAAGAAAGTTTTCATCAGCGTCAAGGGTATGAAATTATGCTAAAATTAGCAAACGGAACACCTGAGCAGAAGGAAATGGCACAAGATGCTTTAAACCGTTGGTGGTGGCCTTCTTTGATGATGTTTGGACCTACAGATGCAGAGTCGGTGCATACTGAACAGTCAATGAAATGGAAGTTAAAACGTAAAACTAATGATGAGTTACGCCAGCAGTTTGTTGATCAAACAGTACCGCAAGCTGAAATTTTAGGATTAACAGTTCCTGATCCTGATTTAAAATGGGATGAAGAAAAAGGGCACTATAATTTCGGACCAATTAATTGGGATGAATTTTGGCAGGTAGTTAAAGGTCATGGTCCTTGTAATAAAGAACGTATTGGCGCACGTGTAGCTGCTTGGGAAGAAGGAACTTGGGTAAGAGAAGGAGCAATGGCACACGCCGCTAAAAAATCAAAAAAAGAAGTAGCATAAATCAGTGTTGAGAGTTTAGTTTTGAATAATAAAAAGAGTTCATAGCTAAAATCTTAATGTTTAATACTAAAAACAATAGAATGAAAAATAATTGGCCTCTTTGGGAAGTATTTATACGAAGTAAAAACGGATTGGAACACAGACACTGCGGAAGTTTACATGCTTCAGATGCTGAAATGGCTTTGGAAAATGCCAGAGACGTTTATACACGTCGTATGGAAGGAGTAAGTATATGGGTGGTTGAGTCAAAAAATATAACAGCCTCCAACCCTGATAATAATGGAGAGTTGTTTGAACCAGCGCAAAGTAAAGTATATAGACATCCTACTTTTTATAATTTACCAGATGAATTAAAACACATGTAATGCAAAACGAAAATTTATACAATTACATATTAGGGGTTGCAGATAATTCTCTAATTCTTGGGCAAAGAATGGGAGAGTTGTGTGGGCATGGACCTAGTTTAGAAACAGATATTGCTTGTACAAATGTTTCGTTGGATTTATTTGGACAAGTACGTAGTTATTTTCAGTATGCTGCTGAGGTTTCTGGTGGAGAAAAAACAGAAGATGACATTGCATTTTTACGTAGAGAACGTGAGTATAAAAATGTATTATTGGTTGAGCAACCTAATACAAATTTTGCGCACACTATAGTTCGTCAGTTTTTGTTTGATGTTTATCATTTACTGTTTTTAGAGCAATTGCAAAACAGTAATGATGAAACTTTAGCTGTAATTGCAAAAAAATCAATTAAGGAAGTAAGTTATCACGAAAGATTTTCTTCAGATTGGGTTATACGTTTAGGAGACGGTACTGAAGAGAGCCGTCAAAAAATTCAAGAAGCTGTTGATGTACTTTGGACCTATACAGATGAGTTATTCCATCAAACTGATTCTGATAAAGAAATGGTGAAAGCTGGAGTGGCGGTAGATGTTACTCAATTAAAAGAAGCTTATTATAAAAAAGTAAATATAGTTTTAAAGGAAGCTACTATTCAAGTTCCAGAATCTAAATGGTTTCAAAAAGGAGGTAAAAAAGGTGTGCATACAGAACATTTAGGCTATTTGTTAGCAGATATGCAGTATATGCAAAGAACTTACCCAGGAATGGAATGGTAGATCAAGCTCCACATATTGCCCCAGAACTACAAGAGATATTAGCAGCGGTATCTGATCCTGAGATACCAGTGTTGTCTATTTTAGAAATGGGAGTGGTTCGTGAAGCCATTTTAAAGAATGGTAAAGTCTTTGTAAAAATAACACCTACCTATTCTGGTTGCCCAGCAATGGATGTAATTGGTGATGATATCAAAACTGCATTAAAAAAAGCTGGCTTCGAATGCGAAGTAAAACTAGTATTATCTCCAGCGTGGACAACCGATTGGATAACAGAAAAAGGTAGGAAAGCATTGTTAGAATACGGAATAGCTCCACCCTTAGAAGCAGATGCAGATAAAGAGGCGTTACTAGGAAATAAAAAAATAGTGAGTTGCCCGCAATGTAACTCAACCAATACAAAAATGATTAGTCAATTTGGCTCCACAGCTTGTAAAGCATTTTTTCAATGTGAAGATTGTTTGGAACCCTTTGACTATTTTAAATGTTTAAAATAATTATTCCCGCTTTTGCGGGAATTGGTGTTTATAAGATATATGAGTTCAATAGAAATTAAGATTGAAAATAACGTTGCGTTTATAGCGCTAAATAGACCGGAAGTATTCAATAGTTTTAACAGAGAAATGGCTTTGAATTTACAAGGCAAGCTAGATGATTGTAATGCTAATGATGAAGTTAGAGCAATAGTTTTAACAGGTAATGGTAAAGCATTTTGTGCTGGTCAAGATTTAAAAGAAGTTACTACTCCAGAATTAAATCCAGGATTTAAAGCTATTTTAGAAGAGCATTACAATCCAATTATTGAAAGAATTAGAGCTATAGAAAAACCAATTATAGCAGCAGTAAATGGTGTAGCAGCTGGAGCAGGGGCTAACATAGCTTTGGCTTGTGATATTGTTATTGCTAACGAAAATGCAAGTTTTATTCAGGCTTTTAGTAAAATAGGCTTGATACCAGATAGCGCAGGAACTTTCTTTTTACCAAGGCTAATAGGTTTCCAGAAAGCAGCCGCGTTAATGATGACTGGAGATAAAGTAATGGCTGTCGAAGCGGAGCAGATGGGAATGATTTATAAGTCTGTGGAATCAGAAGAATTTGATGTATACGTAGAAAAATTAGCGGTTAAAATGGCTAAAATGCCTACTAAAGCGTTGGGGTTAACTAAGCGTGTTTTAAATCAATCGCTAACAAATAATTTAGAAGAGCAGTTAGCTTTAGAGTCTAAATACCAAATAGAATCTGCTCAATCTCATGATTATTCAGAGGGAGTGAATGCCTTTGTAGAAAAAAGAAAACCAAACTTTATTGGAAAATAATATGAACGTAGGAATTATAGGTTCAGGAACTATGGGAAGCGGTATTGCTCAAGTGGCAGCTACTTCAGGTTGTAAAGTAAAAGTTTACGATACCAAACAAGAAGCTTTAGACAAGAGTAAAGCAAGCTTAGAAAAAATATTAAACAGACTAGTAGAAAAAGGAAGGATTGATGCTACTGAAAAGTTAAGAATTCAGTCTAATATCTCTTATGTAGCTAGTTTAAAAGATTTAGGAGATTCAAACCTTACTATTGAGGCAATTATAGAAAACTTAGATATCAAACAAAAAGTTTTTTCAGAGTTAGAAACCTATGTTTCAGACGACTGTATTATTGCTTCTAATACTTCTTCATTATCTATTGCATCAATTGCAGCTTCTTTACAAAAGCCAGAAAGATGTGTGGGAATTCACTTTTTTAATCCAGCTCCGTTAATGAAGTTGGTAGAAGTTATTCCTGCAGTTCAAACTTCAAAAGAAGTTTTAGAGAAATCGGTAGCAACAATAGATAGCTGGAAAAAAGTAGTAGCAGTAGCTAAAGATACTCCTGGGTTTATTGTGAATCGTGTAGCAAGACCTTTTTATGGAGAGTCGCTACGTATTTACGAAGAAGGATTAGCTGATTTTGCTACTATAGATTGGGCTTTAAAAAGCTTAGGTGGATTTAGAATGGGTCCATTCGAGTTAATGGATTTTATAGGTAACGATGTAAATTATACGGTTACGGAAACTGTATTTACAGCATTCTATTTTGATCCAAGATACAAGCCAGCATTTACGCAAAAACGTTTATCCGAAGCTGGATATTTAGGAAGAAAGTCTGGAAAAGGATATTATGATTACACTGAAGGAGCTGTGAAACCAGAACCTAAACAAGACGATGCTTTAGCTAAAACTATTTTTGATAGAGTATTGGTAATGTTAATTAATGAAGCAGCCGATGCCTTGTTTTTAAACATTGCTTCTGCAGCCGATATAGATAACGCGATGACCAAAGGAGTGAACTATCCTAAAGGGTTGTTAGCTTGGGCAGATGAGAAAGGAATAGATTGGTGTGTAGACCAACTAGACGCGATGTATAGCGAGTATCACGAAGATCGTTACAGGTGCTCTCCGTTATTACGCAAAATGAAAAGAGAAGAAAAAACATTTTTTTAAGA
Organism: uncultured Flavobacteriaceae bacterium; assembly: GCA_947493535.1. Taxonomy (GTDB): domain Bacteria; phylum Bacteroidota; class Bacteroidia; order Flavobacteriales; family Flavobacteriaceae. Next base: position 34,594 of record CANLRK010000004.1, on the reverse strand, counting down.
TGACACCAAAGGAGATTGTACATAAAATGTATGATAACGATCCATTTAGTAAATGGTTAGGTATAGAGATAGAGCAAATTTCTGAGGGAACTTGTAGCCTGTCTATGACTATTAAAAAGGATATGCTAAATGGTTTTGGAATTGCTCATGGTGGTATTACTTACTCATTAGCAGACAGTGCTTTGGCATTTGCGGCTAATACTCATGGTAAGCAATCGGTTTCTATAGATACTTCTATTAATCATACAGAAGCTTTAAAAGAAGGAGATAAGATTATAGCAGTAGCTAAAGAAGAGTCATTAAAAAATAAGTTCGGATTTTATAAAATAGAAATTAAACGAGACGATACCATTGTTGCTCTGTTTAAAGGAACAGTATATCGTACCAATAAAGATTGGGAATAATATGAAAGAAGCATATATCATAGATGGAGTACGTACTCCAATAGGAAAATATAAAGGAACATTATCACCTGTAAGAACAGACGATTTAGGTGCTTTGGTAATTAAAGAAGTAGCTGCTCGTAACACCAACATACCAACAGATGCTTATGATGATGTTATTATGGGTTGTGCTAACCAAGCAGGAGAAGATAATAGAAACGTAGCACGTATGTCTTCATTATTAGCTGGTTTACCTTATACAGTTCCTGGAGAAACAGTAAATAGATTATGTAGCTCAGGTTTATCGGCTATTATTCATGCAAATAGAGCAGTAAAAGCAGGAGACGGTGATTTATTTATAGCGGGAGGAATTGAGCATATGACTCGCGGGCCATACGCAATTGCTAAACCATCTAGTGCTTTTGGAGGAGATTCTAAAATGTATGATACTACTTTTGGGTGGCGTTTTGTAAACAAGAAAATGCACGAGATGTATGGTACAGATGGTATGGGAGTTACTGCCGAGAATTTAGTAGAAAAATATAATATTTCTAGAGAAGATCAAGATGCTTTTGCATACAGAAGTCAGATGAAAGCAACTAAAGCTCAAGAATCTGGTCGTTTAGCAAAAGAGATTGTAGCGGTAGAAATTCCTCAGCGTAAAAAAGATCCAATCATCTTTAATCAAGATGAGTTTATAAAGCCAACAACTACTCCAGAAGTATTAGCTAAGTTACGTCCAGCTTTCAAGAAAGAAGGAGGAAGTGTAACAGCTGGTAACGCATCTGGATTGAATGATGGTGCTGCAGCAACTATTATTGCTTCAGAAGACGCGGTTAAGAAATACGGTTTAAAACCAATGGCGAGAATTGTAAGTTCTGCTGTAGTAGGAGTAGAGCCAAGAATTATGGGAATAGGTCCGGTTAATGCATCTAATAAAGCTTTAGAGAAAGCAGGATTAACTATGGATGATATGGATGTAATAGAGTTAAACGAAGCTTTTGCAGCTCAGAGTTTAGCTTGTATCCGTGAGTGGGGATTAGCAGATGATGACCCTAGAATTAACCCTAACGGAGGAGCAATAGCTATTGGTCATCCATTAGGAGTAACAGGGGCTAGAATTGCGTATTCTGCTACTTTAGAGTTACAAGAAACAGGTAAGCGTTATGCCTTAATTACGATGTGTATTGGGGTAGGACAAGGATATGCTGCTATTATTGAAAATGTTAATTTATAGAATGAAGAAACTTATATTATTGATTCTGGTTTTAAGTTTTTTTGAGTTGTTTGCTCAGAATGACAAATATGATTTAGGAGGAAAATTAACTAAAGCTGAATTGATTTTTATAAAAAAAAGATTTAATTGGATTGAAGAAAATTATTTGATAATAAATTACAGACAGCCAAAAACATATTGTCATTACAATCAGTATAGAAAAGTAAATAGTTCAATGTGGTTTGAGAATTATTTTTCTGAATTGAAATTACAGAACACTAGAGTTGTTTACTCTTATTTTGAATCTAAATTAGCTCGTAAGAAAATAGATAATAAAGATTATTTTGAAGATCAAAATAAATATCTCTTTAATAGGTTTTTTAATAAAATTAAAAGTTGTTATGCTGTTTTAGTAATAAATAAAAATGGAGAATTTCAACATATGAATGGAGAATACTATAAAGAAGATATTTTAAGATTAATTGATAAAACGAAAAAGTAGAGTTTTATAGACTTACAATATAAACTATGAAATTACAATCATACATTAACGGTCACTGGGTAGCAGGTCAAGGAGAAGGAACTCCTATGTTCGATGCTGTTACTGGAGATACAATTGGTTTTTCTTCTACGGAGGGATTAGACATTCCTGCAGTATTAGAATACGGTAGAACAAAAGGACAAGAAAAGTTACGTAAAATGACTTTTCAAGAGCGTGGTAACATGCTTAAGAAATTGGCATTATATCTTACCAAAAGAAAAAACGAATTTTACGAAATTAGTTACCGTACAGGGGCTACTAAAGTAGATAGCTGGATAGATATAGAAGGTGGTTTTGGTAATTTATTTGCTAATGCATCGTTACGTAAATTATTTCCGAATCAACCTTTTCATGTAGAGGGAGATCCTATCGATTTATCTCGTGGAGGTCGTTTTATGGCGCACCATATTTTAGTTCCTAAAACAGGTGTAGCGGTTCATATTAACGCATTTAACTTCCCAATTTGGGGAATGTTAGAAAAGTGTGCAGTAAACTGGATGGCGGGTATGCCAGCAGTTGTATTACCCGCACCGCAAACAGCATATTTAACAGAGGCAGTAGTACGAGTAATTGTAGATTCGGGTATTTTACCAGAAGGATGTTTACAATTGCTTAGTGGAATGACAAAGAACATTCTAGATACTGTTGAATCTCAAGATGTGGTTACCTTTACAGGTTCTGCGCATACGGGTCGATTATTAAAAGCACATCCTAGATTAACGCAAGAAGCGGTTCCTTTTACAATGGAAGCAGATTCATTAAACTGTTCTATTTTAGGAGAGGATGCTATTCCTGGAACTCCAGAATTCGATTTGTTTGTTAAAGAAGTTCGTAAGGAGATGACAGTGAAGACTGGACAGAAATGTACAGCGATTCGTCGTATCATGGTTCCAGAAAACTTAGTAGAAGATGTTCAGATAGCTTTAGGAAAACAGTTAGATAAAGTGACTATTGGTGACCCTCGTTTAAAAGAGGTGCGTATGGGAGCTTTAGTAAGTAAAGCGCAAGTTCAAAGCGTAAAAGATCAAGTTTCCGAGTTGGCAAAGACAGCACAGATAGTATATGGTAATTTAGATACAGTAGAAACTATTGGTGCCGATGCAGAAAAAGGAGCTTTTATGAAGCCAATTTTAATGCGAGAAGACAATCCGTTTACGAATACTGCGGTTCATGAGTTAGAAGCATTTGGCCCGGTTAGTACTATTATGCCTTATAAAAATTTAGATGAAGCAATTACCTTAGCGCAAATGGGTAAAGGTTCATTAGTATCATCTATTTTTACTTATAACGATACAATTGCTCGCGATTATATTGTTGGAGCAGCTTCTCATCACGGACGTATTTTAGTAGGGAATAGAGAAAATGCTAAAGTGAGTACAGGTCATGGTTCTCCATTACCTCAGTTAACACATGGTGGTCCAGGTAGAGCTGGAGGTGGTGAGGAAATGGGTGGAATGCGTGGTGTAAAGCATTATATGCAACGTTGTGCTATTCAAGGAACACCAACTACTTTAACAGAAGTTACAGGGATTTATCAACCTAATGCCGATTATATAGAAACAGAGAAACATCCGTTTGCATACCATTGGGAGGATATCAAACCAGGTATGTCTTTAAAGACTCATAAGCGTACCATTACAGATACTGATATTATCAACTTTGGTAACTTAACTTGGGATCATTTCTACGCACATACAGACATCACTTCTTTAGACGGTAGTATTTTCGAAAAGCGTACAGCTCACGGTTATTTTATCATATCGGCAGCAGCAGGATTATTTGTGTACCCTAACAAAGGACCTGTAGCAGCTAATTACGGATTAGAAGAGTGTAGATTCTTACGCCCAATTTATCATAACGATACGGTTTATGTTCGTTTAACGTGTAAAGAACGTGTAGATAGAGATTCTAGAGGAACTGAATTACCTAGCGGAATTGTAAAATGGTTTGTTGAGGTATTTGATCAAGAAGACGAGTTAGTGGCGGTAGCAACTATTTTAACAATGGTGCAAAAAAAGAGTCCGTTTGCTGAAATCAATAGAAAAACAATTTCAGGATATTTAAATAAATTATCAGAAGATGCAAAACCAGAATGGGGAACGATGAGTGCTCAAGAAATGGTTGAGCATTTAGAATATTCGGTTAGAGTAGCTTCAGGTGAAATTCAAGATTTTGAAATTGAAACACCAGAGAAAATATTAGAAAAAGTACACGAGTCTATTTATACACATACACCAATGCCTAAAAACTATAAAGCACCTAAGGTGTTAGAAGATAGGGCTAAGGAATTGCGTTATGAAAATTTAGCGGAAGCAAAAGTTAAGTTGCTAGAAGCTTATGATGAGTTTACAATGTATTTTAAAGAAAATCCAGAAGCTACTACTAAAAATGCTGTTTTTGGAATTTTAGATAAGTTTGAATGGGACTTAGTACATACGAAGCATTTCAATCATCATTTTGAGCAGTTTGGGTTACTTTAAAATTAAAAATATAAAACACTAAATGTAAAATGTAAAAGTGAGTTATTTTTGCGGTTTACTATTTAAAACTTAGAATTATTATGACAGCACCTTACGTAAAACAAGATATACAAAACGGAATTGCAACCATAGAATTTTTTCATCCAGCGCATAACTCATTACCTGGAGATATTTTAGCTAAGTTAGCTAATACAATTACAGAGGCAGGAGAGAATGATGCCGTAAAAGTAATCATCTTAAAAAGTGGTGGAGCAAGAACATTCTGTGCAGGAGCTAGTTTTAAAGAATTAATAAATATTAACGATGCTGAAACAGGAAAAGTATTTTTCTCTGGTTTTGCTAATGTAATTAATGCAATGCGAAAGTGTCCGAAGTTCATTATCGGGCGCGTACAAGGAAAAACTGTTGGAGGAGGAGTAGGAGTAGCTTCTGCAACTGATTACTGTATGGCATCTAAGTTTGCGTCTATCAAGTTAAGTGAATTAAATGTAGGTATAGGACCTTTTGTAGTAGGACCAGCAGTAGAGCGTAAGTTAGGTTTAACAGGGATGTCTCAAATAGCTATTGATGCGAACACTTTTTATGATGCTGAATGGGCAAAGGCAAAAGGCTTATATACACAAGTTTATGATTCTACAGAAGAATTAGATGAAGCAGTACAAGCCTTTGCTGAAAACCTATGTAATTATAATCCAGAAGCAATGAAAGAAATGAAAAAGATTTTTTGGGAAGGAACAGAGCATTGGGATACCTTATTAGCTGAAAGAGCCGTGATTTCTGGTAGATTAGTATTGTCTGATTTTACTAAAGAAACCTTAAAAAGATTTAAATAATCAATCTTAAATTTATAAATGAGAAGTATAAAGGTGTTTTTACTACCTTTATGCTTCTCATTTTTTTTATATATGATTTATTCATTCAAAGGATTTATACCGGTAGTTCACGAAAGTAGTTTTGTACATCCCTTAGCATCAGTTATAGGAAATGTTATTCTTGGTAAGAATTGTTACATTGGTCCAGGAGCTGCTATACGTGGTGATTGGGGAGAAATTATATTAGAAGACGGAGTGAATGTACAAGAAAATTGTACGGTACATATGTTTCCGGGTAAGTCTATTACTTTAAAAGAGTCTGCCCATGTTGGTCATGGAGCAGTGATTCATGGAGCCAATTTGGGTAGAAACTGCTTAATTGGTATGAACGCTGTTATTATGGATGACGCTGTTATTGGCGATGAATGTATTGTAGGAGCTATGGCTTTTGTAAAAGCGAATACAGTTTTTGAAAAAAGACAATTAATAGTTGGGAATCCTGCAAAGGCAATAAAAGAAGTATCAGATGAAATGATAGCTTGGAAAACTAAAGGGACTCAGTTGTATCAACAATTACCTGCCGATTGTCATGAAACTATGAAAGCAGTAGAGCCGCTAAGAAAAGTTCCTGAAAACAGACCTGAGCAAGAAGCTTTTTATAATACCTTAAATGAGTTTTTAAAAAAATGATGCCTAATCAACCCATAGAAACTGAACGTCTTGTTTTACGACCAGTTGAAAATGCAGATTTACAAGGTATGTTTGAATTAGATTCAGATCCGGAAGTACATAGATATTTGGGTAATATGCCTATAAAAACTTTGGAACAAGCTCAAGAAGGAATTGATTATTTGCAACAACAATACAAAGAGAGAGGTATTGCTCGTTGGGCTGTTGTTTTAAAAGAAACTAATGAATTTATGGGCTGTTGCGGAATTAAATATTTAATAGAATCTGAACAAATGAATGGTTTCTATAACGTTTATGAGTTGGGGTATCGCTTTATTTCTAAGTTTTGGGCTAAAGGCTATGCTACTGAATCAGCTCAAGCTTGGGTAGATTATATGTTTGATGAAGCTGGTGTTAAAAGTCTATATGCAGCAGCAGATATCCCTAATAAAGCTTCTGTAAATGTGTTACGAAAAGTAGGTTTTAAAATTACCGATGAATTTGTTTTTGAGTGGAAAGGAGTAAAGTCAGATTGCTATTGGTTAGAACAGCATAGGTTGTAGCATTAATTAGTCTCTTTAAATACTAATTTTAGAACTGTTCCAGAGGTTTCTAATTGTTCTATAGAACCGTTTAGTTGTTTTGTGAAAGCTTTTATTAGTTTAGAGCCTAAACCATCAGAAACATCTTTAAGTGTTATACCGGTTCCATTATCACCAATAATCATTTCATATTCTTGATGATTTAAGGAGCGTAAGTGTAACGTTATGATTCCCTGATTCCGATTGATAAATGCGTATTTTAAGGAGTTAGTGATAATCTCATTAATCATTAAACCTAGAGGGATTAATGTGTCAATTTCTAAATTAACATTTTCAGTTTTAAGATCAAGAGTTATTTCTTTATCGGTAGCATAACTGTCTAATAAACCTTTAATTAATGATTCAAAATGCTCGTGAATATTAATGTGTTGAAGGTCTTCTGAACCGTACATTTTTTCATGGAGTTTAGCCATAGAAAGTACTCGCTGTCTAGAAACATTAAACAGCTCAACCACATTTTCATCTTTTATTTCATTTGCTTGTAATCGTAACAAACTATTTACCATTTGTAAATTGTTTTTTACCCTATGATGAATCTCCTTCATTAAAACTTGAAGATTGTTATGTTGGTTTACTACTTTATCGTTTTGTTTAATTAAAGTAGTGTTAAGGCGTAGTAATTCGTTTTCTTTTTTAAGAACAGTTTTGCTGAAGTATGAAATAACTACTAAAATAACAAAGCCAGTTAGTGTGAAATTGCTAATATTGATATAGGATGTGGCTTCTGATGAAATAGAATAAAGACCTTTTTGATTAAAATAAAAAATAAATAAACAAATAATAGCAAATACTACAGAATAAAAAAAACAAGTTTTAGTAATTTTTTTCCATTTTCCGCCAATTAAAAAAACTGCAGGAATAAGAAATATATAGTAATAAAAACCACTATTCCAACCCAGAGAATGAGTATGAACAAAAACCTCATATGTAACAATTAATGAACCTGCGAAGAAAACTTGAGTTGCTTTAATTTTATCTTTTTGTAATAAGAAATAACCGATTAAAAATAAGACTGGAGTTATTATAGGAGTCCAAATAATATCATATAAACCAAGGTATACTACGACGCTTAAAATATATACATTTGTGAGTACTCCTAATAGTAGCGACTGAGCCATTATTTTTTTAAACCTATGGTCCATTAAGTTGTAGTCAGTTTAATATCATATTAATATAGGAAAAAATAGCCTAATAAAATATTTTTCTGCTACATTTAAAGGTGTTAGTAATTTAAGTTAAAAAGGAAATGACTCTAGAAGAATTACAATTCGATATAAAAAAAGTAAACCACAGTATGGAATCTCGTACTGAGGCTGTAGCCTTAATTGTTAAGTACCCAGAAATTCTTCCAGAAGTTATTAAAAGAGCTTTTAATAATGAGAAGAATCATTTTAAATATTGTTGGTGGTTAGAGTTTTTAAACCGTCAGTATATAGAAATGCTTTGTCCGCATATTCATAAAATTTTAAAAGGAGCTACGAAGCTTACCAATGATTCTGCAATTCGTCCGATAGCAAAAATTATAGAAACTTTTGTGTTGAAAACTTACGGGAAAGACCCCAACGCAACAGTTGTTGATGTTATGACATCAAATGTTAAAGAGCTAATGGTAGCGCTTAGCTTTGAATGGTTGATAAATGAGAAACTAAATGTAGCTGCAAAGGCGTATTCTATGACAAGTTTATATTATTTAGGAAAAGATGTTAGTTGGGTTCATGAAGAGTTACAAATGGTAATTGAGCAAAATTATGCTGTAGGTAGTGCAGCATATAAAGCAAGAGCTAGGATGGTGTTAAAAAAGTTAGTTAGTTAATTTTTATACAGGTATTTGTATTTGAAAAAATCAATAATGAGAAAGCATATTTTTAACAAAATTAGCTTAATAAATCCTTCTCTATATGAAGCATTATTATTGAGGGATGATATTGTTGTCATGGGGTAAATCAGGGTTTAATCAAGTGCGATAAATCTAATTCATTGGTTTGTTTCCCTGTTGATAGTGTAATGAAACTTTGTACATTTCCTAAATATGGTAGCAAGGTTAACTTGGTCATGATAAATTTTTCATAAGCCTCAACATCTTCAACCATAAGTTTTAATAAATAATCAAAATTCCCACTTATTCTATGGCATTCCACTACTTCTGGAAAATCGTTAATTTGTTTTACAAACTTTTCCAAGTAGCTCCTCGTGTGTCCTTGCAAGGTAATACCAATAAATACCATTTGTTTTACACCAACTTTGTTGTGATTTAGTACAGCCACATATTTATCAATATAATTTTCTTTTTCTAGCTTTTTTATTCGCTCAAAAACAGGAGTGGTAGACATACCTAGTATTTCTGCAAGGCTTTTTACAGTACGGTTAGAGTTTTCTTGAAGTAACTTTAAAATTTTATAATCAATAATGTCAAGTTTCATAACAGAATTTTTTTATGCTAGTGGTTAGTTTTTTTCAAAAATAAAGAATAAAAAATGTTATAAGTATCATTTGAAAGAATAAAACACTGTTTATTTATTTGTTATTGGGTTTTATAGTTAAAATATGTGCATTTTTTGTAAATTTATTCTTTATTTAAAATCGGTTTATTTAATAAAACTAATAAGAAAATAACCGATACATAATCCTCAAATTCAATACATGACTTTAATAGAAGTAACATTACCAAAAATGGGAGAGAGTATTGCTGAAGCTACAGTATTAAACTGGTTAAAAGAAGTAGGCGATACCGTAGAAGCAGATGAAACCCTATTGGAAGTAGCTACAGATAAAGTAGACTCAGAAGTGCCATCGCCTTGTAATGGGGTGCTTAAAGAAATAAAATACCAAGATCAAGACGTAGTGGCTATTGGGGCAGTAATTGCAGTTATAGAAGCCACTGGAGCGATTAATAAAACTAAAGATAAAGTAGCGTCTACTCAAGTTAACAATACAACAGCTAAAAAAGAAGTTGCTAGCAAACAACAAGCAGTAAAAACAACTATAAAGTCTAATCCAGATGCTTTTTTATCTCCTTTAGTAGTTAGTATTGCACAAAAGGAAGGATTAAGTATTGAGGAGGTGCAAAGTATTATTGGTACAGGTACTGAAGGAAGAATTCGTAAAAGTGATGTGATAAATTATGTCAAAAACCGTAAGTATCCATTGCCTAGTCGTCCACAAGCTCAGCATATAGTAAATAACAATCAATTTAATTATACTGCGCCACAAATTCAATATAAAGAAGGGCATGATGTTATAGAAGAAATGGATAGAATGCGTCAAATGATTGCCGGTCATATGGTGTATTCAAAACAAACTTCACCGCATGTAACAGCTTATGTAGAAGCTGATGTAACTGAAATGGTTAATTGGCGAAATGCTAATAAAGCAGTTTTTCAAGAAAAGTATAACGAACGTTTAACGTTTACACCATTATTTGTTGAAGCAGTAACTAATGCAATAAAAGACTTTCCAGCAATTAATGCATCGGTAGATGGTACTAAAGTAGTAGTGCGTAAAGATATTAATATTGGTATGGCAACAGCTTTACCCAGTGGTAATTTAATTGTTCCGGTTGTAAAAAATTCAGCTAGTAAAGATTTAGTAAGTATTGCAAAAGATGTTAATCATTTGGCTAATGCTGCTAGAGAAAACAAGTTGAAACCTGAGGAAATTCAAGGAAGTACATTTACCATTTCTAATGTAGGTACTTTTGGGAGCATCATGGGTACACCAATAATCAACCAGCCAGAAGTAGCCATTTTAGCATTAGGTATTATTAAAAAACGCGCAGAGGTAATTACTACAGATAAAGGTGATGAAATTGCGATTAGAAGTATGATGTATTTATCACTATCATTTGATCACAGAGTAGTTGACGGATATTTAGGAGGTTCTTTTTTAAGAAGAGTTGCTGATAACTTAGAAGCATTTAATGCAGATAAAAAAATATAACTGATGATAGTTGAAAATACCAAATTTGAAAAGCAGCAATATACTCAAGAAGCTTTAAAAAAAGGGGAGTATGATACCTGTACTTTTTTGAATTGTGTTTTTTCTGAAACGGATTTGTCTAATATTTCATTTACTGAATGTGAGTTTTATAACTGCGATTTTAGTAATGCAAAAGTTAAAAACACGGTGTTTAATGATGTGTTTTTTTCTGAATGTAAATTAGTAGGGGTACAATTTAACAATTGCAATCCGTTTTTATTTTCAGTAAAGTTTGATAATTGTAATTTGAGCTTGGCATCATTTTATCAAGTTAAAATGAAAAACACAAGAGTAGTGTCGTGTGAGTTGTATCAAACAGATTTTACCCAAGCAGATGTCAGTAATACATTGTTTGAAAACTGTGATTTTAAACAAGCAATTTTTGAACAAACAATACTAGAAAAAGCAAACTTAACTACAGCGTATAATTATACGATTGATCCAGAAAATAACACTATAAAAAAAGCACAATTTTCAATGCCAGAAGTATTAGGTTTATTGAAAAAATATGATATACACGTAAAGTAACACAACTGAAAATGAAAACAATGATAAGTGAAAAGAAAGTGTCAAAAAAAGTTTTACAACAAGCCTATACTAATTTGTGTACCGCAAAAGCGATGGCTACATTGTATGAAGACAATTTTAAATTAGTTTCTAAATATGTCCACGCTACTTCAAGAGGGCATGAAGCTATACAAACAGCATTAGGAATGCAGTTACAGCCACAAGATTACGCTTTTCCATATTATAGAGATGATGCCATGTTATTGGCTTTTGGGATGCAACCGTATGATTTAATGTTACAATTATTAGCTAAAAAGGATGATCCTTTTTCTGGTGGACGTACCTACTATTCGCACCCGAGTTTACGTGACGATGATAAGCCTAAAATACCGCACCAATCATCAGCAACAGGTATGCAGGCTATTCCCGCTACTGGAGTTGCTATGGGGTTTTGGTATAAAGAAAATGTAGGCTTAGATGATAAAACATTAAAAGATAAGCCAGTGGCCGTTTGTAGTTTGGGAGATGCATCGGTTACAGAAGGTGAAATAGCAGAGGCATTCCAGATGGCTGCTTTAAAACAGTTGCCAATTTTGTATTTAGTACAAGATAACGGCTGGGATATTTCTGCAAATGCAGCAGAAACAAGGGCGCAAAATGCGGCTGAATACGCTAAGGGTTTTCATGGCTTAGAAGCAATTTCTGTAGATGGGGCTAACTTTACAGCGTCTTATGCAGCGGTTGAAGAAGCATTGCGTATAATAAGAGAAGAGCGTAGGCCGGTATTGTTACACGCTAAAGTTCCGTTATTAAACCACCATACCTCAGGAGTTAGAATGGAGTGGTACAGAGATGATTTAGAAGAAGCACGCTCACGTGATCCATACCCAGTTTTACAGCAACAGTTAGTAAGTGCTGGGTTTACAGGAAACGAAATTGAAGCAATAGAAAAGGAAGCAATAGCAAAAGTAAAAGCCGATTTTGAAAGAGCATTACAAGCAGCAGACCCTACGCCAGAAGATTTGTTTACGCATGACTTTGCGCCAACACCAATTACTGAAGAAAAAGGAGAAAGAGCACCTGTTAACAAAGAAGAGGTTGTAATGGTTGATTGTGCGTTGTTTGCTGTAGAAGAAATTATGCGAGCACATAAAGAGTGTTTGTTATACGGTCAAGATGTTGGAGGAAGATTAGGAGGTGTATTTAGAGAGGCAGCTACCTTAGCACAAAAGTTTGGAGACGAACGTGTCTTTAACACTCCTATTCAAGAAGCCTTTATTGTAGGTTCTACAGTAGGAATGAGTGCTGCAGGTTTAAAGCCAATAGTAGAGGTACAATTTGCAGATTATATTTGGCCAGGTTTAAATCAACTGTTTACTGAAGTTTCACGTTCGTGTTACTTATCTAACGGAAAGTGGCCAGTATCTATGATATTACGTGTGCCTATAGGAGCTTACGGAAGTGGAGGACCATATCATTCTTCATCAGTAGAATCTGTATTGACTAATATTAGAGGAATAAAAATTGCTTATCCAAGTAATGGTGCGGATTTAAAAGGAATGTTAAAAGCTGCATATCATGATCCAAATCCGGTAGTGTTTTTAGAACATAAAGGCTTGTATTGGTCTAAAGTTAAAGGAACCGATGCTGCAAGAACAATTGAGCCAGCAGCAGATTATATATTGCCTTTAGGAAAAGCTAATGTGGTACAAGAAATTTGGCAGCAAGATGAAGCAGAAACTATCACGGTTGTTACCTATGGTATGGGGGTACATTGGGCTCTAAATGCCACCAAACATTTACAAGAAAATGTAGAAATAGTTGATTTGCGAACGTTATATCCTTTAGATGAGGAAACTATTTTAAAATCTGTTAAGAAAACAAAAAAATGTTTAGTAGTAACAGAAGAACCTGTCAATAACTCTTTTGCAAGAGCTTTGAGTGGTTTAATTCAAGAGAAATGTTTTAAGTATTTAGATGCTCCAGTGATGACTATTGGTAGTGAAAATATGCCGGCAATCCCATTGAATTCAACTTTAGAGCAAACGATGATTCCTTCAATTGATAAAGTGAGAACAAAAATTGAAGAATTGCTTGCGTATTAGTTGTAATAAAGAATTAAGTTTTAAAAAAAGGCGCTTCAATTGAAGCGCCTTTTTTTATAGATTTAGTTTTGAGTTCCTGGAGGGTATTTTGCTAAAATTTGAGTAACAAACTCCCTAACTCGTTCATCTTTTCTTTCACTATCGTGAGTTAAGTAGCCAACTCCTCTTCCTTGCCAAACTAATTGTTTGTTTTTAGCATTGATTAGATCAATGTACAGTACACCGTCGGTAGAACTAGAAATTTGCCTGTTAAAACCACCATACCATGGTCCCCATCCATAGCCAAACCCTGCATTATAAACATTTACGTTTTTTTCTGTTTCTGTATTGATATTGACTAAAATATCAGGTGATTCAGATTTTGTAAATCCTTTAGCGAGCATTTCACTTTCAATAGCGCGTAAAATTCGTCTTTTATCTAAGTCGGAAATAGTTACTTTATCAATTCCGGGCTTATAAAAGGCAAAAGTTTTGTAGCTGTCAAAAGCCGCTTGCGAGTCATAATCTGTGCTGACTCTAACCGAAGCGCATGAGGTTAAGGTTAGAATGACAAGTAAACTGAGTAATTTTAGTATTTTCATAGTACTACTTTTTTAGTTGTTATATTAAGTGATTAAATAAATCACTTTTACAAATTAGCAAGAGTAGCATCATCAACTAAATTAGGTATAGTAACTTTTAATTTAGGCTCTTTTTGCATTGCTCGTTCAATAGCAAAAGTAGCCCCTTCATTTCTTGCCCAGTTTCTACGAGCAATACCGTTGTTTACATCCCAGAAAAGCATTGATTTTAAGCGTCTTCCTGCATCTTTACTACCATCAAGAACCATACCAAATCCGCCGTTAATAACTTCTCCCCAGCCAACGCCTCCACCATTATGAATAGAAACCCAAGTAGCACCTCTAAAGCTATCACCTATTACATTATGTATGGCCATATCTGCGGTAAAACGTGAGCCGTCATAGATATTAGAGGTTTCACGGTAAGGTGAGTCAGTACCTGACACATCATGATGATCTCTTCCTAAAACTACAGGCCCAATGATTCCTTTTTTTATAGCTTTATTAAAAGCTTTAGCAATTTTCATTCGTCCTTCGGCATCAGCATATAAAATACGAGCTTGAGATCCTACTACTAGCTTGTTTTCTTGTGCTCCTTTAATCCACTGAATATTATCAGCCATTTGCTGTTGGATTTCTTTAGGGGAATTCTTCATTATTTTTTCTAAAATTTGGCAAGCAATTTCATCTGTTTTTGCTAAATCTTCTGGTTTTCCTGAAGCACATACCCAACGGAATGGACCAAAACCATAGTCAAAACACATTGGTCCCATAATATCTTGTACATAGCTTGGGTATTTGAACTCTCGCCCTATTGTTGGGTTAGGGTTCATAACATCTGCACCAGCTCTACTAGCCTCTAATAAAAAGGCATTACCATAATCAAAGAAATAAGTCCCTTTATCAGTATGTTTGTTAATAGCTTTGGCGTGACGACGCAAGGTTTCTTGTACTTTTTCTTTAAAAAGCTTTGGATTGTTGGCCATCATTTCATTGGCGTCGTCAAAAGAAATATCAGCAGGATAATAGCCTCCAGCCCAAGGGTTGTGTAATGAGGTTTGATCTGATCCTAAATCGATATACACATTTTCTTGATCAAATTTTTCCCATACATCAACAATATTACCTAAGTAAGCAATAGATACGGTTTCTTTATTCTCTTTCGCTTCTTTAACTCTTTCAACGAGTTTGTTTAGGTCAGTGATTTTTTCATCTATCCATCCTTGATCTAAACGTACTTGTGTTATTTTAGGATTTACTTCAGCACAAACTGTAATGCATCCTGCAATGTTACCCGCTTTAGGTTGAGCACCTGACATACCGCCTAGTCCAGCAGTAACAAATAAATTACCTTTAGGCTCTTTTCCAATTTTTCTAAAACCGTTTAAAACGGTAATTGTTGTCCCATGCACAATACCTTGTGGGCCTATATACATGTAGCTTCCCGCTGTCATTTGACCGTATTGTGTTACACCAAGAGCGTTGAATTTTTCCCAGTCGTCTGGTTGAGAATAATTAGGAATCATCATTCCGTTAGTTACCACAACTCGAGGGGCGTCTTTATGAGAAGGAAATAATCCCATTGGATGGCCAGAATACATTACTAGTGTTTGTTTGTCAGTCATTTCTGACAAGTATTTCATGGTTAAAAGGTATTGTGCCCAGTTAGAAAAAACCCCACCATTACCACCGTAAGTAATTAACTCATGCGGATGTTGTGCTACAGCATAATCCAAGTTGTTTTGAATCATGAGCATGATAGCCTTTGCTTGTTTAGATTTTCCTGGATAGGCTTTAATTGGTCTGGCTTTCATTTCGTAATCAGGACGAAAACGATACATGTAAATTCTACCATATTCGTTAAGCTCTTCAGAAAATTCTTTAGCTAAAACCTCATGATGCTCTGGTTTAAAATAGCGTAAGGCATTAGCAATAGCTAATTTTTTTTCTTCTTTACTAAGAATTTCTTTTCTTTTTGGCGCATGATTGATGGTGTTGTCATAAGCCTTTATTGGAGGTAGTTCATTAGGAATACCTTGCTTTATTTGTTGTTTAAAACTTAATGTTGTTGTAGTTTCCATAGTAATACTTTTGTAATGTTGTGTGTAACTTGTTTGTTATTAGAAATGTATTGTAGGTTAAAGTAATTAACCTAGGTAATAAACAAACAGCTATGGATAGCGGATATCAACCCTATGGTATTTGCTGTATATAGCAACTTTGTAGTTTAATAGTTGATAATCCATTAACGCTTTTTTTGTTGTGTATTGGTTTTTTTATTGAATCCATAAGGGCAATGACGGCAACCACTTTCACAGCAATATCCTCTTTTTAAATGATATTGTTCCGTAAAGCATTTATACCCTTCAGGGGTTAAATAATAATCACCTTCTTCAATTGGAATTCGTTTCTTTAGCATATGCTACAAATATACAGCAATTTTGGTTTGATATTTGTACTTAACCTTATATGATTTTATTTAATAAGTATATAGTGCCAAAGGGTTTTGTAGGAATAACATTATTCCCGTTTATATTCTTAAAGTGTTATTCATTAAAAGATGATTCTATATTATTGAATCATGAGCAGATTCATTTAACACAACAAAAGGAGTTGTTAGTGGTGTTTTTTTACCTGTGGTATGGAATAGAATACTTGGTTCGTTTATTTCAGTATAGGAATAGGAGAGAAGCATATAGAAATGTTTCTTTTGAAAGAGAAGCCTATAATAATGAAACGAATTTAGAATATATAAAAAAACGCCCAAATTGGGCGTTTTTAAAATATTTATAATTAGCATCTCGGATACTATTTTGTAGAAACTTTTGCCTTTCCGTATTTTAAAGGCTTAAGTTTTTTAGGGCCGTATGGGAAACGTACTCCTTCATGCTTAGAAAATACTTTTCCTGAAGCGTCTTTATCGTCAACTCTGTTCGCAACAATGTGCCAAGAAAAAGAGATGTTTGAGTTACCTCCTTTTAATTCTTTAACAGTAAAGCTATTTTTTGATTTGTTAGTTACGTATACGCCATTACAATCTCCTTCAAGTTGAATGAATACTTTTAAAGGGTGTTTGTCATTAACTACAATGTTTTTAGCGAAAATAGGGTCAATAGTTACTGTTGCGGTACCATTAATTAATTTTGCAACTCCATAGTCTTCAAACAAAATTTCTGGGGCTTCAGGGCAAAATAAAATACGCTCTTTACCTTTAGTGTCTTGTACAATTGTAGCTACAGAACCTGCTCCGGTAATTTTATAGTTTGTTCCTCTGTAATTTAGACCAACATAAGCATAATCTCCAGTATTATCATTTCCAGTAAAGTATCCACCATAAAACTCATCACTTTGGCCACCACCACCACTAGGCATTCCTGTATCTTGAGGTACGGTAGAAAAACCGGCAAGTCTCGCTTCTGCTCCTATTACATCTGTTGCTCCAGAAGTTTTGGAGTTTCTACTAATTAATCCCCATCTATCTCCAGTAGTATCATTAGAGCTTACTAAACCACCTAGTTCTTCTCCAGCTGCAGATAATCCTATGGTGTAACCGTCAATAGTTGGATACCCATTAGCTCCAGCATCAAAACCAGCGGCCACATTTGTATTTCCTACAGTTGCACTTGTTTCATGACGACCATATACTGCGGCATTACCTTGACCAGAAGTATATCCGTTAATTGCATAATCATTTGCCGCAGCATAAGATGTAAACATATCTACCGTAGGATATGGAGATGCTTGCCTAATATATACGTGATCGTTGTTAGAGTCTACAAAAAACATATGAGTTTCACCTGTACCCTCAACTCTAAAATCGTAGTTTTGAGCATCTTCGTTAACAACTGTTTCAGTTGTTCCCATACGCATACGTTCTATATTATTTACTTTAACAACCAATGGTTCGGCATCTGTAGTTCCTAAAAAATCGGTACCATTGTTGGTACCGCTATTTCCTTTTAGTGCCCAATCAAAACCTCCTGGGGAACCTGCAAAAGCTACCCATCTTGAACCATCCCAATAATATAGACCAGCTGCCACATTATTAGGAGAAACTCCGTTTGGACCAGTATTCCATACAAATGTACCTGCAACTGGAGCACCACCTCCATTAGGGTTAGTTACCGTTGTGGCATCATTAATATCATCTAACAAGACTCTAGGAGGTACTAATCCTCCTGTTGATGAAGAAACATCTAAAGCTCCTTCGGGTGTGGTAGTACCTACACCAACTTGTGCATAATTTTTTTGTAAAAAAATAAAACTCATGAGCAGCGTCATGAATAAAGTAGTTTTTTTCATAGTTTGGGTATATTCGGGTTTAAAAATAAAATGGTTTTAATAAAAAAACTCGACGAATATACTAAAAAAATCGACAAATGATTCGTGTAAGGTGTTTTATGAATTTAATTTTTAGATTTTGTGAAACAAAAAAAGCACCTAATTAAAGGTGCTTTTTTTTAATAATTTAAATTCTGTAAGTAAATCTATTTACTCTCTTTATTCTTAACGGTTATTCCGTTTAATGATTTAGGTGCTCCTGAATATCTAATTTTATCACCATCCCACCACATTATTTGTCCTTTAGCGTTAGGGTCATTTTCATCTATCATGAAGTCGTTTAATTTAGTGTCATAATCATTGGTTAATAATTCAGAAGGATTAGAAACATTTTCATAACCTTTTTTAGTAGCTACTGCTATCCATGTAAATTGAACATTAGAGTTACCATTATTATTTTCTTTAACTGTAAATCCGTTTTCGCTTGTTTTTACTAAATGTATCCCATTACTCTCTCCAATTGGAGTTACAGTAATGATGATTGGTTCTTTTGAAGAAACCATATTTGAGAAATTTTTATCGAAAGTTATTGTAGCGTTACCTGACGCTAAGTTGGCAACACCTTTAGCTGTAACATCAACCGAAGTAGATGTTGGAACATAAGTAGCTACTCTTTGATTATTTCCATTATCATGTAATTGTGTGATAATATCATTAGTAAATTCTCTCCCTTGTACGTACAAACTATAACGATCTCCTTTAGTTGTAAAACCGTATACACTTCCTTTTGCCCATCCGCCCATTAGGCCTCCTATAGCACCAATACCTACATTAGCAGCTGCACTTGGTGTACTCAATCTACCAGTACCAGTACCTGTTGTAGTACCTGACGTGAAAAAGTAACCTCCGTAAAATGCAGTAGGTCCACCACCACTTACTCTATAACCTAAAGCTCCAGCTGAATTTTGTGTAGTACCTGAGCTATTAGAACCGAAAACAGCAGAGGATCTTTTTCCGTTGTTTCCAACACCTTGTACAGTACCCATAACTCCAACACTATAGTCGGAAGTAACCGTATTCATACCTAATGCACCATAACCTTGCTCGGCAGAACCATACCCGGTACCATTACTTCCATTATTATTAAGGAACCATCCTCCACCAAAACCAGCATTATTATTTGCATGACCAATAATGGCATCATCAGAACCTGTGTTATTATTTAAATCAGAAAAAACACCAAGTGCTGCAGCGTTCATAGCTACGTGGTGTATACCATATCCTAATCCAGTTTTTTCAGAGTATAAACCTGCGCCAGTACTAGTGCTTTGCACTGCAATTGCATGATTTGCTGTTGTTGAGTGAGAAACTAAATTACCTGTAGTAAATGGAGTAGCGTTGTTTACCGAAACTCTACCATCACTTAAAACTCTCATACGTTCTGTATTATTTGTTCTAGTAACAAAGTCTACCGCATCAGTTGTTCCTATAAAGTTAGTTCCTGCAACGGTACCTGCATTTCCTGTAATAGTCCAATCGGCACTTGTCGCTCCAGCCCCAATACGAATCCAGTCTGTACCATCATTGTAGTAAAATCCTGGTGTAACATCACCTGCAGTAGCCGTATTATATACAATCATACCAGCTACGTCCGCACTTAAAGGTGCAGGGCTAGTTGTCATGGTTAAGGCCATTCTTGGTAATAAAACTCCACCTGGGTTAGCCGGAGTAGAATTTACTTCTAAAAGAGCATCTGCATTAGGTGTAGTTGTTGCAATACCTACTTGAGAAAGTCCGGTTTGTGAAAAAAAGGCAACACTTGCAACTATAACTGCTTTAGTAATAGTGTTATACATAGTATTCGGGTATTAATTTGTTAATTCGGGTTTAAGTTGAACGAATATAATTTTTAGGTCGCTTACTTCATAAAAATACAATATTTTTTCGTCAAGAAGAAAGATTTTAACGACAAACAACACGCTTATATCGTTTTTTTTTACAATTACCGATTAACGGTATATTTAATGGTTTTGGATCAGGAATAGATAGAGGTAGCTACTTCTCGTAAAGATTATGTAGTTTTGTAGCCTTTTTATTATATCGTTAGGATGCAACAGGTAAGAGATAATTTATTTTTAAAAAGAGAAGATCTTATTGGAGAAGGAATATCTGGTAATAAGTATCGGAAATTAAAATATAATATTCTTGAAGCTAAACGATTGGGATACACAAAAATAGTAACCTTTGGAGGAGCTTATTCCAATCATATTTTAGCAGCATCGTATATAAAAAAGAAACACGATATTGAGGTTGTTGGTGTTATAAGAGGAGAAGAGTTGCTAACTAAAGTTAAAGAAAATCCAACCCTGCTTCAAGCTCAAAAGAATGGGATGCAGTTTTATTTTGTAACAAGAGAACAGTATAGGAATAAAGCATCTGAATCATTTATAATAGAATTAAAAGAAAAGTTTGGAGAGTTTTATTTACTGCCAGAAGGAGGGACTAATCCTTTGGCTATAAAAGGATGCGAAGAAATTCTTACTAAAGAAACGAAACAATATGATTATATATGTTGCCCCGTAGGTACAGGAGGTACACTAGCTGGGTTAATTAACTCTAGTGAGTTAAAGCAGCATGTAATTGGTTTTTCTGCATTGAAAGGAGATTTTTTATCTAAAGAGGTAGCTACATTAGTTACTAAAGTAAATTGGAGTATAAATTGCGACTATCATTTTGGAGGCTATGCCAAAGTAACCAAAGAACTCATTGATTTTTTAAATGAGTTTAAAACAGTTACAGGGATTACCTTAGATCCTATATATAATGGTAAAATGATGTTTGGTATTTATGATTTGTTAAAAAAGGACTTCTTTCCGAAAAATACTAGTATTTTAGCCATTCATACCGGAGGGCTACAGTCAATAGATGGAATGAACCTATTGTTACAAAAAAAAGGCCTTCCCTTAATTAATAAATAATATAAGTTGTTGTAGATGAAAAAGCTATTAGTATTACTTACAGTTGTTTTTCTTTCGAGCTGTAGTTCTTCAAGGGTTATTACTTCAAAAGAGGCTAACAGAAAATATGGTAACACCTCCGATACAGTAATTAAAAAAGATAGTATAGTACAAGAGGAAAAGGTTGTAGAAACCGTTGTTGAGGTTTTACCAAATGAAACTCCGTTAAATACTAATGACAAAGTTTCTGTTTATATCCATACTTATAAAACTATTGCACAACAAGAAATGAAGCATACTGGAATTCCTGCAAGTATTACCTTAGCACAAGGTATTTTAGAATCAGGAGCTGGGCATGGTGACTTAACAAAAAGAGCAAACAATCATTTTGGAATTAAATGCCATAACTGGACGGGTGAGAGAGTATATCATGATGATGATAGAAGAGGAGAGTGTTTCAGAAAGTATGAGCATCCTGCGCAGTCATTTAAAGATCATTCGGAGTTTTTAACGTCTCGTAAGCGTTACGCTTTTTTGTTTCAACTAAATAGGAAAGATTATACTGGTTGGGCAAAAGGTTTGCGTAAAGCAGGTTACGCTACGGATCCAAAATATCCTTCAAAATTAATCAGTTTGATTGAGCGTTATAATTTGCATGTGTATGATTCGCTTTCAACTAAAATAGCTGAGCAAAAATCATTAAACTATACAGTACAACAAGGAGATACGTTGTATTCAATAGCTCGAAAATTTAACTTAAGCGTTTCAGCTTTAAAAGAAAAGAATAACTTATCTGATACTACAATAAGTATTGGTCAACAATTAATAGTTCAATAAATGGGTTTGTATAAAAGAAGTAGCGCTTTGTTTCATGAAGCAACAAAATATATTCCTGGAGGGGTAAACTCGCCAGTAAGAGCTTTTAAATCAGTAGGAGGAGATCCAATTTACATTAAAAAGGCAGAAGGGGCTTATTTGTATGATGAAGATGGTAATAAATTAATTGATTACATCAATTCATGGGGGCCAATGATTTTAGGACACGCCAATAAAAAAGTTGTTAATGCAGTTATTGAACGCACAAAATTAGGAACCTCTTTTGGAACACCTACCGAAATAGAAACTGAAATAGCTAAACTAGCGGTTAATATGGTGCCTAATATTGATAAAATTCGTTTTGTAAATTCAGGTACTGAAGCTTGTATGAGTGCTATTCGTTTAGCAAGAGGATTTACAGGAAAAGACAAAATAATTAAGTTTTCAGGTTGTTATCATGGACATTCTGACTCCTTTTTAATTCAAGCGGGTAGTGGGGCTGTAACCTTTGGAGCGCCAAATAGTCCAGGTGTAACAAAAGGAACAGCCAAAGATACTTTACTAGCAAAATATAATGATAGTAATAATGTTGCAGAAGTTATTGCAGCAAATAAAAATGAAATAGCTTGTATTATTATAGAGCCAGTTGCAGGAAACATGGGGTGTGTGCCTCCAAAAGAGAATTTTTTAAGAACGCTACGTGAGTTGTGTGATGCAAATAATATCTTATTAATTTTTGATGAGGTAATGACAGGTTTTCGTTTAGCAAAAGGAGGGGCGCAAGAATTATTTAATATAAACGCAGATATTGTTTGTTTTGGAAAAGTAATTGGCGGAGGATTACCAGTAGGTGCTTTTGCTGCTAGGAATGAAATTATGAATCATTTAGCACCTTTAGGCCCAGTATATCAAGCAGGAACATTATCGGGTAACCCTTTAGCAATGTCAGCTGGTTTAGCAATGCTTGAGCAATTGAATTCAGACGCTGAAATTTTTAATCGTTTAAAAGAAAAGACAGATTACCTGCATAAAGGATTAAAAGAAGTTTTAACCAATGCTAGAGTAGTGCATACAATTAATCAGGTAAACTCAATGATTTCAGTACATTTTACTGCAGATAGTGTGGTAGACTTTGAAACATCTGCTAAAGGTGATAATCCAACATTTAAAAAGTTTTTTCACGGAATGTTGGCTAAAGGTGTGTATATAGCACCAAGTGCATATGAAACATGGTTTATTAGTGATGCATTGAGTTATGATGATTTAGATGCAACAATAAAGGCTTGTAGCGAAGTAGCTGAAACCTTATAAAATAAAAAAAGCGATCTGAATTTCAGATCGCTTTTTTTATTTTAATTATTTCTTTTTCTTAAGCAAATACTCTTTGTATTGAGTTTCGTTTAAAATAGCTTTTACTTTATTGTCAAATTCTGTGTTGATAATAGCCGCTTTTTTTTCAGCTTCATTTTTATCAAGGTTAGGATTGTTTAACTCGTTAAGTTTACGTTCCTTTAATAGGTATGCATGATAAATAGTTCTTTGATTATCACCGTTTAATTTGAATTTTTGTGTTAAATCATGCGTAAACAGTTTAGCTTCTGTTTTTATGTCTTTCTTGTTTTCTTGAGCTATTGTTTCGTTTGTGCTTAACAGTGTAACAGCAAAAAAAGCCATTACTGTAATAATTTTTCTCATACTATTTTGTAATTTTTTAGTAAAGTATATTTTTTAAAGTGTCTAAAATACTTAAAAAATACTAAACGAATACTGTTTCAATGATAAACAGGTTAAAAAATAGTTGAACGGTATTATTTTTTATGTTTACGTGTTATACGTTTTTTGTGTATTTTTTGCCATTGTTCAAATTGTTTTTCGGAAAGAATAGATTTCATTCGTTTTTTGTGCGCTATTTTTTCATCCAAACGAGTACTCATTATATCAAACCTTTCTTCAGAAGATAATTCTTTTTTTTGCAGAATTGAATTTCGTTCTTTCTTAAGGTGCATGTTTTTTCTTTTTTTAGCTTTTTCAAGGTTTATTGTATATATTTCTTGTTGTTGACTTTTAGTAAGGTCTAAAGCTAAAGTCATCCTTTTCGTTTTTAAACTAGCCTGTTGCTCTGGGCTTAGGTTTTTTATAAACTCTATGTTTTCTTTTTTGCGCTCCCCTCTTTTTTGATGTTTTTCTTGGGCGAAACTTACAGTGGTTAATAAGAATACGGTTGCAATTACTAAGTTTTTCATGTTATTTTATTTAATGATTTACCCTTAAGACAAACAAAGAATGGTAAGGTTTAATTATTAGGAATTATTTAACAAAAAAAAAGGAGTTACATATTGTAACTCCTTTTTTTTGTTATTTTTTTATTGAATTTAAATTATTTCAACAAATAAACCTTCGTCTGTTTTTTGAACTTTTGCAAGGTTGTTTTTAGTTAACCCTTTTATGGATTTATCCCATTTTTTATTACTTAAACCAGATTGAGTTTTTAAATCATTCAGGTCTATTTTTTCAGCTTTTTGTAAAATATTTAGAATAAACTGTTCATCATCATTCAAGTCTACAGTTATTTTACGTTCAGGTTTCATTTGAGGAAAAAATAACACTTCTTGAATAGAAGGATTATTGGTTAAAAACATAATTAATCTATCCATTCCAATTCCTAGTCCTGAAGTAGGAGGCATCCCATATTCAAGCGCACGTAAAAAATCGTGGTCTATAAATTCTGTTGCTTCATCGTCTCCTTTAGCAGCCAGCTTTAGTTGTGCTTCAAAACGTTCACGCTGGTCTATTGGGTCGTTTAACTCTGAGTAAGCATTAGCAATTTCTTTACCACAAACCATCAATTCAAAACGTTCAGTAAGTTCAGGATTGTCTCTGTGCTCTTTACAAAGTGGACTCATTTCCTTTGGATAATCAGTAATGTAGGTAGGTTGAATGTAATTTCCTTCGCATTTTTCACCAAAAATTTCATCTATTAATTTTCCTTTTCCCATGGTGTCATCCACCTCAATACCCATTTCTTTTGCAGCAGTACGAATTTCATCTTCAGTTTTTCCAGTAATGTCAAATCCGGTAAACTCTTTTATTGCGTCCGTCATGGTGACACGCTTGTAAGGAGCTTTGAAATCTATTTCTTGTCCGTTAAAAGTAGCTTTGGTAGTACCGTTTACCGCAATTGCACAATGCTCTAATAATTGTTCGGTAAAATTCATCATCCAATTGTAGTCCTTATAGGCTACATAAATTTCCATAGCAGTAAATTCAGGATTATGCGTACGATCCATACCTTCATTTCGAAAGTTTTTAGAAAACTCGTACACGCCTTCAAAACCACCAACTATCAATCGTTTTAAATATAGCTCGTTAGCAATACGCATGTACAAAGGTATGTCCAATGAGTTGTGGTGTGTTATAAATGGGCGTGCTGCAGCACCACCAGGGATTGATTGTAATATAGGGGTTTCCACCTCCATATAGCCAGCGTTGTTGAAAAAGCTACGCATGGCGTTAAACAACTTTGTTCTTTTTATAAAAACTTCTTTTACATGTGGGTTTACGGCTAAATCGGCATAACGTTGTCGGTAACGCATTTCAGCATCGTTAAATCCATCATGGATATTGCCTTCAGCATCTACCTTTGGTAATGGTAAAGGTTTTAAGGCTTTGCTTAATAAAGTGAAGTTTTTTACTAAAACTGTTTTTTCACCTACTTGAGTAGTAAATAATTCTCCTTCAATACCTATAAAGTCACCAATATCAAGTAATTTTTTATAAACATCGTTGTATAGAGTTTTATCTTCTCCTTGGCAAATTTCATCACGATTAAAGTATACTTGTACTCTTCCTTCGCCATCTTGTAGTTCAGCAAAAGAAGCTTTTCCTTGAATTCTTCGCGACATTAAACGTCCTGCAATTATCACCTGTTTACCCTCAGTATACGTTTCTTTTACCTGTTTGGAATTGTGATTAACAGGGTAAAGGTTTGCTGGGTATGGGTTAATGCCCATTTCTCGTAACTTGGTAAGCTTTTCACGTCTTACAACTTCTTGCTCTGATAATTGCATTTGTATTTTGTTTTAAAAAATAAGTTGCAAAATTACGTAAAATATAATAGCGGTAAAAATGAAAATAATAGAAAAGCAGTATGAGCAATAATAAGGTTTAAACTAAATGAATGTTTCTAAATATTGTAAATATGGATAGTATTATAAAAGTTATAATTAGTCCTTTGGTAGTTAGGTTAATATCTGGTAAGTTGATATTGAAAGGTTTAAGGGTAAAGCTAAAAAAAATGTACGCCAATAAAGGGGCGAATAAATAAATAAAAATATTGAGTTTCCCTGCTTCTATAAAATTACCGTGTAGTAATTGATGAAAGGCTCGTTGACCACCACATCCAGGGCAGTTTATATTAGCAACACTTTTGGTCATACATATAGCAAAAGGAGTTTCGTTATCGGAAGGATTATGACTGTAAAAATACCGTAGTACTCCAATAAAGACTATGAATGCTAATATGGAAAGTAGTTTTTTCATTAAAAAAAGGTCGTTGAAACAAAACAACGACCTTATATAATATAGTATTATTGATTTAATTGGTATTGCTCCATAGCTTCATTGAACTTAATCATTGTTTCGTCCCAATTTAAACCGATATATAGTAAATATACTACAGCAATACCTATTGCAATATATGCTAAGAGTTTAGCATTTTTAGCTGAGCTAGTTGCCCCAGCAAAATCATTTGCTTCAAATTTCTTTTTTACTTGTGTAGCCATAACAATAGCCACAATACCTAATATAAAACCAATGCAGCAAGGTGAGCAGCACCCTAAAATAGTACCTGCAATTGCAAGTCCCATATTATTTTTAGGCATTTCGTGGTTGTTGATGTTTTCCATGTTGAGTAATTGTTTAGTTTTTAATTAATGCTAATGTAGTATTTTTTTGTTGATATATAAACTGTAACAAACATTCTAATTGACCTACATATATAGTACATCAATTAAAAAACAATCATCATGAGTATTTGGAGAGTATTGCTTTCAATTTTATTTCCACCACTAGCTGTGCTTGATCAAGGTTGCGGTTCCATACTAATTGTGTTTATCCTTACGTGTTTAGGGTGGGTGCCAGGAGTAATAGCAGCGCTGATAATTCTGAATAATACCAATAAATAATTTAGTAGATTTGTTGGCTGAAAAAAGGGCAGCATGAAATTAACAAAATCTACTAAATACGCTACTTTAGTTATTTCAATATTAACGGCATCACTCCTTAATGAATATATAGTGAATGTCATTAACTCTTATTATAAAGAAAGAACCTATTTGTCGGTATTAATAGGAATGTTAGTTACTGTACTTGTTTTTGTGCCAATGTTTGGTTTGGTGCGAAATTTTATGGATAAGGCTTCAAAGTCATATATAAAGGCAAGTAAAAAAGTAGCAAAAAAAAGTAGTTCAGGTTTGTTGATAGGCTTTTTAATTGCTTTTGCAGTACTATTTGTGTTTTTTGCAAAAATAAGGCACAATATAGATGTGTTAGCTAATATTGCAGCTATAATAAAATAGTATCTTTGTATCAGTTTTTTAAAATGTGTATTAATGAATAAGAAAGTGCAATTACAAGATTTAGGAAGTAAAGATTATAAGGCTTCTTGGGAATATCAAGAAACACTTTTTAAGGCTATTGTTGATACAAAAATTAAAAATAGAAGAGAAGATGCTAACCTTGAAACGGATAATTATTTATTATTTGTAGAACATCCACATGTATATACTTTAGGAAAAAGTGGCGATATGTCAAATTTACTTTTAACAGAAGAGCAGCTAAAAGCTAAAGGGGCCACTTTTTATAAAATAAATAGAGGTGGAGATATTACCTATCATGGGCCAGGGCAAATTGTAGGATATCCTATTTTAGATTTAGAGAATTTTTTTACTGACATACATAAGTACTTACGTTTACTTGAGGAGGCAATTGTATTAACATTGGCTGAGTACGGGTTAAAGTCTGAGCGTAGTCCTGGAGAAACAGGAGTATGGCTAGATGTTGGAACCCCTTTTGCTCGAAAAATATGCGCAATGGGTGTGCGTGCTAGTAGGTGGGTAACTATGCATGGGTTTGCTTTAAATGTAAATGCAGATTTGGGGTATTTTGATAATATAATACCTTGTGGTATTAGGGGGAAAGCGGTTACGTCAATGCATGCTGAGCTAGGAAAGGAACTTTCTGTAGACGAAGTAAAGTCTAAAATAGTTAAACATTTTTCTGAACTTTTTGAAGCCGAAGTTTGTTAATACATTTTGTAAATTAATATAGCATTAGCATCACCTTTTACTGCAAACTCTAGTTTTCTGTCTTTATCCATGTTGGTAATTTCTGCTGTACTAAGTCCATAAACTGGAAACTTATCCAAAAGCGTTGCATTGCTGTTAAATAAGTAAACTTTTTGTGTGTCAACATCAGTAATAGTGACGTAGAATTTGTTGTTGATGTAAAAAACCTTAGGTCTTGTATAATTGCCCAAATCTAATTCAATAGTATTTTTTTTGATGCTTAAGTTTTGATCTTCTAGTTTAACTGTTAGTTTGTTTTTTACACAATAATAACTTTGGTTTCCTTGTAGAATATCTAGTTTAGAAATTACTCCAGTAGCAATATTTACTTGAGTAATTTCATTTGTATTGTTTTTAAATAGCAACGAGTTATTAAATCGTTCTAAAGAAGTGTTAGAGGAAAAATTAAAGGTGTTTTTCACATTAGTTCTGTTTTTACCTTGGCGATTTAAAATGTGTAGTTTTCCATTTTTTTCAGCAACAATAATATAATCTTTTGTCCCTATTCGAATATGTTTCGGGCTTTCTATAACATTGCTTTTAGTAGTTGTAAACTCAAAACCTTTAAGAGGTTTAAATTTATTGTCAAACATAAAAAGCTTGTTTTGTTGTGTAATTAAAAAACGATAGTTTCGGTTGTTGTCATAATCAAATACTGATAGCGGTAACAAATCGACTTTGTCAAATTTTTTGTAGAATGGTTCAACTAAATTCCCATTTCTGTCTAAAATCATAAACTCATTTTGAGTGGTAAATGCTAATTGTAGTTTTCTGTTTTTATATAAATCTACTTGTATTGCTTTTCCTTGTATTTTACTGTTTAATTGTTTTTTCCAAACAATGGTTCCTTTATTAGAAATTAAGTACAGTTTGTTGTCAGCATCTTGAACTAAAAGTTCTTTTTCTTTTGTTCGATGATTGGTAACCCATTGAATTTCGCTTAAAATAGGTGCGTCTAATGTTATATTGGCAATTTGAGTTATGGTAGCTGTGTTTTTTTTAGGAGTTACTTTTTTAAGAACACTATTAAATTGTATGTAATTGTCTTCATAGGTAATTTGGTGCATTGCTAAAGGAAAGCTTGTTAGTTTTACTGTTGCAATACTTTGGTCGTTTAAACTGTTAGCGAGCCTTTTTAGTAGTGGATTGACTGTTGTTGTTTGCGTAATATGAGCTTCAGTTAAAAGCTCTTCTGAATTTTCAGAGTAAGCTTGTAAGTTGCTTAGTGTAGTTTTGTTTTGATGGTGTGATATGCAGTTTTGGATGCTTTCTAATGAATCAGAAAACAGTGCAAAATCGGCTATACTGCAAGCAAAAACAGGTTGAGGTTTACAAATAGAAGCAGGTATTTTATAGTATTCATTTTTGTAAATTGTGTAATTTCGATAGGTGCTATGTTCAATAAGATTATCTGTTATATTGTTGTTAAGTAACTTGAAGGCGCATAAATTGTTTTTTCCATCACTAAAGCTTGTAATTTCAGTACAATTGTCACTAAGCTCATTAAAATTCTTAAAAGGAGACTCTAATTTTAATTCGTTAAAATTATAAGAGGTTAGCTTGGTGAAATTTGATGGAATAATTTGTGTTATGGTACTTTTTTCTGTGGTCGCATTAAGCAGTTTGCTGGCTATGGAGTGTGCTGTTTTTACATTGGTTCCAATACCATTAATACTCAATCCGTCATCGTTAGTTATTTCTGCTGAAACCCAATCGTTGGTGCCTAAATAATTTGTAGGAAACACAGATGTAAAAAACGAAGGTTTGTTTTCCAGATTTATAAAAGCAGTTGTTTTGTCGGTATTTGCTGTTTCAAAAAGTTTTAAAAGACTTTTATTGCTGTATCTAATATTGCTGTTGCGATTTCTAATGAGGTTTTCCATTAGAATTTCAGAAGAAGTTACTACTATAGTGCTATCAAGAACAATGCTAAAGGCATTTTGATTTTTTAATTTATGGTAGTTGGTATTGTTGTAATTGTTTTTCTCAGTTTGTAAAGCAAGTTTGTTTAGAGTGTTTTTGGTGTTTATTGTAAATAAATATTCTAATGATTTTCCTACCTCAGCATAACTGATAATGATTGAATTGTCAGACTCAATACTGTTTAGGAACTGAAAATCATGTTTAACTTTTTTATAGGTTTTTGTGTTGTTAAACTGTTTTATAAGCTCACTTTCGTTTAGTTCCTTGGTTAAAGTAGCAATGTTTTTGGCGTGTAATACTACCGATGGGTTGTTTGGAATATAATCAAGTAATGTTGTAGTTCTACTTTCTTTTTTAGTACATGAAATAGTTAATATTGAAACAAATAATAAGGCAATAATGGGTTTCATGTAATGTTTTTTTAGGTTTTTAAAATCAAAAAACAAAAATATCAAAATTAATATTAAATAGTGTTGAGTTTATTTAAGATTATAACTCTAAGCTTAATTGTTCTGGTAGTAACCGAAATGATTTTCGATGATATTTGCAAGGGCCGTATTTATAAATAGCTTCTCGATGTTCTTTAGTAGGATACCCTTTATTTTTTTTCCAATTATACATAGGGTATTCCAAATGTATTTTATTCATATATGCATCTCTAAAGGTTTTGGCTAATACGGAAGCTGCAGCAATATTTAAATATTTTCCGTCACCTTTAATTATAGTTTGGTGTGGAGTGGTGTTGTAGGGTTTAAATTTATTGCCATCAACACTAATAAATTCAGGTTGCGGATGCAGTTTTTTAATAGCGCGATGCATTGCGGTTATTGATGCATTTAAAATGTTAATGGTATCAATTTCTTCTTCATAAACGTTACATACCCCAAAAGTTATAGCTTCTTGTTCAATAATTGGTTTTAGTAGCGTTCTTTTCTTTTCGCTTATTTTTTTTGAATCATTTAATAGATTGTTTGTAAAATCAACAGGTAAAATTACAGCTGCAGCGGTTACGGGACCAGCCAAACAACCACGACCAGCCTCGTCGGTTCCGCACTCTAAAAAAATGTCTTGGTAATAGGGTAATAACATGTTGGGAAAATACTACTTTTCATGAAATAACTAAATAAATTAAGCGTTCTTTTTAAAGAAACTACTTAACAACACTTTAAGCTTAAAAATAATGTTGGTTTTTTATTTTCCATTACATTTGTATCGATTAAAAAAGAATTTTGAATAATCTAATGAAACATATATTAAGCGTTTTTATATTGTCTTTCTTGTTTGGGCTAACGATACATGCTCAAGAAAAAGAGCTTCCTAGAGGGAAACGATTATCAAAATCAAATAGAACGGTTAATTTAAATACAAAAAACAATAGTCGTTCTGGAAAAGAAAAAGTAACTAAGGCAGATAAAATAGATACTAAAGCCATAGACTATAAGTTTATCAGTATTGAAAATGATACTACTTTTGTAGATACTACATTGAACATACAAAAAGAGTATAAATTTAATTACTTAAAAAAAGATTATTTTGAGCTGCTCCCTTTTTCTAATACAGGGCAAGTGTTTAATTCTTTAGGGTACGACTTCACGCAAAATGTAACTACTTTTTCGAAATTTGGAGCAAGAGCCAAGCATATAGATTATGCGGAGGTTGCTGATATAAAGTACTACGAAGTAGCTACGCCACTTACCGAATTGTTTTTTAAAACAACAATGGAGCAAGGTCAGTTAGCAGAAGGCTTTTTTACAGTTAATACTTCTCCAAGGTTTAACTTATCAATTGCATATAAAGGCTTGCGTTCAATAGGGAAGTATCGCCATATAAAATCTAACGGCGGCAAATTTCGTTCATCCTTTAATTTTCGCACAAAAAACGACAGGTATTTTGCTAGAGCCCATGTAGTAATGCAGTCGATAGAAAACCAAGAAAACGGTGGTATTACCGATGTGCTTGTTGAAGAATTTGAAAATGGAAATAATGAGTTTGATGATCGATCTCGTTTTGATGTTAACTTCGAAAATGCCGACAATAAATTGTCTGGAAAACGATTTTATTTAAATCATTTTTATCAGTTATTAAAAAAGAAAGATTCAACTAATAGAAGTGTGCTAAGCATTGGTCATGTGGCAAATTTAGAGGATAAAAAATATCAATTTAATCAAGCTTCATCAAATGGTTATTTTGGAGAAGCTTTTACGGCAAGTATTAGTGATGAGGTTAGGTTGGAGCAATTTTATAACCAAGGTTATTTAGCGTACACTAAAAAAGGGTTGGGGCAAATTAAAGCACATGTTAGATATACTGATTATAATTACGGATACAACTCCGTAGTTTCGTTAGTGTCTGGTTATGTTCCTAATCGGTTAAAAAGTGGTTTTGCTTCTGTTGGTGCTAATTATAAAGCTAAGTTTAAAAAGCTTTCTTTGATGGCGAATTATACAACAAATTTATCTAATGCTAATAAAGGAAGTTTGTTAACAGCTGAGGCGGAATATAATTTTAATTCAGAAGTGCGTTTTAAGGCTAGGGTGTTGCTTAATGAAGCGCTTCCTGATTTTAATTACAGATTGTATCAAAGTGACTATAAAAACTATAATTGGTATAATTCAGATTTCCAAACTCAAAAAACAAAAACAATAACAGCCTTGTTAGATGCTAAAAAGTACGGTTCGTTAAAAGCAGCGTACACGAGTATTGATAACTATACTTTTTTTGGTGTTGATGGTGTAACATCTAATGTAAAACCTTTTCAAGAGATTAATGCTGTTAACTATTTTAAATTAACTGCCCAAAAAGAGTTTCGTTATAAGAAGTTTGCTTTAGATAATACGTTGCAATATCAAACGGTAACACAAACTAATAATGTGTTTAATGTTCCAGAGTTTATATTGCGAAATACACTATACTTTACAGATGTTTGGTTTAATAAAAATTTGTTTTTGCAAACAGGTTTTATATTTAATTATTTCACGAAGTATAAAATGAATGCGTACGATCCGCTTTTATCGGAGTTTTATTCACAATCTGAAAAAGAATATGGAGCATATCCACGAATAGACTTCTTTATAAATGCAAAAGTTAGAAATGCCCGAATTTATCTAAAAGCTGAACATTTTAATTCGAGTTTTACAGGTAACAATTTTTACAGTGCGCCAAATTATCCGTATAAAGATTTTATTGTTCGTTTTGGTATGGTTTGGAATTT
This sequence comes from uncultured Flavobacteriaceae bacterium, assembly GCA_947493535.1. GTDB lineage: Bacteria > Bacteroidota > Bacteroidia > Flavobacteriales > Flavobacteriaceae. Next base: position 1,212 of record CANLRK010000004.1, on the reverse strand, counting down.
CTTTCTGTAGCAGAGAAGTGTTTTTAATTTTTTTCAAAGGTTAAATAGTCGGTTCCACCACCTCCACCACTAATATCAATTAGTTCAATTTTTGTTGCAGAGTTTGAGATGAAGTCCCAACTATCATTCAAATCTTCAAATTCATTGGTCAAGTTGAAAAAAATATTGAAGTCTAAATCGTTTAAACTGTCATCATTACTATTGCTGTCAGTAATACTCCATGTGCCGTTATAGCTGTTGGAGCCATTATCAGCATGCAATGCTCCAGTGCTGTTAAAAGTAAAGTTATATCCTGCAAAATTTGAGGTTTCATTATTGCCGGAGTCTTCAAAAAATGTAATTCTCCAAGTTCCTGTATTAACGTCATTCTGAATAGTGCTTTGTAGTTGTGAGGTGCAATTGCTGTTGGGTGTTCCTTTTTGAAACGTTAATAAATCTGTTCCGCCATTACCTCCACTTACATCTATTAATGAAATAGTATTTGAGTTGTAAGATACAATATCCCAATCGTCATTTAGGTCTTCAAATTCATTGGTTAAATTAAAAAAGATGTTAAAGTCAACGTCGTTTGAGCTGCTACTGCTATTCGTTACACTCCAGGTACCGTTATATGTGTTACTCCCATTACTTGCCGTTATGCTGCCGTCAGGATTAAATAAGAATGAATAGCAACTAAAGTGACCGGTTTCATTGTTGCCTGAATCATTAAAGTTTGTAATGATCCAAGTGTCAGATTGTACTATGTTTCTAACCTGTGTTTGTGTAGAGGAGCTGTCGTTAATGCTGTCGTCGTCTAGGCATGATGTCAATAAAAAACACCAACTAATAGCCATAGCAAACATGATGTTAAAGTGAATTTTGTGCTTCATTGGTAAATAAAATTATAATTAAACGAATGAAAGCAAGGTTTGAGGGTAGACTACTAAAGTACAAAAAAAAACACTTTTTCAAGATGTTTTATCGGTTATTTAACAGTGGTAATGGTGTGAATTATTACAAGAAATAGTCTTTTGTTGTGGTAATATTTGATTGATAAGAGAAATCAACGACGCTACTAATATTTTTTTATTCAACTAACCTGCTTAAAACCAGCCCGTCATAGGTAGTGGTAAAAAAATAATAAAAAAAGAATACAAAAAAGTTTGTTGATTAGTTAAGAAAGGTGGTATATTTGCACCCGCAAAACGGCCTAGGGTTTTAGTTTTGGATGTT
>CANLRK010000003.1 GCA_947493535.1 uncultured Flavobacteriaceae bacterium | reverse complement strand
TCTAAACCCTCAACAAACTCTATTTTTATGAACATCCAAAACTAAAACCCTAGGCCGTTTTGCGGGTGCAAATATACCACCTTTCTTAACTAATCAACAAACTTTTTGTAAAGTTTTTTAAATAAAAAATCACAAAAAAACCTTCATTACTGAAAACAAAATAGTTAGCTGGTTAAAAAACGGACAATGAATTTAAGAATTATTTTCGATTAGACAAAATTGAAACCTAAAAATCATCAAAAAATACTTAGAATATTATTTTAAGCTCCATTTATCAGACAACTCAAAATAATCAAACTCTAACTTATGCTCTTGCCTTTCGAGTACTTGATCTAGAAAAGAGCGCATTAAAATATCTTCTATATAATAATCTTCCTGAATATTAACTGGGTCAAATTCTTGTTTTAGTGATATATTAAAAAAACTTGCCGTGGAATTATACCAAAATGCACGCCAACCACTACGCAACTCCTTAACTAAATCAAAAGCCGTAATCCCAGTTTGTCGATGAATCAACTTAACCAATATTTGCCCTTCTGTTCTAGTAAGTTTTTTTAATTCTGCTGAAAACTCCTCTTCGATATATTTTTGAATTCGTTTAGTATACTTCTTTTGTTTCCGCTTACTCTTAATATGAGTCAAATTATCTTTTAATGTTATTAAGCGTTCAGCAGCTAACTTAGCATAAGGATACACTTTTCTTGTCTTTCTACGTAAAATGAGATATTTTATTCTTTCTTTATTATCAACAAAACGTAATCTTTTAAGCATTACCACATCATCTAAATTAATTGCATCATTATAAAGACTATCACCTTTAACAATAAAATAATCCTTGGGAACACTATCATACTTAATCAAAGAATCATTTTGCCCAGAAACAAATAGGGAGAATAATAAACTATATATATATATGTATAACTTCATACAAAATGTTTGCCCTTATTAAGTACTAAAATCATTCCAAAACTAACAAATATCTTTTAAACATATACTTAAACACCCTATAACTATATAATAAAAAATGGTTACTTTAGTAGCAAATAAATTATAATACCTAATGGCTAAAAAAAAATCAATCTTAAATAAAAAGTCAATAGACTTCTTAGAAAAATATTTAAACAATGCTGCTCCTACCGGTTATGAATGGGAAGGACAAAAAATATGGATGAACTATCTTACTCCTTATGTTGATGAATTTATTACAGATACCTATGGATCTGCCGTAGGGGTTATCAATCCAAAAGCGAAATACAAAGTTGTTATTGAAGGTCATGCTGACGAAATTTCTTGGTATGTAAATTACATTTCTGACAACGGATTAATTTATGTAATTCGTAATGGAGGAAGTGACCATCAAATTGCACCCAGTAAAGTAGTAAACATACATACTAAAAACGGAATTGTTAAAGGGGTTTTCGGATGGCCAGCTATTCACACTCGCAATAGAGCTAAAGAAGAAGCTCCAAAACCTGATAATATTTTTATTGATGTGGGATGCGCCACAAAAGAAGAGGTTGAAAAACTAGGGGTACACGTAGGCTGTGTTATTACTTACCCAGATGAGTTTCATATTTTAAATGATAATAAATTTGTATGTCGTGCTTTAGATAATCGTATGGGTGGATTTATGATTGCCGAAGTGGCTCGTTTATTACATGAAAACAAGAAAAAATTACCTTTCGGTTTATACATCACCAATTCTGTTCAAGAAGAAATAGGTTTACGTGGGGCGCAAATGATTACTGAAACCATTAAACCCAATGTAGCCATTGTTACCGATGTAACTCATGACACAACCACACCAATGATCGATAAGAAAAAAGAAGGTCACCTAGAGCTAGGAAAAGGCCCAGTAGTTGCCTATGCTCCTGCAGTTCAACAAAAATTACGTGATTTAATTATTGACGCAGCGGAAACGAATAAAATTCCGTTTCAACGTTCAGCTTTATCAAGAGCGACAGGTACTGACACTGATGCTTTTGCTTACAGTAACGGTGGTGTTGCCTCTGCTTTAATTTCATTACCTTTACGCTACATGCATACTACGGTAGAAATGGTTCACCGTGAAGATGTTGAAAACGTGATTAAAATGATTTACGAAAGTTTATTAAAAATTGAAGAAGGAGAGGATTTTTCATACTTTAAATAAACACCATCACCATAAAATAAAAGAAGCCTAAAACTAAGTTTTAGGCTTCTTTTTTATTAAATAATAACTAAAAATTATTCTACAATAATTTTTCTAATAGTTTTAAAATCTCCATCAGTAACTGTAACCATATAGACACCTGACTGCAATTGATTTAATTTCAATTGCTGAGAGAAATCCATAGCTGAACTATATGTTTTACTATAAATTCTTCTTCCTCTAATATCATTTACCGCTACAGCGACCTCTTTACCAGAGTTAGATGTAAATTGAATTGTAAATTCACCTTTATTAGGGTTTGGGTATAGAACGAAGTTATCCAACTCTACTGTTCCAACACCTAAAGCAGCATCAATTATCATATCAATCTTTAAGTTTGGTAGCGTTCCTCCGTTTTGATCATCTAAATTAACTCTAAAACTATCAGTACCAGCCACACCTAATGTTGTTGTATAACTAAGCTTCCCTGTATTAATATCATCTTGAGTAAAAGTATCTGAAGCTCCTAATGGAACACCATTTAAATAAACCGTACCATTACTTGGTAACTCTCCTGGAACAATTGTATAAACCAACTCTGTTAACACTCCCGTATTTGGACTTGTTGATTCTATATGACTATTTGCGTACGTTCCTGAAGACAATGTACCCACGGTTAAAGTAGCTATATTAGTTCTAACAGGAGACAAAACAGCTTCATTAAAACAAACATTAATTTCTGCCGTATTAAAGGTCATTGTTGTTGTACCAACATTAGCAGCAGTTATAAACCAGTCTCCGTTAGCTTCCAATCCATCAAAAACACTTAACTCTTCACCTGCTCTAGGAGTAGCACTTCCTGTAGTTGGGTTTCCACAATTTACAGCAGCACCAGCCTCATCATCCCAAGTTACTTGCATATCAGTCCAGTTTTGCGGACCATTTCTATCACAAGAAGCAGCATAAGCATAAGATCTTGTTGTTCCGTCTGTCCAATATAAAGCTATATGCAACTCCGCTAATTCAGGAGAAGTTATATCATAAGTATAATTTACATCTGTAATACTACCTGAATCAGGGATATTTGCTGTCCATGCAGAAAATGCGGTAGCACTTGTAGGTAAAACACTGTTAATGTTGTAATTGTAAGTATTACAAGTATTAGAGATATTATAACCAATTGCAAATCTAGATGTATTAATATTAAAGAATATGTGTCCATTTCCTTTTACCATTACTCTACAGTTATCTGAGAGCGTTGACGGAACAATAATATCCGCAGATCCATTGTTAGGAACTCCTGTTACTAATGTTGTTGGATAAGTTAAACCTCCGTCTGTAGATAATAAAATATCTACTGTAGCTGTATTTATTAAACCTGAATCAGTACCCGCTACATCCCAAGTAATTGTTTCAGTATTTCCTGGAGACCATGTTACTGTAGTATTTTGCGATGTTACTCTAAAAGGTCCTGCCGTTGTTGTTGTTGTAACAGTCATTAAATCATCCGCTGTTTGTCCTCCTCCAGCGTTGTTATCTCGTACTGTTAAAGCAAATTCCATATTTCTATTAACAGAAGGCAATGCTTCCCATGTAGTTGAACCTCCATTAGAGTTCACTAAATCTTGTAACCTAGGAATATAGCGTATTGGATTTGTTGTTCCTTCAAAAGAACGTGTCATTGGACCTGTAGCACTTGTTTCTGCTGGTGGTGCTTCTCCATTTGGTGCTTGTTCTGGGTCATTTTGCTCCCATGTATAAGTGTGCGATCCTGTTCCGTCTGCATCGGTAGAAGAACCTACCAACATATATGGTGTTGACATTGGAATAGTCCAATCTTGACCAGCATCAGCAGTTGGAGCAGCATTTCCTATATTAGTCCCTGCTACACAGTCACTATTACCTCCTGGCTGCACATTCCATGAGATATCTCTAATATTCACATAATTAAAATATGCATCACTATTACTTTGAATATTTGAGTTACAAATACCAGCATATCCCATTATAGTGCTTCCTGAAGCAGGTTCTACCTCAGTGTTATTACCTGATCTACTACATGTATTCATTGTGTGCCACCCGTTAAATTGATGTCCCATTTCATGAGCTACATAATCAATATCAAAAGGGTCCCCTGTAGGATCTGCTCTACCTGTATATCCTCTACCTTTATGTGTTCCTGTTTGAGATGCACTCAAGCAAACACAACCTAAACAACCTGCATTACCTCCACCTGTAGTGTTAAAGTTATGACCAATATCGTAATTAGCCACTCCTATTTGACTATCAATAGTTTGAGCTGTTTTAGTATTCCACTCATTGGTCCAAGGATCTGTTGCAGCGTCTAAGTATATTACCAAATCATTATTAGCAACAAAAATCATTGTAATAGCTAAATCACGCTCATAAACTCCATTTACACGAGTCATGGTGATGGCCATTTGCGCTTGTACATTTGCTTTTTGTTGAGCAATTGTACCTGTTCCTTTAAAAATTGTACCATACTCTCCTGTGCATGACTGAGCTAATCGATACGTTCTTAATTTTCCATCGTCAGTAGCTCTTTGGGTAGATATTTCTTCTCTTAGCGAAGGTAAGTCAACATTTTCTTCAGTTAAACATTGAAAATCTTGGTTATCTATGCCTAAAGAAGCCTTAGAATATACCATGTAAGTTTGCCTATCTTCAGTGTAAGGATCTATAAACCAAGAACCTTTAGTTCCAGACAACGTCATTGTATGTAATCCAAATTGAGTTACTGTAAAACGCATTGTCGCACTAGGATCTTCAACACCTTGAGCTGCATATGATTTTATCATTGGGAATTTTTCAGCTAAACCAGCTTCCATTATTGGAGTTTCAACAACCTTAAATGTTTCAAAAACTCCTGTTGCATTAGGAAATTTAATTTCCACATGTGAATTTCTAGCTAGGACTTGTGACCGTAAAGGTGCATATTCTAGTCTATCTTTTAATGCATCAATATTAAGCTTATATAACTTAAAACTCATAGGATGCGAACTTCTGTGAACTTTAGGAAGTTCACTAACTTTTTCTTCATTAGTTTTATTCCATAAATTTTGAGAAAAACTCAAATTCATGTAACAAACTACAAGAAAACTTAATAGTAGTTTTTTTTTCATTTTTTGGGGTTATTTATAAATTCGGCGTACAATTTAATATATTTTCTGATCTTGTACAATTCTAATTATTTTTTCAACTTTTAAAACCCTTGTAAAGTTGTAGAAAAAAAGTATTTTTAGGTCCTTATATTACACAAATATGACACGATACATTTTACTTCTAACCTTATTTACTTATTTTTTTACTGTTGGCCAAAAACACTCTGACCCAACACCAGAGCATATACAGCAAGCAAAAAAATTAAAATCAGAATATCCAGATGAAAACATTATTATATTAAATAATAAAGAATATGTTAGTTTTGATAAAGCAAAAAAAAGCAACAAAGTAATTGTTACTCATAAAAATTACGAAGAATTGATGAATGTTAATCATCGGTCAGACATTCAAAAATATCTTTATTATGACGGTGAATCATACATTAATACATTCAAATTTAAATACCGAAATAAAAAAGATGCTTATTTTGACATTAGAGATGAAGCTGTTTCTGATGATGAAATGTTTCATCATGATGCTAGGGTAAAATATGCCAATGTTGATTTCCCTGTACAAGGTTACAAATATTACTTTGAAAGTGTAAAAACAACAACAGATATTAAATATTTTACCAGTTTATACTTTACAAATAAATATCATACACTAAAAAAACAAATCAAGATTGTTGTTCCTAAATGGTTAGAAATAGATTTTAAAGAAATGAATTTTGACGGCTATGATATTGTCAAAAAAGAAAGTTTTGATGAAAAACAAAATACCAAAACAATAACTTATACGGTTAACAACTTAACTGGTGAGTTTGATGAAAAAAGAGCTCCAGGACCAAGTTATGTATATCCACATTTATTAGTGTTAGCTAAATCCTTCGAAAAAGATGGAGAGAAACAACTACTTTTCAACCAAACAAAAGATTTGTACACCTGGTATAAAACCTTAATAAATTCCATGGATGAAAAACCAGAAGAATTGCAAGAAAAAGTTACTGAATTAACCGAAAATGCAACTTCTGAAGAAGAAAAAATAAAAAATATATACTACTGGGTACAAGACAATATTAGATACATTGCTTTTGAAGATGGAATTGCAGGTTTCAAACCAGATGAGTCCCAAAATGTATTTAAAAAACGTTATGGTGATTGTAAAGGTATGGCCAACCTCACTAAACAGATGCTAAAACTAGCAGGTTTTGATGCGCGTTTAACCTGGATAGGAACCAAGCGCATTGCTTATGATTATTCAACACCATCACTTTCGGTTGACAACCATATGATTTGCACATTATTTAAAGATGGTAAGAAAATATTTTTAGACGGTACCGAAAAATTCAATTCGTTTGGCGAGTATGCTGAACGTATACAAGGAAAACAAGTATTAATAGAAAACGGTGATAATTATATTTTAGCCAAAGTACCCGTAAATGCTGCCTTAAAAAATAAGGAAACGTATAATTTTAATGCTAAAATTATTGACGATGCCTTAGTAGGAACAGTATCAAAAACTTACACAGGAGAAAGTAGAGCTTCTTTTCTATATCATTTTAATACAACCAAGAAAGATAAAAGAGAGATTGCCCTGAACAACTACTTAAATAACGACGATAAAAACTTATCTGTCTCAAACATTGTAACATCTAATATAGAAAATAGAGATAAATTACTAAGTATAGACTATAATTTAGCTCAAAAAAATGCAGTTTCTTCTTTTGATGATGAAATTTATATCGATTTAGACTATCATAAAGAATTTGGGAAATTTGAATTTAAAAACAGAAATACTGATTACCTATTTTCTCATAAAAAACACTTATCATCTACTATTACTTTGGAAATACCTGATGGATATAAAATTTATGAAACTCCAAAAGAAGTACACGCGGATACCGAAAACTATACTATAGATGTAAACTTTAAACAAACAGGTAATAAATTAACCTATACCAAAAAGTTCATTTTAAAAAATGCTGTTATTAAAACAACCGATTTTAACGCTTGGAATGATATTATAGAAAAGTTACATTCAGTATACCAAGAGCAACTTATATTAACAAAACACAATTAAACTAATTATACTTTTTATAAAACGGACAATGAATTATACTCAAAAACTTACATTATTAGTCATAGTACTTTTTAGCACTTTTGCTTTTGCTCAAAGAAAAAAAGAACCAACTATTCAAGAAAAAATTTGGGGTAAAGAGGTACTAACCGAAATAACCAACATACCCGAACAATGGAAAAATGAATCAGCTGTATATCTTTTTAGAACCATTGATTATATTTATGACAGACCGCATAACAGTATTGAATACACCAAAATTTCTCATTCACGTATCAAGTTACAAGACCAAGCAGCCGTAACCGAGTTTTCTACCTTTAAATATCCAGTAAACAACAGTTACTATAGCTATGGTATGAGTAAAGTAACTAACAAATTAACTGTTGGAGTAAAAATTATTAAGCCCGATGGAACCGAAGTAGTAATTGATACTGAAAAAGAAGTTATCGAAAACGAAAAAGAAAAAAAACTGGCCATCCCTAACCTTGAAAAAGGGGATATTATTGACTACTTTTTCTATGAAAATTCAATAATGGGTGAAAATGATTTATACCATTATTCTCCTGTAGAAAACTATGTAAATACTGTATACCCTATTATGAATTACAAGTTTGCCTTAACCACAGAAAAAGATTTCTTTATAAATTACAGCTCCTTAAATGGTGCCCCAGAATTAACTCGAAAAGATATTGCTACAAAAAATAAAAAAGACAATAGAAGAGAGTATTTCTTTGAACTTACCAATGTAGCTAAAAACAATTCAAAACGTTGGTTTTATCCATATTTAGAGTTACCTGCCTATAAATTTCAAGTAAACTTTGCAAGAACAGGAAAATATGAAAAGAAAGCCTACACTTTTATATCAGAAGATGCTAACAAAATTAAAAGCACTATAAAAAAAGAAGATATTTTTAACTTCTATGAAGACAAATTCAGACCCTATGGTAAACTAGGCGATGTGCAACGCTTTTTAAAAGACAAAAAGTTTAGTAGCAACGAAGAAAAAATTAAAGCCGTATATTATTACATAAGGCATAAATATTTCACCAACTATATTGAAGCTTTAATTGTAGATGACGCAGACATTATATATCCATATGAATATTACGGAAAAAACCCTATATTTTTTAATGAGGAAAAAGATTTTATACGCTTTTTTGCTGCTTTCCTTAAAGAAGAAAAAATTGATTATGAAATTTTAGTAGGTACCAAAAGATACAATGGTGATATTGATAATTTATTACTAGAAAGCAATGTGAATTTTTTAATGAAGGTAAACACTACACCAGCATTATACATTGAATCATTCAACCATATTTCAAACGTAAATAGAATTAACCACCTTTTAGAAGACACTAATGCTTATGCACTAAAAGTAACCGACAGAAAGTATATTGAAGATATAGAAACAATTACTTTTCCAAAATCAACATACCAACAAAACAACAATACAGAAAAGTTAGTTGTTACTATTTCTGATGATTTTTCGGTAGCCACTGTAAATAAAACCGCAACTTATAACGGACATAATAAATTAGACGAGCAAAAAGATCGTTTAAAATTTTATGATTATGTGTATGAAGACTATAAAAAATATGGCACCAAACCTTTGTATGAAAAAATAAAAAATAAAAAAACAAAAGCTAAATACAAAAAAGAGTTTGAAGCGTTAATAGCTAAAATGAAAGAAAAGCAAAAGGAAAAATTTAAATCTCATTCAAATAATGAATATAGTTTTGAAATTGACAATTATGACTTTTCTATAATTCAAACCGGAAGGTATAGCGCAACCGAACCGTTTGAAATTAACGAACAATTCGAAATTACTGACGATTTAATTAAACGAGCTGGTAAAAATTATGTTATTGAAGCGGGAAAACTTATAGGAAATCAAGTTGAAATTGACGAAAAAGAAAAAATAAGAGACCATCATATTTATATGGGTTACCCTCGTTCATTTAATAACGAAATTAGTATTACTATACCTGAAGGATATACGGTTGCAGGTTTAGAAAAATTAAATACAACTGTTACCAATTCAACAGGAGGTTTTGAAAGCTCTGCAACAGTAAATAATAACACCCTAACTATTACAACTCATAAATTTTATGCTAATAACTTTGAGAAAAAAGAAAATTGGAACAAAATGATTGACTTCTTAGAGGCTGCTTACCAATTTACTCAGGAAAAGATATTATTTAAAAAGCAATAAAAATTAGAAGTTTATATAAAAAAAAATCGGTAATTATAATTACCGATTTTTTTATCTATTTATTCTTTAGATAACATTGCTACAAAAGCTTCAAATTCTTTAGTAAAATCAATATACTTTTTACCAGTAGCTGGCCCGTTAAAACCTGTATGTATTTTCCTAACCACTCCTGCTTTATCAATAAATAGTGTTGTAGGGTAAGATAGTACATGATTTAGCATTGGTAATTTTTCAGCAGCTAGCTTTTTACTTGCCGAACCCGTTTGTGCGATTAAAATTGGATACTTAATCCCCAACCTTTCTTTTAATCTATTTAAGTTTTTAGCTGCTTTACCATGTGGACTAGCCTGTTCAAAAGCTAAAGCTATAACTTCAGTATTATCGGGTTTCCTATTAGTATAGTATTTACTTAAGTACTTGCTTTCATCTAAACAATTCGGGCACCAACTTCCCATTATCTGTACTATAATTACCTTTCCTTTAAAACGCTTGTCATTTATACTTACCTCTCTTCCTTCTAAATCGGGAAACGTAAAATCCACAGAATTATAACCTTCTTTTAAATACGTTAGCGTATTAGGGTCCGATAACTCAAAGTTATCATTCTTAACAGCCACCCATGGCTCACTGTATGTATTGCCTGAATAAAACATTCCTGATGTTATACTATCGTTCTTTACAACTCCATCAAATAAAAAGGCATGAGCTCCATCAAAACAACTAAGTTTCAAATTACCTTTATCTAATGCCCCTTCTAAAAACCTATAATCACCTGTTTCTGTTAAAAACGTACCACTAATTTTATTATCACCTTCTTCTTTAAATATTCCTTTTGCTTTATAACTATTAGGCGTATTAGGGCTAAAAGTAACTTCCCATCCCCCTGCAATTGGCTGATGTTTTTTTGAGGTAATCGGATATCTGAAATGCAAATCGTATACTGCCATAAATGGAACTTTTATATGCTTGGGTCCTTTACTATAATACCCTTTTAAATTTCCATTTTCTATAACTGCAGCTTTAATTATAGCATCAAAAACTGGCAACTTGATTATTACAGAATCATTTATAACTTTTAACTCATCTACAATAATTTCTTCTTCAGCATTATATATTGTTAATTTATTTAAGGAATCTACCTCAAAAATAAAGGGTAATCTTTTTTGATCTTTAACTGTTAGTTCTGCACGGTATGTTCCTACTTTAAGCTTACTACTATTCATACGCTCTACTTTTTTTTCTTTTTGACAGGAAAAAAACAGCATTGCAAAAATAATTGTTACATATATTCTCATAATATTAATTTTTATGTTTTAAAGCTACAAAAAAAGGCATCATTAACTGACACCTTTTAAAAAGAATAGCTTATCAGTTATTTTACCTTAAATAATTAAGTACGTTTTTTTCAATACGTTCTTCTATGTTTGTTAAATCTGCTTTAACAAAAGCGTCTCCTGTAATTTGTTCATACAGTTCTATATAACGTTCTGATATTTCATTTACTTTGGTTTCAGACATTTCTGGTATTTGTTGACCATCTTTCCCTTGAAACCCATTTTCAATTAACCATTGACGTACAAACTCCTTAGATAATTGTTTTTGAGCTTCTTTATTTGCCTGACGTTCTTCATAACCATCTGCATAGAAATAACGCGAAGAATCTGGTGTATGAATTTCATCTATCAACACTATTTTTCCCTCAGTAGTTTTTCCAAATTCATATTTTGTATCTACCAAAATTAACCCTCGTTTTGCAGCAATTTCTGTACCTCTTTGAAATAATGCATAGGTATATTTTTCTAACACCTCATAATCTTCTTTTGTTACAATACCATTAGCAAGAATAGCTTCTTTAGATATATCTTCATCATGCTCGCCGTTTGCCGCTTTTGTTGAAGGAGTAATGATTGGCTTTGGTAATTTATCATTTTCTTGCAATCCTTCTGGTAAAGTTACTCCGCATAACGTACGCTTACCTAACTTGTATTCTCTTGCCGCATGTCCAGCTAAATAGCCTCTTATTACCATTTCCACTTTAAACGGCTCACATAAATATCCAACTGCAACATTCGGGTCTGGTGTAGCAAGAATCCAGTTAGGAACAATATCCTGAGTTTCTTGCATCATTTTAGCAGCAATCTGATTTAATATTTGTCCTTTATAAGGTATTTGCTTAGGCATTATTACATCAAAAGCAGATAATCTATCCGACGCAATCATTACCAGTTTTTCATCAGCTATGTTATAAACTTCTCTTACTTTCCCCTTATAGACATTTTTTTGATTAGGAAAATTAAAGTTGGTGTTGTTAATTGTTGTACTCATTAATTGTGTTGTGTAGTAGTAAGTTGTTTTTTATTTGTTTTTATTCGTTTTCAATACTTTTATAAGCTTCTATAACCTTTTTTACCAAACGATGTCTAATTACATCTTTATCATCTAAATAAAGGAATCCAATACCCGAAACGCCTTTTAACACCAATATAGCTTCTTTTAAACCAGAAACTGTTCGTCTTGGTAAATCTATTTGACCTGGATCGCCAGTAATAATAAATCGTGCATTTTTACCCATACGGGTTAAAAACATTTTCATTTGAGCTCGCGTAGTGTTTTGAGCTTCATCTAGTATTACAAAAGCATTGTCAAGTGTTCTTCCTCTCATAAAAGCTAAAGGAGCAATCTGTATCGTTCCTTTTTCTATATAAGACTCTAATTTTTCTGCAGGAATCATATCACGCAAAGCATCATATAAAGGTTGCATATACGGATCTAATTTATCTTTCATGTCTCCTGGTAGAAACCCTAGGTTTTCACCTGCTTCTACTGCTGGTCGAGTTAAGATGATACGTTTTACCTCTTTTGCCTTCAAAGCTTTTACAGCTAATGCGACAGCAGTATAAGTTTTTCCTGTTCCTGCAGGACCTATTGCAAAAACCATATCATTTTTGGCACAAATTGCTACTAACTTACGTTGATTTACGGTTTGTGCCTTTACAACTTTACCTCCTACTCCATGTACTATAACTCCATCACTACTTTTTGGCGTATTAATATCTTCTACCCCATTAGAAGTGAGTATTCGTTCAATACTGTTTTCGTCTAGTTTATTGTACTTGGTAAAGTGTAAGATCAACATGCGCATTCTTTTATCAAACTCCTCAAGGATTTCTTCTTCTCCCATAGCTTTGATTGTATTTCCTCGCGCTACTATTTTAAGCTTTGGGAAATATTTTTTTAACGATACAATGTTGGTGTTTTGTTCTCCACAAAATTCACGTGGATTAATCTCGGTTAGTTCAAATATAATTTCTTTCAAAAGCTAAAGTTATTAATTAATAAATTAACTAAAAATTCACTTGATTTACTCCACAAAATTACGCAATTTTGCTTTGGTAAACCTAACAATCAACAATTTATTAATGGCAATTATTACACTCACAACTGATTTTGGAATTAAAGACCATTATGTTGCTGCAGTGAAAGGTACAATTTATACCGAAATACCTGACATTACTATTGTTGATATTTCTCATCAAGTTACGCCTTTTAATTATAATGAAGCAGGTTACATTATAAAAAATTCCTATCATCATTTTCCTAAAGGAACGATACATATAATTGGTGTAGATACTGAGTTAAGTGAAAATAATCAACATATTGCAATGCTATATGATGGACATTACTTTATTTGTGCCAACAATGGCATACTCTCAGTTTTAACAGCTACTTTTCATCCAGAAAAAATAATAGAAATTACTGCTAACCAACAAAAACATGATAATTTTCCTGTAAAAACTGTTTTTGCAAAAATTGCATGTCACCTTGCAAGAGGAGGTAATTTAGATGTTATTGGACGTCCTTTTAAAAAATTAAAAGAAGTATCTCACATAAATCCAGTTGTAAACAATGATGAGACTAGCATTATTGGACACATACAATATATTGACAACTATGGCAATGTAATTTCTAACATTAATAAAGAACTAATTACCCGTATAGCCAAAGGACGTAAGTTTAGAGTAAATTTGAGGAACTTTTCTTTTAACACCATATTTAACTCGTATAACGATTGTGTAACTGATGATCAAAATGCAAACGATGGAAAAAGAATAGCTTTATTTAACTCTAATAATTTTTTAGAAATTGCACTGTATAAAAGTAGTTTAAAAACAGGTGGTGCTTCAAGCTTATTAGGTGTCAAATACCGTGATAGTATCTCAGTCACTTTCTATTAAAATTAATTATTATGCTCGTACGAATTGTAAAATTAAGTATCCAAGATAACCATATTAACACCTTCAAAAACAACTTTAATAATCAAAAACTGCATATAAGGAACTTTAAAGGTTGTCAATTTTTAGAATTATATAACGATAAACACAATAAAAATATTTTTTTTACATATAGTTATTGGGAAGATGAAACCGCATTAAACAACTACAGAAACTCGGAGTTATTTAAAAGTATCTGGGCTATAACTAAACCCATGTTTAATGCAAAACCAGAAGCATGGAGCGTTGATAAACTGGCAAGTTTACCTTAGGCTACTAATTTTCTGACAATATCTTTTACCGGTAAAATAGCTTTAGTGTGTTCTATACTTGGCCCTGCAACCCACACCGTTTTATAAGTAGCTTTATTTGCAGCATTAGCCACAGCTTTCATACCAATCATAAAACGAACCATTTTAACCCATTTTTTCAACTTTTTATTTTTGTTTAAAACGGTTTCCAGCCAGCTCGTTTTTGTTCCAATTTTTTCAACATAAGGTGTTTTTATTACGGTACATGGTGTGCCAGAAATTCGTTCAGTCATTACAATATCGTCTGCTCCATAATCAACACAAGCTTGCTTGTATTCTTGTGACACTGATGCTTCTTCGCTAGCTATAAATGGACTCCCTACAGACACCCCGATAGCTCCATAAGATAAAACCTTGTCAATATCTTCTTTACAACCAACTCCACCTGCTGATATTACAGGAAGACTACAGTTCTTATTCAAATTTTCAATCAATGCTTTTGGATCTATATTCCCTCTATGTCCTCCTGCTTCATTATTAACTGCAATTAACGCATCTGCTCCTAAACCCTCAACTTTTTTCGACATTGGTAAATCAACTACATCACAAAAAACTTTTATTCCTACTTTATGAGCTGCATCAATAGTTTCTTTCGGATTTCCTAATGATGTAATTATAAAATCTGCCCCTTCTTCACAAATTACTTCTAATTGCGCTTTAAATTTAGGGTTGGATTTATTCACAATTAAATTAAACCCATAAGCCCCCCCCTCTATTTTTGCTGCCTTTAGTTGCTTACAAGCTTCGCGCAATTCTTCTAATGTTCGGTAATTTAATGCTGGTATACATGCGGCTATACCCTGTTTCATCCCTTCGGTTACCATAGCTACATTTGACACTAAAAACATTGGTGCCATTATTATTGGGTGCTTTATATGTAATAGTTCTTGTAAGCTTACTTTTGACATGTTGATTATTTTTGATAATATAAAATTACATTAAAAAACTTGTTTTTTGCTATGCGTGCATAATTTATTTTTTAAAACCTTGTTTAATTTTAGTCAGTTGCTCATTACTAGTACTATATGCTGTAATAATATTGTAACGTAACTCTTCAATATCTGCATCAAAGTATTTTGCCCATTTATCTTCAGTTAACAAACTACGTATGTGCTTTACTCGCTTTTGAGCTTCTAATGCTGTGTACAAAAAATGATTTGTTTCCTCTGTATTAGTTTCATATTTAAAATTTACTTTTTTATTTTGGTAATCTATCTGTATATAAAAAAGTTTATCCGTGTCATTCAAATGATAAAAATCTGTCCATTTAGCATACCCTAAATGCATTTGTTGATTTTTAAAACTCTTATCGGCTATTAATTTCCATCTGCAATTGGCTACACGTCCCCAATGATCAGAGTAGCGATAAACCCCTTCATGCGTATAATAATATTGACTATCAGATTTTGATTTAAAATGGGCTGGATTTTCTTTAAAAATATCAGAAGAAACCTCAATAAATTCACAATAGGTATGCTTAAAGAAATTAAACTTATTGTATTTTTTCAAAGTAAAACTTATTTGGTTTTAACATGACTTTCGTAAGTAGTTATCCATTGCTGGGGAGTAACTTTAGCTACTAATTGCCCAATTAACTCAAAAGGAATATGCGCTTCTTTTTTAAAACGAATACAACTTTTACCCATATTTAACTTTACCTTGATATTAGTTTTTTCATATTCGGTTGTAAACCAATCTAACAAAGCTTTATCTGCATAAATCCCCATATGATAAAAGCCTATATGTGCTTTTTGTGACGCTAAATTTATAAAAGGCAATGGTAGTTTCGGATCGCAATGGTATCCGTTAGGATAAATACTATGCGGAACCACATAGCCCAACATTCCGTAATTCATTTGTTCTTGAAACCCTTCAGGTAAATTATTTAAAATTACTTTTCTGAGTTTTTCAATTACCAGTTTTCTATCTTCAGGTAATTCTGCTATATATTGTTCCGGATTTACAGCTTTTGATTGCATAACTTATTCTGTTCTTAAATTATCTAACAAGATACTAATATCTTCTTTATATATCCTACTTAATCCGTTACTATAGCTCGTAATAGCTTGCATAAAACTTTTTGTTGATAGTTTATCCGATGCTTGCACAGATGATTTCCTACTAGTAAAATACATTGTTTTGCTATTCCAATGAACAAAAGGGCAATAATCCATTTGATCTGAATTTATGGCGTTTCCCATATTTTTTGCAACTGTCCAATTATCTTCTTTAGTTTTATAACTAATATACAAATCACCACTTCCTAAACCATCTTTTCTGCCATACCCTGTAAATATGAGAAAACTTTCATCAGGAGCTATATAAGCATTAAACTCATAGCCTTCTGTATTAATTGCCGAAGACAACGAAATTACCTGTTTATAGCCTTGGTTAGAATACTCGGAAAAAAAGATATCATCTTTCCCTTTAGCAGCAGGCCTATCACTCGTAAAATAAATATTTTTAGACTTGGCTATAGCTGGGTAAAATTCATTGTATTTGGTATTTATAGTCACTCCCATATTAACAGGCTCTGACCAGGAATCATGTATAGTACTTCTTTCTACATACCAAATATCAAAATCTTTTATTTTTACTTCAGTTTTTAGTAATGGCCTATTAGACGCAAAGTACAACCGCAAACCATCTGGTGATAAATATGGTTCTAAATCTTTATACTCCCCGGAAAAAGAAGCTAATTCTGGAGTTTGCCAATGCCCATTTTTATTAACTGATTTAAAAATTCCTGACAATTCTTCTTTAGGACTTTGTATGGTAAAATAAGCTTCTAAATTTGTTGCATTTATAGTAAAATCTCTAACTTTTTGAAAATTCTTTAAAATACTTAAATCGAAATCTTTATTTTTTTGTTGTGCCACTAATTGAGATGCAACAATTATAAACACCAATGTAATTTTACTATTCATCTTATTATTTTTAAATAAAAATATTGTTTTAATTAACTACAACATATTTTTTATAAATTATTTAACAAAAAAAGAGGCAACCAAATGGTTGCCTCTTTTTATTTATATGTTTGATAAGATTATTTTACCTCTTCAAAATCTACATCTTGAACATCTTCCCCTTCTTGTGCAGGTTCTGCTTGTCCTTCTGCTTGTGCAGCACCACCTTGTTGTGCTTCTGCTTGTGCTTTGTACATTTCTTCAGAAGCCGCTTTCCAAGCTTCGTTTATTTTATCAAGAGCTGGCTTAATTGTTTCTAAGTTCTTAGTTTCATATGCCGCCTTCAATTCAGTTAAAGCTGCTTCGATTGGTGCTTTTTTATCATCAGATAATTTATCACCAAACTCTTTTAATTGCTTTTCCGTTTGGAAAATCATAGCATCAGCTTCGTTTAACTTTTCAACTTGCTCTTTTTTAGTTTTATCAGCTTCTGCATTGGCTTCTGCCTCTTGTTTCATTTTTTGGATTTCTTCTTCTGTCAATCCTGAAGATGCTTCAATACGAATATCTTGTGATTTTCCAGTAGCTTTATCCGTTGCAGAAACCTTAATAATTCCGTTAGCATCAATATCAAAAGTTACTTCAATTTGCGGAACTCCACGTTGTGCTGGTGGGATACCATCTAAGTGAAAACGACCAATAGTTTTATTATCCGCTGCCATTGGGCGCTCTCCTTGAATTACGTGAATTTCTACAGAAGGTTGGTTGTCTGCTGCAGTAGAGAATACTTGCGATTTTTTAGTAGGTATTGTTGTGTTAGCTTCAATTAACGAAGTCATTACACCACCCATAGTTTCAATTCCTAATGATAATGGAGTAACATCTAGTAACAATACATCTTTTACATCACCTGTTAAAACTCCACCTTGAATAGCTGCTCCAATTGCAACAACCTCATCTGGGTTAACCCCTTTAGAAGGCTTCTTTCCGAAGAATTTTTCAACTTCTTCTTGTATTTTAGGAATACGAGTAGAACCTCCAACTAAAATTACCTCATCAATTTCTGATTTAGAAATACCAGCATCTTGCAATGCTTTTTCACATGGTAACATTGAACGACGTACTAAATCATCTGCTAACTGCTCAAACTTAGCTCTTGTTAAAGTTTTTACTAAGTGCTTAGGCCCTGAAGCATCAGCCGTAATATATGGTAAATTAATTTCAGTTTGTGTAGAAGCTGATAATTCGATTTTTGCTTTTTCAGCAGCCTCTTTTAAACGTTGTAAAGCCATTGGATCTTTCGTTAAATCCATTGAGTTTTCTGCTTTAAACTCATTAGCCATCCAGTCAATTAATACTTGATCAAAATCATCTCCTCCTAAATGTGTATCACCATTAGTAGATAGTACTTCAAAAACACCATCTCCTAATTCAAGAATAGAAACATCAAATGTTCCTCCTCCTAAATCATACACAACAATTTTCTTGTCTTCGTCTGATTTATCTAAACCATAGGCTAAAGCAGCAGCAGTAGGCTCATTAATAATTCTTTCTACTTTTAACCCTGCAATTTCTCCAGCTTCTTTAGTAGCTTGACGTTGTGAATCATTAAAATATGCTGGTACAGTAATTACCGCTCTAGTTACATCTTGTCCTAAATAATCTTCAGCAGTTTTCTTCATTTTTTGAAGTGTCATTGCTGATAATTCTTGTGGTGAGTACAAACGTCCGTCAATATCAACACGTGGCGTATCATTATCACCTTTTACAACTTTATACGCTGTTCTGCTAATTTCTTCTGTACACTCAGAGAATTTATTTCCCATAAAACGTTTAACAGAAGCTACAGTTTTAGTTGGGTTGGTTACCGCTTGTCTTTTCGCAGGGTCACCTACCTTGATCTCTCCACCTTCTACGAAAGCAATTACAGATGGAGTTGTTCTTTTCCCTTCTGCATTAGGTATTACTACTGGCTCATTACCTTCCATTACAGAAACACAAGAGTTTGTTGTACCTAAATCGATTCCAATTATTTTACTCATTTTTATAATATTAAATTATGTATTCATTTTTGTTTTACGCTTAGCTAATGTCAATATGTGTGCCAAGCAAATGAATATGACAGGCTGTCATGTTTTTATTTTTACAAAAAAGGAAGTTGCTCAAATATGAACAACTTCCTTTTTAAGATTGGGGCTAATTTGTGGTTAATTAATTATAATTTTCCTCATTGCTTTATTTATTCCATCAGTAACTGTTACAAAGTAGATTCCTGATTGAACTGTGCTTAAATTTATTTCTTTATTAAAACTAAGAGCATTAATAAAAGTATTTACAAAAATCTCTCGTCCTTTAACATCATGTACTTGTACCTGAATTGAACTTTCTTCTGAATTCAATGCAATAATAAAAACACCTTTATTCGGATTTGGATAAATCGAAAAACCTTCAAATTGTTGATCTACTACACTTAATGCTGGATCATTAAATATTTTTATTTTACCAATATTCATCTGATATGGATTAACTGTTGTTGCCGAATTAAACTCTAGAGCTAACATTACAATTTTTTTACCATTGTATGCAGAAAGGTTAATTGATGCTGTATTCCAGTTGCTAGAGGTACTGGTCCCTAAACTAAACGGGACCAACACTGTAGGGTTATCATTAAAAGCTACTAATACATTCATATTAGTAGCAGCAATTTGTCCTGTTTTATAAGTCACCTCTAAAGCAGTTTGGGTTGTAATGGTTAAATCCGTTTTATATAATTTAACTGTAGTTGGCGAAGCTCCTGTAATCATTCCATCAAATTTCATTGAGTTCCCTCCATTGTATGCATCAGTAAAATCAAAAGAGCAGTTAATTGAAGTATTTCCTTCTCTAGCAAATTGCCATGTTGGTAATATTTCTTGAGCATCCATATTATGCCAATCCGCAGTGCTTGTTTCTACACCATTAGTAAATTTACTTGTTCCGTGCCCTGTATTAAAATTAGTTTCAAAAGGCAAGTTTGTAATTGTAGAGCTTGCAGGCACCCAATTGGAAATTCCTTTAAATCCAGACGCATCTTCAATTGCAGGGTTATTATCTGCTCCACCAAACAAATGTCTTTCTGCATTATAAAAACTAGCCCTGTCATTTGGGTCATTTTCAAAATTACTATACTGCGTATTGTTATATAAACAACTTATAGCAAACAAGCCTAATGATGTATAAGCATTAGTTGCTGTCTGGTGGATATTACCCATCCATGTATTTCCTCCTGTCTCAAAAGCTGTTTGATTTCTCCCTGGCCAAAGATCTACTCCAGTAAACACATCATAAGGACTTCTTCCTATTGCAACAGCATTTCCGTTTGATGTGCTTGTATATGCATTACTATTCCAAAAGAAATTAATAAACATTGAGCTACTTACACGCTGTTCGTATCCGTCTGTTGGCAAGTCATTATTCTCATCATTTTGTAAAAAAGGGTAGTTACTTCCGCTTAAGTAGTTTTGCCAACTTACATTACCATTTAACAACATGGCATCATACCACATTACTTCTTTACCTAAGGGCTCTATTGCTGCAGTTAATTCTCTAACAAATTCATACATTAACTGTCCGTTTGTAGCTCCTAAGCCTGAGGTTTCTTCATTAATAAACCAACCATCAAAGTTGTAATATTCAATAATATCTTTAAGTTTAGTTACCGCTATAAAGTTTCCTGAACCATCTTTCTCTAAGAAATTAGCAACGGTTGCTGTGCTCCCTCCCCATGCCGTTGGCGCAAAAAACACATTACCAAAAACCTTTACTCCGTTTCTATGGGCTGCATTTACCCACGGTGCCGAAGGTATTTGAACGGTATCATCAGCTGTACCACCAAACCACACCAACTTATCTACATAAGCCCAATGTGTAAAATTATAATAATTAAATACGGATTGCTCTCCGTTGTAATTTCCGAAATTATTCATACCATCAGGTAGCATAGCTATTTTAAGATCGTTATTTAACGAAGGGTTTAATTGCGTGCTCGCATTTGAAAATCTTGTAGCTAAATTTTCTGTAGCAATATTATTAGCATCGGTAGTTGCTCCCCCTACAGTCCAAGCTTTCAATTCATTTACCGATAAAATAAATGGTGGGTCATTACTAATTTGTGCGTTACTTATTGAAAGTAACATTAACATTAGTATGGGGGTTAATACATTTTTTTTCATTTTTTATTTTTTAGGTGTAAAAAAGGGTTAAATAACATTAAATATGCTGTTTAACCCTTTAGGTATTTGGGGTTTGAGATTAAAACAATAAGCGTTCAAGCTTTGCTAGTTGTTTATCTAACATGTTGTTTTCGTTTTCAAGAAATTTAATTTCTTTTTGTTGTTCTTTAACCGCATTTACTAAAACAGCATTCATTTTAGAATAATCCATTGAAACCGGTTTTCCTTCTTCACGAGAAACAATTTTACGGTTATCATCTTCATAAGTAACCACTTCTGGTATGATTTCACTTACT
Source organism: uncultured Flavobacteriaceae bacterium (assembly GCA_947493535.1). Taxonomy (GTDB): domain Bacteria; phylum Bacteroidota; class Bacteroidia; order Flavobacteriales; family Flavobacteriaceae. Next base: position 354,484 of record CANLRK010000003.1, on the reverse strand, counting down.
TGTTCAGCAATATAACCAACGGTAAATACCCCTGATTTATCAGAAATATATTGGTATGTAACTGGATTGATTTTTAACACATCAGCCAAGCCATATTTCAATTCCGTAATATTTTTTTTATATTTTCTTGAGCTAGCAATATTGAATGCTGTAGCTGTAATTGGTATAGAAGCGCCTGGATTACTGAAGTTTTTACCACAATAAATTCTATCAGCTACATCATATCCAGCACCAGCAGTATTATTTACATTATAACCTCCAATATAAATTGCGTTTGGATTGAAACCTGCATCTGTATATGTTCCTATTAATTCATATGCTCTTGTGGGAGAAAAAGAAGCTATTTTAGAACTTATTACTGTATTTCCTGTATTTTCTAACAGAACTCGATTAGTTTCTACTGCAAACTTTGCTGTATAGGTTTTGGTAGAAATTGTACCAACCTCTACATTTCCTGTGTTAGCGTTATACATATCATTCCCAGATATAATCCAGTCTTCATCTAGACTCATTGTACCCCAGTTTGCATTTCCATTTGCATCAGAAACTAGCACCAATCCATTAGCTTCCGTTCCACTTACTATTCGTAAAGCTGGTGCTGCATCTTCTACATGTAATAATAGTGATGGACTTAGGGTTCCTACACCTACATTACCACTATTTGCATTATACATATCATTTCCAACAACAGTCCAATCATTATCAGCCGTTGCTGTGCCTGATAAAGGTATCCACTGAGTTCCATTCCAATAATGAAACCCTACTCCTGTAGCTATTGTGGTATTATAAACCAATAAGCTTTCTTGTGGTGACGCTACTGGTGCTGGTGTATTTAAGTTTGCTATTGCTACACGAGGCACTAATACCCCTTTATCATTTGCTACTACATCTAACTTCGTACATGTATTAGGTACAGTAGTCCCTATACCCACTTGAGCAAAAATTGTTAAAGGAAGTAGCATCATAATACTTAGTAAATTATTTTTCATACAACTACTCTTACTTGTTAGTCCTTTTTTTAAGTTCTTGTTCAATTTTTGCCAAACGTTGCTTTAACTCTGTGTTATTCTGTTTTAACTCTTGCACTTTTGAGTATTGTTCTTTAACTGCATTTACCAAAACAGCACTCATTTTTGAGTAATCCATAGAAACTGGCTTACCTTCTTTGTGAGACACTATTTTATGTGCTCCATTTTCATGAGAAACAACCTCTGGAATTATTTCACTCACCTCCTCTGCAATAAAACCTATAGTATATAAACCAGTTTTATCAAAATTATACTGATACTTCACTGGCTTTATTTTTAAAACAGCATCAAGTCCGTACTGAAGTTCAGATATATTTTTCTTATAATTTTCTGAACTTGCTACATTAAATGCTGTTGCAGTAATAGGTAATGAACCGTTGGTTCCCCCACAAATTATTTGGTCGGCATTATCATAACCATTACCTGTATGATTTACATTATATCCACCTATAAAAATGGCATCACCGTGCCATGCTGGATAACTTCCTATCAACTCATACCCTTTACTAGTACTAGTATTATACGTACTATAAACCGCATCATTCCCACTATTCTCTATTAACATACGTTGTCCATACACATGAAATTTTTCTACTGGAGAAGTTGTACCAACCCCAACATTACCCGTATTAACATTATGCATATCTGCACCAGTTATAGTCCAGTCATTATCAGCCCCAGCATCTTGCCATGTTGCGTTACCATTGGCATCTGAGGTTAATACTCTTCCTGCCGCCTGAAAACCATCTACAATTCTAACTACTGGTTGCCCGCTAGTTGTAGAAGCAATTGAAACATTATCAATAAAAGCCCTATCTAAACCCGAACTAGTACTACTATCTTTAGTATACCTCCATGATAAGGTATGGGTTCCTGCTGGTAGTGTACCTGCATAATTAGCCCAAGCTACAGTACCAGACCATGAAGCTCCTGCTTCTTGCACATCGTTTACATAAAAGCGTAAATAGTCATAGCTTCCTTCACTATCAACCCTATAATCAAATGAATATGCGGATCCGCCTATAGGGACAGTAACTGTTAATTCTAATCTTGATTCGCTACTATCAACTCCTGAACCAGATCCTGCTCCATATACCCCTGTATTAAATTCACCAGCTGCTGACGTAATAGTCCAATCCCCCCCCGTTCCCGAGGTAACAAAAGGAGCTACTGTATTGTCTTCAAATCCATCATTAAATGCTACGACGGTTGCACCAGAAGTATCTTCTACATGCAATTTTGCCGTTGGTGTAGCTGTACCAACACCTACATAACCAGAATTTGCATTGTACATATTATTACCTACCAAAGTCCAATCACCGTCATTTACAGCCGCTCCACTTAACGGAACCCACTGTGAACCATCCCAATAATGGAACCCCACACCAGTAGCTATAGTTGTATTGTATACTAGTAAACTTTCTACTGGGGATACTACTGGCGCTGGAGTACTTAAGTTTGTTATTGCTACTCTAGGAATTAACACTCCTTTATCTGTAGCATCTACTTCTAACATTGCGCTATCATCTGGTGTTGTAGTTCCTATTCCTACTTGAGCAACAAGAGTTATTGGAAACAACAATAGATAATGTACTATTTTTTTCATTTTAACTAATTTAAATTTGGATAGGGTCAAGATTATAAACACTTGATGAGTTTATAAAAAATCTGGGGCGAAACAATATTTTATAGGGATAGAAAAATAATGGAACTATTGATTCGTTTTTGCGTATCAATAAAAAAGAGAGCTATAATAGCTCTCTTTTGTTTTTTTGGCTTGCTTATAAAATTAATACCCGAATTAACTTTAAAAACCCTATTTCAAAAAAATAATACCACAAGCCTTTGTAGGTATACTTTTTAAAGTACTACTCTACTTCGTTGCGTGTTTAAATTACCCGAAAAAACTACAACTGCAGCAAAGATAAGCGCAATAAAATTTTAATTTCACATAAAAGGGATAGGTCGTTTATTTGCGGGGATAAAATGAGAAAATATGTTACATAAAATTAATTTCCTGCAACACTTGTTGCTTATACGCTTTTGAAATAGGTATGTTTTTATTTAATATTTTTAAGCTACTGTTCGTTCTATCTACTGCTATGATTTTAGTTTTATTTACTAAAAAAGCTCGGTGCGTTTTTATAAACAAATTAGACGGTAGTAATGTTGAAAATTCTTTTAATGTAGCTCTATGCTTATACAACATTGTTTCTGTTTGAATAAGTAAATAGTTTTTTTGAGATTCTATTGAGTAAATATCACTTACAGCTACCTTATCAAAACGATCAATATTTTTTATAAATAACGTTTGTACATTGTCTTCTTTTGTAGTTTCTTTTTGTACGGCAATTAATTCATTATGCTTATTTAGTGCTATCTCAATTGCTGAGAATAATTCTGCTTTTTGAAAAGGTTTAGCTAAAAAACCATATGGACTAGAAGCTATAGCTCTTGCTACAGTATCTTTATCGGTATAAGCTGTTAAAAATAAAAAAGGAATGTTATATTTTTGTTTTATAGTGTTTGCTACCCAAACACCATCTTTTTTATCATTTAAATTAATATCTAAAATAACACAATCGACCTCTTTTGTTTGTAAGTAATTTAGGGTTTCTTCAACATCCATAGCACAACCTACAACATCGTATCCGCTTTGCTCCAAAAAGTTAGCCAATGTTTTTGCTGTTATATATTCATCCTCAACAACTAATATTTTAACTGTTTTTTTCATTTTTTCTCACTATCTAAAAATGATATTATAATTTCTGTCCCATTTATTCCTTTTACATTCAATTTTCCTTTTAACTGTTTAGTTAATCCTTTTATTAAATCAAAACCTATTGACTTTATTGAATCTTTAGAAAAATTTTCTGGTAAACCAACTCCATCATCTTTTATTGTTAACTGAAACTGCTTGTTATGTAACTGAGTAACACTTACATCTATCTTTCCTTCTTTTTTTTCTACAAAAGCGTGTTTATATGCATTACATACCGCTTCATTAACTATTAAACTTAGTGGCACAGCTAGCGTTATATCTAAATCTACTCCATTCGCGTTAATTGAAGTAATTATATTTTTATCCGCTTTCGCATAGGACGATGCTAATACTTGCACCAATTCTTTAAAATATTTTTCCATGTTTACCTTACTCATATTATCTGACTGATACATCATTTTATGAACTAAGGCTACTGATTGAATTCTGTTTTGACCTTCTTTTAAAGCTAGTTTTACACTCTCATCGGTTATGTTGACATTTTGTAATTCTAATAAACCAGATATTACTTGAAGATTATTTTTTACTCTATGATGTACTTCTTTTAACAATACATCTTTTTCTAATAAAGCTTTCGCTATCTCTTTATTTTTTTGAATAATTTCACCATTCTTAATTTTAATTTCATGCCTGTTTTTTTTTAGTTTAAAAACTACAAATAAACTTAGTGCTAATAAAAAAGATAATAACAAAGCAAATAAGACTAGTATGTTTTTTTGCTTGTTTTTTAGGTGAAGTTCCTGATTTTTTAAAGCCACTTGATGTTTTTCAATCAAGCGCTGTTTTTCTGTAATATTATGTATTAACTCATTACTAGCTAAAATATCATTCATCCCTTTTACCGAGAGAGAATCTTTAATTTTAAATGCTTTTTTTAAGTAGAAATTTGCGGAATCAATCTCATTACTTTTTTCAAAAAAATTTGATTTATTTATGTAAAAGTCAACTACAGGGATTCTACTTGTTAATAAAGGTATGTACTGTTCAGCTTCAGCAATAACACTTTCAGCTTTATTAAATTCTTTTAATTCTAAATAACAATTCACTAGCAAACTATAGCTATAAAATGTGCTTACCATGTTATTCTTTGTTGCAACACCTACTCTGATATCTTCTTTTAATAAATTAACAGCTTTACTATACTTCTTTTTACGCATATATACCTCTGCTATATTTCCTTTTACAACGGCAGTTAATCTTTCATATAAATCTTTATTGCTTAATTTCAAAGATCTTTCAGCATACGCTAATGAACGCTGAAAATTTAATAATGCACTGTCATTTTTTTTGGTTTCAAAAAAATAATACCCTAAATCATTATAAGCTGATGGTAGTATTAATGAATCTCTGTTTTTAATCTGTTTTAACTTATCAATTTCTTCTTGCAATGCTTTTGTAGCTTTATCATACTGGAGTAATCTCGCATATAACAAACTATTCATATTGTAAGTCCATAATGGATATTCAGCTCCTCTACCTATTAATTGTTTAATTTTTGCATTTACCTCAAAAATTTCCGGATAAAGCTTTAATTTATAATATGATTTTTTTAACTCGTCATATACATCCATACTATCCTGTTGCTTTAATGGATAGTCTTTTTGTGTTATGAGCGTGTTGAGTATATTTATACTTTCAATATAATTTCCAGCAAAATAATTCAAACGTGCGTTAGTAAATTTTAATCTTTTTAGTAATTCGTTTGTTTTGTAATTATTTTCAAACGTTTTACTGTTCTTTATAAAAAAATCAGCATGAACTTTTTTTAATGAATCGTTTAAATTTTCATAGTATGTCAATTTATCCAATGCATCTAAAGCCATAAAATCTTGTTCAAAATTTGACTGTTGAGCTTTAACATCTTGAAACACAAAAAATATCCCTAACAGAACAATAACATATGTAGAAAAGCATTTTTTCAAAGCAATAATTTTTACTTACAAATATACATCTTATAGCGAGCAATATTTTATAGGTTAAGTGAGTAAACTATTGTTGCATTATAATTTAATTAAACAACTAAACTAGAAATGCAGGGATAGAAACTATTTTTATAGGGATATAAATAATAACTATTTAATTTTTGTAGATTAATACACACAGTTTATTTAATTTAAAATGCAATTAACTTAGTATTATTTATTATTTTAATTAATTTAGTAGGTTGGAATATTTTATATGGAACGAATAAGTATTTTTGACATGTTAAAAATAGGTGTTGGGCCTTCTAGTTCACACACCTTGGGACCTTGGCGTGCTGCCGAACGATGGATTGGTGAATTGAAAACCGATAATCTTTTTGAACAAATAATGTCAATTAGAGTTGATTTATACGGCTCTTTGTCATTAACAGGAAAAGGACATGCTACCGACTATGCTGTTATGTTAGGCTTAAGTGGAGCTGATCCTGAAACTGTTCCTGTAGAAAATATTCAACAAATAATAGACACAATTAAAAGTACTAACACTTTAGATTTCAACGGAGAGCGCGCTTTAGTTTTTAATAGCAACCATATTGTTTTCAATAAAGAGTTTCTTCCTTTCCATTCCAACGGAATTACTTTTACGGCAACAACCATAGAAAACAAAGCTATTAGTTCTACATTTTATTCTATTGGAGGTGGCTTTATTATTAAAGAAAAAGAAACTGAAGTTACTGAAAGTATTAATATTTCTGAGTTTCCATATCCTATTCAATACGCTACGGAACTGTTAAACTATTGTACAGAAAAGAATGTTCCTATTTCAGAAATCGTTTTAGAAAATGAAAAAACATTACGCTCAGAAGAAGAAATTGACACTCAACTATTACGCATATGGAAAACTATGCAAGAGTGTGTATACATTGGATGCCATTCCGAAGGTTTTTTGCCTGGTGGTTTAAATGTACGTCGCAGAGCCTATGATTTACATCAAAAATTGAAAAAGAATTTTGATTATGATACACCTGAAAATTGGATGCAAAGTATCAGACAAACCGAAGTAAAGTTTCGTGAAATTTTAAAATGGGTAGACTGTTATGCTTTAGCTGTAAACGAAGTAAATGCAGCACTAGGGCGTATTGTTACTGCTCCAACTAATGGAAGTGCCGGAGTAATACCTGCGGTACTAATGTATTATTTAACCATAGAAAATCATGAAGCTGCCTTTAAAGAAATTAAACAATTCTTATTAGTTGCTGGTGAAATTGGAAGCCTATTTAAAAAGAATGCTACCATATCTGCCGCTATGGGAGGATGCCAAGCAGAAATAGGAGTTTCTTCAGCTATGGCTGCAGCCGCGTTATGCGAATTACTAGGAGGTACACCTGCTCAAGTGCTAATTGCTGCCGAAATAGCTATGGAACATCACTTAGGACTTACTTGTGATCCTATTGGTGGTTTAGTACAAATACCATGCATTGAACGTAATTCTATGGGAGCTGTAAAAGCTATTAACGCTGCAGAAATGGCTTTAGATAGAGATCCTGCTCATGTAAAAGTTCCTTTAGACAAAGTAATTAATACCATGTGGGAAACCGCTAAAGATATGAACTTAAAATACAAAGAAACTTCCGAAGGAGGCTTAGCTATATCTGTTAATATGACCGATTGTTAAAACCTATTCACCACAATTTTTACGCCTAGTATCTAAAATAGAAACTATTTTCCACTGGTCATCTTGATAAAACAACTGTATTGAATTAGCTCCGCAATGGCTCAACATTCCGTTTAAATAAAACATATACGGACACCATACTTGCGCCAAATCACCATCAATATTATAGCTATATGACTGTATTTCTTCTTCCCAATTTCTTGCTTTAGCATATTGGGTTACCAATTTTATAAAGCCGTCTACACTTTGGTTTACAAGTGTCTGTACACCTTCTTTATTAGGCTGTATACTTTGTAGGGTCATTTTAGGATGCATTACAGATTTCATTTTTAAAGAATCAGATTGATGAAAACCATCAAAAAAAGTTTCTATAGCATATTTAACTTTATACTCTTCTTCTGTTTGCGAAAAACTCACCATACTCATTACTAAAAATAATACTGCTAATCTTAATTTCATAATTACTACTTTTTATACGTACTCAAAATTAATCAATTATCATTCCGAGACTTCCTTTTTAACAAAATATATAGATTGTTTTAAGTAACTATTGAAATTATACTAAAGTAAATCACTAATTTTGTTTAATAAATTTTTTGAAAATGTCAGTAGCAAAAAAAGAGTATAAAAGAGTCACTGTAAAATCATTGGTAGATATGAAAAAAAATGGGGAGAAAATCTCCATGCTAACTTCATATGATTATACCATGGCAAAAATTGTTGATGGTGCAGGTACCGATGTTATTTTAGTAGGAGATTCGGCTTCTAATGTAATGGCAGGTCATGAAACTACATTACCTATTACTTTAGATCAGATGATTTATCACGCATCTTCTGTAGTACGAGCAGCTAAAAGAGCTCTAATTGTTGTTGATTTACCCTTTGGAAGTTACCAATCTGACCCAAAAGAAGCGCTGCACTCTTCAATAAAAATCATGAAGCAGTCTGGCGGACATGCTATAAAACTTGAAGGCGGAAAAGAAATTAAAGAATCGGTAAAACGAATTTTAAACGCTGGGATTCCTGTCATGGGACATTTAGGGTTAACCCCACAATCTATATATAAATTCGGAACGTATACCGTAAGGGCTAAAGAAGAAGAAGAGGCTGAAAAACTTAAAAAAGATGCTTTAATGCTTGAACGTTTAGGTTGCTTTGCTTTGGTTTTAGAAAAAGTACCTGCTAAATTAGCGCAAGAGGTGGCCGAAAGCTTAACCATTCCGGTAATAGGAATTGGTGCTGGAAGCGGTGTTGATGGACAAGTTTTAGTTACCCATGATATGGTTGGTATGACCCATGAGTTTAACCCTCGCTTTTTACGTCGTTACATGAACTTGTATGAAGAAATGACCGAAGCCATTAGTCAGTATTGTAAAGATGTAAAAACTGTTGATTTTCCTAATCAAGAAGAGCAGTATTAGTGAGTAAGCTTACCAAAGTTTTATCTACAAAACATAATCTTCAAGTTTTATATGAAGACAACCATATTATTGCCATTAATAAACGGGCAGGTGATTTGGTACAAGGCGATAAAACTGGCGACACTCCATTACCAGATATTGTAAAAGCCTATTTAAAGGATAAACACAATAAACCCGGCAATGTTTATTTAGGTGTAGTACACCGTTTAGATAGGCCTACTACAGGAATTGTTGTTTTTGCTAAAACATCTAAAGCTTTACCACGACTTAACAAATTGTTTCAAGAAAAAACAGCTCAAAAAACCTATTGGGCTGTTGTTCAAGAAACACCTCCCAAAAAGCACGACACCTTAACGCATTGGCTTAAAAAGAACCCTAAAAACAACAAATCTACGGCATACAACCATGCAATAGACGGAGCTAAAAAAGCTGTTTTACACTATACTTTATTGCGTAAACTAGATAATTACAACTTATTAGAAATTAACTTGGAGACAGGCAGGCACCATCAAATACGCTGTCAGTTAACCACTATTGGTTGCCATATAAAAGGTGATTTAAAATACGGAGCTAAACGTAGTAATAAAGATGCTAGCATTCATTTACACGCTAGATATTTAGAGTTTATACATCCTGTAAAAAAAGAACATATACAACTTACTGCACCAGTACCAAAAGATCCTATTTGGGAAGCTTGCTGTTAATATAAAAACACCACCAATAAGGCGTTAACCTTAAAAGATGGTGTTTCTCCCCAAAAACTACTTTTTTTATTTTTTCTCAAGTGCTGAAATTCTTTTTTCCATTTCTAACAACAACACTTTTAATTGTTTATTTTCTTTTTCTAGCGTATTTACTTTTTCATGTAGCTCGTTAACCCCTGCCGTTAACAATGGTGTTAACCTTGAATAATCAACCATCATAGGGTTTTTGGTTACATCAGAATCTGGGTTTCCTGATACTGCTTGCGGATAAACCAATTGCAGCTCTTGAGCTAAAAACCCCATTTCTTTTTTTCCTTTTAGCTCTTTATACTCATATACTCTTGGTTGTATTTTATTTAGAGTACCTAAAGCATTACTTACATTTTGTATGTTAGTTTTTAAACGCTTGTCAGATAGTGTTTGGTAACTAACCCCAACGCCAGTACCTTGAATTCTTCCATTTACACCATCGGCACCATCAAAAAAACCGATGTAATAATTGGTGCTTGTAGGTGCTGTGTTTCCTAGTTTAATTTTCAACCCCATTGCTGCTGTATTAGTACTAGCATTCCGTATTTGTGTTACATAACCTGTAGGATTAAATTCATGAACGTCTAGCCTATGGAGTGGATTAGAAACACCAACCCCTAAGTCTTGACTAAAATACCCCCTACCACTAAAATACCCTGCATAACCATTTGCAGCTGTATTAGAACCAGATATAGCTCTATTTCCATCGCCATAAGCACTACCATGCACTCCATAGTGAACACCTAAACCAGTAGAAGAAACAGTAGCATATACTCCATAAACAGGGGAACTGTCGGTACTATTCTGACTAATGGATCTATATGAACCATATCCCAGCCCATTAATACTATTCATAGTCACATAGGAGCCGTATTTTCTTCCATTACCAGTAGTATTTTGAAAACGGGTATATGTCCCATAAACACTAGCTCCATTACCCGTATTATCCATATTAAAGTTTGTATACATTCCATAAAGAGTTTTGTACGAACCTACTGCTCCGGAAAAATTGTTATATACAGCATACTGACTACCTCCAGATGAATTGATTGGCACCTCATTATATAAGTTATATTTAAGTCCATAGCCTGTACCTGTAGTAGTAATTCTAACTCCTTCGCCAGCATCACTTGCTTGTTCTATATCTAACATAGCAGTAGCGGTGTTTTTACCAATAGCTACACTCCCCATACGGTAAATGGTATCAGTAATGTTACCTGCTGCTATTGTAGTTGCTTGCTTATAAAAATCAGTTGTAGTATTACCATATAAGGGCATCCAACTTGTAACGTCATTATCCCAGTAATAAAACCCTTTTTTTACACTACCTGCACCAGTAAGGTATACCAACATTCCGTCTTGTGCTAACCCAGGATTAACTGTTGGATATTCATCTACTTTTGGGATTAAAACCCCATCGGTATTTGCTGGTGTAGCCTGGTTAGATGCAACAATATCTAAACTAGCATTTGGTGTAGTTGTTCCTATACCCACCTGAGCATAGCTTACCAATGTTACCAAACACAGAATTAATACAAACGTATACGTACTCCTCATTTTATTCATTTTTAATTAGTTGGCAAAAATAGACGCTAATCTTATTCTACCAACACTTTTTTTACCATATTTTGAGATTCAGTAACTACAGTTACTAAATACAAGCCCTTAGACAATTCAGAAACATCTATTGTACTTGTGTATTCTTGACTAAGTACAATTCTTCCGTTTACATCTCTGACTTCTAGTTTTTTAATAGCATCGGTGCTTTCAATAGTAATAGTAGATGTAGCTGGATTTGGGTACACTTTAACTGTTTTGCTATACGACTGATTTGTTCGCATTTTTTCTTTACTATTTCTAGATGTACTACAGTTTCTTCTATATGTAGCATGAGAGTCTTTTATCCAATTCCTATAAAAAGCAACACCGTTATTTGCTAAAGCTGGTCTATCAACTTCAATACAATATAAATTTGGATTGTTTTGAGCCGAAAAATACCTTAAAATGCCATTTCTTCCGTTTTTAACATTTAATCGGTCCAAGTTATTCCCTAAACAATACATAGATTGTAGTTCTTTATTATTACTCAAATCGAGCTCTGTTAAATTATTTCCGTTACAGTTTAATAGTTTTAAGCTTTCAAAATCTTCAATCCCTGTTAAGTCTACTATACCTCTGTTAGATATGAATAAGTTTTCTACTTGATTAATATTATCCGTAAGCACATAATCATCTAATACGTTATCAAATCCGTAATCTATCAATGCTTGCTCAAAATTATCATCTGGCACATAGGTTAACGCTTGAGACCAACTGCACGATTCGCTATAAACTGCAGTATTGTCTTTAGACCAAAAACTATAAATACCTACTCCTGTATTTGCAGCAATTTCGTTATCAACCTGTATACATTCTAAGAGGTTATTGTTTATTGCTTCTAGAGTTAAAATATTATTAGATCCATTTTTAACATTTAACTCAGTTAAAGATGGGTTTTGATTACAATTAATTCTATTAAGTGATGTATTTGCACTAAAATCTAGATGTTCTAAATTGAAACTATAACTACAACGGAATAATTCTAATACTGAATTATTACTTAAATCTATAGAAGTAATCAAATTACCATCGCAAGTCATATTATTCAACAACAAATTATTAGTAACATCTATAGTTGATAATTTATTATAATCACAATGTAACAACCATAATTCAACATTATTAGTTAAATCAATCTCAGAAATTTCATTGTTTCTAAAACCCAAATGTGTTAATAGTGTATTTTGACTGACATCTAAATCTACTAATTCATTATCATTCACATATAAAAAGTCTAATTCTAAATTATTAGAAACATCCAAATTAATTAAGTTGTTGTGCACACAACTAAGCCTAGTTAACTTATTATTGTTAAACACATCTATACCAGAAAGATTATTGAAATCAAAAGATAATTCTTCTAATTCAAAATTGTTTGTGACATCTAAATTAGTTAGATTATTGGTACTACAAGACAGAAACTTCAATTTTGAATTATTAGTTACATCAATATCATACAAATTGTTTTCCCAGCATCTCACCATCTCTATATCAAGATTATTACTAAGGTTTAATATTTCTATATTATTTTCAAAACAATCTAATCTTTTTAGACTTATAAAATCTTCAATCCCTGTTAAATCAGCAATATTCTTAGCATGAACATCTAAGTTTACTACCGAATTAATTCTATTTGTAAACACATAATCATCATAAGCAATTCCGTTACCCATACTAGTTGGCGAACCAAGAGTAACCAAGTTACCATTAGCATCATGAGTTTCTAAATAATTCTCAAAATTATCGTCAGGAACATAGGTAAGGTTTCCCATTCCACAAACTGTTTCATAAGTTGCAGTATTATCTTTTTCCCAAGAAGCATACACACCAACTCCATTAGTTGCTGCATTGGCATCATCCACTTGAATACAAGCTAAACTTGGGTTGTTTTGAACTTTAAACGTTGTAATAGCTTGATTGTTTCCATTCTTAATGTTTAAACTCGTTAATGCATTATTTTCAATTCTAACAAAAACAAGTTGAGAGTGGTTACTTAAATCTAAGCTTTCAATTTGATTGCGTTCAAAAATAAAATCCTCTATTAATAAGTTTTGAGAAATATTTAGCGTAGTAAAATTGTTAACTCTACCAATTAATCTGGTTAAGTGTATATTATTAGAAACATCTATTGAGGATATTTGATTAAACCCAAAATCTAATAGTGTTAAACTTGTATTATTACTAACATCAAGATTTGTTAAGTTATTGCGTTCGCAGTGCAATACGCGTAAGTTAGTATTCATACTCGTATTCAAGCTACTTAAATTATTTGCACCACACCATAACTCTTCTAGTAATGTATGGTTAGCTAGCTCTAAAAAATTAATGTTATTGTTAGTACACCATATTTCTTTCAATAATAAATTATTAGCAATAGGTAAACTTGTTAAATTATTCTGATAACAAATTAAGGTTTCTAAGTTTACAAAAGCTTCTATACCAGTAAGGTCGTTTATTGCTGAACTATTAACATTTAAAAAGGTTACACTTGCTGCATCGTTATTTAAAATGGTACCTGTAAGTCCATTAGTATCAATTCCTAAATCGATAAGTTTTTGCTCAAAATTAGCATCAGGTATGGGTGTAGTTTGCCCCCAAGAAATTTGTACAAAAAAAATAAAAATAATCCCCAATAATTTATTCATAACAGTTAATTAATATTGATTAGTTAGTTATTTTGTAGGTTACTGTGTCATTAATTACTTAACAAAATTTATGCGTGTAATAGCATTAAATATATTGTTATAATTATTCTATAATTAATTTTTTAACCGCGTGTTTATCTGCTGCAATTAGTTTTATTAAGTATACACCACTTGACAAGCTAGATAGGTTTACTTGTTGTGAGTATGCTTGTTGTAATACTTTTCTACCACTTATAGTATATACCTCAATAGTATCTATAGTTGTATCACTTTTTACAAACAATAGTTCGTTAGCCGGATTAGGGTATAATTGTGTTTTAGCATTTAATTGATAATCTGCTGTACTTAAAGCATTAGAGCAGTCAGGTGTATAGTCTAACAATTGTGTTCCTGGACTTGCACCACAATCAGCACCTGCTGCACCACCACAAGCGGTATAAAACTGGTCATCAAAAGGATGAGTAGCATCAAAACATACGTTTGCTGGCTCATTAGAGTCTATATATTTCATTTTTATATGTACCAACACAGTAGGTGTTGCTGTAACATTATTAGCCCCTATAAAGCTTGCGCTCCAAAATTGCTGCCATAAATAAGACACTTTAGATGCCGTATTATCATTTACTGTAAACTGATTATAATTATCTACTCCAGATGATTGACTTCCTAAAATAGAACCTCCTAACGGTCGTTCATATGTAATTCCAGAAGCGGCATGTATGCTTGTTCCAAATGCAGCTGTATTATAATCTAAAAAGAATTGTCCAGAACCTTGAATATAATCTACATCTGAGGCTATCATAATATCTGCTTCATAAAAATCATCAACACCATCGTTGGTTACTTGTACATTTTCTATTGAAAGTGTAATGTTTTGCGCATAACTAGTTAAGCTAGTTATTGCTAAAAATGCTCCTAATACTAGTTTCTTGTAATTGTTTCTCATATTAATTGGATTTAGTTTAAGTTTAATAATTAAAATTGTTGCCCTTTTCCTGCGTTAGGGCGTATAATGTTTTGAATATCTATATTTAAAATTTGCCCATCCATGTCAGAATCTGCTGGAGAATACCCTGTGGTTCCTGCTAAAGGAATCACATTTTGTAAATCTGCATTTAAAATTTGTCCATCACCATCATAGTCTCCCCCAATCATAGCTAGATGAGTATTAGATACCCCAACAGTAACTTGTGCATTAGTACCATAAGTAATTGGGTTTGATGCAAGGGTAAAATCTATTGTTGTGCTATTAACCCCTAAAGAAATAGGTGTTGCAGACATGATTCCTAAATGATTTCTGTGATTCACAACAACATAATAATCATCTTCATTACCAAGAAGTACTAATTCTGAAGTTCCATCAACTCCTACCACATCACCATCTTTTTGTAATAAAGCAGAAGTACTATAAAGTACTGAGGTATGATCATTCTTATCTCGTAGCTCTACCCAAACCCAATCTACTATTGCATTACTATTATAAGTAGTAAATACATCTGGTTGGCAAGTTGCTCCATCAGCATAAGGAGAAGTGGTAGGTATCAGGTTGTTTTCTCGTAAATAATCACTCATAATAAGAACATTATTGACATAGCCTAGAGGCCCTTGTAAGTACACTTTAACATTCAATTTTAAAGGATTCAAAGTACAATCTTCAGAAAAAGTAGTCCAATTATCTACATTTAATAACCAATTGGCATTAGCATAAGCTTCACTATCTACACAAATGCTATGCAGATCAAAATTACCTGCTGTAGTAAAGTCGTCATTTGTAACACCCATATTATGGTTATTCCCATTTTTTATATTTAAATAGTGTAATGAATTTAAAAAAGCCGTTAATACTGTTAAGTTTGGAGAGCCTGACAAATCCAACTCCGTTATTTGATTACTTTCACATCGTAATTCTACTATATTAGTAAGTGCCGAGGTATCAAGTGTTGAAATTGAATTGTTTGAACAATCCAACACCTCTAATTGGGTAAGATTACTATTTAATGCTAAAGTATTTAGATTATTAAACTTAATATCTACATTTTTCAACGCACTTCCAGAAAGAGAGAAGGTTCCTCCGGAAATTCCTTGATTTAAGCTATTATAACTTGCATTTAACACCTGTAAATTAGGGTAATCACTAGTTACAATATTTTTAATATTATTCCCTAAACAATTAAATTCTATTAGTGTAGGTATATTTAAATCATATTGTCCATATTCATCAGCTATACTATTATAACTACAATTAAAGTGCGTTAGTGGCAACTTATGTAAATTTAAACCTGCTCCTAATAAGGTTGTTAAATTATTGTTACTTACATCTAAATTGGTTACACTTTTAAATTCCTTTATACCTGTTAAATCTGCTATAGATTGCCCCGACACATCTAATGACGTAACACTTTCTATGTTAGCCAAAGGCACCAAATCATCTAAAGGCCCAGCATCGTACCCCAAACTTTGCAAACGCGATTCAAAATTATCGTCTGGCACATAGGCTTGGTGTATTAAAGAGCAGTCAGATACTAATAATGCATCTGGAGAAAAACTAACATCTCTAATATATTGCTGATAAGAGGCACTAGTATTGTCCGAACATAAAATTTTAAGGTTTGGATTATTTTGTATACTTAAATTTACACTAATTCCTTTCACGCTAAGGAATTTTATATCCATATTATTACAGCTAAGCCAACTTAGCGATACGTTGTTGGAAAAATCTGCTCGATCTACCATATTTCCTGAACAATCAAAATTATTAAGATTTATAAAAGCCTCTATACCTGAAAGGTCTGTAATCCCTGAATAATCAACGTTTATGGTAGTCGTAACTGCTTCGGCATCGTAATTAAAAATATCACCAGTTAAGCCATTTTTATCAATTCCTAAATCGATTAACTTCTGTTCAAATGCAGCATCAGGTACAGCTGTTTTATCGCAATTTTCAATGTAGGTAGAGGAGCTATCACTTGGCCATAACTGATTCCACCAATAAGCATTCCCAACACAGGTATACAATAAATCGGGGTTATTGTCATCTTGTAAATCAGTCATATTAAACTGGTTGATGTTTTTCAAATTCAAAAACTTTAACCCCATATTAGACACTCGAATATAAGTTAAGTTAGGACTGTTTGATAAATCCAGGCTTTCTACATCGTGACCACTAACATCAAGCCCTGTCATATTAACAAAGGCCTCAATACCAGACATGTCCGTTATCACTCCAGAAGCTGTAGGAGCAGGAATAGTCAAGGTTCCAGTAATCGCGGCCGCATCACTGTTTAATATATCACCAGTCATTCCATTAGTGTCAACCCCAATATAGACTAATCTTTCTTCAAATTCAGAATCAGGTATCGGAGTAGTTTGTGAAAAAAGATTACTAAATACAAAGCAGCATAATAAGGTGTAAAGTTTATTCATTTTATTGGTGTTAGTTTACAATTACTCTTCTTTTATATAATTTATGTAATGTAGTTACTGAAATGGCATATTCGCCACATTCTAAACCTGAAATAGTAATGCGCTGTTGTTTACTACATACTTTACCAGAATACACAGCTTCTCCCTTGCATGTTGTTAATTTGATGGTATAACATGCTTCTTGATCTGTTAAAATGATTATTGTATTTGATTGGGTAGTTATATGCACAACTAGTTACTATTACATACAACAAATATGTAATAGTAAAATTGTTATAAAAAGTTGTTTTTAGTGAATGACTGTTTTTTTTTAGTAAACAAACAATTAACTAATGTTAAGAAGTTTTACAGTAATGAAATTTTACTCATTAATTGCTCTTTATACGATTTTCCTACAGGAATGTTTTGGCCATTAATTACCACATAATTATCTATTAATGCTTCAATTTTATTAACATTAATAACATACGAACGATGTACTCTTATAAAGTTAGCATCGTTTATTTTTTCTTGAACCTTTTTTAAGGTATAACTAATAATATGCTTTGCGTGCTCCGTAATAATGTATGCATAATTATCAAAAGCTTCTACATACAGTATCTCTTCTTTAACTATTTTAATTAGTTCGCCTTTATTTTTTATAAAAAACGAGGTGTTGTATGTTGTTAAATCGCTTAAGTTTTCTTGTTGATGTTTGTGTAGTGCTAATTCTATATTACTACGCAATCCGGCTTCATTAAAGGGTTTTATAATATAACCATACGGATTAGTTTTTTTTACTCTTGCTATAGTTTCTGGGTCAGATAGCGACGTTAAAAATATATATGGAATATTAAATTTTTGCTGAATTTTTTCAGCTAAACTTACCCCATCAATCGTGCCTTCTATAGTAATATCTAACAATATTAAATCAGGTTTATATTCTTCAATATCATACAAAGCTTCTTTAGCGTTGTCTGTTATGCCACAAACGGTATACCCATCATTAATCAGTGCTGTTTTAATAGTTTCTGCTATTAACGGTTCGTCTTCTACAAGATAAACTTTTGTACTCATTACACCATTTTATAGTTATACATTTTAATTCTAACTTGCGTACCATTATTGGTAGTAAATTCGGTTTCTGCTTTTAATTTTCTTCCTAATGATTTTATCAACTTAATACCGAAAGATTTTTCTTCTATAGTTTCAATATCAAAGCCTACACCATTATCTTTTACCACCAATTCTAAATAACCTATTTTATCTTTAAACTCTACTTCTATAAGATTCAAACTACTTTCTTCCGTAAATGCATGCTTAATAATATTGGTTAACAACTCATTTATTATTAAACCGATAGCCATTACATTTTCTATATCTAAAGCGATATTATCTATAGCTGTTTTTAAATTTATTTTTTTCTTGTTTATCCTATATGTTTCAAAAATATCATTGATTAATTCCTCTATATATTCTTTAGTATCAACACCTATTAGATTATCTTTTTGATATAATTTTTGATGTATTAGAGCCATTGACTTTACCCTGTTTTGCCCTTCTCTAACGGCTTGAGAAGCTTTCTCATCTTCAATATTTTCTGCTTGTAAAAACAATAAACTAGACACCATCTGAAAGCTATTCTTTATTCTATGATGTGTTTCCTTTAACAACACATTTCTATCTTCTAAAGCTATTGCTAACAACTTGTTTTTTTGCTTTGTTTTTTTATAGAAAAAATATAACAAGGTGCTTAGCAATAATATTACTAAAGCTATAATTAGTGCTAAATTTCTTTCGTATTTTTTCTCTTTAGTTAACTGTTGTTGTTCAGTATTTTTTGCCGCTAATGTTGCAATTTCATTTTCTTTCTTCTCAATATTGTACAAGCGCTCCATTTCAGCAATCTGTGTCACTTTTTTCGCGTTTGTTATACTGTCTTTTACTGTTATATATTTTTGATGATACTCGAATGCTTCTTTATAGTTTTTTGAAGTCTTTTTAAGTTCAGAGAGTATATAATAACTATCTCTCTTAATATTAGCATAGGTATGCTTTTCTGCTAAAGCCACACTTTCTAACGCATATTTCTCAGCCTTTATCGGATCGCCCTTTTTAAGATATGCTTCTGCTAAACCTGACAAAGCTTCTATTTTTAAAAAATTAATTTTTATTTCATCATGCAACTTAACGGTTTCTTGAAAGTATACTATTGCCTTATCAATTTCATTTAATTTTAAATAAGCATTCCCAACCAAATTATTACTCCGTGAAATATTATGCCCTGTACCTATCTTTTTATAAATTTTCAATGCTTCTAATCCATAGTCTAATGCCAACTGGTATTGCTTATTTCCATAATAACTACTACTAATATTTACATACGAATTTCCAATATGAAAACCATTATTTCCCATTTTTTTTCGTAATTCTAAGGCTTTAAAATGATAATTTAATCCTTGATGATATTGCTGTTGAGAATTATATACTTCGCCTATTAAATTATAACTAAACGCAATCCGATTTAACTCTCCTAAAGCCATTTTATAAGGCAACGATTTTAACAAATATGTCATTGCCAATTTATTGTACCCTTTTCTTTGATACATTAAACCTGTGTAAGTTAAGCCCTTTCCTATAAGCATTGTATCATTCAATTTCTCAGCTAATTTCAAACCTTCGTCTAAAAACACTTTTGCAGAGTCTAGTGCTTCTATTTTCACGGTGTAAAACCAACCTATGTGCTGTGTATAACTACAATACTTCTCTATGTTTTCATCTTGTTTATATAAGTCTCTAATAGCAAATAAACACTGTAAATATTTATGCTTTTCATTTCTGGATACTAACCTACCAAGAGATTCATAATATGATATTTTAAGGTGAATTGAATCTGTTTGACTTATCAAATTCTGTAAGCTGTCCCATTTTTTTTTTCGTGAAGAATTCTGGGCAGTAGCTACAAAAATAAAGCTGCTTATAAAATAAAGCAGTAGTATGGTTACATGTATTTTTTTATTTAAAAGGTATAGCATAAAAGTCAAATATATTTAAAATATATTTGACTTTCACTTGCATATCAATTTAATAATTATCCTAACCAACCTTCCCTATCTAAACTTCTATATTGAATAGCTTCTGCTATATGATGCTGATTTACTTCTTTTTCTGATTGAAGATCTGCAATGGTTCTTGCTACTTTTAAAATTCTATCATATGCTCTAGCAGATAAATTTAACTGCTCCATGGCATTTTTTAAAAGGGTTTTCGACTGCGTATCTAAAATACAATAAGTTCTAATTTGGTTTACATTCATTTGTGCATTATAATGCACCTTTTCTGTATCTTTAAAACGCTGTGTTTGTATTTTCCTCGCATTAGTTACTCGTTCTCTAATGGTTTTTGATGTTTCTGCTCTAGTACTATCCGATAGTTTTTCAAAAGGCACAGGTGTAACTTCTATATGAATGTCGATTCTATCTAAAAGTGGTCCTGAAATTTTACTCAAATAACGCTGCATTTCTGCAGGCGAAGAGCTTACTGGACTTTTATCATCATTAAAATATCCGTTAGGGCTAGGATTCATACTAGCTACTAACATAAAACTACTTGGATAGGTTACTGTAAATTTTGCTCGTGATATGGTTACCTCTCTATCTTCTAAAGGTTGCCGCATTACTTCCAAAACTTCTCTTTTAAACTCTGGCAATTCATCTAAAAACAATACACCATTATGTGATAATGATATTTCACCAGGCTGAGGATAACTCCCCCCACCTACTAAAGCAACATTAGATATGGTATGATGTGGATTTCTAAATGGTCTATTTGTCATCAAACCTTTGTCTTTTACTTGTCCCACTACACTATGTATTTTTGTGGTTTCTAGTGCTTCATAAAGTGTCATGGGAGGTAAAATAGAGGGCAATCGTTTTGCTAACATTGTTTTTCCTGCTCCAGGAGGTCCTATTAAAATAATATTATGTCCTCCAGCTGCTGCGATTTCCATGCAACGTTTTATTGACTCTTGGCCTTTAACGTCTGCAAAATCAAATTCAGGAAAATCTAACCCTTTATTAAATTCTTTTCGAGTATTAATAATCGTTTTTTCTAAAGGAATCCCTTTATCAAAATAATCAATTACTTCTTTTATATTTTCAACTCCATATACTTCTAAATCATTTACAATAGCCGCTTCTTTAACATTACTTTTAGGCAAGATAAACCCTTTAAAGCCTTCCTCCCTAGCCTTTATAGCTATTGGTAACGCACCCCGGATTGGTTGGAGACTCCCATCTAAAGACAGCTCTCCCATTATTAAGTATTGTCCTATATTTTCTGATTTAATCTGACCTGAAGCAGCCAAAATCCCCATAGCTATAGGCAAATCATATGCACTTCCTTCCTTACGCATATCTGCCGGAGCCATATTAATAGTTATTCTTTTTCCTGGTATTTTATATTGATTGTTCTGCAAAGCTGCAGCTATACGGTAATTACTTTCTTTAATGGCGTTATCTGGTAAGCCAACTAAATAATAACCTACCCCATTAACTATATCAACCTCAATTGTTATTGTAGTGGCTTCTACCCCAAAAAATGCACTCCCATAAATTTTTACTAACATATGAAATATAGTATTTAATTTACTTTTAGGGTAGTTACTAAGTTACATTATTTTATTGAATTTTTAATCTTAAAAAAAATTAGAAATGCAATTATTGCCAACAATAAAAAAAATGCACTTATTAAATGATTATTACCCTCTAAATTAATTGCATCTGCATCTCCTATTAACACAAAAGAGCTCCAATAGAAGGGTGAAGCCATTGTTCCGCTATGAGTTTTTAAATAGGCTAATTTAGCTTGATGTAACGATTTTGATTTTGTTAAGCCTTTCTTCAGATTAACATAAAAAGAATGCATTAATTTCTGAGAAGTTTTATCGTTAATATTCCATAATGTAGCTACTACACTATTCGTTCCTGAAAAGAAAAAACCTCTGGCTAGACTCATAACTCCTTCGCCTGCCTTTAATTTACCTTGCGACGTTTTACAAGCACTAAGCACAACTAAATCTGCCTGATTTTGAGTAGCATAAACCTCATTCAAACTTAATTTTCCGTCATTAAATGCCAGCCAAGGAATTTCTAAATTGTTCATTCCAGAATGTGTTGCTAAATGCACAATTTTATACGCCTCAAAATTTTCTTTAAAGTTTAATTTAGTCGCCTGTTCATTAATCAATATTTTATCTGAAAAAATAGTATTTATATCTTTAATCTCTGATTCTGAATTAGGTAATTCAGCTAAAAAATTATCCGAAAATTTATTCGGAGCCATACCCAAAAAAGTATGTTGTGGTGTTCTTAGTTTATTTCTGTTTGAATTCAGATAGGAAAATGAATATACATAATTTATCTCGTTAGATTTAATGAGATAAGCATTCTCTGTTTTTGTATTAGTTATAAGCGCTTCAAAAGGTATGTTCTGTACTAGTCCATCAGCTGCAACAGTAAGTTCTTTTCCTTTTATGATTTTAAACTCTTCGTTTGGCATAAGGTTTTGAAATACTTGAAACGCATTTTCTACATATATAGTTACTTCTGATTTTGTATTGAAAGGCTGTTGAAGTTGGTCAGTCAATTTTACTATTCTACCTTGTAATTCTGTTACATTTTTTAATTTAAATAAAGAAGTGTGCTCTTTAGTTATTATTAGGCCATATGCTCCATTTTTATTAACTATATATTGCAACGTAGCTTTTTTATCAGTTATAAAATATTGTTTATGTGCTTTAATACTTAATATAGGTAACGCCTTTTTAAGTTTAGAGTAGGCCGGAAATTTTCTTGCAATAGAATCTTTAAATTGCTCATAAGCTCTTTTCAGTTCAAAGATTTTATCCAGTTTATCATTATGATTGCTTTCTTCTGCTTCAATAATTTTTTCTTTAAAGGAAAAATCTCTCTCTATCAATTTTTCAGGCAACTTACTTAATACTTGTGCCTTTTGGTTATTTAATTCTTCTAATAACAATAAGGCTTTATTTTTTTCCATGAAATAATACGCTGTAGCTACATCATTAAGTTTATAGCTCACTTCAACAGCTTTTATATATAAATCAGCTCCTTTTTCTCTCCAAAACAATTTTGATTTTTTTTCAGAACTCTCAAAGCGAATAACATCTAATAATTTATCCGCTAACTTATAATCAGTTAACGCATTTTGTAAATATTCCTTCTTTGGTGTTTCTAAATGCCAGTTAAACCAAAAATCTGCTTTCTGCAAAATATACTCATACAACCGCAACTTATTAGGTCTAGTGGCTAACTTTGCTATATCTGGGTTTACATAAGCTCTTGAATTATTACCTGTTACTTGCAGTTGAATGGCCTTTTCATAATAATCAACAGCCTTAGAAAACTGTTTTACAGTAGTATAATAACTCCCAAAAGTACTATATGCTAATGCTTTTGACGACCTATTATCACCAGCAAAAATAATACTTCTTTCCAGCATTTCTTTAGCATCTGAAAGACGCTGAGTATTAGTATTATTAATATATAAATCTGCTATATTATTAGTCAATAAAGATATTGTGAGCGAATCTTGTAACTTTTCAGAAATTGCTAATGCTTTGTTATAATGCTGTTCAGCTTTATCTACTTCATTAACATCTACATAAACGTTACCTAAACGCAAATTTATAATTGCATCGTCACGTAACTCTATAGTAGTATATTTTCGTAATGAATCTGCTTTTTGTAAGTAATACAAAACTTTATCAAAATGTTCATGCCCTCCTGTTACTGCATAAACTTTAGACATTCGCATATGGTTTTTATATAGATTTAAATAATCTTTAGTATGAACATAAAAATCAGTTGATTTTTGATAGTATAGCTTACCTTTTTCATAATCTCCGGTTTTAATATAAAGGATGATCAACTCAGAATAAGCCTTTGTTTTTATTCTATCTTCTTCAGGGAGCATTATTAACTCTTTTTGAGCCCTGATTGCCTTAAAATAATGCCCGTACCTTTTGTGATACAAGCCCAAATTAAACATGCTCTTTTTTAAAGAAATCAAGTCTTTTTTTTGATTTCTTTTTCTTAAGCTTATAGCTTTTTTTAAATAATATATACTTTCTTTTTGTTTATCGTTTTTATGTAATAAACTAGCGTAACGATGGTACACATAAGATTTATCTTCTTCAGAAATTCTTGAAATTTGAATTAATGAATCAATATATATATGCTTTTGTTTTAATGACTTCTGGGAACTTATCAATCCTTCAAAATCATTTTTATTAAACTCTTGTGAAATACACAAAGTAGAAAAAACGATATGGATAAAAATTGATATCCTTTTTAGCAAATTCAAAAGTTATAGTTTATAAATTGTATACCAAAAATAAACTTATATCTTAAATATCAATACTAAAAATAGTTTATATCATCAGTATACTTTATTCTTCGTTACTTTCTGTTGTCCCATCCCCTTTAGTATCCTCTTCTTTTCCAACATCATTGTTATCCTCCTCATTTCCTAAACCATCTTCTTTTTCCTCTTCACTATTTTCTCCTCCTTCACGACTATTAACTGTATTACTTGTTATAGTTTTCACCTTTACTGCTATAACTCCTTTCTGTAAAAGCACTAATTCTTCTATAGCTTCTATTTCTACATCGTTATATGCTTTCCATATAAGCGTACCTTTACTTATTTGCTCTTCAGTTTTAACATTCAGTTCTTCTTTAAGAATGTTACAATTTGGTATATTGTTTTTCCCGTAATTTATTTCAATAATTTTAAAACTTGCATTTTTGTTATTGACTTCTAGATTGTTTAAATCATCTTGATTTTCTACATCACAACTAGTCAGCATAAATACTATGCACGATACTAATAACAGTATTATTTTTTTCATGTTGTTAATATTAGTTTGGTTGGTATTATTACATGGAGATTAATTTTTAACCTCTACTTTATAGTTCCTATAAAGAATAAAACGTTACCCATTAATTTTTATTTTTTTCAATATTTTTTAAAAAAAATATCTTTAGTTTTACTAATTCTGAACCCTATATTGGTATATGTCTGAACAAAAAAACTTATTTAATGCTCTACTAAATGGTGATTCTAAAGGGATACTTAAAATTTACAAATTAATTTTTCCCTCAGTGCGCAAATACATTTCTACTAACAGTGGTAGCCTTGAAGATGCAGAGGATATATTCCAGAAAGCACTCATTCAAATCACTACAAAGCATAAGGTAAAAAAACTTGAGCCAATAACCAATTTTACCCCTTACCTTTATGGTGTATGTAAAAACCTATGGCTAAAAGAATTACGCAAAAGAAAAAAGCATAATGTAAGCTCAAATGTTTTTGAAGTAAGTGATGAAGTTAATACTAAACAATTAGCTATAGAAATTCTTGAAAATGACCGATGGGAACTGTATTTAAAAAACTTCAACTTACTCTCAGATAATTGTAAAAAAGTGTTGGCTTTATTTTTTAAAAAAACAAAACAAAAAGAAATTGCCCATAAATTTGGCTATGCTTCAGAAACAGTAGTTAGACAACGTATATTCAAGTGCAAATCAAAACTTATCAAGCTTATTAAAGAAGATGATGAGTATCAAAAACTAAAAAATCTATAATTTTTTTAAAATATTAAAAAAACGAGGGTAACGTTTTAATCAATTATGGAATATATATATGAACAGGAGATTCAATATCACTTCTGCTAATAAAATAATTAAGCTATGGACAACACTAGTACAGACCAAATGATTGATGATTACCTAAGAGGAAGATTATCTAGAGAAGCTCATATTGCTTTTAAAAAACAAATGCTACAAAACCCTGAGCTTGCCGAGCTAGTTGCTATAAATAAAAACTTATACGCACTACATGATACCGACAATTGGAACGAGATAAAAACACTTAATAAAGACGGGATTGCCTATCAGGAATATTTATTAAGTGATGAAGCACAACAAATAAAAACAGCTATTAATAATGCACAAAACAGGTATAAACACCAAACTATTTCCCCTAAAAAACGATACCGTTGGTATGGTGTTGCTGCTAGTTTCGTATTGTTAATAGCTTTGTTTTTTACATACTCAAACACTCAAAATACTCCAGAAAACTTGTATCAGGATTACAATAACTTATCTGAACTCCCTTCTTTAACTCAACGTAGTGATACTGATAAGTTATTGTCTGATGCCGAACAGTTATTTCTAAACAAACAGTACTCAGAAACCATTGTATTATTAGAAGCATATGAAAAACGCTACACACAAACATCTAACTCTTTAATCTACAAAGGGATGTGTTATTTAGAATTAAATAACACCAATAGTGCAATTACTGTTTTTAACGCCTTAAAAAACAGTGATTATTTAGATAAAAATAAAGCGTACTGGTACATTGCTTTATGTTATTTAAAACAACAAGATTTTGTAGCCACTAAAAAAACTTTAAATACAATAATAGATAATTCGTATTACAATCATGAAGAGGCCAACAGTTTATTAATGCAGTTAAACTAATCCCCGAAAAAAGTTATCGTGCATTAACAAGCGTAACTCTAATACTAAGTTACGCTTGTTTACATTTCAAATAACGTGGTTTTTTAGGTTAAGAATAGTTAACGTTATTTAACTAAAAAGAGGGCTTCAACCCTCTTTTTTTAATTTACAAATTATTATTTATACTCTTTTAAACCTTCCTTAAGCCACGCTGAATAGGTTTCTACATTAGGAGTATAGCCTATAGCTTCATTTAAGTTTTTACCTTCATTATCTAATAACACATAATAAGGTTGAGCATTAGCTTTGTAATGTATTGTTTGAAACTCACTCCATTTATTTCCAATAGTTTCTATTGATTTTCCTGTAACTTCTGAAACATATTGCTCTTCCTTAGGCAAGTCTCGTTTATCATCTACATATAATGAAATAAGAATATACTCATCATGTATTAAATTGAATACTTTTGGGTCTGACCATACTCGTTCTTCCATTTTTCTGCAATTCACACAAGCATGTCCAGTAAAATCTAGTAAAACAGGTTTATTAACTTTTTTAGCGTAATTCATTCCTGTTTCATAGTCATGGAAAGCAATTATATCATGCGGTCCTAAATGGGCTCCTTCAGGTAACTCAGCATGAGTTGTTTTTCCTCCACCCACTTTAGTATACCCTACACCATATGGGCTTTCGCTATACTGCATTGGTGGTGGAAAACCACTAATTAGTTTTAAAGGAGCTCCCCATAAACCTGGAATTAAATATATTGTAAACGTTAAGGTTATTAAACCTAACATTAATCTACCAACGGATATACTTTGTACTGGTGAGTCATGTGGTAGTTGTATTTTTCCTAATAAATAAAATGCAAGGGCTCCAAAAACAGCGATCCATATTGCTATAAATACTTCGCGTTCTAAAAAATGTCCTTGTACCACTAAATCAGCATTAGATAAAAATTTAAACGCCAAGGCAAGTTCTAAAAATCCTAAAACTACTTTTACTGTATTTAACCAACCACCAGACTTTGGTAATGAATTTAGCCATCCTGGAAACATTGCAAATAATGTAAATGGTAAGGCTAAGGCTAACGAAAAACCAAACATACCAACAAAAGGAGCTATTCCTCCTTTTGAAGCAGCTTCCACTAACAATGTTCCTACTATTGGTCCTGTGCATGAAAAGGATACTATAGCCAAGGCTAATGCCATAAAAAATATCCCAATCATTCCTCCTCTGTCTGCTTGTCTATCTACTTTATTAGCCCATGAATTTGGTAACATAATTTCAAAGGCTCCTAAGAAAGAAAAAGCAAATATGATTAATAACACAAAAAAGATAATATTAAACCACACATTAGTTGACAAGGCATTTAAAGCATCAGCTCCAAAAGCCCAAGTAACTATTGCTCCTAAAAAAACATAGATAAAAATAATAAACACTCCATATACAATAGCATTTTTCACACCTGTTACTTTACTCTTACTTTGTTTTGTAAAAAAACTTACCGTCATAGGAATCATAGGAAAAACACACGGTGTTAATAACGCAGCAAAACCAGATAAAAATGAAAGCAAGAAAATGGTGAACAATCCTTTAGTTTTTTGTTTTTTAACAGCTGTTTCAATATTTGTTGATACTTCCGTCTTCTTTTCTTCATCATTAGGAAGCTTTAATGTAAACTCATTAGCAGCCTTCTTTTCTCTTTCCGCATTTCGCTTTGTTTCTTCTTTAGATAAAATAGAATATAAATCTTTCCCTTCAATTACATTGATTGCATTTTTTAAATTAAATACAAGCTCTTGTTCATCAAACAAACACTTTTCATCATCGCAAGACTGGTACGAAATCTTCCCTTTTATTAATGAAACTGACGAATCTAATAACTTAATGCGTTGCGCTAAGGTTGCTTCATGGTCAAAAAATGTCATATCCATTTCAAACACCTTATCAAAAAGCACCACTGTTTTACTTTCTGCAGCTTTTTCTGATGATATTTTAAAGGTTTTCCCTACTTGAGTTTCATCATAAAGTAACTCTGTTGGTAAAGCTCCCCCTTCTGGTAAATGCTGTGAATACAAATGCCAATGATCTTCAATGGTTGCTTTATATATTAAATTGTATTCAGTATCGGATATTTTTTCTACTGCACCAGTCCATTTTACAGGATCTACAATTTGTGCTTGCAGCGCAAAAACACTAAACAATACCACAAATAGACTTAACATTTTTTTCATGGGGGACTTACTTTTCTTGAGTTATTTTTATTATTTTCTGAGTTGTTTTTGAAACACTAAATCTAGCATCAGCACGCATACCTATTACCCATATAATAGTATTATTAGCATCGCACAAAAGCCAACAGTCTTCTTTTTCAGGCAAGGATAGTTTTTCATCTTTAAAATACTTACTTAATTTCTTTTTTCCTTTCATACCAAAAGGAAAAAAGTAATCGCCTTCTTTCTTTTTTCTTATATAAAGTGGATATTCCACTGCATTAGCATCTATATAAATTACATTAGCTAGAGTAGGTGCTATTTGAGTTACTTCGGAGAAACTTAACGAAATTGGTGTGCTAATTTTCTTCTGTCCTTTCGTAAGCTCATACTTAACTTCATGTAAATTTGTTTTTTTTGCTTCTAATATTAAAAAATCACGATCCTTACTTAACCGATGCGTATTAGATAAAATATATTTTCCAGATTGAGCATTACATAAATCTACTACATTATCCCATTCTGTAAAATTATATTCATTTAATATGTAATGTAGATATACTGAAACCTCATCATACTGCTGTAGTTTAGTAATATCAATTTTCATTGGTTTGCCAAAAATACAAACTTCATTTTTTACAAATTCTAAATGCTGTGTTAAAACTTTTTGCTCCTTTTTTAAATACGATAAATGCTCTGTAAAAGTATGCAATAGGTTTTTGTTTAAACTTTCTAAAACAGGTATCACATTATGTCGTATTTTATTTCTGAAATACTTAGTAGACTGATTACTTTCATCTTCTCGCCAAGTTATTCCATTGGTAATCGTAAAATGCTCAATTTCATCACGTGTAAAAGGCAATAACGGACGTACAATATTTTTATTAATTTCAGGAATACCAACAAGGCCATTTAAACTAGAGCCTCGTGTTAAATTTATCAATACCGTTTCTATATTATCATTAGCATGATGTGCTGTTAAAATATAATCGTATTGATGCTGCTGAACAAGTTCATCAAACCAATTATAACGCAATTCTCGTGCTGCCATTTGAGTTGATAAGCCTTTAGTATTGGCATATGTAGCTGTATCAAACTCAATTCCATGATAAGGAACCTCTAGCTTAGAGGCTAAATTACGAACAAAAACAGCATCTTTATCAGAGTCTTCATATCGCAATTTAAAGTTACAATGCGCTAACGAAAAGTTAAATTGCAATTTATATAAAATATGTGCTAGTACCACACTGTCAATTCCGCCAGATATCGCCAACAACAACTTACTTTTTATTAAAAAGGGAAAATTTGTAGTGATATGTTGGTTAAATTTTTCTAACACAATTCTTTCTTTTTATGTTGCCAATAAAGCTGCTCGCATTGCTTTGGCTTTTAACAAACACTCCTGATACTCTGCTTCTGCAGTAGCTTTTGCAGTTATTGCTCCTCCTACAGAATAAGAAACGTATTTATTCGTACTGTTATATAAAATGCTACGAATGATTACATTAAAATCAAAATCGTTACCTGGTGTAAAATAACCAATAGCTCCTGAATACAATCCTCTTTTTGTTTCCTCTACACGTTCAATTATTTCCATTGCAGAAACTTTAGGAGCTCCCGTCATACTACCCATAGGAAAAGTTGTTCGCAACACTTCAACAGGACTTTTAGTATGTTCAACTTCGGCTGTTACGGTACTTATCATTTGATGCACCTGATCAAAAGTATATACTTTACATAATTCGGTTACATTTACGCTACCCTTTACTGCTGTTTTTGACAAGTCATTACGAACCAAATCTACAATCATTATATTTTCTGAACGCTCTTTTTCATCGTGCTCTAAATTATATTTTAACTGCGCGTCTTCTACTACATCTTTTGATCGTTTAGCCGTTCCTTTAATGGGCTGAGAAACAATCGTGCTCCCTTTTTTTTGTAAATACCGCTCCGGTGAAGCAGATATTGCAAACTTATCTGCATTCTTAAAATAGGCTGCAAAAGGCGGATTTGAAATACTGTTTAGTTTAGTATACACAGCTAACGGATTAATAGATGTGTTTTCTGCATAAAACTCTTGACAGAAATTTACTTCATAAATATCACCTCTTAAAATATGCTTGTGAATTTTCTGAAATTGTTCAAAATAATTATCCTTCGTCATTCGAAGTTTAATTTTAATTGGTTCAGGTTTAATTTCTTCAGGAGAAACTTGTTCAAAAGTTGCTATTTGAGAATAATCATCATCCAACTCATCATCTACAAATTTCAGATATTGCATTTCTAGTGTATTCCCTTTTAATAAGAATACTTTCTTGGGTTGAAAAAAGAATAACTCCGGAAAATTTAATCCATCAAAATTAACTGACTCAAGGTTTTCAGTATCATTTTTTAAATCGTAGCTTAAATACCCAAAAAGCCAATCGTTTGTAGAGGACTGATACTCTTTTAATTGATCAAAAGCATTTATATAATCCGTTTGCAATAATGTGAATGCGTCTACAGCCAATACGGCATCATAAGAACTATACTGTTGATTATGACTATTAGAGTCTAACCATACCACTTCATTAAATTGTTGCGCCCATTGCAATAATTGATCTTTAAAGCAATGTCCTTCTGTTAGGGTGATTTTTTTAAAGGTTCTCAAAGATAACGGTACATTAATTAGCTACTTCGCTAATAAACTTAATACGATACAAGCGTAACTCTTCATCGTCATAATCTCCTTCAAACTCTTCAATAGCAGTTATTATTTTATCAGACTCTGCTTCCATAAAGTACTCGTGAATTTCTTCTTGTTGATCTTCATCCAAATGATCATCAATCCAATAGTCAATATTAAGTTTTGTGCCTGAATATACTATTTGTTCCATCTCCTTAATAAAATCAGGCATTTCCATTCCTTTAGCAGCAGCAATATCTGTTAATGGTAATTTTCTATCAACGCTTTGTATAATGTATAATTTTAATGATGAATTGACTCCGGTACTTTTTACTACCAAATCATCAGGGCGAACAATGTCATTTTCTTCTACGTAAGCTTTTATTGTTTTAACAAACTCTTTTCCGTATTTTTTGGCCTTACCTTCTCCTACTCCATGAACATTTTTAAGTTCTTCTAAACTAATAGGATATTTTAATGCCATATCTTCTAAAGACGGATCTTGAAAAACAATAAATGGTGGCACTCCTAATTTATGTGCTTCTTTTTTCCTTAAACTTTTTAAAATTGTCATCAGCTGCTTATCAGCTACTGCTTCATTTCCTTTTGAGGCAACATGTAAGCCATCTGTTCCTTCATCGGTATACAAATGGTCTTCTGTCATCATAAAACTTTCTGGTTTTTCGATATACGATTTTCCTTTATCCGTTAATCGAATTACACCATAAGTTTCAATATCTTTTTTAATAAATTTTGCTACTAATGCTTGACGGATTAACGCCATCCAATATGAAGCTTCATGTGATTTTCCGTTACCAAAAAACGGTTTTAAGTCTGTTTTATGCGAAGTAATTAAAGCATTCTTTTCTCCACGTAAGGTACTTACTAAATCCTTTGATTTGTATTTTTCTTTAGTTAGACTAACTGTCTCAAGTAAGGTTTTTAATTCATTTTTGGCTTCATGCTTCTTTTTAGGGTTCTTCATATTATCATCCATATGAGCCCCTTCTCCATTAACATCATCAAAATCTTCTCCAAAATAATGAAGTATAAACTTTCGTCGAGAGATAGATGTTTCTGAATACGCTACCATTTCTTGTAATAAAGCATGGCCTATTTCTTGCTCAGCTACAGGCTTATTAGCCATAAACTTTTCTAACTTTTCAATATCCTTATAAGCGTAAAATGCTAAACAGTGTCCTTCACCTCCGTCTCTTCCTGCACGACCAGTTTCTTGATAATAACTCTCAATACTTTTAGGTATATCATGATGAATTACAAAACGCACATCAGGTTTATCAATCCCCATACCAAAAGCTATGGTAGCCACAACAACATCAGTATCTTCCATCAAAAACATATCTTGATGTTTAGCTCTTGTTTTAGTGTCTAGTCCCGCATGGTAAGGCACTGCATTAACTCCGTTAACCTGAAGTACTTGAGCCAACTCTTCAACTCTTTTCCTACTCAAACAATAAACTATACCACTTTTGCCTTCATTTTGCTTGATAAACCGAATAATATCTGCATCAACATTTTTAGTTTTTGGGCGTACTTCGTAAAACAAATTAGGTCTGTTAAACGACGCTTTAAAAGTTTTAGCAGATGACATTCCTAAGTTTTTGATAATATCTTCTTGTACCTTTGGTGTTGCCGTTGCTGTAAGAGCTATAATTGATATATTATCTCCTATTTGCCTTATAATATTTCTTAAATTTCTATACTCTGGCCTAAAATCGTGTCCCCATTCTGAAATACAATGGGCTTCATCAACCGCCATAAATGATATTTTTACTGATTGTAAAAACTCAACATTATCTTCTTTAGTAAGTGATTCTGGCGCAACGTATAATAACTTTGTTACTCCGTTTACAATGTCTTCTTTAACTTGTTTTACCTCAGTTTTTGTTAATGATGAATTTAACACATGTGCAATTCCTTGCTTATCAGAAATACCTCTCAAGGCATCTACTTGATTTTTCATTAATGCTATTAAAGGGGAAACTACTATTGCTGTACCTTCACTCATTAATGCAGGTAACTGAAAACAGAGCGATTTACCTCCACCTGTTGGCATTATTACAAAAGTATCATTCCCTTTTAAAATACTAGTTACCACATCTTCCTGCAAGCCTTTAAACTGAGAAAATCCAAAATATTTTTTTAGTGAAGCATGTAAATCTAATTGATCAAAATCCATTATACTAGTTACTGTATTAATCTGCTTTATATATTAATCTTACAAAATGAAACAACTTTTTAATCATAACTAATCTGTATCTGATAAAAATAAAGTAATTTCGTTTGAGAATATTAAAGATAGTACTTTTTTACAAAACCTAAGTTGATGGTTTTATGAAAGTACTCTTAATTTTTAAAGTTAAACTTATACAAACTTAATCAGCAGAGCCATAACACACAACTGTTTTTGCCGATTTTTTAAACATTATTTTAAGTGAATAACGTAGAGAAAATTATTCAAATTGCAAAAGAAACAATCACTATTGAACAAGAAGCTATTGCCAATTTAATCCATCGTATTGACAATGAATTTGCAGCGGCTGTAAACCATATATATAATTCAAGAGGACGTGTAGTAATTTCAGGAATAGGAAAAAGTGCTAATATTGCTACAAAAATAGTTGCTACTTTAAATTCTACAGGAACACCTGCTATATTTATGCATGCTGCTGATGCTATTCATGGAGATTTAGGTACTATACAGCAAAACGATACTGTTATATGCATTTCAAAAAGCGGAAATACTCCAGAGATAAAAGTTTTAGTTCCGCTAATTAAAAATGGTGGTAACAAACTAATTGCAATCACATCAAACAAGTCTTCATTTTTAGGTAATGAAGCCGACTATGTATTGCATGCCTACGCCGAAAAAGAAGCCTGCCCTAACAACTTAGCACCTACTACCAGTACTACTGCTCAATTAGTTATAGGAGATGCTTTAGCAGTGTCTTTATTAAAATTAAAAGACTTTACTAGCAGTGATTTTGCTAAATATCATCCTGGTGGAGCTTTAGGTAAGCGCTTGTATTTGCGCGTACGTGATTTGATTTCTAAAAATGAAAAGCCAGCGGTTAAAGCCAACGACTCTATTAAAGATGTTATTATTGAAATTTCTAACAAACGTCTTGGTGTAACTGCCGTTATTGATGATACAGAAAAAATTATAGGTATTATTACTGATGGTGACTTAAGACGTATGCTTGCTAAATCTGATGATTTTACAAATTTAACAGCTGCTGATATTATGTCGGCATCACCTAAAAGCTTACCTAGCGATGCAATGGCCGTTGATGCTAAAGAAATTTTAGAAGACAATAATATTTCACAACTGTTAATTCAAGATAATAACAAATACGTTGGCGTAGTACACATACACGACTTAATAAAAGAAGGAATTTTATAATTATGACCAAAAAGAACCCCAATCAAATGTCGTTCCTTGACCATTTAGAAGAGTTAAGAGGACATTTAATTAAGGCTACTTTATATGTTTTAGCTTTTGCTACCGCTGCATTTTTATGCAAAAAAATTGTATTTAAACATATTTTATTTGCACCTACTAAAATTAACTTTATAACCTACAAAGGCTTATGCAACCTTTCAAAAGCTTTAGGCATGGATGAAAGTTTGTGTATCAGCATGATGCCTTTTGAAATACAAAGTAGAACGCTAGCAGGTCAATTTTCAGCACATATTTGGGTTTCCATAACGTTTGGTTTTATTGTCGCTTTTCCGTTTGTAGTCTATCAATTTTGGAAATTTGTTAGCCCTGGATTACACAACAATGAAAGAAAAACATCAAGAGGATTTATTTTTGCCGCCTCCTTTCTTTTCTTTTTAGGAGTTTTATTTGGTTATTACATAATTTGCCCACTTTCAATTAATTTTTTAGGAAACTATAGTGTAGACAGTACCATACATAATGATTTTGACTTGGATTCTTATATTGGCTTAGTACGTGCCTGTACTTTAGCTTCAGGACTAATTTTTGAACTACCAATCATCATTTATTTTTTAACAAAAATAGGACTAGTAACTCCTGATTTTTTAAAAAAACAGCGAAAGATAGCATTAGTAGTTATTTTAATTATCTCTGCCGTTATTACACCACCTGATTTGGCTAGCCAGATAATTGTAGCTATTCCCGTATTAATCCTTTATGAAATAAGTATCTTTATTTCTAAACGAGTACTAAAAAAACAGCATAAAAAAGAACTTCAAACTAATTAAATATGAATGAAAAAATAAAAGAGTTTGACGAGTACAGAGCAAAAATGAACGAACGCATCCTACAGGATGATAATAAAATATTGCATCGTATTTTTAATTTAGACACTAAAGCATTTAAAGAAGGTGCTTTAGACGTACGTACAAAAGAACTTTTAGGTTTGGTAGCCTCTTTAGTATTACGTTGTGACGATTGTGTTAAATACCATTTAGAATCTTGCCACAAAGCTGGTTTAAATGGCAAAGAAGTTGCTGAAGCATTAAGTATCGCTACTTTAGTTGGTGGTACAATTGTTATACCACACCTACGTAGAGCTTATGAATTTTGGGATGCATTACAAGAAGCATAACCCGTTAATAAAACGCTAAAGGATATGTTAATACTGTACAATTGTCTATTTTTACACCTAGTATAATTACATTTTATGATTTTAAGAGCTGAAAATATAAAGAAATCTTACAAAAATAAACTTGCCGTAAAAGGAATTTCTGTAGAGGTAAAGCAAGGTGAAATTGTTGGACTATTAGGTCCTAATGGAGCTGGAAAAACCACTTCTTTTTACATGATTGTTGGACTTATAAAACCTACCGAAGGACAAATATTTTTAGATCAAACAGAAATCACAAAATTTCCTATGTACAAGCGTGCACAACACGGTATAGGTTATTTAGCACAAGAAGCTTCTGTTTTTAGAAAGCTTACCGTTAAAGAAAATATCTTAAGTGTTTTAGAACTTACTGATCTACCACGTAAAGAACAACTTGAACGCACCGACCAATTAATTGAAGAATTTAATTTACAAGAACGTCGTGACCGTAGAGGCGATTTACTTTCTGGTGGTGAACGTAGGCGTACAGAAATTGCAAGAGCCTTAGCCACTAAACCTAGTTTCATTTTGTTAGATGAACCTTTTGCAGGGGTAGATCCCGTTGCTGTAGAAGATATACAACGAATTGTTGCCCAGTTAAAAAAGAAAGATATTGGTATTTTAATTACTGACCATAACGTACAAGAAACCTTAGCTATTACCGACAGAACTTATCTAATGTTTGAAGGTAATATACTAAAACATGGTATACCTGAAGAATTAGCTGAAGACGAAATGGTACGAAAAGTTTACTTAGGGCAAAATTTTGAACTACGTAAAAAGAAGCTAGATTTTAATTAAACAAGTTTTCAAAAAGCATATTTATCAACTCTTACTTCTTAACCAGTTGTAGTAGTTTTTCTTTATTACCGTTAAAAATATTTATATCAACATATTCACTAATACCACGCACGCTACCTTTATCTGTAAACTGCCAAAAACCCCAGTCCCTATCAATATTTTCTACATAATAATTATAGTTTGCTATCCAACATGTATACTCTGAAAAATCTTCATATAAATGGTCATTATAAAAAGATTCACCAGAGTAAATAATTGGTTTTACACCATAATGCGCTTCAACTGTTTTAAGCCATTTCGTTAAACCAATTTTTAAGTTCTCGATACTTTGTACGCGAGGAACATCCTCTATATCTAACACTGGTGGCAAGTCGCCCTTTTGTAATTTTACTGTTTTTATAAAATTATTAGCCTGAAGTATTGAATTCTCATTTGGACGATAGTAATGGTAAGCTCCTCTTATGATACCTTTTTCTTTTACTTTTCTCCAATTTCTATAATATTCCCTATCCACTTTAACACTTCCCGCCGTTGCCCGAACAAACACAAAATTAATTGGAAAACTATCTTGAATTTTAGTCACTTTACTCCATTCTACTTCCCCTTGATAATGAGAAATATCTACACCAAAAACCTTAACTTTATGATGCTGTAACACGTCAAAAATGCGCAATTGCGTGGTTAAAGGCGCTACTTTGATTGATTCATTCTTTTCAATTTTCTGAAAAGCCAAATAGTATAAAGCATAACGATAATGCCACACTCCTAACAAGAATGTTATAAGAACTATTGGAAAAATTATATGTTTTTTAAGCGAAAAACTATTCTTCTTTTTTCGCTTTCTTTTTGAAGGTGGTTTTCTTTTTAACCGTTTTAATTCAGTTCGTCCAGATGCCATCTTATTTTCGCAAATTGGTAATTATTGAAACTATAACATACAGTATTATAATTAACGGAATTGCTATGTATTGCAACAATACTATTATTATTGCACTAAATAATAAAAAAAAGTATTTCAGTGCATTTTCTTTAAAACTAAAGCTCTTCATTTTTAAAGAAAATAATGGGATTTCTGCATTTAACATATAACAACTCACTAATGTCAATCCAATCAAAAACCATTTGTTTAAAATTAAATCATTCACCCAAGCTATATCATTAGTCATTAGTATTAAGGGCAAACTAAGTATAAATAAGGTGTTAGCAGGAGTTGGCAAGCCTATAAAAGAATCTATTTGACGTGCATCTAAATTAAACTTAGCCAAACGGTAACAAGACGATAGAGTAATTAAAAAACCTAATAAAGGCATAAAGCTAAACGAATTAGCTGTATTCCAATTTGATCCCGCATTTAATAATACAGGAAAATCTGCTGTGGATTTTTCTAACATTTTAAACATTACGATACCTGGAACCACACCACTTGTAACCATATCGGCTAAGGAATCTAATTGCAAGCCTAGTTCACTTTTAACATTAAGTAACCGTGCAGCTAAACCATCAAAAAAGTCAAACAATATCCCCAGTATTACAAAAACCGCAGCCATAAACAAATTATCCTCTACAGCAAATACAACAGCTATACTACCACAAAAAAGATTTAATAACGTTATGAAGTTTGGGATATGTTTTTTCATTAATAAGTTTTTATAATATCGTAAAAGTACTAAAGTTTTATTGTTGTTTTATTAATTAACAACAAATCATTTATAAACCATAAGCTTTTATCATTCTATCATTACCAGACATATCTTTTTTAAGAATCACATTCTTAAACCCCGCTTGCTTAATTAAATTAACTGTCTCTTCTCCTAAATATTGATTAATTTCAAAATACAACACCCCATTATTAGTTAATATTTTTTTAGACAACTCAACTATTTTTCTATAAAAAATTAAAGGATCATTATCTGAAACAAAAAGAGCTAAATGTGGTTCATAAGCCAACACGTTTTTCTTTATCACTTGTTTTTCTAAAACTCTTACGTAAGGTGGATTTGACACTATTACATCATACTTTTGCTCAGTATCACTATACCTTAATATATCTTTACATATAAACTTAATTTTTGCTTTATTATTTTTAGCATTCTGTTTGGCTATATGTAAAGCATCTTCAGACACATCTGTACTAGTAACCACAGCACTATTTAAATTCTTTGCTAAACTTATAGGTATACATCCGCTTCCTGTTCCTATATCCAAAACGGAAAGTTCGTAATTATCTTTATTATCAGACACTATCCAATCTACTAGTTCTTCAGTTTCAGGACGAGGTATTAAAGTGGCATTTGTTACTTTAAAAACCAATCCGTAAAACTCCGTTTCCCCTATTATATATTGTATAGGACATTCTTCTTTTAATTCATCAATTGCTTCATTAAAAAAAAAGACCGCTGTAGTTTCAATTTCCTTATCAGGATTTAATATAAAATCGGTTTTTGAAATGCCAAGCTTAAAATCAATTAGAAGATAAAAAAAACTATCTATTTCAGAAGCATCATATATTCCTGTAAGCTCATGATGCATTTGAATTTTTACTTTTTTTAATTTCATCATAACTCCTTTATCATCCATTTTGAACAGCTATAATGTCCTGTATCACCTATCGGAGCTGATAATTCTACAAACCCAGTTTTTTCATACAGTTTTACAGCTGCTTTCATATAAGGCAAGGTTTCTAAGTAACACTTTTCGTATCCAAACTCTTTTGCTGTAATTAGGCATTTTTGCATCAGTTTAGCCCCATAACCTTTCCCTCTTGCTTCAGGCAAAAAATACATTTTTTGTAATTCACAAACTGTTGCATCTGCGCTTTCTAATGGAGCTATACCTGCTCCACCTAATATTTTTCCATATTCCTCAAATACGTAATACACTGCTTTAGGTGCTAAATAAACTTCCGAGAGTGACTTTAAAGCTTCATCCTCATACGCTGTACCCACTTTAGGAGCCCCAAGCTCAACCAATACCTGACGTATTAAATTAGCTATTATCTCATTATCTCTAACTTCTATTTCTCTTATTATTATTTCAGACATCAATATAAAAAGCTACTTTTGTGATGTAAAATTAACTATTTATGAAGCAATTAATCATACTTTTAGTTTTAATTTTCTCGTTATCATCTTGTGTTTCAAAAAAAATTGAATACCAAAAAGTTGAAAACATTAAAATTTTAGCTTTAAACTCAGAGTCTATCACCATAAGCGCCGATGCGGTTTTTAAAAACCCTAATGTTTTAGGCGGAAAGGTGATACCAGAAAACATTATTGTATACCTTGACAACAATGAAATTACCACTGTAAAATCAACAGAGTTTAAAGTACCTGCAGTTAAGAATTTTGCAGTACCCTTAGAGGTTACTATCCCTTTTAATAAATTACCAGGTAATGAAAACGGTGGTATTCTTGGTGCTGTACTGGGTAGTTTAAACAAAACCTATAATGTAACTTTTAAAGGAAATATAAAGTATAGAGTAGCTGGTATAAATTCAAACTATACAATTAATCACACCGAATCTTTAAACCTAGAATTATAACACACGAAAACTACATACAGCGTTGTATTCAATTAGCTAAAAATGGTTTAGGCACAACATACCCTAACCCTTTAGTAGGCAGTGTAATAGTGCATAACAACACTATTATTGGTGAAGGCTGGCATTATCAATCAGGTAAACCACATGCGGAGGTAAATGCAATTAACTCAGTTAAAAACAAAAATTTACTAAAAGCTGCTACCATATATGTATCTTTAGAACCATGTAGTCATTATGGAAAAACACCACCGTGTGCAGATTTAATCATACAACACCAAATTAAAAATGTAATAATTGGATGTGTTGATAGTTTCTCTGGAGTTTCAGGCAAAGGAATTGAAAAACTAAAAAATAACGGTTGCCATGTAACAGTTGGTGTGCTAGAACAAGAATGTTTAAACTTAAATAAACGTTTTTTTACTTTTCATAATAAAAAAAGACCTTACATTATTTTAAAATGGGCCGAAACTAATAATGGTTTTATAGCCCCAAGTAACAACACTGAAATTACTTGGATTACCAACACGTACTCACGCCAATTTGTTCATAAACTTCGAAGTGAAGAACAAGCAATTTTAATAGGGACTACAACCGCAGTAACCGACAACCCAAAACTTGATGCCCGCAACTGGAATAAGAAAAACCCCATAAAAATTGTACTTGACAAAAAATTACGTGTCCCTACCAATAACAGCATTTTTAACAATAGTCAAAAAACTATTGTTTTCACAGAACATGCTAAAAAAAATACCGCGAATATATACTATGAGCAAATAGATTTTTCTGAAAACATACCCCAACAAATATGTTCTGTTTTATACAATCACAATATTCAATCAGTTATTATTGAGGGAGGTAGCAAAACTTTACAAACTTTTATTAATACTAATTTATGGGATGAAGCTAACGTTTACACAGGTGCTTCCACATTCCCTTCTGGTATTGTAGCGCCTAAATTTTCTGGAAAACTTGTAGACTCTTATTTTATTAAAGACGATAAATTTTCTATATACATCAATGATTAAAAATATAATTTTCGATTTTGGCGATATTTTTATCAATTTAGATAAAGAAGGCGCTATGAATAACGCTCTAAAACTATTTGCTGTAAATCAATTAACGCCCGAAATGGTTCAAGTAAATATGAACTATGAAATGGGGTTAATTAATACTAAAGATTTTATTAATTTTTACAGAGTAGCATACCCAAATTTATCTATAAAAGAAATTACCGATGCATGGAACTGTATTTTATTAGATTTTCCTCAACACCGATTGGAATTCATCAAAAGTACCGCTAAAAACTATCATTGCTTTCTGCTAAGTAACACTAATGAAATGCACATTGATTGGATTAAAAATGATTGGGGAAGCAAATTATATACTGAATTTAAAACTTGTTTTGAACAATTTTATCTATCACATGAAATAAACATGCGCAAACCTAATACCGACATCTACGAGTTTGTACTAAATCAAAATAACTTAATCCCTACTGAAACTTTATTTATTGATGATACTACAGAGAATACTGAAAGTGCCGCTACTTTAGGTATGCATACATGGAATTTAACTCCTGGAAAAGAGGACGTTGTTGACTTATTTTCCATAAAAACAGAATTATTTAGCATATGATATTCTTACTATTTAGCATATTATTCTCTAGTTTTTTATTTATAGTATTTAAGCTTTTTAGCAAGTATACTATTAATACAAATCAAGCTATTATAGTAAATTACTTTACAGCATTTTGTGTAGGTTATTTTTCTCATCAAACCCCAATAAACATCACAACTTTAGTTCAAAAACCTTGGTTTTTTGGAGCCTTAATATTGAGTAGCTTATTCATTTCAATTTTTACAGTAATGGCACTAACATCACAAAAAAACGGAGTAGGAGTTGCTTCAGTAGCTGGAAAAATGTCTATTGTCATACCTGTTATTTTTGGCTTGTATTTATATAACGAACAACTAAATTTTCAAAAAGTTTTAGGCATCATCTTGGCTTTATGCGCAGTTTATTTATCTGTTTTAAAGGAAACTCCTATAACCAAAAACAAAAACTTTATTTACCCTTTCCTTCTTTTTTTAGGATCTGGAATAATAGACACCCTTATCAAATACATTCAACATAAATATGTTACAGATGACGAACTCTCTTTATTTTCTGCAATTGTATTTCTACTAGCTGGTTTAATGGGACTATTTATGTATTTTTTTAAAAAAACTGCTATATCATATAAAAATATTATTGCTGGTGCTATACTTGGTATTGTAAACTACTATTCTATTATCTTCTTACTTAAGTCTTTAGCTACTAAAACTATGAGTAGTGCTGAAATTTTCACCATAAATAATGTAGCTATAGTAATGCTTACTACTTTACTAGGATTGTTAATTTTTAAAGAAAAAATGTATCTTAAAAATTGGGTCGGAATCTTCATTGCAATAATTTCTATACTTTTAATCACACTTTAATCTTATTTATTTGTCAACACTAAAAGACACATATAAAACCATCGAAAAACCTTTTACAGGCGAGCTATTTAAAGACCGTGGAAGTAAATTTTACGGCTATGCTTACCCTATAACTTCTGAAGATGATGTAAAACCAATTATTGAAAACCTCAAAAAAGAACATCATACAGCACGCCATTGGTGTTATGCATGGCAACTAGGTACAAACAAAATTAAATACAGAGCCAATGATGATGGTGAACCAAGTAATTCAGCTGGACCTCCAATATACGGTCAAATTCAAGCTTATGAATTAACCAACATACTCATTGTTGTTGTGCGTTATTTTGGAGGTACTAAATTAGGTGTTGGAGGCTTGATGAATGCTAATAAAACTGCAGCAAAATCAGTTATAGAAGTAGCGACTATTGTTGAAAAAACAATTGATAGGGTATTTGTAGTTAGTTTTGATTACAAAGATATGAATAAGGTAATGCGTATAATTAAAGAGAAGAAACTTACCATAAGTAAGCAAACATTAGAAATAAATTGCGAATACACCATACCTGTTAGAATGAAAGACGCTCAGAAAGTTTTTGACATTTTCAACAATACGTTTGGTATTGATATAAAAGAAATAACCGCTTAACTTTTAAATTTTTCTAATAAAAAATCAGGACATTTCATTGGTTTGTTAGTTTTCATATCTACAAATACAAGTGTTACTTCTGCAGTATTAAGTAATTCGTTCTTTTCATTAAATATCTCATGTAGAAAAGTTATCTTAACACTAGGTAATTGTTTTAAACTTGTATGTACCGTTAAAACTTCATCATAAACTGCAGGCTTTTTATAATTTATTGTTAAATTAACCACAGGCAACATCACTCCATCAAGCTCCATTTTTTTATATGAAACACCATGTGAACGCATCCACTCTACACGTGCTATTTCTAAGTATTGTGCATAATTACCATAATATACCACTCCCATTTGATCGGTTTCAGCATATCTTACTCTTAATGTTGTTTGATGTTTTTTCATGTCTTTTTTTTGCCTAACTTAAGCAACCATTGAAATGCTATTAAGTATGAGAAAAAAAAATTAAAAATTCAATAGCAATTCGGTTTTTTTTTTCACTTTTTTGTTCACATATTTGTCATCCCCAATAATAATTGACGATAGAAACATCTCAACTTGAATTAAAAAACTAAAATAACCAATTTTAATCAATGAATAATACAGCATTATCAGTTTGGGAAAATTGCTTGTCTTTCATAAAAGACAACATACAACCTCAG
Organism: uncultured Flavobacteriaceae bacterium; assembly: GCA_947493535.1. Taxonomy (GTDB): domain Bacteria; phylum Bacteroidota; class Bacteroidia; order Flavobacteriales; family Flavobacteriaceae. The sequence goes on along the minus strand of CANLRK010000003.1, from coordinate 310,132 downwards.
GCTTACAAAACATGGTTTGAACCTATTAAACCTATAAAACTCACTGATAATGTGTTAAGTATTCAGGTACCTAGTAAATTCTTTTACGAGTGGTTAGAAGAGCACTATGTAAAATTACTAAAAGTTGCGTTGACAAAAGAGTTAGGGGAGTCAGCAAAACTTGTGTATAACATTAAAATGGAAAACACATATGGGAATAAACAACCATTTACAGAAAAAATACCTAGCACCAACAGAGCTTCTGTAAAACCTCAAAACGTTGATGTTCCTTTAAAAAACAAAAGTCCTGAATTAAAAAACCCATTTATTATTCCCGGGATAAGAAATGTAAAAATTGAATCGCAACTAAACCCTAGTTACAATTTTGAAAATTTCTTAGAGGGAGATTCTAACCGATTAGCAAGATCTGCAGGTTTAGCCGTTGCCAACAAACCAGGTGGCACAGCATTTAACCCGTTATTAATTTTTGGAGGCGTTGGATTAGGGAAAACACATATCGCTCATGCAATAGGTATTGATGTAAAAGAAAAATATCCTGAAAAAACAGTATTATATATTGCTGCAGAAAAGTTTATTCAGCAATACACCGATGCTGTACGAAAAAATAACCGAAATGATTTTATTCATTTCTACCAAATTATTGACGTACTTATTATTGACGACGTTCAGTTTTTATCAGGTAAAGCAGGTACTCAAGATGTATTTTTTCACATTTTTAATCACTTACACCAAAACGGTAAGCAGATTATTTTAACGTCAGACAAAGCACCTGTTGATATGCAAGATATTGAACAGCGTTTACTATCACGTTTCAAATGGGGGTTATCAGCAGAGTTACAACGACCAGATTTTGAAACTAGAGTAGCAATACTTAAAAACAAACTATATCGAGATGGTGTTGAAATGCCTGATGAAATTGTAGAATATGTAGCTAAAAACATTAAATCCAATGTACGTGAATTGGAAGGCGCAATAGTTTCACTTATTGCTCAATCATCATTCAATAAAAAAGAAATCACATTAGATTTAACTCGTCAGATAGTTGAAAAATTTGTAAAACACACCAAACGAGAAATATCTATTGACTATATTCAAAAAGTAGTTTCTGATTATTTTTCTATGGATGTTGGTACACTACAATCCAAAACCAGAAAACGTCATATAGTACAAGCAAGACAATTAGCTATGTTTTTCGCAAAAAAATTCACCAAAGCTTCTTTAGCAAGTATTGGTAATCAAATTGGAAAAAGAGATCATGCTACAGTATTACACGCTTGTAAAACTGTTGATAATTTAGCACATACCGATAAACAATTTAAAAAATACGTGGATGATTTACAGAAAAAACTAACTCTGTAACACCTCTTATTTATATCACATAAAAATCATCATCCTAATTAAGATGATGATTTTTTTTATGCTTAAATTGTACCTTTATTACGTTTTTTATGATACACACTCGAATACTAATGGTTTGCCTAGGGAACATCTGTAGATCCCCTTTAGCTGAAGGAATTCTGAAATCAAAAGTAAATAATGATTTTATTTACGTTGATTCCGCTGGCACATCGGCATTTCATAGCGGTGAACTTCCTGACCAACGCTCAATAAAAGTAGCTAAAACACACGGAATAGACATTACCAACCAACGTAGCAGACAGTTTATAACTAATGATTTTGCTGTATTTGACACTATATACGTTATGGATAAATCTAACGAAAGAAACATCATAGCATTAGCAAAAAATGATATTGACAGGAAAAAAGTGAAACTCATTTTAAATGAAATACCTACAAGTAAAGATAAAGATGTACCCGATCCATATTACGACGAAGACGATGGCTTTGAAAAAGTATACCAAATGCTTGATCATGCTTGTACCGAAATAGCTAAAAAAATTTAAACCATGAAACTAACCGGAAAACTATATTTAATACCTACAACACTAGGTGATACCGAACCTCTAGAAGTACTTCCTATTTCTGTAAAAAAAGTACTTGAAATGACAAATGAATTTATTGTTGAAAATGAAAAAACAGCACGTAGGTTTATTAAACGCGTTTGCCCTAAAAAATCTCAGCCAGATTTAATACTGCATCCGTTAAACAAGTTTACCGACCCAGCAGACATTCCTTCTTTTTTAAATTCGTGCACAGAAGGAAAAATAATAGGCTTATTATCTGAAGCTGGATGTCCAGCTATTGCTGATCCAGGAGCAGATGTGGTAAAAATAGCACACGAAAAAAACATTCAAGTAAGACCACTAGTTGGACCTTCTTCCATTTTACTAGCTATGATGGGATCTGGTTTTAATGGCCAAAATTTTGCCTTTAACGGTTACTTACCTATTGATAAAAGTGAACGAAAAACATCTATTAAGCGCTTAGAAAAACTTTCAAGTGATTATAATCAGTCACAGGTTTTTATTGAAACTCCATATAGAAACAATAAAATGTTAGAAGACTTAACTACCACACTACACCCGAATACAAATATTTGTATTGCTTGTGACATAACACTCCCTTCGGAACTTATACTTACCAAAACCGCTAAATTTTGGAGTAAAAACCCTATAGACCTCCACAAAAAACCGTGTATATTTATCATTCAAAAGTAAAAAAGCGGTAATAAAAAATATTACCGCTTACTTTCTTTCTTGTATTGTTTTTTCTACAACTCTACTTTTGCTTTCTTATCTTCTTTAATAGAAGATGTATCATAACCTGCAAATTTTTTCATGTAATAACGAACAGAGCTACCATAAGCATCAGAAAAACCATTAGCTCCATAACTTCGCAAAAAAGTCTTTACATTTCCTGGACCTCCTAAATGAGCCGCAGCTAAAATACCCGATTCGGTAATTTTAACACCTGCTATAGTTTTTCCAACAAATCTTTTGATATCTCTTCGTAACACCCACTTATTTCTTGACAAGTTGGCTTCGAAAGCTTTTTCTTGGAGAGACGGATCATTCATAAAGGAATTTATGTTATAAATCCCTATTAATTTTAAAGTTCCTCTACCAAATTGGTATTTCCCTAAGTACCCTAAAGTATTTACTATATGATACTTTCCTTGAGACTCTTTAAAACCTAAAGCTTCTTTAAAGCCTATAAATGATTTTCCTAAAAATAACGAAAAAGGAACCTCTGCTTCATCCGCTTCAGCTTCAATTTCGTTTTCATTTAAAACTGTATATAACAATTCTAAATTTTCCTTCACTTCAGAGTTCTTATTACTATCAGCAATCAACTCTTTCTTTGACGTAAATCCCGTTGCAATCATAAAAATTACTACCGAGATAAATAAAATTCCTATAAATTTCTTTATCATAAAATTGATTTCTTAAGACTTACTTTCTTCGTTATTTAAAGCGAATTAATGAAATGCTTAAAATTTCAGTCGGCAAAGATATTATATTTTTTGGAACATTAAAGATAATTACATTTTTTCTTAAAACAAAGAAAATCAGCGCATTAATGAATTTTAGCAACCCATCTTCTGTAAGCCTCAGCATTTCTATTATGCTGCGATAGTGTTTTTGCAAATTGGTGGTATCCCATATTTTTAGTGCTCGCAACAAAATATAAAAAATCATGTTTTTCATAATTCAATACCGCATCTATGGCAGAAATATCAGGCATTGTTATTGGCCCCGGAGGTACTCCTATATGAATATATGTATTATATGGTGAGCTTATTTTTAAATGCTCAAACAACACTCTCTTTAATTGTTTCCCTGAATCTTTTTTTACCGCATAAACTACAGTAGGATCGGCCTGCAACAACATTCTTTTATCAATCCTATTCATATAAACTCCGGCTACTCTTGGACGCTCATCTATTTTAACAGTTTCTTTTTGCACAATTGCAGCTAGAGATAACACCTCATCTTTAGATAATCCTATTTTTTTAGCTTTCTCTACTCTTTCTTCAGACCAAAACCTATTATATTCTTTATACATTCTATCCCTAAACTCTTCTGCTGAAGTATTCCAAAAGAATTCATAACTATTAGCTATATACATTCCTAAAGCAGTATCAGTATTAAAACCTGATTTTTTTAAGAAATCAGAATCCTGAAACGCCTTTACTAAAGTAATACTATCCGCTTCTATTTGAGTAGCAACTCTACCTGCCAAACTTTCTAGATCTTCTTGATTATTAAAAGATACTTTAACTGGTAAATTATTAACACGTAACGTATTAACAATATCATTATTATTCATCCCTTTGATAATTTCATATTTACCAGGTTTTACATTTGTGCTATATTTTTTCTTGTTAGCAACCGACACAAAAGTCTCCGCATCTCTCAACAGTGGAGCTATATCCTCTAAAACATTAGCAAACGTTGCATCTGAGTTGATATAAATTATAGCCTTATCATTTTCAAAAGCAGTATTAGTTACAAAAATTGCATTATATATATAGTATGCAAAAAAAGCACACACTATTAACCCTAACAATGAAACAACAACTAAAATCTTTTTTATATACATTACCTTATTAATTGAAATAAATATTCATTTTTATAAACCCCTGCTTCTTGCACCCAATCTTTTTTTAAAGCTGATGATTGAAATCCTAGTTTTTTAAACAAGTTAATACTCGGGATATTATCTTCTAGTACATTTGCATACAGCTGATGGACATATAAATTATTAAAAGCATAGGCTATCAATAAGCGTAATGCTTCTTCTCCGTAGTTCTTTCCTCGCTCATGATCTAAAATTAACACTCCTAAACCTACTTTGTTATTTTTAGGGTCAAAATCAAATAAATCAACAAAACCAACAGCTTCATTTTGATGCGTAACAATTACCAAGCGTAATTGCTTTACCTCATATATATCTTTGTGACAATTTTCTAAATATTGCTTTATTAAAAACCTAGAATACGGTGTTTGGGTTTGACTAACTTCCCAAACTGATTCATCGTTTTCTATTGCATAGAGTAACTCTAAATCCTCAGGCTCAAGAGCCCTGAGGTAAACCCTATCTCCTGTTAATGTTACCATGTTATTTCTCCTTTAAACACTTGAACAGCCTTACCTTTTAAAAACACTTCGGTATACTTTTTTCCTACCACTTTAAAAGACACTTCTAACTCTCCTCCTTCAACCTGTAATATTAGCTTATTTAGAGCTGTCTTTTTTAAATTATGCATAGCTATAGCAACTGCTGTTGCTCCTGTACCACAAGCTAAAGTTTCATCTTCTACACCCCGCTCGTAAGTACGCATTTTAAATAGAGAGTCATTTATCTTTTTTACAAAATTCACATTACTTCCTGCTGTCCCATAAACTTCATTTCTAATCTTCCTACCAATAGCAACAACATCCATAGCTGAAAGATCTTCTTCAAACTGTATATGATGTGGCGAGCCCGTATTCAAAAAAACACTATTATCATTACACGTAATTTCTTCAACATCATTCATTTGTAATTTCACAACATCTCCTTCTATTGTTGCATAGTGCTTACCATCTACAGCTTCAAATATGGTTCTGTCTGAAATAGTATCTAAATACTTTGCAAAGGCAACAACACACCTTCCTCCATTACCACACATAGTACCTTGATTACCGTCTGCATTGAAATACACCATTTTAAAGTCAGCTATCTCACTTTTTTCTAACAAAATAAGTCCGTCTGCTCCAACCCCAAATCGTCTATCACACAACAGCTTAATCAATTCTGTTGTTTTATTTTGAAATACATTATCACGATTATCAATCATGATAAAATCATTTCCGGTTCCTTGATATTTATAAAATATACCCATCAATAAAATTAAAATTACCACAAATGTAAACAATACGATTACATTTCCACTAAAAAAAGAGCTAGCAAAAGCCTACAATTTAAAGCATTTGTTAATATTTTATTAATATGCGTTAATACAGCGTTAAAACTAATTAATAAAACCAAAAAACAAGTAAATTTACCTTAGAAAACATAATAATACGATGTCATGAAAGAAATACTTAAAATTACTATCTTTTCTATTCTTGGTAGCGGTTTAACTTTAGTTGGATACAAAGCCTATATAGAAAAAGAAACCATAAACACTGTTATCCCTACTAGCACAAACTTTACAATACCTGTTTCAAACACTTCCGCCTCATCTAGCTTTGTAGAAAATACTGATTTTACAGAAGCAGCAGAAAAAACAGTTCACGCTGTAGTTCACGTAACTAGCACCACAACTTATATACAACCTAGAAGTATTTTTGACTACTATAACAGAAAAGGAGAGCAAATTCAAAAAGGTTCAACAGGATCTGGTGTTGTAATTTCTGAAGATGGATACATTGTAACTAACAATCATGTTATTGACAATGCTGACGAATTAACAGTAACATTAAACAACCAAAAATCTTATAAAGCACGAGTAATTGGTTTTGATAAAAAAACAGATATCGCTTTACTTAAAATTGAAGCTGATGATAAGTTAGACTATATCCCTTTTGGAGATTCTAACAACATTAAAATAGGAGAATGGGTATTAGCGGTAGGTAACCCTTACAACCTTACTTCTACAGTTACCGCAGGTATCATTAGCGCTAAATCAAGAGATTTAGATGGAGATAGAAACATACAATCTTTTTTACAAACAGATGCCGTAGTAAACCCAGGAAACTCCGGCGGAGCTTTAGTTAACACTAGAGGAGAATTAATCGGTATCAACACCGCAATCTCATCTCGTACAGGGTCATATATAGGATACTCCTTTGCTGTCCCTTCAAATATTACTCAAAAAGTAGTACAAGATATTTTAGAATACGGTAATGTTCAACAAGCTGTTTTAGGAGTTTCTGGTTTCGGTTTAAATAATGGAATTGCAAACAAATTAGAACTTAACGACACGGAAGGATATTACATTTCTGAAATAGAACCGAACTCTGGAGCAGAAAAAGCAGGATTAAAAGCTGGCGATATTATTAAAAAAATTGACAATACTATTATTGCAAAATCATCAGATTTAACTGGCTATTTAAGTACAAAAAGACCTAACAACACAATACAAGTAGAAGTATTACGTAAAGGAAAAACTAAAACTATTACTGTAAAACTTTCTGACAAAAGTGTATTAACTCAAAAAGCTTTTCAGCTTGAATTAAAAAACCTGTCACAAAATGACAAAGAACAATTTGAGATTAAAAGCGGAGTTAAAGTAGTAAATAACAATAGTGATTTTCTAGAGAGAAAACTACACATCACCAAAGACTGCATTATCACACAAATAAACGAAACAGAAATTGAAAGCATTGATGATTTAGCCAACTTAAAGAGTTTAGATATCAACAACTTATACAATATTGAAGTAGTTTATAAAAATGGTGTTGCTAAAAATTGGTGGTTGAGATAAAAAAGAAACCTGTCAACTAAAAAAAACGCTCTATTCGAGCGTTTTTTTTAGTTATAATTAGTAATTTTGCGCTTTCAAAAATCAAACAACACAATTAATGATTGCAAACGACACTTACGAAAAAGAGCTAGCTTTTCAAGCAGACAGAAGAAGAGCTTGTGTAGATTTTATTAAAGTAGTTAGTGATTTATGGTACGATAAATCAATTGAATTAGTACTATTCAGAAACCAATTAATAGATAAAAATGTTAGCGACATTTTAAACCTACATGAATATGCAGGAGAATTTGTACAAAAACCAATATCTATTTTTGATTCTGTAGAAATTGCAAAGGCAATTAACAGCATTGATTTACCTCCATCAAAGTTAGATATTGGTAAATTAACTTATGAATATCATTTAGAAGACGAAAATTACAATGACGCGGTATCTTTTGTTTCAGACAAATTAAAAGACGCTAACCAATCTGATAACATACAACCTAAAGATGTTGTATTATATGGTTTTGGTAGAATTGGTCGTTTACTAGCACGTGAGTTAATGAGCAAAACCGCTAAAGGTGAACAAATGCGCCTAAGAGCAATTGTAACTCGTGGAAAAATTGACGCAACTGTGTTAGAAAAAAGAGCTTCTCTTTTACGTCAAGATTCAGTTCATGGTGATTTTGCTGGAACGGTAACTACCGATGTAGAAAACTGTTCGCTAATCATTAACGGAACTACTGTAAAAATGATTAGCGCAAACGCTCCTGAAGACATTGACTATACAACATACGGCATTAATAACGCATTAGTAATTGATAACACAGGTGCATTTAGAGACAAAGAAGCTCTAAGTAGATTACTCGCTTCTAAAGGAGCGGACAAAGTATTACTTACCGCACCTGGAAAAGGAATTCCTAATATCGTACACGGAGTAAACCATTTAGATAACGACCCAGATAAAATCGATATCTTCTCAGCTGCTTCATGTACAACAAATGCGATAACACCTGTTTTAAAAGCAATTGAAGATAGTTTGGGAATTGTACACGGACACCTTGAAACTATTCACGCTTATACTAACGATCAAAACTTAGTAGACAATTTCCATAAAAAATACCGACGTGGTAGAGCCGCAGCTTTAAATATGGTTATTACTGAAACAGGTGCTGGTCAAGCAGCTTCAAAAGCACTCCCATCATTAGAAGGAAAACTAACTTCTAACGCAATTAGAGTCCCTGTACCAAACGGATCTTTAGCGATTTTAAATTTAGAGGTTGAAAATGCCACTTCAATTGATGGACTTAATGCAATACTTAAAAAATATGCATTAGAAGGTGATTTAGTAGAACAAATTAAATACTCACTTGACAACGAGTTAGTATCTTCAGATATTGTAGGCTCTTCAGCTCCATCAATATATGATAGCAAAGCAACCATAGTAAGAAGCAACGGAAAAAATGTAGTACTATACGTATGGTATGACAATGAATACGGTTATTCTCATCAGGTTATTCGTTTAGCAAAATACATCTCAAAAGTTAGAAGATATAGTTATTACTAAGATTTTTTACACCGAATAACATACAATAATTACAAAAAATCCGTGTTTAAATAACACGGATTTTTTATCAAAACTATATATCATGAAACAGTTTATCATTTTTTTAGCAACACTTTCAATAAGTATAACCTGCAGTTTTGCTCAGGAAACTGAAAACAAACTATCGCTTACCAATGGTAGTATAAACGATAAATTTGATTACGTAATTACAAAATCAAATAACTATCAAGAATTTAAAGTCGTTAAAAAAAGTTGGTTAAACACGTTAAAAAAACAAGTTTTAGACTCTGTTAACAAACAAAAAACAATTGTCAATCAATTGTCTGAAACTATTAAAAACCAGAAAACCAACACCAATAAACTGGAAAACAAAATAAGCGAACTAAACACCACTATTACACAAATCAACTCAGACAAAGAGCACATTTCATTTTTAGGAGCTGATTTTAAAAAATCTGATTTCAAAAATATATTTTGGGCTGTCGCATCAATTCTAGCATTACTCCTTGTATTTTTTATATACAAATTCAAAAACAGTAATACAACCACACAACTAGTAAAAACACAGTTGATTGATATTGAAAAAGAATTTGAAGAGCATCGAAAAATAGCTTTAGAGCGCGAACAAAAAGTGATGCGCAAATTACAAGACGAATTAAACAAAAACAGAAGCTAAATTATTGGTATGAGGATTGATATCATTACCGTATTACCAGAATTAATGCAGAGTCCGTTTAACGACTCCATACTCAAGCGCGCTATTGACAAAAAAATTGTGGAAGTTCATTTTCACAATTTAAGAGATTATAGCATTAACAAACAACGAAGTATAGATGACTATCAATTTGGTGGCGGAGCTGGCATGGTGATGATGATTGAGCCAATTGACCGTTGTATCAGTGCCTTAAAAGCTAAACGCAATTACGACGAAGTTATTTATATGACCCCAGATGGCAACACCTTAAACCAAGGTATTGCCAATGAATTATCGTTAAAAGAAAACATTATTATTCTATGTGGTCACTATAAAGGTGTTGATCAACGAGTGAGAGACTTATTCATTACTCGTGAAATATCGATAGGAGATTTTGTTCTATCTGGAGGGGAGTTGGCCGCAAATGTGTTATGTGATGCTGTTATCCGCTTAATCCCTGGTGTTCTCAACAATGAAACCTCTGCATTAACTGATTCTTTTCAAGATAACTTACTAGCACCACCAGTCTATACTAGACCCGCAGATTATAAAGGTAAAAAAGTACCTGAAATTCTTTTGTCTGGTAATTTTCCTAAAATTGAAGAATGGCGTGAAAACGAAGCATACAAACGCACCAAAGAACGTCGCCCAGATCTTTTTGATAAATAATATTTCAAAAAGAACTTTAATTTAATTGATAATTCATTTTTATTAACTAATTTTGCAGTCAAATTTAAACTAACCTCTGGCGATAATCGTGCATGTTGCTTTAAAATAACTTTTATAAACAAATACAATGGAAGCTTTAGTTAAGTACGTACAAGACGAATTCGTAGCAAAAAAGGATTTTCCAGCATTTAGCGCGGGAGACACTATTACTGTTTACTACGAAATTAAAGAAGGTAACAAAACAAGAACTCAGTTTTTTAGAGGAGTAGTTATTCAAAAAAGAGGTAGTGGTTCTTCAGAAACTTTTACAATCCGTAAAATGTCAGGAACTGTTGGTGTAGAAAGAATTTTCCCTATCAACATGCCTGCTTTACAAAAAATTGAAGTTAACAAAAGAGGAGCTGTGCGTAGAGCTAGAATCTTTTACTTTAGAGGTCTTACTGGTAAGAAAGCAAGAATTAAAGAAAAAAGAGGATAAATCTCACTCACACTTTAACATAAAAAAAAGCCTGTTTTTAAAAACAGGCTTTTTTTTATGTTAAAACGAACACACTATTAAGCAACAAACTCTTTAAGCACATCTATTACATAATCAATCTCTTCTTTTGTATTATATTTTGAAAAAGAAAAGCGCAACGATGGTTTTTGCATATCGTCTCCATGAAGTATTTCTGATAATACATGTGAACCTTTAGCACTCCCACTTTGACAAGCGCTTCCTTTAGAACAAGCTATTCCTTTTAAATCTAATTGAAACAGAACAATTAATGCTTTTTGAGCAGTTACTGGCAACAAAACATTCACCAAAGTATAAGTGCTTTTTTCCATATCTCCAGACCATCCATTGAATTTAATGTCCGGGATTTCCTTTGTAATTTTTTCAATAAAATATTGTTTCAAACCTTTTATATAAGCACTATCCTTTTCAAGATTATCGTATACATTTTTATAAGCAACATCTAAACCAACAATATTATGCACTGATTCGGTTCCCGCCCTATAACCACGCTCTTGTCCTCCACCAAATATCAATGAATTTAATCCGCTATTTTTACGCATAAAAGCAAATCCAACTCCTTTAGGTCCATGAAATTTATGTGCGCTAACCGCACAAAAATCAACTCCTATTTTACTCAAATCCACATTATAATGCCCAATAGATTGTACTGTATCACTATGGAATAATGCCTCATGCTCCTTACACATTTTTGCAACCGCCTCTATATCTAAAATATTTCCAAGTTCATTATTTACATGCATTAAGCTTACTAATGTTTTCCCTTTGTCATGAGAAAGTAATTCTCTTAAACTTTCTAGTTGCACCCCTCCTTTTTCATCCAAATCAACATAATCAATTACCGTGTTAAAACACTGCTGCAATGCATCACAAGCATGACCAATAGCATGGTGCTCAATTTTAGAAGTAATTATACGTTTTACCCCTAAATCTCTTACCGCTGAATTCAAAACAAAGTTATCTGCCTCAGTACCTCCTGAAGTAAAAATAATTTCTGCAGGAGTAACGTTTAGTTGCTTAGCTATGTTTTTTCGTGTTTGTTCTATTAACGACTTAGCACTTCTTCCAAAACCATGGGTAGAGGAAGGGTTACCATAATCGTTTAACAAACAATCAGTCATTGCTTGCACTACATCCTCACTCACACAAGTAGTTGCAGCACTATCAAAATATACTTTTTTCACGTAATTCGGTATTTAAGTTATTACAAAAGGCGTGTAAAATTAATTCAAATTAAAACAATTATCAACAAATATTCGTTAATTTGTAGCTTCGTTAAAAAACCTCAATATTATGTACAAAAAAGTACTTATAACCTTTATGCTACTTACACTGTTTTCATGTAATGATGGTGATATTTTTGTAAGTGAATTAGATTTCCCCCAAGCATTAGAGTATTGTACCGGAAGTGACGATTTGATTGTTTACAGCATCAAAACATCACCCTATGAATCTTTATCAATAAAACTCCCTATAAACAATCAAGATTATTTTATTACTGAAGGCTTATTTAACACAGCGCTTTCTAGCACTAACACTTTTAACTACAGAACTTATAGTGGTGATCCCTCAAATATATTTTGCAATTCGCTACCCCCATCGTCTCCCACAATAACAAGTAATTCATTTGCCACAAATGGCGAAGTAAATTTTATTACCGAGTTAACTGAAGACGATAATGATGGAGTGCCTGCTAATTTTGAAGATGAAAACATCGACGGAGACAACGATCCTAGCACAAACCCGACAGACACTGATAACGATGGTATCCCTAACTACCTAGACAGTGATGATGACGGAGACAATGTACCTACTATTAACGAACAACCAGACCCTAATAATGACGATGATATTGCAGACGCTTTAGATACTGACAATGATGGAATTCCAAATTACTTAGATAACGATGATGATAACGATGGGATCATTACCCGTTATGAAGATAGTAATTTAGATTTAAACCCCGCTAACGATATTTCTGATCCAGCAATTGGCCCTGATTATTTAAACAATAACAGCACAACTTCAAATACTATCGATGAATACAACGATCACACAAAAACACAAGAATATAGTTGTAGTATAGTAATTGAAAACATGGTATTAATAAACAGTAACACCAACGAAGAACTTATTAACGAAAGTTATTTTATGGGGACAATTAACACAACAATAAGTGATTACAGCTACCCTGTTGACTTTAACTAGAAGAAGAAACATGCATTTCATCGAAAAATATATACTTTATAAAGAAAAAACCTCTGGTTGTTAATAAATTGGAATAAATAAAGTTTATATTTAAGTAGCAATTATATATTTTAGCACCAAACCATAATAGTATGAAAAAAATTACATTAACAATAGCAGCAATTTTGGGTGTCAGCACAATAGCTTTAGCTCAAGATTTATATGTTTCTCCAACGAGTTACATGTATGTTCAAGATGAAGTAGTGTTTGTAAATGATGATATTCGTTTAGAAGCAGCAGATTCAAATATATACTTACGTGATGATGCTCAATTAATCCAAAATGTTGATATCAAAAATTCTGACTTGGGAGAATTATCCGTATACCAAGAACAAACAGGTGGTATTTATGAATATTCATATTGGTGTTCACCAGTAGGTGTAGCCGTAGACGGAACAGCAAGAGGTAACTTAGATTTTGATGTAACTAATTTCCATAGACCAGCCAGTACAGCTATTAATGAGATTACTTCGGCTCAATACCCAACAACTTCAACAATATACGATAGTACGTTAGCGTTATTATCATCTTATTGGATTTACAAAACCATTAACGCTTACAGTTACTGGCAATGGGAAGAAGTACATAGTGATAGTTTTGTTGAACCAGGTTATGGTTATACCATGAAAGGAACACCTGGATCTACACCTTTATCTGGTAACACATTAGATTTCAGAGGTCGTCCAAATACTGGAACTATGACAGTTCCTTGTGTATGGTCAGGAACTACAGCTCAGGTTGACTACGATGGTTTACAACCAAGTCAAGTAGAATCATTAATGGGTAACCCATATCCATCTTCTATGGATTTAAAGTTATTATTCGTTGATCCTTCTAATCCAGTTGGACATAATAGAAACACATTTTTAGAACAAGCTATCTATTTTTGGGAAGACAATGGAGTAACATCACACTATATGGAAGACTACGAAGGTGGTTATGCAGAATACATTCCGGGTGATTTAACAGATTTAAACGATGATGGATCTTATGTTAGAGCTACTTTTAAGCGCTTTCACATCAACGGAAACGGTGGTGGAACTGGTTCGAACAACGGTGGTGGAGTAGCGTTTAGTACTAATTATGGACCAAACCATGCAAGAAGATATGCTGCTATCGGACAAGGTTTTATGGTGAGAAATATTAATGGTAATGCAGGTGGTAATGTAACCGTTGACAACTCAATGCGTGTATATTTAAAACAAGATAATAACGCAGGAGGTGGTGATGGTGCAATCTTTAACAGAACTGCGAGTTCTAATGAAAGTAATGCAGATAATCAGACTATTGCAATGTCTCACAATGGGTTAGACTATATGGATATTGTTAACAATCCTACTATAGTGCCAGAAATAAGAATTCATACTACCATTAACGATACTTATGTAAGAGAAAATTTAATCGCATTTAGAGCAAACGGTAGCGAAACAGAATTCAAACCAGGTTTTGATGGTAGAATGGCTCAAAAATTAGCTACAGATACTTACTTAATGACTGGTGAAGACGATAAATTATCTATAAAATCAATAGCTTATAATGCAGACGCTAAAGTTCCTTTTGGAGTAGTTGCACAAAACAATGCTAGTAAGTATAGTATAACAATAAATAGTCTTGAAAATGTTTCAGATAATGTAGATGTTTTCATCCACGATAAACAAAATGATACTTATACTGACATCAGAAACGGTGTTTATGAAGTAACATTAGATGCTGGTGAACACAATGACAGATTTGACATTGTGTTTAAAGATCGTGCTAGTGAAGAATTAGAAGAAATTATTAACACTGAAGAAGCTGTTACAAGTTCTTTTAATGTTTATCAAAACAATACAAATAGCATGTTGACTATTAAAAATCCTAAAGCATACATTGTAAAATCATTCACTATGTATGACGTAACAGGTAAAGTAATTTACAATAAGCAAAATTTAGGTAACAACGAAGTTTATACTTTCCCAACAAACACTTTAAGTTCAGGAATGTATGTAACAAAAGTAGTTACTGATCAAGATTTTGAAATAAGTAAAAAAGTAATGGTTCATAACTAACCAATACTTTAATAAATAAACTAAAAATCCAAAGCAAAAGCTTTGGATTTTTTTTATCAAAAAACAAAACAAATTCCCAGCAGCTTTGTAACTTGCAATTACATATAAGCATCAACTTTTATCATGCCCTTTAAAAAACTACACACAATTATTCTAAATACTTTAGATGATTTAGGGTTTCATGAACCCTATAATTTTCAAAAAAACACACTTTCAAAAATTAAAGGAGGTGCTAATGTTTTTGGCCTAGCACCAAAAAGCTCTGGTAAAACAACAACACTAATTATTAGTGTTGTTAATAAATTAAAAGCAAGTGCTTTTGAAGATTCACCAAGAGCATTAATTTTTGTAAAAGACAAGAAAGCAGCTCTTACACTTAAAGAAGCCTTTAATGTATTTACAAAACATACTGATTTACGAGTATATACAGCCTATGACGAACAAAACATTGACACACAAAAAGACGAGATCTATTACGGGCAAGACATTGTTATTGCAACACCAAAGCGGTTGAGTAAATTATACCATATTAATGGAATTCATTTAGGCGAATTACAATTATTATGCATTGAAGATGCTGAATTTTTAGCAAAAAACAACTTACATGCAGAAATTATTAGACTATCGGAAAGCATAAAAAAATGTCAATATTTAGTATTTTCAGACAAATATTACCCGAAATTTGATAAATTTCGAGATTCATTCATGAATAACTCAGAAATAATACAACTATAATTAAGGTATCAACTTATGATTGCTATATTAAGAAAAGAAATACAGTCCTTTTTCTCCTCTCCTGTAGGTTATTTAGTCATTGTTTCCTTTTTACTTATTAACGGACTTTTTTTATGGGTGCTCAAAGGAGAGTTTAACATTTTAAATTATGGTTTTGCTGATTTATCAGGCTACTACTTTTTAGCACCTTGGATTTTTGTTTTCCTTATTCCTGCTATAAGTATGAAAAGTTTTTCAGAAGAAAAGAAACAAGGTACACTTGAGCTACTAATCACGAAACCCATATCCTTATCACAACTTATCGTTGGAAAGTATTTAGGCGTTTTATGCTTAATTATAATTGCTTTGTTACCAACACTACTTTACATTTATACCGTATATCAATTAGGAAATCCTGTAGGAAATATTGATTTAGGTGCTACTTTAGGAGCCTACACTGGATTATTTGGCATTGCAATGGTTTACAGTGCCATTGGAATTTTTACCTCTACATTAAGTACTAATCAAATAGTTCCGTTTATACTAGCTGTTTTTGCTTGTTTATTTATGTATTTTGGTTTTGATAAATTAGCAGAACTTACTGGATGGCCACTACATAATTTTGGAATTGAAAATCACTTTAACAACATTAGTAAAGGAATTTTAGACACTAGAGATATTATCTATTTTATAAGTACAGCTGCCTTATTTTTATTTTTAACCAAGTTAACTTTATCCAAAAAATAATGATGGTTCTTACCCCAATATTAATTACTTCATGCTTAATTATAGCTATACTACTATACCTATTTTTAACTACTATTGACAACAAACGCAAATGGCTTAATATCATTTTAGCTATCTTGATTACACCACTTGCCTACTTTTATATATGGTACCCCATTTCAACTGTATTTTTACCATATCATCATCAAAAAGAATTTAATACGGAAGCATGGAAAAAAAAGCCTGGCTTACGTTATGAAATGATAGATCGAATGATTTCTACTGATTTTCTTATCGGAAAATCTAAAGAAGAAGTTGGCCAACTATTAGGGAAAGTTCAATGGCTTAGTTGGAATGAAACAAATAAAGACTTTGACCCAGATGTATGGAATTATGGCTTAGGGTTAATTCCAGGAGCATTTAGCACTATCAAAGAAGATGTGGAAATCACCTTTACAAACAATAAAGTTAGCAAAGTAAAGTTATCACAATCAGGATATAACTTTGAAAAAACCGATCAAACATCAAATAAAAAATTAGATTCAATTAACGCCAGATTTAACACTAAATAATGAATCGTAAAAGCAATATCGTAAGAGCACTAATTGCAATAGTAGCAGTTGTTATACTTAATTTTATTGCAACAAAACTGTACAGTAGAATTGATCTTACACAAGATAAAAGATACACCCTTTCTGAAGCTTCCAAAAACACTATCATAAATAGTAAAACCCCTATTTATATTGATGTTTTCCTAACAGGAGAAATGCCTTCAGAATTCAAACGTTTACAAGTAGAAACCAAACAACTTTTAGAAGAGTTTTATGAGGTAAATAACAACCTTATTATATCATATATCAACCCTAAAGATGAAAACCCTGATATTAATGTACTTACCACCGAAATGGAAAAGTATGGGATGCCAGCTTTGAGAATTGATGTAAAAGAAAACGGAAAGTCTACCCAAGAAGTTATTTTTCCTTGGGCAGTTGTTAATCACAACAAAAAAGTTTCTAAAGTATCATTAATAAAAACCAATACCACCAATTCTATTGATAGAATTAATAATTCTGTTCAGCATTTAGAGTACGCTTTTGCCAATGCTTTTAAAGAAGTAACAACTGAAAAGTCAAAAAAAATAGGTGTACTAATAGGTAATGGTCAATTAGAAAGTAAATATGTTTATGATTTTTTAAGCACTCTTGAAAACAACTATCATATCATCCCTTTTGCTTTAGATTCAATAGAAACTAAACCTATTAAAACTCTTAAAAATTTATTGAAACTAGATTTAATACTATCTGCAAAACCACAAAAAACATTTACCGATAAGCAAAAATATGCCTTAGATCAATTTACTATTAACGGCGGAAAATCTTTATGGCTCATCGATGCTGTACATGCCGAAATGGATAGTATCTCCAAAAAAGGAAAAACACTAGCACTTGGACGTGACCTTAATTTAAAAGATATGTTTTTTCAGTACGGACTAAGAGTAAACCCTGTTTTAGTTAAAGATTTATACGCTACAGATATTATTTTGTTAGATAATAACAATACTCCTAATAAATATCCCTGGCTATACAACCCTATGGTTATACCACAAATAAAGCACCCAATTGTAAACAACATCAGCCCTATAAAGTTTGAATTTGCAAATACAATTGATTTAGTAAAACAAGGCATTAACATAAAAAAAACACCATTACTACAAACATCCTTAGCAACGGCTATTATAGGTCCACCTACAATTATTAGCATTGAAGAAGTAAACAATAAAAAACCAAACCCAAAAGCATTCTCTAAACAAAACCTAACTTTAGCAGCTTTATTAGAAGGTAATTTTACCTCTGCTTTTAAAAACAGGGTAAAACCCTTTGAATACCAAAAACATAAAGATAGCAGCAACATTTCTAAAATGATTGTTATAGCGGATGGAGACGTTATCAAAAACCAGTTAGACAGAGGTAAACCTCTAGCATTAGGATTTGACAAATGGACAGGTCAAAATTATGGAAACAAAGAATTTTTACTTAATGCAGTTAATTATTTATTAGATGATAATGGTTTAATAAATGTTAGAAATAAAGAGGTTAAAATCCCGTTTTTAGATGTAGAACGCATAGCCAATGAAAAATTAAAGTGGCAAGTACTAAATATTATAGTTCCGTTACTTTTACTAGGTACTTTTGGACTTATATATTCTTTAATAAGAAAGAGGAAATACCGCTAATTTTGTTGAAAAGCGAGCAATCTTGTTAATAACATTGTTTCTTATTTCCAAGTAATTAAAATATATTTGTAACTCGCATAAAAAATAGACAAAAGATGAAATTTATAGTTTCAAGTTCATATTTATTGAAACAACTTCAAATCCTTGGAGGTGTTATTAACAACAACAACACCTTACCAATTCTAGACAACTTTTTATTTGAATTAAAACAATCAAACTTAGTTGTATCTGCAAGTGATTTAGAAACCACAATGTCTTCTACTTTAGAAGTAGAATCAGAATCTAACGGAAGTGTAGCTATACCAGCTCGTTTACTGTTAGATACACTAAAAACATTCCCTGAGCAACCTTTAACTTTTATTATTGAAGATAATAATACTGTTGAAATAAGCTCAAATCATGGTAAATATGCTTTAGCCTATGCTAATGGGGAAGAATTTCCAAAACCAGTAACACTAGAAAATCCTAGTAAAACAATTTTTTCTGGCGATATATTAGCTACAGCTATAAGTAAAACAATTTTTGCAGCTGGAAATGATGATTTACGCCCAGTAATGAGCGGTGTATTTTTTCAGTTTTCTACAGAAAACTTAACTTTTGTCGCTACAGATGCACATAAATTGGTAAAATACCAACGTACTGATGTTACTGCTTCAGAAACTGCCGAATTTATAATGCCCAAAAAACCTTTAAACTTATTGAAAGGAATTTTAGCTGGTAGTGAAAGTGAAGTTGAAATGGAGTATAACGAATCAAATGCTCGTTTTAAATTTGATAATATCGATTTAGTTTGCCGATTAATTGACGGAAAATACCCTAATTATGAAGCTGTAATACCAAAAGAAAACCCAAACCAGTTAACTATTGCTAGAAATCAATTTTTAAACTCGGTTAAACGTGTATCTATCTTCTCAAATAAAACTACGCATCAAATAAGGTTAAAAATAGCTGGTGCGGAACTAAATATTTCTGCAGAAGATATTGATTACTCTAACAAAGCAGAAGAACGTTTAACTTGTGATTATCAAGGAGATGATTTACAAATAGGCTTTAATTCTCGTTTTTTAACAGAAATGCTTAACAACTTAAACTCTGATGATGTTTCATTAGAAATGTCACTCCCAAACAGAGCTGGTATTTTAACCCCTATTGATGGGTTAGATGAAGGAGAGCAAGTAACAATGCTTGTTATGCCAGTAATGCTTAATAACTAACTAATTTTAACCAACCAAAACAAAAAAGGCTAAACATAACTGTTTAGCCTTTTTTTATAATTATTAATTAATTATCGGAATCTCCTCCAATTAAATAGATACCATCGTCTTCAATTTTAATTTTTTTTGCTTTATATAATGAACCTATAGCTTTTTTAAAGGTTTTTTTACTCATTTGCAAAATTTGCTTTATAATTTCTGGGTTTGACTTATCCGTTAAACCTAAAAAACCATCATTTTTTTCTAATTCATCTAAAATTACTTTAGCATTAGGTTCAATATTACGATAACCAATTTGCTCAAAGGTTACATCTATTTTATTCCCAGGACGAATTTTTTTAATATATCCTTTAAGTACATCTCCTACTCTAACATCTTTAAATACCTGATCTTGATACACTAAACCTTTATGCAACTGATTTATAATTACGTTTACCCCAATATCCGTCATGTGAGAAACAATAATATCTACTTCATCAAATTGTTCAACTGTTAAATTCTCATTTGATAAAAATCTATTTATTTTGCTGGTCCCGACTAACCTATCTGTTTTTTCATCTAAAAACATATATACCAAATAACTTTTACCAGCTTGCATTGGGCGTGCCTGCTCATTAAACGGAACAAACAAGTCTTTTTCAATTCCTAAATCTAAAAATGCGCCATATTTAGTTACTTGATTAACACGTAGCCATGCAAAATCACCTAATTGCATATAGGGCATTTCGGTGGTAGCAATTATTCTTTCTTCATTATCTAAATAGATAAAAACATCTATCAAATCGCCAATTTGAAAATTTTCGGGTATATACTTCCCAGGAAGTAATACATCATTCCCTTCCTCGTCTATTAAAAATAATCCAGGCGGGGTATCTCTATCTATTTCAAGTCTATTAACTCTTCCTAATTCCATAATCACAATTTGTTAGTTGGCAAAAATACGGGTTTTAACGCGTTATTTTATCAATTTTAGTTTT
This sequence comes from uncultured Flavobacteriaceae bacterium, assembly GCA_947493535.1. Classification (GTDB taxonomy): domain Bacteria; phylum Bacteroidota; class Bacteroidia; order Flavobacteriales; family Flavobacteriaceae. Next base: position 289,172 of record CANLRK010000003.1, on the reverse strand, counting down.
TAAACAAAAAAAAAACGCTCAAAAAAGAGCGCTTCAAAACCGTTTTATACAATTTTTTAGTTATATACAGCTTCTTTTTTAAAGTGCACTGCTAATAAATAGTATACAACAGCTCTGTATTTATTCTTGTTTGACCTACCGTATTTTTCCATTATAGCGTCAATTCCTTTGTCTAAATCAGCGCTATCCTTTAATCCTAATTTTTTAATTAAGAAATTGTTTTTAACAGTAGCTAATTCTTTCTCATCAGTTCCAGATACTGTAGAGGCGTCTTTATTATAAATAGAAGGACCACAACCTATTACTACTTTTGTTAATAAATCCATGTTAGCGTTAACACCACATTTATCCTTTAAATCTGTGGCGTATTTTTGAATTAGTTCGTCTCTTTTACTCATAATATTAGTTTGTTAATTATTAGTGTTCTCCCAAATGTAACAATTTCTTATTTAATATAAAAGATTTGGACTTAGCTATTTTCTGCTAAATAGATAAAATATTGTAGTAATACTTCATCATTTATTTCTCTTGGTGTAAAAACCTCTAATAACCCTGGTTTATCATCTAATGCAAAAAAAGCATTAAGCCCTTCAGCTAACTCTTTCTCATTGTTTGCTCTATAATACGTAAAACCATACATATTACACAGGTGTACAGCTGTTAAATGATGAGTTGTTTCAAAATAGGTTTGAAAATTTTCTGTGTGTTTTTGTCCTGGCAATATTCTAAAAATTCCTCCTCCACTATTGTTTACTACTATTACTTTAAAATTGCTAGCTATATAATTATTCCATAAAGCATTAGAATCGTAAAAAAAACTTAAATCACCCGTAATTAATATATTCTGCTTTTTTGAATACACTGCATGACCTATAGCCGTACTGGTAGAACCATCAATACCACTAGTACCACGATTACAATATTGATTAATGGATATTTTTTGATTAAACAATTGCACATAACGTATGGTAGAGCTATTGCTTAAATGCAATACACTCATTTCCGGTATGCTTTTCAATACTATTTGAAACACCTTAAAATCTGTAAAAGGTATAGTTTTCAGGTATGCTTCGTGCGCTTTAGCCCTATGCTTTTTAACCTTCAACCATTGCAATTGATAGTCACTCTCTACTTGAGTTTTTTCATTCAACAATGCTCTAAAAAACATATTTTCGGAAACTCTAAAATGGTGTTTTAAACAAAAATATGTATCCAAAGCTTTATTTAGTCCTACATGAAAATGAGCATTAGGGCTATTTGCTCGTAAAAAAGCTTTTATTTTTTTTGACACTACTAAGCCACCTAATGTTAACAACACTTCAGGTTGCAATGCAGAGAAACCTTCCGCATCTAACGGAGCTATAATTTTATCTATACTAGATAAAAAATTAGGGTGGTGGATATTTGAGGTTGATTCAGTAAACACCAATGTTGCTTCATCTTGGCCTAAAAAATCCAAATAGCGCTGTTCAATAGCATTAGGTGTATGAACTCCTACCAACACCATACGTCTTTTAGCCGATTTCCAGGCTGACAAAAAGTTTTCAAATGCTGCCTGTTCTATCTCATCGGTAATTTTAGCAGGAGCTATCACATCAACTTTTTCAGAAAATTCAACCGTGGTTTCATATAAAGGTTCTGCAAAAGGCACATTAATATGTACAGGACCTCGTTGTGTAACAGCATGATTAATTGCCTCATTTATCTTTTGCTGATTACTATCTAAACGTTTTTCTACAACATTTAATAATTTATCTAAAACAAATGCAGGAATATCTTTTTCATCAGAATACCGTTCATTATTTTCTTGCAAATCTTGCTGTAAATTAGCTGAATATACTATGTGTTTACCAAACACATTCTCCTGCTGTATGGTTTGCCCATCTCCAATATTAATCAAGTGTTTTGGCCTATCTGCAGAGATAACTATCAAAGGGATTCCACTATAAAAAGCCTCAGCTACCGCTGGGTAATAATTTAATAATGCTGAACCTGAAGTACAGACCACCGCCACAGGTATTTGTAGCTGTTGCGCCATACCTAAAGCAAAAAATGCTGCACAACGCTCGTCTACAATACTATACGTTTTTATGCTTGGGTGTGATGAAAATCCAATTGTTAACGGAGCATTTCTGCTTCCTGGAGAAATAACCACATGCTGAACATTTTTTACAACGCACAACTGTATTACTTGTTGTGCTAACGGAATTTTCGGGTAATTCATTCTCCTATTTTTTTAAAGACTGTTCAAAAGGAATTCTATAATTTATCTCAATACAATAAAAATCAATAATTTGAAGTTGTGATTTTTTTTAGAGTGAAATATAAGTGAAATCTATTTTTAAAATATATACCTTTTTCAATTCCTCAAATATATAAAAAGCCTCTCTAGTTTAGAAAAGCTTTTTATCTGAATATTTTTTAATTGTTATGCAACTACCATACATATAATTTTACTAACAAACTATTTTTTTTTAAAATACCCAGTATTAAATATTTATGCATCACTAAATATACTGAGATAAAAATACCTGATTTCGGTTTTTAACTTTATTAATGATAATAGTAGATTTGTTGCCTAACTCAATACCCAATAAAAAACCACATAAAAAAAATTATAATTATACTAGCAATTTTAATAAGCGGTTTAAATTCTTTTGCGCAAGAAGCTATACTACCCTTACCTCAATTGGGTGCATTTGACGAAGAATATAATACTTATTACTACTATAAAGATATTAATGGAGATTTGGATAAATTTTTGGGCACCTGGAAATACCAAGACAATGATAAAGAATTAATTATTACCATACATAAATTACTTCACCAACCTGCTGGAGGTAATTTTCATGATGAAATATATATTAAGTTTAAGTATACAGAAAACGGAATAGTTATTTATGACACTTTAAATGATAACTCAGTTGCTAATCAGCGTGTTATTTCCGGTAGTTCTATCTACCTAGAAAATTTAAATTTAATGACACTTTCGTATCGAGAACCTACTGATTTATCATTTGGTGCAGGTAAAAAATATGGAAGTTTAGATCTTGAATATTTATTGAATACATCTATTGGTACTTTTCCACAAATATCTTGGAAAATTACTTGGTATACTAACAGAGATACAGATACTTGGCCATTTAAAATTCCTAAAAGCCTAATACTAACTAAGCAGCCATAAAAAGATATATAGTGTAAAAACTACCCAAAATTAGTGATATAAAAACACCTGATTTTGGGTTTTTTATTGCGCTACATTTTAGGTAGCTTTATATCGCACTGCATTAATCTATACAATACACTTATTCACCATAAGTATATTACATTAAACATGTTCTTTAATATTACTATATATGTTTATTTGAATAACTCTAAAAATTATTAGTACAAAAGAAGTAGTGCGTAAGTACTGTAAAACCTACCTTTTTAATGAACCTTCAAAAGGAATTCTATTTACAATACTTCGCCCTAGAGTAACCTCATCAGCATATTCCAACTCATCGCCCACCGCTATTCCTCTTGCTATAGTTGACACAGTAATATTAGCATCTTCAATTTTTCTAAAAATATAAAAGTTTGTAGTATCTCCTTCCATTGTTGAACTTAATGCAAAAATAAGCTCATCTACTTTTCCTTTATTTACCTTTTGGAGTAATGACTCTATTTTTAAGTCAGAAGGACCAACACCATCAATTGGTGATATTTTCCCGCCTAACACATGATACAAACCTTTAAACTGCCCTGTACTTTCAATAGCCATTACATCTCTTATATCTTCCACTACACAAATAATACGATCGTTCCTGGAGGAGTTTGCACATAGTTCACACAAATCTACATCAGATATGTTATGACAGTTTTTACAATACTTTAATTCATTACGCATATTTTGCAATGCAAAAGTCAAGCGCTCTGTTTGGTCTTTATGCTGGCCCAATAAATGCAATACTAATCGTAATGCCGTACGTTTACCTATGCCTGGCAATTGTGACATTTCATAAACCGCATTTTCTAAAAGTTTCGAAGAAAATTCCATAACAGCGAAATTACAATTTACCCATTAATTTCCAGCAATTCTTTGACACTATATTTATATTAGCTTAAGTAAATTTGTATTTTGGCAGAAGAATTATTTTTTTATGAGTGCTACACAAATTATTTTATTAATAGCTGGCTATTTTGGTTTATTGATAATGGTATCTTACTTAACAGGTAAGAAATCTGGTAACGATGCTTTTTTTAAAGGCAACAAACAATCTCCTTGGTATGTGGTTGCATTTGGTATGGTTGGTGCTTCATTATCTGGAGTTACTTTTATATCGGTTCCAGGGTGGGTAGAATCTTCACAGTTTAGCTATATGCAAATGGTGCTAGGCTATATTATTGGGTATGCGGTTATAGGTTTGGTGTTACTTCCGCTTTATTATCGTTTAAACCTAACATCCATATATACTTACCTTGAAGGACGCTTTGGAAATTTTTCCTATAAAACAGGTGCTTCTTTCTTTTTAATATCAAGAGTCGTCGGAGCTAGTTTTCGGCTTTTTTTAGTAGCCAATGTACTTCAAATTATATTGTTTGATGAGCTTGGTATTGCTTTTTGGCAAACTGTAACCATTACAGTACTACTCATATGGTTATACACTTTTAAATCAGGAATAAAAACTATTGTTTGGACCGACACCTTACAAACTTTATTCATGCTAATTGCTGTTGGGGTTACCATTTATATAGTTAGTAGTAATATTGCTATTGATAGTCAATCAACATTAAATTTTATATTAGAAAGTAATTTATCAAAAACTTTCTTTTTTGATGATTATAAAGCAGGAAACTACTTTTGGAAACAATTTATTTCAGGGGCTTTTATTGCTATAGTAATGACTGGTTTAGATCAAGACATGATGCAAAAAAACCTTACTTGTAAAACCCTTAAAGATGCACAAAAAAACATTTTTTGGTTTACCATAGTACTTACCATTGTTAACTTTATTTTTCTATGTTTAGGTTTACTTTTAACAACTTATGCTCAGCAAAACGGTATTGATGCTCATAAGGATGATTTATTTGCAGTGCTAGCTCAAAACCATTTAGGAACAGGTGTTTTTATTTTCTTTTTATTAGGTTTAATTGCTGCTGCCTATAGTAGTGCTGATAGTGCTTTAACCTCATTAACTACTTCATTTAGTATTGATATTTTAGACATTGAAAAGAAGTACAACATACAACAACAAGTACGCATCAGAAAAAAAATTCATGTACTTATTTCTTTAGTACTCATTGCCGTTATTATCATTTTCAAATACGTTTTAAAAGATGTTAGCGTTATTGCCAAATTATTCAAGTTTGCAGGCTATACTTACGGGCCTTTATTAGGTTTATATGCTTTTGGACTATTTACCGAGTGGAACATTAAAGACAAATTGGTTCCAGTAATAGCAATACTTTCTCCAGTATTATCATACATTATAAGTATTAATAGTTTAAAATGGTTTGGCTTTGAATTCGGTTTCTTTATATTAATTCTTAATGGTTTTTTAACCTTTTTAGGCTTATTGGCTATCAAACAAAAAAACTAGGAATCCCAGCGTAAAACCAACAAAAACTAATATTGTGTAGTAAAACTATAATAAAATAGTACTTTTGCCCAAAATTAATATTCATGAGTGAAATAAAACACAAAGCAATAGCAGTTGAATATAACTTATATAGAGACACTGCTGAAGGAGAAATGATTGAAACTACTGAAGGAAAAGCGCCTTTAGCCTTTTTATCAGGTTTAGGACAAATGATTCCTGAATTTGAGGCTAATATTAACGCATTAAATGAAGGGGATACTTTTTCATTCGGAATAAAGTCAGAAAACGCTTACGGTTCACGTAAAGAAGAGGCTGTTATTGAACTTGCACAAGATATGTTTATGAACGAAGGAAAAATGATTCCTGAAGTTACTGTAGGTAACGTATTACCATTACAAGATCAAAACGGAAATGTAATTCCTGGTAGAGTCTTAGCTATTAATGAAACTACAGTTACTGTAGATGTAAATCATTTATTAGCCGATCAAGACTTATACTTCACAGGTAAAGTACTAGAAATGAGAGCCGCTACCGCAGAGGAAGTTGAACATGGTCATGTGCACGGTGCACACGGACATCAGCATTAATAGTCACAAAATATTTTATAAAAAAAGCCTGTTTACTTTAAACAGGCTTTTTGTTTTCTAATATTGCTTAGTATTCAATAATACTAGTGTACAAGCAACCTCATAATTTATATTATGCTGCTTTAATAATGCATAAAAATCTTCATTTTCGGTACCAGGATTAAAAATAACCCTGTTAGGTTGCAAATTTATTATATACTCATAATAAGCTTCTTGCCGCTTAGGATTCATATAGAGCGTAACAGTATCAACATCATTATAGTGTATCAACTCGGTAGAAATTGTAACTCCTGCAACTTCTCCCATACGCAAACCATAAGCTACTGCTTTGTATGAATTAGCTACCAATTTATGAATAGCCATATTAGAGTAACGCTCTGGCTTTAAAGATGCACCAAATACTAATGTTTTATTTTTCATATCTTTGCTTTTATCCCTATTACGAATCATTGTCCTTGATTCAACTTACTTCATGCAGGTGTTAAAATAATGTTAATATAAAACATTAAAGTAACTAACAAAAGATTTTGTCGTCTTGTAGTGGTAATCATTACAAGAATCATCAAAAAACGAACTATGAAAAAACTAATTCAACTCAGTATTTTGTTAGTATCCTTACTAACATTTGCTCAAGAAAGTACCCCAAAAATAGGAAGTATTTCAGGTAGAGTAATCGATCAAGCTACTCAAGAAGCACTACCTTATGTAAGTATTATTATAAAAGATGCAAACAACACTGTTTTAACAGGAGGAATTACCAATGAAGATGGAAACTTTTCTGTTGAAAAAATTCCTGCCGGTGAAAATACTGTTGAAATACAGTTTATAGGATATAAAACTGATTCCAGAACAATTACATTTACACGAAAAAACAATAAACATAATTTTGGTACCGTAGCTTTAGTTGAAGATGCAGCACAATTAGATGAAGTTGTTGTTGTAGCAGAAACTTCTACCATTGAACAAAAAATTGACCGAAAAGTAATTAATATAGGTAAAGACTTAACTTCTGCAGGAGCTACTGCTTCTGAGATAATGAACAATATACAATCCGTAAGTGTCGATCAGCAAACAGGAGCAATAGCTTTAAGAGGTAATGAAAATGTTCGTGTATTAGTAGATGGTAAACCTACCAATATTGACCCATCTCAATTATTACAACAAATACCTTCAGCTTCTATCAAACAAATTGAACTAATTACCAACCCTTCAGCAAAATACAACCCTGAAGGCATGAGTGGAATTATCAATATTGTATTGCATAAAAATAGCAATATGGGTTTTAACGGTAATATTAATACCGGAGTAACCTTTGCCATAACTCCTAAATTCAATAGCGCTTTAGGATTAAACTATAAAGTAGGAAAAGTAAATATTTATGGTAACTATGGTTTTAACACAGGCCAACGTGATAATCATGGATATAAAGATAGTTACCAGCAAGATTTCCAAAACCGATCTAATTTCAAATTTGGTAACGACAATACATCACACCTTATAAAAACAGGTATTGATTATTACATAAACGATAAAAACACTTTATCTTTTTACACCACACAAAACCTATTTTACAGTAATTCTTTTGGAAGAACTCATGTAGACTTTTTAGATAACAACGATACAGATTTTACCAATAACAACACCAATTCCAGAGACACCTTTCAAAACAATACTAGCGATACCGATTCACACTCACAAACGTATAACCTAGATTATAAAGTTAATTTTGGTAAAGAAGGACAAAATTTAGAGTTAGAAGTAAATTACAATACTACAAAAAGACCAGATTACGCTGTTTTTGATTATAGGTATTTACAAGATAATACTACTGATAATACCACCACCGAATCCTTTGATGGAAATATTGATGATATTGATAACAACCGAGACAATGTGCTAATCAATTTAGATTATGTGCGTCCGTTATCAGAAACCGCCAAATTAGAATTAGGTTTAGAAAGTAGAACCCAAAATAGCGAAAACCAATTAACATCTACAAATACATTTAAAAATGGTGGTTTTGAATACGACAGAAATATTTTTTCTGGTTATATAACTTATAGCAAACAATGGAACAAATGGAGTACGCAAATAGGTGCAAGACTAGAGCAATATAATGTAGATGCTAAATTTAATGGTTATGAAGAAGATACACCAGGTGTTTTTACCTATACCACAGGTACTTTTGAAGATGAAATATTTTCAATTTATCCATCTGCATTTGTTACCTATACAGCTAATGAAAAAAACTCTTTCAATTTAAGTTACTCTAGAAGAGTTGACCGCCCAAGTATTGGGCAAGTAAACCCAATTAGGGAATGGAGTACACCTGCAGTAGACTCTGAAGGAAATCCTGCATTGCAGCCACAATTTACCAATTCATATGAATTAAACTATACCCGTAAAACAAAAATAGGTTCTATAACCACAGGGGTCTTTTACCGACAAATTAATGACGAAATTTCTCGTTCGGTTACCCTACACCCTACCGAAGAAAACAAACTTATTTTATCTTATAGTAACTTTGATAACAATAATGCTTTCGGTTTTGAAGTTTCAGGTAACTTACGCTTTGCTAAATGGTGGAACACTAACGCTAGTATGGATTTGTACTATAAAACTACTAAAGGTATTGTATCAAGTGAATCAGCCCCTAGCGGATTTGAAGCTGTAGAAATTGACAATACAGAATTCAACACTAGAATCAATAATAATTTTACAGCTACTAAGAAGTTACGTTTTCAATTATCTGGCTTTTATAGAGGTGCAAGTTTAGGCTTACAATTTAAAAGAAAACCAATGTGGAAAATTGATGCTGGAACAAGCTATTCCGTTTTAAAAGGAAAAGGAACAATTAGCGCCCGTGTAAGTGATATTTTTAATAGTATGCAATTTGCTTTTGAAGGTAGCAAACCTTACCGTCAAGAAGGAGAGTTTAACTGGGAAAGCCAGTCGGCTTATATTGGATTCAACTACCGTTTTGGTGGAGGAAAAAATAGAGCTTTACAACGTAAGCGTCGTGATAATAATGAAACACAAGGTGGTGGAGGTATGATGTAATACCTTATTTACAAATAATATTCTACAAAAGTTCGAGCAATGTAAGTTACATTGCTCGATTTTTTTTTGAAGTGATATTTTGTGTTCATCTAAAAAAACATCTTTCTATAAGAGAGCAATATACACTCCTCCTTTTATATGATTTACAATGGAGTCACTTAAGCTTGTAAGTTAGCCTAATATCAATTGAAAAGTAAAAAAAGCTCACAGTAATTACTATGAGCTTTTTTACTTTTTACCTAGCTAATATTTCTACCATTTTATAATAGCACTACCCCAGGTAAATCCACTACCAAAGGCTGCCAAAACAACGGTATCTCCATCTTTTATTTTCCCTTCTTCCCACGCTTCGGTTAGTGCAATAGGTATAGAGGCTGCCGTGGTGTTTCCGTATTTTTGAATATTATTAAACACTTGGTTATCAGTAAGTCCAAACTTCTTTTGTATAAACTGTGCTATACGCAAATTTGCTTGGTGTGGTATGAGCATGTCTATAGCTTCTTTCCCTAAGTTATTTTGTTGTAACCCTTCCATAATTACTTCAGAAAAACGAACTACAGCATTTTTAAATACAAACTGTCCGTTCATGTACGGGTAATAACTTTCATCGTTCGGGTCATTATCGGCAATAATATCATTTACCCAACGTTGTCCCATTCCTGGTGCAATTAAAGCTAACTCTTCGGCATGCTCTCCTTGTGAATGTAAATGTGTTGATAGAATTCCTTTTGAATTATTTTCTTCTCGGGAAACAACAGCTGCTCCAGCACCATCACCAAAAATAACCGAAACACCTCTTCCTCGTGTAGTTTTATCTAACCCATGTGAATGTAATTCCGATCCTATTACAAGGATGTTTTTATACATTCCAGTTTTTATAAAATTATCTGCTACCGATAATGCATAAACAAAACCTGAACACTGATTACGTACATCTAGTGCTCCAACTGTTTTTATATCTAACATTTTTTGCACCATTACACCAGGACCAGGAAAATAATAATCCGGACTTAGCGTAGCGAAAATAATAAAGTCAATTTCATCTTTTGTTATTCCTGCTCTTTCTATGGCTTGCTTTGCGGCTTTAACTCCCATAGTAGCCGTTGTATCATCACTACCTTCTTTTACCCATCTTCGCTCTTTTATTCCTGTGCGTTCGGTAATCCACTCATCATTAGTATCCATCATTTTAGATAAATCATCATTGGTTACCACATTATCAGGAACATACTTTCCTAAACCGATTATTTTTGAATTGTACATAGTTCTTAATTTGTATAATGCAAAATACAATAAATCTTACATTAGGACAAAACATATCCCTTAGTCAATTTTTATGACATCTTGACATTAAAAAAAGCTTGGTACTTTATTTGTCAGTTAGTGTAACAGACAATAATTAATAAAAAATATATTTAAAATGGCAAAAGGTAATATTAACGTATCAGTTGAAAACATCTTTCCTTTAATTAAGAAGTTCTTGTATTCTGATCATGAAATATTTTTACGTGAATTAATTTCAAATGCAACAGATGCTACATTAAAACTGAAACATTTAACTCAAATTGGTGAGTCTAAATCTGAGTATGGAACCCCTATTATTGAGGTTAAAATTGATAAAGAAGGAAAGAAACTTCATATTATAGATCAAGGTTTAGGTATGACTTCAGAAGAGGTTGAAAAATATATTAACCAAGTAGCTTTTTCTGGTGCTAATGAATTTTTAGAGCAATACAAAGATAAAGTAGAAGATGCAGGAATTATAGGGCATTTCGGATTAGGATTCTACTCTGCTTTCATGGTTGCTGAAAAAGTAGAAATCATTACCAAATCACATAAAGATGAGCCAGCCGCTCATTGGACATGTGACGGATCTCCTGAATTTACTTTAGAAGCTCATGACAAAGCTGATAGAGGTACTGAAATTATTTTACACATTGCTGAAGACTCTTTAGAGTTTTTAGAAGAAGGTAGAATTTCTAGCTTATTAACTAAATACAATAAGTTTATGCCTGTACCAATCAAATTTGGCACAAAAACGGAAACCCTACCAAAACCAGAAGGTGCAAAAGAAGACGATCCAGCACCAACACAAGAAGTAGATAACATTATCAATAATCCAAATCCAGCATGGACTAAGCAACCTGCTGATTTGAATGATGAAGACTACAAAGGTTTTTATAGAGAATTGTACCCAATGCAGTTTGAAGAACCTTTATTCAACATCCATTTAAATGTTGATTATCCGTTTAATTTAACAGGAATTTTATATTTCCCAAAAATGACCAACGATATCAACATGCAAAAGGACAGAATTCAGCTGTACCAAAATCAAGTATTTGTTACCGATAACGTAGAAGGTATTGTTCCAGAATTTTTAACCATGTTACGTGGAGTAATTGACTCTCAGGACATACCGTTAAACGTGTCAAGAAGTTATTTACAGGCAGATGGAAATGTAAAGAAAATATCATCGTACATCACACGTAAAGTAGCTGACAAATTAAACTCTTTATACAAGAGCAACAGAGAAGAATTTGAAGCAAAATGGAACGATATTAAAATTGTTATTGAATACGGTATGTTATCGGAGCCTAAGTTTTTTGAAAAGGCCGATAAATTTGCTTTGTATCCAACAGTAGATGGAAAATACTTCACTTTTGAAGAGCTAACTGCGGCTATTAAAGATACTCAAACCGATAAAGACGGTAAAACAGTAGTATTATACACCTCAAATAAAGAAGAGCAACACAGTTATATTAAAGCTGCTGAAGATAAAGGATACCAAGTAGTTTTATTAGATTCTCCTATTGTATCACATTTAATCCAGAAACTAGAAACTGAAAAAGAAAACATTACTTTTACTCGTGTTGACGGTGATCATATTGACAATTTAATCAAGAAAGATGACACTCAAATTTCTAAATTATCTGACGATGAAAAAGAAAACCTAAAAACTGCTCTTGAAACTGTTGTTCCTAAAGAAAAGTACACCGTTCAACTAGAAGCGATGTCTTCGGACGCTACTCCTTTCATGATAACACAACCAGAATTTATGCGTCGTATGAAAGAAATGCAACAAACTGGTGGTAACGGAATGTTTGGTAATTTCCCTGAAATGTATAACTTAATTGTAAATACAAATCATCCCTTAGTTGCCGATATCTTAAATGAAAAAGAAACTGAAAAGAAAGAAACTTTAATCAAACAAAGTTTAGATTTAGCACGTTTATCTCAAGGGCTACTTACTGGTGAGGAATTAACCAACTTCATAAGTCGTAGTTACCAAATGATTAAATAATTGCAAATTCAATAAAAAAGTAAAACTCCCGATTTAACTAATTAAATCGGGAGTTTTTGTTTTAAATAAGATTTGGGGTATTGTGATACTATCTTTAGAATTGCATTTTCTTCTAATGTCCTCATAAACAATACATTTAAATATATTCAAACTGTATGCCAAATTGATAATAGTTATAATTGCTTTTTTGTATCTTTATAATATGGACACATTAATTGACAGATTTAAACTCAATAAATTTGATGAGGTTTATGTATTAAACAAACCCTCAACCTTTGATGTTGTTTTTAAAGGAAGTAAATTTTCAGAATCTTTATTAAAAACCTCTTACGTAGAGTGTGCGTTAATTTTTGTAAAAACTAAGAGTTGCTTTATGGATCAGATGCTTACTCTTTTCCCTAGATTGCAAGACTCTTCTACTTTATGGATTATTTATCCTATTGGCATTACTAAAAAAGAACTGGCTAATTTACACATTGAGTTTGATTGGGATTTTTTAGGAGAATACCGGTTACAACCCACCCGACAAATAAACGTAAACACAAGTTGGAACGCTATAAAACTTAAAAAAATAGAAGCATAAAAAAAGAGTACAATCTGTACTCTTTTTTTATCATTTCCTTTATTTATTTAAAAAATGAATCGACAAACTCATACTTATTAAACACTTGTAAATCGTCAATTCCTTCACCAACTCCAATATATTTAACCGGTATTTGAAATTGGTCAGAAATTCCAATTACCACACCACCTTTAGCAGTACCATCTAATTTTGTAACAGCTAATGAAGTAACCTCTGTAGCAGCTGTAAACTGCTTTGCTTGTTCAAAAGCATTTTGTCCTGTAGAACCGTCTAACACCAATAAAACATCGTGTGGAGCATCACCTACTACTTTTTGCATTACTCGCTTAATTTTAGTTAGCTCATTCATTAAGTTAACTTTATTATGCAATCTTCCCGCTGTATCAATAATAATTACATCAGCATCTTGAGCAACTCCAGACTCTAAAGTATCAAAAGCAACTGAAGCAGGATCACTTCCCATAGCTTGTTTTACAATAGGTACATCTACTCTATCTGCCCACACTTGCAATTGATCAATGGCAGCAGCTCTAAAAGTATCCGCCGCTCCTAAAACTACTTTTAAACCTTGATTTTTAAATTGATATGCTAATTTACCTATGGTTGTAGTTTTACCTACTCCATTTACCCCTACCACCATTAACACGTAAGGTTTCTTGGTTGCGGGTACACTAAAGTCTTTATCTTCTCCTGAATTTGTTTCTGATAATAGCGCTGCTATTTCTTCTCGCAAAATTTTATTGAGTTCTTCTGTACCCAAATATTTGTCCTTTGCTATACGAGCTTCAATACGATCAATTACTTTAAGTGTTGTGTTAACACCAACATCACTTGATACTAAAACCTCTTCTAGGTTATCTAACACATCATCATCTACCTTAGATTTTCCAGCGACAGCTTTACTTAACTTAGATAGAAAAGAAGTTTTTGTTTTCTCTAACCCTTTATCTAAAGTTTCTTTTTTCTCTTTAGAAAATATCTTTTTAAAAAAACTCATACTTTATTTTTTATAACAACAAATGTATACCAAAAAGGTAGCCAAAAAATGATTAATGAAATATTGTCAGTAAACACAAAAAGCTACTTTCTTAAAATAGAAAGTAGCTTAACTATGTATAATAACTAAAAAATTATTTTTTAGCTAACCAGTCTTTAACTAATTCTGGTTGCATTACAGCCTCGACAAAAGTATACGCTCCTGTTTTAGGAGACTTCACCATTTTAACTGCCTTACTTAATCTTTTAGATCCTGTTTGTAACGTTGCTACTGATTTCTTTGCCATGACTAAATTTATTTAATTTCTTTATGAACAGTCATCCTTTTTAAGATAGGGTTAAATTTCTTTATCTCTAATCTATCTGGAGTGTTCTTTTTATTTTTTGTTGTAATGTACCTTGAAGTTCCAGCTTGTCCTGAAGCTTTGTGTTCTGTACATTCTAAAATTACCTGGATTCTATTACCTTTCTTTGCCATTTCTCTTGTCTTTTAAAACTTTAAACTACTTGTTCAAAAACCCTTTTGCTCTAGCATCTTTAAGCACTGCAGCAATACCTTTTTTGTTGATAGTTTTTAATGCAGCAGCAGAAACTTTTAATGTAATCCACTTATCCTCTTCTGGAATATAAAAACGCTTCTTAATTAAATTAGCGTTAAATTTACGCTTTGTTCTATTCAATGCGTGAGAAACATTATTCCCAACCATTGCTTTTTTTCCAGTAAGTTCACAAACTCTTGACATTTCTACTTTCTTTAGTTATTTCTAAACGAGGTGCAAATTTAAGTCTTTTCTTCAATTACACAAAGAAAATTTCTAAAATATTTTAAGTATTTTTTCTTTTACTCTATTTTATTTGCTTAAACAAAGTAAAACGCTACAAAACACTATACTTGTGTAGTCAATAATTCTTTACGCAACATCTCAAAAGCCTTGTTCTTTGCTCGCTCAATAACCCTTTCTCTATCCGTTCCAAAATTAAAGTCTTGCACTACTACTTTATCAGGTGTAGCTACAGCTATATATACCGTACCAATATCAGCATCAGAATCGCCTTTAGTTGGCCCAGCATTACCTGTTGTTGCTATAGCGTAATCAGATTTAAACTTTTGCTGAACTTTTAAAGCCATCTGATGAGCGACGGTTTCGCTTACTACTGAGTTCTCTTCAATAATTTCTTTTGAAATTCCTAACATAGATGTTTTAGTTTCTGTTTGATAAGTTACCATACCTCCTTTAAAAAATCCAGAAACTCCTTCTTGCTGAGTAATAGTTGCGGCAATTGCTCCTCCAGTACAACTCTCAGCCAAAGCTAATGTTTTTTGTTGATCCAAAAGCATTCTCTTTATTGCAAGCTCTGGCGAATCCTCATCAAAACCGATTACATCATCCCCTATTATCTGTAACACTTTATTCACCTCTTTTTCAATTTGTTGCACTAAAACTGTTTTATTGTTTCCAATAGCAGACAGTCGTAATTTCACTACATTGACACTTGGTAAATACGCAAGCTTAACATGCTTAGGTAATTGAATTTCCCAATCTGATATAGTAGTAGCCAAAACACTTTCAGGAAGTCCTTGTGTTATTATTGTTTTATGTAAAATATGAGGAGTTTTATACCTTTTAACTAATTTAGGAATGACCTCATTTGCTAAAATTGATTTCATTTCGTAAGGTACCCCTGGTAGAGAAATAATTGTTTTAGTATCTTTTGTAAAATACATCCCAGGTGCTGTACCATACCCATTATATAACACTTGTGCTTTTGAAGGCACTAAGGCTTGTTGCTTGTTTATATTTGAAACAGGTATATTTTTATGTGTCAACAAATTAATTACATGCTCTAAAACCGTATCATTTTGCTCTAAAACATCGTCAAAATAAGCACATAAAGTATGTTTTGTTACGTCATCTTTTGTTGGTCCTAACCCACCTGTAATTATAATAATATCAGCACGCGACTCTGCTTCTTTAATAGCGTTTGTAATATGTGTTTCATTATCTTGTATTGAAGAAATTTGATAAACAGAAACCCCTATTTTATTAAGCTCTTTAGCTATAAATTCAGAATTAGTGTCGACAATTTGTCCTATTAGAATTTCATCACCAATGGTAATAATTTCGGCTCTCATTTTACAACTTAAAGTCTGATTTTAATTCCGCAACTACATTTTTCACCACAATTGACACTCGCTCAAAGGTTGGCAATACATTTTTTTCTTCTTGTTCAAACTTACCCCAATCTTGCAAAACAATAACATCATTATAAACAGGTATGTCAAACAACTGTATCGTAGGTTTAATTTTATGAGCGTTTTGATATACTTTTTGAAAATCCTTTTCAGCTAGCCCTTTACCTATTTGAATAACTGCTTCGGGAACTTCTTCTAAAAAAGCACTTGCTATAGCCACAACAAAACCCTCGTCGCCAGCAGCTAATTCTTTCACCTTATCCAGTTTATAATTTACCTCCATAGTTATTTAACTCGTATTGAAAATAATTTCTCATTTTCTAAAAACCCTTCTAAACAATCATTTATAGCCACTTTACCTACTCCTGACGGTGTACCTGTAAAAATAACATCTCCAATTTTCAATGTAAAATATTGAGACACATAAGCTATAATTTCATCTATTTTCCATAACATATTTGCCGTGTTTCCTACTTGAACCTTTTTCCCGTTTTTCTCTAAAGAGAAATTAAGTTCATTAACTGACGTAAATTTTTCTTTTGACACCCAACTACCTATAACAGCAGCTCCATCAAAACTTTTTGCTTTCTCCCATGGCAAACCTTTAGCTTTTAATTTTGCTTGTAAATCTCTTGCCGTAAAATCAATTCCTAAACCAATCTCATTATAATATTTATGAGCAAATTTAGCGTCAATATATTTCCCCACTTTACATATCTTGATTAAAACCTCAACTTCATGGTGTACATCGTTACTAAAGTCAGGTATGAAAAACGGTTGCTTTTTTAATAATATTGCTGTATCTGGTTTTAAAAATACTACCGGATCTGTAGGCTTTTCATTTGCCAATTCTTCAATATGCTCTGTATAATTACGACCAATACAAATTAATTTCATTTGATTAAAATTTATTGGTTAGTTGACGCAGTTTAATTGATGTAAGCACTTTTTTAGTGTACAGTGGAAAATCTGCATTTTGAATCCAGCTGTAATATCCTGGCTCATTTTGTAACACCTCTGACACTAATTTTCCTTTATGTTTTCCAAAACTAAAAACTTCTTTCCCCTCCTCATTATAAATTATAAATCCAGCAAAATCTGCATTCTTTTTACGTGTACTAAACTCACTTAAGCTTTTGACTGAGTTTTCCAGGTCGGGATAACGCTCTAATTGCGCTAGCAATATTTCATAAGTAGCCTGTGTATCTACCGATGCCGAATGAGCCCCATCAAGTTCTTTTCCACAATAAAACTTATAACCTGCACTTAGCGTACGTTGTTCCTTTTTATGAAATATGGTTTGTACATCTACAGTAGCCATATTTTTCATATCAAAATCAATATCTGCTCGCAACATTTCTTCGGCTAACAACGGAATATCAAAACGGTCTGAGTTAAACCCTGCCAAATCCGCATCTTTAATCATATTATAAATAGTAGGAGCTAACTCTTTAAATGTAGGTTCATTGGCAACTTTCTCATTGGTAATTCCGTGTACGGCTATTGTTGCTTCTGGAATTTTCATTTCAGGATTTACCAACCATGTTTTACTTTCTTTATTTCCGTTTGGATAAACTTTTAAAATTGCTATTTCAACAATTCTATCTTTAGAAACCTGAATTCCAGTAGTTTCTAAATCGAAAAAACAAATAGGCTTATGTAGCTTTAACTCCATTATCATTATTATTTATCCACAAATATACAATGTATTTTAGTAGATAATAGTCAAAAAATCATTATCTTTAAAATGCTTCCTTTTCTATTCATCAAGAAGTTTAACTACTTATTAAATTTATTTTTATGAAAGGTTTTACGCTTCTAACATGTTTTATTATTTTTTCTGTGTGTTGTTTTTCTCAAAACACAGGAGCTATTACTGTAATACAAGAAAAAACAAAACATAACATTAAATTATACGCTGTTAATCATACAGAAAACACCAAACAGCTGTTAACACAACTAAACGGCTCTGGTTTTAGACGAAAAACTTTTAAACCCATCTACTCTACTATTAAAGCAAAGGACACGATACTTTTAACCACATTAGTTAAACGTAGCAATGTAGGCTTAAAACTTAAATATGAATTATACTATGATGATAGGCTTGAGTTATACAAACTACAACAATCTAAAAAGAAATTATAAAAAAAGCGCACCATAAAAATAGTGCGCTTTTTTATAAATATAATATAGTTCTTTTTAAAATTCCCTATTTACATCCCAAGCTTCTAAATAGTCAGCTACGGCTTTCGCAAACATTCCACCTAAGGCTCCGTCAATAACTCTATGATCATAAGAATGTGATAAATACATTTTCATACGAATTCCTATAAAATCACCTTCTGGAGTTTCTATAACTGCTGGAGTTTTACGAATTGAACCTAAAGCTAAAATACCTACTTGGGGTTGGTTGATAATTGGTGTACCCATAATACTACCAAAATTACCTACGTTAGTTACGGTATATGTTCCACCTTGAATATCATCTGGCGCTAACTTCCCTGCTCTGGCATTATTAGCTAAGTTATTAACAGCTTTTGCCATACCAACAAGATTCAATTGATCGGCATTTTTTATTACAGGAACTATTAAATTTCCATCAGGTAAAGCTGCTGCCATACCTAAATTGATATTTTTGCGCTGTATGATATTATCGCCATCAACAGAAACATTCATTCCTGGATATTTTTTAAGTGCATGTGCTACAGCCTCCATAAAAATTGGAGTAAAAGTAAGTTTTTCACCTTCTCTTTTCTGGAAAGCGTCTTTCACTTTTGCACGCCAATTCCATATATTAGTTACATCACACTCAACAAATGATTGTACGTGCGCTGATGTTTGTACTGAATTGACCATATGTCCTGAAATAAGCTTACGCATTCTTGACATAGCTATTACTTCATCACCTTCTTGCAATGCTACTGCTGTTTTAACTGGAGCTTTAGGCGCTTCTTTTTTAACAGGAGTTGCTACTTTTGGTGTTTCAGTAACAGTTGGTTTGCTACCTCTAGTTTTTAGGTAACTTAACATATCATTTTTAGTAACCCTTCCTTCTTTACCTGTTCCAGTAATAGTTTCTAATTCCGCTAACGAAATTCCCTCTTCTTTTGCTATATTTTTAACTAAAGGAGAATAAAACCTGTCAGAGTCTGAAAAATCGGCTACCGGCGTAACAGCTTCCTTGGCTTCTACAATTGTTTTTTCAATTGCAACTACTTCAGCAGGTGCTTCAGTAGTTTTAGGAGTAGCTACACTTGCTTGCCCTTCAGTCTCTATAATTGCTATTGTTTGCCCTACCTCTACAACATCATCTACATTAAAAAGAATTTCTGTAAGCACACCATCTACTTCAGAAGGCACTTCAGAATCAACTTTATCGGTTGCTATTTCTAAAACTGGCTCGTCCATTTCAATGGTATCACCAACTTCTTTTAACCACGATGTTATGGTTGCTTCTGCAACACTCTCTCCCATTTTCGGAAGTTTTAATTCAAACTTTGCCATATTCTTAAAATATACGTGAATTACTAATTTTAGTGTGCGAATTTAATAAATAAAAATAGATTTACTTAAGATTTAAACAACAAAATTAGTCTACAAAAACTACTTCCCCTCTAGATTTAGAGCTTTTGCTTCCAATGGAAAACTTTGAGTTTTTTAAATGTATTTTATAGTAAAAGTCTTGTATTTCGAACAACTCTATTATTTTTTTAAAACTTAATTTTGTAGTTTCAAGTGTTTTTTCTGGTCGTTGTACAACTTCATCTTCTTTAGTAAACATCGTAACCAAAGGAATAAGTTTAAGTCCGACTCTAACTAGCATATCAAACAAAAAATTGCTGGCATAATACTTTTTATAAAACAATTGCATGGCTCCATAAAACCGTTTTGCATATACCGCATCTTTAAGCGTACTTTCCCCTTTAAAGTGAATTATTGTTGTTTGTCCAAAATAATAATTATTATACCCCGCATTTAAAACACTATACGACAAATCAATATCTTCACCATACATAAAATACTGCTCATCAAACCCTCCTACCCTACAATACACTTCACGTTTTAACCACATAAAAGCTCCAACAAAAACTGGCACTTTGGCTATTGCTGTATCAGAAATAGAATTTACATAATACTCTTTAGTTATCCCTAATAGCTTTTGAACAGCTATTTTAGGTGTAGGTACATTTCGCTTGCTTTCGGGCAAAAAAACTCCTGCTCCATCTATAAGTTTACAACTTACTATACCTAACTTATTTTTTAACGTTGAAAATTGTAGTAATTTTACAAAAGTATCTTCTGCCACTACTGTATCTGGATTTAGTATGCAAACATACTCTCCTTTTGCAACTGCAACGCCTTGATTATTTGCTTTGGAAAAACCTAAATTCTCTTTATTAGCCAATAAGCATACTTCAGGAAACAATTGCTTTACCATTGCGCAACTATCGTCAGATGAATTGTTGTCCACCACAATAACCTCAGCATTAATTTCTGTTATTGCTGCGTATACACTTTTAAGACACAACTCTAAAAAGTAACGTACATTATAATTTACAATAACAATAGATAGTTGCATAAAGTTATTTTTTAACCAGGATAAATATACTTGAAAATATTACACAACAAAACACATCAATAACTAATAATTTTGCACCTAAAAATATAATCTTTTGTTAAAAACAACACATATAGTGTAACGAATTTGCTGTTCTTTAGTCTTATGTTCTAAACAAAAAATTAAAAATGAGAAAAATTAGTCTTGCTGTAATGTCGCTAGCTTTTTTAGTAGCCTGTAAAACACAACAAACAGCATCTACCTCCGAAAAAAAATTAGCTACAGCAACCACTGTAAACATCGACTTAAAAAATGTAGTTGACGACAAAGTAAAAGTAGTTATGAATCCTATAGGGTTTACTTCTACAACAGCAACTTTTCACATTCCTAAAACCGTACCAGGAACATATTCTACCGACAACTACGGAAAATACATTGAAGACTTTAAAGCCTTAGATGCTAACGGAAATGAATTAACCGTAACTCACACTGATGATAACTCTTGGAAAATTGACAATGCTAAAAAACTTAGCACTGTAACATACTGGGTAAACGATACGTATGATATTGAAAACACTCATGATGTGTTTTCTCCTGCTGGGACCAATATTTTAGAAGGCAAAAACTTTATGCTAAACCTACATGGTTTTGTAGGGTATTTTAAAGAACATCAGGAGTTACCATACACACTACACATTTCTCATCCTGAAAATCTTACCGGGAACACATCTCTAATAGATATTGATCCTACTACCGACAAAGATACCTTTATCGCTAAAAGATACTTTGAAGTTACTGACAACCCTATCATGTATGCGGAGCCTAATAATGCTAGCTTTAAAATAGGGGAAATGGAAATTCTTTTAAGTGTTTACTCTCCTAGTAATACTTTAAAAGCTGCCGATTTAAAAGAAGACATGCAAAAAATGATGCAAGCTCAAAAAGATTTTTTAGGTGATGTAAATGCTACAAAAAAATATGCAATTTTGCTGTACATGTCAACCATGAAAGATGATGCCAACGGCTTTGGAGCTTTGGAGCACCATACCTCTACAACTGTTGTTTTTCCTGAAATGATGCCAGCACAAGCATTAGCAAAATCGATGAAAGATGTAGTGTCTCATGAGTTTTTTCATATTTTAACACCATTAAGCGTGCATTCAGAAGAAATTCATAATTTCGACTATAGCAACCCAGAAATGTCTGAGCATTTATGGATGTACGAAGGAGTAACCGAGTATTTCGCTAATCTTTTCCAAGTTAATCAAGGGCTTATTGATGAATATGAGTTTTACAACAGAGTCTTAGGAAAAATTAAAGGATCTAAACGTTATAATGATGAAATGTCTTTTACTGAAATGAGTAAAAACATTTTAAAAGATCCGTACAAACCTAACTATGCTAATGTATACGAAAAAGGAGCATTAATAGGAATGTGTATCGATTTAATTATCCGTGAAGAGAGTAACGGTCAAGAAGGTGTTTTGGCCATGATGAAAAAGCTATCAGCTAAATACGGTGTTGAAAAAC
Source organism: uncultured Flavobacteriaceae bacterium (assembly GCA_947493535.1). Lineage (GTDB taxonomy): Bacteria > Bacteroidota > Bacteroidia > Flavobacteriales > Flavobacteriaceae. Next base: position 266,781 of record CANLRK010000003.1, on the reverse strand, counting down.
CATTTATTGACGCTATTTTATTTGATGATATTACAGCTATAACTTACCCTGAAGTAAGAAAATTTATCAACACGCATGTAATAGGAAACACACCTATTAATTACACAGAATTTTTCAAAAAACTAGGATTAAGCATGCAAAGTAAAGAAGCTAAAACTGGCTACTTACTTAAAGATATGCAAACACCATATATATCTGTAGATCAAAAAACTAAAGAAGTATTTTTCTTAACTGAAACCAACTCATTTTTAACCACATTAGGAGTTAAACCCAACGACCGCTTAGTATCAATAAACGGTACAGCGTATAACTTAAGTAATATTCAAGCTTTAGTAGGAGCCTCATTTGCATGGTCAGTTGATGATGATATTACTATGGTAGTTAAACGTGAAGGGGAAACAATTACACTAGAAGGAAAGGTAATTGAACCTATGGGTAAAACCTACACGCTTGCTCCTGATGAGTTACCAGCTACAGACAAACGTGTAGTTTTAAGAAATGCATGGATGAAAAACTAAACTTTTTAGTTTTTAACAAAAAAAGGTGTTGCTTGTGCAACACCTTTTTTAATTTACACTATAAGCGTTCCTTAATTTTATCATAAAATAGAGAACACACTAAGTTTTTTAGCTATTTTTGAAGCAACAAACCAGAATTGTTTTGAAATTTAAAATTACTACATACCTGCTTGTTTTCTTTAGCTTTAGCTGCATCATTACTTTTGCACAAGAAAAAAAGAAAATTAGAGTTACCGCACCGTATTACGATAAAAATGAAATTGAGTACCCTGGGGCAACCATCTTAACTAGAAATAGCAAAAAACAAATTTATATAGAACACGAAGGCATTGAAATGTGGTGCGACAAAGCTTATCATTACGCTAAAGCAGATTCTATTGCAGCTTTTGGAAACGTACTTATTAAACAAGGTGATACTATTAAACTAACCAGTAAAGTAGCCAATTACAGTGGAAAAACACAACTAGCATTTACTGCTGGTGATGTTATTTTAACCGAGCCCAAATCTACCTTACGCACAGATACCTTATATTTTGACAAACTACAACAGCAAGCCTACTACAAAACAGGTGGTGTAGTACACCATGAGGAAAATATAATAAATAGCTACATAGGTAAATATCACATGGAAAGTCAGAAATACCAATTTATTGGCAATGTTGATATTAAAAACCCTGAGTACACCCTAAACTCAAGTCAACTTGATTTTTACTCCAATTCTGGCATTGCCTATATGTATGGTAAATCGGTTATCAAACACCAAGGCACTACAATACACTGTGAAAGAGGTTTTTATGACACCAATGCAGACTTAGGTTATTTTGTTAAAAACTCAAAAATATATTATAACAATCGGATTTTTGAAGGCGATAGCATGTACTTTAACCAAAAAAGAAATTTTGCTTCCGCTACCAACAACATTAAAGTTACCGATACCATAAACCACAGCATTGTTACAGGTCACTATGCTGAAGTATACAAAGCCAAAGATTCCGTATTTATAACCAAGCGTGCTTTAGCAAAATCATTACAACAGAAAGATTCCATTTACATACATGCCGACACTTTAATGATTACCGGCAAACCAGAAAACAGGATTATTAGAGGCTATCGCAACGCCAAATTATTTAAAACAGACATGAACGGTAAGTGTGATTCTATTCACATTGATCAAAAAACTGGGGTTACCAAATTAATTCGTAAACCAGTGCTCTGGTCGGGTGATAGTCAAATGACTGGAGATACTATTCAATTAATCAACAACGTAGAAACAAATAAATTAGACTCTTTAAAAGTGTTTTACAACACCTTTTTAATTCATAAAGATTCAATTGAAGGCTACAACCAAGTAAAAGGAAAAGAACTTATTGGTTTATTTAATGACGATAATAAGTTATATAATGTAGATATTAATAAAAACGCTCAACACATTCAGTTTTCTAGAAAAGACAATGGAGAGTTAATCGGCATTAGTAAGACCTTATGCAGTACTATAAATCTTGTTTTTGTTAATAATAAAATAGAAGAAGCTACCTATATAGGCTCACCAGAAGGCGAGTTAAGTCCTGACTCCATGTTTCCTAAAAACGCCCGTAAACTAAGAGGCTTTAATTGGCGTGGTGATGAACGAATCTTATCTGTAGAAGATTTATTTAAAGACGACCCTCCTTTGGTACTTCCGAAAATAAAAGGATTAGAAGATCGTGTGTTAACAACAGAAGATGAAGAGTTACGCAGTGCACCTAAACAACACAACTCAATTACGAAGCAAAAAGATAAGCTACTCAGGAAAAATGAGGCAACTCAAAAAAAATCAAAGAAACGAACCTCAAAAGACTTAAAAGCAAAACAAAAAAAGTTTAAAAAAAGAGCTCTGAAGTTAAGGTAAAAGTATATTAATTGATGAAAAAAGATTTTTTTAAATACCAAGCTCAAACAACACCTCACCCACTTGCTTTAGAAATATCTCATGCAAAAGGAAGTTATATTTACGATACCAACAACAAAAAGTATTTAGATTTTATTGCTGGAGTATCCGCCTGTACCTTAGGACATCAACATCAAAGTGTAACCAATGCTATTAAAACTCAGCTAGACAAGTATGCACATGTTATGGTTTATGGAGAATACGTACAAAAACCATCTGTACAATTAGCCAAATTACTAGCTGCACACTTACCAAAATCCTTACAAAAAACTTATTTAGTTAATTCAGGTACCGAAGCCATAGAAGGCGCTATGAAACTAGCAAAAAGAGCTACAGGACGTAGCCAAATTATAGCGGCTAAAAATGCTTATCATGGTAATACTCAAGGCGCAATGAGTATTATGGGATATGAAGAGCGTAAACAAGCTTTTAGACCTTTATTACCAGATGTAAGTTTTATTAGCTTTAACAACCTGTCAGACTTATCAAAAATAACACACAAAACTGCTGGAGTAGTTTTAGAAACAATTCAAGGTGGCGCAGGTTTTATTGAACCAAAAAACAATTATTTAGCCTTAGTCAAAAAACGATGTAAAGAAGTTGGCGCACTGTTAATATTAGACGAAATACAACCTGGTTTTGGCCGTACAGGAAAACTATTTGGCTTTGAACATTACAACTGTATTCCAGACATATTGGTTATGGGAAAAGGCATGGGAGGCGGCATGCCAATTGGTGCGTTTTCAGCATCAGAAAAACTAATGAATTTACTACAAGACACTCCTAAACTAGGCCATATTACTACATTTGGCGGTCACCCTGTTATAGCTGCAGCTGCCTTAGCCACACTATCAGAACTTACCGAAAGTAATTTAATGCAGCAAGCTCTTGAAAAAGAAAAACTGTTCAGAAAACACTTGCAACACCCATTGATAAAAGAAATTAGAGGTAAGGGGCTTATGCTAGCAGCTATGGTTGATAATGCTGAAATTTGTAACCAAGTTATTTTAAAAAGTCAAGAAAACGGATTACTCTTATTTTGGCTACTATTTGAACCCAAAGCTATTCGTATAACCCCTCCGCTAACTATTTCTAACCAAGAAATTATTGAAGGTTGCCACATAATAACTACCATTCTCAACAAGTTAAAACACTAAATGGCTTAATTATTGTACTTTAGTATAAGGAACACTGTTAACTATTTTGTGAATAAGTAATACAGCCCTACGGTAAAACTGCTTAATCATAATAGTAACTTTAAGTAACTAAAACGAGATGCTATGCAATTAAGCCATGATGACGAATATAACTTCTCCATTACCAAGTTTGAAAAAATGCTTAAAACCAATAATGTCATCTTTTTCGATTCTGTCGAGTTTGAAAACATTATTCAGCACTACCTAGAAAATGGTAAAGTGGCGCTAGCTAAAAAGGCCATTAAAATTGGCTTAGAGCAACACCCTAGCTCAATTACTTTAATGCTTTTTAAGGTAGAGTTATACATTTTTGAAGACAAATTAGATTTGGCCGATAAATGCTTGGATAAACTTTATTTATTAGACCCCAATAACGAAGAAATATTTATTCAAAAAGCAACAATATGCTCAAAAAGAGACCAACACAAAAAAGCTATTGATATACTTAAGATAGCATTAGATATGACCGATGAAAAAGTAGATGTTTATTCGCTTTTAGGTGTTGAATATTTATATCTTGAAGATTTTGAAACTGCAAAAAAATGTTACAAAAAATGTATTGAATTGGATAAGCATGATTATGCTGCTTTATACAATATTATATATTGCTTTGACTTTTTAGAACAACCTGATGAAGCCATCGAATTTATTAATAAATTCCTTGACATGAATCCGTACTCGGAAATAGGTTGGCATCAATTAGGAAAACAATATTTACATAAAAAAGACTACAAAAAAGCCTTAGCTGCTTTTGATTTTGCTATAATTTCTGACGATACTTTTATAGGCGCTTATTTTGAAAAAGGTAAAGTGCTTGAAAAACTTAAAAGATATAATGAAGCCATAGAAAACTACCTTATAACTTTAGAGTTTGATGACCCAACTTCTTTTGCGTACTTACGTATTGGAAAATGCTACGAAAAATTAAACAATACTGACCTAGCATTACAGTACTACTATAAAACAGTGCATGAAGATCCTTTATTAGACAAAGGATGGCAAGCCATTACTGATTTTTATTTCCGTCAAAAAAACTATCAGAAAGCATTATACTATATAAATAAGGCTACTGAAATAGATGGCGAGAATATTTCTTACTGGAAAAGATATGCCCAAATAAACTTTCATTTAAACTTTTACGAAGAAGCTGAACGTGGCTACCAAAGAGTAATAGAATTAGGAAACTATGAAATTGAGGTTTGGACCAACAGAGCAGATATTTTAATGGTTTTAGGTGAATATGATGCCGCCATTCAAAATTTACTACAAGGTTTAGAGTTTTATCCAGACGAAGCTGAAATAGAATACCGCTTAGCAGGTCTATATTATTTAGCTCATGAAATTCAAAAAGGTCAATACCACTTGGTTAACGCACTACGCAATAACAAGGAATATATTATTATTTTTGAAGAGCTTTTTAACGAAATTTACAAAAGAAAATCGGTGCAAGAACTCATCAATAAACCATAATAATTACAAACCCAAAAACAACTTTAGCTGGTAATTTTCGCACTCATAAAATTACCAGCTTTTTCATTTATAAGTATTCAGAAATAAATTAACTTTGCTCGTAACGTTACTTAACAGCATGCAAAGAAAAATATTCGACTACGTAATTATAACTCTTAAAGGAATGGCTATGGGAGCTGCCGATGCAGTACCTGGAGTTTCCGGCGGAACAATCGCGTTTATTTCTGGTATTTACGAAGAATTAATTTCTTCTATCAGCCAAATAAACTTTTCATTACTAAAAACATTACAACAAGATGGTGTTAAAGCTGTTTGGAAACAAGTAAACGGTAACTTCTTATTAGCTTTACTTATTGGTATTTTTATAAGCTTTGTATCATTTATGCGTTTAGCAAAATATTTAATTGAATTCCACCCAATTCTTATATGGGCTTTCTTTTTTGGGCTAGTATTAGCTAGTATTATTTTTGTTGCAAAACAAGTAACTAATTGGAATATTATTAGTATTCTAGCACTGTGTGGCGCCGCTTTTTTGGCCTATTACATTACCACTCTACCTTCGTTAGCTAACAACAACAATCCCTTTTTTCTTTTTATTGCTGCTGCAATAGCTATTTGCGCTATGATATTACCCGGAATTTCTGGTGCTTTTATCTTAGTACTTCTAGGTGCGTACAAAACATTAAGTACAGCATTTCACGACATAAACATTAAACATATTTTTATATTCGTTGCTGGAGCAATAACAGGATTACTAAGTTTTAGCAAACTATTAAAATGGTTATTTAATAATTATAAAAATACCACTTTAGCAATTTTAACTGGATTTATTATAGGGTCATTAAATAAAATTTGGCCTTGGAAAGAAACCCTAACCACTCGCGTTGACAGTAAAGGAAACATTATTCCTGTTCTACAACAAAGTATATTTCCAAACACTTATGCCGAGTTATATCAAACCGACCCACAAATTTTATTTGCCATAAGCCTAATGCTAGCAGGTTTCTTAAGCATTATACTTCTTGAAAAAATAGGAGAAAAAAATATTTAATGAAAATAGCAAGAAACACCTTTGATTATATACTCCTTATTTTTAAAGGAATTGCTATGGGAGCTGCTAACAAAGTACCTGGTGTTTCTGGAGGCATTGTAGCTTTTGTTGCAGGATTTTATGAAGAATTTATTTACTCTTTACAACGTATAAACAAAACAGCTCTTAAACTACTTTTTACAGGTAAATTCAAGCCATTTTTTTCATACATAAATGGTTCTTTTTTAGCTGCTATAATTTTAGGAATGCTAATTAGTTTTTTTACCATTTCTAAGCTTTTAGATTATTTATTAATTCATTACAAATTATACGTATGGAGTGCCTTTTTCGGTATGATATTAGGTTCAATATATTCTGTCAGTAAGCGTTTTGAAAAATGGAACCTCACCTCAGTTTCTTTTCTAACTCTAGGAATAATTGTAGGCTTGGGAATTAGTTTTCTGGAGCCTGCTACTGAAAATGATAATCTTTTATTTGTTTTTTTATGTGGTATTATTAGTGTTGCTGGTATGACACTACCAGGTTTATCAGGTTCATTTATTTTAATTCTTATAGGTAATTATGTGCTTCTATTAATTGATTCTGTTAACGCTTTGTACGACACTATTAAGGAACTACTAACAGGTAACTATAATTTTATACATGATGCGGCAAGGTTACGTATGCTTCAAGTGCTTGCTGTATTTACTGCAGGTTCCGTTACTGGAATGGTGAGCTTCTCGCATCTTATGAATCATTTATTACAAAAATACAAACTACAAACCATAGCTATAATCAAAGGATTTATTATAGGTTCATTAGGAGTAGTATGGCCATGGAAAAACACTATTTACAAGACCAATAACAACGGTGCTTTTTTATTAGATAGTCAACATGAAAAAATAGTTGAAGGATATAAAAGGTTTATTCCCGAACTAAACAATCAAACTTTAAGCGCTATAGGCTTTGTAACACTTGGTGTTTTATTAATTGTAATTCTTGAATGGTATGGAACTAAAGAAAGAAAAAACATATAAACAGTATGGTTTAATAGGAAAAAATATCTCCTATTCCTTTTCCAAACAATATTTTTCTGAAAAATTTAAAACCGAGAAGTTACTTTATTGCAACTATACCAATTTCGACATTTCTTCTATAGAAGCATTTCCTCATATTATAAAAAGCACCGCTAACTTAAAAGGCTTAAATGTAACTATTCCTTATAAAGAAACTATTTTTCCGTACCTAGATAAAATTAGTAGCAAAGCACAACGTATCGGCGCTGTTAACACCATAAAAATTACTAAAAAAGGAAATCTAAAAGGCTATAACACTGATGAATATGGCTTTAGGAAATCATTACTCCCTCTATTACAAAAACACCATCAAAAAGCGTTAATTTTAGGTACTGGCGGAGCTTCTAAAGCAATTGCTTATACACTAAAAAAATTAGAAATCCCTTATCAATTTGTATCTCGAAAAACTGAACAAGCATACAACTATAGTTCGCTCACCAATAAAATAATTTCCGAACATCAAATTATAATAAATTGCACTCCATTAGGAACTTATCCAAACACCGAAAATTTTCCGGATGTTCCATATACCGCAATTACAGACAAACATTTATTATACGACTTAGTATACAACCCTAGCGAAACTGTTTTTTTAAAAAAAGGAAAACAGCAAGGTGCTATAACATGTAATGGCTTAAAAATGTTAGAGCTACAAGCAGAGAAAGCGTGGAAAATCTGGCATAAATAGTCACTTCTAATAGTACACTAGCTTTAACTCGTATTTTTAGTTTTATGAATTTGGTATTTTTATTAGGGTTTCATTATCTTTCGGCTTGAATATGACTTAGTTACTTAGGCAAACAAAAAAAACTTAAGTAACGTAAAAACAAAAACAACGCTTACTATGTCTGAAACGGATAACCTGCACGAAGCAGAAGGATTACAAGAAAACACTCAATCTACTAGTGAAACAACAAGTAATGATTCATCTCAAGATGATGCTTTATCTGAAATTGAAAATGAAAATGCCGAAGACGCAGAAGATAATGAAAATGCTAAAAGGCATGAGGTTGAAACTAAAGATTATCATTCAATGAATATGGACGCTTTGGTTGAAGAATTAAATTCTTTAATTAAAAACCACCCTATTCAAGCTATCAGTAAGCAAGTTAATCTAATCAAAGAAGAATTTAACAATCAATACGACGAATTAATTGAAACTAAAAAAGAAGCTTTTATTGCTGATGGCGGTAATAGCATTGATTTTCATTATAATTCTACCGCAAAAAATCACTTCAATAAAGCTTACAAGGAATACAGAAGTTTACGTAATGCGTATTATAAAAATTTAGAAGAAAACTTAAAACATAATTTAAGTAATAGAAACCAAATTATTGAAGAAATTAAAAATCTCATAAATATTGAAGAGGATATTAATACCACCTATAAACATTTTAAAGAACTTCAAGAAAAGTGGAAAGCAGCAGGAGCAATACCACGCGACAGATACAATACCGTATGGAATACCTACCACCACCATGTGGAACGTTTTTATGATTTTTTACATTTAAACAGAGATTTACGTGACCTTGATTTCAAACACAATCTTGAAGAAAAACAAAAAATAGTTGCCCGAGCTGAAGAATTAGCAAAACACAACGATGTATTATATGCCTTTAGAGAATTGCAACTACTACACAAAACTTGGAAAGAAGACATAGGTCCTGTTGACAAAGAACATAGAGAGGCAATTTGGGATAAATTTAGTGCCGCCACTAAAGAGATACACCATAAACGCCAAGCTTACTATGCAGAAATTGACAAAGTATACGAAGCCAACCTAGCTGTTAAAAATGAGCTTATTGATAAAATTCAACAAATAAGCAAAGAAAATATTACAACACACAAAGGCTGGCAAGAAAAAATAAAACAAATAGAATCTTTACGTGAAGCTTTTTTCAAAGCAGGAAAAGTACCAAGTAAAGTAACTGAAAAAACATGGGGTAGTTTTAAACAAGCTGTACGCGATTTTAATAAAAATAAAAACACTTTTTATAAATCACTTAAAAAAGAACAGCTAGAAAACTTAAATAAAAAACTTACGCTAATTACTATTGCCGAAGACAATAAGGATAGTGATGATTTTGCTGCAACCACTCCTCTTATGAAAAAAATTCAAGCCGATTGGAGAACTATTGGACATGTACCACGTAAGGATAGTGATAAAATATGGAAACAATTCAAAAGCGCTTGTAACCATTATTTTGACAGGCTTCATGCAAAAAGAGATGCAGCAAACGCAGTAGAACTGGAAGCCCTTAATGCCAAAGAAGCATATTTAGAAACTATTAAAAACATTACCCTAGAAGGTAGTCACCAAGAGAAAATAAACACTATTAAAGAATACATATCTCATTGGAAAACTTTAGGACGCGTCCCTAGAAACAAAAAGAAAATTAACGATGCATTCAATAAAGTAATTGATAATTTATTTGGTCAGCTCGACATGGATAAACATGAGGCTGAATTAATTAAATACACCAATAAAGTTAGTACGCTTGAAGGGGATGAAAAAGCCTTAGAAAACGAATTACTTTATGTAAAGCGTAAACTTGACGAAATTAAAAATGAAATCAATCAACTTGAAAACAACTTAGGCTTTTTTGCCAATGCTAAAGCTGACAACCCGTTAGTAAAGGACGTTCATAAAAATATTGCTTTGCAGAAAAAACAACTAACCATTTGGGAAGAGAAATTACAGCATGTAAAAAACTTGTTTGAATAGAAACTCTTTTTACCTATACTTTAAAAATCATTTTAAAACAGTATTGTTTAAAATGATTTTTTTAATATTATATACACACTGACAACAGTATTTTTACTAAAAAAACACCATTTTAAATATGAAAGCACTAAGAATTGTATTTATGGGTACCCCAGATTTTGCTGTAGCTACCTTAAAATCATTAATAGACAACAACTACAATATAGTAGGAGTAATTACAGCTCCTGATCGTCCAGCTGGTAGAGGGCAAAAAGTTAATCAATCTGCCGTAAAAAAGTATGCACTATCAGAAAACTTACCAATTCTACAACCTACCAATTTAAAAGATGATTCATTTATAGAAGAGTTAAAAGCATTACAAGCTAACTTACAAATTATAGTTGCATTCAGAATGCTTCCAAAGGTTGTTTGGAATATGCCAGAATACGGTACTTTTAATTTACATGCTTCTTTATTACCACATTACAGAGGTGCTGCACCTATCAACTGGGCTCTAATTAATGGTGAAACAAAAACCGGTATCACAACTTTCTTCATCGATGAAAAAATAGACACTGGTGCAATCATTATGCAAGAAGAAGTTGACATTACACCAACTGAAAATGCTGGTAGCTTACACGATAAGCTAATGTTACAAGGAAGTAGCTTAGTGCTCAAAACAGTAAAAGCTATTGAAAACAATACTATAAGCACATATATACAACCAAATATTCCTGACATTAAAACAGCTTATAAAATACATAAACACACTTGTAAAATTGACTGGAGTCTAAGCATTGATAGTATATACAATAAAATAAGAGGTTTAAGCCCTTATCCTGCTGCATGGACTGAACTTTACGTTAACAATAACACTTTAGCTGTTAAAATTTATGAGGCAGCAAAAATTATTGAAAACCATCAACTAGAAACAGGAACAATTATAGCTCATAAAAACTCACTAAAAGTAGCTGTTAAAAATGGGTATATTGAGTTACTAGTATTACAGCTACCTGGAAAGAAAAAAATGGACGTAAAAGCACTTTTAAATGGTTTTAACTTTGACGAACAAGCAAAAATGCGCTAACCCCTTGCTATTACTGGGATTGGTTAAAAACAATGTTTTTTAAACACTTTTATTAACAATCGCCTGTAGTTATTAACATTTCACCGTATTTCCCTTGTATTTACTTGCATGAGAACAAAATCCGTATAAATTTGTAGAGGATTTAATATTAAACTTAAATCTACCAACATTAATTATTTAAAATTTTAAAAACTAGTATTATGAACAAAACACAATTAATTGACGCAATGGCAGCAGATTCTGGAATTTCTAAAGCAGCAGCTAAGAAAGCATTAGAATCATTTTTAGGTAATGTAGAAGGATCTTTAAAAGCTGGAAACAGAGTTTCTTTAGTAGGATTCGGATCTTGGTCAGTATCTAACAGAGCTGCAAGAGAAGGAAGAAACCCTCAAACTGGTAAAACTATCAAGATTGCTGCTAAAAACGTAGTAAAATTCAAAGCAGGTTCTGATTTAGGAAATGCTGTAAACTAATATGTAGTTAATACCACAATTACTCAAAAAGGCTCTTCATTTGAAGAGCCTTTTTTATATTCAGTTTTTCTTTTTAAAGCATTAATTATGTAATTCAACTTTTTTTTCTTAGCTTTAAATTAACTTAAGTTAATAAGATGACAAGTTTAGATTTAAAAAAAGGACATCTTTTGGTTGCAGAACCTTCTATTATGGGAGATATTTCTTTTAATAGATCAGTTATCTTATTAGCAGAACACACCAGCGCAGGCTCTATTGGTTTTATTTTAAATAAACCCTTAGGATTTTCACTAAAGGATTTAGTTCCGGAATTAGCTCAAGACTTCCAAGTATACAACGGCGGACCTGTAGAACAGGATAATTTATACTTTATTCATAAAGTACCACATTTAATTCCTGATAGTGTTGAAATTTCTGAAGGCATTTTTTGGGCTGGTAATTTTGATACTGTTTGTGAGTTAATAAACGAACATAAAATTACCGCTAAAGATATCAGGTTTTTCTTAGGATATTCAGGCTGGGACAGTAATCAACTATACGACGAATTAAGCCACAATTCTTGGGTGGTTATTAAAAATAAATACCATAGTAACATTATTGAAAAAGATTACAACAGTAATTTTTGGAAAGAGAAAATGATTGAGTTCGGAGGTAATTATTTAATTTGGTCTAACGCACCAGAAAACCCTGTTTTAAACTAAAGAGCTATTTAAACTATTTACCAGTTTTTCTGCAACAACATTAGCATAGCTTTTCTTTCTATACTGTGTTACAGAAACAACTCCTTGTATAACATTTGTCACAAACAATTCGTCAGCTTTTTGCAATTCAAAAGGAGAAATAGACTCTTCTATCAAAGTATAGTCATCTATTTTAGCTAACAATGTTATAATTTGTTTTCGCATTATTCCTTTTACACACCCATCAGCTAATGGTGGAGTTTTTATTATTCCGTCTTTTACTAAAAATATATTTCCGTTTATAGCTTCAACTACTTGCTTGCTTGTGTTTAGGAGCAAGCAATTATCTAAATCATTTTCAGATGCATAAATTCCTGCTATTACATTTAACACTCTATTTGTAGTTTTTAATGTAGAAAGTAACTGAGGAGCTATGTAATGATCCTTAAACAAATCAACAATCATTTGATTTGAACTCAACTCATAATCGCTAGATTTCAACTCATTAGCCTCGATAAAATACACTATTGATGAATCATTAGGTGTGTAAAAACCTTGTCCATCTCTGTATACAGTCATTCTTACCCTTGCTGCAGAATTTGTTAAACTTTGAACCGTTAATAGTTTCAAAATTTCTGCTTCCAGAAACTCCATTGTAAAATTCATTGGGATATCCATACGTATAATTCGCATAGAAGCCATCAGTCTAAAATAATGATCTTCTAAAAACAATATATTTCCCTTAACTACTTTAAGAGTTTCAAAAACAGCATCGCCGTATTTAAAAGCTCTATTTGTTGTTAAGGTTTGATTTGTACTCTGAATATCTCCGTTAAAATTAATCATAAAAAAAGCCCTAATAAATTAGGGCAAATATACAGTAATAATAAACTTCTTATGCAGATCCTAACACCTTTTTAAGTTCAGTCATCTGATTTTCCCACAACATTTTACTCTCCTCCATATCATCTTCGTCACTAAAATCCGTCACCATTAAAGATACATCTTTAGTAATTTCATCTACCTGAATTCTAATTTCGAAATAATAGTCCTCTCCTTCGTCTTCTAACCATTGAAAACGTACTTTATCAGATGATTTTTTAGATAATAACTTGGCTTGCTCTTCACTATCATCCCAGATAAATGTATACAATTCTCCTCTTGAGTTTACATTATCAGCATACCATTCAGATAAGCCAGAAGGTGTAGATAAATATTGGTGTAACAACTTTGGTGAAGCGTGTATAGGGAATTCTAATTCAAACTTTTTTCTCATAATCTAATCTCAAAATATTTGCTACAATATAAATATTTCTATGTGATAACAAAAAAATAAAAGAAAGTATTTTTTACACATTTTTCTTGCAGTATTTAATATAGTTATTATATTTGCACACCGTTAGCAAAACGGCGTGGTAGCTCAGTTGGTTAGAGCGCATGATTCATACTCATGAGGCCGGCAGTTCGAATCTGCCCCACGCTACAAAAAAGCACTTAAACACTTCTAAACAAAGTATTTAAGTGCTTTTTAACTTTTTAGTTGGGTTAATCTTGGGTTAGCCTATTTTCATGAAATATTTTTTTTGAATATAACCGGGTTACATAATTAAAAGTTCTGAATTCGATAGAATTCATTACATTAGTCCAACAAAAACCCCGTAATATTCGTGCTATGAAATTGTTTAGGTTAAAATTGACTGTTGCTATATTAGTAATAGGAACACTATTATATTCTTGTCAATCTACCAATAGCTTAACTATGAGTGTTACTGAGCCCGCACCAGTTTATTTACCAGCTTCAATTAAAAATATTGGTGTTTTAAACCGAAGTTTAGCCTCTGAAAAAAACAAATCGCTAGATGCTATTGATCAAATTCTTTCTATTGAGGGTAAAAACCTAGATAAGGATGGAGCCACTTATACAATTCAAGGTATTAAAGATACTTTTGAAAAAGACAATCAATACAAATCAGTTATTATAGTTGATTCTGATAAAATTGAAAATCCTGGATTAGGTATTTTCCCAAGTGCAATACCATGGGAAACTATTGAAACGGTATGCAACGAAAATAATTTAGAAGCGATAGTTACCTTATCATTTTATGATACAGATGCGAAAGTAAATTACAATACCAAAACTATTCAAAGTCTTAACGCCTTTGGTGTAAAAATACCAGTAATCGAACATCAAGCAACCATTACTACCAATATTAAGGCTGGTTTTCGAATTTATGATAATGTAAATAAGTTAATTAGAGATGAAATTATTACAGATCAATGGATTAGTTCAACCGGTAAAGGTATAAACCCCGTAAAAGCCATAGAAGCCATTACAGGAAGAAAAGAAGCATTATTACAAACAAGCACCAATATAGGAAACGAATATGCGCTAAGAACTTACCCTTACAAAATACGTGTAACTAGGCAATACTATGTAAAAGGCACTCAAAATTTTGAAATCGGTAAACGTAGAGCACAAACAGGTGATTGGAATGGTGCTGCTGAACTATGGGAAAAAGAAACTCACAACCCAAAAGAGAAAATTGCCGGACGAGCTTGTTATAATATGGCTATTATCAATGAAATTAACGGAGATTTAGAAACTGCTATTACTTGGGCTTCGAAAGCATATACTGATTATAAAGATAAAAACGCATTACGCTATTTAAAAACTTTACGTTATCGTAAAAAACGTAAGCGCCAATTAGAGGAACAATCACAATAAATTTAAAACAAGGTACATTTTTACCCACATCCTAACAAAGCACCTAGTCACTTTTAAACCAAAGTGTTTGGGTGTTTTTCTGTTTAAAACTGAAAAATTGATTAAGCGTTACATCTTTATCAATAATTACAATTTTCTATTAAATCAACCTATAAAATATTGCCTTAAGCAACTTTAGTTACAAAGTTTCATTATTGTAAATTATAATTTTACACTACCGCTAGCACTCTAAACTCTATCAAATGAAACAGTCAATAAAATTATTTTTTTTTCTTACACTCTTTTTTAATACCCATAATTCTTACTCCCAAGATTCTCACAACTTAATTAATCAACACATCAACACTCTTTCTTCTGATAGTATGCAGGGTAGATTAACAGGATCTATTGGAGAGGAAATGGCTGCAAATTATATAAAAACACAATTTGAAAAATTCAACTTATCTACAATAACGGGCAATAGTTTCATACACCCTTTCACTTTTACCTATACAAACAACCCACATAAAACCACTAAATCTAATGACTCTATAACTGGCTTAAATGTTATTGCTTACTTAAACAATAATGCTAAAAACACTTTTATAATTGGCGCACATTATGACCACCTTGGATTGAATGAGTACAATTTATCAACACTACAAAATAGCACAGGAAAAATACACAATGGAGCAGATGATAATGCATCTGGAGTAGCAGCTGTATTAGAATTGGCTAGAATTTACTCTACCAATAATACTATAGAAAATGTAAATTTCATTTTCGCTTGCTTTTCTGGTGAAGAATTAGGTTTAGCTGGATCAAAATCTTTTGCCAAAACAATTAAAAACACTTTTCCTAACACAACTTTAATGATGAACTTTGATATGATTGGTAGAATGGACAATCATAACAAATTATTTATAGACGGCATTGGTACATCTCCTAAATTCAAAACTATAATCACTGATGAAAAACCTAAAAACTTTACATTAAACCTAAATCAAAGTGGTATAGGACCATCTGATCACACTTCATTTTACAATCAAAATATACCTGTATTATTCTTTTATACAGGCTTACATGAAGACTATCACAAACCAACAGATGATGCTCATAAAATAAATTACAAAAAAGTAGATGCCATAATTAAATACGCCACAACTATTACAAATTCACTATCAAAAGAATCTAATTTACCCTTTACAAAAACAAAATATAACCCTCCAAAAACGAACCCAAAATTTAAAATCACATTAGGGATTTTTCCTGATTATACAGATTATGGAAACGGATTACATATACAACATGTGATAGAGGGTAAAATAGCTCATAAAAACAATCTCCTAAAAGGAGATATCATAACTAAATTAGGCACTGTAGACATTACCAACATTTACTCTTATATGAAAGCGCTATCCAAATTAAAAAAAGGAAAAACATACAAACTAACTTACTTAAGAAATAAAAAAACTTATTCTATTAATTTAAAAATTTAATTATATGATTTATACCAAAAAAACTTTTACTCTTATCTTTCTTTTAATTTCATTTATAAGCCATAGTCAAACCGCTCCATTTGAAATTAGCATAGAACCTGTAAACATTGAAAACCTAGGAGGTATACAATCTTATGTCTTTGGTCAAGCAAACGGAAAGTGGCTTGTTTTAGGAGGGCGATTAGATGGCCTGCACCAAAGACAACCTTGGGCTTCTTTTGATATTGCAGGACACAACAATCAAATTATTGTAGTTGACCCAGTCGCCCAACAAAAGTGGACTGCTTCACTTGCATCTTTACCTATTGCCATTCAAGAACAGTTAAGTTCTACAAATATGGAATTTTACCAAGAAAACGATTACTTATATTGTATAGGCGGGTATGGTTTTAGTGCTACCGAAAATGACCATACAACATACAGCAAGTTAACCGCTGTAAAAGTTTCAGGTGTTATTAACGCAGTAATAAACGGAACTAGTTTTAATGCTTTTTTTAGACAAATTACAGATCCACTATTTCAAGTAACCGGTGGACGATTAAAAAAAATCGACAACACATTTTACCTGCTAGGAGGACAAAAATTTATTGGTAGGTACAACCCTATGGGACCTAACAATGGCCCAGGGTTCATACAAGAGTATACTGACGCTATAAGAATATTTAATTTATCAGACAATGGTACTACAATAAACATTACTCACCTTCCGTCATATACCGACTCTGTAAATTTACACAGAAGAGATTATAATGCCGAACAACAAATATTACCCGATGGAAGCGAAGGTATAACTATGTTTTCTGGGGTTTTTCAACATAATGTAGATTTGCCTTTCCTAAACGCTGTTACAATAAACTCAAGTAGTTATACCGTAAACAATTCATTCCAACAATATTACAATCATTATCATTGCCCCGTATTACCGATTTATTCAGAAATAAATAATGAAATGCACACTGTTTTCTTTGGAGGTATTGCTCAGTTTTATGACAATGCAGGAACATTAGTACAAGATGATAATGTACCCTTTGTAAATACTATTGCAAGAGTAACTAGAGATAATACCGGCACCATGACCGAACATAAACTACCTGTAGAAATGCCTGCTCTTTTAGGAGCTGGAGCAGAATTTATTCCTAACTTAAGTTTCCCTCATTTTAATAATGAAGTATTTAAATTAGATTCCATTACCGACAACTACACGTTAATTGGATATATCTATGGAGGAATTAGTAGTTCTGCTGCCAATATATTCTTTACTAATGACGGAACTCAAAGTTCCGCTAATAATCAAATGTTTAAAGTTTTAATAAAAAAAGCTACCCCTTTAGCCGTTGATGACATTAATCCAGCAAGCATAAGCGATCTTAACCTAAACATATACCCAAACCCAAACAAAGGCTATTTAAAAATATCATTCAACCTAACTAAAATAGAAGATGTAGTGTTATCTATTTACGATATTAAAGGCGCTCTAATTGATGAAGCTAAACTTTCTAACCTAAAAATTGGAGAAAATAACTTCGAAAAAGAAGTTTCAAATCTGAGTAACGGAAGCACCTATTTAATAACACTAAAAACAGCAAACAATAAAGTAACACAAAAAATAATTGTAAAAAAATAACACTGTAGTGTCGCCATAAAACAAAAAAACCTTTCATTTTTGATGAAAGGTTTTTTTATTCTGTTTATTTATCACTTAAAAAAGGTTCAATAATGCAGGTAAAGTAACCTTTTCTTGTGTACCCCTTACCATATCCTTTAACGTAAATGTATTTTCTACCAACTCTTCAGACCCTACTAAAACAACAAACGGAATTTCCCGTTTATTAGCATAATTCATCTGTTTTTTCATTTTAGCCGCTGACGGATACATTTCTGCAACAACACCTTTAGCACGTAATTGTTTAATGGCCTGCATACAATATAACGCTTCAGTATCCCCAAAATTAATAAACAACACCTGAGTTGTTTCTTTAACAGTATCAGGAAATAATCCTAGCTCTTCTAAAACCAAGTAAATTCTATCTAAACCAAAAGAGATACCTACTCCACTAACATTTTTTAAGCCAAAAATCCCTGTTAAATCATCATAGCGACCACCACCGCCAATAGAACCCATCTTCACTCCTTTAGGAGCAGCTACCTCAAATATAGCCCCGGTATAATAATTCAATCCTCTAGCTAAAGTTACGTCTAAATCTAGTACAGCTGTTGTTAAACCTAAACTCTCTATAGCATTGCCAATAAACAACAACTCCTCCACTCCTTTCATTCCTATTTCAGAACTTGCCAACAAAGCTTTTAATTGCGCTATTTTTTGCACAAAGTTTCCAGAAAAACTAAACAGAGGTTGTATTTTTTGAATAGCATTTTCAGAAATTCCTTTTTCTAGCATTTCTTTTTTCACGCCGTCCTCTCCTATTTTATCCAACTTATCAAGCGCTACCGTAAAATCAATTAACTTATCTGAAGCACCAATTACCTCAGCAATACCACTTAATATTTTACGATTATTTATTTTTATAGTTACACCTTGTAAGCCTAATGCCGTAAAAACAGCATCGTATAACTGTACAAACTCCACTTCCTGCCATAGTGAATCTGACCCGACCACATCTGCATCGCACTGGTAAAATTCTCTAAAGCGCCCTTTTTGAGGTCTGTCGGCACGCCATACTGGTTGTATTTGGTAACGTTTAAACGGGAATTCTATTTCATTTTGATGTTGCACTACATAACGAGCAAACGGAACAGTTAAATCATAACGCAATGCTTTTTCAGAGATAGTAGCTGTAATTTTCTGACTGTTTTTATCTGACAATAAACCTGAATCAACTTTCTTCAAGTAATCACCAGAGTTTAGTATTTTAAAAATTAATCGATCTCCTTCTTCCCCGTATTTCCCCATTAAAGTTGAAGAGTTTTCAAAACTAGGAGTCTCGATAGGTTCAAATCCGTAGGTCTTAAACGCTTTTTTTATAGTATCGAAAATATAAGCTCTTTTAGCTACTTGCGCTGGTGTAAAATCTCTTGTTCCTTTTGGTATACTTGGTTTTTGTGCCATGACGTATGTGCTTAAAATACTATTGGTTGTTTACTAATTAATTATTTTATCAAAATACAAAAATAAATCGCCTGATGAAATTATTGACCCTTGCTGTATTAAGGCAAATTTATCAGCATTTTTATCTTCTGAATAGTTCTTTTTAGCTTGTAGAAATTCAACTTCATCATTCAATAAATTATTTCTGAGCCAATCAAAGCCTTCATTTGAAGTTAAATCTATTTCATTTTTCAACTGTACTGCTATTACGTGCATTTCTGATTCTTTTAAATGAAACAAATGCATTTGTTGTGGCGAAATATGCTCTAAGTACTGTACTTTATTCAGTACACCTTCCCACACCAAATCAGAAAAGACATCTAATTCTTGTTCGGCAACTTCTGGAGTTTCTTTTTTAATTTCCTCCCACTCTTGGGCTGTTATAGTTTGTGATGCTAAAAAGTTTATAAACTCTTTATGCATTTCATCTAACTGCTCTTTACTAAGTCGTTGGTATTTCATCAACAATAAAATTTATGTTAAAAAAGAAAAGCCACGAAAAATATCGTGGCTTTACGTTATAATGATAAAATCATTTTATTTTTCTGCTACCACATCAAAAGGTAAATCAATTACAACAGAACGATGTAAACGTACTTTAGCTGTATATTTTCCAGCTCTTTTTACATTTCCTCCAGCTACTGTAATGTATTTTTTATCAATTGCGTGACCTGCTTTTTCTACAGCTTCTGCAACATTAGCATTGTTTACAGATCCAAATAACTTACCGGCTTCACCCATTTTAGAAGTTATTTTGATTTCTAAAGCTTTTAATTGCTCAGCTAATTTATTAGCATCATCAACCATTTTTTGCTCTCTGTGTGCTCTTTGCTTTAAGTTTTCAGCTAATACTTTCTTTGCAGAAGGTGTAGCTAAAACTCCTAATCCTTGAGGGATTAAATAGTTTCTTCCGTAACCATTTTTTACAGTAACAACGTCATCTGCAAACCCTAAGTTTTCTACATCTTGTTTTAATATAAGTTCCATAGTTGTTACGTTTTTATTTTAACATATCAGTTACATAAGGCATTAATGCCAAGTGACGCGCTCTTTTTACAGCCACAGCTACTTTTCTTTGGTATTTTAAAGAAGTCCCTGTTAAACGTCTTGGTAATAATTTCCCTTGCTCATTTACTAACATTAATAAGAAATCTGCATCTTTATAATCGATATATTTAATACCCATTTTTTTGAAACGGCAGTATTTAGCTTTCTTGCTAGTATCAATATTAAGTGGAGTTAAATATCTAATTTCCCCCTCTTTTTTCCCTTTCGCTTGTTGATCTATACCTGACATAATTAAGCTTTTGCGTTATTTCTTTTTCTTCTCTTTTCAGCCCAAGCAATTGCATGCTTATCTAACTTTACAGTTAAATAACGCATTACACGCTCATCTCTTCTGAACTCTAACTCATATCCTTCTATAGCTTCTCCTGCTACTTGGAATTCAAATAAATGGTAAAAACCACTTTTCTTGTGTTGAATTGGGTAAGCTAATTTTTTTAGTCCCCAATCCTCTTTTGATACCATCTTTGCTCCTTTAGAAATAAGATAATCTTCAAATTTCTTTACTGTCTCCTTTACCTGAGTCTCAGATAAAACGGGATTTAAGATGAAAACAGTTTCGTATTGATTCATAATTGAAATCTTTTGATTTATATTAAATTGGGTGCAAAAATACTTTTTTTAAACGAACCTCCAAAACAAAACCACTAATTTTTCAACACTAACGTTTGTTAACTTTAATTTTGGTTTCCTAGTTTTTTTTGATTAAAATTGTATTACCCAAAAAAAATACCTCAAGAATATTAAGAACCTATTATTAAAAAAACTATAAACTAAAACCAATACATGAATTTACGCTGTGTAGTTGTAGACGACTCAACAATACAAAGGATGTCAATCGTAAAACTTGTTAAAAACCATCCTTCACTTAATCTTATTGCAGAATACAGTAATGCTGTTGACACTAAAAAAGGATTGAATGAAACTGAGGTTGATTTGATATTCTTAGATATTGAAATGCCAATTATTAATGGGTTTGAATTGTTAGATGTTTTAAAAAACAAACCTCAAATAATATTTGTTACTGGTAAAACTGAGTATGCTTTTAAAGCATTTGATTATGATGCCACCGATTACCTGCATAAACCTATAACTCAAGAGCGATTTAACACAGCTGTTGAAAAAGCTATTGAGTACCACACATTGAAATTTGAAAGTAGTGTTGCCGAAAGTGATTATATTTTTATAAAAAGTAACCTTAAAAAAAGAAAGGTATATGTTAACACTATACTTTGGATTGAAGCTTTAGGTGATTATATAAAATTGGTTACAACCGAAGAAAGCCATGTAATACTATCTACTATGAAGGCTTTTGAAAAAGAAGTAGAGCAGTACTCTTTTATGAGAATTCACAAATCATACATTGCTAACCTTAAAAAAATCACCAAATTCAACAGTAAGTTTGTAGAAATTAACAATGAAAACCTTCCATTAAGTAGAAATAAGAAAAAACAACTTATGGAAGCCTTAGAAAACATCTAATACGCATCAACATTAATAACCACCTTAATCGGTCTAAACTCTTTTACCGACATAAAGCTATTTTTTATTTTAAGAATAGCTTTTTTTGTTTGTACTACCGATTGTGACGGAGGCATTTTTAATAGTACATTTTTTATATACTCATTTCTAACTCTTGAAACTGCAGGAAACTCTGGCCCTAGAACATTATTATTAAACGATAAACGCAAAGACTTTGCAAACCATGCAGCTCCTTGTTCTACCTTATTATAATCACGATGTTTAAAGCTAATCTTAATCAATTTATTTACCGGAGGATACTTATAAATACGACGTTGCTCCAATTGCTCCTTATACATTGCTTTATAATTATGAGTAGAAACTTGTTGTAAAATTGTATGAAACGGATTATATGTTTGTATGATAACTTTCCCTTTCTTTTGAAACCTACCTGCCCTACCTGCTACCTGTGACATTAATTGAAAACTACGCTCATGCGCTCTAAAATCAGGAAAATTAAGCATGGAATCCGCACTCATTATACCTACTAAACTAACATTTTTAAAATCTAAGCCCTTTGTAAGCATTTGCGTACCTACTAAAATATCTATTTCTTGTTGCTCAAAGGCAGTTATTATTTTCTGATAACCATATTTACCACGTGTAGTATCCAAATCCATTCTGCCAACTTTTAAGTTAGGATACAATTGATTTAGTTCTTTTTCTAACTGCTCTGTACCAAAACCTTTAGTATCCAATTCATTACTCCCACAAGCCAAGCAGGCATATTGCATAGCCATTGCATAACCACAGTAATGGCAACGTAATTGCTTTTTATACTGATGATAAGTTAAACTCACATCACAATTAGGGCATTGGGTAGCTTCACCACAAGTACCACATTCTACAATTGGAGAAAAACCTCTTCTATTTTGAAATAAAATAACTTGCTCTTCATTTTCAATAGCCAAATCAATTTCCGCTAACATTCTATCGGAAAAATGCCCCTTCATTTTTTTACGTTTGTATTTATCCTTAATGTCTACTAACTCAACCTCAGGCAACTGTACATCAGTATATCTATGTAACAGCTCTACCAATTCATATTTCCCTATCCCAGCATTAAAATAGCTTTCTAAACTAGGTGTTGCACTTCCTAAAACCACATTTGCATTATGCTGATGGGCTAATACAATAGCTGCATCCCGCGCATGATAACGTGGTGCAGGGTCAAATTGCTTAAACGATTGCTCATGCTCCTCATCAACCACGACTAAACCTAAATTAGAAAAAGGTAACAACACAGAAGATCGAGCACCAATTACTAACTGCGCTTCATTTGTAGCAAACAATACTTTATTCCACGCCTCCACCCTTTCATTTACTGAATATTTGGAATGGTATACTACTATTTTATTTCCGAAATACGCCTTTAAACGAACTATAAGTTGTGTTGTCAGTGCTATTTCAGGCAACAGATACAACACTTGTTTATTTTGCTGAAAAACCTCTTCTATTAATTTTACATATAGTTCTGTTTTTCCTGAAGCAGTTACCCCATTTAGCAAACACACCTTTTTATTATTAAAAACCGTTTTTATTTCTGAAAGCGCTTGTAACTGATATGTATTCATATTTTTTGTTTTACTTACTGCATTAGAAAATTGATTCCTGTCTGTTTGCACATAATAATATTCAAAAACATTTTTATCAACTAACACTTTTAGAACCGCTGAAGATACAGAAGCGCGCTCTTGTAATAATTTAGTTTTAATAGGTTTTGAGCTACTTGACGTTAGCATAAAATACGTCATAACAGCATCTTTTTGCTTTTTAGCTCTACTCAGCTGATTTAACAAATCTTGTAACCGAACTTCTTCTTTATATGCTTCAGTTAGCCTAATATATTTTACCAACTTAGGTTTATACTGTTCATACAGTTCCTCTTGAAGCCTAATAAATCCCTTTACTAATAAATTTTTAATTGGCTTTAATGCATTCCTCTTATTAATAAGGGCACTTACTTCAGCTACTTTTAACGACGATTGGTTTTCCAATGCTTCAAGCACTAAAAACTCATCATCAGTTAATTCTTGCTCATTAGCCACCTCTTGCGTTGTTCTAGAAATTAATGTTTCACTCTCTAATAAAAAGTAACTCGGCATAGCAGCCCTTAACACATTACCCAAACTACACATATAGTAACTTGAAATCCATTGCCAAAATTGCAATTGATAGCTATTAACAACTGTATGTTCATCTAAAATCTGATGAATTTCTTTAGCTTCATATGCTTCTGGAGCTTGCTGATGCACTGAAAAAACAATAGCGGTATACAATTTACTTTTACCAAACGGCACCGCAACACGCATACCAGGTTTTAAAAACTTTGCTTCATTAGTATTTATACTATATGTAAATAGCTTTACTAACGGAATGGGTAATATGACATCAATAAAATACTGCACTAAACAAATGTAGAAATTCAATTAATAATTCAGAATGCCTCCTATAACTTTTTAAATAGAGTTATTAACAGTTTTGTACCTTTAAAGTTCTATTTACATTTAATTATAATGACTTACTTAAAATTTATAATAATTCTTCCTGTTATTATTGTATCGTGCCAGACTATTAAAAAAGAAGAAAATATAGTTTTTAACAAAGTACAATGGCAACAAAAATATAAGAGTGAATATGTAAACAGAAGAAGTATGCTTCATGATATTGTCTATAACGATACCATACGCAACTTGAGTATGAATGAAATAACAAACCTCTTGGGAAAACCAGATAAAATTTCCAACAATCACTTTTACTATTTAATTGACAAGAAAAAACTTAGTATATGGACCTTGCATAATACTAATATGGTTATTAAGTTTTCTAAAAATGATAGCATTGAATGGATTAAAATTCATGAATAAAAAAAGCCAGCAGTTACCGCTGGCTTTTTTGTTATTTATTAATCAGGTTAACTTCCTAACATTCCTTTTTTCAAATCTTTATCCGCAGGTTTTTTTCCTAACCAAATTCCAAACAATGCCTTTTTAAACTCTAAACCAGCAACTTGCCCTTTTTCTTTTCCGTTTTTGTATACGGTAGTTGTTCCGTTAGCATATACAATATCAAAAACATCCTCTTTTTTAATTTCATCATTAAAACACTTGATAAAATCTGCCTGCTGATTCGCAGTTACTTTACCTGAAGTTGAATTTTCAAAACCATCATTTACAGCTCCAATCATTTTTTCTTGAGAAACCATACCACTAACGATATGCAATTTCATAGCCATTGGTGCATCGGCATTGATTATTGTTTCAGCATTTTTAGATTTTGTTTGTACATACAAACCTCCTACATATAAATCAAACCACATTTTTTCACGCATTCCAGCCCCATTCAAGTCCATTTCTTGACCCGAAAGTGTAACAGTATTAGGTAAAGTTACATCTCCTACTTTTGTTTGAGCTGTTGAAAAATTAGCGGTAATTACAAACGCTACTAATAAAATTAATTTCTTCATTTTATTTATTTTAAAGGTTAATTATTTTTTTAAATGTACTTCTTTTCTTTTTAACGCTACTAACACTGCGTTAAGTTCATATCCTAACAATAGAATATTTGAATTCAACCAAATATACAACATCAGAATTAATATAGCTCCAATAGACCCATATAGCTCATTATACTGCGCAAAATTTTCTACATATATACCAAATAAATAAGTTGTTATTAAGAATAATATTGTAGATAATACAGCTCCTGGCGTAAAATACTTTCTTGAGTTTTTTTCAGGTGCACCAAAGTAATAAAACATGGCAATTATTGTATAAAACATTAATGTATAAATTATATATTTAGCTACTTGCATGCCTATTAATTCATCAGGTATTAATCCGTAGTCCTCTAAATTTTGTACTATATACACCTCAACCAAAGGCAATGCTATAACTGCTAAAAACAAAAACAATGCCAAAAGTAAAGCAACACAAAAAGCCGTAACATACTGACGCACAAACCCTACCGTTATTTTTGTGTGATATGAGTTTTGAAATCCGCTAAATAAAGCATTTACTCCATTTGCCATTAAAAACATGGAAATAATAAAAGAAGTTGATAGCAAGCCCACTCTTTCTTTTTCAAAAATATTAGCGATTGTTCCCTCAAAAACGGCTATGGTATTTGAAGGCAACATGTCTTCTAAAAAGGGTAGTACATCTACTTCATAATCGATAAATGACACTAGAGGAAGTAAGTTTAACACAAATAATAAAAAAGGAAATAACGACATAAAAAAACTATAGGAAATAGACCCCGCTCTAGTGGTTAATGCCCCTTTTACTATACCAACAACATACATTTCTAAAACATCATATAAGGATAAACCTTGCAAAGCGGGAATTTTTATCTTCCTAAGCAATCCAAATATTCTACGTAAAACTTTACGTGAAAACTGTTTTATTTTTGATAAATCTTCCTCCTGTTGTTCCAAAAACTATACTGCTTTTAAACTTAAGTCTAAGTTATATACTGAATGTGTTAATGCTCCTGAAGATATATAATCAACTCCGCAATTTGCATATTCGCGTGCTGTTTTTTCATTAATTCCACCGGATGATTCTGTCAAGCATTTATCGCCTATTAAAGCCACTGCCTTTTTGGTATCTTCGTAATTAAAATTATCTATTAAAATTCTGTACACCCCTTTACTCTGAAGAATTTCGGAAATTTCTTCCAAGTTTCTGGCTTCTACAATAATTTTTAAATCTTTTCCTTGCTCTTTTAAGTATGCTTGTGTTTTTTCAATCGCCTTAGTAATTCCTCCTGCAAAATCAATGTGATTATCTTTTATCATAATCATATCATATAGTGCAAAACGATGATTTACTCCTCCACCAATTTTTACCGCCCATTTTTCTAAAGCTCTAATTCCTGGAGTAGTTTTACGAGTATCTAAAATTTGTGTTTTTGTTCCTTCTAATAAATCTACAAACAATTTGGTTTTAGTAGCTATAGCACTCATACGTTGCATAGCGTTAAGTACTAAGCGTTCTGCCATTAAAATACTTTGTGATTTTCCTTGTACATAAAACACAATATCACCATGCTTTACTGCACTACCATCTTCAATTAAGGTTTCTACCTGCAAATCAGCATCCACATATTTAAACACTTCTTTAGCAAACTCAACCCCTGCTATAATTCCATTATCTTTCACCAATAACTTCGCCTTTCCTATAGCTGAATTTGGTATGCATGATAACGAGGTATGGTCTCCATCTCCTATATCCTCACGGATAGCATTCGCTATTATTAACTTAATTTCGTTTTTAAACTGAACTTCTGAAATCATTTATATTGGTTTTTATCACTAACAAAAATAGAAAAAAGGTTTATTTTTGCTACAATATACAGCAAATAACATCAATGCAAATCAAACTTATTGCCATAGGAAAAACAGACGACAAGCAATTACTACAGCTTATTGAGCAATATCAAAAACGATTAAAGCACTACGTAAAGTTTTCTTTAGAAATTATTCCTGACATTAAAAATGTTAAAAATCTTTCCGAGAAACAACAAAAAGAAAAGGAAGGCGAACTTATTTTAAAAAAAATAACTCCTACCGATAAATTAATTTTATTAGATGAAAACGGAAAGCAATTTAACTCTGTAGATTTTTCTAACTATTTACAAAAACATATGAATGCTGGGGTTAAGCAACTTGTTTTTGTTATTGGTGGCCCGTATGGATTTTCCGAACAAGTTTATCAAAAAGCACAAGGAAAAGTATCATTATCAAAAATGACCTTTTCCCATCAAATGATTCGGCTTTTTATGGTAGAACAACTATACAGAGGTTTTACTATTTTAAAAAATGAACCATACCACCACAGGTAGTAACTCCTAGTGTGCTTTAAAAACTTCTTTGCGTTTTTTCAGTTGAGTTTCTAAATCTTTTATGGTTTCTTTTACAGCCATCTCATAGTTTTTCTCATCAGATTCAGCATAAATTCTAGGCCCTGGCAAACTCAACTCCATTTTACACACTTTACCTTTTCCTTTAGGATCATTCCTTTTTTCAATATTTACTTGCGCACTAATTACCCAATCGTATTTATCTGCTAACTTGTTTAATTTTCCAGTTATATATTCTGTCATGGCGTCACTGGTAGCCATATCTTTAAATCTAACATTAATCGTCATAACAATATTGGTTTACATTCACTATAAATTTACTCATTTTTTAAATAGGAACAACTAATATATATCATTTGAATACTTATTTTTATTTCGTTATATATGCACACTATTAACCACTAAAACAACCTAATAATGAAACTTGTATTTGCAACAAACAACAGTAACAAACTTAAAGAAGTTCAGGCTATGCTTTCCGATATACAACTTTTAAAGCTTACCGATATTAACTGTACCGAAGATATTCCTGAAACCTCAACTACTATTGCAGGCAATGCTATTCAGAAAATAAACTATTTAACTACCAATTATAAAGTTGATGGTTTTGCAGATGATACCGGATTAGAGGTAGAAGCTTTAAACGGTGAGCCTGGCGTGTATTCCGCACGGTATGCAGGCGAAGATAAATCAACCATTGCAAACATGAATCTATTATTAGAAAAATTAAGTGTACACAACAATAAAAAAGCCAGGTTCATAACAGTTATTGCTTTAAATTTAAACGGAGAGCAACACGTATTTGAAGGAATATGTGAAGGGAAAATTATTCACCAGCAAAGAGGCAATAAAGGCTTTGGTTACGACCCCATATTTATTCCTAATGGATTTGATAAAACATTTGCTGAAATGACGCTTGAAGAAAAAGCTCAAATTAGCCATAGAGGAAAAGCTGTAAGAAAACTAATATGCTTTTTAAACCAACTAGATTAACCCCATTAGAAAGCCCAAAAAAGTACTCAAAAAAATAATAACCCCCTTAAATACATCAGTATTAATAATAAAAGCGTACATTTGCGCAAAATTTAACGCCGTCAGAGTGGCGGCTGATGTTACTAAAAGAGCTTTATTTTACACGAATGGGTTGCTCTATGTAACATATTTGCGAACAGTAAAATAAAAGTAAATGGCAACATTTCAAGATTTAGGCCTAGGCGAAAACAGCTTATTGGCCATTAAAGACATGGGCTTTGAAACCCCATCAGAAGTACAAGAAAAAGCAATTCCTTTATTATTAGAAAACGATACTGATATCGTATCTCTTGCCCAAACTGGAACTGGTAAAACAGCGGCTTTTGGTTATCCGTTAATTGAAAAAGTAGACGCTTCTAATAAAACCACACAAGGTTTAATTTTATCACCTACTCGTGAATTGTGTTTACAAATCACTAACGAATTAAAAAGCTATTCTAAATATGTAAAAGGACTTAATGTAGTAGCCGTATATGGAGGTGCTAGTATACAAGACCAAGCACGTTCTATAAAAAGAGGAGCTCAAATTATTGTAGCTACCCCTGGTAGAATGGGTGATATGATTAGACGCGGAATGGTAGATATCACAAAAATTGATATTTGTGTTTTAGATGAAGCTGATGAAATGCTTAACATGGGATTTTATGAGGATATTACCGAAATACTTTCTGACACCCCAGAGGATAAAAACACTTGGTTATTTTCAGCTACCATGCCAAAAGAGGTTGCTACAATTGCTAAGAAATTTATGTACGATCCAATGGAAATTACTGTTGGAACAAAAAACTCAGGAAACAAAAATGTATCACATGAATATTATGCAGTTTCGGGAAGAGATCGTTATCCTGCGTTAAAGCGTTTAGCAGATGCTAACCCAGGTATTTTCTCTGTAATTTTCTGTAGAACTAAAAGAGATACACAATCAGTTGCTGAAAAACTAATTGAAGACGGATATAGCGCCGCTGCTATTCATGGAGATTTAAGCCAAAACCAACGTGATTTGGTAATGAAATCATTCCGTAACAAACAAATTCAAATGCTTGTGGCAACTGATGTTGCTGCACGTGGTATTGACGTTAATGATATTACCCACGTTATAAACTACCAATTACCAGATGAAATTGAAACCTACACCCACCGTAGCGGTAGAACTGGTAGAGCTGGTAAATCTGGAGTTTCTATGGTAATTGTTACTAAAAGTGAAATGCGTAAAATAAAATCGTTAGAACGTATTTTAAAAACTTCATTTGAAAAGAAAGATATTCCTAGTGGAAAAGAAATATGCGAAATTCAATTATTTCACTTAGTAAATAGCGTAAAAAACACTGAAGTAAACCCAGAAATTGAAGTGTATTTACCTAGCTTAAATGACGCTTTAGAAAACTTAACAAAAGAAGATTTAATTAAAAAATTCTTCTCGGTAGAGTTTACTCGTTTTGCTAATTATTACAAAAAATCCCGTGATATAAAATCACCAGACGATAGATCAGCTAGAGAAACTGCTCCTGACGGATCAACACGTTATTTCATTAATGTAGGTGAAAAAGACGGATACGATTGGATGCGTTTAAAGGATTTCTTAAAAGAACGACTAGAACTTGGTAGAGATGATGTTTTTAAAGTAGACTGTAAAGAAAACTTCTCTTTCTTTAATACCGACGAAAAACACAAAGAACGCATTTTAGAATTCTTTACAGATTATAAAGTTGACGGCCGTTTTGTAAATGTTGAAGTTTCTAACAACTCTCGTGGTGGAGGCGGTGGTAAAGATCGTGGACGAAGAAGAGGAAGAAGAAACGACGGTGGTGGATTTAAAGGACGTAGAAGAGAATCTGGAGGAGACAAAAGACGATCATCTAGAAGAAGTAATAACGATGATGGTGGAACTTTCAGAAGTGAGCGTAGAAGCAATTCTAATGACAGAAGAAAGGATGGTGACGGAGGAAACTTTAGAAGCCGAGAAAGAAGAAGTGACCGCCCTAGAGTAAGTTTTCAAGGCAGACGCTCAAAAAAAGACTAATTTTATTCTTGTTAATATTTAACTAAAAAAAGTGCCTAGGCACTTTTTTTAGTTTAAATTAGTCCCTCAAATTTAATTATCACATTTTTGAAAAAATTATTTTACACTTTTGTTTTTTTTGTTTTTTGTTCAATTTCTTACGCACAAAAGATACACACCATTTCTGGTAAGGTAGTCAACACTTCTGGCGTAGGACTAGAAAATGTGCACGTAATTAACCTAAACTTAGTTACAGGTAGCATTACCGATAAAAAAGGAGAATTTAAAATAAAAGCTGTAGTAAATGATACTTTACACCTTTCCATACTAGGGTTCAAATCAATAAAAATAAAAGTTACTAACGATTGGGTAAAATTCGGAAACTCTAACATTGAACTTACAGAAAGTGCTTATGCGCTTGAAGAAGTATTAATTTACCCACATAAACTTACAGGGTATTTAGAAATCGACACTAAATACATACCCGTAAACAATTCTCAACGTTATAGCATTTCAGGCTTACCAAAAGGCTATGAAGCTGGAAAGAAAGGACCAGGAGCAATAAACAAAGTACTTGGTGCTATTTTTAATCCCGCAGACCTGCTCTATAATACATTCAGCAAAAAAGCTAAGCAAATGAGAAAGCTTAGAAAAATGAAAGAAGATGATGAAATACGAAAACTCCTTTCTCAAAAATTTGACAGAGATTTACTCACATCCTTTTTACAAGTAGACAAACAAGAACTTGAAGATGTTTTAAGTCAATGTAGCTATTCAAAAAACTTTATCAAAACTGCTAACGATTTACAAATACTTGATGCAATTAGTGGGTGTTATGAAGAGTACAAGGTGCTTAAAAAATAAGTTAACCAAAACATCATAACTTTTTAAAGTTACCTACATTTAGCACTGTGATTTTCCACACAAAATCAAACTATAGCAATACTTATTTTAAGTACTCTTGATTATAGCGTTCTAAAATCTTATCAATACTCCTAATTGATTTTTGCATCCAAATAAAACGCTGAAACTCTTTTTCTTCCTCAGTTAATTGCCAAGAAACGGTCGATTTTCTTAAACGAGCTGTTAATGACTGTAAAACAATTGCCGCCGAAACTGATATGTTTAAACTTTCAGTAAAACCAACCATTGGCACCTTAATAAACCCGTCTGCTTGTTGCAGTACACCTTCACTAATCCCGTCACGTTCTGACCCAAAAAATAAGGCACTTTTTTTAGTTATATCAAAATCTTCTAGATAACAAGAGTTATTGTGCGGACTAGTAGCTATTATTTGATAGCCATCTGATCTTAAGTGTTGGATACATGATTCTGGTGATGCATGAAACTTCAAATCCACCCATTTCTGGGCACCCATTGCAATTTCTTTATCTAAAGTATTCTTATGCTGCACTTCTATAGCATGTGCTTGTTGTACTCCAAAAACATCACAGCTTCGTATTACTGCACTGGTATTATGCATTTGATATACATCTTCTAAAACAACAGTAAAATGTTTGGTGCGATTATTGAGTATATCAACAAACTTATTACGGCGTTCTTGAGTTACAAACCCTTCTAAGTATGAAAACAATGCTTTATCAACCATAAAAATTAAGTATCTTTAACGGT
Source organism: uncultured Flavobacteriaceae bacterium (assembly GCA_947493535.1). Taxonomy (GTDB): domain Bacteria; phylum Bacteroidota; class Bacteroidia; order Flavobacteriales; family Flavobacteriaceae. The sequence continues at coordinate 234,200 of CANLRK010000003.1, read as the reverse complement.
ACAATGTACTTAAAACAATGTGCATCATCAAAATTAATATAGATTAATGCACATAAAGTCACACAATCTAAAATCTATCATATAATACTTATGAAATTATATTTAGTCTTTTTTTTCTTATGCATTAACCTCTGCCATGGTCAGCACAATTTTTTAAAAATTAATAATAGTTTAGAAAACGATTATAAAATAAAAGACTTTGGACTACGTTTATCTAAAAGCTATGCTTCTGGTAAAAACACTATGTTTTTAAATAGCATACTTCCTGATACTTTTTATCAAAAAGTAATTCTACATGATAACAACAATCAAAAACTATCTACCTTTAATACAAAATTTAAAAAAGAGTATACAACAAAACTACACTCTTTCTCTAAAGAAATAATTCAGCATTTAAAAGATGGTAATTTTTACAATTTTGTTAGCTATCATTTTGATCCTATAGACAAAACATATCATATTGTATTTAGGTATTACTCTGAAAAAACAGGTATAGACTATCATGATTACCGAATTTTACACCATAAGGAAAACTTAGTTATTGATGATGTTTTTATATACTCAACGGGTCAAAAATTATCTGAAGCTATAAAGTTATTTTATTTAAGTGAAATACCTAAAACATACATTTTAGCTTTTAGCAATAACCCTGATTATAAATACATTTTAATGCTCAAAAACTTTGTAGATGCCAATGTTTCCAACAATCACCAAAAAGCCTACAGACATATTTCTTTACTCAATAAATCTTTGCAATACAAAGACAGGTTTGTTGCAATGTTAAAACTAGAGGCCTCAAGAAATATTGATGAAGAAGCTTATTTTGAATCGATGGAAGAAGTGTTACATAATTTTAAATCTGACCCAAGCACTGATTTATCCGCAATTCGATATCATTATTTAAACAAAGATTATGAAACCGTTTTTAAGTGCTTAAACAATATTCAAAACCACACCAACGACTCTTTCTTAGATTTCGAGAAAGGTAACTTATCCTTTGCTACAAAAAACTATGAAAGCGCTACTGTTTTTTATAAAAAAATGATTGAAAACTACCCAAGTTTTCACTTACCAAAATTTAGTCTACTAGCAATATATGAACAAGAAAACAAAACAGACAATGCTATTCAATTATTAGATATTATACTGAATACTTCTTCCTATAAGAAAGCAACACTAATAAAAAAAGTTAAGAATCAATTACCGCACATTACCAACAGCAAAGCTTTTAAAAACTGGAAAAAAACATCATCATGAAATACATACACGTAGAAGATACTCAAGTGACCATTTCTGAACTTATGCTGCCATCACACTCCAATTTTAGCGGTAAAATTCATGGTGGTTATATCCTTTCACTACTCGATCAGATTGCATTTGCTTGTGCCTCTAAATTTTCTGGCACTTATTGCGTAACAGCTTCTGTTGATACAGTAGACTTTTTAAACCCAATTGAAGTTGGTGAGTTAGTTACCATGAAAGCTTCAATTAATTATGTAGGTAAATCATCTATGGTAGTTGGCGTTCGTGTTGAAGCCGAAAACATACAGTCTGGCGTTATAAAACACTGTAATTCATCTTATTTTACCATGGTAGCTAAAGATAAAAGTAATAATAATGTAGTGGTACCTGGTTTAATTTTAGATGACACTATAGAAGTACAACGTTTTTTAAAAGCTATAAAACGCTTAGAAATGAAAAAGAAACGCCAACTAGAATTTGATAGCGATGCTTTTATACCTCATGATTATTTAGAGGATTTAAAACCCTATAAAGTAAAGGTGGAATTGTAGTTTTTTATGAAACTTAAATCTATAATACAAAAAACTCCTTAAAAAATTAAGGAGTTTTTTTACTAGTTTTTAAAACTACAATTAGTATTATTTAGTCAAGTACATTTTACGTCTTGAATACAGTTCATAAAACTGATCATCTTTTAAATCGTCTATAAACAATATACTTTCACCGGTACTCTTCATTTCTGGCCCTAGCTTCTTATTTACATTCGGAAACTTATTAAATGAGAACACAGGTTGTTTTATTGCATATCCTTCCAATTGTGGATTAAAATCAAAATCAGTAACTTTTTTATCACCCAACATTACCTTAGTAGCGTAGTTTACATAAGGTTCTCCGTAAGCTTTTGCAATAAAAGGTACCGTTCTTGATGCTCTTGGGTTTGCTTCAATGATATAGACCTTATCATCTTTAATAGCGAACTGAATATTAATCAACCCTTTAGTTTCTAATGCTAAAGCAATCTTTTTAGTATGATCTTTAATTTGCTGCATTACAAACTCACCTAAATTAAATGGCGGTAAAGTTGCATTAGAATCACCTGAATGTACACCACATGGTTCTATATGCTCCATTATACCTATAATGTATACATTTTCACCATCGCAAATTGCATCAGCTTCTGCTTCTATGGCTCCATCTAAATAATGATCTAACAATAACTTGTTTCCTGGTATTTTACGCAACAAGTCAAAAACATGCTCTTCTAGCTCTTTCTTGTTAATTACAATTTTCATTCCTTGCCCTCCTAATACATAAGATGGGCGTACTAAGATTGGAAAATCTAACTCATCTGCTAAATGAAGAGCTTCATCTACAGTTTCAGCAACTCCAAACTCAGGATAAGGAATTCCATTATCTTTTAATATTGTGGAAAAACTACCTCTGTCTTCTGCTAAATCTAATGCTTTATATGGCGTACCAATAATATTAACTCCGTAACGATCTAACTTTTCTGCCAATTTTAACGCTGTTTGTCCTCCTAGCTGAACAATAACTCCTTCTGGTTTTTCATGACGAATAATATCGTAAATATGTTCCCAAAAAACTGGTTCAAAGTATAATTTATCGGCTGTATCAAAATCGGTAGAAACAGTTTCAGGATTACAATTAATCATAATGGTTTCATAGCCTGCTTCAGCAGATGCTAACACCCCATGTACGCAGCAGTAATCAAACTCAATACCCTGCCCAATACGGTTTGGTCCAGAACCTAACACAATGATTTTTTTCTTATCAGATACTACACTTTCGTTATGCACATAACGTTCCCCATCTGCTGTTTCCACTTCACTTTCAAAAGTGGAATAATAGTAAGGTGTCTTAGCTGTAAACTCAGCCGCACAAGTATCAACTAACTTGTACACACGGCTAATGTTTAACTCATCACGTTTATTATATACCTGAGATTCTAAACAACGTAACATGTGCGCTATTTGCCTATCACCATACCCTTTTTGTTTTGCTTCTAAAAGTAAATCTCTATTAATAGTATCAATAGTATAGGTTGAAATTTCTTTTTCTAAATGGTACAGTTCTTCATACTGGCGCAAGAACCACATGTCAATTCTAGTTATTTCATGTATTCTACTTAATGGAATTCCAGCAGCGATAGCGTCATAAATAACAAATACTCTATCCCAACTTGCATGGGTTAACTTATCAATAATCGTATTATAATCTGTATACCCTTTTCCATCAGCTCCTAATCCGTTACGCTTAATTTCTAATGATTGTGTGGCTTTATGCAGAGCTTCTTGAAATGAACGTCCAATACCCATTACCTCGCCTACTGCTTTCATTTGTAAGCCTAAGGTTCTATCCGACCCTTCAAACTTATCAAAATTCCAACGCGGTATTTTTACAATTACATAGTCTAATGTAGGCTCAAATAAAGCTGAAGTAGATTTTGTAATTTGGTTATCTAGCTCATCTAAAGTATAGCCTATAGCTAATTTTGCTGCTATTTTTGCAATAGGATATCCAGTTGCTTTAGATGCTAACGCTGAAGATCGCGATACACGTGGATTGATTTCAATAGCAATAATATCTTCTTTATCATCAGGACTTACTGCAAATTGCACGTTACACCCTCCGGCAAACTCACCAATACTTCGCATCATTTTAATAGCCATATCACGCATTTTCTGATAAGTAGTATCAGAGAGTGTCATAGCAGGGGCTACGGTAATAGAATCACCTGTATGAATCCCCATTGGATCCATATTTTCAATAGAACAGATAATTACAACGTTATCATTATCATCACGTAATAATTCTAACTCATATTCTTTCCACCCCATCATGGCTTTATCAATCATTACCTCATGAATAGGAGATATTTCCAATCCTCTTGATAATAATTCTTCAAAGTCATCTTCATTATAAACAATGGCTGCTCCTGCACCTCCTAAGGTAAATGAGGCTCTAATACATAGCGGAAAGCCAAACTCTTGCGCTACTTCTTTTCCTTTTAAAAAAGACGTTGCTGTAGCTTGCGGAGCCATTGGAACTCCAATTTCTTCCATCAACAAACGGAATTTATCTCTATCTTCCGTAATGTTAATTGCATCAATATCAACCCCAATAATTTCTACATCAAAATCTTTCCATATTCCTTTTTCATCAGCTTCAATACATAAATTTAACGCTGTTTGTCCTCCCATTGTTGGTAAAACAGCATCAATTTGCGGATGTGCTTTTAAAATTTCAATAATAGACTTTGTGTTCAATGGCTTTAGATATACATGATCTGCCATTGAAGGGTCTGTCATAATAGTTGCGGGATTAGAATTAATTAAAATAGTTTCTATTCCGTCTTCACGTAAAGAGCGTAAGGCTTGTGACCCTGAATAATCAAACTCGCAGGCTTGACCAATAACTATAGGACCAGAACCTATTAATAAAATCGATTTTAAATCTTTTCTTTTAGGCATGTTGTGTTGTTGTTTATTGTTGTGCTAAAATAGGTGTTTAATGGGTATAAAAAAAGGCGTTACCAATAGGAACACCTTTTCTTTATTAACACTTTGTTAATCATTATTTTTTGTGACGAGGTTCGCAAGAAACAGTTAACTTCTTTCTTCCTTTAGCTCTTCTTCTAGCAAGAACTTTTCTTCCATTTACAGAAGCCATTCTATCTCTAAAACCGTGTTTATTTCTTCTTTTTCTTTTTGATGGTTGAAACGTTCTTTTCATTTTATCGTATCTTTAAAAACTTTCTTACTTATTTAAATTTTTTCAGCGTATATCTCTCTGCTAAAATGTGACGGCAAATATACAAAGAGTTTTTACTCTGGCAAGGCAAAAAATAAAAAAAATTAAATCTTTCTTTTCACACAGCAATCAAGACCTTATTTTTTATTCATAAAGTACACTGAAACGCCATAAACAAGCCATTTTTTCTAATAAAATACGTAGCTTTGCAAACTAAAATTTACAACAAGAATCAATTATGTACAATAAAAATATAAAAGTAGTATTAGCTATTGTTGTTATTGCAGTAGCTATATGGCAGTTTACAGAAGGTAATATTGGTAATGGTATTATGTTTACCTTATTGGCTGGTATGTTTGTATTACTATACTTTAAAAACGAAGTTATTTTAGCTACCATGTTTAAATTAAAAAAGCAAGACATGGATGGAGCTCAAGCTATGTTAGCAAAAATTAAAAACCCTGAAGCAGCGTTAACAAAAAAACAATTAGGATACTGGAACTTTTTAAAAGGACAATTTGGATACCAAGAAGCTCCTTTAAAATCAGAAAAATACTTACGTAAAGCTATTGAATTAGGATTAAATTTTGATCATGATTTAGCGGCTGCTAAAATGTTTTTAGCAGGAATTGTTGCTAGTAAGAACCGTAAAGTTGAAGCTAACAAACTTCTTGCCGAGGCAAAACAATTGGACAAGCACGGTATGTTAGGTGATCAAATAAAAATGTTACAACAACAAATGAAACGTGCTGGTGCCCCAAAACAACATTATACGCGTAACCAACGAAGACGTTAATTTCTATAAAAAACAAAAAATCCTACTAAATAAGTAGGATTTTTTGTTTTTAATCCAATATACTGACTTTTAGTCGTTTATAATTTTATTACTACTTCTTTTTTTGTAATTTAATTTTGACCTACAAGAACTAATGCTCTATGAAAGTCAAAATTTACATATTAGTATTCTTCTATTTATTTACTGCTTTAGGACACACGCAAAGCTCTAAAAAGAAACTCTTATTTTCGGAAGTTATACAACTGAAAGCAAAAGACCTCAGTCAAATTACAAATCAAATTAAACAAGAACCAGAAAACGGAACTCACATCTTTAATAATTTTACACGTAATAATTTAACTAACAGTTATTTTGATAATTTTAAAGCTAAAAACCTAAACGGAGCGCTCATAACCATTAATAAATATTTTAAAAAACCTACAATACTTAACACTTTTGCTTCTTGGCATATTATTGAAGATGGTAACATCTCAGAAATTAATAACCAAGCAAAAAAACATCATGAAAAAATCGATTTTGTTGTTTTATTCTGGGATCCTTTAACCAAGGTACGTAAAAAGGCTAGACTATTTAACAAATACGTAACCGTACTTTATATTGATGAACGCGAAAATATTTTTCCTAATGAAATATATCATTTAAAATACACACTGGGCCAATCGCTAGTGTACTATATTGATCCTAAAGATTTAATTATAAATATTACAAAGAATCCACACTATACACGTAATACGTATAAAAAAGAACAACTAATAACGCATCATTACTTATCAAAAGAAATTGATTTATTTCTTGTTAAAACAGAAGTTATGACTAATAACGTTGCTAATGCTAAAGATTAATCCTGTATAAATTTGCTTATCCTATTTAATATCAATATATTGCAAGCATCATTACAACATATCTTTATGTTAAGTTATAATTTATAATATAGTAAATCAAAGCAAGACCTAAACCATCTTGCTTTTTTACTATAGTTCTATTTTATTTTCCAAAAATCATTTTAAACGAAATACATAGCATTAGCACGCCAAAAATTCGTCTTAATAACTTTTCATCTATTGCCGTAGCTATTTTTGACCCAAAAAGCCCACCCACAATAAAAGCTGCAGAAATAACCAAGGCCATTTTCCAATCTACATATCCCTCTTTAGCATATTGTATTACCGCTAATAATGTTACAGGTGGTAACATAGCTGCTAAACTAGTTCCTTGAGCTTGATGTTGAGTGAAACCTATTAACAACAATAAAGGTACCATTACTACTCCACCGCCTATTCCTAAAATACCACTCAAAACACCAGCTAATAATCCTACACAAACTAGAAAAAAAAGTGTGCTCATATTAGTGGGTATAGAATTTTTTGTTTGGGATTTTAATTTCATAAGTCCTTCTTGTTTTATTATTTAAATGTGCTTCACGCAACCACGGATTGTGCAATTTTAATATTTTGTAATTAACCCCCATTGTTTTAGAAAACCTGGCTATATCTGTTATTGCCGTATCTACAACTACAGTTGATGTAGGAATTGCTTGATATAAATGTTCGTCTTCAAAATGAAACCCAAAGTTATGAGGCTGCATTAAAATATATTTTATTGCTATAATACGAGGTACATATCGAGAAGTCTCACTTGTTAATAATAAATCGTAATAATCTGCTACCTGTTGCTTTTCTAATTTACGGGAAACCCCACTCATACCTGCATTATAAGCTGCAGCTGCTAAAGTCCAGCTACCCAGTTTCTCTTTAGCATCTTTTAGATATTTACAAGCAACTCGAGTTGCTTTTTCTAAATGATATCGTTCATCTACATTATTATTAACCTCTAAACCAAACTCCCTTCCTGTGGTTTTCATAATTTGCCAAAAACCTCTTGCTCCTGCTGGAGAAACTGCATTAGTCAACCCGCTTTCAATTACTGCCAAATACTTAAAATCATCAGGAACTTTTTCTTCTTTCAAAATCTTTTCAATAATAGGAAAGTATTTATTGGCACGTTTAAACATTAAAAAACCATTAGATTGCCAATATGTATTAACTAAAAACTCTCTATCTACACGTTCTTTTACATCGGGTAAGTTCATAGGAACTTTTTCTCCTGCAAACATTAAGTTTTCAGGCAAAGTTAAAGCATACACCTTGTAGTTATTTACATAACTAGTATCTACTAATTTTTCTTTCAACTCTTCCGGATTTTTACCGCTGTTTTTAGACGTTGAATTGATAAAAACACCTGCTACAAAAACAACACCTAAAGCACAAGCTATATTTTTAATTACTTTCATTTTATTTTTTTATGCGGTTAGTAATTGTGGTAAATTTTCGTTAAACCACTTATATTTATTTATAATCATAACGTGAGTACCATTTTTAATAATAATCACATTTTTCCCTTTTATATTTTTTATAGGAAACACTTTATCTTTAGCTCCGTGTATATGTAATACATTAGATGGTATTTCCTTTTGTTTCCAATTAATAATTTCTTTTATAGCCCAGTCTAGATACCTTTTATCATTAACATACATATATTTTTTATATAGTCCTACTCTATTCGTAGCTGTTTCACCCAAAGCGTACTTTGCTATATTCTCTACATTTGAGAAAAAAGATGTTGGAACTAATTTATATGCTTTAGTTTTTTTAGCAAACTTCATTCGTGTTGGAAATTCGCATTCGTGCAGCACACTAGATACAACTACAACTTTTTTGGTTGCAATAAATTTACTCATTTCTTGCACCAGAATTCCTCCGAACGATACCCCAAATAATATCGGGTTTTTATGCTTAATTTTTTTAGTCATTCTTAATGCATATGCTTCCAACGACTCATTATTTATAGGCAAATCCCATTCCAAAAAATGCGTTTCAAACAAATTTTCTGGTAATTTTATATACTCAAATATTTTAGAGTTCGCCGCCATTCCTGGCATAAAATAAATATGTGTTTTTTGCATTTTCATTAATTCTCGTTCTCTAAATCACAGCTTACTTTTACATTTTATTGCTTTACAAGATAATCAATCTCAACTGTTTAAAAGCTATTAACATTGTTTAAGATTTATATTTTTTGTATATTTACCAAATGCTGTGTTTGTTTTGTACCACCCAGACAAATACGAGTGCCACCAAATTTACAACCTTAAAAACTTATTCTTATGGTTATGGAGCTAATATTAAAAGATAATGATTTTCTTAGACAATTTGAAATTGCCGTAGATGACCATTTAGCCACAATTGAATACTCATTACAAGAACGTAAAATATTTCTTACCAAAATTAACATTCCTGATGAAATTAAAGATGCTGATTTTCAAGGCAACTTTATAAAGGCTGTTTTTGAAAATATTGAAGAGCGTAATTTAAGTGTTGTTCCTACTTGTCCTGCTATTGCTATTTTTATTAGAAAAAACAAGCAATACAAATCTTTACTACCTGTAGGAATTAAAATATAATTTTAGATTTAGATAAAATCAAAACGAACCAATCCGTCTTCATCTACCTCAGTAAGTATTACTTTATGAAGTGTGTTGGCTAGTTTTGGGTTCCACGGTGTTTTTACTTTAACATAGTTTTCAGTAAACCCATGAATATACCCTTCTTTATTTTCATCTTCAAATAAAACCGTGCGTTGAGTACCTAATTGAGTATCATAAAAAACCCCACGCATTTTAGCTGATAATCCTCTTAACATTTTACTTCGCTTTTTACGTACATTTATAGGTACTACCCCGTCCATTTTAGCTGCCTCTGTATTATCTCTTTCTGAATAGGTAAATACATGCAAGTAAGAAACATCTAAGTTAGCTAGGTAGTTATAAGTTTCTAAAAAAAGTTCCTCTGTTTCTCCAGGAAAACCTACAATAACATCTACCCCTATACAAGCATCTGGCATTACTTTTCGTATAGCCGCCACCCTATCTGTATAAGTTTTACGTAGGTACCTGCGTTTCATTTTTTTTAATAATTCATCACTACCACTTTGTAAAGGAATATGAAAATGTGGCACAAAACTATTTGATTTTGCAACAAAATCAATAGTTTCATCTTTTAATAAATTAGGCTCAATAGAAGAAATACGCACACGATGTATACCTTCAACTGCATCTAACTTTTCTACTAATTCATAAAAGGTGTGCTCGTGTTTTTTATTACCAAACTCTCCTTTTCCGTAATCTCCAATATTAACACCAGTTAGTACAATTTCTTTAATTCCTTTTGCGGAAATTTCAGCGGCATTTTTCAACACATTCTCTAAAGTATCACTTCGCGAGATACCTCTAGCTAAAGGAATGGTACAATAGGTACATTTATAATCACACCCATCTTGCACTTTTAAAAAAGCACGAGTTCTATCTCCAATAGAATAACTTCCTACATAAAAATCGGCGTCTTCAATTTCACAAGAATGTACTTCTCCTAAGTCATTCTTTGACAGGTCATTTATATAACTGGTAATTTTAAATTTTTCAGTAGCACCCAAAACCAAATCAACCCCATCAACATCAGCTAATTCTTCCGGTTTTAACTGCGCGTAACAACCTACAGCTGCAACAAAAGCATCTTTATTTAACTTTTGAGCTTGTTTAACTATGTTTTTAAAGCGCTTGTCGGCATTTTCAGTAACTGAACATGTATTAATTACATATATATCCGCCACTTCAGAAAAATCAACCCTATCAAACCCTTCTTTTGTGAAATCACGAGCAATAGTTGACGTTTCAGAAAAATTTAATTTACAACCTAAAGTGTAAAAAGCTACTTTTTTTCTTTCTTGCATTTAATTATCTTACTTATATTTGAACAGCTTAGCCACCATTGGTTTAGCGCATGCAAAAATACAATTAATTAGCTAATTTGAAAACTACTCTTTCTCCTTATATAAAAGCATTTTGTATTCTATTGGTTTTGGTTTTAATGAGTTGTTCAAACTCTAAAACAAAAATTAACGACAACTTGGTGTTTAGATATAACGAATATAAAAACATCAATTCCTTAGATCCTGCTTTTGCTAAAGACAATGCTAATATTTGGGCTTGCAACCAACTGTTCAACGGATTGGTTCAATTAGATGATCAATTAAACATACAACCCGATATCGCTAAATATTGGACAATTAGCGAAGATGGAAAAACATACACTTTTGTATTGAGAGATGATGTGTTTTTTCATAAAGACCCTATTTTTAGGAAAGGGACAAGAAAAGTAACGGCTCATGATTTTGAGTATTCTTTTAATAGATTGATTGATGAAAAAACAGCTTCACCAGGAAGTAACACCTTACAACAAGTTGCTAGTTTTGGCGCTAAAAACGATTCTATTTTCAGCATTACTTTACAACAACCTTTCCCTGCCTTTTTAGGAGTACTTACTACTAAATATTGCTCTGTTGTCCCTAAAGAAATTATTGCACATTACGGCAACAATTTTAGAGCCCACCCTATTGGAACTGGACCATTTAAGTTTAAACGATGGGAAGAAAACACTAAACTAGTACTACGTAAAAACAATAACTACCATGAAAAAGACAGCTTAGGTAAATCGTTGCCTTATATGGAAGCTGTAGCTATAAGTTTCTTAACAGACAAACAGAGTGAATTTTTACAATTTTCTCAAGGAAATGTAGATTTCATTTCTGGGCTTGCACCATCGTATAAAGACGAGCTACTCACCCCTAATGGTAAGCTACGCGATAAATACCAACAAAGTGTTAATATGGTTTCTGGCGATTATTTAAACACTGAGTATTTAGGGTTTTACTTAGAAGCTGAACATGCCGAAATTCAATCTGATTTAATACGAAAAGCGGTAAATTATGGATTTGACAGAAATTTAATGATTCGTTATTTACGAAATAGTATTGGAACACCTGCAGAAAACGGTTTTATTCCTAAAGGACTACCTAGCTTTAATAATTTAAAAGGGTATAGTTATCAACCAGAAAAAGCAAAAAAATTAATCGCTCAGTTTAAAAGTATAACAGGTATTAAACAACCAAAAATAACAATATCCACCAATAGTCTATATGTAGATTTATGCGAATATATTCAGCGAGAATTAGAAAAAATTGGAATTACAGTAACTATAGATTTATTAACTTCCTCAACACTTAGGGAAGAAAAAGCTACAGGAAAACTCTCTATTTTTAGAGCTAGTTGGGTAGCCGACTACCCAGATGCCGAAAACTACTTATCTCTTTTTTACAGTAAAAACTTCACTCCTAACGGCCCAAATTACACTCATTTTAAAAGCGTAATTTATGATAGTATTTACGAACAATCTTTACAAGAAGTCAACACTGAGAAAAGGCATAAACTTTATCAGAAAATGGATAGTATAATCATCCAAAATTCACCTGTTATACCTTTATACTATGATAATGTTATTCGTTTTTCTAGAAAAAATATCCGTGGGCTAGGTATCAATCCTATTAACCTATTACACTTAAAACGTGTATATAAAACACCTTAAGCACAAGTTTTGAAAAGCATAAAACCTATTTCAATTGCCCTATTTTTATTGCTCACATTAGCAGTTTTAGGTGGACTTTTGCATTTAAGTAAAAAGAATAACGCTCATGAGGGTTTCTTTTTTAATCAATATCACATCAAATACCCTACAAACACCTCGTTTTTTCAACTCCAAAAAGATACTGTTCCAATAGTCAGTACTATTGAAAAAATTACTACTGAATTAAAACCTTTAGAAGTTGAACAAATAAACTTAGGTGTTGATTCCTTGCTAACCCATAAACCTAAACCTGAAGAAAAAGAAAAAAACTTTTCTTTAGATATTTCAAAGATTGATACAACAGCTATTGAACGTATACAATACCCAACAAACAACCCTTTATTTTTAAGTACTTTAAAAGAAAAACTACAAAGGAACAACTGTAGAATAGTTCATTATGGTGACTCTCAATTAGAAGGAGACCGAATCTCAGGATATATACGTAACCGTTTACAAAAAATGTACGGAGGTAATGGCCCTGGCTTTATCCCCATTAAACAAGCATATCATCAAATTAGTGCGGTTATTAAACATAGTGACAACTGGGAACGCCATGCTATTTTTGACCCAACTCAAAAGCGCTTATCACATAAAAAATATGGTGCTTTTCTATCGTTATCAAGATTTACCCCTGTGTTTAATGACAGTATTAACAAGGATAGCTTACCTATAAAAACAGCTCACATTACTATTAAACAATCAACTATTGCCTATAAAAAGTTTCGTTCATTTTCAAACATTGGTTTACATTACGGTAACTGCAAGTCTCCTGTATTAATTTCAGTATATGAAAAAGACAACTTAATTCAACAAGATTCATTAATTCCTGATGGGAACTACCATAAGTATGTTATAAACACTACTAAAACACATCCTGATTTAAAAATTGAACTCACAGGAAGCATAAGCCCTGATTTTTACGGCATTACTCTAGATGGAATGTCTGGAGTACAGCTAGACAATGTTGCTATGCGAGGAGCCTCAGGTACGATTTTTACAAAAAGTAATGCCGTTAACTTTGGTAAAATGCTAAATGAGTTAAACACTGAAATCGTAATTTTACAATTTGGAGGTAATGCTGTTCCGTATTTAAAAGACTCTACAGAAGTAAAAAATTATACTAATAGTTTAGCTGCGCAAATTAATTGGTTGCGACGTCGTAAAAAAAACATGAGTTTTCTATTTATTGGCCCTACCGACTTAGCTAGTTCTACTAACGGAAAAATGACTACTTATCCAATTTTACCACATTTAAATAATAGTTTAAAAAATATGTGTTTAAATAATAATGTAGCTTATTGGGATATGTTTCACGCAATGGGAGGTAAAAATTCAATTTCGCACTGGGTTACAAATAAATTAGTAGGTGGTGATTACATACACTTCACCCCTAAAGGAACCAAGTATATATCAGAATTATTTTTCACTTCATTATATTTAGATTTAAAATCCGATAATCCCTAATGAAAAAATATATTACATACTTACTTATTATTAACTGTTTCGCTGTGTTTGGACAAGACTATCAAATTTCTGATAGCTTACAAAAAGTATATCCATTTATAAATTGGAAAGCGAATATTATTAAACACTCAGATTCTGCAACAACTTTTAAAAAGCTATACCGTAAACTAGATAACATCTATCGTAACAAAAAAGAAAAGCTACATGTTTTTCACATTGGTGGTTCACACATACAGGCCGATTTTTACTCCAACAGATTACGACATTATTTACAACATATAAGTCCTACTGCAAAAGGACAACGTGGTTTTATTTTTCCTTATAAATTAGCAAAAACCAACAACCCGTTAAACTATAAGATTACTGCTGACGGTAATTGGAAAGGATACCGATGTTCGCGCAACGATTCTGTTGCTTGGGGACTTTCAGGAGTCACCGCTAAATTTAAAGACTCTATAACCAACATAACTGTACAAGCAAACCACAAAAACTATTCTGACAACACATACCTCTTTAATAAATTTAGAGTTTTTTATAATGATTGGGACAATAATTACAGCTTTATTTTAGAAGATGAAAGTATACTTAATAATACAAGTATCAATAACGACATGCACTATATTGAATTTGAGTTAAACAAAACAGTTGAGAAACTTAATTTTTGTATCAAAAAGAACAACTCCAATCCAACAGCAGAATTTTTAATGATGGGTATTGAACTTATAAATGACAACCCAGGTATCGAATATACTACCATAGGTGTTAATGGTGCAAGTTTTGCCTTTTATAACCGCTGTGCTTATTTTGAAAAACAATTAACGCTTTACAAACCAGATTTATTTATAATATCTGTAGGCACAAATGATACTTATACATTACACTTTGATGCCGAACAGTATGAGCGTTACTACGAACAATTAATTCAATCTATTCAAAAAGCAAATCCTGAATGTGCTATTTTACTAACCGTCCCAAACGATTCATATTACAAAAAACAATTTGCTAACCCGAATACCAAAGTAGCCGCAAAAGTTATATATCAATTAGCCAAAAAACACCACATGGCTGTTTGGGATTTTTATGAAATTATGGGAGGATATGTGTCTTCTCAAAAATGGTACGACCATAAATTAATGCCTAAAGACCGTATTCACTTTACAAGAAAAGGTTATGATATTAAGGCAGACTTGCTTTTACAAGCAATTGTTAATGCTTGGGAAAAAGAAATGAATTATTCCAAAAACAGTATACTAAATGCAATTGTAAAAAAAGAAAAAGCTATTGAATAGAATTATTGACATATTTAGCTTTTCTGAAGAAACCCCACTACTATTTACACAAATTAGTTTTTGGATTTTCTTTGCCTTAGTATATCTTATATACGCAGTAGTATACAAAAAGAAATGGTTACGCATAAGCTATTTGTTTATTGTAAGTTTGTTATTTTATTACAAAACCAGCGGTTTATTTGTAGGTATACTCTTATTCAGCACTATAAATGATTTTTTTTTAGGCAAGGGAATTTATAACGCAAAAAAAGTAATCACTAAAAAAATATTGGTAGGTATTAGTGTTTTCATCAACCTTGCTACCTTATGCTATTTTAAATACGCCTATTTTTTCACCAATTCATTCAACAGCCTTTTTAAAACTGATTACGAAGTTGTAAATCATTTAGCTTTATGGACTAATACTATTAGCCAATACGATTATTTTACTGTTGATAGCATTATACTTCCTGTAGGAATTTCATTCTATACCTTCCAAACCATTAGCTATAGTGTAGATATTTACCGTAAGCAATTACAACCTTTAAATAATATTATTGATTTTGGTTTTTTTGTAAGTTTTTTCCCTCAGTTAGTAGCAGGGCCTATCGTTAGGGCGGCAGATTTCATCCCTCAAATTAACACTAAAATTACTATTTCAAAAAACGATTTTGGCAAGGCTGTATATCTAATTCTAGTAGGTTTAATTAAAAAAATGATCTTTGCCGATTATATTGCAGCTAATTTTTTAGATCGAGTTTTTGATGCTCCAGAAATGTTTTCTGGATTTACGAACATTATGGCTTTATTGGGGTATTCATTACAAATTTATGGCGATTTTTCTGGGTATACAGATATTGCTATTGGTGTAGCTTTACTAATGGGATTCCAATTACCTAAAAATTTCAACTCGCCATACAAAGCACGAAATTGTGGAGATTTTTGGAAACGATGGCACATATCATTATCTACATGGCTTAAAGATTATTTATACATTCCATTAGGAGGAAATAGAAACGGAACGGTTGCCTCTTACATTATTTGCTTAAGTTTTTTAGCCTTATTACTTATTGCACTACAAAGCTACACTTATACATTTATCATTGTTGGCATTATTATAAGTGCAATGGTATTGTGTTTAATTTTTCCTAAAATAATCAAACATTTTAATACCAATATTAATATTTTACTCACTATGCTTATTGGTGGATTATGGCACGGAGCTTCTTGGAAATTTGTTATCTGGGGTGGATTAAATGGCTTAGGAATTTTAACCTATAAATATTGGCGGCGAATTAGTCCGTATGAAAAAAGTAAAAACGCAATTAGTTTAGCATGGAAAATAGGCGTAACTTTTTTATTCATCACATTTACCCGTGTTTACTTTAGAGGTAACAGTATGGAACATATTAGCAAACAATACTATCAGATTTACTATAATATGAACCTTGACAATGCACTACAGTTATTATTAGAATATAAAAGTGTATTTACTGTTATGCTTATAGGGTACATTGCACATTGGCTTCCTTATTCTTTTAAAGAAAAATCATTAAATCTTTTCATTAGCAGTCATTACTTTATTAAACTGATTATTTCGGTTATTGTAGCAGTTTTATGCTATCAAACATACGCTGCCGATTTTCAACCTTTTATTTATTTTCAATTTTAAAGCAAAAAGATTTATGCAAAAAAACCACAAGCTAGAATAAGTTTATGGTTTTAATAGTTTTTTTATTGTTTTACTAATCCTTTCGGTATTTTTTAGTTACTTCAAAAACATGTGTTAAAATAGCTTCATCTTGTACTGTAAAGGAAACTCCTCTTCTATCCATAACCACTTTTGCTACTTCAAAAGCTTTTTTAGTTAAATAACTTGTAAAACCTGAGTGCCCTCCCCAACTATAACTAGGTATAAAGTTTCGAGGAAATCCTGACCCAAAAATATTAGCTGACACCCCAACAACTGTACCCGTATTAAACATTGTGTTTATACCACATTTAGAGTGATCTCCCATCATTAAACCACAAAACTGCAAACCAGTTTTAGCAAAGCGCTCAGTTTCATAACTCCACAAACGCACTTCAGCATAATTATTTTTTAAGTTTGAATTATTTGTATCTGCACCTAAATTACACCACTCCCCTAACACTGAGTTCCCTAAAAAACCATCATGCCCTTTATTTGAATAACCAAATACCACCGAGTTATTTACCTCTCCACCAATTTTACTATACGGTCCAATAGTTGTACCTCCGTATATTTTAGCACTCATTTTTAACGTCGCATTATCACATAAAGCAAAAGGTCCTCGCACAGTACACCCTTCCATTATTTCTGCATTTTTACCAATATAAATAGGTCCGTTTGATGCATTTAATGATGAAAACAATACTTCTGCCCCTTCTTCAATAAATATTTGCTCTTTGTTAATACATTGCACTCCCTCAGGTATAGGTTGAGAAACTCTATTTTCAGTTAGCAAGCCAAAATCTGCCTGAATGGCTGCTGCATTTTTTGAGAAAATATCCCAAGTATTTTCAATTCGAATACAATCAAAATCGAGTGAAATTATTTCATACGTATCAAAATCTACTTCTTCTTGAGTATCAGTCGTATAAAACGCCACTATTTCTTCATTTGATAAAATCGCCTGGTTTTCTGATAAATTTTTAATCATAGCCACCAATTCTTTTGTAGGTAAAAAAGAAGCGTTTATTAGTATATTCTGTTCTAATTCAACCATAGGAAACTTTTCCGACAAATACTCCTCAGTAATTGTAGTGGTAGTATACCCCAAGTGTTTTTCCCACTTTTCTCGAATTGTTAAAATCCCCACTCTGATATCAGCAACAGGTCTAGTATATGTAAATGGCAACAACTGATTACGTACAGTACCATCAAAAAGAATATAGTTCATAGTTTTTGCGTATGTATAAATACCAAAGTTAAGTTTAAAAAAGCTAGCCACAAAAAAAGCCTTCGAAAAAATCGAAGGCTTTTAATATGCTTAAAAAAACTAAAATTACTTTTTGAATTTTGCGTATTTTGTTTTGAACTTATCAATACGTCCAGCAGTATCAACTAACTTAGACTTACCTGTATAGAAAGGGTGAGAAGTTCTTGAAATTTCTAATTTAAATAATGGATACTCAACTCCGTCTACCTCAAGAGTTTCTTTAGTATCTACAGTAGATTTAGTAATAAAAACATCGTCATTTGACATGTCTTTAAATGCAACTAATCTGTAATTTTCTGGATGTAAACCTTGTTTCATGGTTTATAGTATTTTAAACGTTTTTTATCTTATTAAAATTAAAACTATTAAATGTGGTAACATTACAAACTGTAATCACTTAACAATTTCGAGGGGCAAATATACTATTAAAAATTTGTTTCAAAAAACTTATTAGTAAAATATTTTAAACTTTTTTCTGTAACGATTTAGTACATTTGTTAACTGATAAAGTAAAACTAATTATTTTATGGAAAACAAAACAACTTCAAAAAGCATTGCTTTAAACTACGGATTAATCTTAGGGTTTACCACTATAATTATTTCTGTTATTACATACATAATAGATATGCCTTTAAAAACCGGCTGGATAAGTGGTTTATTAGGCATCATTGTTATGATTGCGCTTACCTTTTTAGGTATAAAGAAATTTAAAGAAACTAATGATGGTTTTTTAAGTTTATCTGAAGCCTTAAAAGTAGGTATTGGAATTGCTTTAATAGGTGGTATTATCGCTTCTTTATACCAATTAGTATTCTTATCATACATAGACCCAGAATATATTAGCCGAGTACAAGAACTACAACTAGAACAAGCAGTAGAAAACAATCCTGAAATGTCTGACGAACAAATACAGATGATGAAAGATATGGGTTCAAAATTCTCTTCGCCATGGATTTCTTTTGCAGGAGCTTTAATTGGTAACTTATTATTTGGTTTTATTTTCTCTTTAATAGGTGGGCTTATTTTAAAGAAAACCAGAGAAAATTTATAAAATCACATAGCTTAATCCTAACCTATGAATCTTTCCATCGTCATACCACTTCTTAATGAAGAAGAATCACTTACTGAATTGCACCAATGGATTGTACAAGTGATGCAAACCAAACAATTTAGTTATGAGATATTATTTATTGATGATGGTTCTACAGATAAGTCTTGGCAAGTTATAAACCAACTAGCTGAAAAAAATCCAAATGTAAAAGGCCTTAAGTTTTTACGTAACTACGGAAAATCTCAGGCCTTGCATTTAGGTTTTAAAAAAGCCAAAGGCGATGTGGTAATAACTATGGATGCTGACTTACAAGACAATCCTGAAGAAATACCTGAACTATATCAGCTAATTACCCAGCAGAATTTCGATTTAATTTCAGGTTGGAAAAAGAAACGTTATGATGCTGTTTTTGCTAAAAACTTACCTTCCAAACTTTTTAATTGGTGCGCCCGAAAAACATCTGGATTAAAACTACATGATTTCAATTGTGGGTTAAAGGCTTATAAAAAGGAAGTTGTAAAAAACATTGATGTATATGGCGAAATGCACCGATACATTCCTGTTTTAGCTAAAAATGCTGGTTATAAAAAAATAGATGAAAAAGTAGTGCAACATCAAGCGCGTAAATACGGAAAAACCAAATTTGGAATGGATCGATTCATTAATGGTTTTCTTGATTTATTAACCATTTCCTTTCTATCAAAATTCGGCAAACAACCAATGCATTTGTTTGGAGCCTTAGGAACTCTCCTTTTTTTTATTGGTTTTGCATTTGCTTTCTACTTAGGGGTTGACAAACTATTTTTTAATCCAAGCGGCAGACTCATCACACAGCGTCCTCAGTTTTACATTTCATTAGTAAGCATGATTATTGGCTCGCAGTTATTTATTGCAGGTTTTTTAGGCGAACTTGTATTGCGTAATAACAAAAATCATGAACGTTATAAAGTTGAGGAAAAACTAAACATTTCTTAAGCAATTTACAATCATAATTCAAAATCATTACATTTGCATATTATTATAGCAAACACATACAATGATTTATATAGCACCTGAAATTCTTGAAGTTGCAAACACATGGTTAACTCCAACTTTTGATGA
The DNA here is from genome assembly GCA_947493535.1 of uncultured Flavobacteriaceae bacterium. Classification (GTDB taxonomy): domain Bacteria; phylum Bacteroidota; class Bacteroidia; order Flavobacteriales; family Flavobacteriaceae. The sequence goes on along the minus strand of CANLRK010000003.1, from coordinate 214,032 downwards.
AGAAACACAACATCAAATTAAAGAACTAATTGCCAACAATCCTGATGAGCTTAAAGAAAGTTTTTACAAAAACCTAGCTTTTGGTACTGGAGGAATGCGTGGCATTATGGGCGTAGGAACTAACCGAATTAACAAATACACCCTCGGAAAAAACACACAAGGTTTAGCAAACTATTTAAAACAAGAGTTTCCTAAAAAAAACTTGAAAGTTGCCATTGCATATGATTGTAGGCACAACTCAGATAGCTTAGCTAAGCTAGTAGCTAATGTATTTTCTGCAAATGGAATTAAAGTTTTTTTATTTTCTGAATTACGCCCAACACCAGAATTATCATTTGCAGTAAAACACTTAGGGTGTGATTGTGGTATTGTTTTAACAGCATCTCATAATCCACCAGAATACAATGGATACAAAGTATACTGGAATGATGGAGGGCAAATTGTACCCCCACAAGACAATGCCATAATTAAAGCTATTGAAGCTGTAGATTATGCTGACATTAATTTTGAAGCTAATACTGATTATATAGAGTTAATAGATACAGCTATTGATGATGCTTTTATAAATACTTCGGTAGCAAATGGAAGTTTTGAAGGAACAGAGCGCAATAACTTATCAATAGTTTTTACCTCACTACACGGAACATCAATTACTATATTGCCTGAAACCTTAAAAAGAGCTGGTTATAAAAACATTCATATAGTTGAAGAACAAGCCACTCCTGATGGTAATTTCCCAACAGTAAAATCACCAAACCCAGAAGAGCCAGAAGCCTTAACTATGGCTATGGAGCTTGCTGAAGATGTAAATGCTGATATTGTTATTGGTACGGACCCTGATTCTGACAGATTAGGTATTGCTGTTCGTGATAACAACAACAAACTTATTTTATTAAACGGAAACCAAACTATGGTGATTATGACTGATTTTTTAATTGGTCAATGGTTAAAGCAAGGTAAATTAGGTGAAAATGATTTTGTTGGCTCTACTATTGTTTCTACACCAATGATGCAGGAACTAGCCGATTATTATGGTGTGGAATGCAAGGTTGGCTTAACCGGATTTAAATGGATTGCTAAAATGATTAAAGACCACCCAAACCAACCATTCATAGGTGGTGGCGAAGAAAGTTTTGGCTTTATGGTAGGCGATTTTGTACGCGATAAAGATGCTGTAACTGCTTCTTTATTAGCTTGCGAAATTGCTAGTCAGGCAAAATCAAACGGAAGCTCAATGTATAACGAGCTCATAAAGCTTTATGCTACTCATGGTTTTTATAAAGAGCATTTAGTTTCATTAGTTAAAAAAGGAATCTCTGGAGCGGAAGAAATAAAACAAATGATGATTAGCTTTAGAGAAAAACCTTTAAAGAAGATAAACGGATCGAAAGTAATTATGTTAGAAGACTACCAAACTTCTACTATGAAAAACCTAATTACCGACAAAGAGTACCCCTTAGAAGTACCTAAATCTAACGTACTAATTTATTATACTGAAGATGGTAGTAAAATTGCTTGCCGACCAAGTGGTACAGAACCTAAAATAAAATTTTACATTAGTGTAAAAGAAACTCTAAAACATGTTGACGATTTTGTAAAAATCAACCAAAGATTAGACACAAAAATCGCCGCTATTATAAACGATTTGAACGTCAACTAAATGGATTATATAAAAAAACTTTCTAAGTTTATTTTACCTTATAAAAAGTATGCGTACTTAAACATTTTCTTTAATGTACTTTACGCTTTATTTAGTACTTTAGGTATGGTATCATTAATGCCCATGATTAATGTACTATTTGATGAAACAGAGCGACTTACTAAAAAACCTGTTTGGAAAGGCATTAATAATCTTGATGATTTTAGTAACATCAAACCTTATTTAGAGGATTCGTTAAATTATTTTATTACCACTACCTCTGAGCAACAAGGCCCACAACACGCACTACTATACATGATTGTATTAATTGTAGGTATTTTTTTGTTCAAAAACTTATTTAACTATTTAGCACTTTTTTACATTACCTACTTAAGAAATGGTGTGTTAAAAGATTTGAGAAATAATATCTATCAAAAAGTAGTTAACCTTCCTATAGCTTACTATTCAGAAAAAAGAAAAGGTGATGTTATTGCACGAATTTCAGGAGATGTTACCCAGGTACAAATTTCATTACTTTCCGTATTAGAACTTATTGTAAAAGAACCTTTAACCATTCTTTTTTCAATAATAGCTATGTTTATTATAAGTGCAAAACTTACATTGTTTGTATTTATTTTTATTCCTGTTTCTGGGTTTATTATATCTAAAATAGGAAAACGTTTAAAAAAGCATTCAGAAAAAGTACAATCTGAACAAGGTGTGTTTTTATCTACCTTAGAAGAAACTTTAAGCGGATTAAAAGTTATAAAAGGTTTTAATGCTGAGCCCTTATTTAATAAAAAGTTTCAAGAGTCAACCTCTCGATTTTTTAAATTTTCAAACACACTTGGGCACCGTCAAAACTTAGCCTCACCAACTAGTGAATTTTTAGGAATTGCAACAATATCTATTCTCTTATGGTATGGAGGTAGTATGGTTTTAGTTGATAAAACATTATCTGGAGGAGCTTTTATAGGCTACATGGCCTTAGCCTACACTATACTTACCCCAGCAAAAGCAATTTCAAAAGCAAGTTATATGGTCAAAGCAGGTAATGCTGCTGCCGACAGAGTTTTAGCAGTTTTAAACACTGAATCTCCCTTGGAAGATAAACCCGATGCTATTGAAAAAAACAGCTTTGACAACACTATCAGTATCGAAAATATTTCTTTTAAATACCAAGATGATTACGTATTAAAAAACTTTTCAATAACAGTACCTAAAGGAAAAACAGTTGCTTTGGTTGGGCAATCTGGTAGTGGAAAATCAACTATTGCCAACCTACTTACACGTTTTTATGATATTAATGATGGTAGCATCAAAATTGATGGTGTAGATATTCGAAATATCAAAAAAGCATCGATAAGAGGACTAATGGGATTAGTAACACAGGACTCAATTTTATTTAACGACACCATTAAAAACAATATCAAGTTAGGTATTGAAAATGTAAGTGAACAAGAAATTATTGAAGCCGCTAAAATTGCTAATGCTTACGAGTTTATTATGGATTTACCACAAGGTTTTGACACCAATATAGGGGATGGTGGTGGAAAACTTTCTGGAGGACAAAAACAACGCTTATCTATTGCTCGCGCCGTACTTAAAAACCCTCCTATTATGATTCTGGATGAAGCTACCTCAGCACTTGATACCGAAAGTGAACGTGCCGTACAAGTTGCCCTAGAAAACATGATGCGTAACCGGACCTCAATTGTTATCGCTCATAGATTATCTACCATAAAAAATGCTGATCTTATTGTTGTAATGAAAAAAGGTGAAATAGTAGAACAAGGTACACACCAAGAATTACTTAATAAAAATGGCATGTACAAAAAACTGGTACAAATGCAATCCATTGCATAACATAAAAAAGGCGAAACAATTGTTTCGCCTTAATCTGTAAGTGTTTACCTAAATACTTTTAAAAAATATCAGGCTAAACCAACACTAATCCTTTAAAATAATAGTACAAATATATAGTATTATTAGTACACACAAAATATTTATCGCTTTTTATCGATAAAAAACGTATTTAATCGATTGTTTTAGATTTAGACTTAACTCCTTTTTAAACCTTTCTGTATTTTTAAAGTCCTATTGGTTTAATCTCGTGTATGACAGAGCAAGTACTCATAAAAAAACTTAAAAACCCTAAAACACTAAATAGCGCTTTTAAAGAGCTGGTGAGCATTTACAAGGAACGCTTATACTGGCATATTAGAAAAATTGTCATAAATCACGATGATGCCGATGATGTATTACAAAATACCTTTGTTAAAGTTTTTAAAAATATTGATCGGTTTAAAGAAGAAAGTAAACTATTCTCATGGATGTACCGTATTGCAACAAACGAGGCAATAACTTTTATAAATCAGCGCGCAAAAAAACATCAAACTACAACAGAAGAAATACAACAGAAAATTATAAGTAATTTAGCTACCGATGATTATTTTGATGGTGATAATGCACAACTACAATTACAAAAAGCAATTGCTACTTTACCTCAAAAACAGCAATTGGTTTTTAACATGAAATATTTCGACTCGTTAAAATATGACGAAATATCCGAAATTTTAGATACTTCTGTAGGGGCACTTAAAACCTCATATCATATTGCTGTAAAAAAAATTGAACTTTATATTAAAACACATCATTAAACCTTTTCCTGTTATTAAAGTCTAACTAACAAATGAAAGAGCATCATAAACATAGTAAAACTGGGTTTACAACTCCTAAAAATTACTTCAAGAGTTTTGAAGATAATTTATATGAGCACTTACAGGTACCACACGAAACCGGATATAAAACACCAGAAAAGTATTTTGATACTATAGAGGATGTTATATTTAAAAAAACGGTCGATAAATCACCTAAAATAGTTACACTTACAAAACCAAGAAAATGGCTATACCCAATAAGTGTTGCAGCAACAATCATACTATGCATCACCTTATTCTTACCCAATAATAACAAATTGAGCTTTGACGATGTAGAGTATGCTTCATTAGAAGCCTATATTGAATCCGAACCTATTGATATATCACCATTAGAAATTACCGAACTATACAATATTAATGCCGAAGAACTTGATAGTATTAATTTTGACAATTTAAATGATACCAACTTATTTGAATATTTATCATCTGAAACTACTATTGACGACTTTACTGATTATGAATTATAAGCAACCTATTATGAAAAACAAAATACTCATTACACTATTGCTACTATTTAGTTTAAATATACTAGTAGCACAAAACGAGAAAAAAGAAAAAATAAAAGCCTTAAAAACGGCTCACATAACAAATGAACTTGATTTGACCAGCCAAGAAGCCGAGAAATTTTGGCCTATATATAATGCTTCAGAAGAAAAACGTCATGATTTAAGAAAACAACTACGCAAAACACATCAACAGTTAGAGAGTAACTTTGATGAAATTTCCGAACAAGAAGCTCATAACATTTTAACTAAACTAACCGATTTACAAAATCAAATGCATCAAGAAAAAAATGCATTAATAAAAACGTTAAAAACAGCTATTCCAGCTAAAAAAATTATTAAGTTAAAAAAAGCTGAAGATGACTTTAATCGTAAATTACTTATGAAATTTCGAGACAGAAGACCACCTACTGACGGAAAACCACCACACAGAAGGTAACAACATTTATTTAAATTTTAGTTTTGCCACTAAACCATCCCCTGCCGCGTATGCAATGCTATCATTTAAAAAGCGTATGGTATAAAAACCTGTATCGCTTAAGTGTTGCCATGTTTCGCCAAAATCAGAGGAATAATCAATGCCCTTAAAACCTACAGCTATTAACTTTTTACCCTCACTACTTGGAAAAAACTGTACGCAACTCCTATAGCCTGGTGCTTTGCCATCAGCTACTAAACTCCATGTTTTACCACCGTCAAAAGTTCGTATTTTATTTTTAACATTCTCTTCTGGTTTACTGTAGTCTCCTCCAATAGCAAAACCTATTTTTTCATCATAAAAATCTATCGAATACAAACCAGAAGTTTCTAAATCATTAATTATAGGGATTGCTATTCGCGTCCAGGTAACTCCCTTATCTGCAGAATATATTATAGCTCCATTTTTACCTCCAGTAGCCACCCACGCATAATTACCTACAATAGTAATATTAGTATCGCTTGCTGCAAAAGCACCATAACTGCCTTTTGGCAAACTTTCGCAAGGTATTTTTTGCCATGTATCTCCAGAATCTCTAGTAATCAAAACACTTAAACAATCATCGGTACTATCTCCAATTGCTATACCTTCTTCATCATTCCAAAATTTCATTGAGTCATAAAACACTTTGTCTCCAACTTCTTTATACACTAATGTTCCATTTTTATAAAGTAATGCCGGATTTTCTACACATAATGTAAAAACTGCTGAATTAGTGCATGTCAAAGCTCTAAAATTTGGTTCATAAATAGTGTCTTTTTTAAATAATTCAGTAAAAACACTATCACGAGGCTTTTTAATTAGCGTTTCTCCTTTTGCTGTAGCAATAATCACTTCCTCATTTCTCAATGCTAAAGCCCTAACATTAATTGTCGAATCTTTCAATATATATTCTATCTCAAGCTCTATATCTTTAATTTGGCTTTCTTTAACCTGCTTTTTGCAACTAAAAAGCAAGCAGAAAACAACACTTATTAATAATAATCGACTCATAACATTCATTTTCGGTAAATATACAATACTTTTGTAGGCTGATTTATACAATCACGTACAAGATGAGATTACACAGAAATTTAACATACGCGGTAATAGATAGCATTAGAGATGTTTTTAATGAAGGGGCCTATGCAGGGAAAGCCGTAGAAAAAGCACTAAAAAGAGATAAACGTTGGGGAGCTCGTGACAGAAAATTTGTTGCTGAAACTATTTATGATATTATTCGTTGGAAACGATTATACGCAGAAATAGCAGAAGTAAGCGAACCTTTTTCACGCCCTAACTTATGGCGTTTATTTTCTGTATGGTGTGTTTTAAGAGGTATCCCTTTACCAGACTGGAATCAAATTGAACCTACCCCTACCAGAAGAATCAAAGGAAGATTTGATCAATTATCTAAAATCAGAAAATTTAGAGAATCTATCCCAGATTGGATTGATGAACTTGGAGTTGAAGAACTTGGTGAAAAGGTGTGGACTAAAGAAATTGCTTCCTTAAACCAACAAGCTGAAGTTATTTTAAGAGTTAACACTTTAAAAACAACGAAAACTAAGCTTCAAGAAAAACTAGCCGAAGAAGGTATTGAAACAACAACATTACCAAAACACCCTGACGCTATTAAGTTAGTTGAACGCGCTAATGTTTTTAAAACTGAAGCATTTAAAGACGGATGGTTTGAAGTTCAAGACGCGTCCTCACAATTAGTAGCAGCTTATTTAGATGTGCAACCCGGAATGAAGGTAGTAGATACTTGTGCTGGGGCTGGTGGAAAAACATTACACTTAGCTTCTTTGATGGAAAACAAAGGGCAAATTTTTGCTATGGATATTTACGAGAGTAAATTACGTAAACTAAAAGTTAGAGCCAAAAGAAATGGAGTGCACAATATTACCCTAAAAACTATCGACTCTACCAAGCCAGTCAAGAAATTGCATGATAAAGCAGATAGAGTACTAATAGATGCTCCATGTAGTGGATTAGGTGTACTTAGAAGAAACCCAGACTCTAAATGGAAATTACAACCCGAATTTTTGGATAACATTCGTAAAACTCAACAAGAAATTTTATGTGATTATTCTAAAATGGTTAAACCAGGGGGAAAACTAGTATATGCAACTTGTTCGGTATTACCTTCTGAAAATCAAGACCAAGTGAATACTTTTTTAGCTACTAATAAAGAATTCAAGTTTATTTCTGATAAAAAAGTATTATCTTCGTTAAGTGGCTATGATGGTTTTTACATGGCCCTATTAGAGCGCAAAAAATAACTCTTTAAGAGATTTAGTGGTTTTTATCTCTTTTCAAAACACTTAATTATGATTAAAAAAATTACTCTATTACTACTTACTATTGCCATTAGCACTACTTATGCGCAAACTATACCGACTGGTTATTATGATCATGCCACAGGAACTGGTTACGCTTTAAAAACACAATTAAAAGAAATCATCGATGATGTTGATGACGCTTCTATTACAGTAAACGAATACATAGCTACTGACGAAGGATATGCAGCATTATGGACAGCTTATCAAAACGTTAATAGTGGTGATAAAGATGAGTATCCTTTCTCTCCATTATATAATTTTGAGTATGAGGATGATGGTACTCTTCTAGATATGTATTCAGAATCTCCAACAGGTACTGACCCATATAATTTTACTATGGGAACAAATCAATGTGGTTCATACTCTGGCGAAGGAGATTGCTACAATAGAGAACATACTTTCCCTCAAGGTTTTTTTAATAGTCTTAGCCCAATGAAAAACGATTACCATTTTGTTGTTCCTGTAGATGGATACACTAATGGTCGTAGAGGTAATAGCCCTTATGGAAATGTTGCTACTGCAAGCTGGACATCAGCTAATGGTTCAAGATTAGGATCAAGTGCCACTCCTGGTTTTTCTGGAAATGTATTTGAACCAATTGATGAATTTAAGGGTGACTTTGCTAGATGTTTACTTTATTTTGCCGTTCGTTATGAAGACAAAGCAATAGAAGCTAATGCCGGTGGAAATTGGGATTTACACGATGCTTCTAATGATAACCCTATGGATGGTTCTTCTGACAGGTTTTATGAACAATGGTACATTAATTTACTAATGACATGGCATTATCAAGACCCTCCTTCTCAAAAAGAATTCGACAGAAACGACAATGGTTTTGTACACCAAAACAATAGAAACCCTTTCATAGATCACCCTGAATGGGTTAATGAAATTTGGACAAATACTTTGGGTACTAAAGATTATATTTCCGATGACTTTAGCATTTATCCAAACCCTACACACTCAAGCACAGTATACATCAATAAAGGAAATAATACTATTAAACAATTAGAATTGTATTCAATTAGCGGTAAATTAATTATGTCAAAAAACATAAAAACTACCCACTCAATTATTACCCTTGATAACCTAAATACAATTGCCTCAGGAATGTACTTATTAAAAATACATACCGATAAAAATAGTGTGGTTAAAAAACTAGTAATTAACTAACAATATCTTACTAATTTAAAAAGCGACTTTTAGTCGCTTTTTTTATACCATATCAACAACAAAAAATGTATTTTTGCATCTTTAAAACAACAACACAACAAACACTGTAAAAAATGATTCACTTCTTTGGAAACACAAACAGCAAAGTTTTTGCTGTACAAACGACAAAAGAACTTTCTAACGAAGCAATTGAAAAATTGACTTGGTTATTCGGTAATCAATCTAAAATAAATACGGCATCAATTGATGCTTTTTTTATTGGCCCTAGAGCTGCCATGATCTCTCCTTGGAGTACCAACGCTGTTGAAATAACTCAAAACATGGGGATAGAAGGAATCATTCGTATTGAAGAATACTTGAGTTCTACTGAAGATTTTATAGACTTTGACCCGATGCTTTCACAAAAGTTTAATGGACTAAATCAAGACATTTATACCATAGCCATTGAACCTGAAAAAATTATTGAAATAACTGATATTGCTGCTTATAATCAGCAAGAAGGGTTAGCTTTGAGTGATGATGAAGTAGAATACCTAGAAAACTTAGCTACAAAAATTGGGAGAAAACTAACCGACTCTGAAGTATTCGGATTCTCTCAAGTAAACTCAGAGCACTGTCGTCACAAAATATTCAACGGCACATTTGTTATAGATGGAAAAGAAATGCCTTCTTCTTTATTCAAGTTAATAAAGAAAACATCAGCAGAAAACCCTAACGATATTGTTTCTGCTTATAAAGATAATGTCGCTTTTATTAAAGGACCTAAAGCAACTCAGTTTGCTCCAAAAAGTGCCGATAAACCAGATTATTACGAAGAAAAAGAATTCGAATCGGTAATCTCATTAAAAGCAGAAACACATAACTTCCCTACTACTGTAGAGCCATTTAATGGTGCTGCTACAGGATCTGGAGGAGAAATTAGAGATCGTTTAGCTGGAGGAAAAGGATCTTTACCTTTAGCTGGAACAGCTGTTTATATGACATCTTACTCTCGTTTAGAAGAAAACAGACCTTGGGAACAAGCAATGGACGAGCGTAAATGGTTATACCAAACTCCAATGGATATCTTAATTAAAGCGTCCAATGGGGCCTCTGATTTTGGAAATAAATTTGGGCAACCATTAATTACTGGTTCTGTATTAACTTTTGAACACGAAGAAGATGCCCGAAAATTAGGTTTTGATAAAGTGATTATGCAAGCCGGAGGTATTGGTTATGGCAAGGCAGAACAAGCATTAAAAGATACTCCAGAAAATGGAGACAAAATAGTAATCTTAGGTGGTGAAAACTACCGAATTGGAATGGGTGGTGCTGCAGTATCTTCTGCAGATACTGGAGAATTTAACTCAGGAATTGAGTTAAATGCTATTCAACGTTCTAACCCAGAAATGCAAAAACGTGCTGCCAATGCTGTAAGAGGAATGGTAGAAAGTGATATAAACACTATTGTTTCTATTCACGATCACGGTGCTGGTGGACACTTGAACTGTCTTTCAGAATTAGTAGAAGAAACTGGAGGTAAAATAGATTTGGATAAATTACCTGTTGGTGACCCTACTTTATCAGCTAAAGAAATCATAGGTAACGAGTCTCAAGAACGTATGGGGTTAGTTATTAGTAAAGATAATATAGATACTTTACAACGTATAGCAGAAAGAGAGCGTTCCCCTATGTACGAAGTTGGTGATGTTACTAACGATGACCGCTTTACTTTTGAATCGGCTACAAACGGTGAAAAGCCAATGGATTTAGAATTATCAGATATGTTTGGTAGTTCTCCTAAAACCATCATGACCGATTCATCTGTTACTAGAAACTATGATGAATTAAACTACGATGTAAAAAACATCAACGAATATTTAGAGCAAGTGCTACAATTAGAAGCTGTTGCTTGTAAAGATTGGTTAACTAACAAAGTAGATAGATGTGTAGGTGGTAGAGTTGCTAAACAACAATGTACCGGACCATTACAATTACCATTAAACAACGTTGGTGTAATGGCTTTAGATTATAAATCTACTGAAGGAATCGCAACTTCTATAGGTCACGCTCCTATTAGTGCATTAATTGATCCTGTAGCGGGTAGTAGAAATGCCATTGCCGAATCATTATCTAACATTATATGGGCTCCTTTAAAAAACGGATTACAATCAGTTTCACTTTCAGCTAACTGGATGTGGCCATGTAAAAATGAAGGTGAAGATGCTCGTTTATATAAAGCAGTAAAAGGTATTTCAGATTTTGCTATAGAATTAGGTATTAATGTTCCTACCGGTAAAGATTCTTTATCAATGAAACAAAAGTACCCTAACGAAGAAGTAATTTCCCCTGGTACTGTTGTTATTTCTGCTGCTGCTAACTGTAACGATATTAACAAAGTAGTTGAGCCTGTTTTTAAAGCAGGTAAAGGAAGCGTTTATTATATTAACTTATCTCAAGATAATTTTAAGTTAGGTGGATCTTCATTTGCTCAAGTAGTCAACAAAATAGGAAATGAAACATCTACGATTAAAGATGCTGCTAAATTTAAAACAGCATTTAACACTATACAAAACTTAATAAGAGATAATAAAATTGTTGCGGGACATGATGTTGCTTCAGGTGGTTTAATTACTACATTATTAGAGTTATGTTTTGCATCAAACAATATAGGAGCTAATCTAGACTTAACTAAATTAGGAGAAACAGATTCAATCAAAGTATTATTTGCTGAAAATAACGGTATTGTTTTACAAGCTGATTCTAGTATAGAAGAAGTATTGACTCATAACAGTGTAGAATTCTTCAATATTGGTGAAGTAACCAATACAAACGAAGTAACTATTATTAACCATACAGAAGCTTTCAATTTTAATATTTCTGAATTACGTGACACTTGGTTTAGAACATCAGCTTTATTAGATGCGAAACAATGTGCTAATAATAAAGCTGAAGAACGTTTTATAAACTATAAATATCAAGCTTTAGATTACACCTTCCCTACTCATTTCACTGGTAAATTAGCTGATGCTATTGGTACTCCTAAAGGAGATAGACCAAAGGCTGCTATTATTCGTGAAAAAGGATCAAACTCAGAAAGAGAAATGGCTAACGCTATGTATTTAGCTGGTTTTGATGTAAAGGATGTTCATATGACTGATTTAATATCTGGTCGTGAAACTTTAGAAGACATTCAGTTTATTGGTGCAGTTGGAGGATTCTCTAACTCAGATGTTTTAGGTTCTGCTAAAGGATGGGCTGGAGCATTTAAATACAACGAAAAAGCAAATACAGCACTAAAAAATTTCTTTGCAAGAAAAGACACGCTATCGGTAGGTATTTGTAACGGAGCACAATTATGGATGGAGTTAGATTTAATTAACCCAGATCATGAAGTACATGGAAAATTAATCCATAACGACTCTCAAAAACACGAGAGCAACTTTACCTCAGTGACCATTCAAGAAAACAACTCGGTGATGTTAAACTCTTTAGCTGGAACAAAATTAGGAGTTTGGATTTCTCACGGAGAAGGTAAATTTAACTTACCAGAAGATGAAGCCAACTATGAAATAGCTGCTAAATATGGTTATGAAGGTTACCCAGCCAACCCTAACGGTTCAGACTATAATGTAGCCATGATGAGTTCTAAAGATGGTCGTCATTTAGTAACAATGCCTCACATTGAACGTTCTATTTTTCAATGGAATTGGGCTCATTATATAGATGGAAGACAAGACGAAGTTTCTCCTTGGTTAGAAGCTTTTGTCAACGCTAGAAAATGGATTGAGAAAAACTAACTAGTAGATTTTCTACATAAAAAACTCCTTGTTTTTCTTTTTACAACAAGGAGTTTTTTTTACACCAAAATTACCATATTAACATCTGTTAATAATTTTTTATTATTTTTTTTTGTTATAAAAGATAACATTCTATTTTTGTGGCAATTAAACTAACCCGAAATAAAATGAAAATCTTAAAAACACTAGCATTATTGCTATGCTGTGTGTATACCTATGGTCAAGTAGGTATTGGCACAACAACACCCGATTTATCGTCTATTTTAGATGTAACTTCAACAAACAAAGGTATTTTAACTCCTAGAATTTCGTTGAGTAACACCTCATTAGCTACACCTGTTACTACTCCAGCTACAGGTTTACTCGTGTACAACACCAATGCAACAGTAGTTGATGGTGATGGAACTGGATTCTATTACTGGGATAGCACCCAATGGGTAAAACTAAACAGTAAAAATATTACTGCAGAAAACGGACTTTACTTAGCTACAAATGATGCAGTAAGACTAGGTGGTGTTCTTATTGAAAACACCACAGTAACACAAGACTCATACAATATTGACTTTAACCTTAATAGCACAGGGGATTTTGCTATTCAAGATAATGGTGTTGACCGATTTAAAGTTTATGATGATGGTCGTGTAGAAATGCCTTGGACCAATGATGCCAGTGGAACTACAAATACTGGTGTTTTAGAAATAGGAAATTCATTACGCATAGATGGTAATGAAATTATTACCAACACAAGCACTCCTCTTTACCTACAAAATGATAATAATGGAGACTTAATTGTTGACAATCCAACATTAATTGTAGATGCTGATATTGATGTAGTACGTTGTGGTAGTGCTACAGGTAGCTTAATGGCTAATGGAACTACAATTAACCTATGGAGAACCGGAACTACAATCACAGTAGATTATGTAGCCGATTTTGACCATGGAACTGTAGACGGATCAACACTTGGTTTAGGTTCTATAGAATATTTGGTAGATGGATCTAACGAGCTTTTTATTAGTGACGACTTATCACCAGATGCTAATTTACTTAACGATTTAGGTTGGGAAAACTATTGGGATGATGTATATGCAGATGATTATTGGATACCTTCTGATGTAAGATTAAAAGATAATATTAAAACAATTGATTATGGTCTAAATGAAATTCTGAATCTTGACGCCATAACATACACCTTAAAAGACGACCCTTTTAAAGATCAAAAATTAGGGTTGAAAGCACAGCAAATTTTAGAACTAATTCCTGAATCTGTAAAAACACACGATTACAAGCAGTTAGACGAATCTAAACCAGGAGTATATACCAAAGTAGAGTTAGACAGGTATGCAGTAAACTATCAGTCATTAATACCTGTACTCGTAAAAGCCATACAAGAACAACAATTACAAATAGAAACCTTAAAAAAAGAAGTTAAAAATTTAAACTAATAATCGTTTCTTTTTAACAATTATTTAAAGCGCTTATATGTTCTATAAGCGCTTTATTTATAGTTACATAACATAAGAAATAACTAATTTTATTTTTATAACTACTACCTTTATTTTTGTACTATAAAAACCAATCATATTATCATGAGGCATTTCAAACTATTAGCATTTCTTTTAATAAGTACATTTACAAACGCTCAAGTAGGTATCGGAACCACAATACCTCACCCATCATCTGTTTTAGATATTACCTCAACTGACAAAGGGATACTAACTCCAAGAATAGCATTAAATGATATTAACCTAGCCACACCAATTACCTCACCCGCTACGGGATTGTTAGTATACAATACCAACCCTACAATAGCTGGAGGAAACGGCGAGGGATTTTATTATTGGAATGGTGTACAATGGACACAATTAATTGTTTCAGGAAACGCATGGTCTATTACAGGGAACTCAGGAACCAACCCTACAACAAACTTTCTGGGTACTACCGATACACAAGACTTAGTTTTCAGAACCAACAATACTGAAAACATGCGCATTAACACCAATGGTAATGTAGGCATAGGCACAACAAGTAATATTGCAAGACTTTACACTAGCATACCTAATACCGATAGCACTACCAATTACGGAATATACAATCATCATGATGGTACAGACGCTGGTACTACCTACGGCATCTATAATAGAAATAACACCTCAACAAATTCTAACAAATACGGAATATATAGTAACATAAATAGTGAAGGAACTGGTGCGCATTACGGTATTTACAACTTAACCTACATGAATTCTGCATCAAATGCCACAGCATACGGAGCCTACAATTACTTAAGTGCGTATGGGACCGGAAACCACAGAGCAAGTTACAATTACTTAAATCTAGCAGGTACTGGAGTAAGCACAAATAACTATGCTTCATATAATCTCATGAATGTATCAAATTCTATGAATGCTTCAACAATTTACGGAGAATACACGCAAGTTGATTATAGCTCTGGAACTAGTTATGGTGAATATAAGAACATGAATTCTAGTGCCACCTATAGCAGTGCAATGTACGGTGATTACAACCGAATGTACGGTACAGGTAATGGAGCTTCCTATGCAGTATATAATCATTTCGAAAACACAGGAACTGGTGTAAAATATGGTGTACGTAATGAGTTTTCAGATATTCCAGGAACAAAATATGGTACTTACAACTATTTTACCGGAACAAACATAGGAGCAATTTATGGTAATTACACTCATATTTTAAATAACTCTAACAGTACTAAATACGGAACCTACAACCGTATTACCAGTAATGAAGGAACTTTAAGAGGTAGCTATAATTATATTAATTCTTCCGCTTCTAATACTAGTACTTTATATGGAGTTTATGGCTACGTTGGTAGTGCTGGTACAGGAACGCATTATGGAGGATACTTTAGTGCCTATGGTGATAACAACAGAGCTGTTTATGGTAGCAATACACACACTACTGGCTGGGCAGGTTATTTTGTTGGTAATGGGTATTGGGATGGTAATTTAATATTTAATGAAACTGGAACAGCTGACCATGATTTCAGAATAGAATCTAATACCAATGCTAACATGTTTTTACTAGATTCCAATGAAAATATTGTTCGCTTTGGAACAAATAATATTGGTAGTGATTTTCAAAATGGAAACGCAATTGCCGGAACAACAGTAAACTATTTAGCTGATTTTGATAATGGAGCGACAGATGGTTCTGCTGTAGGTATTGGTTCCATAGA
The DNA here is from genome assembly GCA_947493535.1 of uncultured Flavobacteriaceae bacterium. Lineage (GTDB taxonomy): Bacteria > Bacteroidota > Bacteroidia > Flavobacteriales > Flavobacteriaceae. The sequence continues at coordinate 198,199 of CANLRK010000003.1, read as the reverse complement.
ATACTTATTAGATGCACCAACTAGCACAATGATTAATAACAATTTTTCACCAACCGCCCATATTTTAAACGATTTAGGAGTTAGTACTACTGCAAACGCTTGGGATGATGTTTTTGCTGATAATTTTGTAAATGTTTCTGATGAAAGAGAGAAAAACAATATTAAAAACTTAAATTATGGTTTAGACGAAATTTTACAAATGCGCACCGTTTCCTATACCTTAAAAAAGGATCCTTTTCATGAAACAAAATTAGGATTAATAGCACAAGATGTACTAAAATTAGTGCCTGAAGCCGTAAAAACACACGACCACAAAGCTTTAGATGAAAATAACCCTACTCAATTTACTAAAATAGAAATGGAGCGTATGGGAATGAAATATTTACAACTCATACCTGTACTTATAAAAGCTACGCAAGAACAGCAAGAATTAATACAATTACAAAACGAAAAAATTAAAGCTTTAGAAACTAAAATAAGCACACTTAACAACTAGTTTAGCAGTGGTATTTTTATAAACTTATAAACCACATTTTCCCCAATTTCAGAAATGATTAATTTTCGCACTATAACACTACATGATTTAAGTTTTGTACACCAACTTGCTTCAGAAATCTGGAACGATAACTACCATGATATGATTTCTCAAGACCAAATAGATTATATGCTCAAGCTAATGTATAGTCCAAAACGAATTCAGGAAGATTTAGAAGAAGATTATATTTGGGAGTTTATTGAGTATAATAACCAAATTGTTGGCTATTTATCTTACCACATAAAAGAAGATAAACGTGTTTTTTTAAGTAAAATTTATTTAAAAAACTCAGCCCAAGGATTGGGGCTGGGAAAAGCTTCATTGAACCGTGTTGTAAATTACGCAAAAACGAATAATTGTAAATCAGTTTATCTTACGGTAAATAGAGGGAACAAAAAAGGAATAAGAGCTTATCAAAATTATGGTTTCAAAATAATAGCTGAAGAAGATTTTGACATCGGCAATGGTTTTGTAATGGATGATTATGTTTTTGAATATAATTTTACGTAAAGACATGAAGAAAATAACAACAAACCAGAAATACTGAGTTAATAAAATTTACTTTATTTAAATAGCTTAACAAAAAACAAGAATCTCACAAAACACTAGTTTATATTAGCCTCTTAACTACTTATACCTGTCAAGAGGCTTTTTCTTGCATTAATTTGAAATATCCGTTGCTTTTTTCTATTTTGCGAAGTACTACCAACCAGATATTAAATTTATGACAAACATTACGCGTTTATTCGACTTTCCATATTACCAATTGGAAAAATACAACCTAAAAGAAGCTTTAGTTACAAAAAAGAATGGTACTTGGAATGCCACTTCTACACAAGAATATATTAATCAAGCCAATGCCATTAGTCGTGGTTTACTACGTTTAGGAGTACAAGCCAATGATAAGGTTGCCATAATATCTATGACCAACCGAACTGAATGGAACATATGCGATATTGGTATTTTACAAACAGGAGCTCAAGATGTACCTATTTACCCTACCATAAGCGAAGAAGATTACGAGTATGTACTAAACCACTCTGAAGCCAAATACTGCTTTGTTTCTTGTGAAGAAGTTTTAACAAAAGTAAACGCCATAAAACAAAATGTCCCTTCTTTAAAAGAGGTTTTTTGTTTTGACGAAATTGCTTCTTGTAAAAACTGGACAGAAGTGTTAGAATTAGGAAAAGACGAAAGTAACCAGAATGAAGTTGAACAACGAAAAAGTGATGTAAAAACAGATGACCTAGCTACTTTAATATATACTTCTGGTACTACAGGAAGACCAAAAGGAGTAATGCTTAGCCATAAAAACATTGTCAGCAATGCACTAAACAGTGCTGCAAGACTACCTATTGATTTAGGACACTCAAAATCTTTAAGTTTTTTACCTGTATGCCATATTTATGAGCGCATGCTATTATATATGTACCAATACAGTGGCACAAGTATTTATTTTGCAGAATCATTAGAAACCATCAGCGATAACTTAAAAGAAATAAAACCTGACGTAATGAGCGCAGTACCACGTTTACTTGAAAAAGTATACGATAAAATTTACGCAAAAGGTGCAGAACTAACAGGTATTAAAAAGAAACTTTTCTTTTGGGCTGTAGAAACGGGGCTAGAGTATGAACCATACGGGCAAAATGGTGCTTGGTATGAATTTAAATTAAAAATTGCTCGCAAACTTATTTTTAGCAAATGGCAAGAAGCACTAGGTGGTAATTTAAAAGCTATAGCTTCAGGAAGTGCTGCACTCCAACCACGTTTAGCAAGGGTATTTAATGCGGCTGGAATTCCAGTAATGGAAGGTTATGGGCTAACAGAAACATCGCCTGTTGTATCTGTTAACGATATGAGAAAAAATGGTTTTAAAATAGGTACTGTAGGTAAACTATTAGCCGATACCGAAGTTAAAATTGCTAATGATGGTGAAATACTTGTTAAAGGACCGCAAGTTATGCAAGGTTACTACAAAGATCCTGAAAAAACTGCTGAGGTATTAAAAAATGGTTATTTCCATACAGGTGATATTGGAGAAATTGACACTGAAGGTTTCTTAAAAATAACCGACCGTAAAAAAGAAATGTTTAAAACCTCAGGAGGAAAATATGTAGCTCCTCAAGTACTAGAAAATCAATTCAAACAATCTCGATTTATTGAGCAAATAATGGTTATTGGAGATGGTGAAAAAATGCCTGCCGCATTAGTACAACCAAACTTTGAATTTATTTCTGATTGGGCTAAAAAACACAATATCACTATTGGAAACACCCCTCAGGAACAGATTACCAATCAAAAACTAATTGACAGAATAGAAAAAGAAATCAATCATCATAACGCGAAATTCGGAAAATGGGAACAAGTAAAACGTTTTGAACTTACTCCAGATATATGGAGCATAGAAGCAGGACACCTTACTCCTACTATGAAAATGAAGCGTAAAATAATTAAAGAAAAATATATAGAATTATATAATAAAATTTACGACAAAAACTAAGTCTAGTATTAATCATAAAATAAAAAAGATCCCTTAACCCGGATCTTTTTTATTTTATTTATTTTTTATTATGCGCGCATAATATTTTTTAGTATATTTGGGAAACTTAATACACTCCTATAAATATACAATATAATGACTGAAAAAACAATAGACCACGCTTTACGAGCAACATGGCAAGGAGTAGCTAAGTTATATAATGAAGAAGCTGCAAAATATGGCGCTACGATGGCAGTGGCATTTGCATTATTAAATATCGACAAAGAAGGAACCCCATCAACCGCCTTAGGTCCGCGTATGGGGATAGAACCAACAAGTCTGTCACGCACTTTAAAGAGCATGGAAGATAAAGGTTTAATTATCCGTCAAAAAAACCCAAAAGACGGCAGGAGTGTCCTCATTTTTCTAACAGAATATGGCAAAGAAATGAGAGATATTTCAAAAGAGAAAGTTCTTATTTTCAATCAAGCTATATACGAAAATATCAGCCCTGAGAAAATAGCTAGCTTTCATCAGGTTACCGATAAAATATTAGAATTAATACAACAACGAAATATATTTACTAAATCATAAAGGAATCAAAATGCAAAGACTCATAAAGAAAGTTGCCGTAATAGGTTCAGGAATCATGGGAAGCGGAATTGCTTGTCATTTTGCTAATATTGGTGTTGAAGTTTTATTGCTTGACATTGTTCCTAGAGAACTAAATGATGCTGAAAAAGCCAAAGGTTTAACTCTTGAAGATAAGGTAGTTCGTAACCGTTTGGTGAACGACTCATTAAAAGCTGCTTTAAAATCTAAACCCTCACCTATTTACCATCAAAAGTTTGCTAATAGGATTACTACAGGTAATCTTGAAGATGATATTGCAAAAGTAGGAGATGTAGATTGGATTATTGAAGTAGTTGTTGAGCGTTTGGATATTAAAAAAATGGTTTTTGAAAACCTAGAAAAACACCGCAAACCTGGTACACTAATTACCTCTAACACTTCTGGTATCCCTATTAAATTTATGAGTGAAGGACGCAGTGATGACTTTCAAAAACATTTCTGTGGCACACACTTCTTTAACCCTGCTAGATATTTAAAATTATTCGAAATAATTCCAGGTCCACAAACCTCAAACGAAGTATTAGATTTCTTAAACGCTTATGGAGAAAAATTCTTAGGAAAAACATCCGTAGTAGCTAAAGACACTCCTGCTTTTATTGGTAACCGTATTGGTATTTTCAGTATTATGAGCTTATTCCATATGGTAAAAGATATGGATTTAACTATTGAAGAGGTTGATAAATTAAGTGGTCCAGTGATTGGTCGTCCAAAATCGGCTACCTTCCGTACCGTTGATGTAGTAGGACTCGACACCTTAGTACATGTTGCTAATGGTATTTATGAAAACTGCCCTAACGATGAAAAACACGATTTATTTAAACTTCCAGAGTTCATCAATACCATGATGGAAAATAAATGGTTAGGAAGCAAAACAAAACAAGGTTTTTACAAAAAAGTAGTTACTGATGGTAAAAAAGATATTTTATCATTAGATCTAAACACTTTAGAATACAGAACAAAGCAACGTGCTAAATTTGCCACCTTAGAACTTACTAAAAATATTGATAATGTAATTGATCGTTTTAAAGTATTGGTTGGTGGAAAAGACAAAGCTGGAGAATTTTACCGAAAAAGTTTCGCTGCACTATTTGCTTATGTATCTAACAGAATTCCTGAAATAGCTGATGATTTATATAAAATTGACGATGCTATGAAGGCTGGTTTCGGTTGGGAACACGGACCTTTCCAAATATGGGATGCTATTGGTGTTGAAAAAGGAATTGAAATCATGAAAGCTGAAGGGATGGAGCCTGCATCATGGGTAACAGAAATGCTTCAAGCTGGCAACAACAGCTTTTATACCGTAAAAGAAGGCGCTACAAATTACTATAATATTACAGCCAAAACCCAGGAGAAAGTACCTGGTCAAGATGCATTCATCATTTTAGATAATATTAGAAAAACATCAGAGGTATTTAAAAATTCAGGCGTAATTATTGAAGATATTGGCGATGGTATCCTTAATGTTGAATTCCAATCAAAAATGAACTCTATAGGAGGAGATGTACTTTCAGGAATTAACAAAGCTATCGATTTAGCTGAGAAAAACTACCAAGGTTTAGTAATTGGTAACCAAGGTGCTAATTTCTCTGTTGGCGCCAATATTGGTATGATTTTCATGTTAGCCGTTGAGCAAGAATATGACGAAATGAATATGGCTATCAAATATTTCCAAGATACAACTATGCGTTTACGCTATTCAGGTATCCCTACGGTTGTTGCACCACACGGAATGACTCTAGGTGGAGGCTGTGAGTTAGCACTACATGCCGATAAAGTTGTAGCTGCTGCCGAAACATATATTGGATTAGTTGAATTTGGTGTAGGTGTTATTCCAGGAGGTGGAGGTTCTAAAGAGATGGCTTTAAGAGCATCTGACCTATTCAAAAAAGGAGATGTTGAGCTAAACGTACTCCAAGAATATTTCTTAACTGTAGGTATGGCTAAAGTTGCTACATCTGCATATGAAGGGTATGATCTAGGCTTATTACAAAAAGGAAAAGATATCGTTGTCGTTAATAAAGACCGTCAAATAGCAACTGCAAAAGCGCATGCCAAACTAATGGCTGAAGCTGGCTATACTCAACCTCCAAAGCGCAAAGACGTAAAAGTACTAGGTAAACAAGCTTTAGGAATGTTTTTAGTAGGAACAGATTCAATGGAGGCAAGTAATTATATTTCTGAACACGACAAAAAAATTGCCAATAAACTAGCTTATGTAATGGCTGGAGGAGATTTGTCTGAGCCAACAAATGTTTCAGAACAATACCTATTAGATTTAGAGCGTGAAGCCTTTATGTCATTAACTACAGAGCGAAAAACATTAGAACGCTTAGAACACATGTTAAAAAAAGGTAGACCACTACGTAACTAATTCGTAACGTAAGTATTTAATCTTAAACAATAAAGTATAAAACATGAAAACAGCATATATAGTAAAAGCATACAGAACTGCAGTAGGTAAAGCCCCTAAAGGAGTTTTTCGATTTAAAAGAACCGACGAATTAGCTGCCGAAACCATCGAGTACATGATGAATGAGCTTCCTGATTTTGATAAGAAAAGAATTGATGATGTTATTGTGGGTAACGCAATGCCAGAAGGTTCTCAAGGTTTAAATATGGGGCGTTTAATTTCATTAATGGGATTAGACATTGTTGATGTTCCAGGGGTAACCGTAAACCGTTTTTGTTCTTCAGGAATAGAAACCATCGGAATGGCCACTGCTAAAATTCAAGCGGGTATGGCCGATTGTATTATTGCAGGTGGAGCGGAGAGTATGAGCTCTGTACCTATGACAGGGTTTAAAACCGAACTAAATTACGATGTAATTAAATCTGGACATGAGGATTATTACTGGGGTATGGGTAATACTGCCGAGGCTGTAGCCAATCAATTTAATGTTTCTCGTGAAGATCAAGATGAGTTTGCTTATAATTCACACATGAAAGCTTTAAAGGCACAAGCTGAAAACCGTTTTCAAGATCAAATAGTTCCTATAAAAGTAGAACAGGTATTTGTTGATGAGAATGGCAAAAAAGCTACAAAAAGCTACACCGTAACAAAAGATGAAGGCCCACGTAAAGGCACAAATAAAGAAGCCTTAGCAAAATTACGTCCTGTATTTGCACAAGGAGGAAGCGTTACCGCAGGAAACTCTTCTCAAATGAGTGACGGTGCTGCCTTTGTGCTTATTATGAGTGAAGAAATGGTAAAAGAGCTAAATATAGAACCAATAGCACGTTTAGTAAACTATGCCGCTGCTGGTGTAGAACCACGAATAATGGGTATTGGCCCTGTAGCAGCAATACCAAAAGTGTTAAAACAAGCAAGATTACAGCAAAATGATATTGAGCTAATTGAATTAAACGAAGCATTCGCATCACAATCATTAGCTGTAATGAGAGAATTAAACTTAAATCCAGACATTGTAAATGTAAACGGGGGTGCCATAGCCTTAGGACACCCATTAGGGTGTACTGGAGCAAAACTATCTGTACAACTCTTTGACGAAATGCGCAAACGAAACATGCAAGGCAAATACGGTATGGTAACCATGTGCGTAGGTACTGGACAAGGAGCAGCAGGAGTTTTTGAATTTTTAAAATAATCAATCATAATAAACCAACCATGGAAGATAAAAACTTATTAAGAGGAGGTCAGTTTTTAGTAAAAGAAACCAAGTGTGAAGATGTATTTACACCGGAAGACTTCACCGAAGAACAACAGATGATGAAGGAAGCGGTTATGGAATTTAACGACCGCGAAATTATAGCATATAGAGAACGTTTTGAAAAAAAGGATTACGCATTAACTGAAGAGGTGATGCGAAAAGCTGGAGAATTAGGTTTTTTAGGTGTTGCTGTACCTGAAACATACGGAGGTTTAGGTATGGGCTTTGTTTCTACCATGCTAACTTGCGACTATATTTCTAGTGGAACAGGGTCTTTTAGTACAGCTTTTGGTGCACATACTGGTATTGGTACTATGCCTATTACATTATACGGTACAGAAGAACAAAAGCAAAAATACGTACCTAAATTAGCCTCAGGAGAATGGTTTGGTTCTTACTGTTTAACCGAGCCTGGAGCAGGATCTGATGCTAACTCCGGAAAAACCACAGCCGCTTTAACCGAAGATGGGAAAAACTATAAGATTAACGGGCAAAAAATGTGGATATCAAACGCAGGATTTTGCAATTTAATGATTGTTTTTGCACGTATTGAAGATGATAAAAATATTACTGGTTTTATTGTTGAATATGATAAAAACAACCCTAATGGAATTACCTTAGGTGAAGAGGAGCATAAATTAGGTATTCGTGCATCATCTACACGTCAAGTATTTTTTAACGATACTATTGTACCTGTAGAAAACATGCTGTCAGAAAGAGGTAATGGGTTCAAAATTGCCATGAATGCTTTAAATGTTGGACGTATTAAATTGGCTGCTGCTTGTTTAGATTCTCAACGTAGAATTACAACTACTGCAGTAAACTACGCTAATGAACGTAAACAATTTAAAACTCCTATTGCTGAGTTTGGAGCTATTAAAGCAAAAATTGCCGAAATGGCAACCAATGCATACGTAGGTGAATCAGCTAGTTATAGAGCTGCAAAAAATATTGAAGATAGAATCGCTATTCGTGAAGCTGCCGGAAATTCGCACCAAGAAGCAGAATTAAAAGGTGTAGAAGAGTATGCTATTGAATGTTCTATTTTAAAAGTAGCTGTTTCAGAAGATGTTCAAAACTGTGCCGATGAAGGAATTCAGATTTTTGGAGGAATGGGATTCTCTGAAGAAACCCCAATGGAAGCTGCTTGGCGTGACGCACGTATTGCACGTATATACGAAGGTACAAATGAAATTAACCGTATGCTTTCTGTAGGTATGTTAATCAAGAAAGCTATGAAAGGACATGTTGATTTGTTAACACCAGCCATGGCTGTTGCAGATGAATTAACTGGTATTCCTTCTTTTGATACGCCTGATTACTCTGAGTTATTTGCTGAAGAAAAAGAATTGATTGGTAAATTGAAAAAAGTATTTTTAATGGTTGCTGGTGCTGCAATTCAAAAATATGGCCCTGAATTAGAAAAACACCAACAATTATTAAATGCTGCATCTAATATTTTAATTGAAATATACATGGCAGAATCAGCATTACTACGTACAGAGAAAAATGCAAAAAGGTCTGGTGAAGATTCACAGAAAAATCAAATTGCTATGACAAAATTATACCTATACAATGCTGTTGACATTATTACAAAAAATGCAAAAGAAGGAATTGTTTCTTTTGCCGAAGGTGATGAGCAGCGTATGATGTTAATGGGATTAAAGCGTTTTACAAAGTATGCAAACCAACCTAACGTAGTTGCTTTACGCAATCAAATTGCTGAAAAAGTAAGTGCAGAGAACAAGTATTGTTTTTAAAATAAGGAAATTCTGACAAATCCTTGTTTTTAATTTAGTTGTTAATCCCCTCTAAAATGGGGGGATTTTTCTTTTACAACCTTTGTTATAAAATACTTTGTATCTCCTAACCAGAATAAGTTTTTATACCGTTCTTTATAATATACTTTCACATATTTACCTTGGTATTTTTGCAAATCTAACACCTCTTTTTTCTGCTTGTCTTCTACTGAAAATTGAAAAATTTGAGCACCAGAAATTCCTTGGCTTATTTCGCCTTCCCAAGTTTTAATTACAACTCCTTTTTTACTTATTTTAATCAACTCACCTGAGCGTACTCCTTCACTATAAGGCACGTAATAAATAAATGAAAAGTATCCAACTACTATTGAAATAAAAATAAGTACTAAAATGATTAAAACTTTTCTCATAATATTAAATTGCGTTATAGTTATTAATCAGCATCATTCGCACGTTCTAACAACTTATCATTTAAATGCTTTTGTTGCTTAATTCCTAAGCTTTTTAAATTTTCTACTTTTTTAATTAAGTTCCCTTTACCAGTTAATTTTTTCATGGTACCATCATAAGTACCTTGCACTGTTTTTAACTGATTACCTACTTTTATAAAGTCATTGGTTAAATTAACAAACTGATCGTACAAACGCCCCGCTTGAGTAGCTATTTCTAAAGCGTTTTGTTGCTGTTTTTCATTATTCCACATAGTATCAATAGTACGTAGTGTAGCTAACAATGTGGTTGGTGTAACAATCACAATATTTTTCTCAAAAGCCTTATTATACAGTGATGCATCGTCATTTAAAGCAACTGCAAATGCTGGCTCTACTGGTATAAATAACAACACGAAATCTGGGCTATCAATTTTATACAAATCATGGTAATTTTTTGCACCTAATTGCTCTACATGACGTTTTATAGAAAGTACATGTTCTTTTAAAAACTGATCTTTTTCTTTTTCATCATCTACATTTGCGTAACGCTCATAATGTGTTAAGGATACTTTTGAGTCAATAATCATCTTTTTATTACCTGGCAAGTTAATAACCACATCAGGTAATACTCGAGCACCATCTTCTGTAACAAAGCTTTGTTGTACAAAATATTCACGATCTTTCTCTAAACCAGATTTTTCCAATACGCGCTCTAAAACTAACTCGCCCCAATTTCCTTGCATTTTACTATCGCCTTTTAATGCTTTAGTTAAGTTTAATGCTTCTTTACTCATTTGCAAGTTCAAATCTTTTAACCCAAGTATTTGTTCTTTCAAGCTAGCATGTTGTCCTATGCTTTCTTTATGTGTGTCTTCTATTTTCTTTTCAAAGTGTAATATTTTTTCTTGTAACGGATTTAAAATTCCTTTTATGTTTTCTCTATTTAGCTCAGTAAACTTATTGGCTTTTTCATCAAGAATTTTGTTTGCTAAATTTTCAAACTCTTTACTAAACTTTTCTTGTAACTTACTTACCTCTTCTTTTTGCTCATCACTTTTTAATTGCAAGTTTTTAAAGTCAACTTGAAGTTTGGTAAGCGCAATAGTAACATCGTCTTTTTGCTTTCTTACAACCTCCTTTTCGGCAATTAATTGTTGTATTTGCTCTTTTAATTCAGTTTGTTGCTGTTGAGAAACCTCTTCTTGTTTTTTACGCTCATGTACCGATGAATTCTTGACTTCGTTTAACTGTTGCTCTAGTGCCACTGTACGCTGTTGAACCCCATTAAACGTAGCTTCTTGTTGCAACTTTGTAATTCGCTTTCCTATTAAAAATCCAATTACTCCAAATACTACACCGGAGAAAATTATAATAATCGCTTCTGTCATTTGTACTATTAACTATTTAGGGTAAAGATAATTTGATTTTACCGAAGATACTAAAGTGTGTAGGCTATTTTATTTTAAAAGCACCGCTCAACTCATCAAAAAAGACCAAATCATCAGGGAATAGTTTATCAAATGCCTGCTGAGCTATTAACTCTTTTGGTGTACCAAAATAAGTTTGGTTTTCTTTCATTAAAATAATTTTATCGCAAAGTGATAGGGTTACATTTATTTCGTGTGTTGAAAATAAAATTGTTTTTTGAGTTTCCTTAGCTAACTTTTGCAATAATTTAAGTACCGATACTTTATGGTACAAATCTAAATGCGTAGTAGGTTCATCTAATACAATTATAGCTGTATCCTGTGCCAATGCCCTAGCTAGCATTACTTTTTGTAATTGCCCATCACTTAACTCATAGCATTTTTTATCTACTAAATCAGTAATTTGAATTGCCGCTATTGCTTCTTTGGTTTTTAATTTATCGGCTTCAGTAAGTGTGCCTATCCAATTGGTATATGGCTGTCTCCCTAAAGCAATAAGTTCTTGTACCGATAAATTTGTATGTGAAATATTATCGGTCAACACGACACTAATTTCTTTCGCTAGATTAATACTTGTTATAGAATTTAGTGATTCATTATTAATATACACATCTCCTTCCAAACACTTCTCTGCATTAGTTATTGTTTTTAATAATGTTGATTTCCCTATACCATTAGCACCAATTAACCCTACCAACTCACCTTGTTTTAGTGCAAAATTGATTTTTTCAGCAACGCGTATTTCTTTCTTTTTAGTTTGATAACCAATTGCTAAGTTTTTTACTTCTAAAACTGTATTGATATTTTTTTTCTTCATAAGTTACACAAACAGTTTCTTTTTACGTACCAACAACCATATTACCACTGGTGCTCCTACTAAAGACGTTACTGCATTAATTGGCAAGGTATATTCACTCATGGGTAATTGAGAAACACTATCACAAAACAACATCAATATTGCTCCAGAAAGTGCTACTGCGGGCAATAGAATTTTATGGTTAGAGGTGTTAAATAATAATTTTGTTAAGTGCGGCACAGCTAAACCAATAAAAGCAATTGGCCCAGCAAATGCTGTTATACTTCCAGCAAAAAAACTTGTAGCTAGTATAATTATAAATCGAGATTTTTTTAAGTTTACCCCCAAACTACTAGCATAGTTGTCCCCCAACAATAAGGCATTTAATGGTTTAATAGATATAATAGTAGCTAATACCCCCAAACCAAATAACAATATTAAAACAAACAACTCTTCCCAAGCTAAATTACCTAGGCTACCAAAGCTCCAAAAAATATATCGTTGTAATTGTTCTGCGGAAGAAAAGTATGATAATACACTTACAATAGCTGCCGAAACACTAGCAAACATTAACCCAATTATCAATATAGCCATAGTATCTTTAACTCGAGAACTTACAATAACTACGGCTAGTAGTACCAAAAAACTACCAATACTAGCCGCAATAACCAAACTCCATTGACTTATTAATAACGAAGCAAAAGTAGCCGAAAAAAAGGAAGCTCCTAGCACCACAGTTGCAACACCTAAGCTAGCCCCTGAACTTAAGCCTAATACATATGGTCCAGCTAAAGGGTTACGAAATAATGTTTGCATTAGCAGCCCAGAAATCCCTAAGCCTGATCCTACAATTACAGCTGTAATTGCTTTAGGCAACCTATAATTTAAAATAATATATTCCCAAGATTGTTTTACTTCAGTAGTGTCAAGCATCACACCTATCACCTCTGAAAAAGGAATATGAACAGACCCTAAACTAATGTTTAAAAACACAAAAAATAAGGTAACAACTATAAGTAGTACAAGTATTAATGAATATGATTTTTTGTTTTCCAAATTGATATTTAAGGCTTAATTTTTGAGTAAAAATACAAATTAAAACTAGTTGTCATGTCAAACAATAATTTTCATATATGTCTGTTTTGTTTTCGAGTAATTTCTTTTTTTTGAAAACTATGCTACATAATCGCTATTGTAACTGTTGATAAAAAAACAACTCATGGTTAGGCAACCTATCGGGGTGCATAATTTTAATTAAATCTTTTAAAATTAAATCAGGTCTATTAGGTCCCAGCTCATAAAAAAATAATCCTCCTGTTGCTCCTTTTTTGTTTGCTATATATACGTTATTATTTATAAAAGCATCAAATTGTATGTAATGTTTATTACCTTCCTTAAATTCTTGTTTTGTAGTTGCACTTCCTAAAGTAAACCAAAAATCAGCTTGTTTCCCTTTGGTTAGTACCGATTCAATATTTAAGGCTATGCTTCCTGACCCTAAGGTATTGCCCCAAAGGTAATTTCCTCCAGCATCAGCTATAAATTGAGCTGCCCAAGAATTCCCGTAAGGCACATGCCAAATATCTTTAAACATCGATCCTGCCAATACTGATGGTTTATCAACTATATCAGCAACACTATTTTTTGCTATTGCATAATTACTTACTATTTGATTAAATACCTGGTTGGCTTTTTCTTCTTTTTTAAATAAGCATCCAAAAAATTTAATCCACTCTGCTCTTCCCAAGGCATGTTTTTCTATCCATGCTGCATCGTAAACCACAGGTATACCTGATTTTTGTAATGTATTAAATGTTTTATTATTTCCGTTAATAGCAAAACCAATTACTACATCTGGCTCTAAATCTAATACTAGCTCCGTATTTAGAGCTTCATTTTCTCCAAGTTCTTTTATTATACCTTTTCCTATACGATCTCTTGCCTTTTCTGATGAAATAAAATTTGTATTCGGAAAACCCACTAATTTATCCAATTCATTTAAAGCTTCTAATATTGGAATATGTGTGGTAGAAGTAACTATTACTTTTTCAACAGGCACATGAATCAATGCATCATGTGCTATATGTTCAGGTACATTTTTGCCTTTATCAACTAATAAATAAGTGAAGCTTTTATCGGAATTTGGCCAAGGTGATTTTATATGAATCGTGGTATAGCTATTATAATTAACAACTTTAAACCCTGTAGCGTATGTTGTAGAAAATTCAACACCGTGTTGAATTTCGTGATTTTCTACCTGGTTTTGTTTTTTACATGCTACAAATATGAAAGCAACTAATACTATTATGCTTATTTTTTTAAACATTGTTTTTATTTATTTTGGTACTAAATCACAAAAGTGAAACCCTATTTCTTTCAGTGTTGATGTAGTTGAAAAGCAAGCATCTTCTTTTTTCTTTGGTGCCTCATAAGTGCGATATATTTTATCGCCTACTGTAAAACTTATAGCTTTCTTAAATATTGGCCCGTCATAAACAAAGGTATGAAACTCGCCATTTTCACCACAAGGGTCTACATTTTTAGGTAGTTCTTTTAAAAAATCTTTCGTAATTACTTCACCAACAAAATCTTTCCCTAACAATTCAGCTTTAGTACATACCACAATTGTTTTAAAACCTAAATCAATAAACTCATGTATCAACTCCTTTGTATTTCTTTTCCATAAAGGAAAATGAGCCTTTATACCAACTTTAGTCAATTGTTCTTCACGATACTTCCTTAAATCTTCTAAAAAAATATCACCAAAAATACTATGTGTAATACCTTGCAATTTTAAGTCGGCATTTAATTCTGATAACAAAACATTGTACTCCTCCATTGTTGGGTTTTCTGGTAAACGCAACTCAGTAAGTGGTATTTCTAGAGCACTTGCTTGATTATGTAGTAACTCGGCACGTACACCATGCATAGAAATCCTATTATAAGTATCATTAATTGAAGTTAGTAAGGTGCGAATTTCAAATTCTTTTTGTTGCTGTATATAGTGCAACGCTAAGGCGCTATCTTTCCCTCCACTCCAATTAAAAACCGCTTTATTCAACATAGAATTATCTTTTTATTCCTTTTATACCCCTCAAAAGTACCTCTATTTTATGAAAAAAAGCTTTACTCCATCTCCTTAAATTTATTCTAAAAAAAAACTCTGCCCGCCAAAAAAACATCAAAATCACCAATAAATAACATTTACCAACCCTGCTACTCCTCGCTTTTTAAATTATTGTCTTTATACTAATCAAATTAATCACAAGTACCTATATTGATTAGAAAAATATCAAATAGGATAAGAATTTATATTATGACTTAACTCAGGTATTTCTTAACAATTTAATTTTTATATTCGCAATATGCTTTCTAAAAAAACCAAATACGGATTAAAGGCGCTTGCGTTTATAGCTAGACAAAAGGAAAATATTCCTGTACCTATTGCCGTAATTTCTAAGAGTGAAAACATCTCACATAAATTTTTAGAAAGTATATTACTTACCTTAAGAAAGGCTGGTTTTTTAGGATCAAAAAAAGGAAAAAATGGAGGATATTATTTATTAGAAAATCCTTCTAAAATTTTAATGACTGATGTTATTAGAGCTCTTGAAGGACCTATAGCCATGCTGCCTTGTGTAAGCTTAAATTTTTATGAAAAATGTGATGATTGTCCAGATGAAAAAGCCTGTAGTGTACACAAGTTAATGATTCAAGTGCGTGACAACACACTTAAGGTGTTAAAAAACAACACCTTATCAGATATCACTTAGTACTGTAATTAATACTATTTTCTACTCTTTTAAAATTTAACTCAAAAAGTGTTTTTTAAGCATAAAATATTTCTACATTTGCAAAACCCTATTAATCCGATAGGATTATAGTATTAAAATAATTTATGTTACTAGATTCCATTTTTACTAACAATTCTGCTAAAAAAGTTCAACACAAAAACAATGAAAATCTTAAACGCAGTATAATAAAAACTATTAGTTGGCGAACTATTGGTACAATTGACACTATAGTTATTTCATGGTTAATCACAGGCACCTTAAGTTTAGCTTTTTCAATAGGTGCAATTGAATTGATTTCAAAAATGGTATTATACTTCTTTCATGAGCGTATGTGGAATCAAATAACATGGGGAAAAATAAAACAATAAGCAATGAATATAAATAAAGACCTTTTAGAAAAGTATAATAATGATTTTAGAAATAAACCACCTTTTGAAGTTATATCATGGGTATTAAGTTTTTCAACTAAACCTGTTGTGACAACTAATTTCAGGCCCTATGAAGTAGCTATACTACACGCTGTAACTCGTTTACTAAATGATATTACTGTAATTTGGTGTGATACTGGTTATAACACTCCTAACACTTATAAACACGCACAGGAACTCATTAATAAGCTATCACTAAATGTAAAATTATATGTACCTCAACAAACTACAGCACATCGTGATGTAGTTTTAGGAATACCTCAAATTGATGACCCAAGACATCAAATTTTTACTCAGCAAGTTAAATTAGAACCTTTTCAAAGAGCCATGAAAGAACATAATCCGGATGTTTGGTTTACAAACCTAAGAAAAGGGCAAACTTCCCATAGAGACAATTTAGATATTTTTAGTTTTTCAAAAGATGGTGTACTAAAAGTTAGTCCTTTTTATCATTGGTCAGATAAACAATTAGATGACTACTTAAATGAAAACCAACTTCCCAATGAGTTTAACTATTTTGACCCTACTAAAGTTTTAGAAAATAGAGAATGTGGGTTACATGTTTAAAAAGTGTTTCTGAAAACATATTTAAAAAAAGTGTTGCTTTAAACCTACAAAACAACGTATATTCGTGCCGAATTTGGTTTTAATACTAATCACTTTAGTATTAATTAAAGGGAATTAGGTGTAAGTCCTAAACTGTACCCGCAACTGTATGCTTTGGCTATTGATGCCATGTGTTACGCTTTCAAAAACCACTGCCAAAAAAATATTGGCGGGAAGGTACGTAACAACAAGTAAGTCAGGAGACCTGCCATTTTCTGTACAATGTTTACACTTCCGGGAATAGAAGCATAAACGTAACTGTACTCAAATTAGTATTGAAATTAAATTTATTGACAATGAACAAAAGAGTGCTTAGCCTTTTAGGTATGGCTTTCTTGGCATGTACTGTAAATGCCCAAGAAAAACAACAAGACAGTGCTACAGTTGAACAACTAGAAACAGTAGTATTAGACACAAAGTTTAAACTGAACAGAGAAAAATCAGGGAAAGTTATCTACAAAATTTCAGAAGAAGATTTAGCTAAAGTTAAAGGGCAAAGTTTAGCACAAACCATTAATACAATTTCTGGTATTGAAGTGACAGGTGCGAAAAGTAATGCAGGTACTGTTTTAGGGTACCGAGTAAGAGGAGGTAATAACTTTCAAGTTGTTATTCTCATTGATGGTGTTCAAGTTAATGACCCTTCAAACATTAATGGTGAATTTGATTTACGTTCTTTAGACGCCAACACCGTAAAAAGTATAGAAATCATTAAAGGAGGTGTAAGCACCTTATATGGTACTGGGGCAACTACTGGGGTTATTAACATTACCACTAAAAAAGCACTTGACAAAAAAGCTAACACCAATGTTATTATGAGTGCCGGAAGTAACCGTTCTGTAATAACCAATAAGTACAAATTAAACACCGCTACCTTAGGCGCAAACGTTAATGGTACACTTAATAAGTTTACGTATTTTTTAGGCGCTTCTACAGAAAACACAAAAGGCATGTCAGCAGCAAGACCTTCCAATAACACATTGGTTTTTGAAGACGATCCTTTTGAAAGAGAAAATGCAAATATCCGATTGGGGTATCATTTTTCTGACACTTTTAACTTAGGGACTTACATGAACTATAATCATTTTAAAAATCAATACGATAATTCCTTTGGTACTCCTGACGGCTTTAATGAAGCTAACTCAGAAAATATTCAATATGGTATTACCTCTACATACCAATACAATAAAGGAAGTATTGTTTTAAATTCATCTATTGCAAAAACCGATAGAATCAATAAAAATGATAGTTCAAAAAGAACCTACGCTAGTAACTCTATTGTTATAGATTTATACAACAAATACAAATTCAATAAAAACTTTTGGGCAGTTATAGGAATAAATTTTCAAGAACAAAAAGCAACGCAGGCTAGCACTACTTTCGGGAGTACAACTTTAGTTTCTGATTATGAAAAAGACAATACTAAAATCAACCTTGTTGATCCTTATGCTAATTTCACCTACTTTTCTAATTTTGGTTTAACGGTAAACGCTGGAGTTCGTATGACAAATCACACCAACTTTGGTAGTCATTTTGTATATAGCATAAACCCTTCTTATAATTTTACTGCTACAGAAAAGTTAAAAGCTAAGGTTTTCGCTACCGGTAGTACTGCTTTTATTGCACCTACTATTTACCAACAATATTCACCAGATTACGGATTTAAGGATTTAGATGCTCAAGAAAGTTTAAATGGTGAAGCCGGTTTTGAATTAAACTACAACAAAAAACATCGATTTAGTACAGTTGTATTTCATAGAGAAGATCAAAATAAAATAGATTTTTTGAATATTTACGATAGCGTATCTGGTTGGTGGATTGGCGGTGTTTATTACAATGTAGATGATAATGTAAAAACACAAGGAGTAGAACTTGAAACCAATGTTACAGTTCATAAATCATTAACGTTAAACGCTAACTACACCTTTACACAATTTGAAGAAGATGCATTGAGTTTAAATGTTCCTAAACACAAGGTTAATGCTATGCTTGCCTATAACTATAACCAAAAAACAAACTTATCCTTTGCCTACCAATTTGTAGACCATCGTTTTATTTATGGAGGCGACACAGTTGACGCTTACAATTTGGTGAACTTTTTTGCAAACCATCAGCTTACTAATAACTTAGAAATATTTGGGACTCTGTTAAATATTTTTGATGAAGATTATACAGAAATACAAGGCGCTTCTACTTTAGGAAGAAATTACAGATTAGGGTTAAAATTAAATTTTTAAGTGTTTTATTATTTTATCCTATACTAAAAAAGGCTGCAAATGGCAGTCTTTTCTTTTTATTTAAAATAGCGTACATTTACATTTCTTTAAGTGGTTATTTATCACTAAAAACATATTAAATGAAGCATCTTTTATACCTATCTTTATTTTTCGTTATACTATTTTCATGTACAGATGATGAAGGCGTGCACTTCCAACCAGATACATTTTATCTTAATACAGATACACCTACTGTTAATGAAGCTGACGGAATTGTAACCATTAGCTTTCATATTGCTAAAACCTTTGCTAACGATATAAATATCAGTTTTGAGTTATCTGGAACTTCAGAAGTTGCTGTAGACTATAACATTCCTAATCAAAATATTACAATTCCTGCTGGCGAGCTTACTGCAACATTAACAATTGATTTAATTGATGACACCATCATTGAAGACCAAGAGAATATTATTCTTACAGTTATTAGCGCTTCTAATTCAAACCTATATATAGATGATTCTGACACAATAACAATCACTATTATTGACGATGAAAGTAATGCTTTTCAAAATAGTGTTTTAATAAGTAATTACGGTAACCCTACAAGTACGATTACCTATGTAAATAATGACTTTACCGTTACTGAACAACAAATTTACAATACTGTAAATACTGAAATTATTGGAAGCGGCTTACAATCTATTGGTTTTAACGGAACAAAAGCTTACCTGGTTTCATCTATTGATAATCAAATAATAGTTGTAAATAGAAATTCTTTTTTAAAAGAATCTACTATCAGTACAACACTTAACACTCCTCGTCATTTTGCTGCTTCTGGGACTAAGGGCTACGTTACAAACTGGGGAGATACAACTATTTCTACTGATGATTTTATTGCAGTTATCGATTTAAGCACCAATACTATTGAAACAACAATAGCAGTTGATGAAAAACCAGAAAAAATCCTTGCTAAAAACGGAAAAATTTATATAGCTCATAGTGGTTCAGTAAATAACTTGAGTATTATCAATACAGCAGATAATAGCTTGAGCACAGTAACACTACCCGGAAATATGCTTAGTGATATGGTAATTGATAGTGCTAACAACCTATGGATTTTAGCAGAAGGAAATCCTGCAACTAGTGGTATGGAAACATCAGGGAAATTGATTTTATATACAATTGCTGACGGTACTTTTAGTACTATTGATTTTGCCACCACCGAGCACCCCAACAATTTAACTTATAGTAATGGCACACTGTACTATAGCCTGAATGATGCTGTTTATGCATTGGACGAAACAGAAAGCACACTACCTGTTACCCCTATTATTACTACTATTTCAAATGATATTTCTGTTAATGAAGATAGACTATACACTCTTGATATTGACAACAGTATTAATAACGGATCACTGACTATTTTTAATTTAACGGATAACACTCCAATTCAAACTATTAATACTGGAATTGTCCCTAATGGTATTTATTTTAATTAATTGTATTATATAAGCAAACCTAACAAGCCATTCTTCTGTAAAGAATGGCTTGTTTTTTATAAAATTATTTTGTTCAAAAAATAAATTCCTATTTACCTGTTACAAAACAATGTTATTATCGTCTTAATTATAAGAGCCAACTAAAACAATATGAACCAGACAGCTTTTTTAAACTTGGTATCTCCTTTTAAGGACAAATTATATCGTTTGGCAAAGCGTTTGTTAATATCTAATGAAGAGGCTGAAGATGCAACACAAGAAATTCTATTAAAGCTATGGAATAACAAAGGTAAAATTGCTACCTATAAAAACACTGAGGCCTTTGCAATGACCATGACTAAAAATTATTGCTTAGACCGTTTAAAGTCAAAACAAGCTCAAAACCTTAGAATTGTACATAATAATTTTAATGATGATTCGGTACAACTGCAAAAGCAAGTAGAGCACAAAGATAGTTTAGAATGGGTTGGAAAATTAATGGCAAAATTACCTGCACAACAACGTTTAGTAATGCAATTAAGAGATATTGAACATTATGAGTTTTCAGACATTGCAAAAGTAACTAACATGAAAGAAACTGCAGTAAGAGTAACATTATCAAGAGCCCGTAAAACAATTAGAGAACAACTAATACAAAAACACAACTATGGAATTAAATAACATAGAACAATTAGTACAAAAATATTTAGAAGCAACAACTTCTATTGCTGAAGAGAAAAAGTTACAGCTTTACTTCTCCTCTGAAAAAGTTGCACCGCACTTAAAGCAATATCAATACTTGTTTCAATATTTTAATCAAGCAAAAAATGAAACCTCCAGCAGAGAAATTCCTTTAAAACCTAGAAAAAATTATTTGAAATGGAGTTCGATTGCCGCTAGTTTTATTTTAGCTATTGGTTTTGTTACCTATATTAACAATCAACAAAAACAAAATCAACAAGAAGCTTTACAAGCTTATTATCAAACGAAAGCAGCTTTACAGTTGGTGTCAGGAAATTTAAATACGGGAGCTAGCAAAATAACGCACCTAAAAACATTTGAAACCACAAAGCAGCAAATTTTTAAATCGAATCATTAATCAAACCGTAAAATTTTAAAATCATGAAAAAATTATTTTTAATAACAGTTTTAACTCTTATGCCAATATTAACATCGGCACAAAGTTACTTTGACTCTTTAGAAGATCAAGATGATGTTACCTCAGTAATTGTCAATGCTAATATGTTTAACTTAATGAGTAAAATTGATGTAAGTACAGATGACCCTGAAGCTAAAGAATATTTAGAATTAATAAAAGATATTACAAGCCTAAAAGTTTTTGTTTCTAAACAAGAAGCTACATCTGTAAAAATGCAAAACATGTTAAATCAGTATCTAAAAAAATCAAATTTACAAGAATTAATGCGCGTAAAAGATGGTGATACAAATGTTAAGTTCTTTATGAAAGAAGGTAGCAACCCAAACAGAGTTAGCGAACTACTAATGTTTGTTAAGGGGACAGATATGGAAGTAAATAATAAAAATATTGAAACTGTATTACTTACACTTACTGGTGACTTTGACTTAAAAAAAGTATCAAAATTAACTAAAGAAATGAACATTCCTGGTGGTGATCATTTGAAAAAAGTAGAGAAAAAATAATAACCTTTAATTACCTCCTTCTATAAATCTAGTTATATAAAAGGAGGTAATTTTAAAAATACAGTCATGAAATCAATCAAAAACAATCTATCTGTAGTATTAATCACGCTTTTATTAATAAGTTGTACAAGTAAACCTTCTTTACAAAAATACTACGTTGAAAACCAAGAAAACCAAAACTTCATGGTTATTGATATACCTACAAGCATATTAAACATTAATGAAGATTCACTTTCTAAGAAACAACTAAAAACATTTAAAGCTATTGAAAAAGTAAACTTTTTAGGCTTTAAAAAAACTTCTGATAATTCATCGGAATATTTATCTGAAAGCAAAAAAGTAACGAGTATTCTTGCAGATAACGCTTATAAACCTCTTATAAAATACGGAGGAGATAAGCAAGGTGCCGTTATAAAGTACTTAGGTGATGATGATGCTATTAAAGAAGTTATTATTTATGGTTCTGATGATTCTAAGGGGTTTGGAATAGTTCGTGTATTAGGAAATGACATGAATCCTGCTCAATTAATAGAACTTATAGAAATATTAAAAAAATCAAAACCAGATTCAGAAACCTTTAAGAATATTGCCAATTTCTTTTAATAAAAAAAAGCAGCTTACAGCTGCTTTTTTTATTATTTATTCCAATTTAAATACCCTCCTTTTAAGTCGTAAATTTCATTAAACCCTAAATCTTTTAATAACTTAGAAGCTTTACCACTTCTTCCTCCACTCCTACAATACACCGCAATGGGTTTACTTTTATCTAACTCCTCTACTTTTGTAGCAAAATCATCTTGTAAAAAATCAATTAGCAGAGCACCTTCTATAATTCCTTCATTCCATTCGCTCTCTGTTCGCACATCTACTAATTGTACATTTTCTTCTGCTATTTTTTGTTCAAAAGCAGTTGGCTCTAATACTAATATCTTAGGTGTTTTTTGCTCAGTGCAAGAAAACAAAAAACATACTATAGCTAAAAAAACACTTTTCATAATTTAATTAATTTAAAATTGATACTACCTCTACTTCACCATCCCAAACGGAAAATCCACCTGTAAGACTATAAGCTTCAGTAATATTACACAATAAATTTAATACTGCACAGGCTTCTAGGCTCCTTGCACCAGATTGGCAGTATACGTAATAATTTTTTGTTTTATCTAAAGCATTTACAGTATCTAAAAATAATTGTGGTTGCTTTACATCAGCATGTATTGCGTTAGGTATAACTCCTTCCTCTATTTCATCTGTGGTTCTTACATCTAACACTATAGCATTACTATCTGATAATAATTGTGACTTCCACTCGTCTATTGTTAAATTTTTCATTTACTCTAATGATTTTAATAGCACAAATTTAAGTGTTAAGCCTCAGAAACACAAAAAATAAATTTAAGGCTAGCGCAAAAAAAAAAAGTATCAATATTAAAATTGATACTTTTTGAGCCGATGAAGGGACTCGAACCCCCGACCTGCTGATTACAAATCAGCTGCTCTAGCCAGCTGAGCTACATCGGCATTGCGGGTGCAAATATAAACTTGATTTTTATATTTGCAAACACTTTTTATTTTTTTTTACAAGTTATTAATCTTGTTAATTAAAGCCATTCCCTTCTCTTCTACTGATTTTTTTAAGTTAGAAAAGTGAACTCTCTTATTATCAATGTTTTTTGCATTTATTTGTGCCATTGCCTCATCAAATGCAACAATTGCTTCATCAATAATTGCTTCTGAAGAAGTCGCATCTTTTTCAGGGTTTGTTAATTGCCAAACGTAAACCGCTTCTATAATATCACCAAAAACAAAGTTTACATCTTTTTTTAAATTCTTTATACTTGCCATAATTTTATTTTTTTAGCTGTTGCAAAAGTAAACATTAACCTAATAGGGTTATATAAAAACTTCTAAAAGTTTCACATTTTTTGTAATTATATCAAATTGCTTTAATGATGCGGGTATCAATATGGTTTCACCAAAACTAATAGTCTCTTCAAATTCATAGCCGCTTAATGTTGCAGCTCCCTCTATACACATATATATCACAAAGGAATCTTTATCTTTGTTATTAATTTCTTTATTAGACGTTATATGCAGGTAGTTTGTTGTAAAATAGTTGCATGATACTAATGAATTTGGTTTGTTTTCTACCTTATCATATACCATTTTTTCTCCTTTAAAGCCAAAATTAATCGCCTCTAAAGCTTCGCGTTTATGAAGTGTTCTTGATTTTCCATTAGGCTGAACTCTATCCCAATCGTAAACACGATAAGTAATATCAGATGTTTGCTGTATTTCAGCTAGTAAAATCCCTTCTCCTATTGCATGAACTGTACCAGTAGGAATAAAAAATGTATCGCCTTTTTCAACAGGCACCTCATTTAAAATGGAGGGTAATGTTTTTTCTTCCAAATGTTTTTGATAGTCTAATGAAGTTACGCCATCATTAAACCCCAAAATTAACCTTGAAGATTTTTCAGCGTCCATTATATACCACATCTCTGTTTTTCCATACGAATTGTGGCGTCTTTTTGCAAGTAAGTCATTTGGGTGTAACTGTACTGACAAATCGGTTTTAGCATCAATAAACTTTACTAATAACGGAAAATTACTTTTAAAAGTTTTATACACTGTGTTTCCTACTAACTCAGCTTTATATTTTTTTATAAGTTCTTTTAAAGTTTTTCCTTTAAACTCACCGTTTATAATTATTGACTCATTATTTTTTACTGATGATATTTCCCAACTTTCACCTATATTATCCTTGCTATTTTGCTTACCTAAAATAGTGTTCAACTTAGTTCCTCCCCAAATTTTTTCTTTGAGGATAGGCTTACATTTTATTGGATACCAATTTACCATATTATGCAGAATAGGTTACAAAATTTCTAGGAGTTTCATAAAGAGTCACCTCTAACTTTAAATGCTTAGGTATTTCATTACGTAACAATTCCCATATATACATAACAATATGCTCAGCTGTAGGAATTATATTTTCAAAATAACTAACATCTAGGTTTAAGTTTTTATGGTCTAGTTTTTTTTCAACATGATTATAAATAATATCTTTCAATAATTTCATATCAAAAACATAACCTGTGTTTTCATCTATTTCACCCGTTAAACTTACAATTAGCTCATAATTATGGCCGTGGTAATTTGGATTACTACATTTACCAAACACCTCATAATTTTTTGCATCAGACCATGATTTATTATATAGCCTATGTGCAGCATTAAAGTGAGCTTTTCTACTTACTGTAACCGCCATTCTATTGATTTAAAAAATTATAAAACTTATCAAAAATAATTTTAAACCATGCGGTGTATACCTGAGGGTTTTGTAGTACATCTTTCTTTACCTCTTCCAAATCCATCCATTTCCATGCAACTACCTCCTCATTATTAGGGTTTGGGTCGTCATTATAATAACCTACCAAAATATGATCTAATTCATGCTCCGTCAACCCGTTATCAAACGGAGCTTTATAAATAAACGATGTGGTTTCTTTAAGTTCCGTAACAAATCCCATTTCTTCTTGCAATCTTCTTTTTCCAGCTTCAATATTACTCTCACCTTCTCTTTGATGGCTACAACAGGTATTAGTCCACAAACCAGGAGAATGATACTTTTCTAACGCTCGTTGCTGTAACATTAATTGGTTTTTCTTATTAAATATAAATACTGAAAATGCTCTATGAAGTAATGCCTTTTCATGTGCTTCCATTTTAGGCATTAACCCAATTTGATTATCATTAATATCAACTAATATCACTTGTTCTTCCATCATACAGACAAAAGTATGAAAATAATAGTATTTTGCTTGCTTCACTACTAAAAACCTTTTAGTAGCGTTACACAAATAAACTTTAGCAAATACACAAACTAAATTATTGAAATAATTACATTTGCAAACGCTAAATACACCGCAAAAATGAGTTTACAAGAGGAAATTGCAAAAAGAAGAACTTTCGGTATCATTTCACACCCTGATGCTGGAAAAACCACATTAACGGAAAAGTTACTACTTTTTGGAGGAGCAATTCAAGAAGCAGGAGCCGTTAAGTCTAATAAAATAAAAAAAGGAGCTACCTCTGATTTTATGGAAATTGAGCGTCAGCGTGGTATTTCTGTAGCTACATCAGTATTAGCATTTATATACAAAAACAAAAAAATAAATATTTTAGATACTCCAGGGCATAAAGATTTTGCCGAGGATACTTTCCGTACACTTACCGCCGTTGACAGTGTAATTGTTGTAATTGATGTCGCAAAAGGTGTAGAAGAGCAAACTGAAAAATTAGTGGAGGTTTGTCGTATGCGCAACATACCTATGATTGTATTTATTAACAAAATGGATCGTGAAGGAAAAGACGCCTTTGACCTGCTTGATGAAGTAGAACAAAAACTAGGCCTGCGAGTTACGCCTTTAAGTTTTCCTATTGGTATGGGATACAATTTTAAAGGTATTTACAACCTTTGGGAAAAGAACATTAACTTATTCTCTGAAGAAAGTAAGCAACATATTACCGATACCATTTCTTTTGAAGATGTTAACAATCCTGAATTAGAAAATCATATTGGGGAGGCAGCTGCAAACACACTTCGTGAAGAGCTAGAATTAGTATATGAAGTTTACCCTAATTTTAATCAAGAAGAATATTTAAACGGGGAATTACAACCTGTATTTTTTGGTTCTGCATTAAATAATTTCGGAGTACGTGAATTATTAGATTGCTTTATTAATATTGCTCCAGACCCAAGACCCAAGCAATCAGACACTAGAGAAGTTAAACCTCAAGAAGATACATTTACTGGTTTTGTGTTTAAAATTCATGCTAACATGGATCCAAAGCACCGTGACCGCTTAGCTTTTATCAAAATTGTATCAGGTATTTTTAAAAGAAATACACAATACCTACATGTGAGGAATAATAAAAAAGTTAAGTTTTCAAGCCCGAATACCTTTTTTGCTGATAAAAAAGAAATTGTAGACATGTCATACCCAGGAGACATTGTAGGAGTACATGACACAGGTAATTTTAAAATAGGTGATACACTTACTGAAGGCGAAGTAATGAATTACAAAGGTGTTCCTAGTTTCTCTCCAGAACACTTTAGATACATTAATAACGCTGATCCATTAAAATCTAAACAACTTTACAAAGGTATTGACCAATTAATGGACGAAGGAGTTGCACAATTATTCACATTAGAATTAAACGGACGTAAAGTAATTGGTACTGTTGGAGCATTACAATACGAGGTTATTCAATACCGTTTAGAGCATGAATATGGAGCCAAGTGTACTTATGAAAACTTAAATGTACATAAAGCTTGTTGGGTTGACCCTGAAGATGATAGCAATGAAGAATACAAAGAGTTTAAAAGAGTAAAACAAAAGTTTTTAGCTAAAGATAAAAGTGGGCAACTAGTATTTTTAGCCGACTCGATGTTTTCTTTACAAATGACGCAGCAAAAATATCCTACAGTTAAGCTTCATTTTACAAGTGAATTTTAATGCTTAATAGAAAAAGTCTACTTAGTTAGATTTTTTAATATAACGCTATAAAAAAACCGCAAACTTTAAAGTTTGCGGTTTTTATTTTATGCTTCCCCTGTTGGTCCGAAATTCATCGGAATA
Organism: uncultured Flavobacteriaceae bacterium; assembly: GCA_947493535.1. GTDB lineage: Bacteria > Bacteroidota > Bacteroidia > Flavobacteriales > Flavobacteriaceae. The sequence goes on along the minus strand of CANLRK010000003.1, from coordinate 170,635 downwards.
GGTGGTTGCTCGAAATCTTTAATTTCACCATGAGCTTGCTCAAATCGATTTACATTATCGGCTAAGGCTTTTAATAATCGTTTAGCGTGTTGTGGCGTAAGTATAATACGCGACTTCACTTTGCTCTTTGGCACTCCTGGCATAATGCTTACAAAATCAACAACAAACTCAGAAGCTGAATGATTGATTATAGCTAAATTGGAATAAATTCCTTGCGCTACATCTGCATCTAGCTCAATATTTATTTGCTGTCCTTTTGGATTATTAGTATCAGCCATTTTTTAACTAAAATTTTCTTCAACTTTTGTCATCTCATCATATTCTTCTCTAGAACCTACAATAATTTTTTCGTAGTTTCTCATACCTGTTCCTGCAGGAATTCTATGACCAACAATAACATTTTCTTTCAATCCTTCTAAAGTATCTACTTTACCAGCTACAGCTGCTTCGTTTAATACTTTAGTAGTTTCTTGGAATGATGCCGCTGAAATAAATGATTTTGTTTGAAGCGATGCTCTGGTAATACCTTGTAATATAGGAGTTGCTGTTGCAGGAACCGCTTCTCTAGCTACTACTAAGTTCTTATCATTACGCTTTAAAATAGAGTTTTCATCTCTTAACTCTCTAGGCGAAACAATTTGACCAGGTTTTAATGTTTCAGAATCTCCAGCATCTTCAACTACTTTCATTCCGTATATAGCATCATTTTCCTTAATAAAGTCTTCTTTATGAATCAATTGATTTTCTAGGAAAATAGTATCTCCCGAATCATTAATTTGAACTTTACGCATCATTTGTCTAACAACAACCTCAAAGTGCTTATCATTAATTTTTACCCCTTGTAAACGATATACTTCTTGTACTTCATTTACTAAGTATTGTTGTACTGCCGCAGGTCCTTTAATAGCTAAGATATCCTTTGGAGTAATTGATCCATCCGATAAAGCCATACCTGCTTTAACGAAATCGTTTTCTTGTACTAAAATTTGGTTTGCTAATTTTACTAAGTACTTCTTAACTTCACCTAATTTAGATTCAACAATAATCTCACGGTTACCACGCTTAATTTTTCCAAAAGATACTACTCCGTCAATTTCAGAAACTACTGCAGGGTTAGATGGATTACGTGCTTCAAACAACTCGGTAATACGTGGTAATCCTCCCGTAATATCACCTGCTTTAGATGATTTACGTGGTATTTTAACTAATATTTTACCTGCTTGAATTTTATCACCATCATCAATCATTAAGTGTGCTCCTACTGGTAAATTGTACGAACGTAACACTTCATCATCCTTTCCTAAAATTAATAATGTAGGGATGATTTTTTTATTTCGTGATTCAGAAATTACTTTTTCTTGATATCCTGTTTGTTCATCAACTTCAACTTGGTAAGTAACACCTTGTTCAATATTCTCGAACTTAATTTTACCTGCAAATTCAGAAACAATACCTCCATTAAACGGGTCCCATTGACAAATAACATCACCTTTCTTTAAGGCTTGTTTGTCCTTAATATAAATAAATGCTCCGTAAGGGATGTTGTTAGTAGCTAATACAATTCCAGTGTTTTTATCTACTAACTTCACCTCAGTAGTACGAGAAATTACGATATCTACCTTATTACCTTCTGCATCTTCTCCTTTAACCGTACGCAATTCATCTAATTCAGCAATACCATCAAATTTAGCTTTTAAACTATTTTCTTCTGATATGTTTCCTGCTGTACCTCCAAGGTGGAATGTACGTAATGTTAACTGTGTACCAGGCTCTCCAATTGACTGTGCTGCAACAACTCCTACAGCTTCACCACGCTGTACCATTTTACCGGTTGCTAAATTACGTCCGTAACATTTTGCGCAAATTCCTTGTTCTGCCTCACATGTTAAGGCTGAACGTACTGCTACAGTATCAATTGGTGATTGGTTTATTTCTTCAATTTTATCTTCTGTAATTTGTTCGCCATTAGCTACAATTACATCTCCAGTTGTAGGATTAATTACATCATTTAAAGCGATACGCCCTAAGATACGGTCTCCTAAAGGCTCAACAATTTCTTCATTTTTCTTTAATGCAGAAACGTCTAATCCTCTTAATGTACCACAATCTACAGAGTTTACAATCACATCTTGCGATACATCTACTAAACGACGTGTTAAGTATCCGGCATCGGCAGTTTTTAATGCGGTATCGGCAAGTCCTTTACGCGCACCGTGCGTAGAGATAAAGTATTCTAAAATTGAAAGTCCTTCTTTAAAGTTAGAAAGAATTGGGTTTTCAATAATAGCACCACTTCCATCAGCAGATTTTTTAGGCTTTGCCATTAATCCACGCATACCTGTTAACTGACGTATTTGCTCTTTAGATCCACGGGCTCCAGAATCAAGCATCATATATACTGAGTTGAATCCTTGTTGATCTTCAGAGATATTTTTCATAGATAACTCTGTTAAAGCAGCATTTGTTGATGTCCAGATATCAATAACTTGATTATAACGCTCGTTGTTTGTTATTAATCCCATGTTATAGTTACCCATAATAGCATCAACTTGTTCGTTAGCATCAGCTACCATCTTGGTTTTCTCTTCAGGTATGATAATATCTCCTAATGAGAATGATAATCCTCCTTTAAATGCGAAACCATATCCCATATCCTTAATTCTATCAAGGAAATCAGCTGTTTCAGGAACACTTGTTGCTTTTAATATTCTGTGGATAATATCCCTTAAGGCTTTTTTAGTTAAAACCTCATTAATATATCCTGCAGCTTCTGGTACTACTTCATTAAATAATACTCTACCTACAGTTGTTTCAATTACTTTATATACTAACTCACCAGCTTCATTAAAGTCTTTTGTACGTACTTTAATAGATGCGTTAATGTTTGCTCTTTTTTCATTGTAAGCAATAATAACTTCTTCTGGCGAGTAGAACGTTAAACCTTCTCCTTTTATTTCTAATTCTGGAGTAGATTTACGCAACTTCGTCATATAATACAGTCCTAATACCATGTCTTGAGATGGTACGGTAACTGGCTGCCCGTTTGCTGGGTTTAATATATTATGAGAAGCTAACATTAACATTTGAGCCTCTAAAATTGCTTCAGGCCCTAATGGTAAGTGTACTGCCATTTGATCCCCATCGAAATCGGCGTTAAATGCCGTACATACTAATGGGTGTAGCTGAATTGCTTTACCTTCAATTAATTTTGGTTGAAAAGCCTGTATACCTAAACGGTGAAGCGTAGGTGCACGGTTAAGTAATACTGGATGTCCTTTAATTACATTTTCTAAAATATCCCATACTACTGGTTCTTTTCTGTCTATTATTTTTTTAGCAGACTTTACCGTTTTTACAATTCCTCTTTCAATTAATTTTCTAACTACAAAAGGTTTGTATAGCTCAGCTGCCATATTTTTAGGTAAACCACATTCGTATAAACGCAAAGTTGGCCCTACAACAATTACAGAACGTGCAGAATAATCAACACGCTTACCAAGTAAATTTTGACGGAAACGACCTTGCTTTCCCTTTAAAGAATCTGATAAAGATTTTAAAGGACGGTTAGATTCTGTCTTTACTGCTGATGATTTACGTGTGTTATCAAATAATGAATCTACCGATTCTTGTAACATACGTTTCTCGTTACGTAAAATTACCTCAGGAGCTTTTATCTCTACCAAACGCTTTAAACGGTTGTTACGGATAATTACTCTACGGTATAAATCATTCAAATCAGACGTTGCAAAACGACCTCCATCTAATGGTACTAACGGACGTAATTCTGGTGGAATGATAGGAATAACCTTCATGATCATCCACTCTGGAAGGTTTTCACGATTCTTGTTTGCATCACGTAACGACTCAACAACTTGTAACCTTTTTAAGGCTTCCGTTTTACGTTGTTTTGATGTTTCATTGTTTGCACTGTGCCTTAACTCATAAGATAATTCATCTAAATCAATTCTCCTTAATAAGTCAATTAAACATTCAGCACCCATTTTAGCTATAAACTTATTTGGATCTGAATCTTCTAAATATTGATTTTCTTGAGGCAACTCATCAACAATATTTAAGTACTCTTCTTCTGTAAGGAAATCCATTTTCTGTAACGGTTCTCCTTCAGCATTTTTAGCTATACCTGCTTGAATTACTACGTAACGCTCGTAGTAAATAATCATATCTAATTTCTTAGACGGTAATCCTAATAAGTATCCTATTTTGTTTGGTAACGAACGGAAATACCAGATATGTGCCACAGGAACAACTAAGTTAATATGCCCAATACGGTCACGACGTACTTTCTTTTCAGTTACTTCAACACCACATCTATCACATACAATTCCTCTATAACGAATACGTTTGTACTTACCACAAGCACATTCATAATCTTTTACAGGTCCGAAAATACGTTCACAGAATAGTCCGTCACGCTCTGGCTTATGTGTACGATAGTTTATAGTTTCCGGCTTTAACACCTCTCCTTTTGACTCAGCCAAAATTGACTCCGGAGAAGCTAAACCGATAGAGATTTTATTAAACCTCTTTTGTGTATTTTTATCTTGTTTTCTTGCCATAATATGATGCAATAAAATTTTAAAAATATTCTTTTTAAATAGCGAAACCGCTTCTTACTCTTCTAATCTGATGTCTAAGCTTAACCCTTTCAATTCATGCATTAATACATTGAATGATTCTGGTAATCCTGGTTCTGGCATCGGCTCTCCCTTAACGATTGCTTCGTAAGTTTTAGCTCTACCTATTACATCATCAGATTTAACAGTTAAGATTTCTCTAAGCGTACTAGATGCACCATATGCTTCTAATGCCCATACTTCCATCTCTCCAAAACGTTGTCCTCCAAACTGCGCTTTACCTCCTAATGGTTGCTGCGTAATTAATGAGTATGGCCCAATAGAACGCGCGTGCATTTTATCATCAACCATGTGACCTAGCTTTAACATGTAAATAATACCTACAGTTGCAGCTTGATCAAAACGTTCTCCTGTTCCTCCGTCGTATAAATGTGTGTGTCCGAAACGTGGTACTCCAGCCTCGTCAGTAATTTCATTTATTTGATCTAAAGTGGCACCGTCAAAAATTGGAGTGGCATATTTTTTACCTAAATTTTTACCTGCCCAACCAAGAACAGTTTCATAAATTTGTCCAATATTCATACGCGATGGTACCCCTAATGGGTTTAATACGATATCTACTGGCGTTCCATCTTCTAGGAAAGGCATATCTTCTTCACGTACTATACGTGCAACAATACCTTTATTTCCGTGACGTCCTGCCATTTTATCACCCACTTTAAGTTTACGCTTTTTAGCTATATAAACCTTAGCAAGTTTTATAATTCCTGCCGGTAACTCATCTCCAACTGAAATAGTAAACTTCTCTCTACGTAACGCACCTTGCAAGTCGTTTACTTTAATTTTATAGTTGTGTAATAAGTCTTTTACTAAGTCATTAGAATGGCTATCTGTTGTCCATGTACCACTTACTAAATGTGCGTAATCATCAACAGAGTTTAACATTTTTTGAGAGAATTTTTTACCTTTTGGTAATACTTCTTCTCCTAAGTCATTAAATACACCTTGAGCAGTTTTTCCGTTAACAATAGCGAATAATTTTTCAACTAAGATTGATTTTAACTCTTCAAATTTAGTTTCGTATTTTAATTCAACTGCTGTTAACTCTTCTTTATCTTGATTACGGCGACGCTTATCTTTAATTAAACGTGCAAATAATTTTTTATTAATTACCACACCATGCAATGATGCTGAAGCTTTTAAAGAGGCATCTTTTACATCACCTGCTTTATCACCAAAAATGGCACGTAATAATTTTTCTTCTGGTGTTGGGTCAGACTCTCCCTTAGGTGTAATCTTACCTATTAAGATATCTCCTGGGTTTACTTCTGCTCCAATACGAATCATTCCGTTTTCATCAAGGTCTTTTGTAGCCTCTTCTGAAACGTTAGGAATATCGTTAGTCAACTCTTCATTACCTAATTTAGTATCACGTACATCTAACGAGTACTCATCTATATGTATAGAAGTAAAGATATCTTCACGTACAACTTTTTCAGAAATCACAATCGCATCCTCAAAGTTATACCCTTTCCAAGGCATAAAGGCTACTTTCATATTTCTTCCTAAGGCAAGTTCTCCTTGCTGTGTAGCATAACCTTCACAAAGTACTTGACCTTCTTCTACTCTATCACCAACTTTCACAATAGGCTTTAAGTTAATTGAAGTACCTTGGTTTGTTTTTCTAAACTTAATTAAGCTATACGTTTTCTCATCTGTATCAAAACTTACTAAAGCATCTTCTTCAGTTCGGTCATACTTAATGGTAATAACATTAGCATCTACATACTGTACAGTTCCTGTACCTTCAGCATTAATTAATACTCTAGAATCTTTAGCTACTTGACGCTCTAATCCTGTTCCTACAATTGGTGCTTCTGGACGTAATAATGGTACAGCTTGACGCATCATGTTAGACCCCATCAAGGCACGGTTGGCATCATCATGCTCTAAGAAAGGAATTAACGATGCTGATATAGAAGCTATTTGATTTGGTGATACATCTGCATAATTTACATCTGCTGGTGTTACCACTGGAAAATCACCTTCCATACGCGCAATTACCTTGTCATCCGTTAACGTTCCGTTAGCTTCTACAGGGTTATTTGCTTGTGCAATTTTCATCCCTTCTTCTTCCTCTGCACTTAAATATTGTGGTTTAGCGTCTAAATCAACCACACCATCAACTACCTTACGGTATGGTGTTTCTAAGAAACCTAATGAGTTTACCTTAGCATAAACTGCTAATGATGATATCAGACCAATATTTGGCCCTTCTGGTGTTTCAATAGGACATAAACGACCATAGTGTGTATAGTGAACATCACGAACCTCAAAACCTGCTCTTTCACGAGACAGACCACCTGGTCCTAATGCTGATAATCTACGTTTATGTGTAATCTCTCCTAATGGATTGGTTTGATCCATAAATTGAGATAATTGGTTGGTACCAAAGAACGAGTTGATTACTGACGATAATGTTTTAGCATTAATCAAATCAATTGGTGTAAATACTTCGTTGTCACGAACGTTCATACGCTCACGAATAGTACGTGCCATACGAGATAAACCAACTCCAAACTGTTGTGATAATTGTTCACCTACAGTTCTTACACGACGGTTAGATAAGTGATCAATATCATCAATTTCTGCTTTAGAGTTAATTAACTCAATTAAGTATTTAATGATGGTGATAATATCTAACTTAGTTAGTACTCGTTTATCCATATCGATATCAAGTCCTAACTTTTTATTCATTCTGTAACGACCTACTTCACCTAAGTTATAACGTTGGTCTGAGAAGAATAACTTATCTATAATACCTCTTGCCGTTTCTTCATCTGGCGGTTCAGCATTACGTAATTGTCTATAAATATGTTCTACAGCTTCTTTTTCAGAGTTTGTAGGATCTTTCTGTAATGTATTATGAATAATAGCATATTGAGCAGATTGCCCTTCCTCTTTGTGTAATAAAATAGTTTTTACATCGGCTTCTAAAATCTCTTCGATATTTTCTTTATCAAGAGTAGTGTCACGATCAAGTACTATTTCATTTCTTTCTATAGATACTACTTCTCCAGTATCTTCATCAACGAAATCTTCGTGCCATGTATTTAATACACGTGCCGCTAATTTACGCCCTAAATATTTTTTAAGACCAGATTTACTTACTTTAACTTCATCAGCTAAATCAAATAATTCCAGAATATCTTTATCTCTTTCAAAACCAATAGCTCTGAAAAGAGTAGTTACAGGTAATTTTTTCTTTCTATCAATATAGGCATACATTACCTGATTGATGTCGGTAGCAAACTCAATCCAAGAACCTTTAAAAGGAATTACTCTGGCAGAATATAACTTAGTACCGTTGGCATGGAATGATTGTCCGAAGAATACCCCTGGCGACCTGTGTAGTTGCGATACAATTACACGCTCTGCACCGTTAATACAAAATGTACCACTAGGTGTCATGTATGGTATTGTTCCTAAGTATACGTCTTGAACAATAGTTTCAAAATCTTCATGCTCAGGGTCAGTACAATATAATTTTAAACGTGCTTTTAACGGAACACAATAGGTCAATCCTCTTTCAATACATTCTTGAAGAGAATAGCGTGGAGGGTCCACAAAATAATCAAGGAATTCTAATACAAACTGATTTCTGGTATCTGTAATAGGAAAATTTTCCATGAAGGTGTTATACAAACCTTCATTACCTCTTTCATCTGATTTTGTTTCTAACTGAAAAAAATCTTGGAATGATTTAATTTGAATATCCAAAAAGTCAGGATAATCAGGTCTGTTTAGCACAGAAGAAAAATTCACTCTTTCGTTTGGCGTTGCTAACATCAATATTTAGAAATTAGATTAAAAAAATAATTCAAAAAAAGCGTACTTTTTATATACGCAAAATGGTTTAGGCCTATGGGACGCGTTCCCAAGACCTAAACCTTTTATGCTAAAGAGTATAAATTACTTTAACTCTACTTCAGCTCCTGCTTCTTCTAAAGATGCTTTTAATGCTTCAGCTTCGTCTTTAGACACACCCTCTTTTAATGGAGCTGGTGCGCTATCTACGATTCCTTTAGCTTCTTTTAATCCTAATCCAGTTAATTCTTTAACTAATTTAACAACTGCAAGCTTAGATCCTCCAGCTGCTTTTAAGATTACATCAAATTCTGATTTTTCTTCTCCAGCATCTCCACCAGCAGCACCACCACCAGCAGCTACAGCTACTGCAGCAGCAGCAGGCTCAATACCGTACTCTTCTTTTAATATGTCAGCTAATTCGTTAACTTCTTTTACTGTTAAGTTTACTAATTGCTCTGCGAAATCTTTTAAATCTGCCATTTTCTATCGTTTTAAAATGTTCTAATTAAATTTATATTTGTTATTAAGTGCGTACTCGCTAAATTGCCTATTTTTCAGACAATGTTTTAAGAAGACCTGCAATTGTTCCTCCACCTGATTTAAGTGCAGAAATAACATTTTTAGCAGGAGATTGTAATAATCCAACGATTTCTCCAATCAACTCTTCTTTAGATTTAATATCTACTAATGTATCTAACTGGTCATCTCCAATAAACACCGCTTCCTCTACATAAGCACCTTTCAATAAAGGCATCTTAGCTTTTTTACGGAATGCTTTGATTACTTTAGCTGGAGCATTACCTGTTTCAGAAAACATTAATGATGAATTCCCTTTTAGTACTGAAGGAAGGTCACCAAATTCTTTATCTGAAGCTTCCATTGCTTTAGTCAACAATGTATTTTTAACTACTGCTAAAGATACATTTGCTTTAAAACAAGCTCTTCTTAAGTCAGAAGTATCTGCCGCGTTTAAACCTGTAATATCTGCAATATAAATATTTGCGTTTTCAGCTAACTGAGCAGTTAAGTCTTCTATTACTTGTGATTTTTCTTCTCTGTTCATAATATAAAGTTTTTAACTACTAATTAAAGAGCCGCCTCTTTTGAAGATATTGCAATTGATGGACTCATTGTACTAGACATGTGAACACTTTTCACATAAGTACCTTTTGCCGCAACTGGCTTAAGCTTCATTAGTGTTTGAATTAATTCGTTTGCGTTTTCTTCAATTTTCTTAGCATCAAAAGACACCTTTCCTATTGAAGCATGTACGATACCTGTTTTATCAACTTTAAAGTCAATCTTACCAGCTTTTACTTCAGTTACAGCTTTAGCTATATCCATAGTAACCGTACCGGTTTTTGGGTTTGGCATTAAACCACGAGGACCTAACACACGTCCTAAAGGACCTAATTTACCCATTACTGATGGCATAGTGATAATTACATCAACATCTGTCCAACCAGATTTTATTTTTGTTAAATACTCATCTAAACCTACATAGTCAGCTCCTGCTGCCGTAGCTTCAGCCTCTTTATCTGGTGTTACTAAAGCTAACACTTTAACATCCTTACCAGTTCCGTGCGGTAAAGTTACCACACCTCTAACCATTTGGTTAGCTTTACGAGGATCTACACCTAATCTTACTGCTAAATCTACTGAAGCATCAAAATTTGCATTGGTAATATCCTTTACTAAAGCAGATGCTTCTGAAACAGAATATAATCTATCCTTTTCAATTTTAGCTCTTGCTTCTTTTTGCTTTTTTGTTAATCTTGCCATTTTTTAAATACTTTTAGATTAATTAGGAGCATCTCCTCCAGAAACAGTTAACCCCATAGAACGTGCTGTACCAGCCACCATTCTCATTGCCGACTCAATTTCGAAGCAGTTTAAATCTGCCATCTTGTCTTCAGCAATTGTTTTAACTTGATCCCAAGAAACATTAGCTACTTTTTTACGATTAGGCTCTCCTGAACCTTTTTTAATCTTTGCTGCTTCCATCAATTGAACTGCTGCAGGTGGAGTTTTGATTACAAAGTCAAATGACTTGTCCTTGTAAACAGAAATTACAACTGGTAAAACTTTTCCTTGTTTATCCTGTGTACGAGCATTAAACTGCTTACAGAATTCCATGATGTTTACACCAGCAGCACCTAGAGCGGGTCCAACCGGTGGCGACGGATTCGCTGCACCTCCCCTAACTTGTAGTTTTACTACTTTACTTAACTCTTTTGCCATTGTTTAAAATTTAATTGTCTTTATAAATTGAAGCATAAAGACCGTTTTAATAATATATTAATGTAACAATATTATACTTTTTCAACCTGCATAAAACTTAACTCTAATGGTGTTTTTCTTCCAAAAATCTTAACCATTACCTCAAGCTTACGCTTCTCTTCATTTACATTCTCAATAGTACCGTTAAACCCATTAAAAGGCCCATCGATAACCTTGATTGTTTCTCCAACCGTATAAGGAATATGTACGTTATCAGATTGCACAGCTAACTCATCTACCTTACCTAACATCCTATTTACTTCTGATTTCCTTAAAGGTACCGGATCTCCTCCTTTTACCTCTCCCAAGAAACCAATAACTCCATTTACCGATCTAATAACATGAGGAACCTCACCTACTAGATTTGCTTTTATCATTATATAACCAGAGAAATAAACTCGCTCTTTATTAATCTTTTTACCATTACGGATTTGAACTACTTTTTCAGTAGGCACTAAAACCTCTTCAACAAACTCATCCAAACCTAGCCTAGAAATTTCGGTTTCAATATAATTCTTAACCTTATTTTCTTTACCACTAATAGCTCTAACTACATACCAATTCATAACTCTATACCTTTAAAAAATTAGTTCATTAAGCTAAAATAAGCATCCACTAATTTTGAAAAAACAGTATCCACTCCCCATATAGCAAGAGAAAAAAGAATAGAAAAAACAGCCACCAACACAGTTAACTTTTGCGCATTAACCAACGTTGGCCAAGTAACATTATTTTTCAATTCTCCAAAAGATTCTTTTATATAACTCATTATTAATTATAATTAGCATTTTGCACGGGTTGAGAGACTCGAACTCACGACACCTGGTTTTGGAGACCAGTGCTCTACCAACTGAGCTAAACCCGTTTATTTAGAAAGGCATCTCGGATTTTTCTTACCGAGATACCTTACTTTTTATTTATTAAATTTCAGAAATTAATCTAAAATCTCAGTAACCTGTCCTGCACCTACAGTTCTACCTCCTTCACGGATAGCAAAACGTAAACCTAAGTTTAATGCAATTGGCTGAATTAAATCAACTGTAATAGTTAAGTTATCTCCAGGCATTACCATTTCAACTCCATCAGGTAAGTTAATATTTCCTGTTACATCAGTTGTACGTACATAGAACTGTGGACGGTAGTTGTTATGGAATGGAGTGTGACGTCCACCTTCTTCTTTCTTTAAGATATACACCTCAGCTTTAAACTTAGCGTGTGGAGTAATAGATCCTGGCTTAACAATTACCATTCCTCTCTTAATCTCAGTCTTATCAATACCTCTTAATAAGATACCAGCGTTATCTCCTGCCTCACCTCTATCTAAGATTTGACGGAACATTTCGATACCAGTAATAGTAGATGTTAATTTCTCAGCTCCCATACCGATAATCTCTACAGGATCTCCCGTGTTAGCAATACCAGTTTCAATACGTCCAGTTGCTACTGTACCACGACCTGTAATTGAGAACACATCCTCGATTGGCATTAAGAAATCTTTATCAACCTCTCTTAATGGCTCTTCGATCCAAGTATCACAAGCTTCCATTAACTCCATAATCTTCTCAGACCATTTTGCATCACCATTTAATCCTCCTAACGCAGATCCAGCAATAACCGGCCCATTATCTCCATCGTAGTCATAAAAAGAAAGTAAGTCCCTTACCTCCATCTCAACTAACTCTAATAATTCCTCATCATCAACTAAGTCAACCTTGTTCATGAAAACAACAATTCTAGGAATACCTACTTGCTTTCCTAATAAGATGTGCTCACGAGTTTGAGGCATTGGACCATCCGTAGCAGCAACTACTAAGATAGCACCATCCATTTGAGCTGCTCCCGTTACCATGTTCTTTACGTAATCCGCGTGACCTGGACAGTCAACGTGAGCATAGTGACGATTAGCAGTTTGATATTCTACGTGAGATGTATTAATTGTAATACCTCTTTCTTTTTCTTCTGGAGCGTTATCGATTTGATCGAAATCTTTAACTTCAGATAATCCAGCTTCAGCTAATACTTTAGTAATAGCAGCTGTTAATGTAGTCTTACCGTGGTCAACGTGACCAATTGTACCAATATTTAAATGTGGTTTCGAGCGGTCAAAAGTTCCTTTAGCCATGATTATTAATTTTAATTCTTAGTTATTATATTTAGTGTTAATTCAATACATTATTCTTACACCAACCCACTAGAGCCAATGACGGGACTTGAACCCGTGACCTCATCCCTACCAAGGATGCGCTCTACCAACTGAGCTACACCGGCGTATTCCCTTCCGGCTATGCAAACATAACCAGAAAAAACCAATTTCAATATCATGTGATAAAGAAATTTTTGAGCGAGAGACCGGGTTCGAACCGGCGACATTCAGCTTGGAAGGCTGACGCTCTACCAACTGAGCTACTCTCGCATTCTTTTATTTGTGGGGAGAGCAGGATTCGAACCTGCGAAGTCGAAAGACAACGGAGTTACAGTCCGTCCCATTTGGCCGCTCTGGAATCTCCCCTAAAATTCTTCATTATATTCAAAGAACCTTTATTTTACTGAGCCGATGAAGGGACTCGAACCCCCGACCTGCTGATTACAAATCAGCTGCTCTAGCCAGCTGAGCTACATCGGCTTTTAGAAAAATAAAAAAGCCCGTTATTTCTAACGGACTGCAAATGTATGTAATTATTCTTTTTTACAAAACAATTTTTGCTTTTTTTTCATTAAGCATGTGCTCTTAATTTCTCTTTTCGCTTTTTTAACAATCGCTCTAATGATTGTTGTGCTAAATCCACTCCTTCTTCAAACGTTCTGCATTGCTTTTTCACCATAAACGAATCTCCAGGAACACTCAGTTTAACCTCAACTATTTTATTCTCTTTTTCGCTTGTGTTGTCAACTTTCAAAAATACATCTGCACGAATTACTTTGTCAAAAAACTGATCAAGTTTATCTAATTTAACCTGAACAAAATCGATTAACTTTTTATCTGCTACAAAATTTACTGATTGCGTGTTTACTTTCATAATTACTTAAGCTTTAAATATGAGTATTAGGTTTTATTATTACGCGGATGAGAATTACGATATACTTCCTTTAGTTTAGCCATACCATTATGTACGTAAACTTGAGTAGCCGCAAGACTAGTATGACCTAATAATTCTTTAACCGCATTTAAATCGGCTCCTTCATTTAATAAATGGGTAGCGAACGTATGCCGTAATACATGCGGACTCTTTTTTAACTTAGAAGAAGCTCTACTAAAATACAAATTTATTATTCTATACACAAGTGAATCATAAATTTTAGCACCTCGCTTAGTTAAAAATAAATACTCCTCATCCTTAACAACTGGTAATTTACTTCGTTCAATAAGATATTTTTTTAATGAGAGTTTTAAACTAGTAATCATTGGAAGAATTCTTTCTTTATTACGTTTTCCTAACACTTTAATTACCTCTGAATCATAATTAACATCAGACAATTTTAAACCTATTAATTCTGATTTACGTATTCCTGTTGCATAAAATAACTCAACAATTAACTTATCTCTACAACCTTCAAAAGAATCATCGAAGTCAATTTGCTCCAATACGGTTGTCATTTCTTTTTTTGAAAAAGGTACCTGTATTTTTTTATCTACCTTTAATGCTTTATGCTTTAATAGCGGTGATACTTTTATTTGCTCGGTTTTAAGCAAAAATTTATAATAACTTTTTAGAGACGCAATTTTTCTATTTACCGTTCTATTTCCTACACCGTTTTCCAACAACACTACTATCCAACTTCTAATTTGTACATAGGAGCATTTTTTTATGTTGTCGGAATCAAATTCTTTCGCGCAAAAACTTGCAAAAGCATCTAAATCTTTAGAATAAGCATTTATTGTATGTAAGGAATATTTCTTCTCGAGAGATAAATAATCAATAAAACTAGAAAATTGCCCCATAAAAAAACCGTTTAGTATCAAATATACTAAACGGTTTTAACTCTATACTGTATTAGAGATTAGATTTCCTCTTGATCTCTTAATGATTGTATATACTGTGCTTTTTGAAGACCCGCTCTTTTTGCGATTGAAGGTTTTGTAAAATATCTTCTCTCTCTAAGTGACTTCTTCGTACCTGTACGATCAAATTTTCTTTTGTAGCGCTTTAAAGCTCTATCAATGTTTTCTCCGTCTTTAACTGGTATAATTAACATATGTCTTAACCTCCTCTCTTTTAGCGTTCAGACTGCAAAAGTAAGTATTAATTACAATTGCACAATTAATTTTTATCTTTTTTTCAAAAAAAAAAAAAACTAAAACCCTATTAGGTTGCCGGCTTATACTCCTTCTTGTCAATTATCAGTTTTGCGATAATTTCTTTCAATATTTCAGAAGTACCTCCTCCTATTGGGCCTAAACGACTATCACGTAACAAACGTGCCATAGGGTACTCTTCCATATAACCATATCCTCCTAATAATTGCAAGCAATCATAAATAACTTCATCTGCCATTTTAGTAGCAGCCAATTTTGACATTGTCGCTTCTTTAACCACATATTCACCATCATTCAAACGCTTAGCTACTGAATAGTTAAACTCTTTACACAATTCCATTTGCGTAGATGCATCAGCTATTTTATGACGCAATACCTGAAAATTATTGATAGTTTTCCCAAACGCAGAACGCTCTGACATGTATTGCACTGCATAATCAATTGCATATTCTGCACGCGCATGTGCATTAATAGCCATTATTAAACGCTCCAAAGCAAAGTGCTGCATGATGTATGGAAATCCTTGGTTTTCTTCACCCATTAAATTTTCTGCAGGAATAACCACGTTATCAAAAGCAATTTCAGCAGTATCAGAAGCACGCCAACCCAACTTATCTAATTTTGTTGCAGAAATACCTGGTGTATCCCTATCCATTACAAAAATACTTATTCCTTTTCCCCCAAGTTCAGGAGATGTTTTAGCAGCCACCACTAAGTAATCAGAATATACACCGTTAGTAATAAAGGTTTTCGAACCATTTATCACATAGGCATCTCCTTTTTTAACAGCCGTGGTACGCATTCCTGCCACATCAGAACCTCCAAATGGTTCTGTTATACATAAACACCCTATCATATCACCCAGCGCACTTGGCTCAAGGTATTTCTTTTTTATTTCATGACTACCTTCTTTATTTAGGTGTGTCATTGCTAAATAGGCATGCGCCCACATATTTGCAGCAAAACCACTTGAGTTTATTTTTTGCAATTCTTCCAATAAAATTACCGTATAAAATAAATCTAGATTTAACCCTCCGTATTCTTCAGGAGTTGCCAAACCAAAGTATCCCATATCGCCAAATTTTTTCCAAATAAAACGCTCAACAGTTCCTGTTTTTTCCCATTTATCAATATGTGGCACGACTTCTTTTTTTAAAAAATATTGAAGACTTTCTCTAAAAAGCTGATGTTCCTCTGTAAAATATCTTTTATCCATTGTGTTGTTAATGTTTAATTTAAGGTCAAATATAATTTTATATGCTCTAATTGTTCTTCAGGAAAATTTGAAACGTATTTTAACTCGTCTAAACTTTTAAACCCTTCTCTCAATACACGCTCATCAACTATATTATTTGCTAAATAATCGTTTATATAAGCTAGAGATGACAACTCAGAAACGTTGGCTAAATTAACGTTTATTTTTTGAATATCTGGAATTGTTTTCAATACAAATTTTTGTTTGACCAATTGCACCTCTTCCTCGGTTATTCCATAAACATCTTCTAACTGATTTAAAACCAAAAAACCTCCCAGTTTTTTTCTAAAATTAATTATTCTATAAGCTAGTTTATATTCTAACCCTGTTGCTTTATTGATATCTTTAGCTTCTGCCCTATTTATATCCTTTTGATAATAAGAGGTGCTTGATTGTTTCTGCTTATTAATAACCCAGTCAGGAAATTTAAATTTTTCGCGCATCTTCATTAATAAGGAATCTGATACTTTGGTTACCTGCTGAAATTCTTTCGCTGAATTTACATACTTACCTGATTTTCTATACTCATGCAATCGGTCTATTTCTTCTACAGACATTCCTAATACATACCCTTTATAATCTGTTATATAATTGGGGTTGTAAGGCTTAATTTCGTACGTACTTCGCTTTGTTACTTGAGCCAGACTATCAATCTTTTTCTGAAAAACAACTAACTCTTGCTTCTCCTTCTCTGAAACCTGATACTCTGATGAAAAATCATAAAAAAAATAAATGCATTGCAAAGCAATTATTACAACTAATAAAGCAAAAATCCCACTACGTTGCTCTTTTGTAAACACGAAGTGGGATTTAATATTTTTCATTTTATTTAGTTTATTTCACGCTTTTAATCGCTTTTAAATATTTTGCCAATTCTTCACGAACTTTAGGGAATAGTATAAAGCAACCTATTATGTTAGGTACTGCCATTGCAAAAATCATTGCGTCAGAAAAATCTACAACCGCACCTAAACTTACTGCAGAACCAACAACAATAAAGATACAGAATAATATTTTATAACTATAATCAGCCACTTTAGATTTACCGAATAAGAACATCCATGACTGCAAACCATAATACGACCAAGACAACATTGTTGACAAAGCAAATAATACTACCGCAATAGTTAACACGTATGGAAACCATGGTAATACAGAAGCAAACGCTTTAGATGTTGCCAATACTCCATCTGGCGCTTTAACCCCATACTCCATAATAGCTCCATCACCATTAGTTATTATAATTACTAAGGCTGTCATAGTACATACAACTACAGTATCAATAAACGGCTCTAACAAAGCCACCAACCCTTCTGAAGCTGGATACTTAGTTTTTACAGCAGAGTGTGCGATAGCTGCAGAACCAACTCCTGCTTCATTTGAAAATGCGGCACGTTGAAAACCAACAATTAAAACCCCTAAAACTCCTCCAGAAATTCCAGCAGCATTAAATGCACCGTCAAATATTTGACCAAAAGCATCACCTATATGTGCTATATTTACCACCAATATAATTAGTGCAGCAATAAAATAGATTCCTACCATAAAAGGAACTATTTTTTCTGTAATACTACCTATTCTTTTTATTCCTCCAATAATAACAATAGCTACAATTGTTGCCATTATTAATCCGAAAATAACCCCAGCAGAAGTTGACTGAACCCCTAACATTGTATTGAACTGTTGCGCAGCCTGATTAGCCTGAAACATGTTTCCTCCTCCAAAAGAACCTCCTACACACATAATAGCAAAAACAGCTGCTAATACTTTTCCTAAACCAGATTTACCCACATCAGTTAATCCTTTTTTCAAATAATACATTGGCCCACCGTACACAGTTCCATCTTCACCAACATCACGATATTTCACTCCCAGAGTACATTCTACAAATTTTGATGACATTCCAAGTAATCCGGCTACAATCATCCAAAAAGTAGCTCCTGGTCCTCCAATAGAAATTGCTATAGCTACACCAGCTATATTTCCTAAACCAACAGTTCCTGATAACGCTGCAGTTAGTGCCTGAAAGTGTGAAACTTCTCCTTCATGACCTTCAATAGCTATAGTATCAACTGCATCACCATCAACAATGTTTACCATTGCTTTTGGATCTACTTCATGGTGATCTAAATCATCATATTTCCCACGTAAAATATTTATAGAAACAGGGAAATTTCTAATGTTCACAAACTTAAATAAGATACTAAACAGTAACCCAGACAATAATAACATTATAATTACTATTGGCATACTAACAGAATCGCTAAAGTTTACTGAGTAAAAAACAAGTCCTCCCCATGCATCTGCAATAGGTTTAAAAGCTTCGTTAAATCGCTCATCCAATCCTTTATCTTGAGCAAAAGTTAATAAGGGTAATATGGTAAAAAATAATGAGAGAATACTTTTCTTCATTCGTATAATTTTAATTGATTAAATTTTTGAGTAAGTTTTTATTTGGTGTAGCAATATGGCAAAAAAAAAACGCATATTAAAATTTTTGTTGTTAAAAGGACTTATTTGTTATATATCGTACATTTGGTTTAAATTGGCTATTTGTTCTGGTCGTCCTAAAACAATTATTCTTGATTTTGGCAACAAAACCGTATCTGCCTCAGGATTAATTATATACTCTCTTTCTGGAGTTTTATACCCAATAATACTACAACCAGTTTTATTTCTAAAATCTAAATCTTTTATTGTTAAAGGTATTTTGCTAGTGGTTATTGCTTCAATTGGCACCTCCTCTACATTTACTTTTTTATCATCAATAATAGAAAGGTTATCTAAAAACTCTACTAAATCAGGCATTACTACCAATGATGCCATATGATCTCCTCCTATCCTATCTGGCATTATTACATTATCCGCTCCTGCTAATTTTAATTTTTTATAAGATGTTTCTTGAGATGCACGACTAATAATTTTTACCCTTTTATTAATTTGTCTAGCGGAAAGTACCACAAACAAGTTATCAGCATCATTAGGCAAAGCTACTATTATACTATGCGCTCTTTCAATACCTGAAGCTACTAAAACCTCATCCTCATTAGCATTACCATGAACAAAAAGTATTTCATCATCATGTTTTTCAATAAGTTCTTTATTTTTTTCAATAACTACAAAAGGGCGTTTATAAATCGCTAATTTCTGAGCCGCCTGTTTTCCATTACGACCAAAACCACAAATAATTATATGATCGGATAAACTATCGATTTTCTTCATCGTCTTTCTATTTTTAAATTGTTCAAAAGAATTTTTATTCACTAAGTATTCTGTAATTACCGAAATAGAAAAGGCTACAGTTACAGCTGAAGCTGAAATTAACCCTATGGTAAATAGCTTTCCTACAGGATCTAATGGCACTACTTCTGCAAACCCCACCGTTGTTATGGTAATAATAGTCATGTAAAGGGCGTCAATCCAATTATACCCCACTAAAAATTTATATCCTATTACTCCAATACAAACTACACTTAAGATAAGTATGTTTGCTATTTTAAATTTAGATTTAAAAAAATTTGTCATAGTTACAAATCAAATACAGAGGAGCGTTTGGTATAAACCAAATCTTTTAACTTTAATAAGAACGCTGTAGTTAAATATATTGCAAAAGACACCCCTAATGTTGCAAATGTTAGATAAATAAAAAACAACCTAACATTTTTTGCTCGCATACCCAATCGATCTGCTAACCGTGATGACACGGCAAAACCATGTTTTTCAAAAAAATATTTTAAGTTGTTTATCATTTTCATAAAGAATGCAAAATACTAATTTTATAACGTATTCAATAATTTATTTCCTATTTCACAATGCAAACACTTGTGCTTGTCGCAATACTGTGTTTTAAGTTCTATTAACGCCTGAGAATCTAATGCTGATTCGGCTGACACCTCTAACTCTTTAAAATTATTTACTATAGAATTGTTTTCGCTCTTTAAAGCTGCATATAAGCTCATTGTTTTTTCAAATTCGTTACTCCCTAAACTCTTCTCATATGCATATTTTAAAGGAATTACTGTGTTAATAATAAGCACATTAACAAAAGATTCACTCAACACTTTCTTTCTTTTAATAGAGCTATTACCAAATGTGTAATGTATATCCCAATAGTCAGATGCCGATACTGTTAAAACTTTATACAAATCCTTAATTTGATTAGTAACAATTATTTTTGAAAACAAGTTTTGATTTTCACTATACAAAGAAGCTAATTGAGATAAGCGTATTGTTGGGAAATTTGCTGGTCTTAATCTAAAGAAATCTAATTTTACCAAACTATTTTTTAGCCCATGTTTTGTTTCAAATAAGTGTAAGTCTTTTTTAACTCATCATAATAGCTATCAACCTCGTTTCCTGCTAATAGATTTGATTGCCCAAAAAATAAAGCCTCTAAATTTGTTCTATTAACACGTTCTTTTTTTAAAACGCTAAACGAAATACTTTCTGCCATTAATTTAAACTGATTAGCATTAATTTTTAGTCCAAAACTTTCTGCTAACATTATAAACAATACTTCCTCCCAGTTATTTTGTGATTTACAAAGTAATTCTTCAAGAAATTCTGCTTTACGCTGCAACCTATTAATTAACAACTTCTCTTTCCAGTTAGATATCGTAAAGGAGCCTACCGTATGTATTTCATTTTCGCAATTTATCCAGCTCTTTTGAGCTATTAACTTTTTATATTTCTGTAATAAAGAAACATCAACAATAGATTTAAGCTCTAATGTTACTATTTCATTTTCATGACTATCATATATTCTATCATTAGCTTCCCAAACTACATGTAAAATAACATTTGAATAAGCTGAATCATGTTGATGTTTATGTACATACCAATCAGATGCTTTAATATGTAACTCTACAGTTCCTACCCATAATTGATTATCTATATTAATTTTTGAATTAAAAAAATCTGGCCCTGAATTTACGTTATGAGCTCCTACAGTAATTACCTGAATAGGCTTACCACACACCGTAGTTAAGTTAGCTGTTGAAAACTTTTGATATTGCCATATGAAATGTAAAAAATCTTCTTGCATTTCTCTAAGTTACAATTTTTCATTAGTATATAAACAGAAAAAACTAACTTAGCTAAGCATAATTTTATACACAATGAACACCTATATATGACATCTGTATTACAAAACCTTATCGCAGCAGAAAAAAAAGCCACACTTCTCTTTAATCAATTAGAATTACGAAATCTTGTTTTGGCAGGGAAAACTGAAAAAGAATTAAATAACGAAGTTTTTCAGCTGGCATTTGAACTTTTTGGTATAAAAAAATTTTGGCATAAACGTATAGTGCGTGCTGGTAAAAACACGCTTTTACCCTATAGAGAAAATCCTCCAAATTTAACAATTCAAGAAGACGACATTGTTTTTTTTGACTTCGGACCTGTATTTGAAGAATGGGAAGCCGATATTGGCAGGACATATGTTTTAGGTAATAACCAAAAAAAAATCCAATTACAGCAAGATGTTGCTACTGCTTGGCAAGAGGGTAAGCATTTTTTTATGACACACAAAAATGAGCTCACAGGAGCTGACTTTTATGCTTACACACAAAAATTAGCTGCTAAATATGGCTGGGATTACGGTAATGAACATTGTGGGCATTTAATTGGTGATTTTCCTCACGAGAAGTTGCTTGGTGAAACTCATATTAATTATATCCATCCAAACAATCATCAGTTAATGTGCGAAAAAGATAAATTTGGCAAAGAGCGGTTCTGGATTTATGAAATTCACTTTGTTAATACTGCATTAGAAATTGGTGGTTTTTATGAACAGCTACTCTTTTAATTTAAAAACCCTATGTTGAAAATTCAACACAGGGTTTTATGTATTCGTTTAAAAAACAGCACTACTCAATGTACCCCATTTTTCTCATCCAATCATTGTTAAACATTTTTCCTACATAACGACTCCCGTGATCGTGAAACAACACTACCACAACATCATCTTTTGTAAACTTATCTTTTAACTGCAACAATCCTTTTACAGCTGCCCCAGCTGAATTACCCAAAAACATTCCTTCTTCCTTCGCTAATTTTTGTGTGTATACTGCCGCATCTTTATCGGTTACCTTTGTAAATCCGTCAATAATATCAAAGTTTACATTTTCTGGTAAAATATCTTCTCCTATTCCTTCAGTTACATATGGATAAATTTCGTTTTCATCAAAAATACCTGTTTCATGGTATTTTTTAAAAACCGATCCGTAAGTATCAACACCCCAAATTTTAATATTCGGGTTTTGTTCTTTTAGATATTTTCCTACTCCTGAAATTGTTCCGCCTGTACCTACTCCTACAACAAAGTGTGTTATTTTACCTTCTGTTTGTTTCCAAATTTCTGGCCCAGTACTTTCATAATGAGCAGCGGCGTTACTAGGGTTATCATACTGATTTACATACCATGAGTTTGGTGTTTCTTCTCCTAAACGCTTAGATACCGAATAATAACTACGAGGATCTTCTGGTTCAACATCTGTAGGACAAACCACTACCTCTGCACCAACAGCACGTAGAATATCCATTTTTTCTTTTGATTGCTTATCACTAATTACAAAAATACACTTATACCCTTTTACAATAGCCGCTAAAGCCAACCCCATACCTGTGTTTCCGGAAGTTCCTTCAATAATAGTTCCTCCTGGCTTTAGACGTCCATCTGCTTCAGCATCTTCAATCATTTTTAAAGCCATACGATCTTTAACCGAGTTACCTGGATTAAAAGTTTCGTATTTACTTAAAACTAAGCACGGTAGTTCTGCTGTAATTTTATTTAATTTTACTAAAGGTGTGTTACCTATTGTTTCTAATATATTTTCTGCGTACTCCATAATTTTCTTAATTGCGGATGCAAAAGTAGTGAAAACTTATTTAGCAAGTAACTTACTTTAATTACTCAAAACGAATAGCTTTAACTGGTGATATTTTAGTAATGATTTGTGAAGGTATCAACAACAGTAAAAAACAAATTAAAAAGGTTCCAATATTTAAAGCTAATATATACCATAGGTTAATATATACAGGTACTTCTGTAACATAATAGCTGCTAGGATCTAAAGGAAATAACTTAAAATATTTTTGCAAAAACAATAAGCTTAAACCTATTAAATTACCCCAAAACAACCCTACCAATACAATATAAGATGCATTGTATAAAAATATTTTACGGATACTCCAATTGTTTCCTCCTAGCCCTTTTAACATACCTATTAACTTGGTTTTTTCTAATATTAACACCAACAACATTACACTCATGTTAATTACTGAAATTAATATCATTACCCCAATGATAATATAAATATTGAAGTCGAAAATTTTTATCCATTCAAAAATAGTATAGTACTTGTCTTTTATAGAAGTTACTTTTAAAAATGAATCGGTATTTTGATAGATTTCTTTTGCCTTTAAGTCTAATTCATCAAAATTATCTAAAAACACTTCAAAGCTTCCTACTTGGGTATATTCTTTATATTCATTTTTTTCCCATTTATTCATACGCTGTATATGACGTATATCTGCAACAATAACTGTTTTATCAAAATCTTGAAAACCTGAATTATACAATCCAACAATTTTAAAATTTCTAGTGTTGGGGAGTTTTTCTAAGTCTTTTTTAGGAAAGTGAGTCACTACAGTATCACCCAACTTAAACCCTAATCTATTTGCCAAGTATTCAGAAATTAATACTTGATTATTTTCTCTTGCATCGTTAACATTAGGCAGTTGTCCTTGAGTTAAAAAATCTGTAAAATAGGTCCAATTATACTCTTTACCAACCCCCTTTAAAGTTACCCCTTCAAAATCATTTTCTGTACGTATAATACCAGCCTTACTAGCAACAGGTTGTAAATATTTTATACCAGAAACAGCGGTAAACTTTGGGTAAAAATCTTGATGTAAACTAATAGGTTTAGCAGAAACATCAGAGGTATTGGTATCATATTTCGAAATGATTATGTGCCCATTAAAAGCGGCTACTTTTTCTTGAATTTTTTCTTGCAACCCTACTCCAGCGGCAACAGCTATAAGCATCATAATCATTCCTAATGCAATTGCCAGCACTGCAATTTTTATTATTGGAGAGGATACATTACTTTTATACTGCTTTGCGGCTATAATTCGTTTCGCTATAAATAATTCAAAGTTCAATGTGCAATTTTATTACAATTCACCTCAAAAATACATTTTTAATCGTTTTAGTTTCACTTTTTTCATTAGGAAGTTGCCAGTCGCAAAAAAATGAAAAAACACCACAGGCAAAAACATTAAAAACAGCTGAAGACAATTCTATTATCGTTGGAGCAAATCAGCTAAACGAATACTTACCTCTATTACAAAAGAAAAAAATAGGTGTTGTAGCCAATCAAACCAGTGTTATTTTCAATAAGAAAGGTCATACCCATTTAGTTGACTCGCTCCTTTCACTACAGGTTTCCGTAAAAAAAGTATTTGCTCCCGAACATGGTTTTAGAGGTAAAGCTGATGCTGGCGAACACATAACCAGTGGTAAAGATGCTAAAACAGGAATTGACATTGTATCAATTTACGGAAAAAATAAAAAACCTTCCATAGAACAGTTAAGTGATTTAGACCTAATAATTTTTGACATTCAAGATGTTGGTGCACGATTTTACACTTATATTTCTTCTTTACACTATGTTATGGAAGCTTGTGCCGAAAATAATATTCCTTTATTAATTCTGGATCGCCCCAACCCTAACGGTCATTACATTGACGGCCCTATTTTAGAACCTGAGCACAAAAGTTTTGTAGGAATGCATCCTATACCTGTAGTGCACGGAATGACTATTGGTGAATATGCGCTTATGATAAACGGACAACATTGGTTAAACAATGGTATACAATGTACCATTACTATAATACCCTGCAAAAACTATACAAAAAACAAAACATATTCTTTACCAATAAAACCATCGCCAAACTTACCAAATGATGTGGCTATTAATTTATATCCAAGCTTATGTTTTTTTGAAGGTACAAACGTAAGTGTTGGAAGAGGTACTGAAAAACAATTTCAACTATTTGGATCGCCATTTTTAAACAAAACTGAATTCTTTTTTATACCAAAACCTAATGAAGGTGCGAAACACCCGAAACATGAAAATAAAATTTGTTATGGGTTTGACTTATCAAACCACGAATCTCTAAAGCAATTAAATTTAGAATGGCTAATAAAAGCTTATAAGCAAAGTAGTAACGATGATTCTAAATTTTGGAATATTTTTTTCACCAAATTAGCAGGAACTAAAAACCTGCAAAAACAAATCATATCTGGTAAATCTGTCGAAGAAATTAGAGTTTCATGGCAAAATGATTTGCGCAATTACAACCAAATGAGAAAAGCTTATTTATTGTATGAGTAACGAAAAAATTCTATCAGGATAATCTGTTATTATACCATCAATATCTAACGCTAGTACTTTTTCAATATTGGTAATTTTATTAACCGTCCATGGGTAGATTAAAAATCCTCTATCTTTATATTCTTTCACTTCATACTCATTTAACAACTTAAAATAAGGTCCTAATATTTGAGGTGTAAAAGTTAGTAGTTTTAGCTTTTGTTCAATAGTTTCATCTCTGTTTATCAACAAAGACATTTGTTGCTCAGGAACTTGCTTATATATTTCATTCAAAATAGTAACATCAAACGATTTTAAAATCACCCTACTCCTTAAATTAAATTCATTCAAGGTTTTTAATACTAAAGACACATACTGTTCAGGCTGAGGATAAAATTTCCCGTAATGCTCTGAATCACTCTTAATTTCAATAACATAAGTAATTGCTAAAGGCTTATACGCTTCACAAAAACGAATAGTTTCAGCTAGCAACGGTTTGTATGAAGCTATAGCTTTTTGATTAGGAAATTTCGGGTTTTGTTTCAGTCCACAATCAAATCTCTTTATGTTATCATAAGACATTTGAAATAAATTATACTGCTGATCTTCTGCTAAAGAAAGCTCTTCGCCGTTTGGTTTTAAACAAGTTACGCGCGACATAAACGGCTCATGAGACACCACAATTTGATTATCACCAGAAACCACTACATCAAACTCAATGCTACGCACACCAAGGTTTATAGCCTCCTTAAAAGCTACAAGAGTATTTTCTGGAAACAACCCACGACAACCACGGTGACCAATAACCTCCATCTATATAATTACTAGAAATTAGTCACACTAAGTTACAACTTTTCACAGGTATTTTTAACGAACTTTAATGGTTGTTTTCATTTTTTCAACTATATGATATACTGCGGGACATACTTCTGTGTTTTTAAGTGTTATATCTAGTATAGTTTGAAACTTTCTTCTATCGGTATGCGGGTATTCTCTGCATGCTTTTGGACGCACATCATAAATCATACAATAATTATCTTCGGCTAAAAAAGTGCATGGAGAAGATTTTAATACATGAAAATTATCTTCATCAACTCGCAAATAAGTACTTACAAATTGATGTTCTTTCATTTTAAAATGTTTTGCAATACGTGCAATATCTTTATCAGTAAAAATAGGGCTTGTTGTTTTACAACAATTCGCACAAGTTAAGCAATCGGTATTTTCAAATTGCTCT
Source organism: uncultured Flavobacteriaceae bacterium (assembly GCA_947493535.1). Classification (GTDB taxonomy): domain Bacteria; phylum Bacteroidota; class Bacteroidia; order Flavobacteriales; family Flavobacteriaceae. The sequence goes on along the minus strand of CANLRK010000003.1, from coordinate 143,760 downwards.
TCGTGCAAATCTTGCATGATATAATCTAAATTTTTAGGCGGATGCTTTTTTAGTTTTTTAAAAAACTTTTTGTTTTCGATATGTGTATCTTTGGCAAGTTTTGGAAGTTGTTCTAAAAAATCTTTCATCACTAATTTATTATTAACATCACGCATTTAGCGTACAAAGATACTACTATGGCTGATATATTAGGTAATGCCCTGTTAGATTACTTCAATGGTTTATATACTGAAGATATTATTACAGAATCTACCATTTCTGAAGCAGATGAAATGCCACTTCCTTACCTTTTTAGAGCCTATAATGATATGCCAGCCATAGAACAAAAAGCACTTCAGTTAGCCAAAGGAAATGTGTTGGATGTAGGTTGCGGGGCTGGCGGGCATAGTTTATACTTACAAAATGTAAAAAAACTTTCCGTTACCGCTATAGATATTTCAAAAGGAGCTGTTGATGTATGTAAACAAAGAGGTGTAAAAAATGTACAACAAAAAAAACTCTTTGAGATAAAAGAAAAGTACGATACGATACTATTACTTATGAATGGTATTGGACTTTGTGGTAAATTAGAGCGTATCAATTTATTTTTACAACACCTAAAAAACTTACTTACTCCTAACGGGCAAATATTGGTAGACTCCTCTGACATTTCCTATATGTTTGACAAAGATGAAGAAGGAGGTTTTTGGGTAAACCCAAACGAGTATTATGGAGAAGTAGAATTCACTATGAGCTACAAAGGGCAAACCTCAACAAATTTTGATTGGTTGTACCTTGATTATAACACCTTACAAAACGCTTGTCATGCAAACGGCTTACATTGCGAACTAAGTGCTGAAGGAGAACATTATGATTTCTTAGCACGCTTAACGCTACCTCAATAAAGTTTACGGAATATTCATATATTTATGTGTTTGTAATGACATTTTCCATTTAGGATTTTTCATTACATACTCCACCATAAGTGGTATCATTTCATCTTTCTTACTCCATTCTGGTTGTATAAATAAAATACAATCTTTCCCTACTCTTGCGGCTTGCTCTTCGGCAAATTTAAAATCGTGCTTATTGTAAATAATTACTTTTAACTCATGAGCAACATCACAAACCTCTTGTGTAGGCAACTTAGTTTTTTTAGGCGATAAGCATATCCAATCCCAAGTACCAGATAAGGCATATGCTCCAGAGGTTTCTATATGTGTTTTTGCCCCTTTTTCTTTTAAAGCACTGGTTAATGGATTCATATCCCACATTAAAGGCTCCCCTCCTGTTACCACAACCGTATCAGAGTATTTTGCTGCATTTTCTGCAATAGTTTTTGTAGCAGTAGGCGGATGCAAATCTGCATCCCAGCTTTCTTTAACATCACACCAATGGCAACCAACATCACAACCACCAATTCGTACAAAATAGGCAGCTGTACCTTTGTAATAACCTTCTCCTTGAATTGTATAAAACTCTTCCATTAACGGAAGCATTTCACCTTTATCTACTAATTCTTGTATTTCTTTTCGCATAAGTGATGCAAAGATACATTTTAACACGAACATATCTTTACTTTTTAAATCTTTCCATTTTTTAGTTGCTCTCAGATATTGTATTTTTAGCCAAATTATATTAATTACATAATGGGTACTTCAGAACAATTCTTTAATCATATTAACTCCGGATACACTACAAAAGGAGACGCTATTACATTAGGTGCAGCTATGTTAAACGGCACTACGCTAACCGATGCTTTTGTGAAAATCCCTTTAAAAACCTTGAATAGGCACGGTTTAATTGCAGGTGCTACAGGTACTGGAAAAACAAAATCTTTACAAGTATTGGCTGAAAATCTATCAGAAAAAGGAATTCCTGTTCTGTTAATGGACATGAAAGGAGATTTAAGTGGTATTGCTCAAGCAAGTGCCGGACACCCTAAAATAGATGAACGTCATGAAAAAATAGGCATCCCTTTTACTCCTAATGATTTTCCTGTAGAAATTTTGTCCTTATCAGAACAAGGTGGTGTTCGCATGCGTGCAACTGTTTCAGAGTTTGGACCAGTGCTCTTGTCGCGTATTTTAGATGTTACCGAAACACAGGCTGGAATTATTTCGGTAATATTTAAATATTGTGATGACAACCAACTAGGTTTACTCGATTTAAAAGATTTTAAAAAAGTTTTACAATATGCTACAGGCGAAGGAAAAGAAGAATTTCAAGAGTTATATGGGCGTATTTCAACTGCTTCAACAGGAGCTATACTTCGTAAAATTATTGAAATTGAACAACAAGGAGGAGATCTCTTTTTTGGCGAAAAATCGTTTGATGTTAATGACTTAACCCGAATTGATAAAAACGGAAAAGGATATATTAATATTTTACGTCTTACCGACATACAAGATAAGCCTAAATTGTTTTCAACTTTCATGCTAAGCTTGCTTGCAGAAATTTATGAAACTTTTCCTGAGCAAGGGGATACAGATAGGCCCGAACTTGTTTTATTTATTGATGAAGCACATCTTATTTTTAACAATGCCTCTAAAGCCCTATTAAATCAGTTAGAAAGTATTGTTAAACTTATTCGCTCCAAAGGAATTGGACTGTATTTTGTAACCCAAAACCCAACTGATGTTCCTGATGCGGTTTTAAGTCAGCTAGGTTTAAAAATTCAGCACGCCTTGAGAGCTTTTACAGCAAAAGACCGCAAAGCTATAAAGCTTACTGCCCAAAATTACCCTGAAACTGATTATTACGACACTACTGAAATGTTAACTTCTTTAGGTATTGGCGAGGCATTAGTTTCTGCGTTAGATGAAAAAGGACGCCCTACTCCTTTAGCAGCAACACTACTCCGTGCGCCAATGAGTAGAATGGATGTATTAACCAATTCAGAATTAAATGAACTAATTAGTAATTCCGATTTAGTAAAAAAATACGAAAAAGAAATAGATCGCGAGAGTGCTTATGAAATTTTAGAAGCCAAAATAAAAGCTTCTGAAAAAGAACGTGAAAAAACCGAAGCACGAAAAGAAGAAGAAAAAAGAAACCGACGTAGTTCTTCCCGAAGAAGTACACGCCAAAACCCTGTAATAAAAGTTCTAACTAGCGCTACATTTATAAGAAGTGCTCTAGGAATTTTAAAGAAATTTATAAAATAAAACACTTATGAAAAAAATATTTTTAATAGTTTTAACAAGTATTCTATTTGTTCAATGTGCTAAAAAAGAAGATCCGTTTTTAATACAAAAAAATCAAATTGGTGTATTAAAACGAAACTACACCCTTAAACAAATCGATTCTGTTTTTGCAAACGATTCCATTGTAAAAAGAGTAGCTGGTGATGAGTTTGCAGGGAGAAATACTGACATTGAAATATACAATAAACAAGGAGCGCACTTATTATCATTATCACCTTCTGATCCTTTTGATGAGAATGCAAAAATTAATATAGTTACACTAAGAGACAAGCGCTACAAAACAGCTAAAAACATAAGTTTAGAGAGTACTTTTAAAGATTTTAGAGAGAATTATGAAGTCTCAAAAATTGATCGAATTTTAAACAATATTAATGTTGAATTTAAAAATGAAGACTTTTACATTACTATTTCTGTAGATCAACTACCTAGTGCATACAAATTTGATTACAACACCACTATAGACGAAGCCAGCATACCAGATGCTGCTAAAGTTAAAAGCATGCGCTTAGATTGGTTTTAATATCTAAACCTAACATTCTTTATAAGGAATTAAATAGTTTTTCGACAGAAGTAAAAAAACTACTTTACATGAAAAACTATTTAATTCTTTTTGTATTTACCTTCCTTACTTTATCGTGCACAAACACCTCAACTTCTCAAGAGTTGAAAAATTCAAAACTTGAAAGAGCATATTTTGCAAGTGGCTGTTTTTGGTGTGTTGAATCTATTTTTGAAAGTGTTAACGGCGTTGAAGAAGTTGTTAGCGGCTATGCTGGTGGGCATACCAAAAACCCTACCTATGAAAGTAGTAATACCGGACGTACTGGACACGCAGAATCCGTAGAAGTTATTTACAATCCTAAAACAGTTTCTTTTAGCACTTTAGTTGACGTGTATTTTGGTTCACAAAACCCGACTCAATTTAATGGTCAAGGCCCAGATATTGGTTCACAATACAGGTCCATCATTTTTTATAAAAATGAAGCACAAAAAAACATAATCTTAAAAAAGAAAAAAGCGTTATCTGCAAAACTAAATGCTGAAATTGCTGCAGAAGTAGTTGCTTTTGAAACTTTTTGGATAGCAGAACAATATCATCAAAACTATAAAAGCTTACATCCCAACAACAGTTATATAAAGGCAGTTTCTGTACCTAGGCTAAATAAATTTAAGCAAAAGTTCCCCGAACTTTTAAAAACAAACGCTAATAGTCACTAAAAAACACCTTATATTCTGTACCTACATTACTGCTAGAAATTTGAAGCTCGCCGTTAATTTGACGTGTAAACGAGTTTATTAATTGTTGTCCTAAACCTTTACTTTTTAATTTTGATTCTTCATAATCAAAACCTTTACCATTATCTGCAACTTTTAACTCATAATTATTAGTTGCAACTTTTTTAAGACTTATTGTTAAATGACCTTTATCGGAATCAAACGCATGTTTTAACACATTAATAACTAATTCTGTAATTAACAAACCAATATACAAGCTTACTTCATTACTAAATTTCAATTTTTTATCTACATCTATAGTATACGTTAATTCAACATCTTCATTTATATGTAATAAATCATACAGTAATTCTTTAATATATCCCTTCATATTAACTATCTCGAAACTATCAGACTGATAAATTTTTTCATGCAGTTTGGCCATAGTTAAAATTCTCCGCTCAACTTTTTTTAAAGTATGTTTTACACTTTCATCAACATTACCCCTATACTGCATATGCACCATACTATTTACCATTTGTAAATTATTTTTTACACGATGATGTACTTCTTTTAATAAGTTAGTTTTTATTCTATTCTGGTTTTCAATTATTATATTTTGCTTTTCTAATTCTTTATTTTTCTTTCTAATGCTAGTATTTACTGCCTCGTTAAATTTAATATACTGCAACACTACCATATAAATAATTACTAATATAAAAATGGTGTCAATTGCTGCAGAACAATAATCTGTTATTGTATAATTTTGAATACTAACTCCTTTTTTCTGAATAACGATATACAAGCTATAAAACAAGTTTAATAGCGCGTACAATACGGCTATATACCTCCATTTTCTTCCTAATGTAAATAACGCTAGTAAGGATAATGCTATTATCCATAAATTATTAGTCATGTAAGGGTCTCCGTATAAATAAATAAAAACTGGGGTTGGTAACCAATTGGCTAAAATGAATACTACGGACACATAATTTACATTTCCAGTTTTTCTTAACCAGAGTAATAATATTGCATTAATTAGTAAAGCATATATATAAAACCCCACTAATGTACATTCAGTAAAAAATACAGAAAACACTACCGAAAACAGCTGCATTACTACATAAACCATTAACACATTATTAATCAATTTAACTTTATGTACATGGAAAATATCTTTACTTTTTTCTTCCGAAAAACTGCAATTCAAGAATTTTTCTATTTTATTTTTTAACCTCATTCGAACTTAAATATACAACAATAACTCTTAAGTTTTTATTGCGTGTATTATTTAGTGTTTCATTAAAAAAAACTACATTTGTAAAACACTGTTTCAATTATTAAAACAACAAACATGTCTTCTACATTTAAAGCTACATTAGACTTTGCTAAAAGTTTAGATCAAAAAGATACCTTAAAACACCTACGAAATCAGTTTCATATTCCAAAAGACAATAATGGGAAAGACTGGATTTACATGTGTGGAAACTCGTTAGGCTTACAACCTAAAACGACAAAGCAATATATTAATCAAGAGTTAAATGACTGGGCCAACTTAGGCGTTGAAGGGCATTTTGAAGCACAAAATCCATGGATGCCTTACCACGAATTTTTAACTGATGCTATGGCAAAAATTGTAGGAGCTAAACCTATAGAAGTTGTGGTTATGAACACTTTAACAACTAACCTTCATTTGCTAATGGTTTCTTTTTACCAACCAACTAAAAAGAAATATAAAATTGTTATTGAAAGTGACGCATTTCCATCAGATCGCTACGCGGTAGAATCACAATTAAATTTTCATGGATTTAACTCTAAAGATGGGGTTATTGAATGGAAACCTCGAGAAGGAGAAGAGTTGTTAAGAATGGAAGACCTTGAAACTATTCTTGATGAGCAAGGTGATGAAATTGCATTACTATTAATTGGTGGGGTTAACTATTATACGGGCCAATACTTAGATATTAAAAAAATTGCAACTTTAGGTCATGCTAAAAATTGTATGGTAGGTATTGATTTAGCGCATGGAGTAGGAAATATTAAGCCAGACCTACATGATTCTGGGGTTGATTTTGCTGCATGGTGTACCTACAAATACTTAAACTCAGGCCCAGGTAGTTTAGGAGGCTTGTTTATACATGAAAAACACGCACATAATAAAGACTTAAAAAAGTTTTCTGGCTGGTGGAGCCACAATAAAGCAACACGTTTTAACATGCGTCAAGAGCTTGATATAATCCCAGGAGCAGAAGGCTACCAATTAAGCAACCCTCCTATTTTATCTATGGCAGCAATTAAAGCCTCGTTAGATATGTTTAATGATGTAGGCATGGATGCTTTACGTGAAAAATCAGAACAATTAACAGGTTATTTCGAGTTCTTAATCAATCAAATTGACACTGATAGAATCAAGGTTATTACTCCAACAAATCCACAAGAAAGAGGTTGTCAACTATCAGTTCAAGTAAAAAATGCTGATAAAAGTTTACACAAAGCCTTAACAGACAATCATATTATAACAGATTGGCGAGAACCAGATGTAATACGTTGTGCTCCTGTACCAATGTACAACACTTTTCAAGACGTGTTTAATATGGTAGAAAAATTAAAAACATTACTATAATGGATAAACAAGAACATATTATCATTATCGGAGCAGGACTTTGTGGTTCGTTATTAGGTTTACGCCTAGCACAACGCGGCTATAAAGTAGATTTATACGAGAGCAGACCAGATTTAAGAACAACAGATATTTCTGCTGGTCGATCTATTAACTTAGCTTTATCAGATAGAGGAATTAAAGCCATGAAGCTGGTTGGTATTAAAGATAAAGTAGAGCCTCTATGTATTCCCATGTACGGAAGATTGATTCACAATACAGAAGGAAATACTTTTTCATCAAACTATTCAGGAAGAGATGGTGAGTATATCAATTCTATTTCCAGAGGTGGTTTAAATGGTTTACTTCTAGACGAGGCTGAACAACATGAAAATGTAACCCTACATTTTAATAAGAAATGTACCAGTGTAGATATTGAAAAAAATACTGTTCATTTTAAATGTTATGAATCAAAAGAAGAGTTTTCAGTTACAGGTGATGTTGTTTTCGGAACAGATGGTGCTGGATCTGCACTAAGAAAGAGTTACTACCTAGAAAAAAAGTTCCTATTTAGCTACTCACAAAACTATTTGACTCATGGCTACAAAGAATTAGAAATTCCTGCTGACAGTGATGGTAAACATTTAATTAGTAAAGATCATTTACATATTTGGCCACGCGGACAGTATATGCTAATTGCATTACCTAATTTAGATGGAAGCTTTACCGTTACTTTATTTTTAAGTTATGATGAAGGTGAGTACAACTTTAATAATTTAACTACTATAGAAAAGGTAACCGAGTTTTTTGAAACTCAATTTCCAGATGCTTTAAAATTAATCCCTGATTTAGATAAAGAATTTTTTGGTAATCCAACTGGAGCTTTAGGAACCGTAAAGTGTAGCCCATGGCAGTATAAAGGTAATACCTTGTTAATGGGTGATGCTGCTCATGCCATTGTTCCGTTTTACGGACAAGGGATGAATGCTTCATTTGAAGATGTAGTCGTTTTTGACAGTATTCTAGATCAGCATTCTGGTGATTGGAATGCTACCTTTAAAACTTATGAAAAAGCTAGAAAAGAAGATACCGATGCAATTGCAGATTTGGCTATAGATAACTATTACGAAATGCGTGATCATGTAGCCAATCCTATTTTTAAGGAAAAGCGCAAGCTAGAAATGGATTTAGAAAAAACATTCCCAACTGAGTACTTTTCTAAATACTCTATGGTTACCTTTAATGAAAACATCAATTATGCTAAAGCTATGAAAATAGGTCGTGCGCAAGACAAAGCCCTATTAAATATGATAGCAGACAAAGAAATTGATACTACAGAAAACCTAAACAACATTTTAAAACAAGTACAACAGCATACCAACGAGATTCTTGAAGAAGATAAGGTTGCTGGTTTAAAATAAATACAACATTATGAACAAAGGAAAATTAATAGACGGTAAAGCTACACCAAGAGGTAAATTTCCACACGTAAAACGTGTAGGTGATTTTATTTACGTATCAGGCACCAGTTCTAGACGTCCAGACAACTCTTTTGAAGGTGTAGAAGTTGATGAGTTTGGAACCACTAACTTAGATATTAAAGCACAAACTAAAGCTGTTTTAGAAAACATCAATGACATCTTAAAAGAAGAAGGCGCTAGCTTAAAAGATATAGTTGATGTTACTTCTTTTTTAGTTAACATGAATGACTTTGGAGGATACAATGAAGTATATGCTCAATATTTTGATTACGATGGACCAACAAGAACAACAGTTGCGGTACACCAATTACCTCACCCTCATTTATTAATTGAAATTAAAGTGGTTGCTTATAAAAAAGCATAATGAGTAACGAAAAGAAAATATTAAATACCTCTGTAGCTAAAGCATTTCAAATTTTAGAATGTTTCACATCGCACAATAATGAACTTGGTGTTACTGAGCTTGCGCAACAGCTAAACACCAACAAAAGTGCTGTGTATAGAATGTTAGCTACCATGGAAAACCTAAACGTTATTCAGCAAAACCCTGAAAACGGAAAGTATCGTTTAGGACTCAAATTATTTGAACTAGGTCAAAAAGTTCCTATCAACAAAAACTTTATTGCTAAAGCTAGACCTTACATGGAGGCACTGGCAAAACAAGCCGGAGAAACAGCTCATTTAGCAATTTATAAAAATAAAAAAGTATATTTTATCGATAAAGTAATCAGCAGGCACGATTTACAAATCAACTCACAAATAGGAAGCGAAAAACCCGTACATTGTACAGCACTTGGTAAAATAATGCTCGCCTTTGCTGAACCTGATTTTAAAACAATTATTAGTGAACTACCTTTAGAAAAAGTAACCAAAAACACCATAACAAACATAAAAAAACTTTCTAAAGAAATTGAAAACATCAAAACACAGGGCTTTGCTTTAGATTTAGAAGAAAATGAAATAGGTTTGGTATGTGTTGCTGTACCTGTTATAAACGTGCATGGTAAATTTATAGCCGCCATAAGCACCTCAGGTCCATCGGCTCGCTTTAATGAAAATGAAATACAAACCTATACTGGCGATTTAAAACATACGGCAAAACAATTAGAACAAATTTTTAGTTAGTACTTATGAAGAAAATACTAAACTACATAAACGGAGCTTTTACAGCACCTAAACATAATGAATGGCTTGACAATTACAACCCATCTACTGGTAAAATATATAGCATTTTACCCAACTCATCTAGTGATGATGTAGAGAATGCCTATCAAGCCGCAAATAACGCTTTTGAAGCATGGTCAAACACTACGCTTGAACAGCGCAGTAAGATCCTTTCAAAAATAGCATCATTAATCGAAGAAAACCTAGAAACATTTGCAGAAGCAGAAGCCATTGACAACGGAAAACCTTTAAGTTTAGCCACTACTGTTGATATTCCTAGAGCATCCAGTAACTTTCAGTTTTTTGCAAATGCTATTACTCAATTTTCAAGCGAAGCTCATGAAAGTGTTGGTTTAAATGCCTTTAATTTTACTTTACGCAACCCTATTGGTGTAGTTGGGTGTATTTCTCCTTGGAATTTACCCTTGTATTTATTTTCTTGGAAAATAGCTCCAGCTTTAGCCGCTGGAAACACCGTAGTTGCCAAACCTAGTGAAGTTACTCCCATGACGGCGTACCTCCTAGGAGAAATCTGCAATAAAGCAGGATTACCAAAAGGTGTATTAAACATTGTACACGGTTTAGGACATACTACTGGACAAGCAATTGTTGCACACAAAAACATTAAGGCTATTTCATTTACAGGAGGTACCGCAACTGGTGCTCATATAGCACGCACTGCAGCTCCGATGTTTAAAAAATTATCCTTAGAATTAGGAGGAAAAAACCCAAATTTAATATTTGCTGATTGTGATTATGACAAAATGCTTAATGTAACATTAAAATCAAGTTTTGCTAATCAAGGGCAAATTTGTTTATGTGGGTCGCGCATATATATTGAACGCAGTATTTATGATCAATTTAAAACCGATTTTATAGCAAAAGTAAAAACTCTAAAAGTAGGAAATCCACTTGATAATACTACAAATATTGGTGCCTTAGTATCCAAAGCTCATCTTGAAAAAGTAAAATCATATATTGATATAGCTAGTCAAGAAGGAGGTACTATTCTATGTGGAGGAAACTACGTTAAAGTAACAAATTATGAAGAAGGTTTTTACCTAGAACCTACTGTTATCGAAGTCACTAATAACAATTGTAAGTTAACACAAGAAGAAATTTTTGGACCCGTAGTTACTTTAATGCCTTTTGATACTGATCAGGAAGCCTTATCCCTAGCTAATGATGTACCATACGGGTTATCAAGTACAATATGGACCAACAACCTTAACAGAAGCATGTATTTGGCTAAAAACATCCACGCAGGAATTGTATGGATAAACACTTGGCTTATGCGTGATTTACGCACTCCTTTTGGAGGTATGAAAAACTCTGGTGTTGGACGTGAAGGAGGATTTGAAGCGCTTCGTTTTTTTACGGAACCTAAAAACGTTTGCATTAAATATTAAAAACAATAAATAGTAATAATAAACTATTTAATAAAACATAAAAAGATGAACCTAGATTTAACAAATAAAAACGCTTTAGTGTGCGGAAGTACTCAAGGTATTGGTAAAGCTTCTGCTAAAGAATTAGCTGCTATGGGAGCTAACATTACTTTAGTGGCTAGAAATGAAGAAAAATTAACAAATGTGTTGAAAGAATTAGACTCATCTAAAGGCCAAAGTCACAATTATATTGTGGCTGATTTTCAAAACCCTTCAGAATTAAGTTCTAAAATTAATGGAGCTAATCAAAAATTCCATATTCTAATAAACAATACAGGAGGTCCAGCTGGAGGCCCTGTATTTAATGCTACTTTAGACCAGTTCGAATCTGCTTTTACTCAACATTTAAAATGTAATCATGTATTAGCACAAGCTGTTGTCCCTTCAATGAAAAAAGAAGGTTACGGTAGAATTATCAATATCATTTCCACATCAGTAAAACAACCCTTAAATGGATTAGGGGTTTCTAACACCATTAGAGGAGCTGTAGCTAATTGGTCTAAAACTTTAGCAAATGAATTAGGTGAATTTGGAATAACGGTAAACAATGTGTTACCTGGCGCAACAGGAACTGAGCGTTTGAACGAAATTATCAATAACAAAGCTAAGAAAACTGGTAAGTCAATTGATGAAGTGGCTAATGCCATGAAAGCTCAAGTTCCTGCTAATCGTTTTGCAAAACCCGAAGAGATTGCTAATGCTGTTGCCTTTTTAGCTTCTCCAGCTGCATCCTACATTAACGGAATTAATGTTCCTGTAGATGGAGGCAGAACAAAATCCTTATAATTAATTATTAGTTTTTAACTAACTTTATACATCAATAATTTAAAAAACAACCACCATGAGTAAACTAGTTTCTCCATTAAATTTTAAAGCTTGGATAGATGAAAACCGTCACTTATTAAAACCACCAGTAGGAAACAAATGTGTGTGGGATGACGGAGAATATATTGTTATGGTAGTTGGTGGCCCTAATAGCCGTAAAGATTATCATTACAACGAAACTCCAGAATTCTTTTATCAAGTAGAAGGTGATATGGTATTAAAAATTATTGATAATGGAGAACAAAAAGATGTGCATATTAAAGAAGGTGACATTTATTTGCTACCTGCGAAAGTTCCACATTCTCCACAACGCAAAGCTAATACTGTTGGATTAGTAATTGAAATGCCACGAGACAAAGGAGTTATGGATGCTCTAGAATGGTATTGTGAAAACTGTGACACCCTTTTATATAGAGAAGAGTTTGCTTTAGATAATATTGTAACAGATATGCCTATCATTTTTGATAAATACTATAGTGACAAAAAAAAATGTACTTGTACTAACTGCGGAAAAGTAATGCAAGAACCTGGTAAATAATTATGAAAAAAAGAAAATTACGAATAAACGGTCACTCTCACCTTCTTCCCTATCCAGAGGAAATTCCTCAGTTTATGAAAGACAAAGGAATATTTTGGGTAGATAAAGATCGTAAATATATGCTTCAAAAAGATTGGAGCAGACCTGTTACTGACTCAAGTTTTTTCCTAGACGAAAAACTGGCTTGGATGGAACATTTTAAAATAGACCATGCTGTTGTCTTAAATCTTTCCCAGTTATATGGTAATGGTTTACGCCTCGAAGAAATGAAGCAAGCATTGCGTTTTCAAAACGATTTTAATGCTAAAGTTCAACATGAAAACCCTAGTAAATTTACTTGTGGATTCGTTGTGCATCCAGGTTTTGTTAGGGGCGCATGTTGGGAAATTGAACGTTGTGTAAAAGAGTTAGGAATGCGCTTATTATGTTTACCTACTCACTATATGGATACTATAGGTACTTGGCGTTGCATTTTTGATGAAGAAAATGAACCAATTTTTGAGTTGGCAGACAAGTACAATTTAGCAGTAGAAATTCACCCTTATGATGGAGAGAAGTTTATTAAACTTCAAAATACTTCTTGGCGCTTTCATTTAATTTGGATGTTAGCACAATGTGCAGATGCTTATCATTTCCTTACACTAAATGGATACTACGAAAAATACCCTAATATGCGTGTTTGTTTTGCTCATGGAGGACAATTAGCACAGATGAATTTAGGTAGACGTATTCAAGGTTTTGATGGTAGACCTGATTTATTTGAAGGAAAACAACACCCTAGGAGAGCTGTAGGTCATAAAAATATTTTCTTTGACACTTTGGTGCATGATACCGGATCATTAGATTTATTAATTAAAAACCAAGGAGCTAATCAAGTTTTAATTGGCTTAGATGACCCTTATCCGCTAGGGGAAATGGAAAGTGACAGACAGTCTTCATATCCAGGTAAAATATTAGATTTAGCTGCAGATAGAGGCATTGTAACAGAATCCCAAAAAGATGCTATGTGGGAAGATAATGTACTAAATTGGCTATTTGGTGATGATCAAAAAGCAAAGGATGACTTAGTAAAAAAGATTCTTTCCTAATTATATAAACAGTACTCAAAAGACCTCACATTATTATATATTTGCGAGGTCTTTTTATTTATACTATTATGCATTTTATCCCACAAGAATTAGACGATTATGTAGTAGCACATTCTGAACAAGAGCCTGAACTACTTCAAAGGTTAACACGAGAAACTTATCAAAAAATTTTACAACCTCGTATGTTAAGTGGCGCTTTTCAAGGGAGAATCTTAAGTATGATTGCTAAACTAATTAACCCTAAAAACATTCTAGAAATAGGTACTTATACAGGGTATTCAGCATTATGCTTAGCTGAAGGATTACAAAAAAATGGACAATTACATACGATTGATATCAATGAAGAGCTGATTGATTTTCAACGGAAATACTTTGACATGTCTGATTACGGAAAACAAATACACCAACACCTCGGGCAAGCATTAGATATTATTCCTACACTTGACTTGAAATTTGATTTAGTTTTTATTGACGCTGATAAGCCTAATTACATTAACTACTTTCATACTATTATTGATAAAATTGATTCTGGTGGAATTATCTTATCTGACAATGTATTATGGAGTGGTAAAGTTCTAGAAAAACTTAATCCTAAAGATCAATCAACAAAAATCTTATTAGAATATAACAAGTTACTCAATGAAGATGATAGACTTGAAACAGTGCTTTTACCCATTCGAGATGGTTTGACAATAAGTAGAGTAAAATAAGTTTTTAGAACTGACGCTTAATAGGCCCAGTAATATCATCTATCTCGTCCTTAACTTTATTTATTTCATTGGTTACAGAGGCACCTAACTCTGTATCAACTCCATAATCTTTTGCACTATTATTAATTTCTGATTTTATTTCATTAGTTGCATTTTTTAATTGCGTCATTCCTTTTCCTAAGCCTCTTGCTATCTCTGGCAATTTATCTGCACCAAAAATCATTACCACTATAAATAGGATAAAGATAATTTCTACACCACTAATAAATAAAAATTGTATATGCATACTGCAAATATAATGCTTATTACGTATTTTAAGTATCTTGCAGACTAATTATTACTTCAATGCAAAAAAAAATAAAATTAATCTGGGAGTTTAGAGGACCTGCTGCTGAACAAACCGCTAAGCACCATATTATACACTTAAATGAGTACATTTTACTAGAAAAGCTTTCTTTAAACAAAACCTTTATGGAGGTACACAGTGAGTTTAGTGCATCTGCTTATATGATTATTGAAGAAATAGAACTCGATAAGGTTAAAGCAGCACTTAAACCACACAGAGGTCAATATTATAATGAATAAAAAAACAAGATGAATACATACATTGTTTTACTTAGAGGTATTAATGTAGGTGGTAAAAATAAATTACCTATGGTCGATTTACGAGAACTTCTTAGTGAGAATGGATATCAAAACGTTAGTACATATATCCAGAGTGGTAATATTATTTTATCTTCTAGTAATAGCATTGACTATATTAATAACGACATTAAAAACCTTATAAAGAACGCGTTTAATTATACAACTCCTGTAGTTACATTAACAACTGATGAGCTGACTCGTTGTTACAATAACAATCCTTTTTTAACCACTGAGAACGATAGTAAATTTTTACATGTAACTTTTATAAAACATCCCCCAACAAAACAAACCATAACAACACTAAATATTCATACTCAAGAAAATGAGTCTTATCAAATAATTGATAAGTTTATATACTTACACACTCCAGATGGTTTTGCTAAAACTAAATTTACCAACATACAATTTGAAAAAAAACTACAAACAGAAGCCACTACTCGTAACTGGAGAACTGTCAGTAAACTTGTTTCATTAGTAAGTAGCAATTAACTAAAAACGCCAACTATACATAGTTGGCATTTTTATAGTAGTTCAAGTTTGATAATTCTTATCCTTTTACTTTATTCTTAAACTTCTCAAACTTATTTTCTTTCTCTTGCTTAGGCCAAGAGTTATTAGAAACATCAATATCAGCAGTTTCTAAATTAGGGTCTACAACTATACCTATTAATTCTTTTTCAGAAGCAATTACTTTACGTACCTCAGTATCATTTTTTCTCCAAACTTGCGCTGGATAAGTTACCTTTTCTGTAGTTCCATCAGCATAAGTATACTCTACTATTATAGGCATAACTAAACCACCTGGCTTATCGAACTCAACTTCATAGAAATATTTTGGTGTAGTCATTTTAGCTCTTTCTTCCGCTGTAAAGTTATCCATCATATACTCTTTTAAAGTTGATGAATTATCTAACGCTGAACCTTTTGTTAAACTTTCTGTATAATCTTCACTCCCCTCTTCTGCCATATATACTAATGGTGGTAAATCAGATTCTTTCATCCCTCTAGCTTCCATTATTTTTCTAATTTCAGCAGTTGGTTTTGAACTAACATAAAATTTCTTAACTCCCTTAACTCCTATGTCAACATAATCGGTTGAATAAAACCAACCTCTCCAATACCAGTCTAAATCTACTCCTGAAGCATCTTCCATAGTTCTGAAAAAATCTTCTGGTGTTGGGTGTTTAAACATCCAACGTTGTGCATAGGTTTTAAATGCATGATCAAACAACTCTCTACCCATAATAGTCTCACGCAAAATATTTAATGCGGTTGCTGGCTTTCCATAAGCATTATTCCCCAATTGATATACATTTTCTGGATTTGACATTATCGGTGCGATAAAGTCTTGATCACCTTTCATGTAATTTACAATCTTTGCAGGTTCACCTCTTCTTGATGGGTACTTACTATTAGGTGCAATGGCTTCTGGAAACCACTTTCCGAAATCTTGCTCTGCAATATATTGCATAAAAGTATCTAATCCTTCATCCATCCAGCCCCACTGACGCTCATCAGAGTTAACAATCATAGGGAAAAAATTATGCCCGACTTCGTGTATAATTACACTAATCATTCCATACTTAGTTCTATCGCTATAGGTACCATCTTCATTTGGGCGCCCATAATTCCAGCATATCATAGGGTATTCCATACCTTGATTTTTAGCATGTACAGAAATTGCCTTTGGATATGGATAATTAAATGTTTTATCTGAATATGATTTTAGTGTACTCACAACTGCTTTAGTAGAATACTCTTCCCATAATGGGTTACCTTCTTTAGGATATAACGAAACCGCCATTACTGTACGCCCTCCAAGCTTAACTGCCTGCATATCCCAAATATATTTACGTGAAGATGTAAATCCAAAATCTCTTACATTTTTAGCGCTAAACTTCCACGTTTTCTTTTTTGTAGAACGACTTTTCTCATTTGCTTCGGCTTCAGCTTGGGTAACAATCATTACTGGCTTATCAAACGATTTTCTTGCTTGATTATAGCGCTGCATCATTGTTTTTGAAAACACTTCTTTTCTGTTTTGTAATTCACCCGTAGCGTCAACAATATGATCTGAAGGGACTGTTATGTTTACATCGTAATTCCCAAATGGTAAAGCAAATTCTCCATTACCCCAAAACTGATAATTTTGCCATCCTTCTACATCATTATACACGCACATCCTTGGAAAAAACTGCGCAATAACATAAGCATAATTATCATCTTTTTTAAAGTATTCATACCCAGAACGTCCTCTTCCGTTTACATGGTCATTTATGTTATACCACCATTTTACACTAAACGATATTTTCTCTCCTGCCTTTAACGGCTGAGCAATATCAACACGCATCATCGTTTCATTAACTACGTATTTCAAAGCTTTTCCGTTTGCATCCTTTACATACTCTATATTAAAACCTCCGTCAAAACGAGTTCCGAAATGTTTTCCTATAAAAGTTCCTGGCTGATCAGCAGCAGGAACACCTTGACCATTTTTATGATGTGCTTGTGCATCTTTGGCTCTTATATTCTGATCTAATTGCAACCATAAATACTCTAAATCATCTGGTGAATTATTAGTGTAAGTTATTGTTTCTTGTCCATAAATTTTTTGATTTGCATCATCTAACTCAAGATCTATTTTATAATCGGCTTGCTGCTGATAATAGGCATGACCGGGTGCACCAGAAGCTGTTCTGTACTGGTTAGGAGTTGAAAACTCTTGATATAACTGACGGAACTTATTTTGGTTAATATGCCCACCTTCTCTTTGCTCTTCTTTTGATTGTTCTTGTGCAAATGATATTCCACTTACTAAAAACGCTAAGGATAATAATAGATACTTACTTTGCTTCATTTTGAAAAAATTTGGTCTGAAATATAGCCTTTTTATTAAAAACTGCCGATAAATTATTATAAATTTAACAGTCCTGAAGGCTTATCTTTTATGAGTAAAAAACTTTTCTTTGTGTTGTTAATCTTAATATGAGTTATGTTTTGTTGTCCTTCAAATTGATCAAACAACAATTTATTTGTTATCGCTAGAGTGTTGATTGTGGGCACATTTTCAATTTCAAAATAACTAACCACCATATCATCTTCAATTTCTTTTCCTATAAATTTTAGCTTTTGAGGTTGCTTATTTACTGTAACCACAAACTTTTTAGTATAGTAACTTGCTATGTAGTAATCAGCCTTGTTTTGATTGTCTATTTTAATTGAATTCTCATAACGTTCGTGCAATACTTTTTCAAAATCATCAATAAACAAACGGGATGTTATTTGTAAAGCCTTTGACTTTCCTGAATATTCAACATCCGTAACACTAACATAATATTTATGTATTGAGGTAAAACCTGACAACACAATAAATAGAAAAATCACCAATGCTTTTATTTTACCATTCATTATAATTGATTTTTTCATTAGTAGTTATTTTTTCAAAATTGTTACAAATACTACGCCATGTATTATTTTAACTTTTGCAATGCTCTATACTTTACTGCTTTCGCTTGTAAAAAATCATAAATAACAATTTTACTATTAGTTTTCACGATTTGTGCAAACAAAGTATCATTGGAACTATAGTATAGAAAGTCGTATAATTTATCATTAGGTATGCCAAAATCATTCAGCAGTATGCTTTTAAAATTTTCAAAAACTGAATTTTCCAACTTAACTTTTTTATAACGTGCTACTTGTTTTTTCAACATTTTTGTTCGGCCATTTATTGCATTAATCAATGCTTCCAAAGGTAAACCACCTCCTGTATGCGTTGCCGTGTACAACTTCCTTTCAGGTGCTGAAGGTGGTTTTACATGGGCATTAGGCAAGCCCAAAGTAATAGCTGTAACTTTATCAGTTGTATGTATTCGTTGAGAATCGGATAATAAATTACCTGATAACTTGGGTTTTATATATACAGCATCTAACTCATTAACTTTTGTTTCTAACATAATATATAAAGGACCATTTGCAAGCATTTTTTTAGTAATCACTATTCGTTTTAATTGATACTGTATTGCACTTAAAACCAATGTATCATTAACTCGTACAGGAATTAAAAACTTTCCTTTCTCGTCGGTTATTGTATATTTTTGATAGGTTTTATTAAACACATGAATTCCCTCAGTGTCTCCTGAATTACCTACCTCACCATGTAATAATACTTGACTAAAAGAATTAAGGAAGCATAACAAAAATAAATAATGTAATATTTTTTTCATGCTATAAAGCAAATTCATTATTTGTTAAATAATAGTTTAATTGAATGTAAAGTTTTGTTAAAGAAACATATTCAGTAATTTTACAACAATACACAACTATATTATGAAAAAACTAATTATTGCTAGTACTTCAACAATACACGGGAGTGGTTACTTAGAATATTTACTACCTACTTTACAACAACATTTTAAAAATTGTACCGAAATAGTCTTTATTCCTTTTGCTAGGCCTAGCGGAATCAGTCATGATGAATATACAACCATAGCTAAAAAAGCATTTGCAACTATTAACATACAAGTTAAAGGGTTACATGAGTTTGATGATTTTAGTAAAGCTTTACACAATGCACAAGGAATATTTACCGGAGGCGGAAACACCTTTTTATTGGTAAGCCAACTATATAAACACAATGTAATGGCTACCTTAAAGCAAATAATTAACAATGGAACTCCATACCTAGGCACAAGCGCAGGAAGTAATATTTGCGGACTTACCATGAATACTACAAATGATATGCCTATAGTTTACCCCCCAAGTTTTAGTACACTAGGATGTATTTCGTTTAATATAAATCCTCATTATTTAGATCCGGATCCAAGTTCTACGCATAAAGGGGAAACTAGAGAAACACGTATTAAAGAATTTCACAAATTTAGCTCTGTACCTGTTGTAGGGCTACGTGAAGGAAGTTGGTTAAACGTAATTGGAAATAAAATTACACTTGAAGGAAATTTAGCCGCTCGTGTATTTGAACATAACAAAACACCTTATGAGGTACAACCGCAACACGATTTTTCTAATCTTAATTAAATATTATAATGACACAACAAGAAATTATAACTCAATTTTATTTAGCTTTTCAACAACAAGATGCTGAAAAAATGATTTCTTTTTATCATGATGATATCGAGTTTACAGATCCAGCATTTGGAACAATAAGAGGCAATGATGCCAAAAACATGTGGAGAATGCTTTGCGAAAATGCTCAAAATTTTTCTTTGAATTACAGCCATATAACCAATACTAGCGCTCACTGGGAAGCGAAGTATAACTTTTCGGGTACTGGCAAAAGAGTACATAATAAAATTGATGCAAGCTTTGTATTTAAAGATGGAAAAATTTACAAACACACCGATGTTTTCAATTTACACAAATGGGCTACTCAGGCATTTGGAATTAAAGGGTTTCTTATTGGAAACACCTCTTTCTTTAAAAAGAAACTACAAAAACAAACCCATAAACTTTTAGCTAAATACACAAAAAAAAATGCATAAAAAAAGGATTTTCTTTTCAGAAAATCCTTTTTTACATATTGAGCGAGAGACCGGGTTCGAACCGGCGACATTCAGCTTGGAAGGCTGACGCTCTACCAACTGAGCTACTCTCGCATTCGTGGGCAAATATACTAATTTTATATTTTTATACACAACTATTTTTTTGATAAAGAAAAACAGTTATAAAAAAAGGGTTTTCTTTTCAGAAAACCCTTTTTTACATATTGAGCGAGAGACCGGGTTCGAACCGGCGACATTCAGCTTGGAAGGCTGACGCTCTACCAACTGAGCTACTCTCGCATTCGTCTGGCAAATATAATTAGATTTAATAATTATAACCAAATGTTTTTTTAATAAAAATCAAAATATTTAGCAATCTATTATATATCAAACACATACATAATCATCTCTATTTACTTTTCAAATTCTTATAAAAATGATATCCATAAATTTCATATCCTTCATTGTAATAAAACTTATGAGATGGATAATTTTCAACATATGTATTTAATTCGCTAGAATTACACCCTTTACTTATAGCATACTCATGCATCCATTTAAAAAACTGCTTCCCTAAACCTTTTCGTTGATACTTTTTAGTAATATATACGTGGTCTGGCTCCATACTTTTCCCAGCATAATGCCTAGTCATAAACCACATACCTGCAATACCTATAAGTTTGTCTTCGTCATACAACACTGCACATTCATAGTTCTGAGCAGCCATTTCCTGAAAACGTTCTTCTAAAACCACTTGATCAATCTTATTTTCAGTGTACTCCATCATTAACGGAATAATGCTTAAAATTTGATCTTTTGGTAAAATTTTTATACTTATATTCATTTATGAATGCCTATTTTTGCTTTCAAATTTAGCTAAAAAACAATTAGCTTTCTGCCCATGGAACGAGTTCTTGAAACCGAACGGTTATACCTTAGAAGGTTTTTACCTAAAGATGCTACAGCACTATTAAGCATGAATAACAACCCAAAAGTTATGCAGTATACTGGTGATGTTGCCTTTAAAAATATTCATGAAGCCGAACAATTTATTACAAATTACAATCCGTATGATCAATATCAAATGGGTAGATGGGCCGTGTGCTGTAAAAAGCAGGGTGCTTTTTTAGGCTGGTGCGGACTAAAATATCATCCAGAAGAAAACTATGTTGACCTTGGTTATCGGTTTATGGAAAAGCATTGGAAAAAAGGTTATGCTACCGAAGCGTGCAAAGGTGTTATTTCTTATGCTTTTAATAAATTGCGTATACAAAACATTTATGTTTATGCACAAGTAAAAAATGAAGCTTCTATAAAAGTAGCTTTAAAATCAGGGTTGCAGTTTATTGAACAACGCATGCATGAGAACAACCTAACCAATATATACCATATAAAAAACTCATTTGTATTCGTAAAAGAAATAACCGCTTTAACTACACATCCTGTTCGACACAAAGTGTTAAGACAAGGCAAGCCTATTGAATCTTGTATTTTTACACATGATGAATTAGATACTACATTCCATATTGGGCTTTATTACTACGATGAGCTTATTGGCGTTGCTAGTTTTATGAAAAACTCCCATGATTTTTTCTCTACATCATTTCAATACCAATTACGCGGAATGGCAATATTGCAACAATTTCAAGGAAAAAAATTCGGACAACTACTACTCAATGAGGCTTTTAAAATATTAAAAAATAAAGGAATCCGATTTATTTGGTGCAACGCTCGTGAAAGTGCAGTTAACTTTTATACTGACTTCGGTTTTGAAACAATAGGAGACTCTTTTCAAATTCCCGAAATTGGCACTCATTTCGTAATGCATACAACTACCTCATAAAGCAGAAGTAGTTTTTATTGTTTCTTCTTAAATAACTTATTTATTATTAAACATCACATCTATTCCATAGAAACAAAGATTTTTGTATCTTGTATAGAATAGATTAAAAAAATGAGAGGAAATAAATTTAAAATAAGGTTATTAATTGGTATCGCTATTGTCGCTTTTGCTTACCTACAAAAGTGCAGCAGACAAGAAGTAAATCCGTATACTGGACGTAAACAAACGATTACTATGAGTCCAGAACAAGAAATTAGAATTGGTTTAGACAGTAGAAATCAAATGGCACAACAACACGGTGGTTTGTATCCTGATGAACGTCTTCAAGCCTATGTGGATATGGTAGGAGAAAAACTTGTTAGCTCAAGTATAGCTAGTCAAACCCCTTACCAATATGAATTTCATTTATTAGCCGATAATGAAACAATTAATGCGTTTGCTTTACCAGGAGGGCAATGTTTTATCACATTTGCGCTACTTGACAAACTACAAAACGAAGATCAATTAGCTGGTGTTTTGGGACATGAAATTGGACATGTGTTAGGAAAGCACTCAGCGGAACGCATAGCGGAATCTGAATTTTGGAAAACAGTTTCTACTGGAGCCTCTGTTGGTGCAGATATGGGTGGTGTAGTTAATGGAATTGGCCAAACTACTCTTTTAGCCAATGGTAGAGATGATGAACTAGAAAGTGATGAACTTGGAGTACAATTTATGATTAACGCTGGGTATAATCCTGAAGAAATGATTGGAGTAATGAAGATTTTAAAAGATGCCGCAGGACCTAACAGAGTTCCCGAGTTTCAAAGTACTCATCCAGATCCAGAAAACAGAATTGAAAAAATTAGAGAGGCTATTGAAAAATATAATCGTTAAATAAATTTGAATAAATTTTTACGTTACATCTATGCTACTTTAGGAGTTTTAATCTTTATTTCTTGTACGAAAAAGTCAGACACAGCAGAAAAGATTACTACTAAAAACGATATAGAAAAACAACCTAATATTGTTGTTTCTCCTAAATTGTTAGCATATGAGTTGCATAAAATTAACGTTGATTCTGCTGAAATAAAACTAAAGCATAAAGATTCTGTTATCGCTTTTTATCACTTAAGAAATAATAAACCCGCTTGGGGGAGCCTTAAAAATAGAAATGCCCTATACCTTGCCGTAAAAGATGCCGATAAAGAAGGATTAATACCTAGTGATTATAATTTAAAGCAATTAGAAGCTATTATTCATTCAGGTAAAAATTCATCATTAAATAATGCCGTTTTAGATTTATTTTTTACAGACATTTATTTAAGCTATGCATATCATTTAGCAAATGGCAAACTCAATCCGAATAAACTTTATAAGGATTGGAAAATAACTAAGAATAGTTATTCTTACAACCAACTACTAAACGAATCTATACAAAACAACAACCTCATATCGATATTAGAAAACTACAAGCCTAACCAAAAAATATATCAGCAATTAAAAGCTGAACTTGCTCGTGCAAAAAATTTAATTAATACAGATTCAGCAAGAACAATTGTACAACAAGGAAATAAAATTAGACCAAACCAAACTAACCAGCGCATAGTAACTATACGAAAACGATTAAACGAGTTAGGCTACTTAGAAGATTCCTTAGTTACAGGCTCAACACAACTAGACTCTACACTTCAAACAAGAATAAAACTTTTTCAACAAGAAAAACAATTACAAGTTGATGCTATTATTGGTGAAGGTACCGTTAACGCCTTAAACAGAACCCATCTTGACAATTATCATAGCATTTTAGCAAACCTAGAACGTTGGCGATGGTTTCCTAGAAATTATGGCGAAACTTCTATTGTTGTTAATATTCCTCAATATCAACTAACTTATTACAGTAAAAAAGACAGCATAACTCATAATGTTATCGTTGGAAAAACTGCTCGTAAAACACCTGTTTTTAGTTCTGTAGTTAAACACATTGACTTTAACCCCTTATGGTACATTCCTCCTACTATAAAAAAAGAAGATATTATACCTTCTGCAAGTAAAAACATTGAATACTTGAGAAAAAAAAACATCTCTGTTTATAATAAACAAGGTAAAAAATTGATTTTAGATTCTATCAATTGGAAATCTCGTGAACCTTACTCCTACCGTTATATACAGGCAGCAGGGAACAATAACGCCCTAGGAAGCCTTAAAATTATTTTTCCTAATAATTTTTCGGTTTACCTACATGATACCCCTAGTAAATCTCTTTTTGAAAAAAACTATCGCGCAAAAAGTTCTGGATGTGTTCGTGTGCAAAATGTCACACAACTAGCAGCAAATATAATTGATTGGCCAGAAGCAAAAATAATGAGTACTATCGATAAAAAACAAGCCAAACGTGTATTAGCTACAAAAAAAATAAACGTTCATTTTTTATACTGGACAGTGTTATTTGACAAGAACACAAAACCAGTATTTCTAAATGACGTTTATAATTATGATTCAGAACTAGGGAAAAAATTAACTCAATAAATTTGATTTATTTAAATACTCCTGATTAGGGTGATAAATAAATAAACATGATTTATTCTTGATTGTATTGATGATTGCTTTGTTTACTGCTGTAGGTACGGCCGGACAACCTAAACTACGACCTAATCTCCCATTGCGTTTAACAAAATCAGGATTTGCATATTTAGCACCATGAAATACTACATATCTTTTTCTAGCATTATCATTAATTCCTTTTTCTTGTCCATCTAAAAACATTGACAAACCATTTTTACCGTAATACGTATTATCGGTAATGTAAAACCCTAAAGAACTTTGATTAGAATTATTTTTGTTTGAAAAACGAGTAGCAAACTCAACACCTGTATTTCTTCCGTGAGCTACAACTGTATTAAAAAGTACATTATTGTTTACCATATCCAATACCCAAAGTCTCTTGGCATTTGAAGATAAGCTAAAATCAATAATTGTTAACGTTTCATTTTCTATTTTTCCTTGAGCTTTTAATTTTTTATATCCTTTAATAGCGTTTGAAAAACTTTCCAATTGAGGCATATTTGTGTTTTTTTCAACAAATATTTGATAAAGAGTTTCAATATCTGCTTCTTCAGAAGAAACAATTTTATCTTCTAATGGCTCGGTAACTGCTGTGTTTAATGTAAATGAAGAAGTAAGAACATAAATAAGTAGTAGGGGTAAAAAGCGAAATTTCATAGGTCAATTTGGTGGTTTGGGTTTGTTTTATTTCAACAACGTCAAATATATCAATTTATTAATGTTATCAAAATTTTTTTATGTAAAACCTATATTTTTAGTTGTAAAAAAGCATTTAATTAAAGATAACTACTCTTTTTTTGTTAAATAATCATTATTTATTAATCTGTAGAGAGGACACAAAAGAAAAAAGCAACTTGAAATTCAAGTTGCTTTTGAAATTTTACTATTATTTATAGTTTATTTTTTCTTTCTCTTTTTATTTTTTCGCAATTCTTCTAAAAAACTAACAGCATCTGTTGCCCCAGAGTTTTTTGCATGTTTTAAAGCATTATTACCTCTATTATCTTTAGCATTTACCCTTGCCCCATTATCTATTAACACCTTCATTATCTCTACTCGGTTATACCTGGCCGCATACATTAAAGGTGATTTCCCTCCAGAAAACTTATTAACATCAGCCCCCATAGCAATAAGCTTTTTAACCATTTTAAGGTCGTTTTTAGCTATAGATTGACATAATGGACTCGCTTCTGTTTTTTCAATAACAGTTGTTGTTATCACATTGGCTCTTGCTGTTTCTTGTGTTACTTTTGTGTTAGCATTAGTTAAAAAACCACACACTAATGCAGCTAATAAAAAATTCTTTTTCATGATTGTTATTTTTTTTGATTAATGATTAATTGAGTACAATTTATAAACTAATCATCAACTTCAACAATGATTAACAACATGTAACAAAAGTTTAACGTAAGATGACGTTTTTAGTTAAAAAAAACACAAAAACACTTTAAAATGTAACATTCAAGATACATACACTTTACATCACTAAATTAAAATGCTTTTATTGTATCTTTGCTAACATTACAATTTATCGATGAACAAAAAAACAATTCTTTTAATTTTAGACGGCTGGGGAATTCCTGAAGATAAAAACGCTTCAGCTATTTACCATGCTAACACCCCATTTATTGATAGTTTATATAAAAATTATCCAAACGCCACTCTTTTAACACACGGAATGAATGTTGGGTTACCAAAAGGACAAATGGGAAATAGTGAAGTTGGCCATATGAATCTTGGCGCTGGACGAATTGTATATCAAGATTTAGTAAAAATAAACTTAGCTATTGAAAATGACACTTTAAAAAATGAAGCTGCTCTTATCAAAGCTTTTGAGTACGCAAAACACAACAATAAAAACGTTCATTTTTTAGGTTTAGTTTCCGATGGCGGAGTACATTCTCATAGCAATCACTTAAAAGGGGTAATTGACGCTGCCAAATCTTATGGAGTACAAAACTCATTTATCCATGCTTTCACAGATGGTAGAGATGTTGACCCAAAATCTGGTGTTAACCATATTGCTAATCTAGAAAAATATATACAAAACACCCCAACAAAACTCGCTAGTGTTATTGGCCGCTATTATGCTATGGACAGGGATAATCGTTGGGAACGTGTTGCAAAAGCTTATAACCTTATAGTAAATGGTATAGGTGAGCCTACAGAAAACATCATCAAAAGTATCGAACAACATTACGATAACAATATTACCGATGAGTTTATAACACCAATAGTCATACATCAAAATAACCAACCAGTTGCAACAATTAAAAATGACGATGTTGTTATTTTCTTTAACTTTAGAACAGATCGAGGCCGACAACTTACACAGGCTTTAACACAACAAGATTTTCCTGAATATAAAATGCAAAAATTGAATTTGCATTACACAACCATGACAAACTACGACGATTCCTTTAAAGGAATAAACATTGTTTTTGACAAGGAAAATTTAACCGAAACACTTGGAGAAATATTAGCCCTTAACGGTAAACACCAAATACGTATTGCAGAAACAGAAAAATATCCACACGTCACTTTCTTTTTCAATGGTGGTCAAGAAGAACCTTTTCAAAATGAGAAAAGAATTTTATGTCCTTCACCAAAAGTAGCTACTTACGATATGCAACCTGAAATGAGTTCGCATAAAATTACCGAAGCAATTATACCTGAAATAGAAAAAAAAGATGCTGATTTTATCTGTTTAAACTTTGCTAATCCTGATATGGTAGGACATACCGGGAGCATGAAAGCGGCAATTACATCTTGTGAAGCTACCGATGTTTGCACAAAAAAAATTGTTGAAGCTGCACTAACTAATAATTATACAACCATAATAATTGCTGACCACGGAAACTGCGAGAAAATGATTAATGAAGACGGTACTCCTAATACAGCTCACACTACCAATCCAGTACCTATTATTGTAGTTGATAAAGATGTGAAAAACGTAAGCGATGGTATTCTCGGTGATGTGGCTCCAACTATTTTAAAACTTATTGGCATTAAGCAACCAGCTTCTATGACACAAAAACCATTGATTTAAACTATTTTTGTACATTCATACAAAAATCATCATATTCAATTCATGACAAACAAACTTATCATAGCGGTAGATTTTGACGGAACAATCGTATCCGATGCTTATCCTCAAATTGGTAAACCTCAACTGTTTGCTTTCGAAACTTTAAAACGATTACAAAATGATGGACATCGGCTAATACTTTGGACCTACAGACATGGTAGTAAACTAAAGGAAGCTGTTACTTTTTGTAAAGAAAACGGCATTGAGTTTTATGCTGTAAATAGCAGTTTCCCTAATGAAGAATATAATGGTAAAGAAAGCAGAAAAATAGCTGCCGACCTGTTTATTGACGACAGAAACATTGGTGGTTTTATTGGTTGGGGAAAAGTATATCAAACACTAACAAAAGAAGAAGCGCCTAACCTTAGAGGTAAAAGAAAAGGGTTGTTTTCATTTTTAAAATTCACAAATGATTAAATTAAAATCAAGAGAAGAAATAGAGTTAATGCGTGAAAGCGCTTTAGTAGTATCAAAAACTTTAGGAGTGCTTGCTGCTGAAATAAAACCCGGAATTACCACACTACAACTCGATAAAATAGCAGAAGAACATATCAGAGACTTGGGTGCTACACCAGGCTTTTTAGGTTTATATGACTTCCCTAACACCTTATGCATATCACCTAATGCTCAGGTTGTACATGGTATACCAAATAGTACCCCTCTTGAAAATGGAGATATCTTATCAGTAGATTGTGGTGCAATTCTAAACGGATTTTATGGTGATCACGCCTACACTTTTGAAGTTGGAGAAGTAGCTCCTGAAACAAAAAAACTTCTGCAGGTTACCAAAGAAAGTTTATACGTAGGTATAAGAGAATTTAAAGCTAATAATCGCGTAGGTGATGTTGGTTATGCTATTCAAAAATATTGTGAAGACCATGGTTATGGTGTTGTACGTGAATTAGTTGGACATGGTCTTGGAAAAAAAATGCATGAAGATCCACAAATGCCTAATTACGGTAAGAGAGGGAGAGGAAAAAAGTTTAAAGAAGGGTTAGTTGTTGCTATTGAACCTATGATTAATATGGGTACACACCGAATACAACAATTGCGTGATGGATGGACAATTTTAACTCAAGACAGAAAACCATCTGCACATTTTGAACACGACGTTGCTATTGTTGATGGAAAACCACAATTACTATCTACATTTGACTATATATATGAAGCTTTAGGTATTGTAAGTAATGAGGAAGATGAATTTAGAAAGAAATAACCCTTAATGAAGCAACTCTTTAAGTATATTCTCAACACTATTCCAAGGCCTATACTCATACGATTAAGCTATGTAATTAGGCCTGTTATTGCTTTTTTACTTCGGGGAAAAAAATTCACAGACCCTATAGATGGTAAAAGTTTTAAAAGTTTTTTACCATATGGCTATGGTTCTCAACGTGAGAATGTATTATCACCTTCCACTCTTTCGTTAGAACGTCATCGATTGCTATGGTTGTATTTAAAGAATGAAACTGATTTTTTTACTCATCATCACAAAGTACTTCATTTTGCTCCTGAACAAGCATTTTACAAGCGTTTTAGGAAAATGAAAAACATTGAGTACACCACAACAGATTTAGAATCTCCTTTAGCTGATGTAAAAGCCGATATTTGTAATCTTCCATTTAAAGATGATTCTTACGATGTAATTTTATGCAATCATGTATTAGAGCATATTCCTGATGACACAAAAGCTATGAAAGAAGTTTTTAGAGTTTTGCGACCAGGAGGAATGGCTATTCTACAAATTCCCCAAGACCTATCAAGAGCAACTACCTTCGAGGATAATTCTATAACCGATAGAAAAGAGCGCGCAAAAATATTTGGTCAATATGACCATGTTAGAATATATGGCCTCGATTACTTTAATAAACTTCGCTCAATTGGATTTATAGTTAATGAAGTTGATTACACCAAACAATTATCTACCCCTCTTATTATTAAATACGCTTTAGCTAAAGGAGAAATTATACCAGTTTGTTATAAACCTTAAAGCAACTCTACGCTTTTCACAACATTTTTTAACAAACACACCACAATAAATAAAAATAATCTCGTTATTATTAGTAAGTTTATAATCCCAAAGAAACAAAAACCCCAAATAAACACATTTCTATAATCCCCAAAAAATATAGAATAAATAAGGGCTTAACTTTATGTTAAGCCCTTTATTTTTAAAGTATCAACATATCCTTTTATTCCGGAAACCCATTTAACGACATGGTTTTTAGCTTTTTATTTTTATCCTCATAAATAAAATACACCTTAAGCTCAGGATGTTTCAAAAGTAATTGCTTTACCTTTTTAACCCCCATTGCTTTAAATGCGGTTGCATAAGCATCAGCTTCAGCACAAGTTGGAGCAATAACAGATACACTTAAAATATTTGTTTTACTAGGATACCCAGTTTTGGTGTCAATAATATGAGCATATCTTTTACCATTTTCATCAATTTTGAATTTCCTATACACTCCTGACGTTGCCATAGCCTCATTAGTGAGCTCTATGACTTTTTGTTGACTTTGTGTACCATCAAAATTTGGTTTTTCTATACCTATCCTCCATGGCTTTTCTGTCAGTACATTTTTGCCTTTTGCAACAACTTCTCCACCTATATCAATTAAATAGTTTTTATAGCCCTTTTCAGATAAAAAATCAGCAATCACATCTAACCCATACCCTTTAGCTATTGCATTAAAATCAATAAATGTATTTAAGTCTTTTTTTACTTTATTTTTTTCAAGATAAACTTTATCGTAGCCAACATAATTTAAAAGACTATCAACCTTAACACTATCTAGTCCTACTACTTTTCCTTTAGGGCCAAAATCCCATGCGTTAACTAAAACACCTATTGTAGGATCGAAAAAGCCATTAGTTGAGGTGTAAATATCTTTAGACAACATAAAGACTTTTTTAAAATGCTCATCTATCTCAACAGTGGAGTCTCCTTCATTAATTCTTGAAATATCTGAATTAGCAATATATGTTGACATTGATTTGTTTATTACAGTAAACAAACTATCATATTCTTTAGAAAAATCGACTGGTTTAGTATCAAAAAACTGTATATTATAATACGTACCAAAAACTTCACCTGAAGTAACCTTTTTTTCTACAACAGAACTTTGTTTGCAGGCTACCAAAACTAAAAACAGAACTATTATTCTTTTCATCTCTTTACACTTAGTTTAAATCAACATCTAAAAGCACTACTCCATCATATTTTAATAAATATGGCTCATCTAAGTACAATGGATCTCCTTCAACATCTTTATTCCCTAATCCTACCCCAGCATATAAAACTTTAGCATTCTTACTACGTGCATGTTCTCGGAAAGTCTCCATCCATACAACATCATAATCATCAGGGTCATTAGGTAACAAAACAGCTTTTACCACCACAAAAAAATATTGCGCGCTTTTATCAATACAGACATATTGAGGGTTTCTTTTTAGTTTACTATTTATAGCTATAAACTCATAACCTTGATCTTCTAAATCTTTCCCAACAATATTCATTGCTAAATTATGCAACTCTTGCTCTGTTAATGGTTTTCGCATAGTTACTTACGCTTTTTTTTATTTCGTTGATTGTAGGTTTTATCACCTCTTGTTTTAGGCTTTTTATACTTTTTAGCTATCTCTCGCCTATATGAACCTCCTAAATTTTCTTTCTTATTCTTATCACTCTTTTCATGAAATGCAGGTCCTGGAGCATCTTCATCTTTTAATCTTTTATGCGGATTATCTCTTTCAATATGTTTTGGACGCTCATCTGGAGTAAGCTGCTCAGAAATTGTTACATCATCAGGAAATTCCATTTTAGGTATTTCATAATTCATTAAATTCTCTATTGCAGTCTTGTATTCTTGTTCTTTTTCTGTCGAAAATAATATTGTTTTCCCTTCATGCTCAGCCCTACCTGTTCTACCAATACGGTGCATATAATTTTCAGGAAAATTTGGCGTGTCAAAATTAACAACATGAGATATCTCTTCCAAATCCAATCCTCTGGCCATTACATCTGTAGCAACTAAAATTCTATTTTCTCCTTCATCAAACTGACGAATGGAACGCACTCTATAATTTTGTGTTTTGTTTGAATGAATAACACATGTTTCTGAACCGTAAACTTCTTCTAAAGCTTCAAACAGCCTATCGGCACTTTTCTTGTTAGAAACAAACACTAATACTTTATGAAACGTTTCTTTATCTTGTAATAAATTTGCTAATAAATTTACTTTGGTATAAAAATTTGGCACATCATAACATTGTTGCGCTATATTATGTAAAGGTGTACCACTTACAGCTATGGCTATTTTTTCAGGCGATTTAAAAAAATCCGTTATTAATGCTTCAACATCATCTGTCATGGTTGCCGAAAACATAATATTTTGACGCCTTGTAGGTAATACATCAAAAATATTTAATAATTGAAACCTAAAGCCTAAATCGAGCATTACATCTACCTCATCAATAACTAGTTTTTGTATTGACTTTAACTGTAAAGCTCTACTTATTGCTAAATCATACAATCTTCCTGGGGTTGCAACAATAATGTCAGTTCCTTGAGCAACAGCTGTTTTTTGCGTATTGATATTAGTACCTCCATAAACCCCTAAAACACGTATGTTAATATACTTAGAAAGTTTCTCTATCTCTTCAACTACTTGAAGCACTAACTCTCGAGTTGGAACTAAA
This sequence comes from uncultured Flavobacteriaceae bacterium, assembly GCA_947493535.1. GTDB lineage: Bacteria > Bacteroidota > Bacteroidia > Flavobacteriales > Flavobacteriaceae. Next base: position 111,185 of record CANLRK010000003.1, on the reverse strand, counting down.
ACTAACACTCTTGGATTTAATTGTTTGGAAAATTTTAAATCACGAAGTATAGGCATCATATAGGCAAAGGTTTTTCCTGTACCAGTTTGTGCAATCCCAACTACATCTCTACCCGAACGCACCACATTAAAAGCTTTCTCTTGAATAGGAGTTGGGTGTTCAAAACCTAAATCATCAATTGCGTATTGCAACTGCTTCGATAAATTTAATTCTTCAAACTTAATCATTCCAATTAATTTTTGGCAAAGATACCATTTCTATATCTTAGAACTATAACTAAATCTAAAAACAAAAAAGCTGACACTTTAAAGTATCAGCTTTTTATTATATTTTAATTTGTTGTTATTGAACAACCATTTTTTTAGTTACAGATTTTGCCCCATCACTAACTTGTAATAAATACAACCCTGAAGAAACATTGTTCAACTGAATTACTTCATTAAATGTAGTTTTTGGCTCATACAATTTGGCATATACCTTTCTTCCTCTTACATCAAATACTTCTACTGTAATATCGTTAATAGCGCTTGAATTAAAGTGTAAAGTGAATGCACCAGTATTAGGGTTAGGGTAAACTGCAAAATTTTCTAAGGAGTTTTCATCTACCCCTAAAAGAGGCTCCGCTGAACAAATTTCTAAACTATAGTTTAAAAACTCTCCTCCATCATCTTTATGACTATCGGTAGCAGTCAAAACCCAATCACCATTAAGTCCTTCTCCATCAAAAGCTGATAATGCTTGTTGAGGAATTGTAATCCCTCCAACAGCAGGTGAAGTAGTACTACAAACTAAAGGCGACCCTTCATCATCATAAGTTACATAAATATCATCTGTACCATCATCACAAACACTATTTCCTAATAATATAATTTCTGTTCCTGCTGGTGAAGTTAATTTTAAATCCATATCTCCTGCCCATAGGTGCTGAATATTTACAGATACATTCATATCTGTAATAGTACTAGCAGCAGAAGCACCGCTTATAGTTATTGTTGAAGTTAAAGTAAATGGGTACTGATTTGGATTACCTCCACTCGGAATAGTAATATTATTTTGTATTGAATTATACACAGTACAACTTGGTGTTACTGTAGTAAAGCTTCTTGCAGATGAATACGCTCCTGTACCACAGTTGTTTTCGGGTGCTATCCTCCAATAATATGTTGTATTAGGCTGTAAGCCGCTTACTTGAGTTTGATCAGAATTTGATGTATATGTACCCACTACAGATGAAAAAGCCATATCTGTAGCTACTTGAATTGTGTAACTAGCTGCGTTTACATCTTGATTCCATGTTAATGGTGTAATTGTACCTACTCCTGTTGCTCCATCTGGTGGAAACACTAACGATTGTGCATCAAAAGAAGCACTATACACATCTATAGTAACAACATCTGTTCTTGTTACTGAAGCACTTTCTGCTGTAATTGTAATAGGATAACTACCTGGTGTAATTCCTGCAGTATTATTCAAGGTCATTGTTAAATCTTGAGTAGCATTTATATTGTTCACTGAAAAACTCACAGTTGAACCTGTAGGGTTACCAGTAGCTGTATACACTGTATTTTCAGTAAATCCTGAAAACACTGCATTATTGATAGCTACAGTAGGCGCATCTCCTGTACATATAGTTTGGTTTTTATCTACCTCCGCTAATGTCATTACAAAAGTTGCAGATGATGGTGCTACAATTGAAAAGTTTGTATCAGAAATGTCATAAAAAATATTATCGGCTGCTTCTACCATAATCCTAGCTGTTGACGTTATCTGATTAGGAATTTGAATTACTTCAGAACCGTCGTTTGCTGTATTCGATAACAATGTGATTGGATAGGTATACCCACCGTCAACAGATAATTTTATATTCACATTTTGGCAATTGATCGTTGCGTTTGTAGTTTCCCCTACATTCCATGTTACTGTCTGGCTACTTGCCACTTCCCATGAAACTGCTGTATTAGGTGATGACATTGTAAACGGTGTTACGTCTTCAACATTAACCTTCATCAATTCAGAATCTGTTTGACCTATACCATTTGCAAAACCAGAAGCATTATCTCTAACTACTAAAGCAAAATTCAACTCACGAGCAACAGATGGAGTTACCTCCCATGTTGGTGTTAAATTTCCTGCTACAACATCCGCAATTTTAGGCATATACCTATCTGGTGACACTGTTGGTAAAATAGAACGATATACAGGCCCACTTGTAGCTGTACTACTTGGTGCGCTTGTCCCCATTCCTCCTGGTTCAGGATCGTTTTGTGACCATCCAAAGGTATGCTCTGCTGTACCGTCTGGGTCAGTTGAGGCACCACGTAAAACAAATGGTGTTGATTTAGGAATTGAAAACTCTGCTCCTTCCGTAATTGCGGTAGGTGGCTGATTTGCTAAAGGTGTTTCCATCGCACAAGAACTACTGGTTCCTGTTTGAATATTTGTAGTAATATCACGTATGTTTACGTAATTGAAGTGTGCATCACTATTGCTTTGCACATTAGCTGCGCAAATACCAGCATACCCCATAATAGAACTTCCGCTTCCTGGCTCTACCTCTGTAGTACCATTTCCACTTACACAACCTGAACTTGCTTGAGTGTGATAACCATCTAATTGATGTCCCATTTCATGTGCTACATAGTCAATATCAAAAGGATCTCCTGTAGGATTAGCTCTACCTGTCATACCTCTACCTTTTGTAGCTCCATTATATACATTTCCTACAACACTTACACAAACACAACCTAAACACCCAGCATTACCTCCACCTGAAGTATTAAAATTATGCCCAATATCATATAACGACTCATCGTTTAGTGTGGTAGTAATTACCTCTTGTGTTTTCGTATTATATTCACCATTCCATGGGTCAGTTCCTCCATTATAATAAATTAACTCATCATTTCGTGCTATAAACACTAATGTTATTGCTAAATCACGTTCATAAACCTCATTAACTCTATTTACAGTTATTGCCATCTGTGCTTGAATATTAGCCTTCTTTTGTGCATCTGTACCTGCCCCTGCAAATATAGCCCCGTACTCTCCTGTACAGGTTTGCGCTAAGCGATAGGTACGTAGTTTTTGATCATCAGAGTCTACTCGTTTCATTGAAACTTCTTCCTCTAAAGAACGTAATCTAACATCTTGATCTGTTAAACATTCAAAACTTTGTGTATCCGCTCCCAAAGATTTTTTATCATACACTATGTAGTACTCTCTATCTTCAGTATACGGATCTACATACATTGAGTTTCTTTTTCCTGACAAGGTCATGGTGTGTAATCCAAATTGAGTAACACTAAAACGCATTGTAGCTGTTGGGTCATCAACCCCAACAGCTTTATAAGTTTTAATCATCGGAAATTTTTTCGCTAATTCACCTTCCATTATTGGTGATTCTGTAACTCTAAAACGCTCAAAAGTTCCTTCAGGTGTTGGAAAACTTGCTATTACATTTGACTTACCAGCAATTTGCCCTCGTAATGGAGCTCCTTGGATAGCGGTTTTAAACGCTTCCATGTTTAACTGAAACACTTGAAATTCTTTCGGTTGTGATGCTCGATGCACCTTTACTTTCTGTTCTAATTTATTGTTGTCAATTTTCTTCCAATAGCCTCCATCATTTTGTGCAAAAGTAGCTGCTGTAGAAAAAACCATAAATAAACAGGACAATAGTTTGATTGGGTAATAGTTTTTCATTTTTTATTTTTTTAGGGATTTAAATTTAGTCATTAATTAGCATTTAACAAAAAGGCTAACACATAATTATGTGTTAGCCTTTTTTAAAAAATATATTCAAATGATTATTTAATCACTAATTTTTGAACTGCTCTTTTTGAACCGCTCTGAACATCTAACATATATACTCCAGAAGCCATACCACTAAAGTTTAACTTTGTTGTAAATACATCTGAATTATTTTGATTTAACTTAGCATATACTTTTCTTCCTCTAATATCAAATAAAGAAACAGTTACATCTTCATTTGCACTTAAAGTTAAAGTTACTTCTCCATTTGAAGGGTTTGGATATACTCCAAAAACCTCAAACTGGTTTTCCGCCACTCCTAATGATGATAACTTCCCGAAATAATAAGTACCATCTAGTCCATCTGAGAATGTAGCTGTCAAACTAACTCCAGTAGTGTTCCCTAAAGATCCAATAGTAGCTGGAATACCTGTATTTCCTTTTATAATAGCTAATTCAGTTCTTAAGTTTCCTGTAGCAGCTTCCCATGCAGCAATTTCAGCTTCCGTAAAGTAAAACGTGATATCACTATTTCCTGCAGCGTTAATAGTTGAAGGAGATATCGTATACGTTTTAGCCATTACAAAGTTAGCTGCTCCTGCAGTTTGATACATTACAGCTGGAGCCCCAGCAGTAGCTATATCTCTAGACACTGCTACATCAGTACAACCATAATTAGAAGCATCATTAACGGTTATTCCAGACATAAAATCGTTCGTAGTTGGATCTAAAAAATATTGGGTTCCTGAACCTAAACTTGTTGTTGCTGGCGCACCTGTATTATCATCTACTTGCACATTTACCGTTGCATTTGTTGTAACTGCTACATCATCAATCATAAACACATATGCATCATTAGAAACACAATTAATCGTTAAATAAACCGTTTGATTGTCGTAAGCTGATAAATCATAACTATATTGAACCCAACTTGTTGTTGTTTCTTGATATGGGTTAGGAGTTATAAACGTAAAACTAGCAGGGTTAGTATCAGTGGTTGAAACCCCTACTCTAAATCTTTCTTCTCCCCAAGTATTATCTAATGTTTTAGCCCAAAATGTAAATTGGCTAGAAGTCCCTAAATTTAATTGAGGAGTAAATATATAATCGTCATTTCCTGGTGCTGTAGCGTTAAAACAGTAATACCCCATATTTCCTCCATGAGGATTCCAGTTTGCTGGTAGTGTACCTCCTGTTACTTGAGAAGGATCAAAAGTAATAAACGCTCCGCTATAATACTGATTTGGCCAATCAAAAGCTCCTCCCTCACCATAAGTTCCTGATCCATCAACATCATTAAATGTCCATCCTCCTACGTTTCCGATTTCAAAAGCATTATGGCTCTCAAAGTCATCACTAAACAAAGTTACTGCACCATTATTCATATTTGGCACACTAACTATATCATAAGCAACATCAATAGTATAACTATCTCTATCAGTGTTTGCAATAGCATCACCACCATTTGCATTAACCACAAAATCAATAATTGCTTGTCTTGCACCAGATCCAATAGCATCGCTATTAAACACTCTAACGGTTAAAGTTTGTGTTGTCATTGAACCTGCATTAAATGTTACTGAAGGTGTTAAAATTATAAAATCACTTCCTTCAACTGCTGTTGATGAAGGATTTACAGAAAATGTAACGTCTGTATTTTGAGAAGCGCCCATATCTATTTCAACATCAATATTAACATCTTGAAAAGCTCCACATCCATTTGGTTCCGCTAATGAAACCATACTTGTTTCACATGCGGCACCTGTATACTGAATACTTGGTATAGGATTACACACTGTAGAATTTAACAAGCCTATTCTTCTATCTGCATTTAACAGTACTGCCACCATTCTATCCGCTTGATCTTGTGTAAACATATGCATACATGAATCATCAGAATAATCCATATAGTTTTGTGTTTGGTCATTCCCTAAACCATCAGCAGGACAACTATCTGTAGTTGCACAACCAAAGTTAGATGCATCAGAATCAGGTGTGTCAGCACAAAAATCATCATTGGTACATGCCGCAGTATCACCCCATATATGACGTAAACCTAACATGTGCCCCACCTCATGCGTCATCGTTCTTCCTTTATCATAAGAAGTCCCGCTATAATTTCCAGCTGGATATATTGTTCTAGAACCGAAAGTTGAATATGCAGAAACTACTCCATCAGAACTTGCTTCGGCAGCTACACATCCTCCTCCAGGCATACCATCTAAACCTGATCCTGTTGGAAACTGTGCATATCCTAATGTTCCAGACATTCCTCCACCAAAATTACAAGTCCACATATTTAAATACTTGGTCGGATCCCAAATAGTTGCAGGCTTCATCGTTCCGTCAATTGCAGCCATAGAATCCCATGATGCCTGACCTAAGTCTACTCTGTTAATTCCATTTGTTGGATTTCCACTAGGATCTACTTGCGCCATACAGAATCGAATTCCGGTATCTACACCTTCACCTCCATCACCAGGAGTACCTGCTAGGTTACCAAAATCTTCATTAAACACTTGAATTTGCGACAATACTTGTGCATCTGCAATATTTTCATTGGAACCTACAGCATCACCATTATGAATTACATGCACCACTACAGGAATTGTATACATTGGTGGCATTTTTCCTGCTTGTCTTGCAGCTTTTATTTCGGCAATTTTCGGTGCAATCCATCTTTCAAAATCTTCTACAGATATTGGACTTTTCCTATACTTATTAAGCATATCGTTATACTCTACAGTAGCACACTTAATTTCTCCAGTAGGCGCTCTTTGCAACTCTAAATTAGGTGTATAGTTATCTGGCAACTTTTCGGCCACAGTTCTTTTAGTTTTCTGCGCATGTGTAACAGCAAAACCAATAACGAACATGCCTGTTAATAATTTTTTAAGCGTATTTTTTTTCATAATTTTTATTTTTAAGGCTCCACAATATACTAATTGCTTGCTTTTAAAAAAAAAAAGGCTGATACATTATGCATCAGCCTTTTTTATTTTGTTAAGTTAGTATTAAAACAAGCTTATTTAATCACTAATTTTTGAACTGCTCTTTTTGAACCGCTCTGAACATCTAACATATATACTCCAGAAGCCATACCGCTAAAGTTTAACTTTGTTGTAAATACATCTGAGTTATTTTGCTTAAGTTCATTATAAACTTTTCTTCCTCTAATATCAAATAAAGAAACAGTTACATCTTCATTTGTACTTAAAGTTAATGTTACTTCACCATTTGAAGGATTTGGATATACTCCAAACACATCAAACTGGTTTTCAGAAACTGATAAAGGAGCTAATACAGTAATCGTATAATCTTCTACCTCTCCATCTGTTTGAGTACCACATGCTGTTGGATAATTAGGTGTATTAGGATCTGAATAAATTGTAGCTACCCTCATAACTGTATCTCCTAGTACTGCTCCAGCAGGAACCGTAACAGCCATTGGCGACCCAGTAGTTGGGATATCAAAATATGGCGCACCAACACTTAAATCTCCCTGGTCTAAATCATATTCTTCTGACGGATCAAAAACACAGTTCTGATTCCAATCAATCCAAACTTTAGTTTGAGTTCTATATGATCCATCAGCATCTACATTAACAGATAAATTATATATTTCTCCTATATTAACAGATGTACTAACTCCTGTTTGAGATGCATCTGAATACCCATCAGTCGGGTCATCAGCACCAGTACCATCTGGCGAACTTGAAACTCTATCTATCGTATTAAATGTTACTCTTGTAATACTTGTTAACCAAGGTGTAGTTGCAGAAACCGTACAGTTAGATGTTCCGTCAACTAAATCTATTGAAATATTTTTAGTTACAGATGTTGAAGTTCCTGTAACTGTTATCGGATAAGTTCCGTCTGTAACACCGCTTAAACCAGTTACAGTTAAAGTAGTTGTTCCTGTAGCATTTAATGTAGTAGGAGAAAAAGAAGCCGCAGCACCTGCTGGCAAACCTGTTACAGAAAAAGTAGTTACTTCGTTAAAACCGTTTAAGGCAGTAAAGTTTACCGTAGTTTGAGCAGAGTCGGCACCACAGTTACCTAAATTATCAGCTGAAATATTAAATGTTGGCCCTTGACAGTCTATTTTATCTATTGCCCAATCACCCGCTACTGAAGCCCAATAAGCTTCAACAACAGTTGCTTGATCTGGTGTAAACATATACATACATGCATCATTTACATAATCCATATAATTCATAGTCAATGCTTTTTCTCCTGCAACACAACCATTTACACTCCCGTCTGCAGGACAATTATATGTTGAACTTGATACTTTTGGGGTATCGGCAATTCCATCACCATCAGGTTGAGCACATTGACTAGAATCTCCGTCTGCAATAAACGTGTGATTTAAGTTATAAAAATGCCCTAACTCATGCGTTACTGTTCTTCCTAAATTAAACGGAGCAGCCGGAGCAGCTACACCTGGACAACCAGAACCTGTACCGTAACAGTTTAGATTCATAACAACTGCATGACCAGCCGAAATACTACCAGCTAAAGGAGAATAACCTAAAAGACCTGCTCCTATATCTTTAATTATAAAATTCATATACCCTGAATATGTTGCATCAGTTTCTGGGAAGTTTGGTGTAAAATTAGAACCATTAGTCCCTATAGTTACTAAAGGACTTCCTTCTAATACTTCAGGATCTGCTCCTGCAGGATGGTTTTTAGTTGCAATACAAAATTGTACATCCATAGCACCAGGAGTTAATCCTGGATAAAAAGCACTAGCCGCAGGCCACAAAGCAGCTTGATCTGCATTTGTACCGGTATAATCTTCATTAATAACGTCTATTTGAGTTTGCGCATAAGCTTCCAAACAAGCTCTATCAGCCTCTGTTCCAACACCAATAAAATGAACAGCTACTGGGATGTAAAGTGTTGCTTTTTTCTGATATGTCCCATTCATCTTTTGTTGATGAATTTCCATTACTTTCTCTTGAAACTTTGCTTGTCTTTCATAAAAAGATTTCGCATATTCTGGGTTAGTTAACAATTCATTTTCATGCTTTTCCATACCACAATTTCTGTGTTCAGGCACCAATGAATTTTGTTTTACTTTTTCTTGCGCATTAACAAGCATAGTAGCCATAATTAACACTAAAGAAAAAATGCTTAAAGTAGTTTTTTTCATAGTTTCGGATTTTTAAGGCGACTAATATAACAATTGCAAGATAAAAAGCAAAAAAAAACCGACATACTACGATGTCGGTTTTTCTATTTAGAATTGTGAATTTATTGTATCACTAATTTTTTAGTCGCTTTACTTCCATCACTTTCTACTTGTAATAAATACACCCCAGAAGAAACAAAACTAAAGTCCACCTTTTTATTAAACGTATTAGACGTATTTGCATGCAATGCAGAATATACTTGTCTACCTCTAATATCATGCAACGACATTTGAACATCTGCACTAGTACTTAAATTAACTGTAACCTTACCGTTTGAAGGGTTTGGATACACACCAAAAGTTGCAAAATCATTATCTTTTACAGATAATAAAGTTTCTGTTGTAGTACAAGATTCTACATACCAACTATTTACTTGACCTGTATCTGCCATTCCCCATGCATCACCAATAAGGAAAGTCCAGTCTCCATTCAATGTTTTTCCGTCAAAATCTGATAATGGCGCTACAATAGTTCCCGTTGTAGGACTTCCACAAACTGGTCCTGCTCCATCAGTATCAAATAACGCATCTATATCTGCATCAGCACCACAATTCTGATTCCATAGGAACACTTGTGTTGCGTCAGGATGATTTACTGCAAATAATAAATCGTTTGTATAGGTATGTGTAATATTTACTCCAATATTTACATCAGTAATCACGTCAGTATCAGCAATATTAATAACATTAGTTACTACAGTACCTAATCCTGGTTGCGCACCATCATCTGGTATAACCAAGTTAATAGCCCCAGAATCATACTGAGTACAGTTAGTAACTACACTATAATCTATAGGAAAGTCCATAGTATTAATTGCAAAGAATGGTGCTCCAGTTGGTTGTACCATAACTCTACAATAAGGCGCTGGTGTATTAGGAACAGTAACCATCTCACTACCATCATTAGCTACATTTGAAGCTAATACTGTTGGAAAAGTAACACCTCCATCTGTTGACAATAAGATATCTACATTAGAAGCACCTGCCATTAAATTTGTGCTATTTACATTCCATGTTACAGTTTCTGTTGTTCCACTACTCCACAATGCTCCTGAATTTTGAGACGTAACTTCTAAAGGTCCTCTACTTGCATCCCAAGTAACTACAATATCATCAAAAACATTAGCTGCTCCACCTGCTCTATTATCACGAACAGTTAATCTAAAATCTGCCGATCTACCTACTGTAGGAACTTTTTCCCAAGTATTCCCATTTACACCGTTAGCTACCAAATCAGCCATTAAAGGAAAAGTTCTAATACCTGTGGTATTCGGGTTTCTTGATCTAAACAATGGCCTGTTATTACTGGTTGAAGTTGGATCTGGATAAGCATTTGAAGCATCATCTTCATCATACTGTTCCCAGCAGTAAGTTAATGCGTCTCCATTTGCATCTGTAGCAGAACCAGTCAATCTAAAAGCTGTACCAATTGGTAACGTTAAATCAGCTCCTGGAGTAATAACTGGATTTGTATTACCTGTAGCCGTTTCTACATCACAACCTCTAGACTTTGCATGTGTTGTAATTTGCTGAATTGAAATTGCATGGAAATAAGGGTCAGAATTTGACTGAACATCTGTAGCTCCAGTAATACCTGCATACCCCATAATAGTTGAACCAGACCCTGGTTCCATTTGTGCTATACCAGGTCCTTCAGAAGCATGCGTAAAAGTATGTCTACCACCAAATTGATGCCCTAACTCATGAGCTACATAATCAATATCAAAAGTATCACCTACAGGACTTGTACTTGTAGTATACCCACTACCTTTTTGTCCATTAACACAAATACAACCTATACAACCAGCATTACCATTATTACCAACTCCTGCCATTAAATGACCAACATCGTAATTTGCCTCACCAATAGTACCTGTTAATTCAGTTTGCAATTCTGAATTGTAATTAGCATCAGTTGGTCCATAAGGATCTGACGGTGCATTTCCTAAATACACCACATTATCATTATTCGCAATTAAAACAAATCTAATCGCGAAATCAATTTCATATACTGCATTATTTCTTGCAACTGTTGTTGCGATTGCCGCGTTTACCTCTGCAAGGTTATGAGTTGGCGAGTGAAAAGCAGAATATTCTGGTGTAACAGACATTGCTAAGTCAAATGTTCTTAAGGTAGCATCATCTGCAGCTCTTGAAACTTGCTCCTCAGTAACAACCTTCCCCATATCAATTGTCAATTCATCTTCTGTTGTACACTCAAAAGGGTTTCTAGCGCTTCTTGTTCTTTGAGAACGCTTAAAAAAAGCTGCTTTAGAAGTATTTCCAGGCACTGCCTCAATAACTACTGAATTACTTCTGTTACCCGTAAGTACAATTCCGTTTACTCCATTATAAGGAGACACTGTGAATCTTAAGTATGACGCTCTATCATCAACTCCATATCCTGCATAAGCTCTAATTTCAGGATATCTATCCTGCATTTCCGGAGCAAAAACAGACGCCTCTTCAACTCTGTAACGAATCATATCCCCATTAGAGTTTGGCAATGCTATAATCGTATTAGAATCTCCAGCATACTCCCCACTTTTTGGCGCTAATGCCAGTTGAGATTTTAATTCTTCCATATTTACAGAAAACACCTTTGCATTTAAAGGAATGTTTCTCTGTATAAAATCAGATTTTTCTTTTTCAGAAAGAGGTGTATTTCTCCATGTTTGTTGAGCGAAAGAAGAAGTCGCTAAAACACACATAAGAACAAAACACACTTTAAAAGTAATTTTTTTCATAGTTTATGGTTTAATTTTAAGGTAGTTAAAGTAACACTTTATCTAATTATAAACAAAAAAAGCGACATAATTAACATATGTCGCTTTTTATAAATCTTATTTTTATGTTTAGTTTATCACTATTTTTTTTACTGCTCTTTTTGAACCGCTCTGAACATCTAACATATATACTCCAGAAGCCATACCACTAAAGTTTAACTTTGTTGTAAACACATCTGAGTTATTTTGCTTAAACTCATTATAAACTTTCCTTCCTCTAATATCAAATAAAGAAACGGTTACATCTTCGTTTGTACTTAAAGTTAAAGTTACTTCTCCGTTTGAAGGATTAGGATATACTCCAAAAACCTCAAACTCGTTTTCTGAAATTGATAATGCAGAAATTTTACCAAATACATATCCACCTGTTATTCCTGAACCAAAATTTCCTTCTAAAGTTACATTTGTTCCAAAAGAACCTATTGTAGCAGGTATTACTTCTGCCACACCAGGCATTAATGACACTACATTAGCATCTTTAATTATAACCAAATCATTTCTTGAATTTCCTGTAGTCGTTTCCCAAGCAGAAATTTCTTCTTCCGTGAAATAAAACTTCACTGTACCTGTACCAGAAGCTTGCTGAGAGCTTGCTTGAATTGCAAAAGTTTTCGACATTACATAATTGTCTACTCCAGCACCTTGATACATAACTGCTGGTGCACCAGCATTATACCCTCTTGATACATATGCAGAGACACACCCATAATCTTGATTATTTCCGTTTACTATATCCATCATTATATCTCCTGTAGTAGCATCTCCTGAATATATAGTTCCGCTTTCCAGCAATGAAACTTGAGCTTGGGTAGCCGAGTTCTCTACAGTTTGTACAGCTGTACCTATTACTGCATTAACATCAATTCCATCTAAATAAACAAATCCGTGTGCTGCGGCTGAATTATGATGTCTAAACACTAAATTACCCGTCATTCCTGCATATGGTAATAAATCGTGGTTTCTAGTTTCTGTTGTCGCATTAGCAGGAATTTGACGATTGTTTTCTAATGTAAATTCTGTTAAACTTGTTCCTGGATCTGTTGTAAAATACACAGAATAATGTTCCTGAAATTGCCCAGTAGTACTATACGCACCAATAAAATAAGCTAAAGAAGCACTTGTAGCTCCTGCTGGTATTGTAAATTGTGGTGATATTAAATAGTTATCTGGGTTAAATGTGCTTGACCCGCCAAACGCATCATCACTTGTAGCTGAATATCCTGCAACTCCTACTACATCAGATACCGCTCCTTCTAATCCATTAACTGATCCCCAATTGGTTCCATCACCATCCGCATCACTAACTGTCCAACCAGATAAATCCTCAAAGTCTTCGTCAAAAACATCTACTGAAGCCATTGTACTAGGTGCACTATCATCATCAACCAACGTAATTGTCATTGAATCTGCTGATGTGTTTAATTGCGCATCAGTGCTTCCTGATAGCGACATAGAAATAGCTACTGTTTCATTTCCTTCCACAAAACCATCATTGTATACACGTACTGTTAAATTTTGTGAAGCTGTTGAGCCGTTTGGAAATACAACCGAATTGTTAACTAACTCATAGTCAGATGTATTGACAGCAGTTCCACCATCAATATTAAATGTTATGTTGGCATCACCTGTAGGTGCATCTGCAATTGTTACTGCTAAGCTATAATCAGTAAAACTACAATCTGTAGCTTCGTTTAAGTTAGATGTTAAATTAGCAAAAGCTATGTATGGAGCATTTGGCACACATGCTGTTGATGTTGCCAATTCCATTCTTCTTGGTGAAACCGACATCACTGTTTGCATTCTATCTTTTTGATCTTGTGTAAAAGTATCCATACATGCATCATTGGTATAATCCATATAATTTTGCACCTGATCATTCCCCAAACCATCAGCAGGGCAATTATCTACAGAAACACAATTATAGTTTGGCCCAGTAGAGTCAGGTGTATCCGCACAATAATCTCCAGCTGACGCTCCACCAGTACAAGAAGTGGTGTCACCCCATATATGTCGTAAACCTAACCAGTGACCTACTTCATGGGTCATAGTTCTTCCTAGGTTATATGTAGCGTTCAATATAAACGAACCATCATCCTCAGCTATAGTCCCAAAAGAGTCATATCCAGCAACCACACCATCTGTATTTGCTGCTCCTCCACTGGCTGCTAATCCACCTAATCCTGAACTACTTGGAAACTGAGCATACCCTAACAAACCACCTAAACCAGGGGTAATAGGATCATTTAATGAGTTCCCCCCAGGTTTTATACACCACATATTCATATATTTAGTAGGATCCCACTGCGTATTGGTTTTCATAGTTTCTACATCACTTCTTATCTCCCAGTCATCAGTTACTCCAGGAGTTTGTGAATTAGAATATGGAGTAATATTATGTCTAATAATACCTGTAGTTGGATTTCCCACTTCATCCGTTACAGCTAAACAGAAATTAATTTCTGCATCAATAGCTACACCCGTAGTATTTGCTCCTCCAGGTGTTCCCATCATTCTTCTATAATCTTCATTCATTACTTGAATTTGTGATAATGCTTGTTCATCGGAAATATTTTCTCCTACAATATTTCCTACTGAATTTACTGCATCACCATCATGTACAATATGAATTACTACTGGAATGTTATACACTGCCATTTGAGCTCTTCCAGCAGCTCTATCTGCTTTTATTTTAGCTATATGTGGCGCTAACCACTCTTCAAACTGAGCGTCTGAAAAACGTCTTCCATTTTGATTTTGAAGTATTTTTTCATTTTCAACACTCAAACATCTTGCAAAGCCTGTTTCTTGTATGCTTTGTAATGTTTCTGATTGCAAATTGGTAAACGTACCCTTTACCTTGTTTTTCTTTTTTACAATTTGAGAAGGCGCTTTCTCTTCTATTTTTTGCAATTGCTGTGCACTTAACGAAGTAGCAGCAACTAAAGCAAAACTAGTCAAAAGCCCTTTAATAGTAGTTTTTCTCATTTTATTAGATTTGGTTTATTTTTTTGAGGCGCTGAATATAGAATAATATTAATCCAATGACAAAAAAAGCGACATAATTAACATATGTCGCTTTTCATAAATTCTATTTTTTTATACTATCCTCCGAAATCATCGAAACGGATATTTTCATCATCAAGACCAAAATCTTCACCCATTTTCTGAACAGCTTTATTCATTAATGGTGGTCCACAGAAATACAATTCTATATCTTCTGGCGATTCGTGTTTGGACAAGTATTGATCTATTACAACTTGATGTATAAATCCTACAAATCCATCTCCTGGCGAATCTACATCTTCTTTTACTTTCCAGTTATCCTCTTCCAATGGCTCCGATAAAGCTAAATAAAATTTGAAATTCGGGAAGTCTTTTTCTAAATCTCTAAAGTAGTGTATGTAGAACAATTCAGCTTTAGAACGTCCTCCGTACCAATACGTAACTTTTCTTCCAGTTTTTAATGTTCTGAATAACTCATATAAATGCGAACGCATTGGTGCCATACCTGCTCCACCACCTACATAAAGCATTTCTGCTTCAGACTCATTAATAAAGAACTCACCGTATGGACCAGATATTGTACACTTATCCCCAACTTTTAAATTGAAAATATATGATGATGCAACCCCTGGATTTACATCCATCCATCCGCCTTTAGCACGATCAAATGGAGGTGTTGCTACACGTACATTTAACATGATTTTTCTCCCTTCTGCAGGATAAGAAGCCATAGAGTAAGCACGCTCAACCAACTCAGTATTTTTCATTACTAATGGTCTTAAGTTAAACTTATTCCAGTCTGCCTCAAACTTATTAGGTTCCCCTGGGTGATCCTGTGGGTGTGCCGTGATATCCATATCAGCATACTTTACTTCACACTCAGGTATTTCAATTTGAATATACCCTCCTGCCTTGTAATCCATGTCTTCCGGTATCTCAACCACAAATTCTTTAATAAAGGTAGCAACATTATAGTTAGAAACTACGGTTGCCTCCCATTTCTTAATTCCAAATACTTCTTCAGGAATAGAAATGTTCATGTCCTGTTTTACTTTAACCTGACATGCTAAACGCGCACCATGCTGTAATTCTTTACGAGTAAAGTGTGGCGTTTCTGTTGGTAGAGCTTCTCCTCCTCCATCATGAACATGACATTCACATTGAATACAAGTACCTCCACCCCCACAAGCAGATGGTAAAAATATTTTCTCTCCTCCTAAAGTACCTAATAAAGTACCTCCCGAAGGAACTTCTATTTCTTTTTCTCCATTTATGGTAATTTTTACATTACCTGATGGTAATAGTTTATCTTTAGCAACAATTAAAATTGCCACTAATACTAATACTAACACTAGCAATGAAATCACCGTGATAGCTATCGCTCCTCCTGTTGACGCTAAATATATCATGTTTAGTTTACAGTTTTTGTGTTTGTATTAACAACTGCTATAGTTTCTGAATTTGATGTTTCAACAGCTGCAGTTTTTTCTTGTTTTTTTGCTTTACCATCATCACCTGTTAACATACCTCCAAAACTATTGAATCCAATAGCCATTAAGCCCGTAATAATAAATGTTATTCCTAAACCTCTTAATGCTGGTGGCACATTAGAGTAACGTATCTTTTCACGAATTGCAGCAATAGCTAAAATTGCTAAAAACCATCCAATTCCAGATCCGATACCATACACCGTTGCGTGACCGATTGTAGGTAATTCTTTTTGTTGCATAAATAACGACCCTCCTAAAATAGCACAGTTTACAGCTATAAGAGGTAAAAAGATACCTAATGAGTTATAAAGTGATGGTGAAAATTTCTCAACTATAATCTCTACTAACTGTACCATTGTTGCAATAGTAGCAATGAATAAGATAAAGGTTAAGAAACTTAAATCGTAAGAAGCGTACTCCTCACCCAACCATGCTAAAGCTCCGTCCTTTAACAAAAACTGATCTAACAACCAGTTTAATGGCATTGTAATAGCCAATACGAATATTACAGCAGCTCCTAAACCTACCGCAGTAGACACTTTTTTAGATACCGCAAGATATGAACACATCCCTAAGAAATATGTAAATACCATGTTTTGGGTAAATATCGATTTAAATAATAATTCTAAATATTCCATTTTTATATTTTTTTAGTTTCTACAACTACTCCATTTGTGAGTTTTGTAGTTTTAAAAATTACTAAATCTCCTAGTTATCTTCTACTAAGGCTGGATTTTTACTACGTTGCACCCAAATAATAATCCCTACAACAATTAGCGCCATTGGAGCTAACACCATAAAACCATTATTTTCATATCCATAGGCATATAAACCTGTTTTTTCAACAGGGTCTCCTAACACCTTTATCCCGAATAAAGTTCCTGCTCCTAACAACTCTCTAAAGAAAGCCACTACTACCAATAATATTCCGTATCCAGCAGCATTTCCAATACCATCTAAAAAAGCTGGCCACGGTTTGTTTCCTAAAGCAAAAGCCTCAAAACGTCCCATAATAATACAGTTCGTAATAATTAAACCAATAAATACAGATAGTGTTTTACTTAATTCATAAGCAAATGCTTTCAATACTTGATCTACTATAATTACCAAGGTTGCAACAACTATTAACTGAACAATAATTCTGATTTTAGAAGGTATGATGTTACGCATTAACGAAATTACAACGTTACCAACTCCTAATACAAACAATACAGAAACGGCCATTATAATTGAAGGCTTTAACTGCGCTGTAATTGCCAAGGCTGAACAAATACCTAATACTTGAATTGTAATAGGATTATTATCTGCTAAAGGATCTAACAATAGTCCTTTGTGTTTTTTTGAAAGTCCCATATTAATTAGCTGTTTTTAAGGTTTTAAAATACGGTAAATACAACGCTAATCCTTTTTTAAGCATTGCTGTTACTCCATCACCCGTAATTGTAGCACCTGCCATAGCATCTACTGCATTATCGGTTTTTCTCTCATTCTTAGGATCACCATTACCTTTCTTAACTGTAATTCCTTTAAAGTTTCCAGCAGCATCAAAAATATGCTCCCCTATAAAGTCATCTCTAAAATAAGCTTCCTTTATGTTAGCCCCTAAACCTGGTGTTTCTCCTTTATGATCAAAATAAGCTCCTTGCACTACTAGATTTTCATCTAAAGCAACATATGCCCAAATTGCATCCCATAACCCGTTACCTCTCATAGGCACTACATAATACTTTTTACCATCTTTATTCCCAATAAATAATGGAAGCTGCTGTTGGTATGATGCATTTGCTTTTACTTTATCTTGCTCCTTCTTAACCTCAACTTTAAAAGCATCAGTTGTTTTAGTAGCCTGAGTTCCTTTAATTATATATTGCTCATCACCTATATATTCTTGAAATAGGTCTTTTGCCTTATTTTTATCTGCAAATTCATTTTTATCTTCAGAGTTAGTTACTCCCATAGCAAATAAAATGTTTTGCATTTTTTCGATCTCTTTATTCGCTTTGATATTCGGACTTAAAGCCGAAGAAACTCCTGCTAATAAAGTTCCTACTACAGCTACCATTACGATAGAAAATAGGATTGTATACGAATTTTTACTTGTATCTATAGCCATAACTTATGCTGTTTTTACACGTTTTAAACGTTTTTTTACATTTCCTTGAACCACATAATGATCAATAGTAGGTGCAAAAACGTTCATTAATAAAATAGCTAACATTACTCCTTCAGGGAAAGCTGGGTTAAACACACGAATCATTACAGACAAGAACCCAATTAAAAATCCGTATATCCACTTCCCTTTATTGGTTTGTGCCGCCGATACAGGATCGGTAGCCATAAACACAATACCAAAAGCCAAACCTCCTACTAATAAATGTTGCCAGAACGGCACATTCATTAAGGCAAAGAATTTTGTACCTTCCATAGATGGTGCTACTTGGTTAAAAATCAACCCCATAAGTAATGAACCTACTACCGCAGATAACATGATTCTCCAACTACCTATTTTAGTAAAAATCAAAAATAATCCTGCTAGCAAAATTAGTATAGTTGATGTTTCTCCAACAGATCCCGGTATAAATCCTAGAAACTGATCCATTACAGAATACCCATGCTCTTTAGCCTGAGCTAAGCTTCCTAAAATTGTTTCTCCAGAAATAGCATCAGGTGTACCTGCTCTTTCCACAGCTCCTTCTACCCACACTTTATCTCCTGTCATCCAAGTTGGATATGCGAAAAACAAAAATGCTCTAACCGTTAATGCAGGGTTAAGAATATTCATTCCTGTTCCTCCAAAAACTTCTTTTCCTATTACTACACCAAAAATTACTGCCACTGCCAACATCCATAAAGGAATATCTACAGGTACAATTAACGGTATTAACATTCCTGACACTAAATACCCTTCTTCAACCTCATGACCTTTAACAATAGCAAAGATGAACTCGATACCTAACCCTACTACGTAAGAAACTATAACTAATGGCAATATTTTAGCAGCACCCAACATAAAGTTATCCATAGTCCAAAATTCCGAACTAAAGAAACCTGCTGAGGCAGCTTGAATATCTCCTGTTGCTAAATAATGTTGGTATCCAGCATTAAACATACCAAAAATTAAACATGGCACTAATGCCATAATAACTGTATTCATGGTACGCTTTAAATCATCTGCCATACGAATATGCCCACCAGAGTGAGTTGTTTCATTAGGCAAGTATAAAAACGTATGTAACGCATTGAACGCAGGAGCCATCTTGGTTCCTTTGTACTTTTCTTTTAAATTATGTAAATTACTCTTCAATCCCATGGCGTTATCCTATTTCTTTATACATTAAGTCTAACCCTTCTCTAATAATAGCTTGATGTGGTTGCTTTGACACACAGATAAACTCAGTAAGAGCAAAATCTTCAGGAGCAACCTCATACATTCCTAAAGCCTCCATTGCATCTAAATCTTTAACCATACAAGCTTTTAACATTTGCATCGGATACATATCTAACGGGAAAACCTCTTCGTAAGCTCCAGTAACTACAAAAGCCCTATGTTCTCCATTTGTATTTGTATTTAGGTTATATTTTTTATTGGGAGTTAACCATGAAAAAGTCATCGCTCTTGACGTTGACAACTTATTAAAAATCGGCTTATTCCATCCAAAAAAGTCATAATCATCTCCTTCAGGAATAACCGTAACAGTGTTGTCATAACTTCCTAAAAATCCATCCGGACCAATTTTAGTTCCTGTCAACACATTCCCGCTTATTACACGAATATTTTCCGAGTGCACACCTGAAGCGTACACGAAAGTAGCTACCTCTGCTCCTATTTTAGTTTTATAATACTTAGGTTTTTTAACCTCAGCACCTACTAAAGCAACAATACGCTCTGCATTGTATTTTCCAGTAAGCAACAACTCTCCTATAATTACTAAATCTTGTGGTGACACTGTCCAAACCACCTCTCCTTTATTTACAGGATCTATTTTATTTATTTGTGTCCCAACATTTCCTGAAGGGTGTGGCCCTGAAACCTTATGTAAGATTACACCGTTTAAACCAGCCATAGGCGAGTTTGAGTTCTTCCCTACAGAAACATGAACCTTACCATCAGTAAGCTTACTTAATGCTGCAACCGCAGCTTGCAACTCCGCTTCTTTACCTGCCAACACATAATCATAATTAGCAGCTAAAGGCGCACTTGCGTATGCCGATACAAAAATAGCCTTAGGCGCCACTTCTGGATTAGCTATAACATCATAAGGACGTTGCTTTATAAAAGCCCAACACCCTGAAGCTAACAATGTTTCTTTAATTGTTTGAGCATTTGAAGAATCAACGTTTACAGTTGCTCTAGTTGCATAAATCTGTTCTTTATCAGCAGCAATTTTAATTGTTAAAATTTTTCTTCGTTCTCCACGAACAATCTCAGTAATTTCCCCACTAACAGGCGAAACAAAATGCATACTTTCATTAGTTTTATTAAAAAACACAGCTTCTCCAGCTTGTACTTTTTCACCAACTTTCTTTAGCATTTTAGGGATTATTCCATGAAAATCTGAAAGCTGAATTGCATAGACATTACTTGCTACAGCAGCTGCAGTTTCTTGCACTGCATCACCTACAAGCTTAACATCTAAACCTTTTCTTATACGAATGTCTTTGGACATAATTGAGTAGATTTTCTAAAAAATTCGAGCCAAATTTACAATTTAATAGCCAAGTCTTAAAATAGTGTTATGCTATTTTTGTTATTTATAACAACTCTAAATAACAAAAAGCTCATACTTTATTAATGGCATATATTTTGCCTATATTTACACCAAAAACAACTCTAAAACCACTAAATGCGTACGCTATTTTTTTTCATATCACTCTTAAGTTTTTCAATACTATATAGTCAAACAAACGAAGAGGTTACCCCACCCGACAACATCAAAACTATTATATTAAAAGAACTCACCTCAGAAAAACAAATCCCATTAATTGAGTTAGGAAAAACACTACATCTTAGCTTTGATGATATTAATGGAGATGAAGCAGATTACTACTACAAAATTAAGCATTGTAATTTTGACTGGTCCACATCTCAGCTAATGAAAAATGAATACCTCAAAGGAAATGACGATCAGCACATTCAAGATTACGAAAACTCATACAACACCTTACAAAACTACTCTCATTTTACATTAACAATACCTAACAACGACTTAAGAATTATTAAAACCGGAAACTACTTAATTGAAATATATAACGATGATGATGAAATAATTTTTTCAAAAAAGTTTATTATTTACACCAATCAAGCTACCGTAAAAACAAATATTAAACGCAGTAGAAAGCTAAAGGATATTGACAAAAAACAGATTGTTCAGTTTTCTATAAAACCACGTAATAACTTTTTTGTTAACCCTAAGGAAACCATCAAAACCTTAATCATTAAAAACAACAACATTAACGATTGCATAACTAATTTAAAACCCCAATATACAATCGGTAACGAACTAATGTATCGTTATGACCAAGAAGCATCCTTTTGGGCGGGTAATGAATATTTCTATTTCGACAACAAAAATATTAGAGGAGGAAATATTAGCATTCAACGTTTTAGACTGGACACCATTTACCATAACTATTTATATACCAATACAACAAGAGCTCACCAGACTTACACCTATAACCCTGATATTAACGGTGCTTTTGTTGTTCGTAATTTAAACACCGACAACAGTAACATTGAAGCTGACTATGCTTACATTCATTTTTCATTAGAAAATTACGAAAACCTAGGAAACAAGAAAATTTACGTGGTTGGAAACTTCAACAATTACAACACTAATGAAAGTTCAGAAATGAAGTTTAATTATGATAAGGGAATTTATGAAAACACTTGTTTAATAAAGCAAGGCTTTACCAACTATCAATTTATCACTCTTAATAACGATAGGCCTGACTACTCTTATACGAGCGGCAACTTTTACCAAACTGAAAATGAATATACAATACTGGTTTATTATAGAAATTTAGGTGATCGATATGATAGAATTATTGGTATCGGTAGTGGCAGTTCCGTAAACATTAGCAATTAATTTAAACCAACTACTAAACAATTTATGCGTAGTATTAAAAAAATTGATTATTTTTACGCTAATATTTTCAGGCTATAAAATTATGGTTCAACAAATTACAAGAGGCATAAAAGTTTCTGTAGAAACTAATTTTGAAGGTACATTTTATAAAAACTATAAAATGCACTTTGCTTTTGGCTACATTGTAACTATTGAAAACCAAAGCTCAGAAGCTGTTCAATTAACCTCACGCCATTGGGAAATTTTTGACTCTTTAAACCACACCGAAATAATAGAAGGCGAAGGTGTAATTGGAAAAAAACCTGTTTTAAAACCAGGGGAATCTCATAGTTATAATTCCGGATGCCTACTTGCCTCTCCTTACGGCTCAATGAAAGGATACTACAACATGGTAAGTTTTCATTCGTCAAAAACATTTCGTGTGCAAATACCTACATTTAAGCTAAGCGCTCCTTTTGCCTTGAATTAAAATCACACACATAATTAAACACAAACTTTTTATCTTTCTGAGTTACAGTGCAAAATAAGCAATTGGAATAGTGTATTATTTCAAATTCTTCATGATAGTTAAAATGCTCATCTCCCATAAAAACAGCATCTACATCCACAAAACCATGTGGCGCTACTCTTCTAAATCGATATAAGTTTTTAGACAATTCTGCAGCTAAAGTTAATTCATACCAAGCACCTGCAGCTATACCACCCAGCCACTGAGCTTTGCTATGCACATGCACCACCTCAACAGGGCTCAATGTACCAGCATAGTTAGGTTTATGATTTTTCAACTTATCTAAAAAATATTTTCTGTTTTCTTTATTCACTGAAGAACCAAACACCCCAACCTCACCTTTTTCAGAAACCTCATATACATTTTCACCCGTATTTGCTATAACAACATTACCAATAGTACTTGGCGTAAACCATTGCGAACGTAACAGCTTCTTTTTAAGCTGCACACAAGTAACAGATGCAACAAGAGCTGATGTAACAAATCGCGCACAGTTACTTGCTTTTTTAATAAAAGCAGCATAACGAATTTGCCCTTGTTGTTGCATACTTGTAATATGCTTCCTAGCCTTATTATAATCTATTTTATCACAAACAGAAGCTATCAATTTACCATCGCCATGTGTTAATTTAGGATTAGTTGCTAAAAAACGTAATATCTCGTATAAATTAACAATTTCATTATTCTTAATTATTGCCTGCAACGGAAACTCTAACTCCCTATCATAATGCTTTCCCCTAACCCTTCCGTTAGGCTCGGAAGTAATATATCTTCCAAAATCATGGTATTCTAACTCACCTGTTGCTTTATTAATTAACACTAAGGCTGCATGACCCGCACGAACATAATCTTTTTTACCAATTCCTAGATATTTTAAAAACGGAGAATACCACTCATCAGCAACCATCACAATAGTTTCCGGGTAAGCAAGTACCAACATTATACCTGTAGCATCACTCATTCTATTTATTACAATTCAAAATTAAACAAACTCTTTTCACTACTTAGCAAATCTTTATACGCAACACTCACTAAATCATCATTCTTTTCAAACTGACTAATACTTACTGTTTTCAAAAAACCCCTATCAATTCTCAAGTCAATATTAGCATCTCCTACGCCATAATTTTCATGAAAATAAAAAAGCTCTTCTTTCGAAGTACCGTTTTGACTTAAAAAATTAGCAAACCATTGCTCACGCAGCAATTTCATTTCTTTATTATACAACGAAGAAGAACTCCATATTTTTGATATCAAAGGCAATTCGGTTAATTGCTTTTGCTTACCATCCCATACTAACTCAATTAATCTTAATTGTTGCTCCCAATCGATTAACACCAGTGTAAATGGCTCTATATTTTCTAAATTATATTTTTTTACAGCTTCGAATAGTTGTGGCACGCATAATAAGTCTTTCACAACTAACCCTCTGCTTTTTCTATAGCTTTCTTTACGAGTATGCTTTACATAAGCCCCATTTAACAAACATAATAATCGGTTTTTTGAACTCACTCCAATCCAAGTACCACCAGCCATCTGATCTTTAGGATACAACATAGACACCTCATCGTCATAATATACTTTAGGCGGAACAGTTTTTCTATTAACCGTCTCATCTCTACTTGATGTAAGTAAAAAATCATGCCCTCCTTTATATATAAAACTTAGCGTACACATTTAACCTGATAAAATTGCTTTATGCAACTTACAAAAAATATCCTAGTAAACAGGATCCGTAAACATACATCTATTCCTAAAACACACGTGTTTTTGCTTTATTTTTTAGTACTTTTGAAGACTTAATTTATTGATTTTAACACAAAACACAGAATTTTACCATGGGAAAAGGGTTTTTCAATGTTCCAGAGCCAGTAAACGAACCTGTAAAATCGTATGCGCCAGGATCACCAGAAAGAGAGGCTGTAGCTAAGCAATACAAATCATATTACAACAGCTCAGTAGATGTTCCATTATATATTGGAAGTGAAGAAATAAAAACAGGTAACACCAAAAACATGAGCTTACCACATGACCATAAGCATGTAGTTGGAACGTACCACTTAGCAGAAAAACAACACGTAGACAAAGCAATTAGCACAGCTTTAGAAGCTCGCAAAAAATGGGCGCAAACTCCATGGGAACAACGCGCTGCTATATTTTTACGTGCTGCCGATTTAATTGCCGGACCATATAGAGCAAAAATTAACGCTGCAACTATGGTTGCTCAATCAAAAACTATACATCAAGCAGAAATTGATGCTGCATGTGAATTAATAGACTTTTTACGTTTTAACGTAAAGTTCATGACAGATATTTATGCAGAACAACCTGTATCATCAAACGGAATATGGAATAGAGTTGAATACAGACCTTTAGAAGGTTTTATTTACGCTATTACTCCTTTTAACTTTACAGCTATTGCCGCTAACTTGCCTGCTAGTGCTGCTTTAATGGGGAATACTGTAGTTTGGAAACCTAGCGACCATCAAATATTTTCTGCAAAAGTAATTGTAGATGTTTTTAAAGAAGCCGGTGTACCAGATGGCGTTATTAATGTTGTGTATGGAGACCCTATAATGATTACAGATACAGTTTTAGCGAGTCCTGATTTTTCAGGAATTCACTTTACAGGATCTACTTTTATATTTAAAGAAATTTGGAAAAAAATAGGAGAAAATATCCATAACTATAAAACCTATCCTAAAATTGTAGGTGAAACAGGAGGTAAAGACTTTATTGTTGCCCACCCTTCTGCAAATCCTAAACAAGTAGCCACAGGAATTTCACGTGGTGCATTTGAATTTCAAGGACAAAAATGTTCTGCAGCTTCAAGAGTATATTTGCCAAAATCATTAGCTGAAGAAACATTAAACCATGTAAAGGAAGATGTAGCATCATTCAAAATGGGATCTCCTGAAGACATGAGTAACTTTATTACTGCAGTTATACACGAAGGTTCTTTTGATAAACTTGCAAAATATATAGATCAAGCTAAGGCTGATTCTGATGCAGAAATTATAGCTGGTGGAAACTACGACAAATCAAAGGGATATTTTATTGAACCTACTGTTATTTTAACAACCAACCCTAAATACACTACTATGGAGACTGAATTGTTTGGCCCTGTAGTTACTGTTTATGTATATGATGACAAAGATTGGTCCAACACCTTAAAACTAGTAGATGAAACTTCTGAATATGCACTTACTGGAGCCGTATTTTCTAATTGCCGTTATGCTTTAGAAGAAGCTATTAAAGCTCTAGAAAATTGTGCAGGAAACTTCTATGTTAACGACAAACCAACAGGAGCTGTTGTAGGACAACAACCATTCGGAGGAGCTAGAGCTTCAGGAACAAATGACAAAGCTGGTTCTGCCCAAAACTTATTGCGTTGGGTTTCTCCTAGATTAATTAAAGAAACGTTTGTTTCTCCTGAAGATTACAGGTATCCATTTTTAGGATAACAATAACATAACAATTATTTAAAAGCCTAAATTATGCATTTAGGCTTTTTTTTATTACGTTTTGTCGATTTTCATATTACAATTTCTTGTTTACTTTTTTCTTTTTATAAATTGATTACGCAACTATTATGCAAGCATAGTAGTTTTGTTACTAATCAGTTATACTTATGAAAAAAAATTACTTAGTTATTCTATTATTTACTTTTGGAATAACACAAGCTCAAAAAAACCAATTTTTAGATTACTCAAATTTTAACACAGAGGACTTAAAAACCGAAATATTAATAAAAAATACAAGTCCATTATCTTCACTAGGAAAGAACAATGACACTTATGGAATGTATGGCTTTCTTCAAGCGTATAAAGAACTAGCTAACAACAGCACAAATAATACCTTCTCTAAACTACAACAATTAAAAGCAATTTGTAAGCCGATTAACTATTCAAACATAGCTAAAATAGGTTTATTACACACAACCTATGAGTCTGTAACCGAGGATAGCTTTGTAAACGGAGATGTAACTATAAACAACAACCTAGTAACACGTAACACATCAGATTATATTTTTAATCAGCACACTACCACAATAATATCACCATTAGTTCAAACTAAAAAAGGGTTGCAAACCACCTATATTTTAGAGCCTGACTTTTTCATCAACAACACCAACAATCAAATTAGTAGTATTAAAGCTGATTTTGATGACGGTAGTGGACTTTACGCTTTAGAAATTAATTCACCTATACAAGTAACCTATAATCAGGAAGGAAATAAAAGAATCCATTTTATTCTAGAATTAGACAACAATCAAGTTATACACAGATATGCATCGATAAATATTGAATTATCCAACACCGATATAAGAAACCAACGAAACATGGCTACCAATGAAATTATTTCTGGTGTTACGGCAGATTTATCTGACTATGCTGGCGCTACAAATTTCGCAGGCTTAGGAGAATACGAAGTGTTTCTAGGTGCTGATAATGTTTTAGATAAGCCAATTTTTGTAATTGATGGTTTTGATCCAGCAGACACAAGAAATATTGCCGCTGTATACAACCTTCTTAGTTACGATAATAACGGAACACCTGAAAACTTAGGTGACCGCATTCGTAATGAAGAGAATTTTGATATAGTTATTATAAATTTCCCTCAATATTTTAAATTATCAGATGGTTCTCTACAGTCCATGTCTAACTCAACAGATGTAAACACTGATGGTGTTATTGATGTTAATGATTACCCGGGAAGCACTTTAGTTGATGGAGGATCCGATTTTATTGAACGAAACGCTATGATTGTAGCCGAAGTTATTTCAACAATTAACAGCCAGAAAACTGGCAGTGAACAAAACGTTGTTTTAGGACCTAGCATGGGAGGGCTAATTACTCGCTATGCTTTAAATTATATGGAACAACAAGGTTTAAACCATGATACCCGCCTTTGGTTATCTTTCGATTCTCCTCACAGAGGTGCAAATGTACCTATAGGCTTTCAGCATTTATTTAATTACTTAGCTTACGGCTTAGACACATGGGCTGGTGATTTTAGTATGGAAGCTATAAGACCTATTGTTGACGGCATGTTAAAATCGCCTGCTGCAAGACAAATGTTAGTAGATCATTTTGAACCACATTTAGCCGCTGGGGAAATAGCAGAGTTTGACACCTCAATAACGCTTCCTGTAGCTCATGCTTACAACGCTAGTTTTTACAGTAAAATAAATAGCCTAACATCAAGTGGTTTTCCAGAAACAACCAGAAACATTTCTATTATAAATGGTAGTGGTATTGGTAACTCATACTATCATAAAAATGGCGACCCAGTATCTCCAGGAGATCAAGTTTTAGACGCTTTTTTAGAAGGAGTTGCTACATTGACCGATGCTTATTTTGATGTTTGGTTTACACCGTACGCCAACCAAGAAGTTATTGTTGATGATATATGGATAGACGCGCCATGGATTTGTTTTTGTGATATTTATGCTGACGCCAACTCAAAAGCTAAAACATATACAGACGGTATTGATGCCGCACCAGGTGGATTATTTGATTTAGGAGCCCTAGCAGCTTCGTTTGGTGGATCTGACCCTACTATGGATGCTTTTTTTGCAGCATTAACCGTTGATTATTTCAACTTTATTCCTGCAACAAGTGCTTTAGCACTAAACGATACTAATTTAGATTGGCATCAAAATATTTCTATAGGAACGCCTGATACTCCATGGGACGGTATAACCTCAAGTACAAGTACACAAACCCCTTTTGTAAATTGGTTTATGCCTGATAATAATGAAGCGCACGTAACACTTACTACAGACAACGTTGCTTTTGCATGGGAAGAAATTGTAGAACCTTTACCGTTAAACGTAGATGAAACGATTTTAGCTGAAAACAGCATTGAGCTTCTAAACAACCCTACTCAAGCAAATCAAATAACACTACAAAGCACTTTAAAAAACAATAACCTTTTACACATTAATATTTACGATGTAAACGGACGTAAAGTTTTAGAACAAAAAACAGAAAACAAACCTACAATACAACTTAAAACAACTATTACAACAGGACTATACTTAATAACCGTAACCAATATTGATAATATCAATCTTTTAACTGCCAAAATGGTAATTACTAACTAACTTTAATTAAAAAGGGTTGTCAATTGACAACCCTTTTTTATGGCTTATATTTAATAGGCAGATAAACTACCTTCTTGGTTTCAAAAAAATCTTCTTCAAAAAAATCTGATAAATTAATTTGCTTCACTGCAGCAAAAGAAGCCAACTCCTCGGTTAAGTCGCCTCCTTTTAAATAAAGTATTCCGTTACGAATATCATGATTGTTTTCTTTTTTAATTTTTTTACGCACCCAACCAACAAAGTCAGTCATATTAGTAACTGCCCTACTAATTACAAAATCAAATTGGTTATTTACATTAGCAGCACGTATTTGCTCTGCCTTTACATTTTCCAAACCTAAAGCTTCCGACACGGCTTTTACAACTTTTATTTTTTTTCCTATTACATCAATTAAATAAAAATCAACATCAGGAAATAAAATTGCTAAAGGAATCCCCGGAAAACCACCTCCAGTGCCCACATCTAAAACAGAGCTACCTGATTTAAATTCATGCACTTTAGCTATACCTAATGAATGTAACACATGTTTGGTATATAATTCATCTATATCTTTTCTTGATATTACATTTATTTTGCTATTCCAATCCTTATACAAAACCTCTAAAGCTCTAAATTGCTCTATTTGAGTAACTGTTAAGTTTGGGAAATATTTTAAAATTACATCCATGTAAAATATATTAAAGCGCAAAAATAGTTAATAATTACTGTAAAACTTGTCCTCAAAAATGCAAATAAATAATTTATATTGATAAATTTGTAGCATAAGTTTGAATAACCCCTAATATATTTAACATAATGAATCCTACTATAAAATTCTCAAGAGTAGACTCTGCTAAGTTTTTCAGAACATTAAACAAGCGAGTAAATTCATATTTTAAAGAAAATAACATTAAAAAAACAGGCAATTGGAAATTATATGTTAAAACAATTGTGATGTTTACTTTATTTTTAGCTCCTTTAATTTTATTACTTACACTTAATTTACCTACTTGGGTGCAATTATTATTTGTAATTGTAATTGGTATAGGTATGGCTGGTGTAGGAATGAACGTAATGCACGATGCTAACCACGAAGCTTTTTCTAGTAAAAAATGGGTAAATAAATTAATGGGAAGTAGTATTTATATTTTAGCTGGTAACGTATACAACTGGCAAGTACAACATAATGTTTTACACCACACCTACACTAACATTGAAGGGCACGACGAAGATATTGATGCCGGAAGAATTATTCGTTTTTCCAAACACTCTAAGTGGCTTAAAATTCATCAATACCAACAATACTACTCATTTCTTTTATATGGTTTACTAACTCTAAACTGGGCTATTACTACCGATTTTACACAAACATACAGATATTTAAAAAGGAAATTATCTTATGGAAAATCGCCTAAACC
The DNA here is from genome assembly GCA_947493535.1 of uncultured Flavobacteriaceae bacterium. Lineage (GTDB taxonomy): Bacteria > Bacteroidota > Bacteroidia > Flavobacteriales > Flavobacteriaceae. The sequence goes on along the minus strand of CANLRK010000003.1, from coordinate 80,856 downwards.
TGCTGTACAATGGACAAAATTGATTATCAGTAAAATAATTTATTATTCACTTTGGATTGTCTTACCTATCTTTTCAGGATTCGCATGGTGGGAAGTTTTAATTGGTTTTTTTGTTATGCACTACACTGCAGGAATTATACTGAGTGTTATTTTTCAATTAGCACATGTTATGCCCAATACTGAAACCCCACTACCTGATGATAAAGGAAATATGAAAAACACTTGGGCTATTCATCAGTTATTTACCACTTCAAACTTTGCTCCTAAAAACTGGTTAGTTGGTTTTTATACTGGTGGATTAAACCATCAAGTAGAACACCACTTATACTCTAACATTAGCCATATACATTATAAAAAAATAGCTAAAATTGTTAAAGAAACAGCAAAAGAGTTTAGCTTACCTTATAACGAATATAAAACTATGAGGCGTGCAATTATTGAACACTATAAACAATTAGAGCTTCTTGGTAAAAAACCTAGCATTGCTTAACATTATAAAAACCCCATGCTTTGATTCATGGGGTTTATTTTACATCACTTTTATTCAACGATTAAATCATGAAGTTACTTTCTGACAGAATTAATAGCTTACCTGTTTCTCAAACTTTAGAAATGGCTGCTAAAACAAGAGAATTAAAAGCCCAAGGAAAAGACATTATTGGCTTAAGCCTTGGAGAACCGGATTTTAACACGCCGGATTTTATTAAGGAAGCTGCTATACAAGCAATTAACGACAACTACAATTCTTACACCCCTGTAGACGGTTATCAAGAATTAAAAGAAGCGATATGTAGAAAGTTTAAAAGAGACAACCAACTAAATTACTCACCAAATCAAATAGTGGTTTCAACAGGAGCTAAACAATCCATAGCAAATGTTGCCATGGTATTATTAAATCCTGGAGATGAAGTATTATTACCAGCACCATATTGGGTAAGTTACTCAGCAATTGCAACCTTAGCAGAAGCAACTTATAAAGAAATCCCTTCTTCTATTGAAACAGATTTCAAAATAACTCCTGAACAATTAGAAGCTGCTATTACACCAAAAACAAAACTTATTTTCTTTAATTCCCCTAATAACCCTAGCGGAGCAAAATATAGTAAAGAAGAGTATGAAGCATTAGCTAAAGTATTAGAAAAGCATCCTGATATTTTTATCCTTTCTGATGAAATATACGAACACATCAATTACGAAGGAGAAAATTATAGTTTTGCTAGAATAGCATCGTTATACGACAGGACAATTACTGTTAATGGCGTCGCAAAAGCTTTCGCCATGACAGGATGGCGTATTGGCTATATTGGCGCTCCTGAATGGATTGCTAAGGCTTGTACTAAAATGCAAGGACAAATTACCTCTGGAGCAAACTGTATTGCGCAACGTGCTACAATTGCTGCGCTAGACGCGCCGATAAGCAAAATTCAATATATGGTAGATGAATTTAAATCTAGACGTGATATTGTAATTAATTTACTAAACGAAATTGATGGATTTAAAACCAATACTCCTAACGGAGCTTTTTATCTTTTTCCTGATGTTTCAAGTTTTTTTGGAAAAACAATAAAAGAAAACAAAATTAACAACGCCTCAGACTTTGCTTTGTTTTTATTAAAAGAAGCTCATGTAGCTACGGTAACAGGCGATGCCTTTGGCGCCCCTAATTGTATTCGAATTTCTTATGCTGCCAGTGAAGCACAATTACGCGAAGCTTTAGCTCGCATAAAAAAAGTATTAAGTTAAAAACACACTATAACAATCCACCCTATAAGCAATAGCTTATAGGGTGACTTTTAACACTTATGGCTTATAACATTGTTTTAATAGAACCCGAAATACCAAACAATACAGGAAACATTGGTCGCTTATGCTTAGCCTCTGGTTCGAATTTACATTTGGTAAAACCTTTCGGTTTTGAAATAAACGACACGCGCTTAAAACGAGCTGGGCTAGATTACTGGAAACATATTAACTTGTTTACATATGAAAGTGTAGAAGACTTTTTCAATATACATCACAACAAAAAAATGGCTTTCTTATCAAGTCATGGCACAAAGCAATTTTGGGATATTCAATATACAGATGAGTTATTTTTAATTTTCGGAAAAGAATCGAAAGGACTCCCAAAGAGTATTACCGAAAAATACAATGATAAGCTATACAAAATACCTTTATACAGCAATCATGTACGTAGTATTAATCTTGCCAACGCGGTAAGTATTGTAACCTATGAGGGAATACGCCAATTAAAATAAATCATCTATTCCTCCAGAAAAAAGGAGTAAACACAATCATTACAGTAAACAGCTCTAGCCTACCCAGCAACATTAAAAAAGCACACCACCATTTTGCTAAGGCTGGCAAATGACCAAAATTAGCCAATGGGTTTAAACTACCAAAGGCAGGCCCTACATTTCCTAAACTAGATACCGCCCCGCCTATTGCGGTTTCAAAATCCAAACCTAACACCCCCAAACCTAAAGCCCCAATAATAAATAAGAGCATAAATAGTATAAAAAATGCCAGTACATTAAATACTATTTCTTTTGATACCGCCCTTGAATTGTAACGCACCGGTATTACTGCATTAGGGTGTAGCGTACGCTTAAACTCCAGCAACCCATTTTTAATCATTAGTAAATGGCGTACTACTTTTACCCCTCCTGATGTTGAACCTGCCGACCCACCAACAAACATTAACCCAAAGAAAAACACCGATAAAAACGGAGTCCAACTACTAAAGTCGGCTGTTACAAAACCAGTGGTTGTTACTACTGAAATGACTTGAAATATAGAATGTCGAAAAGAACTTTCAAAACTCCCTAAAACTTGAGGATGGTATTCTGACACAGGAACATTTGCATAAAAATAAACAACCGTTGTACACATTAAAACAAATATAATTGTGAAAACGGCGTAAAACTTAAACTCCTCGTCTTTTATAATCTTTTGCACTTTTCCTTTAAAAGCAAAATAACTTAGTACAAAATTCATTCCCGCTAAAAACATAAAAAAGGTAATGATATACTGTATAACTGGTGTATCATTCCAATGAGCTACACTTGCATTTTTAGTAGAAAACCCTCCTGTAGATAATGTTGCCATAGAATGATTCATGGCATCAAAAAAGCTCATTCCTGCAAGGTTTAGCAAAATTGTCTCTGCTACTGTATATCCAAAATATATTAGCCATAACCGCTTAGCAGTATCGGTAATTCTAGGATGCAATTTATCGGCACTTGGGCCAGGAGCTTCGGCCGCAAACAACTGCATTCCTCCAATACCTAACAACGGTAAAATAGCTACCGCCAACACAATAATACCCATACCACCTATCCAATGTGTCATGCTACGCCAAAACAAAACCCCTTTTGGTACTATTTCTATATCACTTAATATTGAAGCTCCTGTAGTGGTATACCCAGACATGGTTTCAAAAAAAGCATCGGTAACACTTGGTATGGCTTGTGTAAATAAATAAGGTAGTGTTCCTGATATGGTTATAAGCAACCAGCCAAAAGTTACCACCACATAGCCTTCTCTTTTTTTAATTTCTTTTTTATGGTTTTTAGTAATATACATTAAAATACCACCTATTGCAGAAGTTGTTAACCCCGCAAGGACAATATCCAATGTTACACCATCATCATATAAAAAACTCACAAGTGCTGCAATTAGCATAAAACCACCGTTAAACAGCAGCACCAATCCCATGATATGAGAAATAATTTTTGTATTAAGTTTTTTCACTAGTGGTATTAATTATTTTATAAAAATAAGTTTTCAACTCGTTTAATTGCTCGTGGCAAACAACAAACAACTACTTTATCGTTAGCTTGTATTTTAAAATCACCTAAAGCTATCATTCCTTTTTCCTCACGAACAACCCCCCCAATAATTGCGGACCTTGGAAACTCTAAATCTTTAATATATTTTCCGCAAACTCCTGAAGTTTCTTTTACTTCAAACTCCATAAGCTCCGCATTTAAGTTATTTAATTGTGTTAAAGCCACAATATCTCCTTTACGTATAAATCTAAAAATTGCATTTGCAGCAATCAACTTTTTATTTACTAAAGTATCTACCCCGATAGACTGAGACAACTGAAAGTAATCAATGTTTTCTACTAGAGCTACTGTTTTTTTAACTCCTTTAGATTTCGCCATTAAACAAGACATAATATTGGTTTCTGAATTTCCTGTAACAGCTACAAAAGCATCCATTTCATCAATATTTTCTTCTTCTAATAACTCTACATTTCTTCCATCGCCATTAATGATTAATGTACTAGAAAGTTCGTCAGCCAAATCGAAAGCTTTTGTTTTATTTTTTTCAATAAGCTTTACTTTAAACTTGTGTTTTGATAAGTTTTTTGCTGTTTTTTGCCCGATTACGCTTCCACCTAAAATCATTACGTCTTTAATGGATTCCTTTACTTTTCCAGAAAGACGATACAACTCATCTAAACCTTCTGAACAGGTTACAAAATACACCTGATCATTTTCTTTAAAAATAGTATCCCCTCTTGGTATAACTGTATACTGTGTTCCGAAACGCTGTATAGCAATTGGTACAAAATGAATTTCCGGCAACAAACTTGCAGCTTCTTTAACTGTTCTTCCCACAAAAGAGGCATTGCGAGATAAGTTTAACCCTAACATAGTTAAGGCGCCACCTTCAAATTCAAACCGTTCATTAAATGCCGATTCATTTAGAAGTAATTCTATCTCTGATGCAGCTAAAGATAATGGAGAAATAAGTTCGTCTATACCTAATTTAGAGAACTGCATTTCTTCTTTATGTTCTATAAATTCTGAATTAGAAATACGTGCAATAGTTCTTTTTACTCCTAATTGCTTCGCTAACACACATACAGTAATATTTGTAGTTTCAGAAGATGTTACCGAAATTAACAAATCTGTGGCCGCTACATTAGCATCTTTTAAAACTGCTATTGAAGTAGCATCTCCTTTAATTACTCTAATATCTAGATGATCATCTGCATAAGACAAACTTTCTCTATTACAATCTATCAGCGTAATATCTTGCGCTTCAAAAGAAAGTAGTTTCGCTAAATGAAAACCTACTTCCCCTGCTCCTGCAATAATTATTTTCATTAATTATTTGTTTTTATTTTTAGGGCGGTATAGTTTAACCTAACATTTGTTATTTGGCTAACTTACAGGTTACAAAGATAAATTTATTTTTTATCAAAACTAAAATTTAAAAAGACATAGTTCATATCTTTAATCCCGACAATACTTTGGTAGAAGCAAATTTTTAATTGTATTTTCGCAAAAATATTTTTCATAGCATGTCTAAAAACATTACTCCTTATAAAAATTCTGACCTTGGAAAGAAAGAACAAGTAACCAAAATGTTTGATACCATATCTAAAGAATATGATGGATTAAACAGGGTTATTTCGTTTGGTATTGACCAAAAGTGGAGAAAAAAAGTTGTAAAACTTGTTGACGAAATTTCACCTAAAACAATATTAGATATTGCTACTGGAACTGGGGATTTAGCTATAATGTTTGCTGAAAGTATTAATCAAGCTAAAATTACAGGGTTAGACATTTCAGAAGGAATGTTAAACGTAGGAAAACAAAAAGTTGCACAAAAAAACCTTACCGAAAGGATAGATTTAATTATTGGCGACTCTGAAAAACTACCTTTTAACGATAATTCATTTGACGCTATTTCTGTTTCCTTTGGCGTACGTAACTTTGAGAGTTTAGAAACAGGATTATCCGAAATATTACGCGTTTTAAAACCACAGGGGAAGTTTGTTATTTTAGAAACATCTGTACCTACCAAATTCCCTTTTAAACAAGGTTATCAGTTTCATTCAAATATTTTATTACCTTTAATTGGAAAATTGTTTTCAAGAGACAAAAAAGCTTACGGTTACTTATCAGAATCCGCAGCAAATTTTCCTTATGGAGAACAATTGAACAATATTTTAAGAAAAGTTGGGTTTATAGATGTTAAAGATCATCCGCAAACTTTTGGTGTAGCTACAATTTACACTTCTAGCAAGCAGTAATGTTATTTAGATGAAGCAATTAATCACATTTATTCTTATAATAAGTATTACAAACACTGCATTCGGGCAGTTGTTTAGTAAAGAACGTATCCGTAATCGTGAAAACTGGGACAAGAAAACCCTAACCTATGGGTATTATTTAGGCTTTAACAGTTTAGATTTTAAGTTTCAGTATAAAACAGATGCTCATAAAGATATTTTAGTAAAAACTTCTACCGGATTTAATGTTGGACTAATTGGTAATTTACGATTAACCAATCATTTCGATTTACGCTTTGAGCCTGGTTTAAGTTTTACTACCCGTATACTTACCTACCCTGAGTCTTATACAACAACTAACAGTGATTTTTCGTTAGTATCTAACTATGAACGCGAAATTAAATCCACCTATGTATACTTACCGTTATTATTAAAAATAAGTACTAAAAGAGTAAATAACTTTAAACCTTTTTTACTAGCAGGTGCTTCTACTGCCATTAACATGTCTAGTAATGAAAAGAGTATTGATGATAATTCTGCTGGAAAATTCAGAATGACCTCTAATCCTAGTTTTTTAGAGCTTGGTTTTGGTATCGACTTTTACCTTCCATACTTTAAATTTACCCCATCAATAAGAGGTGTTTTTGCAAATGGAAATGAACTTATTGAAGATAACGACCCGAATAGCCCATGGACAGGAAATATTGATAAAATGCAAACTCGAGGTATTTTTATCAATTTTACGGTGCAATAGTTTTTCTTTTAAACTCGCTTAAAACTATTGATGTGGCCATTGCTACATTTAAACTTTCTGTTTTTTGAATTGCTCCAAACTTCGGAATACTTATTTTTTGAGTAACCTTAGCTTCTATTTGTTCTGATATACCATTAGCCTCATTTCCTAAAACTAGTATCCCTTTTGTTGCATCTAAAGGAGTAGTGTATACATTATCACCAGTCATAAATGTTCCATAAACAGGAATACTATTCAACTCTGACAAATATTTTTCTAAAGCTACATAATGCACATCCACCCTAGTTAATGAGCCCATTGTAGCCTGAACTACTTTAGGGTTATAACAATCAACCGTTTCTGTATTACAAACTAAATCTGTTACACCAAACCAGTCACAAAGCCTTATTATTGTTCCTAAATTTCCTGGATCACGCACATTGTCTAGAGCAACAATTAACTTTGTATTATCAATCACACTAGGCAATTGCATTTTAAATAACGCCAAAGCCGAATTGGTGTTTTTTAAAAAACTTATTTTTTTCAACTCTTTCTCGTTAATTACTGTTTGCTTATTTTCTACTACACTAGCAAACTGCTTTACAGTATATAAATGCTCCAAATTATAGCTTGAGTTTAAAAATTCATTTATCGTTTTAATTCCTTCTACCACGAACATTTGATGCTGGATACGATACTTTTTTTGTTTTAAACTCGTTATTAGTGTAATTCTGTTTTTGCTTAACATCCAAATAATGTATTTTTGAATTTAATTTCAACTATTCTATTGAAACATTTATTCACAAAAATATCATTTATTCTGATAATTACTCAGGTTTTTATTTCCTGTAGTAGTACTAAAAATTTAGAGGAACATGAATACCTACTAACAGAAAATGATATTTTGGTAAATGAAGAAAACAATAAAGATGAAATAGTTGAAAACCTTATTAAACCAAAACCTAACAGTAAATTTTTATTATACCCTTTACGCTTAGGAATTTATAACTTAGCCGATAAATCACCTGACTCTTCCTTTACAAACTGGTTAAAAAGAAACCCTAAACGCGAGCAACGTTTACACAGGTTTTTATCTAAAAAACAAACCATTAAACTGCAACGTTCTTACGCAGGACTAAACAACTGGTTAAAAAAATCGGGCGAACCCCCTGCTATAATTGACTCTAGCAAAATTAATAGTAGTATTGAAAATTTGAATAAATATTACACCCAAAACGGATGGCGTGATGTAAATACTAACTACTCTATTGAATACAATAACAACCAAAAAGGAAAGGTAAATTATGCTATTGAAACTGGCAAACCTTATATTATAGATTCTATTACACAACAAATTGATTCAAAATCTGTTGATTCTATCTACAATTTACACCTTAAAAACTCACGAATTAAACTCAATACCCAATATAGAGACCAGCACTTAATTAATGAGCGTGAAAGGATTACTACCCTTATGCGCAACTCTGGCTTATATACTTTTGAAAAAGAAAGTATTTATTTTGATAACGCCTACGATTCTATTAAGAAAACCATGTGGGTTGAGTTATTTGTTGAAGATCAAAAAGTACGTGAACACGACACTACTTACAAGGAACCTTATAAAATATATAAAATCAGTGAAGTAAATGTTTTTACTGATTTTAGCTATAAAAACAGAAGTAAATCAATAACCGATTCTACTACATACAACAATCACCATTTTTATAGTTTTGATAAATTACGCTACAAACCTAAAGCGCTTTCCGATGTAATATTCATCAAACCAAACACTATTTACAAAGACACCGACAAAGCCTTAACCTTAAACCAACTAAACAACTTAAGAGCATTTAAATACCCCAATATAAAGTATTTATTAGATGACAGAGACTCTACTCAAACTAGTTTAATTGCAAATATTTTACTTACACCACTTAAAAAGTTTGAACTAGAATATAGTCTTGATGCATTACACAATAACATTCAAAATTTAGGGCTATCTTTAAGTACATCTTTATTAGCAAGAAATGTATTTAGAGGAGCAGAAAACTTAGAGCTTGCTTTTAGAGGATCAATAGGCGCATCAAAAGATGCTGCAGATGAAAAAGATCAATTTTTTGACGTACGAGAGTTTGGTGCCGATTTAAAATTATCATTTCCAAGAATATTTTTCCCAATAAACACCTCAAAAATAATCCCCAAAGTAATGTCGCCCACAACCCGCATTAGCCTTGGAGCAAGCACACAAACTAATATTGGGTTAGACAAAACTACCTTTACCGGTGTTCTTAATTATGGGTGGTATTCTTCAAAATCTGTCACCAATCGTTTAGATTTATTTAATGCACAATTTGTACGTAACCTGAATCCTGATAAATACTTTAATATTTATGCCAACTCATATAATAGGTTAAACTCAATAGCATTAAACTCAACATATACCAGCAATGGGTTAGCTATACCTGACCAAGCCAATCAATTTATTAATGATGTTATTAACAATAATCTCACACCTACCGTAGATGCTTTATTGTCTAATCAAGACAAACAAGAAGTTAGAAATATTGAAGAACGTAGAGAACGTCTTACAGAAAACAACTTAATTTTAACCACCAACTACTCTTACATAAGAAACACACGAACAAGTTTACTAGACAATACCTTTAGCCGTTTTGGAGCTAAAATTGAATTTGCGGGAAATACATTATCTACATTATCAAATCTCTTTGGTTTAGAAAAAAACAGCAATGATCGCTACGAGCTATTTAATGTTGCCTACTCACAATATGTAAAAACAGAACTAGACTATATTAAATATTGGGATTTATCTAACAATAATATTTTTGCTATAAGAAGTTTCTTCGGAATAGCCATTCCATATGGCAACTCAAAATCAATACCTTTCTCTAGAAGTTTTTTTGGAGGTGGAAGTAATGATAATAGAGGTTGGGACGCCTATGCGTTAGGACCAGGAGTGAGTGGTGGTATTAACGAATTTAACGAAGCAAATCTTAAAATAGCCTTAAATGCAGAACTTCGTTACACCTTTTTTGGCGACATGAAAGGCGCTGTTTTTGTTGACGCCGGAAACATCTGGAATGTTTTAGATAACGAAGAAGACCCTGCCTTTACATTTGACTCTTTAAACGATTTAAGTGAGTTAGCTATTGGCTCTGGTATGGGATTACGATATGACTTTAGCTTCTTTATTTTAAGATTCGATGTAGGTTTTAAAACCTACGAACCTTACCTAGAAAACGAAAAATGGTTTAAAAACTACAACTTCAAAAATGCTGTTTATAATTTTGGTATAAATTATCCTTTTTAACAATAGTGAATTTATTACATTTGTAGTCTATTTTTTAAAGAAACACACAACAACAAAAAATGAATCATAACATCAAAGCAGGAGTTGCAACAGGAAAAGACGTTCAAGCAATTTTTAACTACGCTAAAGAAAAAGGCTTTGCCTTACCTGCTGTTAACGTAGTAGGATCAGACAGTGTAAATGCTGTTATGGAAACTGCTGCTGCAGTTAACGCTCCGGTAATTATTCAATTTTCTAACGGAGGAGCACAATTTAACGCAGGAAAAGGATTATCTAATGAAAATGAAAAGGCCGCAGTATTAGGTGCTATTGCTGGAGCAAAACACATCCATTTACTAGCCGAAGCTTATGGTGTACCTGTAATTTTACATACTGATCATGCTGCAAAAAAATTGTTGCCTTGGATTGATGGCCTATTAAATGCTAGTGAGAAACACTTTGCTGAAACAGGAAAACCACTTTACAGCTCTCATATGATTGACCTATCTGAAGAGCCTATTGAAGAAAATATAGAGATTTGTAAAAAATACCTTGAGCGTATGAGCAAAATAGGTATGACTTTAGAAATTGAATTAGGTATTACAGGAGGAGAAGAAGACGGAGTAGATAATTCAGACGTTGATGTGTCTAAACTATACACACAACCTGAAGAAGTAGCGTATGCTTATGAAGAACTTATGAAGGTAAGTGATCAATTTACTATTGCTGCGGCTTTCGGAAATGTACACGGTGTTTACAAACCAGGAAACGTTGTATTAACTCCTAAAATTTTAAAAAACTCTCAAGAGTTTGTTCAACAAAAATTCAACACAGAAGAAAATCCAATAAACTTCGTTTTTCACGGAGGCTCTGGTTCTACTTTAGAAGAAATTAGAGAAGCTATTGATTACGGTGTTGTAAAAATGAATATTGATACTGACTTACAATATGCCTTTACCGAAGGAGTTCGTGATTATATACTTGAAAAACAAGACTATTTAAAATCGCAAATTGGAAATCCAGAAGGCGAAGAGTTACCAAATAAAAAATATTACGATCCAAGAAAATGGTTACGTGAAGGAGAAAAAACTTTCAAAGCTCGTTTAACAAAATCATTTGAAGATTTAAAAAACATAAACACACTTTAAACTACACACTAGTTTAAACATAAACTACTATAATATATGGCTTGGTTTAAAAGAAAAGAAAAAGGAATTCAAACCTCAACAGACCAAAAAAGAGACACTCCTAAAGGGCTTTGGTACAAATCACCTACAGGAAAAATTGTTGATGCAGAAGAGTTAGCAAGAAACTTTTATGTGAGTCCGGAGGACGGTTATCACGTTAGAGTTGGTAGTAACGAATATTTTGAAATTCTTTTTGACGACAATAAATACACGGAACTTAATGAAAATTTAGCCTCTAAAGACCCGTTAAAATTTGAAGACAAGAAAAAATACACTGATCGTTTAAAAGATGCTCAAAAGAAAACTAACTTAAAAGATGCTGTTCGTACGGCGGTAGGTAAATCAAAAGGGAAAGATCTTGTGGTTGCTTGTATGGATTTTTCTTTTATCGGCGGTTCTATGGGATCTGTTGTAGGTGAAAAAATTGCTCGCGCAGCAGACCATTCACTAAAAAACAATATTCCGTTTTTAATTATCTCAAAATCTGGAGGAGCTCGTATGATGGAAGCTGCATTATCTTTAATGCAATTAGCCAAAACATCATCTAAATTAGCGCAATTAGCCGAAGCTAAAATACCATACATTTCATTATGTACTGATCCAACTACTGGAGGTACAACAGCTTCATTTGCTATGTTAGGAGACATTAACATTTCTGAACCAGGAGCCTTAATTGGTTTTGCTGGTCCGCGTATTGTTAAAGATACTACAGGAAAAGAATTACCTGAAGGTTTCCAAACCGCAGAGTTTGTACTAGACAAAGGGTTTTTAGACTTTATTACTCCAAGAGCTGAGCTTAAAGACAAACTAAACCTTTATATAGATTTAATTCAAAACAATAAAATAAGGGCATAATTATATTTTTTAATTGATTATTCACAATTAAATAGTATATTTGCCGCTTGATACGATAGTCGTATCTATATTACATAAAAATTATTTAAACAAATATTAGCATGTATTTAACTAAAGAAGCTAAAGCGGAAATCTTCGCGAAACACGGAGGAGATGCAAAAAACACTGGTTCTGCAGAAGGACAAATAGCATTGTTCACCTTAAGAATCAACCATTTAACTGAGCACTTAAAAAACAATCGTAAAGATTTTAATACTGAGCGCTCATTAGTAAAGTTAGTAGGTAAAAGAAGAGCTTTACTTGACTACTTAACTAAAAAAGATATCTTAAGATATCGTGCAATTGTTAAAGAATTAGGATTAAGAAAATAATCAAAAAAGAGAGGCTTTGCGCCTCTCTTTTACTTTTAGGTCTAAATCACTAATTTAGACCCAAATATAACGAAGAAGCGAAAATTTATAGTTTTTCATTGGCCTTACAACAACTACAACAACACAACAACCAATGTTTAATTAAGAATTAAAAAATTATGATTCCAAAAGTTTTTAGAGAGGTCATTGACCTAGGCGATGGACGTGAAATAGCTATCGAAACCGGAAAGTTAGCAAAACAAGCACACGGGTCGGTTGTTGTTCAAATGGGAAAAGCCATGTTATTATGTACGGTAGTTTCTAACTACAAACAAAGTGATGTAGACTTTCTTCCATTAACTGTAGATTATAGAGAAAAGTTTGCTGCTGCCGGACGTTATCCTGGAGGCTTCTTCAAAAGAGAGGCAAGACCTAGTGACGGCGAAATACTTACCATGCGTTTAGTAGATCGTGTATTACGTCCATTATTCCCAAAAGACTATCATGCTGAAACCCAAATTATGATTCAGTTAATGTCTCATGATGATAATGTAATGCCAGATGCTTTAGCTGGTTTAGCCGCTTCTACAGTAATTCAATTAAGTGATATTCCTTTTGAAACTCCTATTTCAGAGGTGCGTGTTGCCCGAATTAATGGAGAATTCGTTATAAACCCAAACAGAACACAATTAGCAGCTGCAGATATTGACATGATGGTAGGAGCATCAGCAGATTCTGTTATGATGGTTGAAGGTGAAATGGATGAGTGTAGTGAAGAAGAAATGGCAGAAGCTATCAAGTTTGCTCACGAAGCTATTAAAGTACAATGCGCTGCTCAAGTTCGCTTAGCAGAAGCTTTTGGTAAAAAAGAAACTCGTGAGTACGAACCTGAGATAACTAACGAAGAGTTAGAAACTAAAATACACCAAGCTGCATACGACAAATGTTATGCTATTGCTAAAAAAGGAACTTCAAAAGTTGAGCGTTCAAATGCTTTTGCAGAAGTAAAAGAAGAAGTAATTGCAATGTTCTCTGAAGAAGAACTTGAAGAGTATGGTGATTTAGTAGGCAAGTATTTCAACAAAGCACAAAAAAATGCTGTACGTGAACTAACTTTAGCTGAAGGTTTACGTTTAGACGGAAGAAAAACTACAGATATTAGACCTATATGGTGTGAAGTAGATTATTTACCATCAACCCATGGTTCTTCTATATTTACACGTGGTGAAACACAAGCACTAGCCACAGTTACTTTAGGAACTTCTCGCGAGGCTAATCAAATAGATATGCCAACTCATCAAGGCGAGGAGTCATTCTACTTACACTATAACTTTCCTCCTTTTTCAACAGGAGAAGCAAGACCTTTAAGAGGTACTTCTCGTAGAGAAATAGGACACGGTAACTTAGCACAACGTGCCTTAAAAGGGATGATTCCTGCAGATTGCCCTTACACTGTACGTGTGGTTTCTGAAGTATTAGAATCTAACGGTTCGTCATCAATGGCAACTGTTTGCGCTGGTACAATGGCTATGATGGATGCTGGTGTACAAATGAAAAAGCCAGTTTCTGGAATCGCTATGGGATTAATTTCTGACGGTGATCGTTATGCGGTTTTATCTGATATCTTAGGTGACGAAGATCACTTAGGTGATATGGACTTTAAAGTTACAGGTACTGCTGATGGTATTACTGCTTGTCAAATGGACATTAAAGTAAAAGGATTATCATACGAGATTCTTGTGAACGCTTTAAAACAAGCACGCGATGGACGTTTACATATTTTAAGTAAACTTACCGACACTATTGCACAACCAAATACCGATGTAAAAGCGCATGCACCAAAAATGGTTACCAGAACTATAGCAAATGAGTATATTGGAGCATTAATAGGGCCTGGAGGAAAAGTAATTCAAGAACTTCAAAAAGAAACAGATACTACCATTGTTATTAATGAAGACCCTGTTACAGAAGAAGGAATTGTTGAAATTTTAGGTACTAATCAAGAAGGGATTGATGCTGTACTTGCAAAAATAGATGCTATAACATTTAAACCTAAAGTAGGTAGTGTTTACGAAGTAAAAGTTATTAAAATGCTTGACTTTGGTGCTGTTGTTGAATATACTGAAGCACCAGGTAACGAAGTGTTATTACACGTTAGTGAACTAGCTTGGGAACGTACTGAAAATGTTTCTGACGTGGTAAACATGGGCGATGTTTTTGATGTGAAATACTTTGGTAGAGACCCAAAAACAAGAAAAGAAAAAGTTTCTAAAAAAGCTTTATTACCAAGACCTCCAAGAGAAAATAAAAAACCAGCTCCTAAAAAAGAAGCTTAATTATTTAATCTTTTATAAATACAAAAGCACCTAACACAAGTAAGGTGCTTTTGTATTTTATAAATTCTTGTATATTAGAATTTTATAAACTTAACATATAAAATAATGAAAAAGCTTACGCATCTTATACTCATAGCTTTAACAATTATAAGCTGTTCTACAGAAGAAACCCTTACCCCTTCAACAAATTTTAACGCTGATGAATTTAAAAAATCTGAAGAAGCAAATAAAATAGCTGAAGAAGTTAACTCAATAATAACAAAAGATTATGAGGAAGACGCCAACAATAAAAGCGCTTCAATGTCTGTACCATACTTACCTGATTGCGTAACAAGAACCTACACTACTAATGGAACAACACATGAAGTAGAGTTTGATTTCGGAACAATAGGCTGCACCATGCCTAATGGAAATGTAATTACCGGAAAAATACACTATAGTTATACTGGCGATTTAACCGCTGAAACAAAAACAATTACCTATACGTTAATTAATTTCACCTTTAACTCTATTGATGTTGAAGGAAGCGACGAAATTTACCACATACGCAATAACACAAACGGAAACCCGCAATCTACTATAGTAGTAGACTTTACTTTAACCTGGCCTTCTGGTTTGGTTGGTTATCGAACAGGTAGCATTATTAGAGAATGGATTGAAGGTAGCGACACCTTATTAGATTGGACAGACGATGTATTTTCCATTTCAGGAAACTGGACCACAACTTTTGATAACGGTAGTAGCTATTCTGCAACAATAGCAACTAACTTAAGACGTGAACTTAGCTGTTGGTATTTTGTTAGCGGAAGTATAAACTTTAATTATAATGGATTACTTTTTACTGGCGATTATGGTGATGGCGCCTGCGACAATAATGCCACATTAACTTTTCAAAACGGAAACACCATTAATATTTTACTATAAAAACATTAAAAATCAAGTAGTTATAAAATATTTAATCTTTTTTGTAACAAAAACCTCTTTTTATACGTATAACCTAATGCGTAGGCAAAATAACAACTAAATAATCAGGAGGAAACTTAATGAGACAACTAAAAATCACCAAGCAGGTAACCAATAGAGAAACTGCATCTTTAGACAAGTATTTACAAGAAATAGGAAAAGTTGATTTAATTACTGCCGATGAAGAGGTAGAATTAGCACAACGAATTAAAGCAGGTGATCAAGTAGCCTTAGAAAAATTAACAAAAGCAAATCTTCGTTTTGTGGTGTCTGTTGCAAAACAATATCAAAATCAAGGATTAACATTACCCGATTTAATTAACGAAGGAAATCTTGGGTTAATAAAAGCGGCTCAACGTTTTGACGAAACTCGTGGATTTAAGTTTATATCATACGCTGTTTGGTGGATTCGTCAATCAATCCTTCAAGCTTTGGCAGAACAATCTAGGATTGTACGATTGCCTTTAAATAAAATTGGCTCTATAAACAAAATTAATAAAACCTATGCATTTTTAGAGCAAGCGCATGAGCGCGTTCCTTCAGCTGAAGAAATTGCTAAGGAATTAGATATGACAATTAACGACGTAAAAGAGTCAATGAAAAACTCAGGACGTCATGTATCTATGGATGCACCTTTAGTAGAAGGAGAAGATTCTAACTTATACGATGTATTGCGTTCAGGTGAGTCACCAAACCCAGACCGTACTTTGTTACACGAATCTTTACGTACAGAAATTACGCGTGCTTTACAAACGCTTACTCCACGTGAAGCTGATGTTATTAGCTTATATTTTGGTTTAGGAGATCAACACCCGATGACTTTAGAAGAAATTGGAGAAACTTTTGACTTGACTAGAGAACGTGTAAGACAAATAAAAGAAAAAGCAATTAGAAGATTAAAACACACTTCTAGAAGTAAAATATTAAAAACCTACTTAGGCTAAATTACCTAAGTTACCGCAACGACAGTATTCGATTATCGGTGTAAACCGACAACAAGCTGTTCGTTTTTTGATTGATGATGAAAACTCCGGCTGATTACCGGAGTTTTTTTTGTTTAAAACATGTACATTTGTAGCTCTAAACAACACAACAACATGAATTCAAAATTAATTGCCCCTTCAATGCTTGCAGCAGATTTTGGCAATCTGCAACGTGACACCGAAATGGTTAATGCTAGTGATGCCGATTGGTTTCATATAGATGTCATGGATGGTCATTTTGTACCCAACATTTCTTATGGAATGCCCGTAATTCAAGCAATAAAAAAACACGCTACTAAGCCATTAGATGTACATTTAATGATAGAAAAACCTGAACGCTACATTGAAGAGTTTGCTAAAGTTGGCGCAGATATCATTACAGTACATTATGAATCTACTGTACACTTGCACAGAACACTTAGACAAATTAAAGCCGCAGGTTGTAAAGCTGGTATTGTACTTAATTTAACAACTCCTGTTTCTGTTTTGGAAGATATTTTACCTGAATGCTATATGGTTTTACTAATGTCAATTAACCCTGGTTTTGGAGGTCAGAAATTTGAAGAAATTACCTACAAAAGAATTACCAAACTAAAACAAATGATTAACGAACAAGCCTTAGACACCCTTATAGAAATTGACGGTGGTGTTACTGATAAAAATGCGAAAAAATTAATTGCAGCTGGGGCTGATGTACTGGTAGCAGGTAGTTTTGTTTTTAAATCAGAAAATCAATTGCAATCTATTGCTAATTTAAAACAATTGGCAAATTCATAGTTTACAAGAAAAATCAACATACACTAATATCCAGCAAATCGGAAATTAAACATTTGCTGGATTTTTTTATACAGTACCGGAAATTGTCTTTGAAACTCTTTAGGAGATTCAATAAAGTTTTCTACAACTACAGCTAAAAATTCAAACTCGTTGGTAAAAGCATAATCTCGTATAAAATCTGAGTTTTTAATACTCATTGCAACTTGTTCATTTTTTAACAGCGAAAGTAATTCTCTAAACCCATCGGTAAACACTACTGAAGCCGTATCATTTCTTCTAATACTATTTAAATGTATCGCATGCGTAAATTCATGTATTCCTAAGTTTAAATTATCGTTTTCTATACTATATCCTTCCTCAAAGTCTTTCCATGATAGCACTAAGGCCTTTAACTTTGGATTAAACTCTCCTTTATGAAAACGCTCATCAACTGTTGAATAAAAAGCCTCAGGATAAATAATTATTTTCTCTAAAATAGGTAATAAATATTTTCGCATACCAAAAGTTAGCATTATTGCTGTAGCAGCAATTTGAAGCTTTTTTTCATCATTCAATAAAAAGCCATCCCTACTTATAAAATCTTTTGTATTAATAAACCTATACACCCTGTGTTCAAATCGTTTTTTATCTGTTGCAGAAAGATTACGGTAAAACTTACTGTTTTTACGCAACAAGGCTTTTTGGTGTTGTGGCAACTTCTTTTTAACCAAATAAAAATGCACCCATGCAGGACGCTTAAACCAACTCAAATATACCGTATCAAGCATTTTTACAAATAAAAATAAAATCAACAATAACAGTGATATTGCAATTGCTCCTGCTAACAAATATCCAAAACTGAACTCTTCTTTACTCATTAATAAATGTTTGCTGAGCAAGATAACATTTTTAAATCAGGCCATGCAATAATTCAATTTTATAAACTTAATATATTTTAGTATTTTAGGGCACACTGATAATAACCTCAAACACAAATAACACCATGAAAAAAACAATTTTACACATAATTGCTTTTATTACTTGTTTTGCAGTAAATGCTCAAATAAAAGAAGTAAAAAAAGAAACTAAGGCATTTGAACAACTATCAAAAATTGAATTACTAGGAAAACTTATCGGACAATTAAACAAACAAACTGGCAAAGATTTTTATACTGTTTCTTATAAAGACTTTAAAAACACCGATCCTAATGATATTAAAACATTTGCCATAGGAAATAAAGAGACCGTAAAACAATATAGGGATATTATGTTAGACATGATTACTAGTAAAACCAATTCAAAAACCATTACACTGGAAGGTAATACTATTACGTTTAAAAGAAAATCTAACAGTATAGAAACCTTAATTACCAATCCTGAAGGCGTTACATCACAAATGAAATGGATTACAGCTAAACATATTAATATGCTTTTCCCATCTAACAAACTGGAATAAACCCTTTAAAAACTACATAACAAAAAAGCTAAGCATAAAAATGCTTAGCTTTTTTTGTGACCGCGAAGGGATTCGAACCCCCAACCCTCAGAGCCGAAATCTGATATTCTATCCAGTTGAACTACGCAGCCTATTATTTTTCTATCAAGTTAAACTCTTTTTAACAATAGTCGAAATAGTTTTGCCGTCGGCTTGCCCTGCCACTTCTTTATTTACTTGAGCCATAACAGCTCCCATATCCTTCATTCCAGATGCCCCAAGCTCACTAATCACTTTACTTACAATCTTTTCAATTTCATCTTCCGCTAACTGTTCTGGTAAAAACTGTTCTATTACCTCAGCTTGAGCTAATTCAGGCTCTGCCAAATCAGTTCTTCCTTGTTCCGTAAAAATAGCGGCACTATCTTTACGTTGCTTTACCAATTTTTGTATAAGCTTAATCTCCTCAACTTCTGTTAATTCGGTTTTTGCACCAGAGGCCGTTTGCGCCAAAAGCAATTCAGCTTTTACTGCTCGTAACGATGTTAAAGCCACTTCATCTTTAGCTTTCATTGCCTCTTTTAATTTTGCCATTACTTTTGCTTGTAAGCCCATGCTATTCTTGTTGTTATTTATTATAAAATGATGGTAAAGATATAAAAATAAAATCCGAAAAAGCACTTGACTATTTCGGATTTTTTAATGTTAAAGATATTTTCACTAATCTACATTATCATGCAAAAACGAGTTGTTAGAACGCAGTTGAATATCGTCATTACTATCTGTACCAATAGTTGTTCGAGACATATTATTTTCGGCTGAAGTTTTCTCTACCAAATCTATTCCCATACGCTTATATGCAGGTTCTTTTTCAATTTCATCTACATTATTATTATGGCGAAATTTATAATTAAACTCTTTTAATTTTTTTCTTCTAGCATCTGCCCGTAGTTTTATACTCTCTTCTATTGATGTATTAAACGGGTCAATTTCTACGGTATTTTCCTCCTTAACTTCTCCTGAAGGTTCAGCTATAGCTTTTGCTACTATTTCAGGCTCATTTTCTATTATAGGAGCTGAAGTATTTAGCACTGATTTCTCCTGAATATTTTCATCTTCTAACTCTGAGCAATCCAAACTATAACGAGTAATACCATCCGCATTTTGTTCATCAACTGGCACTACTGAAACTGGATTATTCACCTCAATATCTTTAATTTCTTCTGTTAACTGAAACACAATTTTCTCTTCCTTTTGAGTCACAGGCTCGAATAACTCATCGGCTGTTTCTGTTGGTGCTTCAAAAGAAAACATTACTTGTTCTTCCTCTACTTCTGGAGTTACAATTTCTGGAGCAACTACTTCAATTTCATTAACATCAGAAATAATAAATTCATTTTCCAACTCCACACTAGGTGTCAACACCTCTGCTCCAACAACTTCCATGTTTCGTAACAACTCTGTAGTTGGTATTAAGTCCGTAGCAGCTTCATTAGTAGTAATTTCTTCCAACACCTCATCATCAAAAAGAGTATGACGAATTACAGGTTCTTCTTTTTTAGGTTCAATTACCGCTTTAGGCAATTCAACCTTAGACACCACATTTTTTGTTGACAACTCCTGAGTAACCGTTTGGTTAGGCTCTAAAGTATGTATAATTTTTTTTGCCTCTGTATTAACGATGTCATCTTGTTGATCAGCATCAAATCCTGTTGCAATAATGGTTACCGAAATATCACCACCTAAGCTTTCATCTTCACCAACCCCCATGATAATATTAGCTCCATTACCGGCTTCACTTTGGATATGCTCGTTAATTTCACCAATTTCATCAATAGTAATTTCTTCAGCTCCAGAAATGATAAGCAACAATACATTTTTGGCCCCTGTAATTTTATTATCGTTTAATAACGGAGAGTCTAACGCTTTTATAATTGCTTCATTGGCACGGTTAGCTCCAGAAGCATTAGCAGACCCCATAATTGCGCTTCCACTGTTAGATAGCACCGTTCTTGCATCACGAAGGTCAATATTTTGCATGTAGTGATGTGTAATAACCTCAGCAATACCTTTAGCGGCAGTTGCTAATACTTCATCTGCTTTAGCAAACCCTGCTTTAAACCCTAAATTACCATATACTTCTCGTAATTTATTGTTGTTAATTACAATAAGAGAATCTACTTCTTTACGCAATTTTTCAACACCTATTTGTGCTTGTTCATTACGCATTTTCCCTTCAAACTGAAAAGGAACGGTTACAATACCTACTGTAAGCACATCCAAATCTTTAGCCATTTTAGCAATAATTGGCGCAGCACCAGTGCCTGTACCTCCACCCATACCAGCGGTAATAAATACCATTTTGGTGTTGGTATCTAGCATAGATTTGATATCTTCAAAACTTTCAATAGCTGCTTGTTCACCAACATCTGGATTGGCTCCTGCTCCTAACCCCTCTGTTAATGACACCCCTAATTGAATTTTGTTTGGAATAGGGCTGTTTTCTAATGCCTGCGAATCTGTATTACAGATTACAAAGTCTACCCCTTTAATTCCTGACTGAAACATGTGGTTAATGGCATTACTACCTCCTCCTCCTACTCCAATAACTTTAATAACGTTTGATTGATTTTTTGGTAAATCAAATGAAATCCCTCCGAATTCTGCGTTGCTACTCATAATTCTTTTTTGTGCTTTTTTTGTCTACTACTTTTGAGAATAACTATCTTATTACTCTGCGCTATCTAAAAAATCTTTTAATTTATCTGAAAAACGTTGTAAGTAATTTTTAGTTACTTTAGGTTCTTCAGTTATTGTTTCTTCTTCTATTATATCTTCTACAATAGTTTCAGAAACAATTGGATCAACATTTTGGGGTGTATCATCAATTTTTTCTTCTATTACTTCTTCATGCTGTACTCTAGTCTGTACCTCAACAGCGTTCATTACTAGCCCTACAGCTGTTGCAAATAACGGACTAGTGGTTTGCTCATTAGAAGCACCTGCTAAATGCTCATTAGGATAACCAATTCGTGTATCCATACCAGTTATATATTCCGTTAGCTGCTTTATATGCTTTAATTGCGAGCCTCCTCCTGTTAATACTATACCAGCAATCAACTTTTTCTTTTGCTCTTCGTGACCATAATTTTTAATTTCAGCAAAAACTTGCTCTATAATTTCTACCACTCTCGCATGTATAATTTTAGATAAGTTTTTTAATGAAATCTCTTTAGGTTCTCTCCCTCGTAGTCCTGGTATTGAAACAATTTCATTATCCTTATTTTCTCCTGGCCATGCTGAACCAAATTTCACTTTTAATAATTCGGCCTGTTTTTCTATGATTGAACAACCTTCTTTAATATCTTCTGTAATTACATTACCTCCAAAAGGTATTACAGCGGTATGACGAATAATTCCGTCTTTAAAAATTGCTAAATCTGTGGTTCCCCCTCCTATATCAATCAATGCCACCCCTGCTTCTTTTTCTTCTTGACTCAACACAGCATTAGCAGAAGACAATGGCTCTAAAGTAATAGCCGCCAATCCTAAGCCAGCGTTTTTAACACACCTTCCTATATTTCTAATTGATGCTATTTGCCCTACAACTACATGAAAATTCGCTTCCAAACGCCCTCCATACATTCCTCTAGGCTCTTTAATTTCACCTTGTCCATCAATTTTATATTCTTGTGGCAATACGTGAATAATCTCTTCTCCTGGCAACATTACCAGTTTATGGACTTGGTTAATTAACGCCTCTATATCTCTATCATCAATTACCTCATCAGAATTAGCTCTTGTGATATAATCACTATGCTGAATACTTCTAATATGTTGCCCAGCAATACCCACTACAACATCTTCAATTTTTAATTCAGAAGACATTTCTGCTTCTTGTACGGCTTGTTGAATAGATTGGATAGTTTGAGTAATATTATTTACAACACCTCTATGCACTCCCAAACTCTTCGTTTTACCTATACCAAGAATTTCCAATTTTCCGTACTCATTTTCACGACCAACCATGGCCACTATTTTTGTAGTACCTATGTCTAAACCAACCGCAATTTTATTGTCTTCCATAGTTTATTTTTTGGTGCAAATTACTTGTGTTGCAATTTGTAAATTAACTCGTTTATATTTTTTTAGCGTCCTGTCTTTTAATGCCTTTTCATAAAAAGCTTTAAAATTTTTCAACTTCATTTTTATATTTTCTGAGGAGCCTAAATCGATTACAAAATCAAATTCTCTAGTTAAAAGCGTAAAAGTGTTGTTCTTTACAATAACTCCTTCTATTTCTTTTTTAAAAAAAGAATCTTGATTAATATTTTTCACCACGGTGTACACTTCTTTCAAGTTCTTTTTATCCACATTTCCTGTTACCAAAGGCACTCGCACAGAAAAATTTGGCGAAACAGGCATTAAATCACCCTCTTCGTCAATATAAAAAGTCTTATTTGTTTGTACTCTTGCTAGTGGCTTTTTTTGCAAAACACTAACCCCAACTTCCCCATTTACAGACACATACAAATTCGCGTTTCTGACATACGGATTCGAATCTAGCTCTGTTTCTAATTTATTCAAATCTAAGGCAAGTTTCCTTATGTTTTTAACACTGCCTTTATTTTGTATTAACAACTTATTAACCGTTTCTTCAGAAATTAACGGGTGCTCTGGATTTTCAAATTTTACAACACTAGATATTAGCAATCTTTTTTCGTTACGTACTGAAGCAAAAGAAAATAGCACCACTGCCACCAACAGCACTACTATAAGTTTTGCACTCAACAGTCTGTTTTTAGTTAGCCACCTATTTTTTTCTTTCTCACTCATTTTCAACGGTTAAGAAATTTCATTTTTAATTCGCTCTATTTCAGCTCCTATATCTCCAGCACCAATTGTTAATATTATTTTTGCTGAGGACTGTTTGATTTCAGAAACTATTTCATTTTTAGTTATCACTTTTTTGCTCTCACAAGTAAGTTTACTTAACAACCAATCGGAAGTTACCCCAGGTATAGGAAGCTCTCTTGCAGGATAAATATTCAATAATCTAACCTCATCAAACTTACTTAAGCCTGCCGCAAACTCATCAGCAAAATCTTGAGTTCTACTATACAAGTGAGGCTGAAAAACTACTAATACTTTTTCATCAGGATACATTTCACAAACCGCTTGATGCACCGCATTTATTTCTGTAGGATGATGTGCATAATCATCAATAAAAACCAAATCTTTTCGTTTTATTTGATACGTAAATCTACGCTCCACTCCTTTAAACGAAGCTAATGCTGCTATTAATTTTTCTGCATCAAACCCATAGTCATAAGCCATTGCAAAAGCTACTAGCGCATTAGTTAAATTATGCTGCCCAGGCAAAGCAAACAATACATCATTAAAAACACCTTTAGGAGTGTGAATATTAAATTTATACATACCATTTTCAACACGTATGTTTTGCACACTATAATCAGCTGAAGTACTTACTCCGTAAGTAAGCCCTTTAATAGGCAAACCTTCTTTCACAAAAAGCTTATCCGCCCTAGGTAATTTATCTGCAAATTCTTTAAAACTTTTTTCTAACTCCTCTGCTTGTCCGTATATATCTAAATGATCAGCATCCATAGAAGTGATACAAGCAACATTGGGAGACAACTGCAAAAAGGAACGATCAAACTCGTCTGCTTCTACTACTGATATTTTTGATCCGTTTATGATTAAATTGGAATGATAATTTTCCGTTATCCCACCTAAAAAAGCAGTCATATTAGCATTACATACTTTAAGTAAATGACCTAAAATACTCGACGTGGTAGTTTTACCATGTGTTCCTGCAACAGCAAAACAAAATGTATTTTGAGTGATAATCCCTAAAACTTCAGCTCTTTTTTTAACAATAAACTTATTATTTATAAAAAAAGTTAACTCTTGATGAGTTGTTTTAATTGCAGGTGTATATACTACCAATGTTTGCTCAATATCTTTAAAGTTAGATGCTATTGCATTAACATTATCTTCATAGTGTATTGCTATACCTAGCTGTTCTAAATCTCTCGTGATTTTAGTTGCTGTTTTATCATAACCCGCAACAAGTTTTCCTATAGCTTTAAAATAACGCGCTAAGGCACTCATGCCTATGCCGCCGATTCCTACAAAATAAACACTATGTATTTTATTTAAATCCACCTATTATTTAATCAATTTTTCAACTTCATTCACAATATCCCTAGTAGCATTTACTAAAGCTAATTTCTTTATTTCTTTTGACAAGCTTATTTGCAACATCTCATTAGCAAACAACTCTTTAAGCTTTAACTCAAAATCTGTTTCTAACTCTGATTCTTTTATCAATATTGCTGCATTTTTTGTTGTTATAGCCTGAGCGTTTTTTGTTTGATGATCTTCAGAAACATTCGGACTAGGTATAAATACTGTTGGCTTACCCACTATACATAATTCAGAAACAGAACTAGCTCCTGCCCGTGAAATTATTATATCTGCAGCTGCATAAGCCATATCCATTTTGTTCAAAAAAGCATGGGTTTGCACCTCATTCCCTGAACTGTATTGTTGATACTCATCTATATATAGTTTACCTACTTGCCAAATAAGTTGAATTTGATTTTCCTTAAAAAAAGAAAGTTTCTCTTTTATTAATCTATTAATTCTTCTTGCTCCTAAACTACCCCCTAACACTAACACCGTTTTTTTATTGGCATTTAAATTAAAGAAACGCAAAGCTTCTTCCCTTTTAGAGTCTATATCTAGTAGATCTTGACGCACCGGATTACCGGTTTTTACTATTTTATCTTTTGGAAAAAACCGTTCTAATCCATCGTAAGCTACACATATCTTTCTCGCTTTTTTAGAGAGTAATTTATTAGTAATACCCGGAAAAGAATTTTGTTCTTGCACTAGTGTTGGCACTTCTTTACTGTTAGCTACATATAACAAAGGACCGCTTGCAAAACCACCTGTACCAATAGCAATGGTAGGCTTAAACTGCTTTATTATTTTTTTAGCATTCCATACACTACTAATCAGCTTAAAAGGAAATAGCATGTTATTTTTAGACAATAATTTACGTTCAATACCTGAAATCCACAATCCTTTTATAGCATAACCAGCCCCTGGAACTTTTTCCATTTCCATTCTATCTTTCGCCCCAACAAATAAGAATTCAGTCTCCGGGTATCTCATTTTAATCTCATTTGCAATAGCAATAGCAGGGTATATATGCCCTCCTGTTCCTCCTCCTGATATTATTACTCTTAACGATTTCATATTCACACAACCATTTCAGTATTATTTTTACTTAATTTTTCAGTATTCCTTTTTTGTGCCTTACTCACGCTTAAAATTATTCCAAATGCCAAACAAGTCATCCAAATAGAGGTTCCTCCAGAACTAATTAACGGTAAAGTTTGACCTGTAACAGGGAACAATTCCACCGCTACTGCCATATTTATTAATGCTTGAAAAATAATTGGCAATCCTACTCCTGCAACCAATAACTTACCAAAAACCGTTTCAGATTTATTCAAAATAATTATTAATCTAAATAAAATTAATAGGTAAAATAAAATTATACTTATCCCCACAACTAAGCCCCACTCTTCAACTATTATAGCGTAAATAAAATCTGATGAAGATTGCGGTAGGAAGTTTTTTTGTACACTCTTACCTGGACCTAAGCCAAAAAGTTCTCCTGAGGCTATTGCCGTTTTTGCACGCTCTATTTGATAGTCCTCTTCTGTATCCTCTTTATTAGAAAAATTTTCGATTCTTGATATCCATGTATCAACCCTATTCGGAAAAGCATTAGGAAACGCTTTAGCTGTCAAAAAAAACAACACTACAAACAAGGCGCCAGCTCCCACTATAGTTAACGTATATTTTATAGGATACCCTCCTAAAAAAACCAACATCAGTACCATTGAGAAAATGATTGCTGCTGTTGACAGGTTAGCTGGAAAAATAAGTATCAATACCACCCCGACAGGAAGCCACATTTCAATAAAACTTTCTTTAAAAGTAATAGCCTTATCTTTAATTTTAGCTAAATATCTAGCAACATACACCATAAGTACTACAGATGCTAGTGTTGATGTTTGAAAAGAAAAACCTACAAAAGGCACCCTAATCCACCTACTAGCATTTGCTCCTCCTATTGTAGTTCCTTGTGCTAGAGTAACAATTAATAAAAATATTACTATCGGTAATGTTATCCATGAAAGTGCTTTAAACTTATTGTAATCAATTTTATGTACTGCATAAATTATACTGAAACCCATTACTAAGTGTACTGCATGCTTCATTAGCAATGTAAAAGTACTTCTACCATACAAATTTGCTAAGTTACTACTTGCACTATACACAGGTAAAAAAGAAAATAATGCCAGCAGAGCTAGTATTGCCCACAAGCTTTTATCTCCTCCAATATTTTTAAGCAGATTACCCATTACAATTTTCTTACAGCTGCTTTAAATTGCCTTCCTCTGTCTTCGTAATTTTCAAATAAATCAAAACTTGCACATGCTGGCGAAAGCAATACATTATCACCTTTTTCAGCCAGTCGGTATGCCAACTGCACGGCTTCCTCCATAGAAGAAGCTTCTACCAAAGTTTCAACTGTATTATTAAAAACATGTTTAATCTTATTATTATCTGCACCAAGACAAATAATTGCTTTTACCTTTTCATTAACTAAAGACAATAATTCACTATAATCGTTCCCTTTATCAACTCCACCAACTATCCAAACTGTTGGCGCCTGCATGCTATCCAACGCATAAAAAACAGCATTTACATTAGTAGCTTTTGAATCGTTAATGTATTGTACATTTTGTATTTTCAATACGTTTTCTAAGCGATGCTCAACCCCTTGAAAATTTGACAAGCTCTCACGAATGGTCGCTTTTCTTATTTTTAATAAATTAGCCACAGCAGCGGATGCCATCGCATTTTTTATATTGTGTTTCCCTTCTAATGCTAAGTCTTTTACTGGCATAGTTAACGTCTCTTCTTTAATTGTTAGTTTTATATGTTCTTGGTCTAAACAGACTCCTTGTTTTAATTGTTTTTGCAACGAAAATGGTATTAATGTAGCTTGAACATTATGCACATTTAAATACTTTTCTATTTCAACATCATCCGCATCATATATTAAATAATCATCTGCGGTTTGATTTTTTGTTATCCTAAACTTTGATGCGATATACTTTTCATATTGATAGTCATATCGATCTAAATGATCTTCCGAAAGATTGGTAATTACAGCTATATGCGGTCTAAACTCTACAATGCCATCTAACTGAAAACTACTCAACTCCAATACATAGTTTTTATATTCTTGATGAGCCACTTGTTCCGCAAAACTATCCCCTATATTCCCTGCCATACTTACGTTTAACTCATCTTTTAGTAGGTGATAGGTTAACATTGTTGTTGTTGTTTTACCATTGCTTCCAGTAATTCCCACAAGGGTAGCATTAGTAAACTGCGACGCAAATTCAATTTCAGAAATTACTGGTATTCTTTTTTCTATTAATTTTTCAACAATGGCTACTTTATCGGGTATTCCCGGGCTTTTCATTACCACATCGGCATTTAAAATTTTAGCTTCCGTATGCTGTAACTCTTCCCATTCTATTGCGTTATGTACAAGAACATTTTTATATTTTTCTTTTATAGCTCCTTTATCAGACACAAAAACCTGATATCCTTTTTGTTTTCCTAGCAAGGCTGTACCTACACCGCTTTCCCCTCCTCCTAAAACAACCAATCTTTTCATTTATCGAAGTTTCAATGTTACTACTGTTAACACTCCTAACATAATTGCTACAATCCAAAATCGGTTTACAATTTTGCTTTCATGCATTCCTTTTTTCTGATAATGATGGTGCAATGGCGACATTAAAAATATTCGTTTTCCTTCGCCATATTTTTTCTTGGTATATTTAAAATAACTTACTTGAAGTACTACAGATAAGTTTTCGGCTAAAAACACACCGCACAGAATTGGAATTAATAGCTCTTTCCTAACTGCAATAGCTATTACCGCTATAATACCACCAATAGTTAAACTTCCTGTATCACCCATAAACACCTGGGCAGGAAAAGTATTATACCATAAAAACCCTATAAGCGCTCCTACAAATGCCCCTACAAAAATGGTCATTTCACCAATGCGAGGTATATACATTATGTTAAGATAATCAGAGAAAATTATGTTACCTGACAACCAAGCAAACAAACCTAACACCACTACTGATATAGCTGATGTACCTGCTGCCAAACCGTCAATCCCATCAGTTAAATTAGCTCCATTAGAAACTGCGGTTATAA
Organism: uncultured Flavobacteriaceae bacterium; assembly: GCA_947493535.1. GTDB lineage: Bacteria > Bacteroidota > Bacteroidia > Flavobacteriales > Flavobacteriaceae. The sequence continues at coordinate 51,573 of CANLRK010000003.1, read as the reverse complement.
TAAAAATAACTACAGGTATAAATATAATCCAAGCATAGCCTTTCCAATCTTCATTAAAAAAGGTTAATATATCTGCATAGTCAAATTCATTATTCTTTAAAAAAGGTATGTTCGTTTTTGTAGATTTTGTTTCTGGATAAAACTGTTTTGCTGCAGGGTTATGCATTAGTATCATGCTATTATTAGCACTTACCATAGCAGTTTGTATTTGCTGCGGCACTTGCTCCTTGATAGTTACATGATCATTAAAATACAACACAGAACCAACAATTAATCCTAACCCCACCTGACCAAGAACCTTAAACTTTCCTTTCAGTCCATCTTTATCGTTTTTAAATTTTTTAATATAATCATCAATAAAACCAATGGTTCCCATCCATAATGTGGTAACAACCAAAAGTATTACATATACATTATCTAACCTTGCAAACAATAATACAGGAATAAGCGTTGCTATTATTATTATTACACCTCCCATTGTTGGTGTACCTTGCTTTTGTTTTTGCCCCTCTAACCCTAAATCTCTTACTGTTTCGCCTATTTGCTGCTTTCGTAAAAAGTTTATAATATTTTTACCAAATATCATTGAGATTAGGAGCGATATAATTACTGCTAAAGCCGCTCTAAAAGAAATGAACTGAAATACTGATGCTCCTGGCAATTGATATTGTTGTTCTAAATATTCAAACAAATAGTATAACATGTTATTTATTGAGTTTTATTAGTAGTTCTTTTACTGTTTTTAAATCGTCAAAATCTGAACGTACACCATTAACTTCTTGGTAAGTTTCGTGCCCCTTACCAGCTATTAAAATGATGTCATTATCAGAAGCCATTTGACATGCCGTTTTAATGGCTTGTAACCTGCTTGTTATAGCAATGGTTTTTTTAAAATTTTCTGGAGACACTCCGGCTTCCATGTCTGCAATAATCGCTTCAGGATTTTCTGTTCTAGGGTTATCGCTTGTGAAAATTACTGAGCTACTTAACGTTGCAGCGATGTTAGCCATTTTAGGTCGTTTTGTTTTATCCCTATCACCCCCACAACCTACAACTGTTAATAATTGCTCATTACCTGTGCGAATATTATTAATCGTATCCAAGACATTCTTTAACGCATCTGGAGTATGTGCATAATCAACAATTGCTGTAATTTTATGCTGTTCAGAAACTATATACTCAAACCTTCCACTTACACTCTGCAGCATACTTATAAGTCGTAAATTTTCATTTGTTTCTAAACCAAGTAATTCACCTGTTGCATATATTGCTAGTAAATTATATGCATTAAAACTTCCTATTAATTTTGTCCAAACTTCATTGTTGTTTACCTTAAGTAATAAACCTGAAAATTGATTCTCTAAAATTTGTGCTTTATAATCTGCATAACTTTTTAAGGCATATGTTACTTTTTTTGCTTTTGTATTTTGCAACATCACCTCGCCGTTTTTGTCATCGACATTTGTTAACGCAAATGCTGATTTCGGGAGTTGATCAAAAAACTTCTTCTTAACATCTCTATATTCTAAAAAAGAGTTATGATAATCTAAATGGTCATGAGATAGATTCGTAAATATACCTCCTCTAAAATGTAGTGACGCTGTTCTTTTTTGATGAATACCGTGTGAGCTAACCTCCATAAAACAATACTCAACACCAACATTATTCATCATTGACAAATATTTGTTTATAGTTAGTGAATCTGGCGTAGTGTGTGTAGCTTTATACTCTGCTTCACCCACCATAATCCTAACCGTAGACAACAAACCTACCTTATAGCCAGCGTTTTTAAATTGTTGATATAACAGTGTAGCTATCGTGGTTTTCCCATTAGTTCCCGTAACTCCAATTAACTGCAAGTCCGCTGAAGGATTTCCATAGTAATTAGCCGCCATATGAGCTAAAGCTAAATTAGTATCGGCTACTTGAACATACGTTACCTCTTTACTACGTAACTCAGGAATTACCTCACAAACAATTACCGTAGCCCCTAAGTCAATAGCTTTATCAATATACTCATGCCCGTTAACTATTGTTCCTTTAAGCGCAATAAACAAATCATTTCTTTGCACTTTTCTTGAGTCAAATTCAATTTTTGACAATAGCACTTCTGGCTTACCAATCATTACATCGATGGCTACTTTATATAATATGTCTTTTAATTTTTTCACGATAACTCTAACACTATTTCTTTTGACACATCTATTTTTTCTCCAACATTTAAAGACTGTTTTCTTACTTTTCCGTTCCCAATAACTTTAACTTTCAACCCTAAATTTTCTAAAAAAGATATAGCATCCATCCCACTCATACCTATTACATCAGGAACACCTTTATACTCTTTTCTACTCTTTACTAAGTATTCCTCATACTTTTTTTCAAGGGCTTTGTATTCCGATTTTCCAATCTCTACCTCATCTACAACAGGAGTATCGGTGTATATTTTTTTAGCAATCTTTTTAAACACTGGGGCAGCAACAACATTCCCATAATAACCAATTGATGTATTTGGTTTATGTATAACTACTATACATGAGTATTTAGGATTATCTGCCGGAAAATAACCCGAAAAAGAAGCTACATATTGCTTTTTTGCATTTTTGTTTCCGTAATCTGTTATACAGGTCCCTGTTTTGCCAGCCATTGAAAAATCTTCCGAATAGATATTAGCTGCTGTACCTCTTACCACAACATTCCGCATCATTTCTTTCACTTTTCCTATGGTAGCATCAGAACATATTTTAGGATTAATCACCTCTTTTTCAAAAGTTTTTATAGGTTTTCGGCTTTTAAAATCACGTACCTCTTTTACAAAACGTGGCTTCACCATTTCTCCGTTATTTGCAATGGCATTATAAAATGTTAGTGTTTGTAACGGAGTAAGCAAAACACCATACCCATAAGCCATCCAGGGCAATGAAATACCACTCCATATTTTATCATTCGGATGCGGAATCATAGGTCTACCCTCTCCTTTTATAGCTACACCCAGTTTATCATTAAGCCCCATATTATAGAGCCTATTTACAAAGCGCTCTGGATCATCTTTAAATCCTTTTTGAACTAATTTTACAATACCCGTATTTGAAGAAACCTCAAAAGCTCTAGCTGCAGATATTTTCCCGTAACCACCTCTCTTTGAATCTCGAACATGTTTACCATAAAAAGTAAGTATTCCGTTTTCAGTATCTACCACAGTACTGGAGTCAACAGCCTTATCTTCCAATGCTGCTACCATCACCATTAACTTGAATGTTGACCCTGGCTCATGAGCTTCACCAATAGCATGATTTAACTGCTCCGTATATTTACCTTTTGAATTTCTTTTTAAATTAGCAATAGCCTTTACCTCTCCGGAATTAGTCTCCATAACCACAACCGTTCCATGCTCTGCTTCAAACTTTTCTAACTGCTCCAACAATGCGTGATGGGCTATATCTTGTATATTTACATTGATAGTTGATATAACATCCAACCCATTTTTAGGCTCTACTTCATTTTCATCATTAATAGGCTTGTATTGTCCTTTAGCAATTTTTTGCTTTAAACGCTCCCCATTAACACCCTCCAAATAATCTTCACCATAAGCACCTTCTATTCCTGCCCCTGAGCTTTGCCAACCAATAGTTCTTCGAGCAATACCCGCTATAGGATGCTCTCTAATAGTGCGTTGCTCAACTATGATACCGCCCTTATAAGCCCCTAACTTAAAAATTGGAAAGCTCTTTATTTTGATATAATCAGAATACCCTAAATTCCTCGCTATTAAAGTATATCGATTTTTGTTTCTTCTAGCTTTTTTTAATTTTTCCTTATAATACCCAGAACTTTTACCTAACAATCCCGCTAATGAATCAGCAAGAGAATTCACTTCTGCATTGAAGTTTTCTTCTGAAACTGTAACCGCATCAAAACGAATATCATATTTGGGAACTGACGTTGCTAATAAACTCCCATCATCTGCATATATACTTCCTCTATTAGCCTCAATAACATCTTTTTTAACAGTACGTTGCACCGCTAAATCACGATATTTGTTGCCATGAACATATTGAATACTGAATAATTTATACATAATCAATATAGCTATTATCAAAAATGATAACACCACTAAATACAACCTATTCAATATGTTCTTATTGGCAACTGACACAACTAAAAACTATCTTGTTACTACTTTTATTTTTTGAGGAGGAACTTCTGATGATTTCAATCCTCTTGTTTTCATCTTTTCAGCTATTTCAGACTCCATCTTCAACTTCATTAACTGTGAGCGTAAATCGACATACTCTGAACGCAACTCCTTTACGCTCTTATCTAAATCACCAATAGCAAACACTTTTTTTTCTGCATTGTGCGAACTTGCTATCATAATCAATAACAGAATTATTGAAAACCCAATAAATCGCCAATTCCCAACAGCGTCTTCACTTACAAGAAACCTACCTTTTAATATGTTTAAAACTTTAGTTTTCAATTCGCTCAGCTATTCTAAGTTTTGCACTTCTCGCTCTATTATTTACTTTAATTTCTGCCGCCGAAGGGACAATTAACTTCCCTTTCTTTTTAAATGGAACAGTTATATTTCCGTAAAAATCTTTCTCTGGCTCTCCTTCAAACATTCCACTACGAATAAACCTTTTCACCAACCTATCCTCTAACGAATGATAAGAGATCAAACTAAGCCTTCCACCTTTTTTTACTATTTCAGGAGTTTGCAACAAAAACTCTTCTATCACCAACAACTCTTCATTTACTTCTATACGAATAGCTTGAAATATTTTAGCCAACACTTTATGCTCTGCATGTTTTGGCAAAAACTTATCAACCACCTCTTTCAAATCCGCTATTGTATTAACCTTTTCTTCTCGAGAAGCCACTATTTGCGCAGCAATTGCTTTCGCATTAGTTAATTCACCATAAACCGAAAACATTCTTCGCAATTCCTCCTCAGTATAATCGTTTACCACATCATAAGCCGAAGTAGTTATTTTTTTACTCATTCGCATATCTAAATCAGCATCAAAACGAATAGAAAACCCTCTTCCTGCCTCATCAAACTGATGTGACGACACTCCAAAATCACCCAAAATACCATCCACCTCTTTCACCCCATAAAACCGAAGAAATCGCTTTATGTATCTAAAGTTTTCGTGTATCAACGTAAACCTAGGGTCATCAATGGCATTTTTCAGCGCATCCTCATCTTGGTCAAAAGCATACAATCTACCTTTACTACTTAAACGAGATAAAATTTCTTTTGAATGACCTCCTCCACCAAAGGTCACATCCACATACACTCCATCTGGATTAATATTTAACCCATCAACAGTTTCTTTTAACAATACTGGATTATGATACTCCATTAAACTCATCGTTTTTACCCCCCATAACTTCTTCTGCTAAATCTGCAAAGTCAGCTGCAGCATTATCAATAGCAGCTTCGTATTTATCTTTATCCCATATCTCCAAAATACCTACAGCTGAAGAAATCACTATTTCTTTTTCTAAGCCTGCGTAACCTATCAAATCTTTAGCTACAAGCAATCTTCCAGAGTTATCCAACTCCACCAACTTCACTCCAGCAGTTAATCTTCTTATAAAGTCATTGTTTTTCCTGTCAAACCTATTTAATTTGTTAACCTTTTGCATCAACAACTCCCACTCTTCCATAGGATAAAGCTCTAAACAAGGCTGAAATACCGCTCTCTTCAACACAAACCCCTTCTCTATAACAGCAGACAATTGCTTTTTTAACGCAGCAGGAACTAACACACGTCCTTTTGCATCAATCTTACATTCATATGTCCCAATTAAATTTATCACTTAAAATAGTCAGGTTGTTTTCTTTTTCAAAGATAGAAAGAATTTTACCACATTTTACCACAAAACCCCACTTTGTTAATAAGTTTTACCACTATACACGAAAACACACGTAAAAACAATACCCCGAGACTGTTAAAAAGTGTAACAACCTAAGCTTAAAACGATTATCAGGAAATAAAAACAGTGATTTTAATGTGAAAAAAAAAGTGTAGCTTTGCTAATTGTAAAAACAATAACTATTACAACCTAATAACAGTTATTTGTACAATACTATTTTATGAAGTTTAAACTTAAAAAGGAGAAAGAATTTAATTTTATTGAGGTTGGAAGTGGCACACCAATAGTAGTTCTACATGGGCTGATGGGTGGTTTAAGCAATTTTGATGATGTAACTAATTATTTCTCTGAAAAAGGATATCAGGTCATTATACCCGAATTACCTATTTATAGCATGTCTTTACTAAAAACAAATGTAAAAAGTTTTGCTAGTTATCTTAAAGATTTTATTGACTTCAAAGGGTTAACTAATGTTATTTTATTAGGAAACTCACTAGGTGGCCACATAGGTTTATATTTCACAAAAATGCACCCTGAATATGTTAAAGCCTTGGTTATTACAGGAAGTTCTGGGCTTTATGAAAGTGCTATGGGAAGTGGTTACCCTAAACGTGGCGACTATGATTTTATTAAGAAAAAAGCCGAAGATGTTTTTTACGACCCTAAAGTAGCTACTAAAGAAATTGTAGACGAAGTATACGACACAGTAAACGACAGAAATAAACTTATTAGGACTCTAGCCATTGCCAAAAGTGCTATACGTCATAACATGGCTAAAGACCTTCCAAATATGAACCAACCAACCTGTATTATTTGGGGTAAAAACGACACCGTTACCCCTCCTAATGTTGCTGAGGAATTTCATGATTTACTACCAAATTCCGATTTATTTTGGATTGACAAGTGTGGTCATGCTGCTATGATGGAACATCCCAATAAATTCAACAAAATACTTGACGATTGGTTAACTGAACAAAAGCTTTAAGCACCATGAAGATTAAATCCGCTGAGTTTGTTGTAAGTAACTCTGATGTAGCAAAGTGTCCGAAAGAGCGCATTCCTGAATACGCATTCATTGGCAGATCCAATGTAGGTAAATCATCATTAATCAACATGCTAACTAATCAAAAAAGTTTAGCAAAAACATCTGGAAAACCTGGCAAAACTCAGCTTATTAATCATTTTATTATTAACAAACAATGGTTTTTAGTTGACTTACCCGGATATGGATACGCAAGAGTTTCAAAAAAGTCAAAAAAAACATTTCAAAAGTTTATTACTGATTACTTCTCTAAACGAGAACAAATGCTATGTGCCTTTGTACTTGTAGACTGCAGGCACGAACCTCAAAAAATAGATTTGGAATTTATGGAGTGGTTAGGTATGAATCAAGTGCCTTTTAATATCATTTTCACAAAAGCCGACAAATTAAAACCAGAGGCGCTAAAAAGAAACATTAAACGATACCAAGAAATTTTATTAGAAACATGGGAAGAATGCCCTCAGCATTTCGTTACCTCATCAAGTAACTATCACGGTAAAGATGAGCTACTAAGTTATATTGATGCAATTAATGCTTCAATGAAGAATTGACAACATTTTACTTATATAAAAAAGGGTGTTTATTGAAATAAACACCCTTGCTTTTTTATTCATTTTGTATCGCTTATTTTTTTAACTCTAGTTTTTCAGCAAAATAATCACAAAAATCCTTCATGGTTAAAGCCATTTTTTCATCCTGTGTTGCACGTTGATATGTGTCTGACATGCTTACCAAGGTTTGATGAAAAAACACTTTCATCTGATCTACTGGCATATCTTTTGTCCATAAATCAATTCGTAATGACTCTTGCTTGTCTGCATCCCAAACCGAAAGCATCATTGCTTTAGATTCTTGGTTCTCAACTCCTCCATCTTTAGCTGTAAAGCTTAATTTTTCTGGAACTCTATTTTCATCCAGTTCAATATTTAATTTAATTTCCGACTTAATTTTAGACATTACTTACTTGGTTTGTATTTTGATTTATCAAACAATTCCTTACCATCCATCACGGCAAGCTCGCGCAAAGATACATCATTCTTTTTCATAAATGATCTAACTATTTGCCAACCGATGTATTTTCCTAACATTCCTGGCGATTCACTATCCAACTCCAAATAGAATTTTGAAAATGGTGCTGGCGCTATAAACCTATTCGATAATGCTGTATCTGTACTGAATAGTAAGTTTTTCTCAATAAAATAACTCCATATTTCAGATTCATTTGCTTTTGCCCAAGCCAACTGATCTTCTGAATAACCGATTCGAGAAGACTCCGTTTTAAAAGGCATAAACAAATCTTTTAAATACAACTGTTTTCCAAAATAAATCATCTGATTTAAAAAAGTGCGCTGGTTGTTTTTATTCACATACTGTTTTGCATATACCGAAGCTACATCAGAAACCAATTGTTCTTTAGTTAAGTTTTCGGACACATATTTAGGAATACCTTCATAAAATTTATGGTCTTTCCCTAAATAAGTATCAATTGCAATAAGTAAAATATTATTCTGCAATAAAACTTTATCACGGTAAGACACCATTGAGGTAGATGTTACAACTTCTGGCACTTCAAACTCAGGAAAATAATGTTTTATATGTTGAAACAACAGCTTTAACTCTTCAGTCTCCACATTAAAGTCTGGAAATATTTTTATTGATTCCTCTAACAACTCTTGTTCTAAGGTATCAAGTTTTTTACCTCTCCATAAACTATCTACATCAACATTCTTTCTTGGTATAAAATACGGATACTTTTCTTTGATAGATTCAAAATCAGCCTCGCTAGCATTATAAAAATCTTTATCAAATCGTTTTACCTTTACATCTATAGGAATATTTTTTATCTCATCTGGTGTTGTATACTCCTTTGTACATGAAAGAACACCAATACTTATAAAAAACACTAACAATTTATATTTCATACTAATATGATTTTAGCGGTTAAAACGAAAAAAGAGTAAAAATATTTCACTCTTTTAATAAATAAAATTATTTTCGAGCAAGGCAAATTTAATCAATAGATTGTTTTCTTAAGAGGAAAGATAAAAAAAGACACCATGCAAACAGAAAAAGTTATTGACCATATTGTACAATGGTTAAAAGATTATGCTACTAAGGCAAAAGTTAATGGTTTTGTAATTGGAATTTCTGGAGGTATAGATTCTGCTGTAACCTCTACACTCTGTGCAAAAACTGGCCTACCTGTTTTATGTATTGAAATGCCTATTCATCAAGCACAAAGTCATGTTACACGAGCTCAAGAGCACATTTCAGATTTAAAAAATAGATTTGATAATGTTACCGACACGAGGGTTGATTTAACTCCTGTTTTTGAAGAGTTTAAAACTGAAGTTTTACTTGAAGGGGAACAAGATGTGGTTGATATGGCATTGGCTAATACTAGAGCACGTTTACGTATGACAACTTTGTACTATTATGCAGGGTTATTAGGAAGGTTAGTAGCCGGTACTGGGAATAAAGTTGAAGATTTTGGTGTTGGTTTTTATACTAAGTACGGAGATGGTGGTGTTGATTTAAGCCCTATTGCCGATTTAATGAAGTCCGAAGTATATGATATTGCTAAAAAATTAGATATATGCAAAAGTATTCAAGTAGCTAAACCTTCTGACGGATTGTTTGGAGATGCAAGAAGTGATGAAGACCAAATAGGTGCTAATTATGATGAATTAGAGTGGGCTATGACCATGCAGAACCAAGGTAAAACCTCCAATGACTTTTCAGGAAGAGACAAAGAGGTTTATGACATTTACACTAGCTATAATAGAAGAAACAAACATAAAATGGAGCCAATACCTGTTTGTGTTATACCACAAGAATTGAAATAAAAAAGGAGCTCAAAACTGAGCTCCTTTTATTTTTTAACAACTCACAATACCCTATTTAACTTTTCTGAAAGCACTTTTTTTAAAGACGTATAATCCATTATTTCTTGTATAATTTCGGCATTCGAATCTTCCAAAGAAACTCCTTTTGCTAATTCATTTATTTTTTTTGTTACTAAAAACCTGCGTAAGTTTAAAATGTTTTCATTTACCAACCTTCCAATATTATCTTCTTTCTTTATTGGATAAATATTTTGTCGTTCCCAATCATTTAACACATAACGCTCTTCATTCATTAAAATAGAAGTTACTTCACTGGCTAACTCAGGAGCCAAATCATTAATAAATGTATCTATTTGCAACTCATTATCTTGTTGTAAATGTTTTACTATTTCATAATATAATATCTGAAATAACTCATTAGTAAACTCAACTTCATCTTCTTGTAAACTTAAAAACACTTTTTGATGTACAGTATTCAACTCCAACTCTTTATCTAATATCAACACACCTGAATCATCTTCTTTTAAATAATACTCTTCAAACTCAGTTTCTGTTGTAGCGTACAACAACAAAATTTGTATTATTTTTCGCTCTAATTCATATTGCTCATCTACTTTTTTTACCTGTTGGGTATTTTTATGTACTACATCAAAACTTTTTTGAGCTTGTTTACTTTTCTTTTTATCATCTCTAATTGCAGCATTAGATAATTGAGCCAGTGTAGAAAACAATACTTCTTCTGAAATATCCATTATTCTCGCACACTCTTTTATATAGAGCTCTCGTTTAATGGTATCTGGAATTTTAGAAATACTGGTAATTATATCCCGTATGGTTTCTGCTTTTTTTACAGGATCATTTTTTGCCTCTTGACTTAAAACTCCTGCCTTAAAAGTTATAAAGTCATTTGAGTTATTTTCTAAATACGACACCAATTCTTCGTAAGGTGTTTTTTTAGCAAACGAATCAGGGTCTTCCCCCTCTGGGAAAGTACATATCCGTACATTCATCCCTTGCTCTAAAATCAAATCTACCCCACGTAATGAAGCTCGCATTCCTGCAGCATCACCATCAAAAAGAATGGTTATATTTTTTGTTAACCGGTTGATTAGCCGGATTTGTTCTGCCGTTAGTGCAGTTCCTGACGAGGCAACTACATTTTGTATCCCCGTTTGATGAAACTGAATAACATCTGTATACCCTTCAACCAGATAACAATTATCCTCTTTGGCAATACTTTGTTTTGCCTGATATATACCGTATAAAATTTTACTTTTATGGTAAATAATACTTTCGGGTGAGTTTAGGTATTTTGCAGCTTTTTTATCATTTGCTAATATCCGTCCCCCAAACCCAAGCACACGACCACTCATAGAATGGATTGGAAACAACACTCTGCCTTTAAACCTATCAAACTGTTTCGTTTCTTTTACAATGGTTAATCCTGTTTTTTCAAGAAACTCTAGCTGATAGCCATTTTTAATAGCTTCTTTGGTAAAAGCCTCCCATTGATCTAGTGCATATCCTAACTTAAATTTCTGAATTGTTTCGCTATTAAAACCACGCTCTTTAAAATATGTAAGCCCTATTGCTTTTCCTTGTTCATGTTCATGCAGTATTTCAGCAAAATATTTTTGTGCATATTCCGAAACCAAGTACATACTTTCGCGTTCACTAGCTTGCGCTACTTGTTCGTTAGTACGTTCAGTCTCTTCAATTTCTATATTATATTTTTTAGCTAAATACTTAATAGCTTCAGGGTAGGTAAAGTGTTCATGCTCCATTAAAAAAGCAACCACATTACCTCCTTTACCCGATGAAAAATCTTTCCAAATTTGCTTTGCTGGCGATACCATAAAACTTGGTGAACGCTCATCAGTAAACGGACTTAACCCCTTAAAATTACTTCCTGCTTTTTTTAATTGCACAAAATCACCAATAACCTCCTCTAAACGAGCAGTTTCGAATACATTATTTATGGTAGTTTGTGAAATCAAATTTTAAGTGTTGATTTAATTTTTTCTAGTAGTTGTGTAAATGTAATAAAAAGAAAGCATTGTTTAATTTACACAAAACATTTGTCACCAAAAAAGGGTTTACATTATGCAAACCCTTTAATATTTTCATTAATCTTTTAATTATAGGATTAGCATCGCATCACCGTATGAATAAAAATTATATCCTTCTTTAACCGCCTCATCATATGCCTTCATTATAAAATCATAATCCGCAAAAGCTGCCACCATCATTAACAAAGTTGACTTTGGTGTATGGAAATTAGTAATCATACAATTAGCAATACTAAAATCATATGGCGGATGAATGTATTTATTAGTCCAACCATCAAACGGATTTAATGTTTGATTAGATGACACTGAACTTTCCAAAGCTCTCATAACAGTTGTACCTACAGCACATACTTTTCTTTTTTTAGCTTTGGCTTCGTTAATAATTTCAACGGCTTTCTCGTCAATTATCATTTCTTCAGAGTCCATTTTATGCTTAGAAAGATCCTCTACCTCAACCGGGTTAAAGGTTCCTAAACCAATATGTAATGTTACCTCAGCAAAATCAACTCCTTTTATCTCTAAGCGTTTTAATAAATGTTTTGAGAAATGTAATCCTGCAGTTGGCGCTGCAACAGCTCCTTCATGTTTCGCATAGATTGTTTGATATCTATCTTTATCCTCTGGCTCAACCTCTCTTTTAATATATTTTGGTAATGGTGTTACTCCAAGTTCATTAAGCTTATCTCTAAACTCTTCATAACTTCCATCATATAAAAAACGTAAAGTTCTACCTCTTGAAGTAGTATTATCTATAACTTCGGCTACCAAAGATTGGTCTTCACCAAAATACAACTTATTTCCTATTCTAATTTTTCTAGCTGGATCTACTAACACATCCCATAAACGCTGATCTTTACTCAGCTCACGTAGTAAAAACACTTCAATTCTTGCCCCTGTTTTTTCTTTGCTACCAAATAAACGTGCAGGAAAAACTTTAGTGTTGTTTAATACCATTACATCGTCTTCATCAAAGTAATTGATTAAATCTTTAAATTGTTTGTGTTCAATAGTTTGATCTTTTCTATTCAAAACCATTAAACGAGCTTCATCTCTATTTTCTGCTGGATGTTCAGCTAATAATCCTTCAGGAAGATTAAAATCAAATTGTGATAATTTCATGTAGTTGCTAAATTAGGGTACAAATATACAATCTGAAGATAGGGGTTGTCAAGTAAATTAACAATTATATTTTAAGTGTCTGAAAACCAACACTTTTTAAGTCTTCCCAAAAATCAGGGTACGACTTTGTAACTACTTCTGGATTATTTATATAAAATGATGTTTTTAAGGCTAAAGGAGCAAAAGCCATAGCCATTCTATGATCTTGATAGGTATCTATTACCACCCCCTCTTTTATTATTTTGGACTTATTTACAAACAACGAATCATTAGAAATGGACACCTGTGCTCCAAATTTTTCCAATTCAACTTTTAAAGCTACTAACCTATCTGTTTCTTTAATTTTTAGCGTATGCAAACCAATTAAATTACACGCTATCCCTAAACCAAAACAACTAACAGCAATTGTTTGAGCAATATCTGGTGAATTAATTAAATTAAAGGAAACTTCTTCTTGAGCGTGGGCCGTTTTCGTTAAAATAATTGAATGCTCTTCAAACTTTGTACTTACTCCTAAGTGTTTATACAATTCTGAAAGACAAGCATCCCCTTGCAAAGAATCTTTTTTATATGAGCTTAACTTAATTGTAGCACCTAAACTTGAAAGCGCAATGCAGCTGTAATAATACGATGCTGAACTCCAATCAGACTCAATAACAATTTTTTGTAATTGCTTTTTTGTATTCACTATTGGCGCTACTGTTATAACACTTCCTTCAAAGCTTGTTACTACTCCTACCTTACTTAATAAGCTCAGTGTCATTTTTATATAAGGTACTGAGGTAACTTCTCCTATTAAACTTACGACAAGTCCATTTTTTAATACAGGAGCTATTAACAGTAGTGCTGATATATACTGGCTTGACACATTAGCTTGCAACTTTACTGAAGCACCTTTAAGTTCACCCCCTTTTATATACAATGGAGGGTATCCCGCATTTTCAAGGTAATTAATTTCTGCTCCTAAACTTTGTAAAGCTTCTACCAAAACCTTTATAGGTCGCTCTTTCATCCTTGAAGAACCTGTTAATATAGTTTCTCTTTCCTTTTGAATGGCGTAAAACGCTGTTAAAAAACGCATTGCGGTACCGGCATGATGCACATCTACAGTTTTAGTATTCTGCCACAATGCTTTTTTTAATACGAGGCTATCATCTGCATTTGAACAGTTTTCTATTTGAATATTATCAAATAAAGATTGTAGCAACAATACCCTATTTGATTCTGATTTAGAGCCTGTAATCTGAATTGTATTTCCCGAAGAAAGCACAGATTTATTTAACTGTAATACCACTATTTTTTTCTATGTTTTTTAAGCTGAAAATGCGCCATAAGAAACCCATATACTAGCGAAAAAATTGCTAATACAATAATGTAATTCCTAAACTCTTCCGTTTTAATATATTCAGAAAAATTTTGCGTTAATGCACTAATAAACACTTTTATAATTACAGCAACAATAAAAAACACTGTTGAAAAGCGCAAACCTAAATGTACTAATGAGGTATTCTTTTGTTTATCATTCATTATTTAAGTTTTTCATTATTATGATGTCTATCATGGTCGCGTTTTGTCTTTAAATCTAACTTTTTATCAAAAGCTTCTTGTAGGTTTACGCCTGTCTGATTAGCTAGACATAGCACCACAAACATAACATCAGCAAGTTCCTCCCCTAGGTCTTTATTCTTATCACTTTCTTTTTCACTTTGCTCACCATAACGCCGCGCAATAATTCTTGCCACTTCACCTACCTCTTCAGTAAGCTGCGCCATATTTGTAAGCTCATTAAAATAACGAACCCCGTGATTTTTTATCCAATTATCTACTGCTATCTGTGCGTTTTTGATGTCCATCCCTATATTTTTTCTAATACAATTTTTTCTGCGTTTTTTTCAATAAATGTACTATATATTTTTTGCAACTCTTTATAGTAATTTACTGGAACTATTGGTGTGTTCATAGCAAAATCTTGGAATATCTGAAGTTTTCTTCCTGTACTTTTAACTATAAAGCTATATACACCTAAATTATCCGACATCATTAGTTTTATGTTGTTCGGCAACGATTTAACTTTATACCCTTCCGGAATATCCATATTTATGATTGTTTTATTTGTTTTTGGAAAAACAAAATCTACTGGATAATTCCTTTCATTTGAGTTAAAAATATTCTTTGTTTCGGTAAAAAACAAAAGTGGAGCTAAGTATAAATCATCACCTATCTCTTCTACTGACCCTTGGTAATCAAAATCATAAGACACCATTATTGGTTTTGATAAATTGTTTTCATTTAAAACTTCTAGGTTTCTGACTTCCAGCTCTGCTTTACCGCTAGTTATAGCTCTAATTAAGTCATCTTTTGCTAACCCTGCGTATTTCTTCCTGTAATTATATGCTAAATAGTCTTTTTGTTGAGTTCTTAATTTCCCTTCAAAAACTAAATCATCATTTAACTGCACCTCTATCATACATGTATAGATTGAGTTTTTCTTAGGATTAATGTTCACCCAAGCTGAACTACCATGCTCTCTTACAATTCTTCCTTGCCAATTAATAAGTTCTTCATCTATAATATTAATCGTGTTATATTTACCTGACGCATCTAACAAGATTACCTGATTATTCAACTCTATTCCACAAACAACATAATTAAAACCTTTTCTAGTTGGATACAAAGGTATCCCGTTTGATTTGGTAGAAATTAAAACTGGGTTTGCACTAATATTCACAAACCTTAACATAGAAATTAGTATTAGGTTAATATCGGCGACATTCCCCACCCCTTCTTTATATGCTTTTTTTACTCCTTTATCTGTATAATAACCTAAATTTCCGTTCCATTTCACTTTATTTTTAACAAAATTAAAAATAAAGGCTATTTTCTCTTGATCAGTATTTACCTGCTTAAGAAGGATTTCTAAATCTTCTTTATAATAACTTTCTTTTTCTAATTGACCTCCAAAGTACTGATTATCGTAAATATATTTAGTAACAGAATCCCAATCATCAGAATAACTAGTGAAATTATAGTTAAATGATTTAGTTGACAACAATTCAAAAGAAAATTTTGACTTATATACCTCTAAGTTAGAAGCATATGCTTCATCTTTTAAAGCAGGAACATTAACTTCGTTAACCTCCTTTATAACTACTTTGTATTCGAGGTCTTTCTCATACTTCGTTTTTTTTCCTCCTAAACCATATGTTTGTTCGGTCCATGACACATGTTTAGACTCCTTCTTTGATGATGTTTTCATTTCTGGAAGAAAAGTACTTTTGGGGTTATAATACGCTTTAAAGTTAAAGTATTCAGGAATAGCAATTCGACAATCAATTCTCTTAATAGGTATTGTTTCTTGTAACTCAACGTCATCTATACTTAATGTAAAAGGAGAAGTTATTTTATATCTATATTCAATAACTGAGCCTTCTTTAACATTAGGTAAACTAAATTTTATTTTTTTCCAATAGTCATTTACCTCTTCTTCAAAAACACCATTTTTTCTTAATTTTGTTTCCTCAATCTTTTCTGACTCTAAATTATATGTTACAGCCTTTAAGTCTGTTAATAATTCTTTGTTAGAACTGCTCTTATTATATAACGTCAATTCTTTTACAGCCCACTCTAACCCTTCTTTATTATATATCTTTATTCTTTTGTGAACCTCTTTATATTTTAAAAACCCATCATCTACATTATATTCATAATGAATTTTCTCATTGGAATACAATATAGTAGCATTTGCAGTAGAATCCATAGGATTTAAAACCTCCTTTAACTCTTCTTTAGACACCTTACCAAACTTATAATTTTGGCTATTCACTATTGATACTACCCCTATCGCTATAGCTATTGTAATTATTCTGTTTCTCATATTATTTTTCAACTAAAGCTATTTTTAATTTATCTTTTCTTACTATTTTTTTTATGAAATTTCTAAATTCACTATAAAGTTCTTTTGCATAAATTCCCTCATTCAACTCAAATTCTCTTTTTACTATCACTTTATTTTCTTTTTCCATTAACTTAAC
Organism: uncultured Flavobacteriaceae bacterium; assembly: GCA_947493535.1. GTDB lineage: Bacteria > Bacteroidota > Bacteroidia > Flavobacteriales > Flavobacteriaceae. The sequence continues at coordinate 34,583 of CANLRK010000003.1, read as the reverse complement.
ATTTAATGAATAGCTTCCAAATTGATTATCGTATTTAACATTCTTAAAAAGACCTTCAACAGTTATTCCTTTTGGTAATTCATACTCATACCCATCAACATCTTTATATGATCTTGAAATCACAAAAGGTAATTTTCTATCATTATACTGAACAGGAGTTTTATTTACTCTATTAAGTAGATTTACAGATAACAACCATTTATCTCCAACTCTAGTTAAATAATTATCTATTGCTAGTGTTATGTTTTCTAAAAGCAGAACATTTTCTTTATCATTTTTACATTTTACTTCTTGTATGGTTAGTCCATTAAAAAAACTCCATTCATCAATATATTCTTGCTTCTGTTGTTCATTATTTAATCTTGTCACACCAACTCTATCATCATATTGAATTTCATAAGATTCTAACGACACATCTGCTACAGCACTTCCATTTGGTTTTATTTGAACCTTAGCTTTAGTTACAAATAAATTATCTTCTTTATTATACTTAGGTGTGCGCTCAATTACACCTCCCTCAGGTGTAACTACCAATACATCTCTATCGTCAGTAAAATCTCCTAAAAACCCGAACGGTGCAGTTTGACTAGTACACTCAAGCCAGATATCTTTTTCATTAACTGGTACTTTTAATATAACATGGTTACCTTGTAATGAAGAAAACGACTTATCGATGCTTACCTTTTCTCTTCCTGAATTTACAATAACATAATAAGACTCTATCCCTTGTGTTTTTAACAGTGCTTTTGTATAATTAGTTAAGCCCTTACAATCTCCATATTTTACCTTATCAACTTGATTTGCACTTATAGGTTGCCAACCTCCTATTCCTAATTGTACGCCAACATATCTAGTATTATTTTGCACATACTCATAAATTCTCTTTACTTTTTCTTCTGAGTTTTTTACTCCTGAAACTAAGTGATTCATTTTTCTTATAGTCTCCTCTCTCAACTCGTCTCTACCTTTTAATAAATCATTATATTGCCATAAACCAAAGTTTTTCCAATTATCTGCAACTCCTTTCTGCCCTTTGAGTAAGAACTCATTTAAGGCAATCGTAATTCTTGGCATTATCATTCTAAAGCTTGGTGACATAAACTCTTTCTCTACTGCAGGAATATTTTCAATTGAAAACTTTAATGATCCATCTACAACATCTTCTTGTATTTCTTGGCCATTAGTATTATATCTTTTTACTTTATGTTTTACACCTGTATTATTTGTAAAAAGACATGTTGATTTTTCAGTACTCACATAATAACCGTCAATCGGATACCAATTTAAAATTGTTGCTGATGATTTTTCCTTTACTTTACTGTAAAAAATGGCTGTATATGGATATTTTTGAGGCTTATAATCGTAGTATTGAACCCTATTATCTGTGTACAGCTGACCTCCAGAAACTGCACTTATATCGTTAAAATCTGCTTTTTTTACTTTTTTTATTTCGTTCCCGTTTTCATCTAATATTGTTAATGATAATTTTTGAATCATTCTTGAGTCATCATATGATTCGTATGCCTCAACATTTTTATCACCAAACCTATTTAATACAGTTACTATTCTTTTTTTGACTATAACAAGTTCGTCTAAATCATTTAAAGTCACATCAATTTTTTGATTTCTAACAACCATATTAGCATTCTCTAGCAAATCAAGAGGTATTGTATGTGCTGATATTTTATCTTGTCCCAATAAATTATTTGTAATCACAAAACAAAACAAAAAGACTATTATTCTTTTCATTAAAAAACACTTTTAAATTTTCTGCAAAAGTAGCTAAAACATACTGCCTCAACATTATCTTTTGAGTATTATTTTACACAAAAACAATAGGAAAAAGCAAGGCAATCCAATCCAAAGTAATTCACTTAAAATAACCTTATACCCCCATTCAGAAAAAAAATTACTTATACCAATTGGTGATACTTTTATAGGTCGGAAGTCAAAAAAATATCGAGTGGTATCAAAAGGAATAAAAAATCCAACTCCTTTACCTCCCGATGTCATTGCATCTAATACTGCATGGGAAAGGGTTGTAAAAAATATAAGTACAAAAAACATCTTTTTTTGCTTTTTACCAAAAGTAAGGCTTAGTATAAGTGCCCAAAGTAAGGCAAATAAAATAGAATGCGTAAACCCTCTATGGCCCAACCAGTGTTCATACGGAATACCAAAACTAAAGCTTAATACATCTGCGTCTGGTAAAATGGTCGATATAACCGCTAAAATCAATAACTTTTTATTATTGCTTTTATCCCCTATCTTACTTATAGTAAAACCTACTAATCCATGTCCGAATACTGAAGCCATATCAACAAACAAATATAATTAAGTTTAAAACACAAAAAAGCTCAACACTTAAAGTATTGAGCTTTTTTAATGCGATCAATTTTAAAAGTCTACAGACTTAATATAATGTGCTCTAATATTTTTTTAACATCTTCTATTGCAGATGGTCCTGACTGATGGTTTTCAAAAGTTGTATAATATATACTTCCTGATTGCGCATCGCCACAGCTCCCTAAACTATCCCCATGTGCTAAATGAGCAGCAGCTGCATTTGCGCTTACTGTAATAGTTATTGGATTGTTAGGATTTCCTGGTGGAATATGACATATCGTAACCCAATCAGCATCAGCATTATTTACAGGATCAATACTATCGCCAACATTATTTGTTCTTATAACTAAAGGAGATCCAGTGGTATCTTCAACCAATACCTCCCAGAAATTAGCATCAATATCATGTACAATTGTCCATACACCTGAATCTATATCCATTACGTTTTTACCTAACACTGCTTGATACTCACTTGATAAAACAGGACTATCATATAAGGCTGGCCTCATCCCAATTTTTTCCGTACAAATTGTACTATCATCTATAAACCCTCCTGGTCTTGGGCCACAATCTGCTCCAGTAGCATTATCTGCTCCTAAATAATATCCTATTCCCCAGTCAGAAGAATACAAACTTCCGCCTTGTGCCACGTAATTTATCATGTTTTCGTTAGTAGCATCATCAAAAGTAGCTAAATCACAATTTAAAAATATTGCGTCATATTGCGAATATAAATCTGCAGAAGCCATATCTGCTAAACTTACTTCTGATATTGCATAGCCCATTTCAATTACCATATCTTGTATGGTATCAAATGCACCAGGTAAATACCCTAGGTTTGCTTGTTGTGTTAGTCTTAAACTTGAATCCCCTGTCAAGTCTAACACCTCATCTTTTGTTATGGAAATTTCAGTAACAGTTCTAAACAATTTTCCGTTTCCTGTTTGTACATGTAAATTACCTATTCCTTCAGGAATTGTTAACTCGAAACTTCCGTTAATATCAGTGTGTGTAAATGAAATTTCACCATTTTGATCATGAAACACCAATGCTCTCGCTACAGCTGTTCCGTTATTAGCGACTACTTTTCCTACTACTTTTCCTGTTTCTACCTCTTGAGTAATAGCTTGCTCGTCATCTTTTGAACAGCTTATAAAAACTAATAGAGAAAGTAATACAGCTAGATATATATTTTTCATAAGTTAATTGAGTTATTTGTTTAATTTTCAACAATATAAAAAAACCAACTCATTAAAAAACATACTTAAGACGAACTGTTAAAAAAAAACGTTAAAATACAATATTACTCTTTATTTTTTGTGTCTATTTGTATCGTTACTGGCCCATCATTAATTAGTGCTACTTTCATATCAGCTCCAAACTTTCCTGTTTGAACTGACTTACCAATCTCAACCTCTAAACAAGTAATAAATTTTTGGTAGATTGGTATGGCTATTTCAGGCTTTGCAGATTGGGTAAATCCAGGTCTATTTCCTTTTTTAGTACTGGCATATAAGGTAAACTGACTAACTACTATCACTTCTCCTTTTACATCAATAACAGATTTATTCATTAAACCATTTGCATCAGAAAAAATACGCATTTTGGCTATTTTGGAAGTAAGCCAAGTAACGTCATTTATAGTATCTTCAACCTCAATACCAATTAACACTACAAGTCCATTGCTTATTTTTGCAGTTATTTCACCCGCTATAGTCACTGAAGCTTCGGACACCCGTTGTATTACCGCTCTCATAAAAAATTAATCTTTTTTATATTCATCTACGCGATAATGCTCTTCATCTCCCTCAATCATTTGAAGGTAACTTTTATATCTTGAAAAAGCAATTTCATCATTATCAAGCGCTTCCTTTACAGCGCAATGAGGCTCTTCTATATGCAAACAATTATTAAATTTACAATCTTGTTTTAAAGCAAAAAACTCCGGGAAATAATCGGTTATCTCTTCTTTCTCCATATCTACTATCCCAAACCCTTTAATCCCAGGGGTGTCAATTATTTTAGCGTCGAAGGAGAGATCGAACATTTCTGCAAAAGTTGTGGTATGTTGCCCTTGGCTATGCTGGCTAGAAATTTGTTGCGTTTTAATATCTAAACTTGGCTCAATAGTATTAACTAAAGTTGATTTTCCTACTCCAGAGTGCCCAACAAACATACTTGTTTTATTCAGCATCATTTCTTTAACCTTATCTACATTTTTACCTTGTAATGCTGACACTCCTATACATTCATAACCTATATTTCTGTATAAGTTTGCCAAGTATTTCACCTCCAAAACCTCCTCTTCATTATACGAATCTACCTTGTTAAAAAGCAATACAGTTTTCACATTGTACGCTTCAGTGGTAGCTAAAAACCGATCGATAAAACTTGTGAAAGTTGGCGGATTATTTAATGTGATTAACAAAAAAACTTGGTCAATATTTGATGCTATTATGTGAATTCTTTTTGAAAGGTTTACCGACTTTCTCACCACATAATTCATCCGATCATGAATTTTATGTATTACACCAGTTTCTTCGTTATTTTTTTCTTCAATAGTAAAATCAACCACATCACCAACAGCAATAGGATTGGTACTTTTTATACCTTTAATACGGAATTTCCCTTTTATACGACACTTATAAACTACTCCTTCCGCGGTTTTTACCGTATACCAACTCCCTGTAGATTTATAAACTATTCCTGTCATACAACAAAACTACATTGTTTTTTTAACTAATCAATTTTTATTAATTACTTTCTTCTGATGGTTAATCGATTCTTGATGTATAGCTTTATAAATTTTTAAAATAAACTCTTCACTTAATCCTTTTTCTTCTCCTTGAAGAATCATTTTCCCTAAAATTTCATTCCACCTATTGGTTTGTAATATTGACACATTATTCTCTTTTTTCAACTGCCCTATGCTATCGGCTACTTGCATTCTTTTCCCAAGCATTCCTAACAACTTATCATCTAACACATCAATATTAGCACGTAACTTATGTAGCTCAAAAAGATAATCTTCAGAAGCTGCTTGTTTTTTTCGCACCTTTAAATCAATCATCATTTGTACTAAAACATCTGGAGTTATTTGTTGTTTAGCATCAGACCAAGCATTATCAGGGTCAAAATGTGTCTCTACCATAAAACCATCAAAATTTAAATCCAATGCTGTTTGGCAAATATCAAAAATTAAATTTCTACGTCCGCCTATGTGTGAAGGGTCACAAAGCAACGGCAAATCTGGAAAATGATTTTTCAAATCTATTGGTATTTGCCACTCTGGATTGTTACGATATTTTGACTTTTCATACGTAGAAAACCCTCTATGAATTACCCCTAATTTAGATATATTTGATGTATACAAACGCTCTACCGCTCCTAACCATAATGGCAAATCAGGATTAATAGGATTTTTTATTAATACAATTTTATCGGTTCCTTTTAACGCTTCGGCTATTTCTTGAACAATAAACGGACTAACCGTAGTTCTAGCTCCTAACCATAAAATATCAACATCGTGTTTTAATGCTGCCTCTACATGGTTTGAATTTGCTACTTCTGTAGCTATTTGCATACCTGTTTCTTGTTTTGCTTTTTGTAGCCATTGCAAACCAACTGTTCCTACCCCTTCAAAATTACCTGGTCTTGTTCTTGGTTTCCATATACCAGCTCTAAAAACAGTTGCATCAGTATCCTTTAACTGATGCGCTATTTGCAATACTTGCGCTTCTGTTTCCGCACTACAGGGCCCTGCAATTACCAAGGGATGGCTTAACTGCATATCATCTAACCAAGTTCTGAATTCCTTTTTATTTTCCATTAGCTAATTCCTTCTCTTTTTAATTACTTGTTAAATGTTTGTTGCAAACACTTGTAATTAACTCACTATTATAATTCTTTTTATTCTCTCTATACACTCCTAAAACCGTAAGCTGCTTTACCACTTTTTCTAAAACTTCTATTACGGAAATCAATAATTGATAGTCTTGAAAAACAACATCAACAAAAAAAGCATATTGCCACGGACTATCAAGTATAGGCAGCGACTGAATTTTTGTAAGATTAATATTAAAGGTACTAAATACTTGCAAAATATTAGACAAACTACCTACCTCATGTTTTAATACAAACTTTAGTGTTGCCTTATTAGCTATACTTACTTGTTTGCTTGGTTTTTTTCCTAACAACACAAAACGTGTTTCATTGTTTTTCACATGCTGTATATTACTATCTAATATTTTCAATCCGTACTTACTTGCTACTTGTCTTCCTGCAATAGCCGCTACCCCTCTTAGTTGCTCTGTTTTTATTTTACGAGCTTCAAAAGCTGTATCCTTACCTTCTATCACCTTAAATTGTGGCGGAAATTTGCTTAAATATTTTTTACACTGTAGTAATGCTACAGGATGAGAATGCACCTCTTTTATATCATGAATCGACTCACTTTTCAAAGCCATTAAATGCATTTGAATTGTTAAATAAACTTCATCTAAAATTACCATTTTAGCACTATCAATCAAATTGTAGTTAGGTAAAATTGCTCCTGCTATGGTGTTCTCAATTGCTAAAACACCATAATCTGCTTTATTACTATTTACTGCTGCAGTAACTTTTTCAAAAGAGTCACAGGGCACCAAATCTATATTTTTATTACCTATTAATTTTGTTGCCGCAACATGATGAAAAGAACTTTCAATACCTTGTATAGCTATTTTTATTTTCATAGAATTTCAACTCGTGAAAGCGGCACTTTTTAAAGCAAAAAAAGTCCCGATTTCTCGAGACTTTATATAATTATTTTATTGTTTTAACACCTTTTAAATAACACCTACAAAGTCTCTGCTCTTACTAAAAAAGTAAAAGTTAAAATAAAAACTCTGCCAAGTATTATGCTTTATCATTGTAATTGCTTTACCCTGCAAATGTATTACAAAATTATTTGCAAGCAACTTTTTTTGTCTTAATTTTAGCACTGTCTAACTTTGGTCTGACTAAACCAAATACTAAAAGTTCAGCTTACATGTCAATTTCAGTTCAGCATATTTCAAAATTTTACGGCAATCAAAAGGCTCTCAATAATGTTTCCTTCACTATACAAAAAGGAGAGATCGTTGGTTTTTTAGGCCCTAATGGCGCCGGGAAATCTACTATGATGAAAATTTTAACTACATACATTAACAGCTCTGAGGGTAATGCATTGGTTAATGAATATGATGTTGCCACTAATCAAAAAAAAGTACAAAAAAGTGTTGGTTATTTACCTGAACACAACCCTTTATATTTAGATATGTATGTAAAGGAGTACCTAGCCTTTAATGCAAACATATATAAAGTCTCTAAATCTAGAATAGACGAAGTAGTTAATCTAACTGGTTTAACCCCAGAGGCGCATAAAAAAATAAGTCAGCTCTCAAAAGGATACCGCCAACGTGTTGGCTTAGCAAACGCTCTTTTACATAACCCTGACGTTCTTATTTTAGATGAGCCTACTACTGGCTTAGACCCTAATCAGTTAGTAGAAATACGACAACTAATTAAAAATGTTGGGAAAGAAAAAACCATTTTTCTCTCCACACATATAATGCAAGAGGTTGAAGCTATTTGCGACCGGGTTATTATTATTAATAAAGGAGAATTGGTACTTGACAGCCCTCTAGCTGAACTAAAAAACAACCAAGAACAACAAATTGAAGTTGAATTTGACTACAGGATTGAAGAAGCTTTATTAAAAAGATTACCTCACGTTAAATCTGCAAAAAACACTTTTGATATGACTTGGGAAATAACTTTTGACACTCAAAAAGACATGCGTTCGTTAATTTTCGATTTTGCAGCGGAGAATGAACTCAGAATCTTAAAACTCAATACTAAAAACGAAAATCTAGAAAGTTTGTTTAGGACCCTGACATCACAGTAGTACTGTCATCCATTAATTCTTCAAAAAAAGCATCAATTACCTGATGTAACTTTTTATCCTGATTAGGGTTAGAGCAGTTCATTAGCATAGTAATTACTACTTGCTCTTTAGGATACACATAAAAAATACCGTAACCTCCTAAGCCATTACCTACATGACCGAAATACGCCCTATTTTTATGATCAAAACTAGCTTGCCAACCAATACCATAATAGGTTGGTTTATTATTGATCGTTTGTGATGTAACAAACTTTTCTTTAAGCTCTTTTGACAGAAAATCATCGTTTAAATAGGCGTTACCTAATTTTGCAACATCTTCAGATGTTGATAAGTATCCTCCCCCTGCTAACTTAAAAAAGTTATCTACTAAGCTTACTTCAACAAATTTCCTTTTTCTCTTTTTACGATAAAAAACAGCTTTACCATCAAAAACAGCTGTCGTATCAGGTAAGGTGTTTGTTAGTTTTAATGGCCGCAATACCTCTTCTTCTATAATTTTCTCAAAAGGTTTATGAGCGGCTTCCTGCATAGCTAAGGATAGTAAATTCCAGCTATAACTTGTATATAAATAATCATTACCGGGCTCAAACAATAAGGGATCATTTTCAAACAATGCTACACCTTCGCGTATTGAAAGATGTTCCTTATTCATAAATTCATTGCCTTTATAATTTCGGATTCCTGCTAAATGACCTCCTAACTGTTTTAAGGTAAAACTATATTGCTTTTTAGGAAAGTACTGCACATATTTATAAATAGTGTCATTTAAATTAATTTGATTTTTTTCAACCATTTTAGCCAATCCTGTTGCTGCTATTGGTTTAGAAACACTTCCTACTCTAAAAATTGTAGTTTTAGGATTTACCGATATTTTTCTTTTTATATCCGCATAACCATAACCTTTTGACCATTTAGTTACCCCATTTTTTGTTATGGTTACTGCTATACCTGGAATTTTTTTCTGGCGTACTAATTTTTGCAATATTTGATCAGCCTTAGTAAAACCTACTTTTTTTTGCCCAAAAAGATTATTTATAAATGAAAACATACACAAAAAAACTATAACTTGTAAGAACTTTTTTTTCATTTGTTGTTTAAAAATACTGCCCTATTCCAAAAACAATACCGCTACTTCCGTTTTTAGTAATACCAAAGCCGTAATCAATTCTAAATATAGCATTATATATTTTGTTATGTATTAAGCGTAAACCAATACCTGGATAAACTTTTACATTGTCAGAACTCACAAAGTCAGACAACTTCCCTCCAGGGTTTCTCCAAGTACCGCTATCAATAAATGTATTCCCTTGCAATGAAAACCATTTTTTTTCATAAAGTGTATGTCTATATTCTGTATTTAACAAGATTACTCCAGTACCCCTGTCAATCAAATTCCCAACCCCTCTAATATTTAAATTATTATCTAAAGCAAAAGGCGCAAAAGGACTATTATTATTTGTTGATAAACCTAAGCGCAATCTACTAGCCCAATTTCCTTTTACTCCAACACGTTTATAAAAAAGAAAATCGTTCCAACCTATAACAAAATCATCTTGAATAGGATTTTTTGATGATATTGACTGTGCTGTAAAAACACTCCTAAACCCTTTTACATATTGATAACTATAGTTCAATCTATCATAATCATAACCCGCGCTAAACATGATTTTGTCTGAACTAAAACCAGCAGGTGTATTTGGAGGATTAACGCCAGATAAATGTTTAAAATCTTCATTGAAAAAACTAGCTCCAAGTTGCAACTTATGATGTAAATTTACCTCGTATAAACCAATAATTTCTGCCGATTTATTATTATACAAATACCTTACTTCTTCTTGATTAAAGTAATAAGGCTCTTCACTTTTCCAATCTTTAAGATTAACTGCCAACCCAAGTTTGTTAGAGAACAAATAAGGCGCTCTAAAATTCACACTAACTGTGTTGTGCCCGTTATTTTGATAATAGCCTCCTACTGCTATAGCTCGGCCCAAAAAATTAAATTCATATAAACCTAACCTATACGAAAACTGATTATTAGTTGATGTCCAAATATTAGCGCTTGGGATAATTGTGAAATTTTCCTCCAATGTATAAACCACTTCAAAACCTTCATTTTCTGGATAAAAATTGACCTGAAATTTTGCATTAGAAATTCCTGGCAATCGTTTTAATCGAAGTATGTCTTGTTGAATTATTATGGAATCTAATTCTTGCCCTGACTGTATTGCAACAAACTTTTGCAAAAAAGTGGGGTTCATTTTTTTAAGCCCTTCTATTTTAAAAGAAGTAACAGTTGATGTTTCTTGTGAAAAACATAGCCCCTGTATGATTATAATTAGAAAAAAAAGAATAGTATTTCTCATAAATAATTACTTCAGTCGAAATACTTAAAAAAACTTACATTAAAACTCAAAACCGAAACTACCTGTTACTCCAAACTTACGTGCATCCGGCACATCAAAATAATTTCCTCTGAAGTTAAAATCAATACGGAATACTTTAAAAATATTACCAACTCCTAAACTATACTCCCAATAAATTTGTTCATTAGGCGCTCCAAAAGTTTGTGTAGCTATAAAGTTTGGCGTGTTGGCATCCAGATTAATGTTTTCTTGAGACAAATCTCCCCAAGCACCTCGCAGCCCAACAATTTCACGCAGGTTTAACTTTTTTAATAATGGAATTCTAGAAAATAGTCTTCCATTAAAATTATGTTCTAAATGTACCGAGGCATAGGTGTCTGTTACAAAATCATAATAATTTAACAATGGAAAAGTATTAAATATTGAAAAATAAGCTTGGTTACCTGGTATTACGCTTAACAAGCCTAAAGGCACTTCTCCGAAAGTTTTTCCTAATTCAATATTTGAAAACAACCTTCCAAATCCACCTATTTGCCATGGCTGACGGTAAAATAATTGCAATTTAGCATAGTCGAAATCACTATTTAATACACCTTTAAACCCTTGACTAAGACTTGCGTAAATAGTAGCATGATTGCCATTTACTGTAATACGCTCTACTCCATAACCTGTTGTTTTTCGTTTTGGTGTATAGAGTAATGATAAGCCAATTTCAGATTGCTTTAATTCCGATTTTGACTCTGTTAAGGATTGGTCGGTATAGAAATCTAACCCAAAAGTAGGTGACGCCGACTTTAAGGTTCTGTAACTACTTGAAAGTTTTATTGCGAAATTTTTAACTGGTTCTACTTCTAGTGCTACAGAAGTTAAATTTATTGAGGTAAGCCTATCATTAACTCCTGTTGAAAATAACGATGATGAAGCAAAACTTCTTCCTAAAATATCGTTCGTCGTAGTTAAATTAACCCCTATTTGCTCTACATCTCTTCGGTTTCCTGCAGATAAAATCCATCTATTCTTTCGATGAAGCATCCATTTACCTGATATTCCGTATTTAAACTGATCATCTTTAAAACCATAAGCTACATACCCTTGAATACGCCATTTATCATTAGGCCCAAAGTATGTTCTTCCACCTGCTCTAAGACGCACACCTTCGACATCATTATATCCGAAAGTAGAAAATATTGGTCCATAATCCATCTTTAACTTTGGTATTTCAACATATCCTGATGCTAAAATACTAGCCGTATTATATATGCGTTTAAACTTAGCTACGGTTTTAAGTGTATCTAACATTTTATACACACCTGCTTCATCTTTATTAAGTTCTTCTAACCTATTGTTCTGCCAAAACTCGTCGGATTGATTGTATATTTCATAGGCATAAGGATCTGTTTCTTCCTTATAAAACTGATCGTCTTTTTTTACATCAAACTCATATTTATCGTATAATGTAGTACGTTTACCATACACCCCTTTAGCCTTATCTTTTTTAGACAAGCTAAAATCTGACATAAAATAATCTCGAGTAATAAGAAAAACGGAATCGTTTAATACATCAAATTCTTGCTCTATATATATGTCTTTTATCCAGTTAATATTAGCACTTTTAGACACTTGTAGATTAATATCCTTTATTGCCCAAGTACTATCATTTACCCAAAAATCACCTTTAAATGTTAATTCGTTTTTTCTCCTTGGATAATAGACAATATTGTAGCACCACTTATCACCAATGTAAGCACTATCTGCCAACACATAATTATACACGTTTACCCCTGTTCTTGACAATGGACTCACAAAACTTTTATCAAAAAACTTTAGGTAATTATCATATACATCATAATCGGAATACAAATCTTTTACAAAAGATATGATAGTTTGGTTGTTACTAAAACCTGAGTTTTTGTTTCCCACCAAATCTTCTCTTACTTTATTTTGCTCATTATTTCCATATACTTTTGAAACCGATTCATTTAAGAAAATAGGCAAATAAGTTTTTCCTGTAACTCGTGAGGTATCCATTTCTTCAAAAATAAACTCCATCCCTTTAAAGAGTTTACTTTGAGTCATGGTACTATCTACATTATTAAAATCAAACTCTATCTTTTCATACTTGTCGTACTGATATTGCTTAAACTTTTTAACTCCGTTTGAACGACGGTATTTCCATATTTTTTTAAGTATATCAATAGCAGGGTTATTTTTTTTTGATTGTTTTCCTGAATATATAGTTACCGCACTAAGCTGGTTTCCTTCCTTCATGACAACATTCATTTTGTAAGTAACCGCTTTCTCTAAATCTATTTCTTGAGTTTCATAGCCTACGAAAGAAATTTGCAATGTATGGTAACGCTCATCTGACTCTAAATAGAAACGTCCATTTTCATCGGTTATAGTCCCAGTTGTTGAGTTTTTAAATACTACGTTTGCATAAGGAACCGGATAGTCGTACTCATCCATTACAAGCCCACTAACCTTTGTTTGAGCTAATATAGCAGAGCTCAATAAAAGCAAAAGATATGTTATTACATTTTTCATAGAAAACAAAAACTTCATTTGTGGGTGACACAAATGAAGTTCAAATATACATTTTTAATCTAATTACAGTTTTTGTTAAAAATCATCATGATAAATTAACACAACCATAATTAACGATACATCACTTTTTTAACTGCATTAATTACATCATTCATATTCGGAAGCCATTCTTCTAAAAGTACTGGCGAATATGGCGCAGGGGTATCTGCTGTATTAATTTTTTCAATTGGCGCATCTAAATAATCAAATGCCTGACTTTGTACACGGTATGTGATTTCTGTAGACACGTTACCAAATGGCCATGCCTCTTCTAAAATCACCAATCGGTTTGTTTTCTTAACTGACTCTATAATGGTATTTGTATCCATTGGCCTAACTGTTCTTAAATCAATTATTTCACATGAAATACCTTGTTTTTCTAGCTCGTCAGCAGCTTTATAAGCTTCTTTAATAATTTTACCAAAAGAAACAATTGTTACATCAGAACCTTTACGTTTTATATCAGCAACACCTATTGGCAATACGTACTCTCCATCAGGAACTTCCCCTTTATCGCCATACATTTGTTCTGACTCCATAAAGATTACCGGGTCATTATCTCTAATTGCTGCCTTTAACAGCCCTTTAGCATCATATGGATTAGAAGGAACTATTACCTTTAATCCTGGTGTGTTAGCAAACCAACTCTCAAAAGCTTGCGAGTGTGTTGCTGCTAATTGTCCAGCTGAAGCTGTTGGTCCTCTAAATACAATAGGGCAAGGAAATTGCCCTCCAGACATTTGCCTGATTTTAGCGGCATTATTTATTATTTGATCAATTCCTACTAAAGAAAAATTAAAGGTCATATACTCAACAATAGGCCTATTACCTGTCATAGTTGATCCTACTGCAATACCTCCAAACCCAAGTTCAGCAATTGGTGTATCTATTACTCTTTTCGGACCAAACTCGGCTAACATTCCTTTAGATGCTTTATAAGCTCCATTATACTCAGCAACTTCTTCACCCATTAAATACACAGATTCGTCTCTGCGCATCTCCTCACTCATCGCCTCACAAATTGCTTCTCTAAACTGAATTGTTCTCATTAATTTACTATTTGATTTTTAAAAACAGACAAAAATACGCTTTTAATAAAATTATTTTGTTAAAAAGTTAATAAATTTACTATGCGTGCATAGTAGTATTTTTTAAAAATAGCTGTATATTTGGGAACTTGAAAATTTAATGAACTTATTAACAACAATATCATGAATATATTAGTGTGTATTAGTCACGTACCAGACACTACATCAAAAATCAACTTCACAAATGGTGATACCGAATTTGATACAAATGGAGTACAATTTGTTATCAATCCAAATGATGAATTTGGACTAACAAAAGCAATGTTTATAAAGGAAAAGAGTGACGCTACAGTAACTGTAGTTAACGTAGGTGGCACAGATGCTGAACCTACTTTACGTAAAGCTTTAGCTATAGGAGCAGACAATGCGATTAGAGTTAATGCAGAGCCTAAAGATGGATTTTTTGTAGCAAAACAATTGGCTGAAGTAGTAAAAAACGGAAACTTTGATTTAGTTATAGCTGGAAAAGAATCGTTAGATTATAATGGAGGAATGGTTCCAGGTATGTTAGCTGGTTTTACTAATTATAACTTTGTCAACTCTTGTACTTCTTTAGAAGTTGATGGTAACAATGCTACAGCTATTAGAGAAATTGATGGAGGAACTGAAACATTAAATACTACCTTACCTTTAGTTGTTGGAGGACAAAAAGGATTAGTTCAAGAAAGTGAATTACGCATACCAAACATGAGAGGAATTATGATGGCTCGTAAAAAGCCATTACAAGTGGTTGAAGCAGTTGGTAATGATGTACTAACCAACGCCATTAAGTTTGAAAAACCAGCACCAAAATCTGCTGTAAAACTAGTAGAAGCTGATAACCTTGATGAGTTAGTAAGTTTATTACACAACGAAGCTAAAGTAATTTAATCAACTAGTTATCTGGTTATAATTACATTTTCTAATTACTTGTAGTTTTTCAACTCAAGTTCAACTAAAAAAACAAAAAATATGTCTGTTTTAATATTCGCTGAATCAAACAACGGAAAATTCAATAAAGCAACACTTGAAGTTGCTTCATACGCCAAAGAAATTGCAAACACTTTAGGAACTACTGTAACCGCTTTAGCCATTAATGCAAGCGATACTACTGAGTTATCTAAATATGGTGTAGATAAATTACTAACAGTAAACAATACTAGCTTAGCCGATTTTAACGCTAAAGCTTATGCTGATGTTATTACTCAAGCTGCAACTAAAGAAAATGCAAATTTAGTAGTAATGTCTTCTACAACTGACGGAAAATATTTATCTCCATTAGTAGCCAGCAACTTAAATGCTGGTTATGCATCTAACGTAATTGCTTTACCTGAAAGCACTACTCCTTTTAGAGTAAAAAGAACAGCTTTCTCAAATAAAGCATTTAATATCACTGAAATTTCAAGTGACAATAAAGTAATTGCTTTAGCTAAAAACGCTTTTGGCTTAAAAGAGAATAACGTAGCTACTGCTCAAGAAAATTTTGAAGCAAGTACAAACGACGCTCATTTAGCCACAACAGTAAGTGCAGTTGATAAAGCTACTGGAAAAGTTACTATTGCCGATGCTGAAATTGTAGTTTCTGCAGGTAGAGGATTAAAAGGCCCAGAAAATTGGGGTATGGTAGAAGAACTAGCCCAAGTACTAGGAGCAGCAACAGCTTGTTCAAAACCAGTTTCTGATTTAGGATGGCGTCCACATAGTGAACATGTTGGTCAAACAGGAAAACCTGTAGCTTCTAATCTATACATTGCTATTGGTATTTCTGGAGCTATACAGCATTTAGCAGGTATTAGCGCTTCTAAAGTAAAAGTTGTAATAAACACCGACCCTGAAGCTCCTTTCTTTAAGGCAGCTGATTACGGTGTTGTAGGTGATGCTTTTGAAGTAGTCCCTTCATTAATTGAAAAATTAAAAGCTTTTAAAGCTCAAAACTCATAATTTTTTATAAATTGTGCCCCATAAGGCTATCTAAATTTAACCAATAGCGTTCTAAATTTAGATAGCTTTTTTCTTTTAAAACAAATTCTAGATTGTATTTTTACAAGTAGACATATAAATAAAGAATGAGTTTAGTACGACTAAATATTAAAGGAATATCATATAGCCAAACACAAAATGGCGCATATGCACTTATATTAAATGAGGTAGATGGCGAACGAAAACTACCTATTGTAATAGGCGCATTTGAAGCTCAATCTATCGCAATTGCTTTAGAAAAAGAAATTAAACCTCCTAGACCACTTACCCACGATTTATTTAAAAGTTTTGCTGACAGGTACAATATTGTGGTGAAGCAAGTTATTATCCATAAACTAGTGGATGGTGTTTTTTACTCTAGCATTATTTGTGAACGAGACAAAATAGAAGAAATTATTGATGCACGCACTTCTGATGCTATTGCACTAGCACTTCGTTTTAATTCACCAATTTTTACGTATAAAAATATTCTTGATAAAGCCGGTATATATCTAAACTTACCTTCAAAAGAAGAGGATCCTGAAGATGTACTTAATGAAGATATTGTTTTTGAAGAACAAGATCAACCAAGCAACTTCTCTCATCTTACACTTCAAGAATTAAATGATTTACTGCAAGAAGCTGTTATGAATGAAGACTACGAAGCTGCTGCTAGAATAAGAGATGAAATATCTAAACGAGAACACTAAATTAATTGTGGTTTTTTAATTTAATGTAACTTAATACTACCTAAACACTTACTTAATATGAAACATTTTTTTACTTGCTTAATTGTCATGATAAGTTCTTTGGTTTTCAGCCAAAACATTGAAAGCAAATGGCAATTTAATGCAATTGAAAACAGCGAAAACACTATAAATATTAACCCTAAAACTGATTTTCTTTCACTTGAAAACAACCAGTTTGAATATTATCTAGAAGCAAAAAATAATCTAAAAGCCAAAGGTGACTATATTTTACAAAATGATTTATTAATCTTTTATTACACACAACCAAAAGACACTATTAGAAGGTATCGTATTACTCAACAAAACGACTCTACATTAGTTTTTTCTGAAAACAATACCACCTACTCTTTTATAAAAAAAGCTAGCCCTCCTAAACAACTAGCTACCAATAAAAACACCTCAACAATAATCCCAAGTCAAGGATTTTCTTTAGATAGTTTATGGCGCGGTATTTTAGGAATGATCTCTTTAATATTCATTGCCTTTCTTTTTAGTAGTAACAGAAGAAATATTAATTGGAAAACAGTTGGTTTAGGTCTTACTTTTCAATTAATAATAGCCATTGGAGTTCTGAAGGTTCCATTTATACAAGCAGCTTTTGAAGGTGTTGGACAGCTTTTTGTAAGCGTACTTGATTTTACAAGAGCTGGTAGTAAGTTTTTATTTGAAGGATTGGTAGTTGACATGGATACTTTTGGGTTCATATTCGCTTTTCAGGTATTACCTACCATTTTATTCTTTTCAGCATTAACTTCTGTACTATTTTACTTAGGAATTATTCAAAAAGTAGTTAAACTAATGGCGATGCTTTTAACAAAAGTATTAGGAATTTCTGGCGCCGAAAGCTTAAGTGTAGCAGGAAACATATTTCTTGGACAAACCGAAGCTCCATTACTAATTAAAGCTTATTTAGAAAAGATGAACAAATCTGAAATGCTTTTAGTAATGATCGGTGGAATGGCTACCGTAGCCGGTGCGGTTCTAGCTGCTTATATTGGCTTTTTAGGAGGTGACGACCCTGTATTAAGATTAAAATTTGCCAAACACTTGTTAGCCGCTTCCGTTATGGCTGCTCCAGGAGCTATTGTTATCTCAAAAATATTATACCCACAAACAGAAAAAGTTAATACAGACGTTAGAGTTTCTTCAGAAAAAATAGGTTCTAATATCTTAGATGCTATTGCTAACGGAACCACCGAAGGCTTAAAATTAGCTGTTAATGTTGGTGCCATGCTATTAGTTTTTGTCGCCTTTATTGCAATGATAAATGGTATTTTGGGATGGGTTGGTGATGTAACCACTATAAATAATTTTATGGCAGCTAATACACCCTACGCTAAATTATCTTTAGAAGCTATTTTAGGAACTATCTTTTCTCCTTTAATGTGGTTAATTGGGGTAGCCAAAGAAGATATCATGATGATGGGACAACTGTTAGGAATAAAACTAGCCGCTAGTGAATTTGTAGGTTACATTCAGTTATCTGAGCTAAAAAATGTAGCAAGTGCTACACACTTGACCTATAACAAATCAGTTATCATGGCTACCTACATGCTTTGCGGTTTTGCCAACTTTGCTTCAATTGGAATCCAAATTGGAGGTATTGGCTCCCTGGCACCTGGACAACGTAAAACCTTATCAGAGTTCGGTATGAAGGCTCTTGTTGGTGGTACCATTGCCTCATTAATTTCTGCAACTATTGCAGGAATGATTATTGGTTAAAAAACCGTTAATAATTTTTAATAAAATGAAAGCATCTTTGTAATTTCAAAGATGCTTTTTCTGTATTTTTGAAACATCACTTTGTTATAACTTAAAAAATGAGACTCCTTGACCACAGAGGAAATGGCGTATGAAACAGTATTTAGATTTAGTAAAGCACGTTTTAGAAAACGGAAATGAAAAAGAGGATAGAACGGGTACGGGAACCAAAAGTGTTTTTGGTTACCAAATGCGTTTTGATTTAAGTGAAGGCTTCCCTATGGTTACCACTAAAAAACTACACTTAAAATCTATAATACATGAACTATTATGGTTTATTAAAGGAGACACAAATATCAAATACCTACAGGATAACGGCGTAAAAATATGGAACGATTGGGCCGATGAAAACGGTGATTTAGGCCCGGTATATGGGCACCAATGGCGCAACTGGAATTCTGATGACATTGATCAACTTCAAGAGGTAATTACTACCATAAAAAACAATCCAGACAGCCGACGCATGCTTGTAGCTGCATGGAATCCGTCAGTATTGCCAGATACCTCTGTTTCTTTTAGTGAGAATGTAGCCAATAATAAAGCTGCCTTACCACCGTGCCATGCCTTTTTTCAATTTTATGTAGCTAACGGAAAATTATCATGCCAGTTATACCAACGTAGTGCCGATATTTTTTTAGGCGTACCCTTTAACATTGCATCCTATGCATTATTAACTATGATGATTGCTCAGGTTTGTGATTTAGAGGTAGGCGAATTTGTACATACTTTTGGAGATGCTCACATATACAATAATCACAAAGAACAATTCGACATTCAACTTTCTAGAGATACAAGGCCTTTACCAACCATGAAAATAAACCCGAATATTAAAAATATTGAAGATTTCACCTTTGACGATTTTGAGTTGGTAAATTACAACCCACATCCAACCATTAAAGGAGCGGTAGCGGTATAATTATGAAAAGAATCCTTATTGTAATTTTATTATGTATTTCTAGCTGTTCGTTTGCGCAGCAAACCAACAAAACCTACCCCGTTTTTAGAAATTGTAAAGAAAATTTAGGCTACGAATATTTAAAAAATTGTACCACAGAAAAAATTATTAATTTTATAAAAGTAAGTTTTGATACCGAGCTAGCTAGCAACCTTTTCCCACATAAACAATCAACAAAGTTTTTAGTAGAGTTTGTCATTAATAAAAAAGGGAAAGTTGAGCAGGTTTCTGCTAAAGCAAATCACAGAGAAGTTGCGGCAGAAGCAATTAGAGTATTAAAGCGAATACCTAAATTTAAAAAGCCCGGCTACTTAAACAATACTCCTATTGATACCCCCTTTAGTATAATGATGACTATACATTTCCAAGAGTTTTAGTACCTTGTAAATAATAAAACTTCAAGCATGCAAAATCAACACGAATTATACGAAAAAG
This sequence comes from uncultured Flavobacteriaceae bacterium, assembly GCA_947493535.1. Classification (GTDB taxonomy): domain Bacteria; phylum Bacteroidota; class Bacteroidia; order Flavobacteriales; family Flavobacteriaceae. Next base: position 14,439 of record CANLRK010000003.1, on the reverse strand, counting down.
CAAGAAAACGCACTAAACAAAAAAAGCGTTTATATTTTCATTTTATCGTATTTGTAATTGGATCAATATTTTTAACGGTAGCCAATAAAATATTAGGTTACGGTAATGATTTTTTTGCCGACTGGTATATCATTGCTATCTTCATTTGGGCATTTTTATTTGTCATCCATTTTGTAAACGTATTTATTACCAATCGTTTTTTCGGAAAAGACTGGGAGCGCACGCATACTGATAAAATTTTAGCCAAGCATGACAAGAAGTTTGTAAAACTTGAAAAAAACATTTTAAAAGAACAGCAACTTCAAGAAAAAACTACTGCACATCAAAAAAGCAAACAATGCATTACTATTATTGCTGCTGCTGCAGAAAATAATGAAATAGGTAAAGACAATAAATTGATTTGGCACTTGAGTAACGATTTAAAACGCTTTAAAAGGCTTACCTCAGGACATCATATAATAATGGGGCGAAAAACTTTTGAGAGTTTCCCAAAAGCCTTACCCAATAGAACGAATATTATTATTACCCGTGATAAAAATTACAAAGCAGAAAACGCAATTGTAACACACTCTTTAGAAGAAGCTCTAAATCTTACTAAAGATGATTCTCAGCCATTTATTATTGGTGGTGGAGAAATTTACAAGCAAGCTCTAACTATTGCTCATCGTATTGAGTTAACAAAAGTTCATCATAGCTTTGAGGCCGACACTTATTTTCCTGAGTTAAACAAATCATGGACTGAAATTGCTCGTGAAGATTGCTTAAAAGATGAAACTCACAAATACAATTATAGTTTCATTACTTATGAAAGAATATAACTTTAGTCAGAGAGATGCTTTAGCATAAAACATAAATTCTTTTAATTTCAGTATTTTTGCAAAAACAACAATAAAAAATAACGGTTTTTACTTAATAGAAACCTTTAAAAAATATAACATGAAAGCATACATTTTTCCAGGGCAAGGTGCTCAATTTTCAGGAATGGGATTAGATCTTTACGAAAATTCTGCTGAAGCCCAAGAACTTTTTGAAAAAGCAAACGCTATTTTAGGGTTTAGCATTACCGACATTATGTTTGAAGGCACTGCCGAAAAGTTAAAAGAAACCAAGGTAACTCAGCCTGCAATTTTTTTACATTCAGTAATTTTAGCTAAGACTTTAGGTGATAATTTCAAACCAGAAATGGTTGCTGGACACTCATTAGGAGAGTTTTCTGCCTTGGTTGCAAGTGGCGCTTTATCTTTTGAAGATGGTTTGAAATTAGTATCTCAACGTGCTTTAGCTATGCAAAAAGCCTGTGAACTACAACCTAGCACCATGGCTGCTGTATTAGGACTTGATGATGATGTGGTAGAAAAAATTTGCGCCATGACAGAAGGTACTGTTGTTGCCGCTAACTACAATTGCCCTGGTCAATTAGTAATTTCAGGAGAAATAGAAGCTATTAACAACGCTTGCGAATCATTAAAAGCAGAAGGAGCCCGAAGAGCTTTAGTACTACCTGTTGGAGGTGCTTTTCACTCTCCGTTAATGGAGCCTGCAAGGGAGGAATTGGCTGCTGCTATTGAAAACACTACTTTCAATACTCCTAGCTGCCCAATATATCAAAATGTTACTGCTAACGCTGTAACTGATCCTAAAGAAATTAAAGCTAACTTAATTTCACAATTAACTGCTCCTGTAAAATGGACACAAACTATACAGCAAATGGTTGCTGACGGAGGAACTTCATTTACTGAAGTAGGCCCAGGGAAAGTACTGCAAGGACTAATGCGAAAGATTGACAGAAATGTAATTGCCGATGGTGCAACTTTAAATATTGAAGCTTAAAAAAACTTTAAAGGCCAGTTATTTTAACTGGTCTTTTTTTATAGTTAATTTACTAAAATACCTACTGAAAATATATTGGGTATATATTCATGAGCAAATGTATGTGATACTGTTAAGGTATATTCTCCATTTTCGGAAAATACATAATCGGATATTATCGTATAATCTATATCACAAAAATCACCTACACAATCTCCTAACTCATTATTATAAGCATCAACCAAATGAATATTAAAAGGAATAGTTGTTGTAGTTTTAGATGGAGAAATAATTGTTAGTTCTAAAGGAATACTTGCTAGCTGTGAGCCATAAACATAATTTAACTTAACGCTAATTACATGCTTAATTTTAGTATCTGATGATATGAACTTTAATTCAAGGTTTTTATATTGATACCACCTGTTCTTAGAAAAGTTTGTTGATGAGGTATGCCTTTCTTTACATTGAACTAAAGTCACTACTACAGCAACACACATAAGTAGGGAATATATCTTTTTTAAGAACAGATGTATCAATTGGGGCATATGTACTTTATTAACGCAAAAAAAACTCTTTTAGTATATAAACTTATTTGTTTCTTATTCTTTTTTCCCAATTCCATGCAGAAAGCATTGCCTGATCTAAATCAGATACAGCTTTCCAACCTAATTGTTCAGTAACCTTACTGGTATCAGCATAAGCTGCTATAACATCACCCGATCGGCGAGGTGCAAAAACATAATTTAACTTCACACCTGAAACTCGCTCAAAAGACTGAATAACTTCTAATACAGTACTCCCTTTTCCGGTACCTACATTATACGTTTCATATGTACTTGTATTGGTATTACTTATTAGTTTTTCCATAGCTATTACATGAGCCTTAGCTAAATCTACAACATGAATATAATCGCGAATACAAGTTCCATCTACTGTTGGATAATCATTTCCATATACTGATAATTTTTCTCGTAAGCCAACAGCTGTTTGAGTTATATAAGGGATTAAGTTTTGCGGGACTCCAATAGGTAACTCTCCTATTTCTGAGGACGGATGTGCTCCTATTGGATTAAAGTATCGCAAGGCTATAACTTTTAAATGCTTTGAAACCTTACATAAATCTTGTAAAATTTCTTCCCCTATTTGCTTTGTATTTCCGTAAGGAGATTCCGCGGCTTTGACTGGGGCATTTTCAGTTATAGGTAATTCGTCAGCTTGTCCGTATACTGTGCATGAACTACTAAAAATAAAATTCGCTATTTGATGCTTTTCTAGTTCTTGAAGTAAGTACACTAATGTGTTAATGTTATTTTCATAATACAACAACGGATTTTCTACACTTTCCCCAACAGCTTTACTCGCTGCAAAATGAATAACACCATCAATATTTTTATGCGTTTTAAAAAAAGAAACTACATCGTTTTTATTGCGCAAATCTAACTTTACAAACTCAGTAGCCTTTCCACTTATTGCTTCTATACCTTTTAAAACATTTTCTGAAGAGTTTGATAAATTATCTATCACAACCACTTCATAATTCTTATTTTGTAATTCTACAACAGTATGTGACCCTATAAATCCTAATCCTCCTGTTACCAGTATTTTCATTTATATAAATTGTATTAAGAAACTCAAAAAAAAGCCTTAAAATGTAAGGCTTTTTTGTTTTTATTTTTTTAGATATTAAGCAATAAACTCTATTATCTTTGTTGTGATAAACTCTATTTGTTCATCATCTAGTTCTGTATGCATTGGTAAAGAAATTACTTGTTTTACCAAATTATTTGTTACTGTAAAATCTTTTTCATTATACCTTTCATCTGCATACGCCTTTTGTTTATGTAAAGGAATTGGATAATATACTCCACATGGTATGTCATTATCATTTAAATACTCTACAAGAGCATCACGATTAACACTTTTATCTAGCTTTAGTGTGTACTGATGAAAGACGTGATTATCATTTCTTACTGGAGTTGTTATTTTATCACAATTTACAAATGCAGCGTCATATTTATCAGCAGCTAGTTGTCTTGCGCTATTATATTGCGTTAGATTTCTTAATTTCACTCGTAACACTGCGGCTTGAACGGAATCTAAGCGAGAGTTTACACCTACTACATCATGATGATAGCGCTTATACATTCCGTGGTTAACAATACCTCTTATGGCATGTGCTAATTCATCATCATTAGTAAAAATAGCTCCACCATCACCATAACAACCTAAGTTTTTAGATGGGAAGAATGATGTTGAAGCCACATGACCAATCGTACCTGCTTTCTTTTCACCATCTTTAGAGGCATATGTTGCCCCGATTGCTTGAGCGTTATCTTCTATTACAAATAAATTATATTTTTCAGCAAGCTCCATTACTGCATCCATATTTGCACACTGTCCGAATAAATGCACAGGAACTATAGCTTTTGTTTTTGCCGTTATTGCGTTTTCTATTGCAGAAACATCAATATTAAAATCATCTGGATTGACATCTACCAACACAGGTGTTAATCCTAAAAGTGCAATAACCTCTACAGTTGCTGCAAAAGTAAAGTCAGCAGTTATTACTTCATCTCCTGGCTTTAACCCTAAGCCCATCATAGCAATTTGCAAAGCATCTGTACCATTAGCACAGGGTATAACATGTTTAACCCCTAAAAACGATTCTAGTTCTTCTTGAAATTTTATTACTTCAGGACCATTTATATACGCAGCAGAATCTAATACCTCATTCATAGCTATACTAACTTGGTCTTTTATTTTTTTATACTGACCCTTAAGGTCTACCATTTGTATTTTTTTCATATCAATATCCAACGTGAATTTGTTCAAAAATACAAAAAGGAATCTGTTTATTTCTTGATTTTGATTTAAGAAATGTATTTTAGCTAATAGAATTTTATTTACTTCGGAAGCTTTGATTCATATTTATAACATCCTTATTCATTTTACAAGTTTTATACTCAGAATAATTGCTTTTTTCAATCCTAAACTAAAACTATTTGTAGAAGGAAGAAAAAGTGTTTTTAACCAATTACAAAACAAGATAAACAGTAATGACAAAACTATCTGGATTCATTGTGCTTCATTAGGCGAGTTTGAACAAGGCTTGCCTATTATTGAACAACTAAAACAAGTTTATCCAAACCATAAAACCATAGTTAGCTTTTTTTCGCCTTCCGGTTACGAGGTTAAAAAAAATAGCTCGGTTGCTGATGTAATTACTTACCTCCCATTAGATACTAAAAAAAATGCCAAACAATTTTTAAAACTTGTACATCCAGACATGGCTATTTTTGTTAAATATGAATTTTGGCCCAACTATTTAACTCAATTAAAAAAAGAAAATATTCGCACCCTTTTAGTTTCTGGAATTTTCAGACAAAACCAGACATTCTTTAAATGGCATGGTAAGTGGATGTTAAAATTTTTAAACAGTTTTGAGCATTTTTTTGTTCAAAATGAAACTTCAAAACTATTACTTCAAAAAATTAATAAAACTAATGTAAGTGTTAATGGAGATACACGCTTTGATAGAGTTTCTGAAATTGTTAAACGCGATAATTCTCTACCGTTCATAGAAGTCTTCATAGACAAAAAAACTACCATTGTTTATGGAAGCTCTTGGCCTGATGATGAAACTATTTATTTAAACCACCTAAATAATAGCCCCAACACCATTAAACACATTATTGCTCCTCACAACATCAATAATAGTCATATTGAAAAGCTAAAAAACAGCATTTCAAAACCTGTAGTTTTACACTCTGAAATGCATAACAAAAATTTAGCTGAGTACAGTGTGTTTATTATTGACACTATAGGCATTTTAACTAAGATATATAGTTATGCTTCTATAGCTTATGTTGGTGGTGGTTTTAAAACAGGCTTACACAACACATTAGAGCCAGCGGTTTTTGGTATTCCGATAATAATTGGCCCTGAGTATGATAAATTTCAAGAAGCTATCGATTTAGTTCATCTTAAAGGGATGCTACCTGTTAGTTCAGAAAATGAGTATAATCAAATTATAAGCTCTTTAGTAACAAATAAAACTATAAGGGAGCTAACTGGAAAAAAGAACAAAATTTATATTGCTAAAAAAAAGGGAGCTACTGATACTGTAATTAACTATATAAGAAAAACACGATAAACAATTATTTATCGTGTTTTTCTAACTATTCAAAAAAACTACTATTAGCTATAATCGTGCGAAATGTGATTTTTCTAAAAATCCATTATCACTATTTGTTTCTGTTAATTTTATATTTTCAACAGTAGCATTGTTTACATGCCACTCACTATGTAAAGTTCGTAACGGATATTCTTTTTCTGGAATTAATATTTTTAACTCCTTACCATTGCTTCGTATCTCCCAAGTTCCTAAAGTCACTTCTTCGTTTTTAGTAATTACCAATTCATTATCAGGATTAAAATCAAAAACATAATCTGACAACTCAGTAACATCTGCATGTTCTAAGTAAGAAACTTTCCAAGTTCCTAACATATCATTTTTAGACAATACTTCTTGGTGTGGTGTTATTTCATCTTTTTCACAAGACAAAACTAATACACTTAGTAGGAATACGTAAAATATTTTCATAACATAACTTTTTAAAATTGAACGAGTTATGTTTTCTTGGGAGAGTGTAAATATATATAAAAAGTTGATTCACAACAAATAAATACAGTTTCACAACAAAAAACAAGATGTTTTTTCGTTGAAAAACAAATATACTCGATAAAAAACAGTTGTTTTTCAGCTACTTAACTAACATTCGCTTAATTTCATTCAATTTCATTAAGGCTTCAATAGGTGTAAGTGTATCAATATCAGTATGTAATATCTCATCCTTTAACTCTTCTAACAACGGATCATCTAAATTAAAAAAGCTTAATTGCATTTCATCTTGTGCTGCTTGAATAGTATCCGTTAATTCTTCAGAAGAATGAGATTTTTCTAATTTTTTTAAAATTTTATTTGCTTTTCGAATAACCTGCTGAGGCATACCTGCCATTTTTGCTACATGAATACCAAAACTATGATGACTACCTCCTGCTTCTAGTTTTCGTAAAAAAAGCACATTATCTTTTGTTTCTTTAACTGATACATTAAAGTTTTTAATTCGTTTAAATGTTTCAGTCATTTCATTTAATTCATGATAATGCGTCGCAAATAAGGTTTTTGCTTTGGAAGGATGCTCGTGTATGTATTCTGAAATAGCCCAAGCTATCGAAACTCCATCATAAGTACTTGTACCTCTTCCTATTTCATCTAACAAAACCAAACTTCTATCTGATAAATTATTCAATATGGAAGCTGTTTCATTCATTTCTACCATAAATGTAGATTCCCCCATACTGATATTATCACTAGCTCCTACACGAGTAAATATCTTATCTACCAATCCTATTCGTGCAGAATCCGCAGGCACAAAACTTCCCATTTGAGCCAATAACACTATCAATGCTGTTTGACGAAGTATTGCTGACTTACCTGACATATTAGGCCCCGTAATCATGATTAGTTGTTGTGTAGATACATCTAAATATACATCATTAGCAATATACACTTCTCCTAAAGGCAGCTGCTTTTCTATTACAGGATGACGTCCGTTTTTAATATCTAACTCAAATGAATCATCTATAATTGGGAGTACGTAGTTGTTAATTTGTGCTAATTCTGCGAAAGCACATAAACAATCTAACTGAGCAATAAGATTTGCATTCTGTTGCACTGATTTAATATAGTTGGTCATCCACAAAACTAAGTCGGTAAACAACTGTTGCTCTAAAGCAGCAATTTTCTCTTCAGCACCTAAAATTTTTGCCTCATATTCTTTTAACTCTTCCGTAATATAGCGCTCAGCATTTACCAGTGTTTGTTTACGTACCCAAGTATCTGGCACTTTATCTTTATGCGTGTTTCTAACTTCTATATAATAGCCGAAAACATTATTTGATGCTATTTTAAGTGAAGTTATTCCTGTTGCTTCTGTTTCTCGCTGCAACATGTTATCTAGGTAATCCTTCCCTGAAAAAGCCAAAGAACGGTATTCATCCAGCTCATTTGAAAACCCACTAGCTATAGCATTTCCTTTAGCAATAGCAACAGGAGCATCTTCATTTAAGGTTTCTTTTATTTTTGCTCGTAACAAATCGCAACCATGTAAGTTATCCCCTATAGCTTTTAATGCCTCATTACTACAGTTAACAGCTAATGCTTTTATAGGTACAATAGCTTCTAACGAATTTTTTAACTGAATTACTTCTCTTGGGTTGACTTTCTGAGTAGCTATTTTAGAAATTAACCGTTCTAAATCGCCAATTTGTTTAGTATAGTTGCGTATTTTATCAAATACTGTAGTTTCATCCAGTAAATATGAAACTACCTGATGACGTTGTTGTATTTTAGCAACATTCTTTAGAGGCAATGCTAACCAGCGCTTTAACAATCTACCTCCCATAGGTGAAATTGTTTTATCTATAACATCCAACAACGTTACCGCATTAAGAGAATTTGAACCGTATAATTCTAAGTTACGAACCGTAAATCTATCCATCCAAACATACTCATCTTCTGCTATTCGATTAATTGCTGTAATATGCTCTAGCTTGCTATGTTGCGTTTCAGACAAATAATAAAAAATTGCTCCTGCTCCTATTATTCCTTCTTCTAAATGCTCAACTCCAAACCCTTTTAATGAATTTGTTTTAAAATGATTGGTTAATGTTTCATTTGCATATTCAGATTTAAAAAGCCAATCTTCTAAAAAAAAGGAATGATAATCGTTTCCAAAAAAATCTAAAAAAATTGCTTTAGCCTTTTTTGATACTAACACCTCACTCGGGTTAAAGTTTTGCAACAGTTTATCAATATATTCCCGATTACCTTCTGACACTAAAAACTCTCCCGTAGAAACATCTAAAAAAGAAACTCCTATTGTTTTTTTACCAAACTGTAACGCACATAAAAAGTTGTTAGTTTTGGAATGCAATACTTCATCATTTAAAGCAACACCTGGAGTAACAAGTTCTGTTACTCCTCTTTTTACAATAGACTTTGTCTGTTTCGGATCTTCTAACTGGTCACATATTGCTACGCGCATACCTGCCTTAACCAATTTTGGCAGATACGTATTAACCGAATGATGTGGGAATCCTGCCAACTCGGTTTTATCACCTCCGTTATTTCTATAGGTCAAAGTAATCCCTAACACCTGTGCAGCCTTAACGGCATCATCTCCAAAAGTTTCGTAAAAATCTCCTACTCTAAACAACAACATTGCATCAGGATATTTAGCCTTAATGCTATTATATTGCTTCATTAATGGAGTAACTTTTTTTGTTTTAGATGCCAATGTATTTCGGTTTACGGTGTTATGCTGCGAATTTAATGAAATTAGCAGAATATTATTTTTAATTCTTTAAAGATTTAGTACTTTTGGAAGGCTTGCCAATTTTGGCATCATTATTGAGAAATTTAATACCACATAAAAACAATTAATGATCATGAAAAAATTAATCGCATTTGTATTTGCTATTACATTATTTACAGGAGTTAACGCTCAAGAAAAAAAAGGAGCTCAAATTGAGTTTGAACAAGAAGTTATTGATTATGGAGAAGTAGCTTATGCTTCTAACGGCGAGCGTGAGTTTGTTATTAAAAACACTGGAGATGCACCTTTAATTATAACAAAAACTAAAGGTTCTTGTGGATGTACAGTTCCTACAAAACCTACAGAGCCTATTTTACCTGGTGAATCTGCAGTAATGAAAGTAAAGTATGATACTAAAAGAGGAGGACAGCCTTTTTCAAAAAGTATTACAGTTACATCAAATGCTACTAATGCTCCTACAAAGGTAGTTCGCATTAAAGGTAAAGTATTAGCAAACCCTAACGCTAGTGCAAACCCTAAAAAGAAACACTTAAAAAAGATGGCTAACAAATAAATCTTTTTTATAACAAAATAGAAGCGCTCTTTTAATGAGCGCTTTTTTTTATCCGTTATTTTATTGACTTTTGCAATCAATTAAAAAATAGGTGACGTGAGAAAATTAAAAAATAGAGAATTAGACCGAAAATCTATCGAGGAATTTAAATCGGCTAAAAAAACACCCCTAATTGTAATTTTAGATAATATTAGAAGTGCTAATAATGTAGGCTCTGTTTTTAGATCTAGTGATGCTTTTTTAATTGATAAAGTATATCTATGCGGCATCACCGCTACTCCACCAAATAAAGATATCCAACGTACTGCACTAGGAGCCACAGACTCTGTAGCGTGGGAATATAAAAAAGACACAATATCATTACTAAAAGAACTTCAAAAAGAAGGGGTAATGATAGCTAGTATTGAGCAAGCTGAAAATGCTATTATGCTAAATGAATTTTCTCCTCCAGAAAATAAAAAGCTAGCTATCGTTCTTGGCAACGAAGTAAAAGGAGTGCAACAAGAAGTAGTTTCAGCCTCTGATACTTGCATTGAAATACCACAATTAGGTACAAAGCATTCCTTAAATATTTCTGTTACCTGTGGAGTGGTATTATGGGATTTGTTAGTAAAACTATCATAAGAACAGCTCTATATAAAAGTGTACGCCCAATAAATAAGTAACAACTGTAAAGGGAGCCGTAGCATAGTAGCCAACACATACCTGTTTTTTTGTTTTTCTTGAAAATAGTGCTTTACATTTGCTGGAAATATTGCTATGAGCAAACAAATAATTGCTAAAGCTGCATAACTGCGTACCAAAGGTATTAACAACAAAACTCCTAACATTATTTCAATAAAACCCACAATTATATTTGTAGCCTTAGGGCAAGGTACCCAACTTGGTGTTATTTTAATAAACACCTTAGGGTATAAAAAATGACAAACTCCTGTAAATAGATATAAACATGTCATTGCATATAATGATATCATTTCAAATGTTGTCATTTATTTTACGAAACTATTTGTTTTAATATTTTTAGAAAATCTGCTCTATTAGCTACAAAGTCTAATTCAGAAACGTCAATAATTTTTACATTTAAATTTGGCTGTGACTTTATAAACTCTACATAACCTTTGTTTATTTGTTCTAAATAGTCAGGCTGAATATCTTGCTCATAGGTTCTACCACGCTTGGCAATATTTTTAAGTAACCGTTCTGTATTCTGATATAAATATACATACAGCTCGGGTTGTTGCATGTCTTTATAAATAACATTGAAAAATTTTCTATACAATGCAAACTCATCTTCTGGAAGAGTTACTTTCGCAAAAGTAAGCGACTTAGAAATATGATAGTCGGCTACCACAAATTCCTTAAACAAATCATATTGAGCAATATCTTCTGATAATTGTTTATATCTATCAGCCAAAAAACTCATTTCTAGTGGGAAAGCAAATCGTTCTTGATCTTTATAAAACTTGGGTAAAAAAGCATTATCTGCAAAACGCTCCAGAATTAATTTCGCATTAAAATCTTGTGCTAACATTGAAGCCAAAGATGTTTTTCCACTTCCAATATTACCTTCTATAGTTACAAAATTATACTTTGAAAAAACACGGCTATTAAATGGATTCCCAAGCTTTAAAGCAACTTTGCTTATTGTGCTTTCATCATTACAATTATGCAGCAAATCTGCCACTGTACACTGTAAAACAGGGTGCTTATATTCCGAAGCAATATCTGCCAATGGTTGTAAAACAAATTTTCTATCCGCAATTGCAACATGAGGAATCGTTAAGTTTTTAGTAGTAATAGTTATACTTTCATAAAATAAAATATCTGCATCAATTATTCTTGCTTCATAAGTAGTTTTCGTTTTTTGCTTTCTTCCTAAACTTATTTCAACCTCTTTAAGTTTGTTAAGTAATTCTTCAGGAGTCAACAATGTGTGAATTGCCACACAACAATTTAAAAAGTCCTCCGATTCAAAGCCCCATGAACTTGTTTCATAAACCGATGATATTTCAAGAACACTACCTATCTGTTCATAAATTAAATCAATAGCATTTTGTAGGTTTTGCAACCTATTGCCTTGATTGGTTCCTAATGAAATAAATATTTTTTGTAACAATTTCAATTAAATACAGACTTACAGTGTAATATATAAATGATAGCCCACAAAGCTACAGTTTTTTTAACCTTAATCAATCCTTTTGGGAAGTATAAACTAAATAAATAACAAATGAATTTTTTAAAAAGAGTATTATCAACCGTTGTAGGAATTGCCGTTTTCATTGGCTTATGTTTCTTTTTCTTAGTAATACTAGGTGCATTATTAGGTAGTGGTGGTAAAGATACTGTTACTATAAAAGAAAACTCAGTACTGGCTTTAAACCTTGATGAAGAGATGCCTGATTATGCAGGTAATTTTGATTATGGTGAACTAAACGAACTGTTTAAGGGAAATAAAAAATATAACGGATTGTTCAATATCATTGATGCAATTGAATATGCTGCAACAGACGATAAAATTAAAGGAATTACCATAGAAAACAATCAACTACAAGCCGGAATGGCTCAAACTAAAGCCTTAAGAGATGCTTTAATTGAGTTTAAAAAATCAGGTAAATTCATTTATGCCTACGGTGATATAATAGGTCAAAAAGACTATTACTTAAACTCCGTAGCCGATTCTATTTATTTAAACCCAGTAGGTGCATTAGACTTTAAAGGATTGGCTACCGAAATACTATACTTTAAAGACTTTCAAGAAAAATACGGTTTAAAGATGGAGGTTATTCGTCATGGTAAATACAAAAGCGCTGTTGAACCGTATTTAGCTCAAGAAATGAGTGAAGCTAACAGAGAGCAGATTTCAGTTTTTCTTAACTCTATCTGGTCAGAAATGAAAAAAGAAATAGGTGCTAGCAGAAATATTCAAACTGCTCAGCTTGATACCATAGCCGATAATTTATTAACTAGAAATGCAAAATTAGCCGTTTCATCAAAATTAATAGATAAACTTGTTTATGCTGATGAATTTGAAAAAAGCATCAAAACAAAAATTGGGTTAGCTAACGATGAAGACTTAGAGTCTGTTAATATTTATGACTATGCCAAATATTCTGCAGCTAAAAACAAAGCCAAACAATTAAAAATAAAAGATAAAATTGCAGTTATCTACGCACAAGGACAAATAATGTATGGTGAGGGAGATGAAAAAGAAATTGGACAAGGTGTCATCAATAAAGCATTAAAAAAGGCTCGTGAAGATGAAAAAATAAAAGCAGTTGTATTACGTGTAAACTCTCCTGGAGGAAGTGCATTAGCTAGTGAATTAATTTGGAGAGAAATTGAACTAACAAAAGCTGTAAAACCAGTAATTGTTTCTATGGGTAACCTTGCTGCATCAGGAGGGTATTATATTTCATGTAACGCCAATAAAATAATTGCCGAACCTAGTACTATAACAGGAAGTATCGGTGTTTTTGGAACCTTACCTAATGCTCATGAGTTTATGAATAATATAGGTATAAACGCAGAGCAAGTAACTACCAATAAAAACGCTATTACCTATAGCTTTTTTGAACCTATGAAAGAAGAACAAAGAAGTATTATTAAAGAAGGAGTTGTAGATATTTACGAGTTATTTACTAGCAGAGTAGCTACTGGTAGAGGAATGCAAAAAGAAGCTGTTCATGAAATAGCACAAGGTAGAGTTTGGACAGGTGCCGATGCATTAAAAATAGGTTTAGTAGATGAATTAGGTGGTTTAGACCTTGCTATTCAAAGAGCAGCTGAAGCCGCTGAGCTAGAAAACTATAAACTAAAAGAGCTTCCTGTTTACGAAAAAGATTTTGAGAAAATGTTTCAAGACTTTGGTTTTATACAAACTAAAGAAGAGTTACTAAAAGAAGAAATTGGTGTACAAAACTACCACATAATAGAAAAAATGAAAACCATTACAAAAATGGAAGGCGCGCAAATGTTATTACCATATGAAATAACTATCAAGTAACACGTTACTCTAATTAAACGAAACAATAATAGGAAAGGCAACTTAATTTAAGTTGCCTTTTTTTAGTTAAAATCAAAAAAGGTTTTAAACCCATAAACAACACTAAACAAAAGAATTAAATACAAAAAACAGCCTTTAGACGACTATTTTAGTATTTAATCGAACCTTCTTGATATATCTTAAAATTATCTTAATTTCACATAAAAATTAACCAATGTTAAAGTTTATTTAGTGAAATGAACACACCCTATAACAAAAAAGAACTTACTTTATTTTATCAAGCTTTATGATAAAAAAAGCTTACACCTACATAGCTAATGTTCCTATTAGCGTATTTGCAAATTCTTATATAATATTTAAAAAATAACACTTAATACTATGAAAAGAAGCGTTACTCTTTTAACAGTGCTTATGGTTTTATTTTCTTGCTTGTCTTACGGACAAAAAAATAAAAATATCCAAAAGCAATACGAGTTAGCTCCGGTTAACTTAGAAGAAATGAATGGACATAGTGCCACTGCTAATTCTTCATTAAAAAACTTATTTAATGAAGTAAAAGGTACATTTCAAATACAAATATCCGACTCAAACTACAAACCACTATTGAGTCAAAACATATACAACTTAATTATAGAAAAAAGACAGTTTTCTCAAGATGTGTTTATTTCTATAGA